>CAWIDH010000020.1:0-19815 GCA_963834855.1 uncultured Gammaproteobacteria bacterium | reverse complement strand
AGATCATTCGCTCAGCGCTATTGCGGCGGGCCGCTCGATGAAGCCGCCCATGCTTTCTTAACATCTCGATGAGCGAGATCTTTCCTTCCTCGATGGCCGTGATCCGGCCGTCACTCTCGGCCAACCCGGCTGCCGGGCAAGACCCGGTGCACGAGTCCGTCCTGCGTCTGTACCAGTCCGTAGGTGCGGCCCGAGAGCTTGAGCGTTCCCACCATGCGCAGGGTGTCGAGCGAGAACTGCTCGAGGAACTCGCGCGGACGGTTGACGTCGGGCAGCGAATCGCGCCCGGAACCGAGGCCGAGGCCGGCATCCCCTGGACGAACGGCGAACGCATGGCAGCGGCGGCGTAGCTGAAGGTCTCGTACGGCTTGACCTCCGGCAGCGGCTCGATGCGCCCGCCTGGCCGGCTCCTGACCTCGGCAATGCGGGCCTGCAGCTCGTCCATTTCGCTCAGAGCGGCCACCGACGCAATCGCGGTGGCAATAAGGGCGGTTCGCTTGAATCTCGTCATGTGTTGGAAGCCTCTCCCGGTGCCGCTTCAAGGAGCCTTGGCAGGCGCAGGCTGCTGCTCGTCCTCTTCCAGGTAGCGATAGGTCTTCGCCGTGACGTTGAGCACGAGATCGGCAGGCAGGCCGCCCGCGCCCACACCACCACGGCTGTCGCCGGCCGGCGTTATCTCAATATCGTGCAGCGTGACGATGCGCGGCAGCGCGGCGACTCCGCTCGCGAAGGCGCCCATCTCGTGATACCCGCCCGTGAGCCGGATGCGGATCGGCAGCTCCGCGTAGAAGTCCTTGCGCATCTCGCCCTCGGGCTGAAAGAGCTTCTCCTCCAGGCCCGCGGCCAGACCGCTCTGCGAGATGTCGACCAGCAGGTTCGGCACCTCGGTCTTGTTCGGCAGCTGGCGCAACATGGCGCCGAAGGACCTCTCCATCTCGGCCAGCTGATCCTTGTAGGCCTGCAGGTTGGCCGCTCTCCTCGCCTTGGTTTCGAGCGTCGCCCAGAGCTCGGTTTCCTTGGCGCGCGCCTCCAGCAACTCCGGCCGCTTGGCCTTCCAGACGAACCAGTAGTAACCCGCGCCGGCGGCCAGGATGAACAGGAGCACCGTCGTGCCGAGGCGGACGCCAAGCGGCCAGCGCCCCGGATCGTTCGGGTCGAGGCTGCGGAGCTGCTCGAAGAATGCCTTGAGCTCGTTCATTGGGCCGCCACCTTCTCGGCGTCTTCGCCGTCGACGGGCACCTGGCTGCGCTGGTTGGCGAACAGCGTGAACTCCGCACCGCGCGTCGATCGGCGCCCTTCGTCTCCACGATCTGGAGCGACGGGTCAGCCAGCCATTGCGAATTGTCGATGTTGCGCATGAAGGCCGAGACGCGCGTGCTCGACTGGGCCACGCCGCGCACCTCGATGCGCGGACCGTTCTGCCGCACCAGCGTCAGGTACACGCCCTCGGGAAGCACCCGGACGATCTCGTCGAACACGTGGACGATCTCCGGCCGGCTGCGCTGCAACGTCTCGATGATCTCCATGCGGGCGATGAGACGTCGCTTCTGGTTCTCGAGCCCGTTAATCTCGGCGATCTGCTTGTCGAGCTCGGCGATCTCGGCCTGGATGACCGCGTTGCGCTCGTTCTGGTTCCCGATGGCGGCGCTCATCTGCACCCGACCGAGCAGAATCACGAGCGCCGCGGTGCCGAGCGCGGCCGCGATCCCGAAAATGAATTCCTGTCGCTGGCGCTTGCGCTGCGCCTCGCGCCACGGCAGTAGGTTGATTCTTGGCATGTCAGTCGAAGCTCCTCAGCGCCAGACCGCAGGCCGTGAGCAGCGCGGTCGCATCCTTCTTCACGCCCTGCGCGAGGGCGCGCGTGGAGATCTTCATCTGGCCGAGCGGGTCGCCGCGCTCCGCGGGTATGCCGACCCGGCTCGCGATCACGTCGGCGACGCCGGGGATGTTGGCGCAGCCGCCGCAGACCAGGATCTGCTCGGGCTGCTCGCGTCCGCTTCCGGAGGCGAGATAGAACTGCAGCGAGCGGCTGACCTGCTGGCACATGTCGTCGATGAAGGGATCGAGCACCTCGGCCTGGTAGTTGGCCGGCAGCCCGCCCTCCTTCTTGGCGCGGCCCGCTTCCTCCATGCTGAGCCCGTAGCTGCGCATGATCTCCTCGGTCAACTGCTGCCCGCCGAAGGCGAAGTCGCGGGTGTAGGTCACCTTGAGATTGCGCAGCACCGAGAACGTGGTGCTGCTTGCGCCGAAGTCGATGACGGCGATATAGCGCTCCATCCCGCCGTCCGGCATCTGGTGGGTAAGCAGGCGGCACGCATTCTCGAGCGCGAACGCCTCGACATCGACGATCCGCGTCGCCAGGCCCGCCGCCTGCACGGCGGCCTGCCGCTGCTCGACGTTCTCGGAACGGGTCGCGACCAGCAGCACGTCGTACATGTCGGGGTCCTTCTCCGACGCACCGACGACCTCGAAGTCGAAGCTGACTTCCTCCATCGGGAAGGGGATGTACTGGTCCGCCTGCATCTCGACCTGTGACTCGAGCTCGCTGTCGCGCAGGGTGCGCGGCATCTGGATGACCTTGGTGATCGCGGCGTCGCCGCTGATCGCGACCGCGACTTCACCGCTGCGCGCGCCGGCGCGCTTGACGGCCCGGCGCACGGCTTCGCCCACGGCCTGGGCATCGACGATCGCCTTCTCGTTGATCGCGTTCGGCGGGGAGGGCTCGGCCGCGTAGGACTCCACGCGGTACGCGTCCCCACTCTTCGAAAGCTCGATGAGCTTGATCGATGAGGTGGTTATATCGAGCCCGATGACGGGCCGTGTTCTGCGCTGGAGCAACACTGGTGAGTCCTTCTAGTTCAAAGGTTTGCGCAGCGATTATGGTGCGGATTCATGCCCCCGGGCCACTATATATCAGCGGTCCGGCAAATAGAATTGTGAGAGCCTTGGCAATTCCGAACGCTCGCCGCACGACACCCTCCGTGGGTGGTCGAAATCCACGAATCCGACACTTGGGCGGGCGCCTGCAACCCCGGTATCACTGTCCGGCAGGATCTGCTGACTGACGGCCCCGGCGGCTCGCGCCCGATGCGGGTGCGGTGAGTCCATTCGGACCGGCAGCCCCGCTGTCACAGGGTCGAAACCCTTAGACCGGTGGCCTTGCGTCCCCATCTTTCGATGAGTTTGCCCTTGTGTCGCGGCTACTATGCACAAGCCTCCGGAACGCAGCATAGGACTACATCCCAGAATTCAAGATGCGATCGAGCTACCCGAGACTGCTGTTGATCCTCCTCGCGGCTGCGATCTTCGCGGCCTGCGCGCTCGCGCTCGGTTTCGCCGGTGCGCTGCAGTATCTCGGCCCGGAGATTCCGGCCGCTGCACAGCTGCGCGAGGTGCGTGTCCAGCTGCCGCTGCAGGTGCGCTCGCGTGACGACAAGCTGATCGCGCAATTCGGCGAGCAGCGGCGGATCCCGCTCACACTTGCGGAAATTCCGCCGGTCGTGGTCGATGCATTCCTTGCCGCCGAAGACGCACGCTTCTACACCCATCCGGGAGTCGACTGGCAGGGACTCGTGCGCGCGCTGCTCAGCAACGTGGCTGCCGGTGGCGTTCGCGAGGGCGGCGGCACGATCACGATGCAGCTCGCGCGAAACACGGTGCTCTCGTCGGAGCGCACGCTGCGCCGAAAGCTCAAGGAAGTGTTCCTCGCGCTTCGTCTCGAGCGCGAGTTCACCAAGCAGGAAATTCTCACCCTCTATCTGAATCGGATCTTCCTCGGCCAGCGTGCATACGGGGTCGGCGCCGCCGCGGAGGTCTTCTTCGACAAGCAGGCGGCCGAGCTCAGCCTCGCGGAAGCGGCGTTGATCGCGGGCCTGCCGCGTTCCCCGTCGCGCGACAACCCGGTCGCGAGTGTCGAGCGCGCGCGTGATCGCCGTGCGTACGTGCTGCGTCGCATGCTCGAAACCGGACGCATCGACGCCGCGGCGCGCGATGCGGCAATGCAGGTTCCGATCGACGGGCGCCTGCACGGACCCGACATCGAGCTCGACGCGCCGTGGATCGCCGAGATGGCGCGTGCCGAGATGGTCGAGCGCTACGGAGCCATAGCGCTCACGGACGGCTATCGCGTCTACACGACGGTGGACAGCCGGCTGCAGACGATCGCCGACGAATCGGCGAGACGCACCATACTCGAGTACGAACGCCGACACGGCTATCGCGGGCCGATCGCGCAGATCGATTCGAGCTCTCTTGGCGACGACGCGACGGTGCAGGACGCGTTCCGCGAGCACGGCGACCTCGGCCCGCTCTCCGTGGCATTGATCGAGTCGGTGGCGGAGAAGAGCGCGATCGCACGCCTGCGCGATGCACGGCGCGTCGAGTTGCGCTGGGAGGATCTGTCCTGGGCACGACGCGCCCTGCCGGAGGACACGCTCGGGCCGGTGCCCGCCACCGCATCGGAGGTGCTCACGCCCGGGCAGCTCGTGTTTCTCGAGGCGCTCCCGGACGATCACTGGCGCCTCGCGCAGCAACCCGCCGTCGCCGGCGCGCTCGTTGCGCTCGATCCCAACGACGGCGCGATCCTCGCCGTCACCGGCGGTTTCGCCTTTTTCGACAGCAAGTACAACCGTGCGCTGCAGGCCCGCCGCCAGCCAGGGTCCGCGTTCAAGCCCTTCCTCTATTCGGCGGCACTGGAGCGTGGCTTTACACCCGCGACCCTCATCAACGACGCGCCGGTGATCATCGAGGGCGGCACCCCCGAGGAGGAGTGGCGGCCGCAGAACATCACCAAGCGCTTCTATGGACCGACGCCGCTGCGCGAGGGGCTCGTGCGCTCGCGCAACCTCGTGTCGATACGCGTGCTCCGCGGGACCGGTCTCGGCCATGCGATCAAGCACATCGGCCAGTTCGGATTCGGCGCGGACGCGCTCCCCGCCAACCTCACCCTGGCGCTGGGGACCGGGCAGGTCACGCCGCTCGAGATGGCGCGCGGCTTCGCGGTCTTCGCCAACGGCGGGTACCTGGTGACGCCGTATGCCGTCGAGCGCGTGACGGATGCGCAGGGAAGCACCGTGGACCAGGCGACGCCGAAGCGTGCCTGCCCCGCCTGCGTTCCGGCGATGGGCCCCGATGCACCCTCGACCGGACCGGTGCCCCCCGAGAATCGCGCGACGATCGCCATTTCTCCTGCGAACGCGTTCGTCATGACCGACATGATGGTGGACGTGATCCAGCGCGGCACCGCGCAGCTCGCGCGGTCGCTCGGACGCCTCGATCTCGCCGGCAAGACCGGCACCACCAACGACCGCCGCGACGCCTGGTTTGTCGGTTTCAACGCCGATCTGACGGTCGCAACCTGGATCGGGTTCGACCAGGAGCGCAGCCTCGGGGAGCAGGAAGAAGGGGCCCGCACCGCCCTGCCAATGTGGGTGCACTTCATGGAGCAGGCGCTGCGCGACCGGCCCGAGCATCGCCAGCCGGAGCCGCCCGGGGTCGTGCGGATGTGGGTGTCCCGCGGAACCGGCGCGCCGGCGTCCGCGGGCGAATTCGGTGCGGTGTTCGAGACGTTCCTCGCCGGTCAGGTATCGCAGCCAGGCGCCGCGATCGACGGCCTCGCGGACGGCATCGACGCCGAAAGTGTGGAGCCGGCCTCAAGCCAGGAATCGATTTTCTAGCCACGCGTTGCGCGCGGCCGCGTTCTGCCGCTAGTGTTGCGCGTCCGCGCAAGCAATGGGCACTGCCGATGACTCGACGTCCGAATCCCAGGGCGGACCTGCTGCGACAGGCCGTGGCCGACGAAGCAGCCAGGATCATGAACGAGCAGGGCGTCGACGATTTCCTGCTGGCCAAGCGCAAGGCTGCGGAGCGGTTGGGCGTCACCGACGCCTCGATCCTCCCACGCAACACCGAGATCGAGGCGGCGATGATGGCCCATCACCGCCTGTTTGCGAACGGCAGGCATGAAGCCGACCTGAGCGGCCTGCGCCGTGCTGCGCTGGCAGCCATGCGGATGATGGCCGACTTCCAGCCTCGGCTCGTGGGTCCGGTATTGAACGGCAGCGCGTCCGCGCACTCCGAGATCAACCTGCATCTCTTCTCGGAGACGCCGGAAGCCGTCTCGCTCCGGCTCGACGAACGCGGTGTGCCGCACGAGGTGCTCGAGCGGCGTGTTCGATTCGAGCGCGACCGCTCCGTGAGCTACCCCGCGTTGCGGTTCGTCGCAGGTCATCAGACTGTCGATGCCGTCGTGTTCCCACTGGACGGCATCCGCCAGTCGCCCTGCAGCCCGGTTGATGGCCGGCCGATGCGCCGAGCCAGCGCCTCGGAAGTCGAAGGTCTGCTGGGCTGAGCACCCGATCGATTCATGACGCAAGCCGCCATGCCCAGCCGACTGGAGGAGATCGAGGCGATCAAGCAGCTCAAGTACCGCTACTTCCGCCTTGTCGATACTGCGAACTGGGCGGAGCTCGCCGGCTGCTTCGTCGAGTCCGCCACGGTGCGCTACGTCGGCGGCTCGTATCACGTCGAGCGCAGCGGTCGCGACGCGATCCTCGACTACCTGGCCTCGGCGATTCACTCGAAGTGCATCGCCGTACACCAGGGCGGGCACCCCGAAATCCGCCTGACCTCGCCGTCGACGGCCAGCGGCACCTGGTACCAGAACGATTGGTTCCTCGATCTGCGCAGCAACACAAAGCTCTCGGGTGCTTGCCTGTACGACGATCGCTACGTCAAGGAGGACGGCGAGTGGAAGATCGCCCACACGGGCTACGAGCGGCTCTACGAGATCGTCGAGCAGCTACCGGCAGCGCCCGTGGTCACCGCGCACTGGCTGGCCCGTCACGCGCGGCCTCCGGAGGGCTGAGCGGGCCGGTGCCGGGTCGCAGATTCGCAGTTATTGATCGAACCGCCAACGAATCGCCGAGGCTTCGCAAGAATAACTGCGAATCTGCGACCCGGCACCGTCAGAGCGCTTCTCGACCTCGACGTAGTCGCGCTGCACGGGCCCGGTATAGAGCTGTCGCGGCCGGCCGATCTTCATCTGCGGGTCGCCGATCATCTCCTGCCAGTGCGCCACCCAGCCCGCGGTGCGCGCGATCGCGAACATCACCGTGAACATCGAGCGCGGAATGCCGAGCGCGCTGTAGATGATGCCCGAGTAGAAGTCGACGTTCGGATACAGCTTTCGGCCGATGAAATAGTCGTCCTTGAGGGCGATTTCCTCCAGCCGCAGCGCCAGCTCGAACAGCGGATTGTCCTGACGCCCGAGCCGCGCGAGCACCTTGTGGCACATCTCGCGGATGATCTTCGCGCGCGGATCGAAGTTCTTGTAGACGCGGTGGCCGAAGCCCATCAGGCGCGTGTTGTCCTGCTTGTCCTTCACGCGGTCCAGGAACTTCTGGATATTGTCGACCGTGCCGATCTCCTCGAGCATGAGCAGCACGGCCTCGTTCGCGCCCCCGTGCGCCGGGCCCCAGAGCGCCGAGACTCCCGCCGAGATCGCGGCGTACGGGTTCGCGCCGGTCGAGCCCGCGAGCCTCACGGTGGACGTGCTCGCGTTCTGCTCGTGGTCGGCGTGCAGCACGAACAGCAGGTCGATCGCCTGGGCCGCGATCGGGTCGACCACGTATTCCTCGGCCGGGACCGAGAAGAACATGTGCAGCATGTTCGCGCAGTAATCGAGATCGTTGCGCGGGTAGACGAAGGGCTGGCCGAGCATGTGCTTGTATGCGGCGGCCGAGATGGTCGGGATCTTGGCCAGGATGCGGTGCGTGAAGATCTCGCGGTGCCGCGGGTTATTGATGTCCATGGAGTCGTGGTAGAACGCGGCCATGGAGGCCACGACCGCCGAGACCATCGCCATCGGATGCGCGTCGTAGTGGAAGCCGTTGAAGAAACGCAGCAGCGTCTCGTTCAACATCGTGTGGTAGCGGATCGACCGGTCGAACTGCTCGAGGTGCGCACCCGAAGGGAGCTCGCCGTGGGTCAGCAGGTAGGCGACCTCGAGGAAGCTCGACTTGGCGGCCAGCTGCTCGATCGGGTAGCCCCGATGCAGGAGCACCCCGATGTCCCCGTCGATATAGGTGATCCGGCTTTCGCAGGCCGCCGTGGCCATGAAGCCGGGGTCGAAGGTGAACACCCCGTGATCGCGGTGCAGGTGAGCGAGGCTCAGGCAGGCGGGCCCCATCGTGCCGCGACGCGCGTCCAGCACGGATTTCTTTCCGGTCGCCAGATCGACCAGCTCGAATTTGTTATCGCTCATCCTGCCCCACCCGGTTACCGCTTGCCCGGCGCGCCATTTGCGCGGCGGGCCGGGCAGGTTTGCATGAGCAGCGGGTGGGAGGCAAGCGTCCCGGCGGGGCGGCCCGCGGCGGGTTCCGCGGTCACTCGACGATCTTGATCGGCTGCCCCGGTTTGGGCTCCTTGTCCGGGTAGAGGTCATTGAGCAGCCGCAGCTGCTCGGCCGCGTACTTCTCGATCGCCGAGGTCCGCGCGAGCCCTTCGATCGTGGTCTGGGGCGTCGCCTTGACGACCCGGATCCGGTCCGGGTCGGCGATCTCGAACTCCTGCTGACGCAGCCGGCGAAACGTCTTGATGCTGCTCAGCAGCAGCGGATCACGCGAAGAAAGCGCCGAGGTGATGCGCGTGGACCCGAAGAAGACGAAGGCCTGGTTGTTCATATAGACGACTGCATAGCGCGCCGGTCCCTTGTTGCCCCAGGGGAGCGAAACGTTCTGCGCAATGGCCGTGTAGCCGGGCAGACCGTTCACCTCGAGCGGCTCTCCCTTCTCCGTCCGCGTACCTTTGAGGTTCCGTAACAGGAACTGCTCGGGGGTCACGCCGGGCGGATAGGGCAGGACGAACATCTGCAGGGTCGCGTCCTTCTGCGGTGTCACGCCGACGAGCTTGGCCGGCTGGTTCTGCACGATCCACCCGGTCGGAAACGCGACGGTGAAGCCCATGTGCGAGTGGTAGAAGCGAGTGCCGCGGGTCACACCTTGAGCGTCGCTCGGCCCGACCGGCAGGCCCGTGACCCGGCTCAGGTAGACGTCCCGATTGTCCGGCCGCTGCTCGGAGGCCACGACCTTGCCCGCGGAGGACACGACTTCCTTGAGTCGAGTGTCGTTGTCGGGGTGGCTGGCAAAGACGCCGTGATAGACGCGCGGCTCGCGACCTTCCTCCCGGGCGCGCTGGATCTCGAACATCTCCTGGTTCTTGAGCAGCCGCACGACGTCGATCATCGACTCGGGGTCGTAGCCGAGATTGCCGATGTACTCGGCACCGAGCGCATCCGCTTCGAGCTCCATGTCGCGACCGTAACCGGCCACAAGGGCCGAGGTGGCCACGTTCGCGATGTTGGCCAGGCCGCCGCTGCCGGTCAGCACCGCGATCAGCGTCGCGCCGACGCCCGCTGCCGTCGACGAGGCCGACTGCTTGACTGCGTGCCGGGCGGTGACATGGCCGATCTCGTGGCCGAGCACCGCGGCGAGCTCCGCCTCGCTGTTTAGATACGTCATGATCCCGCGGGTGATGTAGATGTACCCGCCGGGCAGCGCGAAAGCGTTGGTCTCCTCGCTATCGAGCACCGTGAACGTCCAGGTGATCCCCGGACGGTGCCCCTTCGCGGCCAGGCGCTGCCCGAGGTCGTTTACGTAGGTCTGGAGGCGCTCGTCGTCGTAGCGGCCGTACTGCTGCAGGACCTTCGGGTGCATTTCGCGCCCGATCTCGATCTCTTTCTTCTCGGACATCGTGACGACGTCCGCACCGCCGGTGGCGGGGTTGCTTGCGCAGCCAGCCGCAAGCCAGGCAGTGCCCAGCGCCGCCAAGGCGAGAACGATCGGCCGAGCAACGGAAGCGGGCATTGCGTAACTCTCCGGACTGGCACCGCCAAGTCTAGAGTGCGCTCGACGGGCGGCAAAGTTCCTGGGCGCCACCAGAGACAAAACGGGGCGCCGCGGCGCCCCGTTTACGCGACCCGGCGAAAAAGCTCAGCCGCGGGCGTATTTCTTGCGGAAACGGTCGACCCGGCCGCCCGTATCGACGATCTTCTGCTTGCCGGTATAGAACGGGTGGCAGTTCGAGCAGACCTCGATCTGCAGGTCCTGGCCCAGCGTCGAGCGCGTCTGGAAGACGTTGCCGCAGCTGCAGGTCACGGTGATCTGCTTGTATTCGGGGTGGATGCCGCTCTTCATGGCCGTAACCCGCAATCGGTCCGGAAAAAGGGTCGCGAAGTATAGGGGCGACGATGATGTCAAACAAGGGTGCGCCGGTCGAGGGCGCCGGCGACGCGTGGAACGTGCAGGTCTTCGGGCCGCTGCTTATCCACAAAAGTTGTGGATAACTGTGTGGATGAGGGCCATGCGCTCAGGCCCCCGCGGCTTTCACATAAGGCTCATTTCGATTTGGTGAAAAAATGACCACAAACTTTTCACTTGTTTAATCAATTAGTTATGTATCCCGCTCTAACGTGACACTTGGATTACCGCCCGTAACGTGGCGTATTTCGGGTCCGCGCCCGCGGGTGTGTATAACTGCGGCGGCCCCATAACCGATTTCTGCGCCTGTCGCAACTGCCTCAGCTCGCAGGCGCAGCCAGTCCGGAGGGATTTGCCCGGGTCTCGATCGGCGGCGATCGCCGGCCGGTCGGGCAGAAACATGGCCTGCAGGTCGTTGAGAAAGCGACGCCCCAGCGCGGTCGGCACCCAGCGGGCCCCGTACCGCTCGAGCAGCCCACGCTCGCGCGCCGATTCGCAGACCGATTCGAGCGAGGCCTGCAGGCAAGCCGGTCCTCGCCGCGAACAGGTCGCGGTCGAAGCCGTCCGTGAGTCGCAGGGCATTCAGGCCGAACTCGAAGGGAAGCTCCTCCGTCGCCGACGACGCGCTCCTCGGCGATGCGCTCGGCCGGTGACGCCGCCGTCATGTAGCGCGTGGGCGAGCGGTGACGCGCCGTACGGGTGATGCGACCGTCGCAGGTGATCTTGCCGTGCGCCCCGGCGCCGATGCCGAGGTAGTCGCCGAACTCCCAGTAATTCCGGTTGTGCCGGCATTGCGCGCCGGCGCGTGCATAGGCCGAAACCTCGTACTGCTCGTATCCGGCCGCGGCCAGGCGGGCCTGGCAGGCGCTCTGCATATCGAAGCTCGCGTCCTCGCCGGGCAGCGGCGGCGGGCGGCTCGCGAACACCGTGCCCGGCTCGAGCGTGAGCTGGTAGTGCGACAGGTGCGCAGGGTTCGAGCGCGAGCGCGGCGTCGATGTCGGCAAGCGCCTGCGCGACATCCTGTGCCGGCAGGGCGTACATGAGATCCAGGTTGAAGTTGCCGAGCCCGGCGGCGCGCAACTCGGATACCGCCGCGCGGGTTTCCGCCGCCGCATGTATGCGACCGAGCGCCGCGAGGTGCCGGTCGTCGAAGCTCTGAGCGCCGAGCGACACGCGGTTGATGCCGGCCGCGCGATATCCGGCGAATGCGCCGTGCTCGATGGTGCCGGGGTTCGCCTCCAGCGTGATCTCGAGCGCGGGCGTCGTCGGCAACAATGCCGTAGCGCGCGACAGAACTCGCTCGATCGACGACGGCGAGAACAGACTCGGCGTTCCGCCGCCGAAGAACACCGAGACGAGCGGCCGGCCCCGGCAGTCCGCGACCGCGTACTCGAGGTCGTCGAGCAGCGCGCGCAGGTATCGCGTCCTCCGGGACGCCGCCGCCCGGCACGGCGTGCGAGTTGAAATCGCAGTACGGGCACTTGCGCACGCACCAGGGCAAGTGCACGTAGAGCGCGAGCGGCGGGCTCATCGCTGGCTTCCGGCGCAGCTGAAGAACGAGCCGCGCGCAGTGCCTGCCCCCGGTGGCTCAAACGGTTCTTCTCGGCCGGGTCGAGCTGCGCGGCCGACCGGCCGGTCGCGCCGACTTCGAACACGGGGTCGTAGCCGAATCCGTGTACGCCGGCCGGCGCGCGCAGGATCCGGCCTTCCCAGGCGGCCTGGGCGATCAGCGGCGCGGCGTCGAGCGGCCAGCGCATGTAACACTACGGCGCATCGATAGCGGGCGCCCCGCCGCGGCGGCGGCACCGCGTCGAGCTCGGCGAGCAGTTTCAGGTTGTTGTCCGCATCGGTGGCCGCGGGCCCGGCGTAGCGCGCCGAGTGGATTCCGGGCGCGCCGCGGAGCGCGTCCACCTCGAGACCCGAGTCGTCGGCGATCGCCGGCCAGCCCGAGGCGCCGGCCGCGAAGCGTGCCTTGAGGATCGCGTTCTCGACGAAGCTCAATCCGGTCTCCGCAGCCTGCCCGTTCGTGAATTCCGACTGCGGCTGCACCTCGACGTTCCAGGGCGCGAGGATTTCCCTCAGTTCGCGCAGCTTGCCGGCGTTGCCCGTGGCGAGCACCAGCCGTTCGGGGAGTCCGCCGCGATCCTCCTTCAAACCCGGGCCCCGCCGCCCCTCGTCGGCGTCGCCTCCAGGGCTGCGAGCTGCGCTTCGAACAGGCGTTCGCAGGCCACGGCCGCGAGATCGAGCATGGCGTCGAGCTCGTGGCGGCGGAAAGCGTGGCCCTCGGCGGTGCCCTGGACCTCGACGAATGCACCGCCGTCCCGCATCACGACGTTCATGTCGGTTTCCGCCGTCGAGTCTTCGGCGTAATCCAGGTCGACCACCGGCACGCCGGCCACGATGCCCACCGACACCGCGGCCACCTGTCCGTGCAGCGGGCTCGCCGCGAGCGTCCGCCGTGCGATGAGTGCGCGGACCGCATCCATGAGCGCCACGTACGCGCCCGTGATCGACGCGGTGCGGGTGCCGCCGTCGGCCTGCAGCACGTCGCAATCGAGCGTCACCGTGCGCTCGCCCAGCGCGCGCAGGTCGACCACGGCGCGCAGCGACCGGCCGATCAGCCGCTGGATCTCCAGCGTGCGCCCGCTCTGTTTGCCGCGCGCCGCCTCGCGTGGCGAGCGCGAATGCGTGGCGCGCGGAAGCATTCCGTATTCGGCGGTGACCCAGCCTTCGCCGCGACCGCGCAGGAAGGACGGCACCCCGTCTTCGACGCTCGCGTTGACGAGCACGCGCGTGTCCCCGAACTCGACGAGCACCGAGCCTTCCGCGTGCCGCGTATAGCTGCGGGTGATGCGGATCGGGCGCAGCTCGTCCGCGGCGCGGCCGCCGGCTCTCATGACCGCGGTTCCCGGATCACTCGCCCGTCCAGCGCACGGCGGCTGCGGTGGTATTGTCGGCCAGCGGCGCCGTGGCCTGCACCGCGCGCTCGCCGAGGTCGGCAAGCGAATCCTTGAGGCCGCGCTCGCGAGCCTGGCTGATCCCCGCGATCTGCGTGTCCGCGAGCCCTGTCCAGAATCCGTCGGAGCACAGCAGCACGACGTCGCCGGCCTGCAGCGAGCGCCGGCCGGAGAGGCTCATCTCGGGCAGGACCGGATCGCCGCCGATGCAGCACTCGACGTAGTTGCGCATGGGATGCGCCGCAGCCTGCGTCTCGGTGATGCGCCCGGCGCGCAGCAGGAGCTCGACATGGCTGTGGTCGCGCGTGCGGTCGATGACGGCGCCGTTGCGGATCAGGTACACGCGGCTGTCGCCGATGTGCGCCCAGTAGGCGCTCGGGCCCTGGATCAGGCAAACGGCACAGGTGGCGCGCGGTCGGATGTCCGGCGCGAGCCCCTGCCCAAGTGCGACGACCGCCTCGTGCGCGAGTCCCATCGTCAGGTGCAGGAAACCCTCCGGGTCGAACAACGGCCGGCTCGCCTCCCAGAACGCGCCCACCATCGTGCGCAGCGCGACCTCCGCCGCCTGCGCGCCGTCCGCGTGCCCGCCCATGCCGTCGACCACGACGAGGAGCACCGAGCCGTCGCCACCGGCGATGGCAACGCGGTCCTGGTTCTCTTCACGATTGCCGACGAGGCTCAGATCCGCGTGCTCTATCTGCACCGAACGCTCCGGCACGCTGCTTCTCATGTAGACTCCCGGCGGACTTATAGCACCCCGCGCGTCGTCACCGTAAGAGCCCGGCGTGCGGCAAATCGCCCGGATTCACGGCATTTCAGCGACGGACCACCACCATGATCCGCAGCATGACCGGCTTCGCGCGGCGCGAGCGCCAGGGCCCCTGGGGCACGCTCAGCTGCGAGCTGCGCTCGGTCAATCACCGCTACCTCGAGCTCTCGCTGCGACTGCCCGACGACCTGCGCTGTCTCGAGGGCGATGTGCGCACGCTGCTCGGCTCGAGCCTCCGGCGCGGCAAGGTCGAGGCCGGCATCTACCTGCGGAGCGCGTCGGCCGAGTCGGCCGCGCTCGAGCTCAACCGGCCGCTGGTCGCGGCGCTTCGCCAGCGCGCGGCCGAGGTGGCCGAGCTGCTGGGAGGCGCGCCCGCAGCGATCAACGTATTCGACATATTGCGGTGGCCGGGTGTCGTGCGCGAGGCAGAACGCGATCTTGCGCCGGTCGCCACCGAGGCGATGTCCCTGCTCGCGGAAACGGTCGCCGAACTCAACGAGTCGCGCGGGCGCGAGGGCGCGCGGCTCCGCGATACCTTGCGGCAACGCTGCGACTCGCTGCGCGAGCGGATCGCGACGGTGCGGGCCCGGCTCCCCGAGGTCCGCACGCGTATCCAGACCCGTACCGCCGAGCGCGCGGCGCAGCTCGGCGTCGCGGTCGACGCCGAGCGGCTCGAGCAGGAGATCGCGCTGCTCGCCTGCAAGATGGACGTCGAGGAAGAGCTCGACCGGCTGGGCAGCCACGTCACCGAGATCCTGCAGGTGTTCGACTCGAAGGAGCCGGCCGGCCGGCGGCTCGACTTCCTGATGCAGGAGCTGAACCGCGAGGCGAACACGCTGTCGTCGAAGTCGCAGGACGTGGAGACCACGCGCGCCGCGGTCGATGTGAAGGTCCTGATCGAGCAGATGCGCGAGCAGGTGCAGAACATCGAATAGCTTCCGGCGGCTTCCGGAGACTTCCGCCAAAGACGCATTAACTCCCTGAGTTTCTGGCTGTTTTGACCAGAATCATCCACTGGCCTCCAACCTCGTCCGGGTTAATCTTGTAGCTCGATCTGTAGCTGGTTTGTAGCTAGATCCGTAGCTGGGATTCGACGAGCAAGATCGTTCGCGTAGTGCTCGAAGCACTGCGCGAACGACCGAGACAGGGGCAGGATGGCACGCGCGAAACTCACGGCGCTCAGCGTCGAGCGGGCTCACCGGTCCGGCGAGCCGGTGTTGCTCAGCGACGGCGACGGGCTGTACCTGCGAAAGCAGACCCGCGACGGCGCCTCGTGGACGCTGCGTTACCGCTTCGCGGGCAAGGAGCATTGGCTCACGCTCGGCAACTATCCCGACATGTCGCTCGCACAGGCGCGGATCGAAGCACGCCAGGCCCGCGTGCTCCTCGACAAGCAGCAGAATCCTCTGAACGTCCGGCGTGCTGCGCTGGCCGAGGAACGCCAGAAGGGATCGTTCAAGGTGCTGTGCGAGGACTGGTATCGCGCCGAAGTCCAGGCGCGCGGGCTCAAGCACCCGGCCGTGCCGCGCCGGTATCTCGACAAGTACCTGCTGCCGAAGCTCGGCCGACTCCCGGCAAGCGACATCACGCCTTCGGATATCGCCCGCCTGCTGGACGGGATCAAGGGGCGCGCCCCGACTGCTGCGAACGATCTGCTTCGCTTCACGCGGCGGATCTTCGCCTTCGGCGTGCGCCGTCGCTTCGTGCCAAACAACCCGGCGGCCGATTTCTCGCCGCGCCTCGATGCCGGCGGCACCGAACGCCCGCGCAGCCGGGCGCTGAGCTTCGACGAACTCGCGCAACTGTTCGAGAAGATCCGCGGGACGCCGAACTTTCGGCGAGGACAACCTGCTCGCGATCAAGCTGCTGCTGGCGCTGTGCGTGCGCAAGGGCGAACTACTCGGCGCCCGGTGGGCGGAGTTCGACCTCGATGGCGGGACTCACGCCGGCGCGGTCTGGCACTTGCCGGCCTTCACGCACCAAGACGGGTGAGAGTCTCGATATCCCCTTGGCGCCGGCTGTGGTCGGATGGCTCAACGCCCTGCGCGCGCTCGCCGCAGGCAGCGAGTACGTCTTCCCGAAGCGCCGCCGCGATCCACGGGAGCGGGTACCGCATGTGGGCATCGACACCCTGAACGTCGCCTTGCAGCGCGTGAAGCACGGGTTGGCGCACTTCACGCTCCACGATCTCCGGCGCACGGCGCGCACGCACCTCGCGGCGCTTGGTGTACGACGCGAAGTGGCCGAACGCTGCCTCGGCCACACGCTTGGCGGTGTCGAGGGCACCTATGATCGTCATGACTATTTCGAGGAGCGCCGGCTGGCGCTCGGGCAGTGGACAGCGCTGCTGCAGGATGCCGAACGGGAAGCGCGCAAAGTAACCCCAATCAGGCAGGCGGTGCGGCGACGCACCTAAACCTGGCTTTACGGATCTATTCCCAACCGCTTGGGTTTTTAGTAGAGTTAGAGGATGCCTGATGCCGACGGTCCTGCGATTTGACGGCCTGCGGGTGGTGATCTATCCAAATGATCATTCGCCCGAGCATGTTCACGTGATCGGACCGGATTGCGAGGCGGTATTCGAGCTGCACTGCCCCGAGGGGCCGGTCACGCTGAGAGAATCTTTCGGGTTCACAATACGGCATTTGCGGCGCTTGATGGAGCAGCTCAGTGCAGAGCTGATTGAATTGTGCGGCCAGTGGGAGAGTATCCATGGGTCTGACTGACATTGACGTTCGCCGAGCCGAGAAGCGCATGCAGGCGCGCCGGAAGGGACAGCCGCGCGCAACTTCCGCCCGTTTTGATCGGCGCGGTGCACGCATTGTGGTTGGTTTGAGCAACGGCCTCGATGTGGGAGTACCGGTGAATCTGGCGCAAGGCCTCGCCGGCGCCAAGGCCGCCGATCTGGCCGACATCGAGATCAGTCCGACCGGCCTGGGGCTGCACTGGCCGCGCCTCGACGCAGACCTGTATCTGCCGGCGCTGATGGAAGGCATGTTCGGCACGCGGCGCTGGATGGCGCAGCGGCTGGGAAAGTCCGGCGGCAGTTCTACGTCACAGGCAAAGCGGAAGGCAGCGCGTGTGAACGGCAAGCTCGGCGGACGGCCTCGCAAGGCAGCGCCTGCCTAATTCACCATTCGCGAACTGCGAATATTTGCCATGACTTACCGCTTCACAGATTAGCGGCGGCGCGCCTTTGCCCTCTTCCAATCGCGATTGATCCGGTTCAGATCGAATCCCTTCGGGTCGAACACACCGCCGATCCACCGCACCATGTCTTCGTGCTGCTCGTGTTTGCGGTCGCCAAGGATCTCCAGGAACAGCATGTAGCCGTGCGGCCCGCCCACGTCTTCCGGCGGACAGGCGTTCTCACCCGCGATGCACACCGGCAGCGGCTGGTCCTTGTTCGTCCAGGACGATGGCAGAGACTCGATCACGATCCGATGCCGCCAGCCATCGCCCATGTCATAGCGATACTCGAATTCCCCGCGAGCGACCCAACTCCGACACGACGGCAGCGACAGAGAAGCGGCGTTCGTTGCGATAGTGGCTGGTATCCGCGTCTTGGCCGACTTCATCAATCCACCAGTCCGGCGCGACCACGCTCGCGCCAACCTCGAATTCGTGTGCGTGCGAATCCGTCCACCCCATGACCCACTGCAGATAGCGATGCAGGCTCGCGAGCGTCCATTGATTGGAGACCAGCACGCGCCGCCAGACGAGCGGCGCCACGTCCAGCAGTTCGATGCGCAATGCCACAGGCTGTGGCCGTGGGGGTGTCGGCAACTCATAACCTCGGGTGCAACCGCGGCAATGAGAACATGAGGTCGCGCCCGATTTCGAGAGGCGCGCACCCCTCCCCGCCGAGGATGTGTGGTCTTCAAGGGTCCGGCGAGTCGTGACCGACCTGCCAGCTGCGCAAGTTCGCCAGCAGCGTCGCCTTGAAATGGTCGCGCAACCCGGTGCAGACCTTGAGCATGGCCGCGACGTCCTCCCGCCGCGGACCGGACGCGGAGCCACCCTGCTGCACCGTGTGAGCGATCTGATTGAGATTGCGACCGATGGCGCCGAGCTCCGCGATCGACCGCTTGAGCGCCACCAGCTCGTCTTTGGGGAGCGGTGTCAGGTGCCGCAGATGCGCGCGCACCAGCACTGAGACGTAGGTCGCTGCCGCCATGCCTCGGGCGGCGGACCGTTCCGCGAGCAGCAGCTGGTCGTCGGGCCGTAGCCGGAGATACAGGCGCGCGGCGCGGGCAACCCTTCGCGTACCAGCAGGGTTGCCGAGCTGCGGCTCAGCGGCGCCATCGAGCGTCAGTTCGAGCAGGCGCTTCAGCAGCGCCGACTCACTGAGCTGGCGCTGTTCGGCCAACGTCTTGAGGCGAGACTTCATTTCCGATGACACGCGAGCGGCGATGAAGTGGTTGGCGACCATGGCCACGATTGTTTAACAACAGCGGCCGCGGGCCTATCCTGCCTCTCACGTCAAAACACCCCAAAACCTCACATCCGGTACCGGCAGCCGCTTGCGTGCTGCACAGGTATTGGCGAGTTTTGCCCCCAGTCCCGGCCTCGTGATCTTCCGTCCGCGAACGGTAATCTTAATGCGGATGACAACTTGCCCAGGCGCTGCTGGAACCACATCACGGAATCACATCATGCCTGTTCAATCCCCAGCATCCGTACCGCCCGTGCAGATTCTCCGCCTGCCGCAAGTCTGCAAAGTCACCGGCCTCGGACGCTCGATGATCTACCAGCTCGAATCCGAACGCCGGTTCCCGACCCGGGTGCGCATAGGCTTGCGCGCCGTGGGCTGGGTGGAATCAGAAGTGCAGCTCTGGCTCGCGAGCCGCATCGAGCACCATCGCGCCGGCGCGACTTGAACCTCACCGACCGTGTGGCGCGCCGGACGTCCACTCACCGCGGCCTGCCATCGGGTATCACGTCCGGTACTGCGCGGACGTAAGATTGCGGAGGACGTCGTCGACGATGCCCCTTCGAAGTCGGCGATCCAGTTGACGCTAGTTCGTTTGCCCGGCAACAGATCCGAGTTCTCGACCTCCACGCGGTCTTCGAACGGCGATTCCGATATGGGCCAGCCAACCGGACCGAATCGGCGATGACGACGGCATTCGCCAGTGCTTCGCGCAGGGCATCGAGTACTTTTACTCAGCGCGCGTGAGCAAACTGCGTGTCCGATTGGCTCATGCCGAGGCGGGTGTTTCGCTCGACGAACGATACGGCTTGCTCGAGCGCAGCCACCGGGTAGTCAGTCAGGTCCGCGCGGTCGATCAGCTCGGTCCGATCGGTCCCCGCAAACCGGCCGACCTGGATCCAGGCGTCCGGATATCGCGACAGTCGCTCCCGCCCTAAGAGCAGCAGTCCGCCGACCGTGGGAACCGTGCGTCCGTGCTGGCGCGACACAAGCCCCAGTGCCGCGAGGTCCTGGCGCCGCAGCGACCGCCTCCCGGCAAAGCACTGCGAAGCGGCTGCGAAGTCGATCGCTTCGGAGTTCAGCTCCGGGACGGGCTGCTCGTCGAAGGTCTCCTGCCGGTGCGTCGCGCAAGTTCTGCACTCAGTGCGGCATCGGCTTCCCGATTGCTCGAGCCCAGCCGCACGTAGGTACCCCGCGTCGGGCCGTCGGCTTTGAGGTGGTGGGGGCGTGTGCCGCTCGGATGCACGGTCGCGACCACGACCTGCGTCTTGCGCCACGGTACGATCTCCATCTCCGGCAGGAGGCGTGGTTCGATGGAATCGGCGATAAGAGTCGCCAGACGTTCCTCGAGATCAAGCGGTGCCTTGACGCCGATGACGGCCCGCGAGCGATCCTCGATCG
>CAWIDH010000019.1:0-84910 GCA_963834855.1 uncultured Gammaproteobacteria bacterium | reverse complement strand
GTGGTCCTGGGTGAGGTCGAGCGAGCCAAGGAGTGGATGAACCGGGCCTTGCTGATCGACCCGGACGACTGGAATGCGCGCTACAACTTCGCCTGTGCAGTGAGTGCCAGCCGCAACGACACGGACGGCGCGCTCGAACTGCTGCGCCCGTTGTTCGCAACGATGACCATGGGGCACCTGATCCATGCCCGGGTTGACCCGGACCTCGACTCGCTTCGTGAGGATCCGCGCTTCAAGGCGATGATGGCCGAATGCGAGACGCGGCTTGCAGCGACGGTTGGAGGCTCCGCGAAGCCGTCGTGAACCAGCCTGCGGGAGTAGCCCGCCGGGCGCCGGCGAGCACCCACCCGGCCCGGGCGCCGACGGGCAACTCCTGACGCCGGCGGCAATTGCAGCCGGCCCGCGGCGCGGGTAGCGTTGACGACCGGGTCGAACCGAAAAACACAGGGTCAGCCATGCCCAACCGTCGAGACCTGCTCGCCTTGCTGGCGGCGGGGGTCCTGGTCGCCGCCGCGCGGCCCGCCTTCACCGTGGAGGCAATGTCGTCCGAGGTTGCGCAGCGCATCGCGGAGGCAAAGACCCGACTCCAGCTGACACCCGAACAGGAAGCCCAGCTTCGCCCGCTCATCGAGGAGCGCAACCAGAAGCTCAAGGCCATCCGCGACCGTCACGCCGGTGACACTTCGCGCAGCGCGAAGCGCGCGATGTTCAAGGAAGCAAAGCCCGTCCAGACCGACTACGAGACGAAGGTGCGCGGGATCCTGACCGACGAGCAGGAAAAGGAGTGGGAGGCCATGCGCAAGGAAGCGCTGGCAGCGGATGCGCGAGCAGCACCGCGCCGGCGGCGGGCCCGAGTAGGCCTCATGCGCATCCTCGACCGCTCCGTCTACGTCGGGCCCTCGCATTACGCGCGGTTCCCGGTCGTTCGCCTCGAGCTCGACCTGGGGGAGCTCGAAGCCTGGCCGACCGGCCGTCTGGGTGCAGGCTACATCGAGGGGCTCGCGGCGGCGCTGCCCGGCCTCGCCGAGCACGGCTGCTCCTACCGAGAGCCGGGCGGATTCCTGCGCCGGATGCGCGAGGGAGAGGGCACCTGGCTCGGCCATGTGCTCGAGCACGTCGCGATCGAGCTGCAGAACGTGGCGGGCGAGGACGTCACCTTCGGCAAGACGCGGAGCATCGACGGGCGGCCCGGCGTCTACACCGTCGTATACGAGTTTGCACAGCGTGACGAGGGCGTCGCGGCCGGTGAGCTGGGCCTGCGGCTGCTCGGATCTCTCCTGCCCGCGGAGATCCGCCCGAGCGACGTTGTGCCGCGAAGGCTGGAGCTGGCCCGAGGCGCGCGATGAGTTCATCCGCTTCGCGCAGCGACGCGCGCTCGGCCCCTCGACCGCCTCGCTGGTGCGCGCGGCGGAAGTCGCGCAAGATTCCCTGGCTGCGCCTCAACGACCAGTCGCTGGTGCAACTGGGCCACGGCAAGTACCAGCAGCGCATCCAGGCGACGGTGAGCGGGCGCACGCCGCACATCGCGGTCGAGCTCGCGAGTGACAAGGAAGAGACCAACAAGATCCTCGCCTCGCTCGGCCTGCCTGTTCCGCGGCAGGAGATGGCGCAGAGCGAATCGCAGGCCGTGCGCGCCGCGCGCCGCATCGGATACCCCGTGGTGACCAAGCCCTACAACGGCAACCACGGTCGCGGCATCTCGATCCGCCTCACGACCGACGAGGAAGTGGCCGCCGGCTTCGTCGTCGCGCGCGAGCACTCCCGCTCGGTGATCGTCGAGACCTTTCTCGAGGGCGACGACCACCGCCTGCTGGTCGTCAACGGCGAGCTGGTGGCTGCGACGCGTCGCACCCCGGGACACGTGGTCGGCGACGGCACGCACACGATCGTGCAGCTGATCGACATCGTGAACCAGGATCCGCGCCGCGGCGTCGGTCACGAGAAGGTGCTCACCCGCCTCGAGCTCGATGCGCAGGCGGAGCAGATGCTCGCGCGCGCGGGTCTGCAGGCGGGTTCCGTCCCGCCGGCGGGGCAGGTCGTGTACCTGCGCAAGACCGCGAACCTGTCGACGGGCGGGACCGCGACCGACGTCACCGACGTCATTCATCCGGACAACCGCGACATGGCGGTGCGCGCCGTGCGCGCGATCGGCCTCGACGTGGGCGGCGTCGATTTCCTCTCGACCGACATCACCGAGAGCTACCGCACCATCGGAGGCGGGATCTGCGAGGTGAACGCCGCGCCCGGTTTTCGCATGCACGTGGCACCTTCGGAGGGCACGCCGCGCGACGCCGCAGGGCCGGTCATCGACATGCTCTTCCCGCCCGGCACTCCGTCGCGCGTGCCGATCGCCGCCATCACCGGAACGAACGGCAAGACCACCACCGCGCGGATGCTGGCGCACATCGCGAAGATGGCGGGCTTCACGCCCGGGCTCACGACCACCGATGGCGTCTACATCGACGGCCAGCGCACGGTGCAGGGCGACATGACCGGGCCGGTGTCCGCGCAGATGGTGCTCGCGGATCCGCAGATCGACATCGCAGTGCTCGAGACCGCACGCGGCGGGCTGCTCCGCGCCGGGATGGGCGTGCACGAGGTGAACGTCGGCGCGGTCCTCAACGTGCAGTCGGATCATCTCGGGCTCAAGGGTATCGACACGCTCGAGCAGCTCGCTGAGGTCAAACGGGTCGTGGTCGAGGTCGCGACCGACTGCGCAGTGCTCAACGCGGACGACGCGCTGGTGGCGCGGATGTCCGGGTACACCGACGCGGCGAGCATCTGCTACGTGACGACGAACCCGAGCCACGCGCTGGTGCGTGAGCACGTGCGCGCCGGCGGGCGCGCCTGTGCGATCGAGGCGGGTGTCAACGGCCACATGATCACGCTCTATGACAAGGGCGGCCACATCCCGCTGCTGTGGACGCACCTGATCCCCGCTACGCTCGAGGGGCGCGCGCTGCACAACGTGCAGAATGCGATGTTCGCCGCCTCGATCGCCTTCTCGCTCGGGATCAAGCTGGATGCGATCCGCCAGGGTCTACGCACGTTTGATTCCACGTTCTTCCAGGCGCCGGGCCGGATGAACGTCTTCAACGAGCATCCGTTCAAGGTGCTGTTCGATTACGGTCACAACGCCCACGCCGTGGGCGTGATGGCGGATCTCGCCCAGCGGCTCGATGTGACCGGACGACGCATCGTCGTGATGGCCGGGCCCGGCGACCGGCGCGACGAGGACCTGCACGCCATCGCGCTCGCGGTCGCCGGCCGCTTCGACCACTACATCTGCCGGCGCGACGACAATCTCCGCGACCGCGACGGCGACGAGGTGCCGCGGATCCTGGCGAAAGCACTGATGGGCGCCGGCGTGTCGAAGGAGCAGATCACGATCATCCCCGACGAGCGCGACGCGATCGAACGTGCGCTCAACATGGGACAGGCGGGCGACCTGCTGCTGGTGTTCGCGGACCAGCTGACGCGCTCGTGGAAGCAGATCACGAAGTTCCGTCCCGCCGGGACGCCGGAGCCCGCGGCCGGACCGGCGCCACCGCCCGCGGCGCCCCTGGTCACCGAATTCGCGCACGAGGATGTCGCGCTCACGAGCCTCGAGGGGCTGATCCGCGACGAGCGCGGAATCCGCTTTGCCCCGGAGGCCGAGGACTGAACGAGCCCGATTCACTGCCCTTCGACAATTCGAGGCGTCTCACCGGCAGCAACCTGTACTTCGACGCGCCCGGCGCAGTGCTGGACATCGTCGGAGTGGTTCCCGATGCGGCGCTGCTCGACGGCTGGCGTGCGCGCGTCGCCCGTGCCGTCGCCCACCTCGGCTGGGAAATGGGGACATCCTCGATCTCCGATCCGTCGATGGCCCATCCTCGCAAGTCGGGAATGTCCCCATTTCCGGTCGTCGCTCGCGTACACGCGAACGGCGCGGCGCTTGCGCTCGCCGCGCCGGTGGACCAGCTCTTCACCGCGACCGAGCTCAACGAGTGGGCGCTGGCGGCGACGCTCTTTGCGCACGATCCGTCGCGCTGGGCGGCGCTCGAGGCCGCGATGGCCCGGGCGGCGGCTGAATCCTCGACGCCGCCGCCGCTGCCGGCCGTGCTGGATGAGGCCCCGGCGCTCAAGCGGCTGAAGCACCTCGCAGCGATGGAATCGCGGCCGGACCTCATCGCCCTCATCGACGCCGCGGACAGCCGCGACCTGCCGTGGCAGCTCGACGACGAAGTCCTGACCCTCGGCGCGGGCATCGGGCACCTCGACCTGCCGCTCGACGCGTTGCCACCGGTGGCCGACATCAGCTGGCTCTCGCTCTCCGACGTGCCGACTGCCGTGGTGACCGGTTCGAACGGCAAGACCACCACGGTGCGACTCATCGCGGCGTGCGCTCGTTCGCACGGCTGGCGCACGGGCTTCAACTGCACCGACGGCCTGTTCATCGACGGTGTGCTGATCACCGCCGGTGATTACTCGGGCCCGGTCGGCGCACGCGCGGTGCTGCGCGACCGGCGCGTGCAGGCGGCGGTGCTCGAAACCGCGCGGGGCGGCATCCTGCGTCGCGGGCTCGCGGTGAACCGGGCGCACGTCGCGGTGGTGACCAACGTCAGCACGGACCACTTCGGCGAGTACGGCATCCACGATCTGGGCGCACTGGCCGAGGTCAAGCTCGTGGTTGCGAACCTGATCGGGCCGGCGGGGCTGCTGGTCGTGAATGCCGACGATCAGGAGCTCCGCATACGCGCGGCGGCAACCGGTCGCCCGCTGGGCTGGTTTGCGCTCGACGCCGACGGCGAGTGGTTGTGCGCGCACCGCGCGCAGGGTGGAGCGACGGCGGGCGTGCGCGCCGGGCGACTCGTCGCCGGGCTGCACGGACAAGAGGAGGATCTCGGCGCCATCGACGCGATGCCGCTCACCGTCGACGGCAGCGCGGGCTACAACGTCGCGAATCTCGCCGGCGCTGCGCTCGCGTCACTCGCGCTCGGGATCGGCGCCTCTACGATCGCTGCGGTGTACGCGCACTTTGGCGCCAGCGCGGCCGACAATCCCGGCCGGCTGATGCGCTACGAAGTCGGCGGTGTGCGCATGCTGATGGACTATGCGCACAATCCGGACGGCCTGCGCGGCCTGCTGCAGGTGGCCAATCACCTGCGCGGAAGCGGGCGCCTGGCCCTGATTCTCGGCCAGGCGGGCAATCGCCAGACGACCGACATGGTGCAGCTCGCCGAGACCGCGGCGGAAGGGCGTCCCGACCTCGTCGTCATCAAGGAAACGGAAGGCTTCCTGCGCGGTCGCGCGCCCGGCGAGGTTCCGGCGATCCTGCGCACGGCACTGCTCAGCTGCGGCTACGACGAGTCCGCGCTGCCCGTGCGCCTGTCGGAGATGGACGCCGTTCGCGCTGCGCTCGCCTGGTCCCGGCCCGGGGACGTGCTGGTGCTGCCGGTGCACGCGCGTGTCGCGCGTAACGAAGTCGCCTCGCTCGTTGAGCGCATGCTGCGCAACGGCTGGCGGGCGGGACAGGCGCTCCCCGGCTGACCCGCCTGTCGCTCCGCCGCGACAGGGTGACCCGGCTCACAGATTGAGCGCGGATTGAGCGCGCGTCGTTGGCCAGGCGTACGTGGCGGGCCTAGGCTGCGCGCCGCCTGTCTTTTTCCAGGGAGAGAAATCCATGCATCTGCGACTTCCTGCCGCGCTCGTTGCGGTGGCCACGATCCTGCCTTTCGCGGCGCACGCCGAAGGCCCCAGCTACTCGTATGCCGACCTGGCTTACGTCACGACGGACCTCGACGGCGTCGACGAAGAACTCGACGGGTTCCGCCTGAGCGGCTCGGTCGAGGTCACCGACCAGGTCTTCCTGTTCGGCAGCTACGCCGACCAGAGCGCCGAAGTGTTCGGCGTCGACGTCGACGCGACCCAGTTCTGGCTCGGCGGCGGCTACGCCTGGTCGTTCTCCGACAGCGCGGATATCTACGGCAAGCTCGGCTACACCAGCGTCGAGGTCGAGGCCGAGTCCCTGGGACAAAGCGTGAGCGCGGATGACGACGGACTCGGGCTCAGCGTCGGCCTGCGCGGCCGCGTCGCACAGCAGTTCGAGCTCGAAGGCGCGCTCAATTACGTAGACCTTTCCGATTCAGGCGACGACACCTCACTCGGCGTCGCGGGTCGCTGGTTCTTCACAGAGCAGTTCTCGGCCTTCGCCGAAGGCGAGTTCGGCGACGACGTCACGTCATACGGCGTCGGCATGCGCTGGACCTTCGGCGGGAACTCGGGTGGCTATCGCGTGGCGGAGCAGAAGAAGGCTGGTGACAACCTGCAGCACAACGCTCGCAACTGACAGATACCAGACGTGCTCGAGGCGGAGGGCGGGCCAGGAGGCCAGCCAGACCGCCGGCGCGACGAAACTCAATAACCTGCCCGCGCTGCTTGCGAGCGCGGGCAGTGTGTTTCCGAGCGCCTGGAACATCCCCGAGCAGACGAAAATCAGCCCCGACGGGACGAAGTTGAGCGAGATCACCCGCAGGAAGCCCGCGGCGACATCGACCACTGCCGGATCATCCGCGAAGCCGCTCACCAGCCAGTCCGGGCGCAGCTGACAGAGCAGCGTCAGCCCGACCATCAGCCCCGTGCTCATCATCGCCGCCGAGCGGAAGGTCTCGCGCACACGATCGGGACGGTTCGCGCCCACGTTCTGACCGGCGACCGCGGGCAGGGCAAAGGACAGCGCCAGCACCGGGAGCATGATTGCCTGCATGACGCGGTGCCCGACCCCGAATCCCGCCTGGGCCGCCGCGCCGAAGTCGCGGATCATCCAGTAGATGATCGCGACGTACACGAACATCAGTACGAACTCGCCGCCGGCGGGCAGCCCGAGCCCCAGCATTCGCTTCCAGGTCGCGAGGCGCGGCCGCCATTGCGCAGGGTCGACCGCGACGTACTTCTCCAGCCGTCGGAAATAGGCGAAGAGCAGCAGCACGCCCGCCGCGACCGAGAGCGTGCTCGCGAGACCGGCGCCCGCGACGCCGAGCGGCCGCCCCGTTCCCCAGCCGGCGATCAGGACGGGCGCGAGCACGATGTTGAGCAGCACGGTCGCCATCTGGACGATCATCGTCGGCTTGACGATGCCGGTGCCGCGGAGCGCCGAACCCATCGCGACCAGTGCGAACTGCAGCGCCAGGCCGGGCAGAAACCAGTAGAGATAGCTGCGGCCAGCGGCGATGGTCGCTGCGTCCGCCGCGATCGCAGCCAGGTACGGTCCTGTCAGCGCGTACCCCGCGCCGAGCGTGAGCACTCCGCACGCGGCCGCGATCGCGAGCGACTGGTTGAACAGGTGGTTCGCATCGGCCGCATCGCGGCGACCAACCGCGTGCGCGATCAGCGCGACGGTGCCGACCCCCAGCACCTGGGTCAGCGCGATCACGATCATCGTCACGTTGCCGGCGGCACCGACGCCCGCGAGCGCCGCGTCACCGAGGCGGCCGACGAAATACAGGTCGACGAGGTAGTACAGCGTCTGCATCAGCAGGCCGGCCGCGATCGGGACCGCCATGCCGAGCAGCTGCCCTCGGATCGAACCCGTGGTCAGGTCGCGCATGGCGCGATGCGGCGAAAGCCGGCTTTATGTAAAGCGCGCTGTGACGATTCCAAGAACTGGCTCCGCGTATCGCAGGAAAGGAGGTGCAAGACTTCCCACCAAATCCCCGCTGCACGGAGATTCGCCGATGAGAACATGGATGAAACCGCTGGCCCTCGTGGTCATTCTAAGCGCATCGGGCGGCGGAGCCGCACTCGCTCAGTCGAAGGCCGCGGCGCCGGCGCAGGTCACCCAGGCTGTCACCGTCGTCGCCACGCGCGTGCCCGTCGTCACGGTGAGCGCTCCGCGAGAGGTGCCGACTGGCATGCCCACGGACAAGCGCCAGCCCGCTCCCCGACCCAAGGCCGTCGACCGCGACGGTGACGGGCTCGCGGACGCGCCTGCCCCGCGCGACGCGGCTACGGGCCGGCCCACGGGCAAGCTCCAGGCGACCGCGCCGGTGTCCAGCACCGCGACCGACAACGATTGCGACGACGCGGCCGAGCGCTCGGTGAGCGCACCGCGCGCTGCGGCCACCAGCCAGCCGAGCGGCAAGCACGAGGCGGGGACGGCACCGGCGTCGGGTTGTGCGAAACAGAACCCGCTGTACGAGTCGAGCACCGTCCAGGGCAGCAATCCGCTGCATCAGAACTAGGCCACTCCCCGCCACGATCACCGGACGAGAACAAGCAGAGCCAACGACGTGGAGGAGTACTGGGCAACGCGAACCGGGCGATGGCGGCGGGCCTTACGCAGCCAGCACGCGCCCTCGATGGCTGATCGACTCTACGACGTGATCCACGCCGACATCGCCGCCGGGGCACTACCGGCCGGCGCACTGCTCCCGTATCCCGATCGCGTCGCGCTGGAGCTGACGATCGACGCAGGGGCGGTCCACGCCGCGTATGCACGCCTGTTGTCGGAAGGACACCTCGATGCGCGCGAGGATGGCGCGCTCGCCATTGCGAGCCGCGACGGCAAGGGGCAGGTCGGCGATGCCACGCAGATCCGGTTCGAAGCCGCGCTGCTCAAGGCGGTGCGGGAAGCCGCCGCACGCGGGATGAGCACGCACGAGGCGACCGGCATCTTCAAGGCGACGATGGAGCGCGCCACCAAGAACTGACCCTGGTTCGCGACCGGCGAGGGTGTCACCGGCGCGGACCGCACGTTTCGTCACGGCGGGCGTCGTCCTTCGTATCATGGTAGTCGATGGACACGCTGCTGCATGTCATCTCGACCTACGGTCTCTGGGTCGTCTTCCTGTGCGTGCTGCTGGACCAGGGCGGGCTGCCGGTGCCCGCATATCCGCCGCTGATCGTCACGGCGGCGATGGCCGTGGATTCGAATCAGTCGCTGTGGCCGATCCTGCTGGTGGCGATCGCGGCCGCGGTGGTGGCCGATCTGCTCTGGTTCGCCGGCGGGCGGCGATTCGGCGCCGCGCTACTGCGCCTGATGTGTCGGATCTCGCTCTCGCCCGACTCCTGCATCGGCCGCACGCGCCGCCTCTACGGTCGCTGGGGCGCGCCGTCACTTATCCTCGCCAAGTACATTCCCGGCTTTGCTGCCGTGGCGACGACGCTCGCCGGTGAGACTGGAACCGGCCTGCGGCGCTTCCTTCTGTACGACGCAATCGGCGCCGCACTCTGGGCCGGCGGTGCGATCGCGCTCGGCGCGATATTCCACGAGGCCGTCGAGGCGGTGCTGCTCGAGCTCGAACGGCTCGGGTACTACGCGCTCGTCGTGCTGCTCGCTGCGCTTGCGCTGTTCGTGGCCGTAAAATGGTGGCAGCGGTACCGATTCCTGGCGAAGATCCGGATGGCGCGCATCACGCCCTCGGAATTGAACGCGCTGCTTCGCGGCGGATCACCTGCGGCCGTGCTGGACGTGCGTACTCCCGAACGGCGTGCTCAGTCCGGATGGATTCCGGGCAGCATCCACGTGCGAGATGTCCTGGAGCTGCCCCTTCGGCCCGACGACGAGGTCGTCATCTACTGCGACTGCCCGAACGACGCGTCGGCGGCGGTGGCGGCGCGCCTGCTCCAGGAGCGGGGTTTCCGACGCGTGCGGCCGCTTGCAGGTGGAGTCGACGCCTGGCGGGACGAGGGGCTGCCACTCGAGCACGAAGCTGAAACCGCCGTCAGGAGCCGCCCCGCGCCATGACCAGCAACGTCGACGTCGCCGACGCATACAACCGGCCGTCGCCGTCGATCAGGCGCCCTTCGGCGAATGCGACTCGCCGGCCGATCGACAGCACCTTGCCCTCGGCGCGTACCGGGCCCGTGTCCTCACGCAACGCCCGGTGAAATGCGATCTTGAGCTCGAGCGTCGTGTAGGTCTGCTCCGCCGACAGTCTCGAAAGCACCGCACAGCCGCATGCGGAATCGAGGAGTGTCGCGGCATAGCCGCCGTGAACGACGCCCAAAGGGTTGTAGACGCTGCGCCCCGGCGTCCCTGCGAACACCGCGCGTCCCTCGTCGGCCTCGATGAGCGCGATGTCCAGGGTCTCGGCCATCGGCGGTCGCCGCCCGTCTGCGATCCACGAGCGAAGCAATGCGAGCCCGTCCACCTGTGGTTCCTGCGTGTTCGCCATTCTCGTTGCGTCTACGCGGCCGTCGTTTGCGTCCGGGATGGCGGCAGTCCTTCACCCGCCACGAAGCCACGCCAGCGCGCGATCGCCGCCGGGTCGTACGGAGGCTTGCGCAGCAGCTCCTCAGCGAAGGCCTCGAAGTCCGCCGAGAGCGGTGCGGGCTTGGTCGTCCACCACGCGCGCATTCCAGGGTGCGAGAGCCACCATCCCATCGTGGCTTCCCACCGCGCCCAGACCGCAGGTGGCAAGGCCTTTTCGCGGAACTGGTGGAACATGAACTCGCCCGCCCCGAACATCTCGTAGAGCGCCCACGAGAATCGCACGCGTTCCGCACGGGAGAGCCTCGCGGGGTCCTCGGCGCCCACCATGAATACGTGGTGCAGATCCGGGTCGGTGCTGAGCTGCGACTGCACCGTGGACATCCGCTCGAGCGCCCGCGCGTAGTTCTCCGATCGGAGTGATCTCGTATTCTGGCGCACCTGATGCGCGAGATAGACCAGCGATATGACGACAAAGGTCCCGCCGATGAAGTCGCCGAAATTGGCAAGGCTCTCGAGGTCCATGATCGTCTCCGATTGCCACAGCGCGGCGGGTCGGCCGGCAGTACACGGCAACGGGCGTTGGACGGTCAAGCCGAAGTGGGGTACTGGAGCGGTAGTCACGGGGCGGGTACGATCCCAACGAGCGGACCACGGAGCAGGGACATGACCCGAGTCGACTGGCGTATTCAAGGTCTCGACGTCACGAGCTGCAACTGCGACTGGGGCTGCCCCTGCCAGTTCATGTCGCTGCCGACCCGCGGCCACTGCCATGCCGCCGTCGGCTTTCACGTCGTCCGTGGGCACTTCGGCAGTACACGACTCGACGGGCTGTCCTTCGGCGGTCTCTTTGCCTGGCCGAAGGCGATCCACGAGGGCAATGGCGAGGCGCAGCCGATCGTGGACGTGCGCGCGAACGACGCCCAGCGCGACGCCATCCTCAGGATCATGTCGGGAGAGGAGACCGAGCCGGGCGCCACGATCTTCAATGTTTTCTCGGCGACGTATTCCGAAGTGCACACGCCGATGTTCAAACCCATCGTCGTCGATGCGGACCTGGCCACGCGAACGGGGCGAATCGACGTTGAGGGTGTCGTCGACGTACGCCTCGAGCCGATCCGCAACCCGATCACCGGCGCAGTCGTAAGCCCCCGCATCTCGCTTCCGGACGGGTTCGAGTGGGAGCAGGCGGAAGTCGCGAGCAGCAGCGTCCGCACCCTCACCGCGCCGATCACGCTCGCCTGGCAAGGGAGACACGGCCACATCGCACGCCTTGACATGACCGGCCAGGGCGTTGTGCGCGGTCGCGCCGCCTGAGTTGGCCGCCGATCCAGGTGCCGCGCGGGCCGCCCTGCCGGCACGCGACCGGTGGGTGCTGCTCGCAGCGCTCGCCGCGCTCACGGTGCTCGCCTGGGCCTATCTCAGGTGGTCGCCGATGCCGATGCCCGCCTCGAGCGGTGGTCTGCGCACGACGCACTACCTCATCGTCACCTTCCTCATGTGGTTCGTGATGATGGTCGGCATGATGACGCCGTCGGTGGCGCCGACGGTGCTGCTGTTCCACCGCGTCGCACGTCGCGGCGCGCCCGATACGGCGCTCACGCGTACCGGGCCCTTCGTCGCCGGCTATCTCCTCGTGTGGGCCGTCTTCTCGGTCGCGGCCACGTTCCTGCAGATCGAGCTCATCGGCGCGGGCTGGATCGACGCCATGGGGGTCGCGGCGCGGCCCTGGGTCACCTCGGCGCTGCTCGCGGGCGTCGGGATCTACCAGTGGCTGCCCGCAAAGCGCGCCTGTCTCGATCAATGCCGCTCACCCGTGCAGTTCCTCGTCGAGGCGTACCGCCCAGGCACGGTTGGCGCGCTCGTCATGGGCGTGCAGCACGGTCTCTACTGCCTCGGTTGCTGCTGGGCGCTGATGCTCCTGCTCTTTGTCGGCGGGGTGATGAACCTGCTGTGGGTGGCGGCTATCACGGCCGTCGTGTTCGTCGAGAAACTGCTGAGCCGCGGCGAGTGGCTCCGACGCGCCATCGGCGTCGCCGCGCTCGCGGCCGCGGCGGTGCCGCTGATCCGCTACTTCGCCGGCTGAACCGCTGTCGATCCGGCGACCCGCCGGACGACTATTGGTTAAGCCGCATCCAGTCATCCGTTCACAGGAGGCCCCATGTGCCCCGCATGCCTGACCACCCTGGCGCTCACCGTCGGGACCGCGAGCTCGGCGGGCGGCGTGACGGTTCTGCTGCTGCGCCGGCTGTACTTCCGACGCAATCACGCGAGCCCGCCCCGGGTTCCGCCGCGCAAGGAGAAATCGTCATGACCGAAACCCGCATCGAACCGCACGCCGTCGTCAGCCGGGAGGAATGGCTGGTTGCGCGACGCCGGCACCTCGCCCGCGAGAAGGAGCTGATGCGCCAGCACGACGCGCTGGCCGCGGAGCGGCGGGCGCTGCCCTGGGTGCGGGTCGAGAAGACCTACGTGTTCGACAGCCCGGACGGAGAGGTGACGCTCGCCGACCTGTTCGCCGGCCGCAGCCAGCTGATCGTCTATCACTTCATGTTCGCCCCCGGTCAGAAGGAGGGCTGCGTCGGCTGCTCTTTCGTCGCCGATCACATCGACGGCGCGGCGCCGCACATCAACGCCCGCGACATCACGCTCGTCGTGTGCTCGCGCGCGCCTCTCGCCGAGATCGAGGCGTTCCGGCGACGCATGGGCTGGAAGTTCAAATGGGTCTCCTCGCGCCGCAGTGATTTCAACAGCGACTTCCACGTGTCCTTCACGAAGGACGACCTGGCGAGGGGTCCCACGTACTACAACTTCGAGCAACGGACCTCGCCGTCGGAAGGCGAGGCGCCCGGGCTGAGTGTTTTTTACAAGGACTCTACCGGCGCGATCGTCCACACCTATTCGGCATACGCTCGCGGGCTCGAGGTCCTCGACGGGGCGTACCATTTCATCGACCTGGCGCCGAAGGGCCGGGACGAGGAGGGGCTTCCGTTCCCCGGTGCCTGGTGGCGGCATCACGACCGCTACGCGGGCTGACCGTGCCACCGATTCGATCGACTCACCTGGAGTAAAGATGCGCTACCTGTGCCTGATTTATTACGACGAGAAGAAGCACGCGGTGCTGTCGCGGGACGAGGCCGAGGCGCTGCAGCGCGAGGCCGGCGACTACGTCGAGGAGCTGCGCAAGGGCGGCCACTACGTCGCCTCAGATGCGCTGCAATCGGTACGGACGGCGACGACGATCCGCGCCGTCGGCAACGGCCGGCCGACCACGACCGACGGCCCGTTCGCCGAGACGAAGGAACAGCTGGGTGGGTTCATCCTGATCGAGGCCCGCGACCTGAACGAGGCGATCCGGCTCGCCTCGCGCATGCCGCCGGCGCGCCTCGGCTGCGTCGAGGTGCGGCCCGTCAAGGAAGCGGGCTGCGCCTCCTGAGGAGAGCCTGATGACGACCAGGACCCCCGACACCGCGCACCCTGCGGTCGCCTCCCGCAAGGAGTGGCTTGCCGCGCGCACGGAGCTGCTCGCGCTCGAGAAGGAGCTCACCCACCGGCAGGACGCCGTCAACGCGGCACGTCGCCGGTTGCCGATGGTGCGCATCGACAAGCGCTACGTCTTCGAGGGCCCGGACGGCAAGGTGACGCTGCTCGACCTGTTCGACGGCCGCCGGCAGCTCATCGTGTACCACTTCATGTTCGACCCGGATGGCCCGCCGCCCGGCAAGTCTGGCGCGCCGTGGGAGGAGGGTTGCCCCGGCTGCTCGTTCGCGGCGGACAACCTGCCGCACCCCGCGCACCTGCGCGCGCGTGACACGAACCTCGTGCTCGTCTCGCGCGCGCGGCTCGCCAAGATCGCGCCCTTCAGGGCGCGGATGGGCTGGACTTTGCCCTGGTACTCGTCGTTCGGCAGCGACTTCAACTACGACTTCCACGTCACGACCGACGAAGCCGTGCGACCCGTCGAGTACAACTACAAGGACAAGGAGACGCTCGAGCGCGAAGGCCTGACCTATCACCTCGCGGGTGAGCAGCCGGGACTCAGCGTGTTCCTGCAAACGGGCGATGCCGCGTATCACACGTACTCGACCTACGGGCGCGGCCTCGACTGGTTCCTCGCCACCGATCACCTGCTCGACCTGACGCCCTTCGGTCGGCAGGAGGCGTTCGAGGATTCACCACCCGGGTGGCCGAAGGCCACGGGCGAGTGGCCGCTGCATCACGACAAGTACGATCTTCAGGACGCGACGACCGCCTGCTGCCACGCCATGGAAGAGGAAGCGACGCCATGATGAACGCAGAACCGCAGAAGGAACATCGCTGGCTCGAGGCGCTGGTCGGTGACTGGACCTACGAGGCTGAGGCCGGTGCCGGGCCGGGCCAGCCGTCGCAGAAGGCGACGGGATCCGAGACGGTGCGCTCGCTTGGTCGACTGTGGATGCTGGGCGAAGGCCTCGGCAAGATGCCGGACGGCGGTGACGCGAAGACGCAGATTACGCTCGGCTACGACCCGGACAGGAAGCGCTTCGTCGGCACGTGGATCGGCTCGATGATGACGCACATGTTCGTGTACGACGGCGAGCTCGACGCAGCAGGCAAGGTGTTGACGCTCAGTACGACCGGGCCGAGCTTCGCGGGCGACGGCAAGAACGCGAAGTACCAGGACGTGATCACGGTCAAGGACGCCGATCACCGCGTGCTCACCTCGCGCGTGCAGGGCGAGGATGGCCAGTGGACCGAGTTCATGACGGCGCACTACCGGCGGCGGAAGTGAGCCATCGCGCGCGTACTCGAGGAGCACCGCTCGGGCGGCGCTCCTTCCTCAAGGCCGCAGCCGCGGCCGCGGTCGCGCCGCTCGGCGGTTTCCCCGAGCCGCGGCTCGCGCGCGTGCGCGAGGCGATGGCGCGTCACATCGAGCTCGGCAGCGTGCCGGGCGTCGTGTGGCTCGTGAGTCGAGGCGGGGACGTGCATGCCGACGCCCAGGGCGTCATGGCCCTTGGCGGTCGCGAGCCGATGCGCCGCGACACGATCTTCCGTATCGCCTCGGCGACCAAGCCGGTCACCGCCGCTGCGGCGATGATCCTGGTCGAGGACGGCCGGCTGCGCCTCGACGACCCCGTCGACAAGTTCCTCCCCGAGCTCGCGGACAGGCGGGTGCTCCGGAGCCTGGAGTCCTCGCTCGACGACACCGCGCCTGCGAATCGGCCGATCAGCCTGCGCGACCTGCTGACGTTCCGCTCGGGGCACGGCTTCATCCTGGCCATGCCAGGAACCTATCCGATTCAGAAGGCGCAGGAGGACGCGGGGCTGGCCGTCAGCGCGGAGCTGCCTGCGCTTCCGACCGACGAATGGATGAAGCGCCTCGGCAACCTGCCGCTCATCCATCAGCCCGGCGAGAAGTGGATGTATCACACCGGCTCCGACATCACCGGCGTACTCATCGAGCGAGTCTCGGGAAAGTCGCTCGAGGCGTTCATGCGCGAGCGCATCTTCGCGCCGCTCGGGATGAAGGACACCGGCTTTCACGTCCCGGCGGCGAGCCTCGCCCGCCTGCCGACGACCTATATGACGAACCCGGAGACTGGCGAGCGCTCGGTGTTCGACGAGTCGGGCGACCAGAGCCGCTTCAGTCGGCCGCCGGTATTCGCTTCGGGGGGCAGCGGGCTCGTCTCGACTGTCGACGACTACCACGCGTTCTGCCGCATGTTGCTCGGCAAGGGAACCGTCGCGGGGCAGCGCCTCCTTTCGCAGGCCTCCGTCGAGCAGATGACGACCAACCAGATCACCCCCGAGCAACAGGCCGGCTCCTTCCTGCCCGAGAATCGCGGCTGGGGCTTCGGGATGTCGGTGGTCACGAAGCAGACGGACCCGAGCGAGGTGCCCGGTCGCTTCGGCTGGGACGGCGGGTACGGTACGTCCGCGTACACTGATCCTGCCGGGGGCCTGATCGGCGTCCAGTTCACGCAGCAGCTGTGGACGAGTCCGAGTGCGCCTCCCGTGCAGCGTGATTTCTGGACCGCGGTTTACCAGGCAATGGCCGATTGAGCAGCACCATGAAATTCCTGTGCATCATCTGCGCCGAGAAAGTCATGGAACACATGACCGACGCCGACGCGGCTCGGCACTACGAGGAGTACCGCGAGTTCACCGACGCGATCCGCGCGAGCGGGCATCTCGTCGACTGCAACCGGCTCATGCCACCGGAGACCGCGACGACGCTGCGGGTGCGCAACGGACAGGTGTCGACCGTAGACGGGCCGTTCGCGGAGACGCGCGAGCTCTTCGGCGGGTACTACCTCATCGAGGCGCGCGATCTCGACGAGGCGCTCGGCGTCGCTGCGCGCATTCCCGGCGCGAAGAAGGGCTGCGTCGAGGTGCGGCAGGTCGCGGAGGACGCGCAGACGCAGGCTGCGCTTCGCCGGGGCGGAGCGTGAGCCCGCGGGCCGCACGCCACTGACATGGTCGCGCCGATCGGAGACACCGCTGGCGGGTCGAACCGCGCTCGTCACCGGCGGCGGCCGCGGGCTCGGCCAGGGCATCGCGCTCGGCCTCGCTCGCGCCGGCGCGGCGGTAGCGGTCCTGGCACGCACGCGCGAGCAGCTCGACGGCACGGTCGCGCAGATCGAGGCGCAGGGCGGTCGGGCCGTCGCGGTCGTCGCAGATGTGACCGATCGTGGCGCGGTGGAAGCGGGGGTCGCGCAGGCGGAGCGAGCCCTTGGCCAGGTCTCGATACTGGTCAACAACGCGGGCCTGGACCGCCCGTTCGGACCCATCGGCGTCGTGGATCCCGACGACTGGTGGCGCTCGCACGCGATCCACGTCCGCGGAACGCTGCTCTGCATGAGTGCCGTATTGCCCGGCATGCGGGCCCGTCGCACGGGATGCATCGTCAACATCGCGTCGAAAGGCGGGATCGTCGTCGCTCCCAACCTGTCGTCCTATTGCGTGGCCAAGGCCACGGTCATCCGGCTGACCGAGCACGTCGATGCGGAAGCACGCGCCGACGGCGTGCGGGCGTTCGTCGTGCAGCCAGGCACGATCATCACGGACATGGCCAGGAACTCGGTGAATGATCCGCAGGCCCGGCGTTGGGTGCCGTTCCTGGTCGAGGAGCTGAAGTCGATCATCGACCAGGACCCGACCGAGGGGCTCGCGAGGCTGGGTACGCAGGTCGCTCAGCTCGCGAGCGGTCGCTACGACGCGCTCGCCGGGTCCTATCTCGATCTCGAACAGGGTCTCCGTCTCCATCCCCAGATTGATCGCATGACGAGCGAGGCCGAAGTACGCAAAGCCATCGAGACGATCTATCGCGAGGAGTCGCGTCGGGTGCTCGCGACCTTGATCCGGCTGCTGCGCGATTTCGAGCTCGCGGAGGAGGCGCTCGCCGACGCCTTCGCCGCCGCGGTGACGACCTGGCCGCAACAGGGCCTGCCCGCGAACCCGCGCGCCTGGCTCGTGTCGGCCGGCCGGTTCAAGGCCGTGGACAAGATACGCCGGCGCCGGCGCTTCGACGTCGCGGCAGACGAGCTGGCGCGGGAGCTTGACGTGGAATCCGGTGACCCGGCGGCGCACGACGTGGAGGAGCTCGAGGACGACCGCCTGAGGTTGATCTTCACCTGTTGCCACCCCGCGCTCGCGCCCGATGCGCAGGTCGCGCTGACGCTGCGCGAGGTCTGCGGGCTCACCACCGAGGAGATCGCGCGGGCCTTTCTCGTCGGCGCACCGACGGTCGCGCAGCGCATCGTGCGCGCCAAGGCCAAGATCCGCGAGGCGCGCATCCCGTACCAGGTGCCGGATCGAAACGAGCTGCCGGACCGGCTCGATAGCGTGCTGCGCGTCGTGTACCTCGTGTTCAACGAAGGGTACTCGGCCTCGTCCGGCGAGGCGCTCACCCGCCACGACGTCTCGGGTGAGGCGATCCGCCTCGGCCGACTGCTGCTCGAGCTGCTGCCCGAGCCCGAGGCGCAGGGACTGCTCGCGCTGATGCTGCTGCACGAGTCCCGGCGGGTGGCGCGCAGCACGCCGGACGGCGAGTTGGTGCTGCTCGACGAGCAGGATCGCACGCTGTGGGACCGCGCACTGATCACCGAGGGCACGGCGCTCGTCGAGCAGGCGCTCTCCTCGCGGCGGTTCGGGCCCTACACCCTGCAGGCGGCCATCGCCGCCATCCACACCAACGCCCCCGCATCGCACGAGACGGACTGGGCGGAGATCACGGCACTCTACGACCTGCTCGCACGATTGCAGCCGTCACCGGTCGTGGAATTGAACCGCGCGATCGCGGTGGCGATGCGCGACGGGCCGCAGGCCGGGCTCACGCTGCTCGATGCGATCCTGGCGCGCGGGGAGCTCGCGGACTATCACCTCGCGCATTCGGCGCGCGCTGAGCTCTGCCGTCGCCTCGACCGGCGTGAGGATGCGCGCGCGTCGTACGAGAAGGCCCTCTCGCTCGCGCGTCAGGAACCCGAACGCCGCTTCCTCGCGCGCCGCCTCGCCGCCCTGGAATAAAAATGGCTCGGAGCCATTATTTCTTTTGCCCGGAGCCGACTCTCCTCGAAAACATGGCTCCGAGCCATTTTTAACGCGGGGCGATCTTCCAGAGCTCGCCGCTGGCGGCATCGGTGACGACGTACAGCGCGCCGTCCGGCCCCTCGCGCACGTCGCGGACGCGCTGGCCCCGGTCGGTGAGCAGGTGCTCCTCGCCGGTGACGCGATCGCCCTTCAGCGTGAGGCGCACGAGCCCGGTGGCCCGCATGCCGCCGATGAAGACGCTGCCACGCCAGGCCGGGAACGCATCGCCCGTGTAGAACTGCATCCCGGACGGCGCGATCACCGGATCCCAGTAGTACACCGGCTGCTCGTAGCCCTCGCGTGCGGTCACCGCGCCGTCGATCGGCGAGCCCGAGTACTCGATGCCGTACGCAACCAGCGGCCAGCCGTAGTTCTTGCCGCGCTCGACGCGATTGAGCTCGTCGCCGCCGCGCGGTCCGTGCTCGACTTCCCACAGCCGGCCCTGCGGATCGAGCGTCGCCGACTGGACATTGCGGTGGCCGACCGACCAGATCTCCGCGAGCGCGCCGGCCTGACCGACGAACGGATTGTCGCGTGGGGCGGACCCATCGGGGGCGATGCGCAGGATCTTGCCCATGTGACTGTCGAGCTTCTGAGCCTGCGGGCGGATCGCCTTGTCCGAGCGTTCTCCCAGCGTCACGAAGAGCATTCCGTCCGGGGCAAACACGAGCCGCGAGCCGTAGTGCTTGTCGCCGGCGTACGTCGGCATGGCGCGGAAGATCAGGCGTACGGCTTCCAGCTGCGTGTCGTCCTTCGACAGCACGCCGCGCGCGACGCTCGTCGCGTTGCCACCGTTGCGCGGCTCCGAGAAGCTCCAGTAGATCGTGCGATCGGTCGCAAAGTCCGGCGAGAGCGCGACATCGAGCAGGCCGCCCTGGCCACGGGCATCGACCGGCGGCACCCCGGTGATCGGCGCACCCAGTTTTCCATCGGCCGACACGATGCGCATGCGGCCGGGCTTTTCGGTGACCAGCAGATCGCCGCCGGGCAGCGGCTCGACCGCCCACGGCTGCTGCAGCCCCTTGGCGAGCACGACGACATCGAAGGCGACGTCGGAGCGCACCGCACAGGCGCGTGTCTGGTCCGGGAAGGCCGGCACCTGACCGACCGCGTTCGGGTCGCGCGTCTCGACCGTCGGGCAGCCCTTCGCGGCCGTCACGTCCGCATCGGCGCAGGAGATCAGCGCCATGCCGGTGATCATGGCGGCTGCGAGCGTGAACCGCTCGCTTCGTCGACGGAACTGAGGTCATCGCTTCCTCCCAAGAACAACCGCCCGGAATCCTCTGCACTTGGACAGGCGACGTCCGTTTCGGTTCTTACAGGGCAGATTCTAACCAACGCAGCCCGCGGCAGGTCGCGCATCCTGCTTGTGCGGATCAGCAGTCGGAGGTACCTTCAGGTATTACCTGATCAACAATGGTATTACCAATGAGTACGAACATGACGTCGAAGGGCCAGGTGACGATCCCGAAGCGGGTACGCGACTATCTCGGGATCGGCCCCGGATCGGCCATCGACTTCGAGCTGACGGACACGGGCGAGGTGCTTGTCCGGCCGGCACGATCTGTGCGCGGCACGCGGCGCCGACGGCGATTCGCTGCGCTGCGAGGTCGCGCCACCGTCCAGATGCGCACCGAGGAAATCCTGTCCCTGACCCGTGGCGGCTGAGCCATCGTGACCGTCCTGATCGACACCAATGTGCTGCTCGATCTCGTCCACGACGACCCGCGCTGGGCCGACTGGTCGCAGCGGCAGCTCGAGGCCGCGAGCCTGCGCGGTCCGCTCAGCATCAATCCGGTGATCTACGCGGAGCTTTCGATCGCCTTCGCCCGGATCGAGGAGCTGGAGGCCGTCCTGGCCGACGGTGGCATCGAGTTGCACGAGACGCCGCGCGAAGCCCTGTTCCTCGCGGGCAAAGCATTCGTCAGGTACCGCGCCCGGGCCCGGAGCGCGAAGCGCAACGTGTTGCCGGACTTCTTCATTGGTGCGCACGCGGCGGTGATGGGTTGGTCGCTCCTCACGCGTGACGCCCGGCGCTACCGAAGCTACTTTCCCTCGGTCGACCTGGTGAGCCCGGCGTCCTGAGCGTCCGCCGGCCCGGAACCCAGCAGGCGCGGATCTCGGCTTCGAACGTGTCCGCGCGCCGTTCGCCCGCATGCAGCTCACCGATGCGCGAGTCGACGACGCGCCCGTTCGCGTCGATCAGGTGAAATGCCGGCCAGTACTCGTTGCCGAGCGCGCGCCAGTAGGCGTAGTCGTTGTCGATCAGTACGGGATAGCGGATGCCGAGCCGTCCGACCGCCTGCGCGACCGCCTTCCGGTCGCGTTCCTGGTCGAACTCCGGTGTGTGCACGGCGATGATCGCGAGACCCTGCGGCGCGTAGCGAGCATGGACGCGCTCGACCCAGGGCAGGGTGTTGCGGCAGTTCGAACAGCCGAAGGTCCAGAATTCGACCAGCACCGGCCGGCCGCGCAGCGCAGCAAGCGTGAGCGGCTTTGAGTTGAGCCAGTATTCGGCGCCGAGTCGCGGCAGCTCCGGTGCGACTGGCGCGGCCGGACCTGCGGACGTCGTGGCCGCAGCGCCGAGGGCCAGCATGACGGGCAGGATCCGGGCGGCGAGAGACGGGTGCATGAGCAGGCGCATGAGAACGAGTCCTCCTGCTTGAGATGACCGGTCAGCGGCCCCGGGGATTTCACGGAATTGCCAACCCGGGCAAGTTACTCCCGGGGCCACGGTGGGACCATTGGCGGAACCGACCACTGAGGTCCCGCTTGGCCCGCAAAGCCCCGCAAGCCGCATCGCCGGTGACCGTGACCGACCGTCACGCGCGCGGGCTCGTGCGCCGGTTCCTCGACGACGAGCGGCAGCGCGCCGCCGAGGTGCGCCGCAGGCGCCGGCGCCAGCCGCTGCAGGGCGCGCCTTCGCTCCGCGCCGCGCATCGCGTTCTCGAGAATCTCGACAAGGCGTGGTCGCCGCGCACGCTCGCCTCCTACATCGACACGACCGCGGACGGCGTGGCGAGGCTCGGCCTCGCCTGCCTCGAGACCGAGGCCGCGTGGCTCGCCGACTGGCCGGGAGTCGCCGCGCGCTCGTTCGTGCGTCGCTACCTCGTTCGTCCCGGGGACACGATCTACCGCTCGAAATCGCGCGGCCACGCCGCGTTCTCGAACCACAGTCTCGAGCGCGTCATCCAGCGTGGCCAGAACTGGCGCACGATCGCCCGCGAGCTGCGGGTCGCGTCGCTGGTCGCCAACCTTCGCCTCTACGAGCTCGCGAAGGCCGGCGGGTTCAAGCAGATGCTCGTGCCCGGGTCCTCGGGTGTGTTCGTCGGTGATTTCGACGCGAGCCTGCCCTTCATCCGCTTCGATACGTTCCTGCCGATCAACGCAGCCCGGCGCGGTCGCTGCGATCTGCTGGTCGAGCTCGCGGGTCTGCTGTGGATCGGCGATCGCTACGGATTGCTGATGCCGGCGCTCTTCTATCCCGTCGAGCCGAACGAGCTCATGGACGAGGTGCTCGCGGCCTACGAACGCCACCGCCGGCTGCTCGAGGTCGCGCACGAGCCGGGCGAGGACTGGTTCGGGCTCGCGCTCGCGCAGAAGGACGACTGAAACCCGCCCGGTCGGGCGTGTTCACGATGCCCGACGTCGCACCCCGGTCTTGTCGAGCAGCCGGACGATGCCGTTGCCGAGCTTCATCAGCGCCGAGACCTGCGATGCGGGCAGCTGCATCATCTGCTCATACCACTGCCCCGTGCGCTCGACGAAGTCGAGCATCGCACGCAGGCGCTGCTCGACGACCGGACTCACCGCGGCATCGCCCTGCGCGGACTCGAGGCACTGGCGCAGCGCGGCCGCCGCCGGGTCGAGCTCACGTGCCTTGCGACCCGCGGCGATCCGCGACACGAGCGTCCAGGGATCCGTCTCCGCCTCGTAGAAGGTGCGGCGGTCGCCGCGGACCGGAATCGAACGGATGATTCCCCAGGCGAGCAGCTCGCGCAGCGAGTTCGACACGTTCGACCGCGCGATCCCGAGCGCCTCGGCGATCTCCTCGGAGGAGAGCGGCCGCTCTGACGCGTAGAGCAGCGCGTGGACCTGGCTCACGGAGCGATTTACGCCCCAGCGGTCGCCGAGATAGCCCCACTGCAGGACGAAGTCCTGGACCGGGCGGGGGAGGGTTACATATTCTTCTGTAATTTCTGTCATGACAGAAATTACAGGCCTAACCGACTGGAATGTCAAGCGCTCAGCCCGAACTCTGCCATTTTTTCGCGCAGCTGCTTTGCCTCCTCGTGCATGCCGGCGTTGACGTAACGCGCGAGCGCCCGGCTGAGCTGGCTCCTCCCTTCGCTGATGTCGTCCTTGAGACAGAGGTTCCAGCCCCGGCGCGCGAGCATCCGTGTGCTCGCACGCTCCTGTCCCGCATCCTCGAAGAGCTTCGACGCCGTCTTGAAGTACCAGTCGGCGTGGTCGTAATCCTTCTCGTTCATCCGCAGCATCCCGAGCATCCCAAAGGCGCGGGCAGTGCCGGCGTCGTGCCCGTTCTTCTGGCTCACTTCGCGCGACCGCTCGTAGTAGTGCTCGGCCTTCTCCAGCTGGTCGCGCCGGACATGCGCCTGGCCGAGGAGAAACGCGGCATCCGCGGCGCACGGAACGTCCTTCTGCTTCGTGAACCACTCGATCGACCGCTCGAGCGCCGTCTCCGCCGCCTGCCCGAACTCGTGCTCGCCCTCGAGCTCCGTGAAAGTCAGCACCGCCAGCTGAGCGCTCAGGGCATCGCCCGATTCCATCGCCACCTCGAGCGCCTGGCGCAGGTAGTCGATCGTGCCCGTCAGATCGTCGCGCTCATGAGCGACGTCCGACAGGTGGTGGAGCACCCGGCCGACCCCGGCCGCGTCGTTCTGGCGCCGATGAGTCTTCAGCGCGCGCTCATAGTAATCGTGTGCGTCGTCCCACTCGTCGTCGCGCTCGGCGAGCGACGCGAGATTCTCCAGCGCCTTCGCTTCAGCCCTGGGGTCGTCGCCGGAATTCCTGATCACCGCCTGGTACTGGACAGCCGCAGCGCCGAAGTCCTCGAGGCGCTCGAGCACCGAGCCCAGGCAGAAGCGGGCATCATTGAACCCCGGGTTCAGTTTCAACATGCGCTCGAAGGCCTTGCGTGCGATGTCCGGGCGGCTGGGCGCGAAGAGCACGCCGAAGTGGCCGAGCTTCAACGCCTGCTGATCGCCCGCTGCCGCCACGACCTGCTCGTACGCCTTCGCGGCTTTGTCGAATAGCTCGCCCGACAGCATTGCGATCGCGCCCAGCTCGAGGTCACTGGCGTCCGGCATCAGGCCGACTGCGACGGCGACGAAGTCGTTTCGCGTGCCGTGCCAATCGATGACGGTTTCCGGCATCCCGTCCTTGAGATCCTCGGCGTCGCCTCTGGCGATCACCGTGAGCCGCTTCCAGAGCGCGGTCGCGTCTTCCGCAGTCAGTTTCCTTGACAGGATCCGATCCCAGAAATACTCGCGCGAGTTGACCGGGTATTGGCTTTGCGCCGCCGCCGGGGCGGTCGCTGCCGGCGTCGCCGCAGCTTGCGCAGGCCCGGACGCTTGGCCCGTGGAATCGGCGGTCTTCCCCAGCGAGAGCATCTCGCGGAACTGCTGTTCCGCGTCCTTCAACCCGTGACGCGTGGCGATTTCGAGGCCACGGCGAAACAGCGCATGCGCCGCGTCGATGTCACGACTGGCGCGCGCGGCACCGAGCCAGACGATCGCCCGGATGCTCGCCTCTTCCTCGCCGGCTGCCGTGTAGAGATCGAGTGCCCGCTCCGCGTGGGATTCCGCTTGCGCATAGAGACCGCGATGAGCGAACGTACCGGCCAGGTCGGTCAAGGCGGTTGCGGTGCCGATATCGTCGCCGAGCTTCGTGAACAGGTCGACCGCGGATTGGAACGCCTTTGCCGCCGCCTCGTAGACCTTGACGGCCTCGTCTCGAGCCGCTGGATTTGTGGCGGCCCGCTCCAGGTGCTTCGCCGCGTCGGTCGCCGCCTTCTCGCCTTCCTTGTAGTAAAGACCGGCGGCCTCGCGCAGTCGAGTGGCGTCGAGCTCCTTGTTTCCCTGCTTGCCCGCGATCCGCGCGAGTGCGACCTGGGTCAGCGCGGCGTCCGAATGCCGCTTGGCAGTCAACTCGAGCTCCAGGAGTTGCTCGAGTGACCCCGTCGCTTCGTCGAGCTTGCCGAGCTGTTCCAGCAGCAGGCCCAGCGTCCAACGTGACAAACGGTCGCCGGGCGAGAGATCGGCGGCCGCCTTCAGCGCGATGGTCGCGGTACTGGGGATGACGGGCCCGAGCAGCGCCGCCTGGCGGCGCAGTACGGCAAAGCGCGTGTCCTTCGGCGCAACGAAGAACACCTCGTCGAACCGATTGCTGGCCTGGTGGTAGTCGCCGGCCACGATCAGGCGCAGCGCCGCGCGCTCGCGCGCGTCGTTGCCGTCCATCACCGTGGCGACCGCCGTCAGGAAGTTCTTCTTTACGAACTCGAACAGGTGCGCGAGCGCTTTCGCACCGGCCTCGTTCGCGAGAAACGACCACAGCACGAGTGCGTCGTCCGGGGTCCAGGTGCCGCCGTCGAACTCGGCCAGCAGCGCGCTGCGGCTCGTCCCCGCCGCGTCGGGCGTCGATCTCGTGTCAGCCATGGGAACCTCGCTTCTGCGGGCCCGGCATTGTTGATCGCCGCGTCGTGGGGCGGCGTAGCAGGAGTATAGCGTGGCTAGATGACGGGCTCGTCCATGCGGTCTGCCGGCGCCTCAATCGCGCCTCGGACGATCTCGAGTGCGCGCGCGAGCGTCTCGCGTTCCCGCGGCGCGCCGAGACAGATCCGCACGCCGGTCGGCGCGTCGGGTCCCACGGTTGGGCTCGACGGCGGGGTGAGCCGGACGTCGTCCTGCAACGCCACACGCGCCACGCGCTCGGCCTGCTCGGCCGGCATCGGGAGCCACGCGTGGAGGCTCTGTGGCGCGCCGGGCGACGCTAACGCGCTCCCCAGCATCGCTCGGGCGAGATCGGTCCGCGCCCGGGCCTCGGCGATGACCGCGTCGAGCAGCCGGTATGCCTCGCCGGTCTCGACGAGCTTCGCGAACATCAGGTGGCCGAAGGCGGGAGCACTGGCATTGAGCGCTCGCATCGTGCGCACGAGTCCATCGCGATGCTCGCGGGGTGGCAGCACCCACCCCGCGCGGAACCCCGGCGCGAGCGTCTTCGATGCTCCGCTGACGTACCAGCAGTGCTTGGGTGCGAGCGCCGCGAGCGGCGTCGCCGCGTTGCTCCCGCGTGCATAGGCCGCATAGACGTCGTCCTCGACGATCGCGAGATCGCGCCGCTGCGCCAACTCGACGAGCGACTGCCGTCGTGCGCGCGAGCTGGTGCGCGCGGTAGGGTTCTGCAGCGTCGGGACTAGAAACACCACTCGTGCACCCGTCGCGGCGACGGCCCGGTCCAGCGCGGCGGGGTCGATGCCCTCGCCGTCCATCGGCACGCCGATGAGCTTGAGGCGCAGCCGCTCGGCGATCGACTTGAAGCCGAAGAAGGTCGCGGCCTCGCAAAGCACTGTGTCGCCGGGTGCCGCCACCGATTGCAAAGCGAGTGTGATTCCCTGCGTTGCGCCCGCGCAGAGCACGAGATCGCGCGCCTCGACGCGCGCGAACCCGGCGGTGCGCATGAGCCACGCGGCGGCCGCCTGGCGATAGCGCTCCGCGCCGTCGGCCGGCGCGTATTCGAGCAGCTCGAGCGCGGATTCCTCCTGGGCGAGCTGCGCCAGGAGCTCCGGAAACCGTGCCTCGACCGCGCGGATCGGCGGGAGGTTGTTGGCGAGGTCGATCGGGCCACCGCGCTCGCCGGTGCGCGCTGGAGCGGGCGCGGCGACAAAGGTGCCCTGCCCGACGCGCGCGCGCAGCAGGCCGCGCCGCTCCGCTTCCGCGTAGGCACGCGTTACGGTGCCGACGCCGATAGAGAGGTGGTGGGCGAGGTCACGCTGCGGCGGCAAGCGTGTGCCGATCGCAAGCGTTCCGTCGGCGACGTCGCGTTCCAGCGCCGAGACCAGCCGGGCGTACAGCGGCTCGGCGCCGGCGCGGACGGCCGGCTTCCAGGCTCGGGCAGTCTTCATAAATTGAACCATGACAATTCTAATATTGACACAGGACATTGACAGAGACAAGCTTTGTCGCCTGTCCCAAAGATCATCACCGGCGAGCCGCACATGGAACCGCAACTGCTCGGAGCACTCGCGCTCTATTCCTTCGCCACCTCCGCGACACCGGGGCCGAACAACCTGATGCTCGCATCCTCGGGGCTCAATTTCGGATTCCGCCGCACGGTGACCTCGCTGCTCGGGATCGAGTTCGGCTTCATCGCACTCATCCTGCTCGTGGGTGCGGGGCTCGGCAGCGTGATCATCGCGGTGCCGGCGCTGCAGTGGGCGCTCAAGCTGTTCGGCGCGGCTTACCTGCTCTGGCTCGCCTTCCAACTCTGGCGAGCCGGTGAACTCGGCGAGAGCGCGCACGCGCGGCCGATCGGTTTCTGGCGTGGCGCGCTGCTCCAGGCGGTCAATCCCAAGGGTTGGATGATGGTGATCGGGGCGATCGGCGCCTTTACCGCTCCCGGACCGCAGATGTGGCTGGGTGTCGCTGTGATCGCGGGCGTGTTCGCACTGGTCGGTTTTCCGTGCATGAGCGCGTGGGCGCTCTTCGGCGCAGGTATCCGGCGCGTCCTCAAGTCGCCGGGCGCCTTTATCAGGTTCAATCGCGTGATGGCGGGGCTCACCGCGCTGACCGCGGGATTGATCTTCTTCTAGGGCGCGCTGGCGCGGCAACGCTGCGCGTCGATCGTGCACTCGCACTGTCCTGGTGTGGCCGCGATTGGTGCGCATTGCGCGGCGCAGATCTCGGGCGGTCTGTCCTTGCCGCGCTGCACCTTGATCTCGCCGGGGCAAACGCCCGCCACCGCCGCCGCCTGAACCAGCGTCCCTGGAGTGGTCTGGGCCTCGCGGCGATGCGAGGTCAGGGCGAAGCTGACGATCGATCCGACCGCAGCCGCGGCGACGATCAGGAAGATCAGGAGTTCCTTGCGGGCGGACATAGCTGCCTATTATCCGTCAGCCATGAATTTCCAGTTCGCCCTGAGAGTCGTTGGAATCGTAGCCTGCCTCGCAGGCTGCGCCGCGGCTCCCGATCGCCCCGCCGCCTCATCCGCCGGCTGCGCCCAGGCCACGCTCGACCGGCATCTTCCGCCCGACCTGCCCGATGAGCAGGCGCACTGCATCGCCGGCGGATTGATCGCCCGATTCTGCAGCCCGGCCGAAGCCCGCCTCGCCGGGCTCGGCAAGGAACTGCGCGACGCATTCGGGCAGGGCGATGCGTCCTGGTCGGACTGGCGGGCGACGCGCGTGGGCGTGCATTGCGCCAGATCGGCCGGGGACGTGGCCGCGATCGCCGCTTGCTGCGAGAATGCGGCACGCCCGGACAACGCGAACGAAGGATCTGCTCCATGAAACTCTCGATCTACGACGCCTCCGTACCCGTGGCTATCCGCGCCATGAACAACCTCGCCGCCATCCTCGAAAAGGCGGCGGCGCACGCCGAGGCACGCAAGATCGACCCTGCGGTGCTGCTGCAGGGCCGGCTCTACCCCGACATGTTCCCGCTCGCACGGCAGGTGCAGATCGCCGCGGACACGGCGAAATACGGGCCCGCGCGCCTCGCGGGCGCGGAGGCGCCGGCCTACGAGGACACCGAGACGACCTTCGCCGAGCTCATCGCGCGCGTGCGTCGCACCGTGTCCTATCTCGAGACGCTGCCGAAGAGCGCGTTCGAAGGCGCCGAGGACCGCACGGTCACGTGGACCGCGCGCGGCAAGTCGCGTTCGATGCAGGGGCTGCCGTACCTGCTCACGCACGCGCTGCCCAACATCTACTTTCACGTGACCACCGCGTACGCGATCCTGCGACACAACGGCGTCGAGCTGGGCAAGGCGGATTACCTGGGACCCATGTGATCCCGGAGCTCGAGCCGCGGCGCTATCCCGCCTCGGGCTACGGGCTGCGGGCGGACGAGCTCGGCCAGCAGATGATGATGGGCGGCATCGCCGCCGCCTCGCTCGCGCTGATCGTCGTCCTGTTGATCATGGCCGGGTTTGCGATTGCGGCGGTGCTCTCGATCGTCGCCGCAATCGTGATCGTGATTCTCCTGCAGCTCATGGCGTGGGAAACCGCGCCGACCTACGGCCAGGCATACAAGGCATCGGTGTTCGGCATTTTCGGTTTCGTCGCGTGGGTGTTCGTGATCCATCACGTGCTGCCGGTGCACGCGTATCCCTGGGATCCCGAGGCGTCGTTCCTGAGTCACCGGCAGCTCCTCGCACACGTGCAGCAGGACCGCTGGTCGCTGTGGCCGATCCTGCCCACGCTGCTCGTGCGCTTCGGGCCCGGTCTGCTGATATGCGCCTGGCTCCTGCAACGCAATCTGCGCCAGGCGCTGGCGGGACCGGTCGGCTACCTGAAGGCCGTCGTCGTCAGCCTGATCGCCGTGCTGCTGAGCAGCTACGCCGTCGCGATCCTGGGTGTGCGGTTCATCGAGCGCATCGTCCGCCCGGAGCACAGCCTCGAGATCTTCCTGCGGCAGGTGCCGGGCTCGCTGTTCGCGCTCGTGGCATTCAGCGTGATCGGCGGAATCTTCGCCGCACTCGTGATTTACCTGGCGACGCACCTGCTGCGGCGCTCGTTACCTTTCCCGACTCGCCGCCGGTTCTACAGTACGGCCGTTATCGGGCTCTTCCTCTATTTCGGCATCAATACGCTGGTGCTCTTCCTGTACCAGGACGTGAAGCACCTCGATGCCGCGCTCGAGCGGATGTTCGCCTCCGGCGATCCGCTCGGCACGCTGTTTGGCGACTCGACGCTCTTTGCGAACGTGCGTTTCCGGGATTACTTCGTCTGGCAGCTCCCGGGCTTGATCGTGGCCTCGTGGGTGATGGCCACGCGGATTCGTGGCCCCTTCGAGGGCCCGCACGGCTATCTCAAGGCCTGCCTCGTGGGTGGGGTCGCCTGGCCCGGAGCGCTCGTCGGCATGATCGGTATCTTCGTCGCGCTCGTTTATGTCGTTCGCTGATCGCCGCCCGATTTGCGCTACGCTGCAAGTCATGGCCACCTACGCCCAGGTCTCGGCGCGGATGCTGCGCGACGCCGCGACGTTCTTCCGCAACGTCGCTGCACAGAACGAGGCCTTGCGGGAGCAGCTCGACGACAACGCGACGGTCTACGAGACGATGGCGGATCTCCTCGAGAAGGATCCGTTCGGCGAGATCGATCTCGGTGACGAGTCGGCCAACTGATCAGATCCCGAAGGCCTTCAGGAACGTATCCACCACGCCCTCGAGTCCCCGCCCGGTGATGCCGGTCCTGCGCCGCGCCGCGGGCATCTCCTCGTAGACGAACCAGCCGGGGCCGCCCGCGAACAGGTCGTTGAACAGGTCTTCCTTGCCGCGGAAATAGGACACGAACGTCTCGCATCGCGTGTTCCGGTAATCGAGGTTGGCACTGAACCCCAGTGTCGCCGCCTGGTTGATCAGGCGCGGCTGGCCGGGCTCGGGCCGCTCCGCGCGCACGCCACGGCAGCCCTTCAGGATCAGCCTGCAGGGTCCGTGAAACGCGAGATACCGCAGTTGCAGGGTCAACCACGCGTGCAGGCTCGCCAGGCGCCAGTGACGGGTGATCCTGATCGGAACCCCGACCTGCTTCATGACGCCCGCGAGCGATCGGGGCTGGACGATCATGGCCACGCCGTGCGGGATCTCGACCACACCGATCTCACCCAGCGGATCGGTCTGCGAGGACACGACCACGCGGGTCGTCCCGTCCCCTTCGGACCGCACCCGCGTGAGCGCGAACATGCCGGACGCGATGCTGCTGAAGGGTATGCGCGCATTGAGCAGCCACTGCGTCTGCTTTCGCGCGGGCCGACTGCTGCTCTGCACGAAGTCCGATTGAACGAGCAGCTCCTCGTTCGGCTTGATGTCGAACGGGATCGACACCGCGGACGGCGCCGGCGGCGGCATCTCGGGCGCGCGCGCGTCCGGGATGATGCGAATGGGCGGCAACCGTTCGGCGAGCGGCGCCAGCACGAAATAGAAGAACAGCTTGATCAGGATCGGTGCCGCGATGACCCCGGCCAGGATCCAGAGTGCGAGGGGCAGCTTCCCTCGCGCGGCGTCGAACAGGCGTTGCGTCGGATCCTGCGCGACACGTGCGCGCTGCCCTCGAAGGAGACTCTCGATCCGGGCGATGTCCTGCTGCGCCTTGTCCTGGGGATCGATCAGCGCCTGCACCTCGGGCGACACCGCCGACAGTGCGTCGGTCCATCTCCTGCGTCTTCCGATTTCTCTCCGCCTGCAGCGAAGCGACCGGGGACTTTTCGAAGGCGGGGGCGGCCTTGTCGCGTGCGGCTTCCCAGGCATCTGCGACCTTGTCGAGCGCGGCGTAGTTCGCGCGCGCCAGCTCCAGCTCGGCCAGCTTGTTCGGGTTCAAGAGCCAGTCCCACCAGGCGAGGCTCTTCACCAGCGCGTCGCGCTTGCGTCGGGCCTCGTCGGCTGCTCTCCGGGCGGCCGTGGCCTGTTGCTCGATTCGCGCGAGCTTCGCGAGTGGCTCACCCCAGGTCTTCTGAGCCCGGGCCAGCCGCTCGTCAATCTGACCCACTTCGGCTTCGAGCCTGCGGCGGATGACTTCCGTTTGCGCTTTCCAGGCGTCCTGGTGTCGCGCGATATCCGCCTCGATGCGGGCGAGATCCGAGCGGCGACTCGCAAGCAACGATTCGTTCGTCCGGATCTCCGAATAGGCCTGCTCCCACTGCTGCCATTCGTCGCTCACCCATTGGACGGCAAGCAGTATTGCGAGGATGACGAGCAGCGTCCCGAGCTTCTGCAACAGCAGCCTGAGAATGCGTTCGAAGAGCGTCGGCATCGTGAACGGTCGGTTCTCTCAGGCTCGCCTCATGGAGGCCAACGATAGCGCACGAGGGTGCTATCGTCCGGTTTCCCGCCAGCCAAGGGCATACGCGACGGCCGGATCGAGAGCCATGCTCACCTTCGAGGACGTGACGTTGCGGTTGCCTCAGGGGTTCGCGATCGAGCGGCTGTCGTTCGCGCTCGAGTCCGGCGGCACGACGGCGCTCGTCGGCCCGAGCGGCTGCGGCAAATCGACGGTGCTGCGGCTCTGCGGCGGCGCTGCTCTGGCCGCAATCGGGACGCGTCTCGATCGGCTCGCAGGCATTGACGCCGCACAACGCGAACGGGCTTCGCCACCGGCTGGGCTACGTGCTGCAGGAAGGCGGGCTCTTTCCGCACATGACGGCGTCGGAGAACCTGACGCTGATGGCGCGGCACCTGGGCTGGGACAGATCGCGGATCGACGCGCGCGTGACCGAGCTGCTCGCGCTCATCCACCTGACGCCGGATCACCTCGCGCGGCATCCGTCGCGCCTGTCGGGCGGGGAGCGGCAGCGGGTCAGCCTCGCCCGCGCGCTGATGCTCGATCCCGAGCTCCTCCTGCTCGACGAGCCGCTCGGTGCGCTCGATCCGATCGTCCGCCACGACCTGCAGCGCGAGCTCAGGCAGCTCTTCCGCACGCTGCGCAAGACGGTGCTCCTCGTGACGCACGACATCGCCGAGGCGGGCTACCTCGCAGATCACCTGATCCTGATGCGCAACGGCGAGATCGTCCAGCGGGGCAGCCTGAACGACCTGGTGAGCGCGCCCGCCGATGAGTTCGTCGCGCGCTTCGTTGCCGCGCAGCGCCAGCTCGACGACGTGCTGTCGGAGACGGCATGACGCGCCCGGCCGCGCTTCTCGCCTGGTCGATGCTCGGGTTCCTCGCGCCGGATGTCGCGACGGCGCAGAGCGACGCGGCCGGCGCCAGACACCGTAGTCGTAGGCTCGAAGGCCTTCACCGAATCCGTGATCCTGGGCGAGATGATGACCGGCGCTGCTCGAGAGCGACGGCATTGCCGCGACGCATCGTCGCGAGCTCGGCGGCACGCGTGTGCTCTGGAACGGGCTGCAGACGGGCGACATCGACGTCTACGTCGAGTACACCGGCACGATCCTGATCGAGATCCTGCGCGCAGGACCCGGCCGCCGACGACGCGCGCCTCGAGGCGCTGCTCGCCGGGCAGGGCATCGGCATCGCCGCGCGTCTCGGGTTCAACAACAGTTACGTGCTCGGCATGCGCGAGGCGCAGGCCCGCGAGCTCGGCATCGCGCGGATCTCGGACCTGCGGGCTCACCCCGAGCTCAAGCTCGGGCTCTCGAACGAGTTCGTCTCGCGCGAGGACGGGTGGCCCGGCCTGCGTGCAGCGTACGACCTGCCACAGCCCGAGCCGCGCGGCCTGCAGCACGATCTCGCGTATCGCGGCCTCGAGACCGGCGCCGTCGACGTGATCGACCTGTACTCGACGGACCCCGAGATCGAGTACTACGACCTGCGGCGGCTCGAGGACGATCGCGGTTACTTCCCGCGCTACGACGCCGTCGTTCTCTACCGCAAAGGCCTGCGCAGCGACGCGGTCGCCGCGCTCGCGCGGCTCGAAGGTGTCGCTCGATGAGGCACTCGATGTCCCGGCTCAATGCGGCGGTGAAGATCGAGGGACGGCCTGCGCCTGAGGTCGCCGCGGCGTATCTCCGCGAGCGGCTCGGCACCGGCGTCACCGTCCGTGAGGAAAGCCGGCTCAGTCGCTTCATCGACCGCAGCCTCGAGCACCTGCGGCTGGTCGGCATCTCGCTCGGCGCGGCGATCCTGATCGCGATTCCGCTCGGCATCCTCGCCTACCTGAAGCCCCGCCTGGGCGAGGTCGTGCTCGCGGCCACCTCGATCGTGCAGACCATCCCGGCGCTCGCGCTGCTGGTGCTCCTGATCCCGTGGCTCGGGATCGGGGCGAAGCCCGCGATCGCGGCGCTCTTTCTCTTCAGCCTGCTGCCGATCGTGCGCAACACGCAGGCCGGGTTGCGGAACCTGCCGCCCGACGTCCGCGAGTCGGCGATCGCGCTCGGATTGCCGACGGCCGCTCGATTGCGACTGGTGGAGCTGCCGCTCGCCGGTCACTCGATCCTGGCTGGCATCAAGACCGCTGCGGTGATCAACGTCGGCACCGCCACGCTCGGCGCGCTGATCGGCGCGGGGGGTTACGGCGAGCCGATCCTGACCGGCATCCGGCTCGACGACATGGGGCTGATCCTCGAGGGCGCCGTGCCCGCTGCGATCCTCGCGCTCCTGGTGCAGGGTGCGTTTGAGCTCGCCGAGCGGCGCTGGGGAAGCTGGAAGGTCAGGAGCAGCGATTGACATCGTATTCCGTGCTCGTGTGCTAGGCTCCCGAAGCAAACGGGGACCGCCACCAAGAGCAGGCCGACATGGGCAACCTGGCTGCAGCCGCTGCTTTCTTCCTCGCGATTCACTTCGGCGTGTCCGGGACGGCGCTGCGCGATCGGCTCGTGCGCGCGATGGGCGAGAAGGCGTACCGCGGGCTCTTCTCACTCGCTTCGCTGGTCGGGCTGATCTGGCTCATCCGGGCCTACGGAAACGCCCCGCACGTGGATCTCTGGGGCCAGCTCCTGGGGCTGAAACCGCTTGCGACGCCGCTCGTGCTGATCGCGTTTCTGCTTGTCGTGATCGGACTCGCGACCCCGAGCCCGACGGTCGTCGGAGGCGAAGCGCAGCTCTCGCGTGATGCGCCCGCGCGCGGGATCATCCGCATCACCCGCCATCCGTTCCTGTGGGGCGTCGCGCTCTGGGCGCTCGTCCATCTCACGATCAACGGCGATCTCGCCTCCGTGATCCTGTTCGGCTCGCTGCTCGTCCTGGCCGTGGGCGGCACCGCGTCGATCGACAGGAAGCGACGCAGCAGCTTTGGTCAGCACTGGGACAGATTCGCGAGCTCGACATCGAATGTCCCCTTCGCCGCGATCGCAAGCGGGCGCAACCAGCTGGGCGCCGCCCTGCGGGAAATCGGCATCGTCCGGCCGTTGATCGCAGTGGCAATTTTCGCGGCCATCTTCGTCTTCCATGCGCGGCTGTTCGGCGTGCCGGCGGGGTAATCCTTGTGAATAGACGCTACTTCCTTCGATCTTCGCTGGCGGGCGCGATTGCCGCGTGCTTTCCGACGGGCGCACCTGCTGTCCGCGGCGCGCGTTGCCGGCGCGATCGAGGCCGTCACCGGCAATGGATCGGCGGTCAGCCTCGAGGCGAGCGCGGTGCAGGCGCTTCGGGACAGTCTCCGTGGCGCCCTGCTGCTACCGGGCGAGCCAGGCTACGACCAGGCGCGTCGCGTGCTGAACGAATCGATCGACCGGCATCCGGCGCTGGTCGTGCAGCCGAGCGGTGTCGCCGACATCCGCGCGGCCGTCGCTTTCGCGCGCGAGCGCGATCTCCTGCTCGCCGTCAAGTGCGGTGGCCACAGCTACTCCGGCAGGTCGACCTGCGACCGCGGCATGCAGATCGACCTGTCGCACTTCCGCAGCGTTCGGATCGATCCCGTGTCGCGCACCGCGTACGTCGCGGGCGGCAGCCTGCTCGGCGAGCTCGATCACGAGGCGATGGCCCTTGGGCTCGTCACGACGACGGGCACGGTCTCGCACACCGGCGTCGCGGGTCTCACGCTCGGCGGCGGGTTTGGTCGCGTGGCGCGACGATTTGGCCTCGCGCTCGACAATCTCAAGGCGGTCGATATCGTCACCGCCGACGGCCGGCTCCTGCACGCCAGCGCCAGCGAGAATCCCGACCTCTTCTGGGCCGTGCGTGGGGGCGGCGGGAATTTCGGCGTCGTCACGTCGTTCGAGTTCGCGCTGCATCCCATGCCGCGCCAGGTCATCGCAGGGGACCTCGTCTTTCCGATCGCACGGGCCCGCGAGCTGCTCGAGTTCTACCGGGACTTCAGCCTCGAGGCGCCGGACGACCTGTACGTGGACGCGAGCCATGCAGGCGCCGCCCGCGGGCAAGGACGGGCGTGTTCAGCATCCACGCTGACCTACACCGGGCCGGCCGCGAAGGCGGACGCGGTCGCTCGCGCCGTTGCGCAAGCTCGGCACGCCGCTCGCAGGCACGATCGGACCGGTCGACTACGTCGCGCTGCAGCGCAGCTCGGATCGGACGGATCCGCGCAGCGAGGGCGAATATCTCAAGTCCGGCTTCATCAACGGTTTCGACGCCGGCCTGCTACCGGCCATCGTGGATGGCTTTCGAGCCGCACCCGGATCGAGGCACGGTGCTGTTCTTCCAGCATTCCGGCGGCGCGATCGGTCGCATCGCGCCGGAGGCCACGGCGTTCCCCCATCGGCGCGCGAGTCACAACCTGTTTACCGCGGTCTCGTGGCCGCTGGCAGGCGATCCGAAGCCGCACGTCGCCCACGTGAAGGAGTACTGGGAGACGCTCGAGCGCTTCACCGACGGCTACTACACGAACGAAGTCGGCGAGGAGGCGCAGACCTTCGTCGACGCGAACTACCAGGGGAATCTGCCGCGCCTGCAGGCGCTCAAGAACAAGTACGATCCGACCAACCTGTTCCGGCTGAACGCGAACATAACGCCGAGGGCGTGAGGTGTGCGACATGACAAAGGCAAGCGTCGCAGCCACAGTCCTCGCCTTGATCACCTGCGCCCTGCCGTACGGGCTGGTTCCGGCGGCGGACACGGCGCCGCTCAAGATCGGCGTGATCGGCACCGGAAACATCGGCGGTAATCTCGCAACCCTCTGGGCGAAGGCCGGACACGAGCTCGTGATTTCCTCGCGTCACCCGGAGGAACTGCAGGGCCTTGCACGCTCGCTCGGTCCGAAGGTGCGCGTCGGCACGCCGCGTGAGGCGGCCGCATTCGGCGAAGTCGTGCTGGTGTCCATCCCGTACATGGCCACGCCGCAGGTCGGGCGGGACCTGAAGGCCGAGCTCGCCGGCAAGGTCGTGCTCGACACGGGCAATCCCTATCCGCAGCGCGACGGCGCCATGGCGGAAGACGCGCGCCGCAGGGGGACTGGCGTGGCGTCGGCCGAATTCCTGCCCGGCACGCGTCTCGTGCGCGCGTTCAACGCGATCAACTACAACGATCTCAGGGACGAGGCGCACCGCAAAGGCGAGCGCGTGGCCATTCCGCTCGCCGGTGACGATGCAGCGGCGCTCGCCGTCGCCGAGCGGCTGGTGCGGGACGCGGGCTTCGAACCGGTCGTGGTCGGGCCGCTGTCGCGCGCACGCGAGTTCGACGTCGGAACACCGGTCTACACGAAGCTTCTCACGGCGCCGCAGTTGCGCAAGGCGTTGGGCCTCCCGCCCGGAGCGCAGTAGATTCCCGCCGCCTGCGGTACCAGAATCATCCTCTCGGGAAGGGGCAACGATGCTCAACCTGCGTATTTCCAGCAGCCTGCTGGCCCTGGTCCTGCTACTCGCCGGTTGCGCCGAGCGCGCACCCGAGGCGCCCAGGGACCCGTACGATCCGGCCCGCATCGAGCTCCGGTCCCCGCCCGCCACCGTCACGAGCGAACGGCACACGGGTGCGTTCGCAGCCGGGGCGTCGCTCAACCCGAACGCGCAACTCAACTCGCTCGACCGCTCGCAGGTCAAGGAAGTGCGGCTCGACACCACCCACAAGATCATCGAGATCGCACCGGGCCTGAAGTACAGCGCCTGGACCTTCGGCGACCAGGTGCCTGGCCCGGCGATCCGTGCGCGCGTCGGTGACCGGGTGCGCTTCACGATGACCAACCGGAGCGACGAGCCGGTGCCGGCGCTGCGCCTGACCGAGGCGCCGATGATGCACTCGATGGACTTCCACTCCGCGATGGTCTCCCCGCAGGACAAGTACCGTTCGATCGCGCCCGGCCAGACGATCACCTTCGAGTTCACGCTCAACTATCCCGGCGTCTTCATGTACCACTGCGGCACGCCGATGATCCTCGAGCACATCGCCTCGGGCATGTACGGGATGATGATCGTTGAGCCACGGGAGGGTTACCCGACCAAGGTCGACCGCGAGTACGCGATCGTGCAGAGCGAGTTCTACGCGAAGCTGGACCCGGGTAACCGCGAGGTCGACGGGGCGCCGCTCTACGTGCTCGACACGGAGCGGCTGCGCGCGGCGCAGCCCACGCACACGGTGTTCAACGGCGTGCACAACGGCATGGTGACTGCCCCGCTGGCTGCGAAGCCGGGAGAGCGGGTCCGGCTGTTCGTGCTCAACGTCGGCCCGAGCCGGACCTCGAGCTTTCACGTCGTCGGCACGATCCTCGACCGTGTGTGGTTCGAGGGCAACCCGGACAACCAGTTCCGCGGCATGCAGACCGTGCTGCTCGGCTCGTCGAACAGCGCCATTGTGGAGTTCGTCATTCCCGAACCGGGTTCCTACATCATGGTCGACCACCACTTTGCGAATGCCTCGCAGGGTGCGATGGGTCTCATCTCGACCGAGGTGGAGCCGCGCCGGGCGGAGCTGGAGCACCACAACCTTCCGGCCACCGCCACGCCGACGGATCCGGCTGCGCTGAAGGGCAAGCTCGATTTCGAGAGCAAGTGCTTCGCCTGTCATTCGATGGGGCACGGACCCAAGCTCGGCCCGGACCTCGCCGGCGTGACGAAGAAGCGCACGGACGCGTGGCTCGTTCGCTGGCTCAAGGCCCCGGACAAGATGCTCGAGACCGACGCCGACGCGAAGGCCCTGCTCAAGGAATGGAACAACGTACCGATGCCGAACCAGAACCTGAGCGACGAGGAGATCGCCAACTACCTGAAGTTCTTCCACTGGGCCGATGCGCAGCCGGCCGGCACCGTCAAGCAGACGGCGGGGCACTGAGTCCGCGCCCCGTGACCAGTGATCCGACACAGCGCGACGTAGACCACGTCGCGGAGGTACTCACCCGGGTGGACGCGCTGCTGTTGACGGCGGGCGCGGGCATGGGTGTGGACTCCGGATTGCCGGATTTCCGCAGTCCCGGAGGGTTCTGGGGCGCGTACCCGCCCCTCGCGAAGTTGGGGATCTCGTTCGAGCAGATGGCGCAGCCGCACTGGTTCGATACCCGACCGGAGGTGGCATGGGCGTGGTACGGGCATCGCCAGCAGCTGTACCGCGAGACCACACCGCACGCCGGCTTCGGGCTCCTGCGGCGGTGGGCGCGGGTGATGCCCGCCGGGTACTTCGTGGTGACCTCCAATGTCGATGGACAGTTTCAGGCGGCGGGTTTCCCGGAGGATCGCATCCTGGAGCTGCACGGGTCCGTTCATCGCCACCAGTGTGTGACTCCCTGCACAGACGAAGTCTGGCAAGCGACACCGCTGGATCTGGAGATCGACCTGACCACGCTGCACGCAGGCGGTGCGCTGCCTCGATGCCCGCACTGTGGTGCGCTGGCGCGGCCGAATGTGCTGATGTTCAACGATGGAACGTGGATCGAGGGGCCGACGCAAGCTCAGCAGGCGCGCTTCGCCGAATGGTTGTCGGGTCTCGAGGGGCGGCGCCTGGCCGTGATCGAATGCGGTGCGGGCGATGCCATCGCGACCACACGACGGGTGGGTGAAGAAGTGGCTGCCCGATTTCGCGCGCCTTTGATACGCATCAATCCGAATGCCGCGCACGCCGACGACTTGACCGCTCTCCGATTGCCTGCACTGCAAGCGCTCACCCAGATCCAGGAGGCCCTGGGTGTCATCATCGGCCGGCGTAACACGGGGCGGCGTCCGGGCGCGTAGGCACGTGACCGGTCGTGGTGGGCGACGGATCCGCTGTATGATGCATTGGCGAGCAGAGGGAGAGACGATGGCTCGTTATCTCACGTTGGTCCAGGCCTGGGCAGCAACGCCGCTCGTGTGGTGCGCCCTGGCGAGTGGCGCCACGGAGGAGCTCCGGCTCGAGATCTTCGGGGATCAGCCGAGTCCCCACGGTCTCTGGAAGACGGAGCTGCTGGAGGCCTCGGACCCGGAGCTGATGGCGAACGCCAAGGCGATGTCCGCCGCGTCCGTCTGCATGGATGCCGCGGCCGACATGGCCCGGAACGTCAAGCCCAGCGAGTCGGGCTGTACGCTCGAGGTGGTCAAGAACACGCGCACCGTGGCGCAGATCGAGAAGGAATGCCCCGAAGGGCCCAGGACCGTCATGACCATGACGCGGGAATCCCGGGACAGCATCCTTTTCGAGTCGGTCGAGAAAGGGAAGGGCGTGGTCATCTCGACCATGAAGGGCCGGTATCACTACGCGGGCGCGTGCAATCCCGAGGACGGCCTGATGAAACTCGACAAGGACAGCGAGACCTGTCAGCGGATTCGCACCGAGACGGCAGAGATGAGCGTCGAGGCGGCCTGTGGCAAGGTCGAGGGCGCGCAGAAGGCCGACTGCGTCCAACGGGTCGAATCGACGCGGGCAAAGATCGCCAAGATGTGCGAATGAGAGCGGGGCGGGTTTACCTCTAACCGGCGGCCGGCAACTGCGGCAGTACGAACACGCGCCGCGCAAGCGTCGATTGCAGCTGCTCGCGCGGGTAATGCCTCAACAACAGCTCGCGGTCCAGCAGGTCCGGGTTCGCCGCCACGAAGCCCGCCCAACCGCCGCCATCGCCGCGCTCGCAGATCCGTTCCCGGATCACGGTCAGAAATGCCACGGTGATCGTGTCGTGGTAGCGATCGGTCTTGCCGAGCGAGGCGGCGTAGCGCCGGATCGCGGTGGCCATGCGATCGATCGCCTGGCCGAAGGAGCCGGCGCACAGGCAGAGATACGCGGCGCGCACATGCGCGGCGTGTGTGAACTCCGCTTCCGGCAGCGTGCAGCGCTCCAGCGCCGCGAGAAACTCTGCGTCGGTCATGACTTCTCCTCCAACCGGTGGCTGGCCGTGGCGTCGAGATCGAGGTCGTAGACCTTCTTGAGCTCGCGGATCTTGCGCAGGGTGTCGGGCGAGAAGGGCGTCTTGCCGTCGAAGGAGTGCAGCACGATGCCCTCGAGCAGGTCGCCCAACCCCATGTTCTTGTACTCGGCGAGCGCCTTCAGCACCTTGACGATGCGGCTTTCCAGCCGCACACCGGTCTGCACGCGGGTGACCACGATCCGGTTGCCAGAGGCCATGTCGTCTCCTGGTACTGTGGTACGTAGGTACCAATGTACCACGCGTCGACGTGCGCCGCAACCGGACTGCCGCTCACCGGATTGCGTCGCCGCGGGCTCCCGTTCACTCTCCTGAGATGCGAGTCGCTGTCCGACTGTTCGCCTTGCTTGTCTGCGCCTGGCCGGTTCTGGCTGCGGCGGATGAGCCGCTCCCGGGACGGCTGCCGCGGGGTGTGGTGCCGGTGCACTACGACATCAGCGTGGAGCCGGACGCCCGCGCGCTCAGCTTCACCGGTCGCGCCGTCATCGACGTGGAGGTCAAGGAGCCGACCGAGACGATCACGCTCAACGCGCTCGATCTCGAGATCGCGTCCGCCCGCCTCGATGAGCGCGCAGCCGCCGTCACGCTCGACGCGCAGGCGCAGACCGCGACACTCAGGTTCGATCGCGCTGTCGAACCCGGGCGGTACCGCCTGGCGCTCGACTACCGCGGAAAGATCGAAACGACCCCGGCCGGCCTGTTCGCCGTCGACTACGACACCGCGGCGGGACCGCGCCGGATGCTCAGCACGCAATTCGAGGTCGGCGATGGCCGGCGCTTCGCGCCGATGTGGGACGAGCCCGCCGCCAAGGCCACATTCTCGCTCGAGGTGGTCACACCCAAGGGCGAGTCGGCGTACTCGAACATGCCCGTGGCGTCCACCGAAGTCGAGGGCGACAAACAACGCATCCGCTTCGCGACCAGCCCGCGGATGTCGTCCTATCTGCTCTATCTCGCGGTCGGCGAGTTCGAGCGCATCTCCCAGACCGTCGCCGGCGTCGATGTCGGGGTCGTGACGCGCAAGGGCGCGGGGGCGTCCGGTAGATACGCGCTCGAGGCCGCCGTCGAGACCCTGCCCTGGTTCAACGACTATTTCGGTACTCCGTATCCGCTGCCCAAGCTCGACATGATCGCCGTTCCGGGGAGCAGCCAGTTCTTCGCGGCGATGGAGAACTGGGGGGCGATCATGTACTTCGAGCCCGCGCTGCTGGTCGATACGCGGCTGTCGTCGGAGACCGACCGCCAGACCGTGTTCGCCGTCGTCGCACACGAGGTGGCCCACCAGTGGTTTGGTGATCTCGTCACGATGGACTGGTGGGATGACCTGTGGCTCAACGAGGGTTACGCGACGTGGATGGAGCTGAAGGTCGAAAACGCGCTTCATCCCGAGCGCAAGCCCGCGCTCGCGGTCGTGAACGATGCACGGGAAAGCGCGTTGCGCCGCGATGCCGGCGCGGCGACGCACCCGGTCGTGCAACCCGTCGATTCGATCGATGCGGCCAACCAGGCCTTCGACGCGATCGCCTACAACAAGGGCGGTGCCGTGATCCGCATGCTCGAAGACACGCTGGGCGAGTCGGGGTTTCGCGCGGGCATCCGGCGATACATGAAGCGCTACGCCCACGACAACGCCGCGACCGACCAGCTCTGGGCCGAGCTCGCCGCTGCGACCGGCCGGCCCGTCACTGACATCGCGCACGATTTCACGCTGCAGCCGGGCGTGCCGCTCGTGTCCGTCGCGACCGCGCCCTGCGTCGACGGTCGCACGCCGGTGACCCTGAGCCAGGGGCGGTTCGAGACCGGCGCGAAGTCGGGTGAGCGCGTCACATGGCGAATCCCCGTGCGACTGCAGTCGCTCTCGACCCGCGCAACCCGGGAGCTGCTCCTCGGCAAGGACGGCGCGCCCGTGACGACGAGTATCGACGGTTGCGGGCCGGTGGTCGTCAACGCGGGGCAGGCCGGCTATTTCCGCACGCGCTACACGCCGCCCGACCTCGAGGCACTGGCCCGCGAGTTCCCCGCCATGGCCGAGATCGATCGTCTCGGTGTGTTGAACGACACCTGGGCGCTGGGCGAGGCGGGTGAGCTGCCCGTCACGAGCTATCTCGAGCTGGCGGCGGCCGTGTCGAACGACAGCGACCCGCTGATCCTGATGCAGCTGGCCGACACGTTCACGAGCATCGACCGGCTGTTCGACGGGTCCCCACGTCAACCGGAATGGCGAGCGTTTGCGCGCGGGAGGCTCGGACCCATCTTCGAACGCATCGGCTGGACACCTTCGCCCGCGGAAGGTGAAACCACGGCGCGGCTGCGCGAGGAGCTCATCCGCGCGCTCGGTCAGTTCGAGGACCCCGCCGTGCTCGCCGAAGCGCGCCGGCGGTTCGCGCGCCCCACGGACCCTGAGGCGCTGCCGGCCGCGATTCGCGAAGCCACCATTGCCATCGTCGCGCGGCATGCGGACCCGACTACCTGGAACGAGCTCCTCGCACGTGCCAAGGCGGCCTCGGAGCCGATCGAGAAGGAGCGGCTGTTCGAATCGCTCGGACGGACGATCGACCCCGCGCTCGCATCGCGCACGCTGACGCTCGCGTTGTCCGGCGAGGTGCCCAAGGCGTTTGCGCCCGGCATCATTTCAATGGCATCCACGGATCATCCGCGGCTGGTGTTCGACTACGCAGTGGCGCACGAGAAAGCGGTGCTCGACCTCGTGGAAGCCTCGTCACGCTGGGCGTTCATTCCAGAGCTCGCGCAGAATTCCGCGGAGTCAACGATGGCCGACCAGGTGCGCAGCTACGCCGAACGCTCCGTGCCGAAAGACGCCCGTCAGGAAGCCGAGCGCGTCATCGCCGACATCACGTTCCGCGCCGAGGTGAAGGCTCGTCAACTCCCGACGCTGGAAGCCTGGGTCGGGCAGCGCGCCGCTCAGCAGTCCGGCAGCTCCCCATCCGGCCCACCCGCGATGCAGACCACCGTCGCGAGCGGGAACTTCGGATAGCCCGAGTCCTTGAACCAGAGCTCCGCGTAGACGGCCGTGTAGCCGTCGGGTGACCGTGCGGCGCTGCAGGCGTAGGTCTCGCCGCTGCGCTTGCAGCTGTGCGAGGTCCAATGCGCCTCTCGAAAGTCGCGCGTCGGACTGCTCGCCGTCCACGTGAGCACGCGTCGCGGCACGCGGTTCGACTGCACATCGACGCTGAGGCGATTCGGCCGGACCGCGTAGGCCCACGACACCACCGGCAGCCGCTCGCCGTGCGCCGAGTAGCGGTGTAACGCTGAGAGGCCGCCGACCAGGCGGTCGAGGTCCCGCACCCCGTGGCCCTGGTTCGGCACGTAGAGCACGCGCTTCGGCTCCGGTAGCTCGTCCCAGTAGACCTTGAGCGCGTCGAGCGGCCAGTAGGCGTCGTTGGTGCCGAGCAGGACGAGCTTCGGCTGATCGAGATCCGTGCGATACGAGTACGGATCGACCATCGCCAGGAGGTTGCGCCCGCGCTCGGTGTTGATGCGTCCCGGCAGATCGATGTTCACGTAGTCCTGCACCTGCTTGGACAGCGCGCCGAAGGTCTCGCGCTGCAGCTCGATCTGCGCCGGCATGTTGAGCATGTCGATCGCGATGGGCGCCACGCTCGCGACGCGCGGATCGACGGCAGCGGTGAGCCACGAGGTCCAGCCGCGCTTCGAGGCGCCGGCGACTGTAAAGGCGTCCACGCGGACATCCCATCGCTCGCGTGCGAACGCCTGCACCGCGTCCATCGCGCGCGCGGCGCTCTTGACCATCGGCAGCAGCAGCGGCCAGTCGGTCTCGCCGGTCTCCAGGTAATGGTCGAAGGTGTAGGCGATCAGCGCGTCCTCGCGGCGATCGAAGATCGGCTGGAACGGCACCTGCCGGAGCACGACCACCGGCGCGCGCAGCGTCTCCGCGAGCCGCGTGAAGATCTTCGCCTCGCGAGGCAGCTCGGTCACACCGTTCTCATACTCGGGCTTCCAGCGCCCGCCATGGATGAAGAGGAACGGCTGCGTCGATGAGCCCTCGAGCGTCGAGGGGCGAAGAATGAAGAGCTGGTGCTTCCAGTCGATGCCGCGCCAGGTCTGCGATCTCAGCTGAAGCTCGACGATTTCCGTGGCGCCCAGGCGGCTCGATCGGATCTCGCGCCAGCTGTAGCTCGCATCCGGCAAGGCCAGGTAACGGGCGAGCTCACCCGGCGCGTCGGCGCGGACGTACGCCGGCGCCACCGAGAGGAGGCAGGCCGCAAGCATCCATGTGCGGCGCAGGGCGGTCATGCCCCTATGATGCGCCCTAAGCGGCTGGCAGCGCTGCGCAGTTCACTTAACGCCGGTTGCCCCGCTCAGTTCGCGCCGTGTTCGTGTCGATTCGACCGACGAGTCATCGACCTCAGCGGCCTGCGCCGCCTCAGGTCACTTGACGTCGGTACTGGATGCAACCGCCTGGCTGGTTGGGTCGAGGTGCGCGGTGCGCGCCTTCGGCCCCACGATCTCGACTTCGTCGACCGGAAGCGTGCGCTGCTGGTAGACGAAGAGCTCATGACGCACCGATCCGAGCCGAAGCAGCATCAGGCTCAGGTCCGACTGCGAAGCTTCGGCCTCGTGCGCGAGCGCCTGCAGGGTCGCGAGCGAGTCGATCGGCCGGCCGTTGGCCGTCAGGACGAGGTCGTACCCCTGCAGATCCTGAACCTGGGCTGACGAGCCGGACTGGACGTGATGAATCATGAGCGCCGGGGCGCCGACGATCTGGCCACGAAAGAGCGGCTCGGCCTCCGCGAACAGGGCGCCCGAGATCCAGAGCCCCTGGCGCTCGACGATCCGGGCGGCCGCCGGCCAGTTGCCGTGCAATGTGACCTCGGCGCCGTTGCGTCGCACGGTCAGCGACACATCGTCCAGCTTGCCGCGCAGCGCATCGGTCAGGTCCGATTCGTTCGTGAGCGCCCGCTCGGGGGAGCGCAGTGCCAGCAGCTCGTCGCCCACCCGCAGGTCGAGCGCGCCGGCCGGGAGCCGCGAACGGGCGACGATCAGGGTCGGCTCCTCGTTCTCGTCGATGGCGAAGTCGACGAGGCTCGCCGGGGGCGACGGATCCTCGCCTTTCTTCAGGAGGTCGACGATCCTGCAGGCGTAAGGCATCGGCACGGCGAAGCTCAGGCCTTCGGTCTCGCTCTTGCTCATCGAGGCCGAGTTGACGCCGACGACGCGCCCCGTCTCGAGGCTGATCAGCGGGCCGCCGGAGTTGCCCGAGTTGATCGGTGCATCGGTCTGCAGCATCTGCGGCCCGAGACGCGAGGTGACCGCGGAGGTGATGCCGCGCGTGCCGGTGAAGCGGAATCCCCACGGATGCCCGAACGCACCGACCGGATGGCCGACCGGGGGCGAGGCGTCGCACTCGAGCCTGGGCTCCGTCGGCGTGTGCTTGGCTTTCGCGGGGTCGTAGGCGATCACGGCCAGGTCCAGGCGCGGGTCGACGTAGATGCGCCGCGCCGGTATCGGCTCACCGCCGTGGAACGTGACCGTGACCGTCGAGTACGAGCTGCTCGCGACGTGGGCGTTGGTGAGCACCCAGCCGCGCCGGGCATCGACCACCATCCCTGCGCCCTGGAACGAGCCCATGTCGTCCTGCGTAAAGGGCCGGCTGACGGAGGTGCGGATCTGCACCGTCCAGTTCTTGGCGTCCTCGAAGGCGTCCTCGCCGGCGTTCTCAGCGGCGAGCGTGGGGGCGATGAGGAGCAGTGACAGCGGAAGGATCGATCGCATGGGCGTTCCGGTGGGTGAAAGCCTGATTCTGCGACGACCCGTTGAGGGCGACTGTTCGGTCCGTCACGATCTGGGCAGCACCTCGCGCCAATGCTCGATGCGCGTCGCGCCTTCGGCCACGGCCGTCCTACAAGGGTCCTCGTACCGCGGCCGCAAGCCACCGATGTTCGCCAGGTCCCCGTCGATCGCATCGCGAAGGTCGGCGGCGATTTCGCGCAACCTCGTGTCCGTGGCGGCGAAGGGCCGGCCGGCCAGCGCGCCCAGCTCGTGGCTGTACCGGGAGGCGAGCGCCGCGTCGGCGTGTGCGGTGTCGGCGGTCCGCCCGGCCGCGGCGGTTCGATCTTCCTGCGCGCTCGCTGCCCGCAGCGTGAAGTAGGCAGAGCACTCCATCATCTGCTGCCACTCGGCGTCGAGTGCGGCCTGTGAATCGTCGCCACAGCCGGCGGCCAACGCGAGCGTCGAGAACGCCACGGCCAGGGTTTTAGACAAGAGCGTCCGAAACCAGCCGGCGCGCGAGCTGCGGCGTCAACTGCAGGATCCGATCGATCGTCAGGCGGATGTGCGCTTCCTTTGCCGTCGGGTTCGAGGCCGGGTCGGGGATGACCTCGTGGACGTCGAACAGGGGCACAGGCTCGAGGCCGCAGGCCTGCGTGAACAAGGGGACGTCGTGGCGGCCGAAGCGTTGCGCGATGAACTCGCGGTGGTCGGTGCTCATCGCGATCACCGTCACAGGAGTCTGCAACATGTCACCCGTCAGGGTCCGCCGCCGGTGGCGGCTGACATCGATGCCGCGCGAATCGAGGTATGCCGAGACCATGGGATCGACCGTGCAGGTGAGGTCTTCCGTCCCGGCGGACGACACTTGCACGCCATTGCGGTTGCCAAGCACGTGCCTGAGCGCGTATTCGGCCGTCAGGCTGCGAAACACGTTGCCGGTACAGACGAAGAGAACTTGTCGCATGGTCGGTCCTTCTCCCACGCCGCAAACAGGGACAGGTGATGACGCGCCCGCCCCGACGACGATAGCATCGCAGTTGCTGCAGCGCCCCGGACTCGAGCTTCTCTCGGGGTTCGCGGCGTCGGAAAGAGCACCTGGGCGGGGGCAGCGCTGCCCCATCGGGTCGATCTGCTTGATGAGCCGCGCTTCCAGGATCTGCTGGCCGATCCGTCGCTCCTCGCGGCGGAGCTGCGGGGACTGCGCGCCGGCAGCCACCATGTGGGCAATTTACCACGAAAAATGCCGACGACTCCGGCAGGGTTAGCACATCATCGCAACCGCATGGGCACTATGAATCGCGCGCGGATCCGGACCTGATGCCGATTGAGATCCATGCCATCGGGAGGGTGGAATCCTCGCTCACTGATCTCGATGCCGCCCCGCGGCAAGCCGACGAGGGAGCGCCGCAGGCCTGGCTGGCCTTTGAACCGGAGATGCTGGAGGGTCTCGCGGACCTGCGGCCCGGGACCGAGATCCTGGTCCTCACCTGGCTCGATCGCGCGCACCGTGACGTCTTGAGTGTGCGCCCAAGGGGCGACGTCTCGAGAGCTCTCGCGGGCGTGTTCAGCACACGTTCTCCTGACCGCCCCAACCCTGTCGGCTTGCACCGTGTGGAGATCACCGCCGTCGACGGCGTTCGCATACGGGTTCGCGCGCTTGAAGCCGTGCATGGAACGCCGATCATTGACGTCAAGCCGGTTCTCAGCAGCGACGTCGCCCTACGCTGAGCTGGCGCAGCGTTACACTGCGAGGGGGTCTTCGCCGTGATCGAGTATCGCCTGCATCGATTCGAGCACGCATCGCCGATCGGCCGGTGGAGCGTCACTGTCTGCACGCCTGACGCGCGCCTCGCCGACGTGGTCGCGACCATGTGGTTCGGCGAGGGTCACGTCGCCTACCAGCGCGACCGCATCCTGCCCTCCGGCCAGAGCCAGCTCCTCATCAACCTGGGTCCTCCGCAGTACCGGATCGAGCCGGGGCCGCCTGAGCGGCGCGTGCCGTTCGTCGACACCTGGTACTCGGGGCTGCACCAGGGACCGATCGACACCGAGGCGCCGCACGGCAACGCGCTGCTCGGCGTCGCGTTCTCGGCGCGCGGCGCCTACCCCTGGCTCGGGCCGCAGCTCGAAGGCCTCGCGGATCGGATCATCGCGCTTGCGGACGCGCTCGGCGACGGCGTGCTCGCGTTGCGCGAGCGACTCCTCAACACGCCGGCCACCGCCGAGCGGTTCGCGATCGTGGAGCAGTGGCTGATCGCGCGGCTGTCTCCGCGCCAGGCGGTGCACCCCGCGGTGCGCTGGGCGGTGGATCGCATCGCCGCGACCGGGGGCAAAGTGCCGGTGGCCCGTCTCGCGACGCAGACCGGCTACACCCGCAAGCACCTCGCCGGTCTCTTCGTGCACCAGGTCGGCCTGACACCCAAGGCGCTTTGCCGGATTCACCGGTTTCGCGGCGCGCTCGCGATGCTCGACGGCGCAAGCCAAGTGCCGTGGGCGGCGCTCGCCGACCAGTGCGGTTACTACGACCAGTCGCACCTGATCAACGAGTTCCGGTCGTTCAGCGGGCTGTCGCCCGCCGAGCTCCTGCGCCAGACCCGCCCCGACCCGCAGAGCGTCGTCATCCGCTGAGTAAATTGGCTCGGAGCCATTTTCCCCAAAATTGGCTCGGAGCCATTATTTTTCTGGAAAATGGCTCCGAGCCATTTCTCGGGTTACATTTTTCCAAGACCGGCGCACCGCGACGCGGGCACGCTGGCGACACACGAATCATCCCGGGGAGATCGACATGCCTGAAGTGAATTACCTCGCCGTCATCGCCGCGGCCGTCGCCACCTTCGTGCTCGGCGGGCTCTGGTACTCGCCCGCGCTCTTCGGCAAGGCCTGGCAGCGCGAGGCCGGCGTGAGCGAGGAGAAGTTGAAATCCGCGAACATGGCGCTGATCTTCGGGCTGACGTTCGTGTTGTCGCTCATCGCGGCGTGGGTGTTTGCGCTTTTCCTCGGACCGCGGCCGCCGATGGCGCTCGGCCTGGGCGCGGGCTTCTCGGCCGGGTTGTGCTGGGTCGCCGCGAGCTTCGGCATCAGTTACCTGTTCGAGCGGCGGAGTCTCAAGCTCTGGCTGATAAACGCCGGCTACCACACGCTGCAGTTCACGATCGTCGGGCTCATCCTCGCGCTGTGGCATTGAACAGGTGTCGCGATGAAGGTCGAACGCAAGGCGGAGCACGCGGTCAGCGACGAGACCTGCAAGGCCGCCACCGGCCGCACGCTCGCCGAGTGGCACGGATTGATCGACGGCCGGGGCGGGCTCGAGCTCGGCCGCCGCAAGATCGGCGACTGGCTCGCGGGCGAGCTCAAGGTCGACCCGTGGTGGTGTTCCACGATCACGCACGAGTACGAGCTCACGTGCGGCGCCGTCGAGAAGGACGGCAAGCCGAAGGGCTACACGATCTGCGCGACCAAGAGCGTCAAGGCGGACCCGGCGGCCTGCTACAGCGCCTTTGCGACCCCCGCGGCGCTTGATCGCTGGTTCGGGCCGCGGCACGACGCCCGGATCGAGGAGGGCGGCCACTGGCGGAACTCAGACGGCAACCAGGCCACGGTCCGCAAGGCGACGCCCGGCAAGACGATCCGCCTCACCTGGGAGGACGCGGGGCTCACGATGCCGACGCCGGTCGAGATCAAGTTCGCGCCGAGCGGGGCAAAGACGACGGTGATGGTGACGATCGATCGGCTGCAGACGCGTGCCGAGGCCGACGGCTATCGGCGGGCCTGGGGCGAGGCGCTGGAGCGGTTGAAACAGACGCTCGAGTGAGACGCGGGCCGCCGGCGTTTCCGCGGAAACCCCGCGCATATTGCGGCCTTTCGCCACATTGTCAGGCTGCCTGACGAGTTTCCTCTGCCTTACCCTCCCCTCCGGAGGATTGGCCTTGGCGTATGGCTCGTTACTCATTGCTGAGTCCATGGCCTCGGCAAGCGCTGCAGTTCGCCGCCGCGCTCGAACGCGCCGGCCGTGGGCTGCTGGCCGCGCGCCGGGGATTGAGTTCAGGCTACGGACTGACTGTCCCGCAGTGGCGGATGCTCCGAGCGATACGACAACGTGGCGCCGAGCCGAGCATCGCCGAGCTCGCGCGCCGCCTGCGCGTGAAGCGGCAGAGCGCACACCGAACGGCGGTCGAACTTCAGCGTTCAGGCTGGCTGCGACTTGCACGTCGCTCCACCGATCGCCGGAGCCTCGTGGCGTCCCTGACCGCGGTCGGCGAACGATCGCTCGGAGCGCTCGAGTCCGCCATGCGTGCCCTGTTTCTGGAGGTGACAAACGACGTCACGCCGCAAACCCTCGAGATCCTGATTGACGCCCTGACTCGCCTGTCGCACCGGCTGCGGTCCTGCTGCGCGGTGCTCCAGGCTTCGAACCGGAGACACCTGCGCGGGCGGGAGGTCAGGAAAAGTCGTCAGCGGAGCTGACGATTCCCCGACACGAGACCTCACCATCCCTCGCTATAGTGGCCCTGCAATTTCGCGCTGCGCCCGGCACCTTATCTCGTCAGACTCCGATCATCCGACGGGTGTGCTTCACTTGGGGCGGACCGGAGCGCGTCCTTCTGCTGGGCGGTGGAACGAAGGCGACCCAGAGATCCGACATCGCCACGGCCCGCAACCACCTGGCGAAACACTTGGAAACGGCGAGGCACTGATGCCCAGACGCAAGTTTGAGATTACCCGCTACCTGCGGACGGATCGACTTGACCCACCGATATCGCGCGGATCGTCGCCGAGCCCCGCGCGGTTGCTCGCAGCCTCAGCAGTCGGGAGCGATCGCCTTCCGGCCCACCCGCAATGCACACGACCGTGGCGAGCGGGAACTTCGGATACCCCGGATCCTTGAACCACAGCTCGGCGTACATCGCGACAAAGCCCTCGGACGGCCGCGCGACGCTGCAGGCGAATTTGCCGTCCCTGCTCTTGCAGCGATGCGACGTCCAGCGCGCCTCGCGAAAGTCGCGCGTCGTGCTGGTCGCCGTCCAGGCGCAGCACACGGCGTGGCACGCGGTTCGTCTGCACGTCGACACCGAAGCGATCGGCCTGCGCGGCGTAGGTCCAGGTGACCGTCGGCAGCTGCTCGCCGTGCAGGGAGTATCGGTGGAGCGCGCTCAGGCCCCCGATCATCCGGCCAAGGTCCCGCACGCCGTGGCCCTGGTTTGGCACGTAGAGCACGCGCTTCGGTTCCGGGAGTCCGTCCCAGTAGAGCTTGAGCGCATCGAGCGGCCAGTAGCGGTCGTTCGTGCCGATCAGGATCAGCTTCGGCGGGGTGAGATCGGCGCGATACTGGTAGGGATCGACCATGGCCATCAGGCTGCGGCCGCGCTCGGTGGCGACGCGTCCCGGCAGGTCGATCGCGACGTAGTCCTGCACCTGCTCGGACAGCCCGCCGAACGTCTCACGCTGCAACGCCATCTGCGCCGGCATGTTGAGCATGTCGATCGCGATCGGCGCGACGCTCGCGACGCGCGGGTCCACGGCCGCGGTCAGCCACGACGTCCAGCCGCGCTTGGAGGCACCGGCCACCGTGAACGACGTTACCGGCACCTGCCAACGCTCATGCGCAAACGCCTGGATGGCGTCCATTGCACGCACCGCGCTCTTCACCATCGGCAGCAGCAGCGGCCAGTCGGTCTCGCCGCCCGCGAGATAGTGATCGAAGGTGTAGGCGATCAGCGCATCCTCGCGACGGTCGAACATCGGTTGAAACGGCACCTGCCGCAGCACCGCGATCGGGGCCCGCATCTTCTCCGCCAACCGCGCGAAGATCAGCGCCTTGGCCGGCACAGCGCCCTGGTAGCCCTCCTCGTACTCGGGCTTCCAGCGGCCGCCCTCGATGAAGAGGAGCACCTGTCGGGACGACGACGCATCCACGTTCGCCGGACGCAGCAGCACCAGGTGGTGCTTCCACGGAATCTCGCGCCAGGTCTGGGACGTCAGGACGAGCTCGGTGACCTCGGCAGACCCAATGCGCATCGACTGCACTTCGCGCCAAGCGAAACTCGCGTCGGGCGCAGCGACGTAGCGGGCGAGCTCCCCCGGGGATTCGGCGCGTGCGCCCGCAGGTGTGACGGTGAGGAGGCAGGCCGCGAGCGCGGACACACAGCGCGAAACGTGCATGAGCAGATGCTAGGCGCGGCGGGAAAAAGCCGGCGTGTTCAGCGTCGCGATTCCCAGTACGCGTCACGCAACAAGCAACCGCGCCCATAACGCCGAGGCGGTGTTGTGACCGCGCGACGTTCCGCTTTACTTAGTGTCGGTCCCGTGCCGGACAGCACGCGCGATCGCTATCACGCACGCGTGTTTCGAACTAGCCGTCCTTCTTGAGCAGCGAGGCGAGGTCGGCGAAGGGCGTGTGGGTCGCTGGCGGCGTCCCCGCGGTACGTCCAGCGTCCATGCCGGGCTGACCCAGGTGCCGCTGGTGCTCGTTGTCGTGGCAGTAGAGGCAGAGCAGTTCCCAGTTGCTGCCGTCAGGGGGGTTATTGTCGTGGTTGTGGTCTTTGTGGTGGACGGTGAGCTCGCGCACGTTGGTGTGGTCAAATTCACGCGCGCAGCGGCCGCAGATCCACGGAAACAGCTTCAACGCCTGGCCGCGGTAACTCTGCGCACGCTCGTCCTGCGCGCGTCGTGCGTCGGCGACTGCGCGATCGAGGCGCTCGAGGTCAGGACCGGACTTCTTCTTTCCCGAGGGCATAGGCGGATTCTGGCTCTTTCTGCGAGTTGCCGGAAGGCCGATGATCCGGATCATGGTGGACCGCGTTCGAGTGTGGTCGGCACGCTAGTGAAACGGCGTCATTTCCTGACGAGCGCGGGCCTGGCGTGGTTGACCAATCCGGTCCCGGGCGTGCACCCGGCGCACGCGGCCGTGTCTGGCGTGACGCTCTTCCTCTGCGGCGACGTGATGACCGGCCGCGGAATCGACCAGATTCTCGCGCGCCCGAGCAAGCCGCGCCTTCACGAGCAGTACACTCGCTCCGCGCTCGACTACGTGAGCATCGCGGAACGAGCCAGCGGCCCCATCGCGCGGCCGGCGAAGCCGGATTACATCTGGGGAGATGCATTGGCCGAGCTCGAGCGCGTGCGCCCCGACGTCCGGCTGATCAACCTGGAAACCGCCGTCACGACTGCGGAGGACGCCTGGCCGGGCAAGGAGATCCACTACCGGATGCATCCCGCGAACGTTTCGTGCCTCACCGCGGCAAGGATCGATTGCTGCGTTATCGCCAACAATCACGTGCTGGACTGGGGATACCGCGGGCTTGCAGAGACGCTGGCCACGCTGCGCACCGCAGGCATCCGGACGGTCGGTGCGGGCCGCGACGAGGCAGAGGCGGCCGCGCCGGCGACGGTCGAGCTGCCTGATGGCCACCGGGTGGTCGTATTCGCGTTCGGCACGGCGAGCGCCGGTGTGCCGCCCGACTGGGCCGCGACTGCAGGGCGCGCCGGCGTCAACCTGCTGAGCGATTTTTCCAAGGAGGCCGCAGAGCGCATCGCCCGCCAGGTACTCGCGGTGAAGCGCGCCGGCGATGTGATCGTGGTTTCGCTTCATTGGGGAAGCAACTGGGGATACACGGTTCCCCGGGCGCAGCGCGCATTCGCACATCGCCTGATCGACACCGCGGGCGTGGATGTCGTGCACGGCCACTCATCTCATCATCCGAAAGGGATCGAGGTCCATGGCGACAAGCTCGTCCTCTACGGCTGCGGCGACTTCCTGAACGATTACGAAGGGATCGCCGGACACGAATCGTTCAGATCCGAGCTCGCGCTGATGTATTTCCCCACGATCGACGCGCAGACGGGCAAGCTCACACGCCTGCGCCTGACACCGACCCGGATACGCCACTTTCGCGTCAATCGCGCGAGCGGCGACGAGGCGCGCTGGCTCGAGCGGATGCTCAATCGCGAAGGTCGCGGGCTCGATACCAGCGTCGAGCGTCTGCCCGACGAAACCCTAGAGCTTAAATGGCGCGCCTGAACGCCAGGAGCAGCGATCTCAAGCGTGCCTCGCCAGGATGCGCGCCTTGCTGATCTCGTACTCCTTCTCCGTCAGCACCCCGGCCTCCTTGAGGCGAAGGTGCTCGCGCATCTCGTCGCGCAGGTGTGCGGCGCGCGAAGCCCGGCGCCTGGCGATCGCGATCTGCACATGCGCGGCCAGCGCCTGGCTGAAGCGCCGGATGTCTCGGAAGCTGCCGACGCCGCCGGTGAGCTCGAGCAATCGCGCCCGCCCGCACACGCTGAAAAGAGCGAGCGTCTTCGTGGTCCGGTACATGCTGACGAGCGCCGCGCAGACCGCCAACCCGGACAAGCCACCGAGCACGGGAAGCCACTCGTGCTGCCACCACGCGGTCGATGACGCGCCGATCCGCCACGCGAGCGCGATCGCCAGCACGGCGAGCGCCGCGCTCGCGATCATCAAGCGCCACGCGACGTGCCGGGAGAGGCGCAACGCAGGTTCGACGAATCGCAGGTCGAGGACATACTGCGAATCCAGGCTGCGCGATCGCCACGTCCGCACGGAGAGATAGCAGTAGTCGATCAGGGCGAGCTCGCTCCCCCGGCGACGAACCTTGCTTTGGATATGCAGCCGCGAATGAACCTTGCGCGCCGTGCGCAGTGCAGGCACTTTCCGCTCGTCCGACTCGAGAAGGATATGTTCAGTCGCTCGCATTAGCGGTGACGCCCGGCCCCCCCGTCTGCATTGCGAATTTGATCAGGCAACGCGAACGCCCGCCGGGCGCCGCTTCGATTTCGAGTGGCCGTTCGCATAACTAGCCCCGGTACCGGGGCTTCGGAGGGAGAACCGGCTGCGCTAGGATCCGCAGTCGCCGCTGTCGATCCCGCACCGTCCCGTTCGACGATTCCGAGTCCCCTCCCACAGGAGCCCGCCGTGAGCACCGCCCTGGATGGCCGCAAGCGCTGGCTGGCGCTCTATATCCTGTGCCTCGGTGTGCTGATGATCGTGCTCGACACGACCGTCGTGACCGTCGCGCTGCCGTCGATCCAGTCGGACCTCGGCTTTTCCGCGACCTCGCTCGTCTGGGTGCTGAACGCGTATTTCCTCACCTACGGGGGCTTCCTGTTGCTGGGTGGACGGCTCGGCGACCTCTACGGACAGCGGCGGCTCTTCCTGCTCGGCGTGATCGTGTTCACGCTGGCCTCGCTCGCGTGCGGGCTGTCGACGGCGCAGGCGCCGCTCGTCATTGCGCGCGCGGTGCAGGGCCTGGGCGGGGCGGTCGTCACGGCCGTGGCGCTGTCGCTGATCGTGAACCTGTTCACCGACGGTGCCGAGCGCGCAAAGGCGATGGGCATCTATGCCTTCGTCTGCGCGGCGGGCGGCAGCATCGGCGAAGTGCTCGGGGGCGTGCTGACCAACGCGTTCGGCTGGCACTGGATCTTCCTCGTCAACCTGCCGATCGGCGTGGCGGTGTATTGGCTCTGCGTCGTGCTGCTGCCGCGCGATCGCCCGGTCGCGGGCCACCGCCGACTCGACCTTGCGGGTGCCGTCACGGTGACGGCCGGGTTGATGCTCGCGGTGTACGCGGTCGTCGACGGCAATCGCGCGGGCTGGACGTCCGTGCAGACGACGACGCTCCTCGGCGCGGCACTGCTCCTCCTGGTGCTGTTCCTCCGCATCGAGGCGCGGGTGCGCGATCCGCTGATGCCGCTGCGCCTCTTCCGGCTGCGCAACGTCGCGACCGCCAACATCGTGAGCGTGCTGTGGGCGGCCGGCGTGTTCACCTGGTTCGTCATCGCCGCGCTCTACATGCAGCACGTCCTCGGCTACGACCCGCTGCAGGTGGGCCTCGCCTTCGTGCCCGCGGATCTCGTCATGGCGGTGTTCTCGGCGGGCCTGTCCGCGCGCGTGGTCGTGCGCTTCGGCATCCGCGGGCCGGTGTGGATCGGCCTGCTGCTGGGCGCAGTCGGGCTCGCGCTCTTCGCGCGCGCACCGCTCACCGGCACGTTCGTCGTGGACGTGCTGCCCGGGATGGTGCTGCTCGGCCTCGGCTCCGGCATGGCGTTCAATCCCGTGCTGCTCGCCGCGATGGGCGATGTCGAGAGCGACGAGTCGGGCCTCGCCTCGGGGGTCGTGAACACCTCGTTCATGATGGGCGGCGCGCTGGGTCTCGCGGTGATCGCGAGTCTCGCCGACGCGCGCACTGCGGCGCTCGAGCGCGAGCGGCGTCGAGGCGCTCGTCGCGCTCAACGACGGGTATCGGCTGGCGTTCGTCCTGGGCGCCGTGCTCACCGCGGCGGCGGCGGTGGTCGGCGCGGTGCTGCTGCGCCCGCGTGCGGGGGCGGAAGCGCGAGTCGACGGTGGCCGCGGCGGGATAGGCCTGTGCCGTCCGGTGAAGATCGGCAGACGTTTCCGCGGAAACACCGAGCAAATGCCACTGGCAGAGACGGCGTACCAGCGCCATGCTCTGCGCCTGTTCGGAGCCGGCATGAGCTTCCCTGTCTCCGCTGTATGATGCGCTCGTAAGCGTCGACGTCCCGGCGGAGAAGGCGCGGGCCGTCGTCGAGGCGATGGAGCGCGACATCGGTGCGACGCTGGCGACGAAGTCTGACTCGTCTGCTCCTCAAGCAGGACCTCCTGCTCCTCAAGCAGGACCTCCTGCTTTTCAAGCAGGAGGTGAGGCAGGAAATCGACGAGCTGAGGCAGGAAATGAAGCAGGAGTTCGCCCTGATCCCGCAAGGAGATGGAGCTCCTGCGCTCCTCGATGACCGTGCGCCTCGGGTCGATCCAGGTCGTCGCGGCAGGCCTGCTGTTTGCCGCCCTGAAGCTGACCTGAGCCCCACCGGGTTCCGCTCCCGTTCGCTCAGCCAGGCGACCGGTTGCCCGGGTGAAAGTCGATCCCGAGGACATCCTGCAGTTCTGGTTCGCGGACGCGGCCGAAGCGCCCGCGAAGGCCGAGGCGCAGATGCCGCTGTGGTTCGACGTCTCCCCGGAGACCGACGCCCGGATTCGCGAGCGCTTCGGCACGACCGTCGAGGCGGCCGCCCGAGGCGAGCACGCATCCTGGGCGGGAGAGGCGCGGCCGGCACTGGCACTCGTCGTGCTGCTCGATCAGTTCTCGCGGAACATCTGGCGCGGCACCGCCCGCGCGTTCGCCCAGGACACTCAAGCGCTTGCCGTTGCGCGCCAGGCGGTGGCGGCGGGGTTTTTCGAAGAGCTCGCGCCGATCGAACAGGTGTTCCTTACCCTCCCGTTCGAGCACAGCGAGTCGCTAATCGCGCAGCGCGAGGCGGTGCGTCTCTGCCGCGAGATCACCGCGACGGCGCCGCCCGACTGGCGACCGTTCCTCGAAGGCTTCCTGCCGTACGCAGAACAGCACCACGAGCTCATCGCGCGCTTTGGCCGGTTTCCCCATCGCAACGCCGTGCTCGGCCGGGTGTCGACGCCGGAAGAAGTGGCGTACCTGGCGCAGGGCGGCGCGACGTTCGGACAGGCTTAGCGGGCGATCAGTCATCAAGCGGCGATGCGTAAGTCACCGCCGGCAGGTGCTCCGCCAGGCCGCGCTCGCGCAACGCCTGCACGATGCCTGAATTGATCTCGCCGATCGCCGCCCCGTAATCGCGGACCTTGACCCACGGGCGCACGGACAGATCGATCGACCGCTCGCCGAGCTGCGCCGTCTGGATGACCGGCGGCGGGTCGGTGAGCGCGCGGCGGTTCGACGCCAGTGCCTGGCGAACCACGGCGATGACGGCGTCGAGGTCCATCGCGTAGGCGAGCGCGATCCGCAGGTCGAGCTGCCGGATCTCGCCGTAGTTGTGAAGAATCTCGCCTGCGATCTTGCGGTTCGGGATCACCACCCGCGACAGGTCGGCGTGTCGCAGCGTGGTGGCGAAGAGCGAGATGTCGAGCACCTCCCCCTCTTCATCGGCGACCGAGATGTACTCGCCGACGCGGAACGGACGCGTAAAGATGATCGTGAGACCCGCGGCGACGTCGCCCAGCACGCCCTGCAGCGCGAGCGCCACGGCCGCCCCTGCAATGCCGAGCCCGGCGATCAGCGGCAGCAGCTCGACGCCCAGCGTCTGCAGCGCGATCAGCAGGAAGAGCAGCAGCACGAGCACCTTCACGCCGCGCAGCAGCAGGTCGCGCACCGGCGGCTCCATCGAGACGTGGTTGAGCCCACGGGCTGCGAACTTCGCCACCCACCGCATGACGAAGTAGCCGACGAACATGATCAGCACTGCGGCGAGCAGTCCCGGGCCGTGCTCGAGCACCAGCCGCGTCACGACGTCCCGCGTGTCCTCCAATGCGTCGATCGGCTCGTCCATGGCACCCCTCCTTGGGTTGGACCGTACGTGGGCTCCTTATCGAACGGCATCGGCGAACCCCTCGACAGGCGCGTCAGCCGAGCGCGAATCGCGCCTTCGCCCACTCCTCGCTGCGCGCCCAGAGCGCACGGGCCCGCGCCGGATCGAGCGCGTAGGAGCGCACGCCGCTGAACGGGCCCGCATTGTCGTTGCGCGGCGCGACACCGCAGTCCTCGCAGAACTGCCCGCCGATCTCATCGGCGTCCGCGACGATGCCGGCCCACACCTGGGTCGCCGCGCCCTGCGGGATCGTCTTGTAGGGAAACCGGTCGAGGCCGCCGGCGACCCCGATGATCTTCATCAACGCTTCGGTCGACTCCGGCGTCATGTGCCGGCCGAGCTCCGTCTGGATGCCGCCCGGGTGCAGCGCGCAGGCCCGCACGCCACGGGACTTCAGTTGCCGGTCGAGCTCGACCGCGAACAACGCGTTGGCCGTCTTCGAGCGGCCGTAGGCCAACCACGGATCGTAGGGCGTGCGCTCGAAGTTCGGGTCGTCGAGGTCGACGTCCGAGATGCGGTGCCCGGCGGAGGAGGTGACGACGATGCGACCCGGTGCGCCGCGTGTGACGAGCGGCGCGAGCTTCCCGACGAACACGAAGTGACCGAGATGGTTCGTGCCGATCTGCGTCTCGAAGCCCTCGCGCGTGCGGCCCTGCGGACAGGCCATGACGCCCGCGTTGGCGAACAGCACATGGATCGGCTGGCCCTCGGCGAGCAGCCGGTCCGCGCAGGCGTGCACGCTCGCGAGCGACGCGAGATCGAGCTCACGCACCTCGACCGCGGCGCCCGGTGCCGCGGATGAACGTATCGTGGCGACGGCGCGCTCGGCCTTGCCAGCATCGCGCGCGGTGATGACGACGTGCGCGCCGTGCGCTGCGAGCACGCGCGCGGTCTCGAGCCCGAGCCCCGAGGTCCCGCCGGTGACGAGCATCCGCCGGCCGGTGAGTGTGCGGCCCTCGAGCAGCTGCTCGGTGGTGGTTTCCTTGCCGTAGCGTGTCGTCATCTTCGCCACTCCATGGTCGTGCACTGGGCCAAGCGTGATTACGACAGCAACCAGGAGGCACTGCAAGGCTGACAGAGGGAGGGTGTTCGCGTCGCAGTGCGCGGCAAAATCGTGCGCGCCTCAGATCAGATCCAGCAGCTTGCGAGCGTCATGCACCACCCGCACGACCTCAATTCCCCCCGGCACCATTCGGTAGAAGCGCCGACCGGGTGATATCGAAGCTCCAGCGCAATGTCCGGTCGTGCCGGCCCGATCAAGGGATTGTCCGCGAGGAGTTGAAGCTTCTCGCTGCGGCGCGACACGCCGGCCTGAATCCGACGACCCTGTACCGAACGGCCTACCTCTTCGACACCGCCGCGGACAGCTCGCGCAACAGCCGCGCTCCGTCGCCGCGCCAGGCGCTGCCGTGCATGCAGGCGAGGGTGGTCGGGTGTTCGGCCGCCAGGCGCTCCAGGATGGCCGCCGTCTGCGGCGTGTGCGCGTAATAGTCCATCGGCCCGCGAAACGCCTCGCTCGGTCCCAGGATGTCCGACTCCGTAAGCGCCACCGTGCCCGCGCCGCCCTGGGTGAAGAGATCACCGCAGAAGAACGTGCGCGTGGCCAGGTCCATCATCATCCCGCATTCCCAGGCGTGCGGGACGTGGGGTGTGTCGAACCAGCGCATCGTGTGGCGGCCGAGCGCGAGCTCCTCGCCGTCCGCGAGTGCACGCGGCGCGCGGTCGGCGTAGTCGCCGACGGACACTATCGCGGCCACGGTGCTGCACACCGGCACCGCGCCCGGCGCCGCCGCCAGGAACGAATTGAGCGCGCCGCATTCGTCGGCCTCGAAGTGCGAGAACCCGACGTAGCGCAATCGCTCGATGGGCAGCACGGCGCGGATCGCCTCGCTCACCAGCGGGAACAACTGTCGCAGGCCGGTGTGGAACAGCATCGGCGCGTCGTCGACGATGAGGTACTGGTTGAAATTGAACCCACCGACCCCGCCCGGCAGGCCGACGGGCGTGTTGATGCGATAGATGCCGTTGGCGATCTCGTGGATGTTCGTGCCGGATTCGTTGTTCGTGATCATGGCTCGCTCCGTTGATGGCGTAACGAGGGGGTGTAACGACCCGGCCGCCCGTTACACCTCCCTGGCATGCCGGCCCTACAAACCGCCGAACGCAGGCTCTATGCTGGCCCGGTGCCACAGCTGGAATCGCCCGAGGCCGGCGAAACAGAGCTCGCGCGGCGCATCGCCGCGGCCGTACCGGGCCGGGACGAGGCCGCGGAGGCGGAGCTGTGCCGGCGGTTCGCGCCCCGCATCCGCCTCTATGGCCTGCGACATCTGCGCAACGAGGCGGCCGCGGCCGACCTCGCCCAGGACGTGCTGATCATGGTCCTGCAGAAGCTGCGCGCGCGGGCGGTCCGCGAGCCCGAACGGCTCGCGTCGTTCATCCTCGGCACCTGCCGGCAGGTGGTCATCGACGGGCGACGCAGTGGCCGCCGTCGCGAGCGGCTGCTCGAGACGTATGCCGGCGACCTGCTCCCGGCAGTCGGCGAGGACGTGGAGACCCTCGATGCGGACCGCCTCCGGGCGTGCCTGCAGGGCCTGCCGGAGCGCGAGCGCGTCGTGCTGATGATGAGCTTTTACGACGATCGATCTGCGGATGCCGTGGGCGTCGAGCTCGGGCTCTCCGCCGGCAACGTGCGCGTCATTCGCCACCGCGGTATCGAGCGGCTGAAGGTCTGCATGCAGCCATCGGCGGGGGCCGCGTGAGCACCTTCGCGTGCACAGCTGCGGCACCCGAGCTGGTCGCTTACTGGCTGGGCGAGCTCGAGGGCGACCGCGAGGCTGAGCTCGACGAGCACCTGTTCGGCTGCGAGGCCTGCAGCGCGCGTCTGCGCGAATTGGTGCGCCTGGGCGAGGGCATCCAGCAGGTGACGCGCGCGGGAGAGGTGCATGCGGTGCTGACGGCGGCATTCATCCGCCGACTGCAGCAGTCGGGGCTGCGGGTGCGCGAGTATCGGCTGCACCCGGGCGGCAGCGTCAATTGCACCGTGACGCCCGAGGATGACCTGGTGATCGCCCACCTGCACGCGTCTCTGACGGGCGTGCATCGGCTCGACCTGCTGTTCGACGACGTGACGAAGGGCGCCCGCTGGCGCGTGGAGGACGTGGCCTTCGATCCCGCGACGGACGAAGTGGTCGTGGCGCCCAATGTGGCGGAACTGCGCGGGTTCGGCTTCGTGACCCAGCGCGTGCAGCTCGTTGCAGTGGAACGCGGCACCGAGCGGGTGATCGCCGACTACACGTTCAACCACTCGCCGTATGGCGGGCTCCCGAGGGCGCTGATCGCCGCGGGCGTCGGGCCCGCGACGACCGGCAGCCGCTGACATCTACTTCGCGAGCTTCTCGAGCTGGATCGCCACGGATTCGGTGTACGTCACCGCGACGACGTTGCCGGGGCTCAGTGTCTTCAGGCGTTCCTGCGCCTTCGGATCCTGCACCTGGATCTTCTTCGTCTCGCCGTTCGCCAGCGTCACCCACAGGGTGTTGGTCGCGGGATCGACGGACGACACCTTGAACGTCGTCGTCACCTCTTGTCCGACCTGGGCGCCGCCGGGGATGCGGACCGCGCCTTGCGAGGCACCGCCGGCAGTCTCGCCCTTGGGCACGATCCGGAAGGCGACCGACTCGGTGTAGGTGGCCTTGACCGTGTCGCCGACCTTGATCTGATCAAAATTCTTCACGGCCGACCCGGCCACGACATCGAACGTCTGGCCGTCCTCCCCCTTGAGCGTCACCAGGCGGGTCGACGGGTCGATGGCCGTCACGGTGGACCGGGCCTCGACCGATTGGGATCTCGTCAGCGGCTGGTCGGCGGACGCCTTGGATGCCTCGTCGGCCAGCGCCGCGACAGGCAATGCAAGTGTGGCGGCCAGTATCGTCGTCAGTGCCCTGCTTTTCATGCTTTGTCTCCTCCTTGGAGATACACGTCCGGCAGCGTGCCGGGCCGCAGATGATATCGTAGCGAATCGTGCGGCGCTGATATCGCTGCGTCGCGGCCGGAAAACTCACGGCCAAGGAGGGGTCGATGGCAACCGTTCGAAGGGAAGTCGAGATCGCCCGCAGTTACAGTGCTGTCTGGGACGCGGTGCGGGACGTCGGTAACATTCATACGAGGCTGGTGCCTGGATTCGTGGTTGAGTGCAGACTCGAAGGGAATTCCCGAATCCTCAAGTTCGCCAACGGGATGGCCATCCGTGAGCTGATCGTCAGCGTCGACGACGATACCTGCCGGCACGCCTGGTCTGCGCGAGGCGAGCCCTTCACCCACCACAATGCGTCGCTGCAGGTGCTGGCGCAGGGCGAGAAACGAAGCCGCCTGGTGTGGATCGCCGATCTGCTGCCGGACGAGATGGGCGCTAAAGTCGGAGAGATGATGTCGCAGGGCCTCGAAGTCATGAAACGCACGCTGGAAGGTCCACCGACTCGCGGCTAGGCACGATCAACCGCGCATAGGTGAAGCCCGCGGTTACACGAACACTTTGCCGGGATTGAGGATGCCGTTGGGATCGAGCGCCTGCTTCAGCAGGCGCATGGCCGCAATCGCTTCCGGAGTGCGTGACCGGCCGAGAAACTCGCGCTTGAGCAGGCCGATGCCGTGCTCGGCGGAAATCGAGCCTCGATACTCCGCGACGCAAGCGTAGACGAGCTCGTCCAGGTCGTGCGTATCGACCGAACCATCGCCGGTCGCGGCGCAGATGTGGATGTTGCCGTCCGCGATGTGTCCGAACCAGGCGGCGGCCATGCCGGGCCACCGGTCCGCCAGCCGACGGCGACAGTCTTCGACGAAGCGCCCGATCGACGGGGTCGGCAGGCTGACGTCGAACGGCACATACGTGCCGATGATTCGCTGGAGCTCGCCGGAGGCATCGCGGATCGCCCAGATGTCCCGGCTTTCGTTGAGCGAGCGGGCGATCAGGGCGTCCTCGACGATGCGCCGCTCGAGCGCGGTCTCGAAGAATGCCTGGAACCGCTCGTCGTCACGCGCTGCGTCGGTGCCCATCGACTCGACGAGCACGTAGATCGCATGTCCCTGCGCAACGGGTGGACGGCGGCCGAGACCGGACGTGGCGAGTCGATAGAAGTCGGCCCACATCACCTCGTACGCCGACAGGTCGGCGCCCAGTCGCTCCCGGGCGAGCCTGAGCAGCGCGAGCGCGGCGTCGTAGTCAGCGACGGCACAGAGCGCCGTCTGCACGCTCGTCGTGAGCGGGAAGAGCCGCAGCACGGCCCGCGTGACGACACCCAGCGTGCCTTCGCTGCCGATGAAGAGCTGCTTCAGGTCGTAGCCTGCGTTGTCCTTCAGCATGTGGTTCATCGCGTCGATGACGGTGCCGTTCGCCAGCACGACCTCGATGCCGAGGACCAGGCTGCGCATCATTCCGTAACGCAGTACGCGATTCCCGCCGGCATTGGTGGCGATGTTGCCGCCGACAGTGCACGACCCTCGCGCGCCGATATCCAGCGGGAACAGCAGCCCCGCATTGGCGGCCGCTTCCTGGACCGACTGCAGAACGGCGCCGGCTTCGGTCAGGATCGTCGCAGAGTCGCTGTCGACGGGGCCGACGGCGCGCATGCGCTCGAGCGACAGAATGACCCAGCCATCGCGCGGCATCGCGCCCCCGGCAAGCCCGGTCCGGCCGCCTTGCGCGACGACGGGCACGCGACGCGTGTTGCAGACGCGGAGCGCGGCGGACACCTCGGCCGTCGACGACGGACGCACGAGTGCCGCGGGGCGAACGGCCTCGTCGTGGAGGAGCCAGTCGCCGAGGTAGCGCGGGTCGATCGTAACGCCTTCGATCACCGCATCGTGTGCGAGCGATCCGCGCAGGGCCGCGATCAGCTCATTCATCAGCGATTACCTGGCCGGCAGGTCGTTCCAGATGTCGCGGTGCAGCTTCCAGTCGTTCCCCTGCTTCTTCCAGACGACCGCGTACTTTATGGACGCGGTCGTCGGATCCTTCCCCGCAGGCTGGATGTTCATCAGGGCCGTTCCTGTCTCGTGCGCGAGATCGCCGCTCGCGCCGACGTCGATCACGGTAAAGGACAGGCTCTTCACGCCGCTGTCCATGGTCTCCTGCCACATCTGCTGGATGGCCTGCTCGACCCTTGACCATCTCCGCGCCGGGCGGAAACGCGATCGCGTCTTCGGTATAGAACGCGGCGACTGCCTTCGCATCGCCCCGCCCGTAGGCCTCGGCAAACCGCACGCCGGCCTGCTCGATTGCCGCCCGCACAGTGCTCGAGTCCTCGGCGCGACACACTGAGCCGACCGCGCACAGCAGTGAAATAGACAGTACGAAGAAGCTGAGTCTGCCTGGATTTCTCATTTGACCTCCCCTTGCGACGTGCCCCCTCGAAGGCGCAGCACACGATACGCCACCGCTCGCGAATTCACGACCCGCATGGCCCGGTGCGGATTCAGGATCCTGGCATGCGTCGGGTAGGATGCGCGACAGAGAGGCGCCGCGACCGGATGAATGCAGACAGGCGCGAGATCGACCGCACGCCGGGGTTGTGGCGGACGGCTGGCGTCTGTTTGCAATGTTGTCGGCCCTGTACTTCGCACAGGGACTGCCTTCCGGATTGATCGCCAAGGCCTTGCCACCGCTGCTGCGCGAGCAGGGTGTTTCGCTGTCGGTCATCGGCTTCACGAGCGCGCTCGCGCTGCCGTGGGCGCTCAAGTTCGCGTGGGCGCCGTTCATCGACCGCTACGGCTCCCGCAAGCGCTGGCTGCTGGTGCTGAATGGCGTGACGATGGCGCTGATGCTCGTCGTCGCGTCGCGCGACTTCGCGGCATGGGTCGACGCGCTGCCGCTCCTGCTCGCCGTGCTCTTCTGCATGAATCTCGTGTCCGCGACGCAGGACATCGCCACCGACGGGTATGCCGTCAGCACCCTGAAGCCCGAATGGCGCGGGCTCGGCAACAGCATCCAGGTCGTCGGCTACAAGCTCGGCATGGTGGTGGGCGGCGGCGCGCTGCTCTGGCTCACCGCCCGCCATGGCTGGCAGGCGAGCTACGCAGGCCTCGCGTGCCTGATGCTGCTCGTGATCGTGCCGGTGCTGTTCATGGACGATCCACCGGCGGGCGCGCGGCAAGCGGCCACGCACACGCAATGGCACGGCGTGCGAGGCTATGTACGCCTGTTCCGCGAGTTCGTCGTGCGCCCGGGGCTCGGCTGGTGGCTGCTGACGGTGGCGCTCTACAAGTTCGGCGATTCGCTCGGTTCGCGCATGACGGGGCCGCTGCTCACCGACAGCGGCTACTCGCTCGCGGACATCGGCGTCATCACCGGTTCCGCGGGCGCGACGGCGGGCATTCTCGGTGCCTTCGTCGGCGGGGCGACGCTCCTGCGCCTGGGACGCCTCCAGGCGTTGCTGGGCTTTGGTGTGCTGCAGGCCCTGGGGCTCGCAGGATATCTGCTCGTCGTGGGCGGTCTGCACGGGCCTCTACGCGCTCGCGGCGATCGTCTATTTCGAGCAGTTTGCGGACGGGCTCTCCACCGTCGCGCTGTTCACGATCATGATGGATCGCTGCCGACCGCAGTCCCCGGGCACCGACTACTCGCTGCAGGCGTCGCTGCAGGTGTTCGTGACTGGAATTGCGGCACTGTGCGGCGGCGTGTTCACCGATCATTTCGGCTACGCCGCGGTGTTCACCGCGGCGGCATCATTGACGTTGCTCGCCCTGCTGCCGGCCCTGCGCTCGTTCCGGGGGCTCGAGGCTTGCGGGGGCAGGCGGTCCGTGTGCTAGCGTTGGCCGCGTTGACCATCTGGCGGCATCGTCCGCGAACAGGGGAGTTCCATGACAGGCAGGAAGGCGAGCGTGGCCGCGTGTGTCGCGGTGGCGGGAGTGCTGGTGTCCGGGTCGATCGCGGCCCAGGTGAGCAAGGGACAGGAACTGGCGGTGGACTACGGTCGCGTGGACCGGGTCGATGCGGTCAAGGTCGGCGCGGACGGCCAGCCGACCGGACTCGCGACGGGCGCAGTGGTGGGCGGGCTCGCCGGCTCGTACAACTCCTCACACGGGCACCAGGCGCGTGACGCGGCGGCGGGCGCGCTGGTCGGCGCGCTGCTGACGTCGGCGGTCAAGCAGCAAAAGAATGCGCACAATGGCGCGTTCCAGTACACGGTGAAGCTCCTGGGCGGCAACACCGTCGCTGTGGTCGTCGAGCAGGGCGATATCGCGGTCGGCGACTGCGTCGCGGTGGAGCAGGGCAGCTCGGCCAACGTGCGGCGCGTCTCGGACACCTACTGCGACAACGCGGGTCACCCGGCCTTGTCTGCGCCGGAAGTGACCGCCAAGGCGCAGGAGGACGCGGCGGATTGCCACGTCGCGAAGCAGGCGGCGCTCAGCGCCAAGACCGAGCAAGAGATGGACGTCGCGCTGAAGAAGGTGCGCGTGTTCTGCGAGGGCTGACGCCCGCCGCTCTCCTCGGCGCAGCCGCGGCGCTCGGGGCCGCGTGGCACGCGCCGGCGCGTGCCGACGAGGCCGCGAACGAGGACACCCCCGGCGAAGTGATCGAAGAGGTGCTCGTCACTGGCGTGCAGCCGGGGCCGGGGCTGTGGCGCGTCACCCGGCCCGGGGACGACGAGGGGCACGTGCTGCTGGTCATGGGCCAGTACCGCACGTTGCCGCAGCAGATGGAGTGGCGATCCACGGAGCTCGAGGCGGCCATGGCTGCGTCGCAGGAGCTCCTCGCGGAGCCGGAGGTCGATGCGGAGGTCGGGCCCTTTGCCGGGCTGGGCGCGTTGCCGTCGCTCGTCGGCGTGCGCAACAACCCCGACGGCAAGAAGCTCGAAGATCTGATGCCCATCCAGCTCTACGCGCGCTGGCTCGGGCTCAAGGCCGAGTACCTGGGCTACGACCAGGACATCGAGAGATGGCGGCCGATCTTTGCCGCATTCGAGCTCTACCGGAAGGCCGTCGACCGTGCCGGCCTCACGTACTCACCGGTCGTGTGGTCGGTCGCGAAGAAATCCGCAAAGAAGCACCGCGTGACGATCACGACACCTGCCGTTTCGGTCAAGGTCGAGAAGCCGCGTGAGCTCATCAAGGAGTTCAAGGAGGAGCCGCTCGACGACCTCGAGTGCTTCGCGAACGTGCTCGATCGCCTCGAGTCCGACCTCGTGCTGCTGCGGGCGCGCGCCAACGCCTGGGCCGTCGGCGACATCGCCGCGTTGCGCGCGATGACCGATCTCAACCAGGCGAGCGCGTGCATCGACGTCCTCATGAACACGCAGGTGCTCCGGGAGCGCGGGCTGACCGACCTGCCCGGGCGACTCGAGGCGGCATGGCTCGCCGAAGCGGAGCGAGCACTCGAGTCGAACGCATCGACGGTGGCCGTGCTGCCGATGCGCGACATTCTCCGTCCCGACGGTTACCTCGAACGGTTGCGGGCGAGCGGATACGTCGTGGACGAGCCCTGACGGCGCTGAGAACGGAGCCCCGTGGGGCCCCATTAGCGTGCCCGAGCAGGCGGTGGTGCAGGCGCTGCGCTATGCGAACGGAATGATCTACGCGGGCGGCCTTTTCGCCGGGCCAATCGGCGTGAACCTCGCGCAGATCACCGAGGCCGGCACGGTAGTGCGGTTTCCAGGCGCCAATTCGCCCGTGCCGTCGCTCGCGCGCTCCGGCCGCACCCTGACCTTCGGCGGCGATTTCACGCAGGTGCTCAAACCCGTCTCACTGTGCCGACGCGGTCAGGTCGCGATCCAGAAGACAATCAATGAACGCGCGCAGTGCGGGCTGAGAATGGCTTCGATTTGGGTAGTACAGGAACAGGCCTGGCACGGTCGGTGACCAGTCGGCAAGCACGCGTTTCAGCCGACCTTGTTCGAGCGCATCGAGGACGAGGCCATCGTTGTAAGCATAGAGAATCCCTAAGCCCTGCAATGCTCCTTCGACGACGACGTCCTGGAGATTCGAAATGAGTGGACCCTCGACCGTCAACTCGAGCTTCTTTTTCTTCTTTTCGAAAGGCCACCGATAAAGGTTTCCGCTACCGGGGAAGCGCCAGTTGATACAGGCGTAACGATGTAGATCATTGGGCGTCGTTGGTTCCCCGTAACGTGCCAGGTAGTTCGGTGAGGCCACAGCCATCATCGGCACATCCGGCGTCAGCCGCACCGCGATCATGTCCTTCTCGAGCCGCTCGCCGACTCGAATGCCGGCGTCGAAACGGCCGGCGACAATGTCGCTCAGTCCATCATCGATCACTATGTCGAGCACGACGTCCGGATTGTTGCGATGGAAACGACCGAGCCGCGGCACGATGAGCGTTCTAGCGGCCATGCCCAGGGTATTGATGCGCAGTGTCCCCGCGACGCGCCCCTTTGCGGCCACCACCTCCGCGACCGCAGCGTCGAATTCCTTGAGCAATGGTGCAACGCGCTCATGCAGCCGTGCACCTGCTTCGGTTGGACCGACGCTACGAGTGGTGCGATTCAACAGTCGAACGCCGAGGCGGGTTTCGAGCTGTCGAATGGTTTGACTCAACGCCGACGCCGACAAGCCCAGATGATCGGCTGCGCGAGCGAAGCTCGCGCGCTCGACTACGGTCGCGAAAGCCTTCAACTCTGCGAAATCGGATCCTCTCATTATGTTTCGAAACCTAAATAGCCCAGTTAGAGAATAGCCGATTCTCTTATCAGTCTCGCCCCGTATTCTCATGAATACACAGACACAGGAGATACACACATGAGCATCAACCTGCCGCAGCCGATTGCCGCCTATTTCGCCGCTGACCGATTGGATGCCGACGCATTGGTGCAATGCTTCATCGAAGGGGCCGTGGTCAAAGACGAGGGCGAAACCTACACGGGGCTTGACGCCATCCGGAAATGGAAGGCTGACGTTGCGGCGAAATATACCTATACCACCGAGCCGCTCGAGTCGGAGCAGAAGAACGGCATGACGGTTGTGACAAGTCGATTGAACGGCAACTTCCCGGGCAGCCCCGTGAACCTGCGATTCTTCTTCCGCCTTGAGCGCGACAAGATTGCGTTTCTGGAGGTCATCCCGTGAGCGTCGACCTCGCAACTCACGAGTCGCCGCGCTGGAGCAGAGCGGACAAGACAGGAGAACGCGTTCGTGAGGCGGGTGCTCGCGCAACCGAAGGTGTGGGTGATCGGCAAGCCGCAACGACCGGCCGGCGAATTTGCTCCAGCGTGCCATTGGCGCTGGGATGCACGCCGCGATCGCCGCGGCGTGCGGAGGGCCAGCGCCCTCCGCGAAAAAAGCCGTCAACTTAGTTGACGATCTTTCCAACGCCACCCGCGGGACCGCGACGCCGTCGGCAGCGCGTCCGGAGGACCCGGTTCCAGAACTAACGCCGCCTGGAACCGCTCTAAACGGGCGTGAACAGGATCGTTCGCACCCTGGTTTTCCCGCAGCCAGTCGTCAGGCTGGCGGCCTTGCTGGCGGCCGTCGTCTTGCAACCTGCGCTGGCCCAGGAGATGGCGATCTCGGAAGTGGCCGTCGATCCGCCCGGGCGCGTCGCGCGCCTGAGCTACGTCGAGGGCGCGGTGTCGTTCGCCTCGGCGGACACCGGGGACTGGACGGACGCCGTCCTCAACCGCCCGCTCACGAGCGGCGACCGGCTCTGGCTCGACCAGGACGCGCGCGCGGAGCTCGAAGTCGGCTCGACGACCCTGCACCTCGACCGCGACACGGCCTTCGGCTTCGTCAGGCTCGACGACTCGGTCCTGCTCACGAGCCTGACGGAGGGCGCTGCCTCGATTCGCGTGCGGACACTCGCCGACCAGGAGACGATCCAGGTCGAGACCCCCAACGCGGCCGTACGCATCCTCCGCGCGGGCGAATATCACATCGCGGTCGACACCGACAGCGATCAGACGATCGTCAAGACCCGGAGCGGTGAAGCCGAGGTCATGGGCGGCTCGGCGTCGCATCTCGTGCGCGCGAGCCAGGAGGGCGTCTTCACGGGTCTCGAGGAGCTCCGCGTGCAGATCGGGCCCATTGCGCCCCGCACCGCGTTCGAGACCTGGGCGGATGACCGCGCCCGGCGTGAAGACGCTTCCGTTTCTTCCCGCTACGTGTCGAGCGAGGTGATCGGTTACGAGGACCTCGACGATCACGGCGACTGGCTGTACGAGTCCACGTACGGCCACGTATGGCGGCCCCACTACCTCGCCCACGACTGGGCTCCGTATCGATTCGGCCGCTGGGCGTGGATCAGTCCCTGGGGCTGGACCTGGATCGACGACGCGCGCTGGGGTTTTGCGCCGTTTCACTACGGCCGTTGGGTGAGCCTGCGCAACCGCTGGTGCTGGGTGCCCGGACCGCGCCACGTGCGACCCCTGTATGCGCCGGCGCTCGTCGGGTGGACAGGCAACCCGCCCGGCAGCTTTTCCGCGGTTGGCTACCCTGTCCGCTGGTTCCCGCTCGCGCCGCATGAAGTGTATGTGCCGAGCTACAAGCACACGCCGCGCCACGCGCGCCGCGTCAACCAGTCGAACACCGTGATCGATGATGCGAAGATGACCCGCGCCTACGCCGCGCGGTACCACGCTCGCGATGCTACTTCGCGATGGCGAGTCGCCGAACGCGAGCTCGACGCACCTCGTGCGGCGGGCCAATCCAACGCGCCGCAATCGTCGGCGGAGCCGATGCGGCCGGCGCCGCCGACGGCTCGACCGCCGGCGAGCTACTCGCCCGCCGCACCCTCCCGGCAGGGAGCGGCGGCGCCCGCCCCGCAATCGTCGCGGCGCGAAGCAGGCGACGCTTCGCCGGCGCGACCGTCGCAACCGCAGCCACGGGACACGGGCCGCCCGCGGTATCAGCAGCCCTAGCTCGCGACACCACGTCGCGGCAACGAGCAAGCGGCGCGGTAAGCGCGTCGTTTACCATCGCCAAATCACAGTTCCGCCGTTCGGCGTGGAGGGCGCATGCGCGCTCGATTCGAGCCAATGTGGCTGTTGCTTGCGGCGAGCCTTGCGCTGGCCGGCTGTGCATCGTCACCCGAGGTCTTCCGCATCGAACCGCTGCGGCCGGTGGCGGAGCTGCGGCAGGAGGCGCTTGGTTCGAACCCACCGGCGCCACGGGGCGACGAGCGCGCGAGCGACCTCGTCGAGCTCGTGACACTCGACCCGACGATCCACCTCGACGTCCGCTACGCGACCAACCGCAACTTCCTCGCCGAGCCGGTGTACACACAGGCGCGCGCTTTCCTGCAGCGACCGGCGGCCGAGGCGCTGGTGCGCGCGCACCGCGCGCTTGCCGCGCAGGGATACGGCGTCCTGGTCCACGACGGCTACCGCCCGTGGTACGTCACGAAGATCTTCTGGGACGCGACGCCGCCCGACAAACGCGAGTTCGTGGCGGATCCGGCCGAAGGCTCGAAACACAACCGTGGCTGCGCCGTGGATCTCACCTTGTATGAGCTGAAGACGGGTAAGGCCGTCGAGATGCCGAGCCTGTACGACGAGATGTCGCCGCGCGCCTACGCAGATTACCCGGGCGGCACGCCGCGCCAGCGTGAATTGCGGGACCTGCTGCGGAGAGCGATGGAAACGGAGGGCTTCACCGTCCTTCCCGAGGAGTGGTGGCACTTCGACTATCGCGACTGGCAGTCGTACGCGGTGCAAAACGTGCCGTTCGAACGACTCGGGCGCTGATGCAGTCGCCAAAGATCGCAACGGGTGATTCGCCATGTTCGTCATTGAGCTCATCTACAAGGTGGACCTGTCGGAAATCGACGCGCACATGGCCGCGCACGTCCGATTCCTGAAGAAGTACTACGCGTCCGGCCATTTCCTCGTTTCGGGTCGGAAGATACCGCGGGACGGTGGGATCATCCTGGCGGTGGGCAAGCGGCGGGAGGACATCGAAGCCATCGTCCGGGAAGACCCGTTCCACGAGCACGGGCTCGCCGACTTTCGCATCATCGAGTTCCGCGCCAGCCAGAAGGCGAAGGACATTCAAGAGCGGATCGAGGCGTCGTGACCGGTGGCGCTGGGGAAAGCGCGTGAATGATGGACAATGAGGACATGAACGAGCGGAGCTACGAGGTGATGGAGGTCGAGGGCGGCCGTCCGGTCAAGCTGTGGACGCGGGGCGTCCCGGTCGAGGACGAGGCGCGCGAGCAGCTCGCCAAGGCGGCGCGGATGCCGTTCATCTTCCGTCACGTGGCGGCCATGCCAGACGTGCACGTGGGCAAGGGCTCGACGGTGGGCAGCGTCATCCCGACGGTGAAGGCCGTGATCCCGGCTGCGGTCGGCGTCGACATTGGTTGTGGGGTCATCGCCGCGAAGACGACGCTCACAGCGACGGATCTCCCGGACAGCCTCGCGCGCCTGCGCTCGGCGATCGAGCGTGCGGTGCCGCACGGCCGTTCGCCGGGCAAGCGCGACCGCGGCGGCTGGGGCGACCGGCCGCCGGACGCGGTGGATGAGGCGTGGTCCTCGCTCGCGCCGGGCTTCGCCGCGCTCGTGGACAAACACCCGGTGCTCGAGCGCACGAACAACCGCGCGCATCTTGGCACGCTGGGCGGCGGCAACCATTTCATCGAGGTCTGCCTCGACGAGGCCGGCTTCGTGTGGATGATGCTGCACTCCGGCTCGCGCGGCGTCGGCAACGCGATCGGCTCGTACTTCATCGAGCTCGCGAAGGCCGACATGCGCACCTGGATGGTGAACCTCCCGGACGCGGACCTCGCGTACCTGCCGGAGGGCACGGCGCACTTCGAAGAGTACGTCGAGGCCGTCGAGTGGGCGCAGGAGTTCGCGCGCCTCAATCGCGAGGTGATGATGCGCGCGGTGCTCGGTGCAATGCGCAACGCCATCAACGTGCCGTTCGAGGCGGGCGTGGAGGCGGTGAACTGTCACCACAACTACGTGTCGCGCGAGCGTCACTTCGGCGAGGACGTGCTCGTCACGCGGAAGGGTGCCGTGCGGGCCCGCAAGGGGGAGCTCGGCATCATCCCGGGCAGCATGGGTGCGCGCTCCTACATCGTGCGCGGCCTCGGCAACGCGGAGAGCTTCGAGAGCTGCAGCCACGGCGCGGGCCGCAAGATGTCCCGCGCCGAGGCACGCAAGCGTTTCACGCTCGCCGACCACCGGGCTGCGACCGCGGCGGTCGAGTGTCGCAAGGACGAGGCCGTCATCGACGAGACGCCGGCCGCGTACAAGGACATCGACGCCGTGATGGCGGCGCAGCGCGACCTGGTCGAGGTCGTGCATACCCTGAAGCAGGTCGTCTGCGTGAAAGGTTGAGGCGTCAGCGCGCGACGATGGCCGCGAGCGCGCCGAAGTCGATCGAGCCCATCAGCGAGTCGATCCGCGAGGGATCCGCGTCCACGCGGACCGCGATCGCATGCGCGGCGGCGGGGGAGGCGGTGCCGCGTCGTTGCACCTCGAAGCCGCCGCCGTCACGCGGCTGCCAGTTGCCGAAGAGCACGAGCGCATGAGCTTCGCTCACGCCGTCAGCCGTCGTCGTCCAGCGATACGCCGAATGCGCGCCGGCCGGGGCCGTCGCGCGCTTGGCGCCGGAGCCCGGATAGGCGCCGGAGTTGATGGAGACGGCCACCTTCATGGTGCGATCCTGCGTCGTCGCCTTGGCGACGGACTCGCGGATGGCCTGGTCCTCGCCCCCGGCGTAGAGCGCCTCCATCTCCTTCGACAGCTCCGCCATCTCGCGGTTGATGGCCGCGATGCGCGCCTGGTCGCCCTTCTGAGCCGCGGCTCCCAGTTCCGCGCCCAGCTTCTCGCCCTGCGCCATCAGCGCATCGATGCGCGGCTGGCGCGCCGCCTGCGCGGCGCGCGCCCGAGTGCCGGCGTCCGCCATCGCCTGGTCACGCGCGGCCTGGTCGTCGGTGCGATTGAAGGTCCGCGAGAGGTTGGAGGCCCAGGGCGTGCCCTCGTAGTCACGGCAGATGCTGTCTCGCGTGCTGAGCTCCTCGTAGCCGCCGATGGCCCAGCCGGTGGGTGCCGCGGGCAGCGCGGCCTTCGCGGCTTGCTGGGCCGTGAGCATCGCCTGTCGCTCGGCGGCCGTCGTCGGGCGGTCACCCTTGACGCACTCGCTGTCGGCCTGGACCGCAGTCGCACCGAAGACGGCGGCCAGCAGCAATGCTCCGCGGGCGGACCTTGCGTACGTCATGGTGATAGCCCCCTTGTTATGGTCCAGAGGCTACTCGCCGCCCCGCGCGATGGCTAGTATTCGCGGGGCATCGCAGTACATCGCGGTCAGACCCGCGCCAGCGCGCGATCGAGCGCTTCCAGCAGCATTCTCGCATTGTCCGGCGTGAACACGAGCGGCGGCCGGATCTTCACCACGTTGTTGAAGGCGCCCGTGCGCGCGACCAGGATGCCATCCTCGCGCAACAGGTTCATGATCCGGTCGGCCTCCTCGACAGCCGGCGCGCGCGTCGCGTGGTCGCGCACGATCTCGAGCCCCCAGAACAGGCCCTTGCCGCGCACGTCCGCGACCAGCGGGTGCTTCGCCGCGAGCCTCGCGAGCCCGGACGCGAGCACCTTGCCTGCCGCGATTACGTTGCGCTGCACGCCCTCGCGCTCCAGCACGTCGAGCACCGCCATGCCGACCGCGGCCGACACCGGGTTGCCGCCGAAGGTGTTGAAGTACGAGAACTTCGCCGCGAACTTCGCCGCGATCGCGGGGGTGGTGATGACCGCGCCGATCGGGTGGCCGTCGCCGATCGGCTTGCCGAGCGTGACGATGTCGGGCACGACATCCGAGTAGCGGAACGCCCACATCTCGTCGCCGGTGCGGTAGAAGCCGGATTGCACCTCGTCGGCGATGAACAGCCCGCCGGCGGCACGGATCGCGCGCGCGGTGTACTCGAGATAACCCTCGGGCGGCAGGATCGTGCCGTTGGAGTCGAAGATGATGTCGCACAGCCACACCGCGGCGCCCTCGCCGCGCTGCTCGGAGCCGGTCGATCGCCGTGTCGATGTGCGCGGCGTACTTCGTGCCTAGGCCTAACGTGCCGTAGCGGTACTCGCCGCGATAACCGTCGGGCGGCGGCACGGTCGCGATCCAGGCGGGCTGCTCCGACTTCGGGTACATGCAGGTCGAGGCAGCGCCCACGACGTTCGAGTTGCCGTGGTAGGAGTCGTCCGAGACGACCACGCCCTCGTGCCCGCTCACGACGCGGGCGATGCGGATCGCGAGGTCGTTGGCCTCGGTGCCGGTGCACACGAGGTAGCAGACGCGAAGATCCTCCGGCATCGTGGCCGTCAGCCGCTCCGCGTAGCGCACGACGTTGTCGTGCAGGTAGCGCGTGTGCGTGTTCAGGGTCGCCGCCTGCCGCGCAAGCGCCGCCACCACGTGCGGGTGGCAGTGACCGACCGAGGCCACGTTGTTGTAGCAATCGAGGTAACGGCGCCCGTCCGCGTCATAGACCCAGGTACCCTCGCCGCGCACCAGGTGCACGGGACGGTCATAGAACAGGCGATAGCTCGGGCCCAGCGCGCGTTCGCGACGCTCGCGCAGGCGGGCGACGTCGACGTGCTTAGGCAGCAGGCCCACGCGCCCGCAGGCGGCGCGATACCGCTCATGCGCCTCCGCGCGATCGAGGGCGAGGAATCGCGACAGCGCGCGCACGATGTCGGGCCGCTCCTCGGTGAGCCAGGCGGGCGGGTTCTCGACCGCGCGAATGCGAAGGTCGTACAGGCAGAGCGCGGTCGCGAGCCGCAACAGCGTGAGGTCGTGCAGGATCGCAAGCTCCTCGTCCGTCAGCGGCAGGACGGCGTTCCAGGCCTCCACCTGCGCCACGGCATTGTCCAGTGACATCTCGCCATGGCGGGCGAAGCTCGCGAGGGTCACTGCGAGGTCCTGCACCAGCGGCGCGTGCACCATGTCGCCGAAATCGATCACGCCGACGATCTCGTCGGTGTCGGGCCCGGCGCGCAACAGGTTGTCGGCGTGCCCGTCGCCGTGCACGACCTGCGCGCGCAGCGCGGGCAGGCGCGGCAGCACCTCGCGCTGCAGGCGTGCGTTGAAATCCGCGCACAGCGCCTTCGCATCGTCCGCCACCCAGGCCTGCACGCCGGGCTCCAGCAGGAGCGCGCGCTGGATGTCCCAGGCCACGAAGTGCCGGGCGTGGGGGTGGAAGAGGCCCCGCAGGCCGCGCGCGAGCCGCGCCTGAAAGGCGGCCGCGTTGCGGAGCGCCGTGAGCCGCAGCGGCTCGCCGCGCGAGAGCGACGTGCCCGGGATCCAGCTCAGCAGCCGCACCATGTGGCGCACGCCGTCCGCGGCGTCGATCCACTCGAGGTCCTTGCCTGCTCGCGAGGCGATGATGCGCGGCACGGGCAGGTCCGGCGCGTGATGCTCCAGGTGGCGCAGCGCCGCGACCTGGAAGTCCACAGCGCCCTCGCTCTCTCCGGCCGCCGAGACCTTCAGCACGTAGCTCGCGCCGTCCGCGACATTCACTTGGGTGTTCTGGTCGCGCTCGCCGTCGAGCGGCGTGAGCTCGCCCTCGACGCCCCAGTGCTCGCGCGCGAAGTCCGCGAGCCGCCCGAGCGGAAACCGGGCGGGATTGAAGTTGAGGTCCGCGGCGCTGAGCGGCCGCCGCGTGGCGACATTCATTCGGTACGGCTCCGTCGCAGATCAGATCGGCGCAGGCGTAGGAGTATAGCGGCGGGACCCCGCAGCTCGAGGTCAGGGTCGATTCAAGGATACTTCAGATATCTGAATCCGGTTATTTCGACCGGATTTCGGGAATGCGATGAGGGCGTGCCGTTCGTTATCGTGAGCTCGCCTTTGCCATGCGGCACAGCGTCGGGCGCAACAGTTGCAAGGCAGGTACCGTAGGACGTATTTTCGAGGAGAGGGCAATGCAGGGTATGAAGTACAAAGTCGCGCTCCACGCCTCGGGCGAAGGTTTTGCCGTCTCCGTGCCAGGTCTTCCCGGATGCTGGTCGCAAGGAAGCACGGAAGCCGAGGCGCTCGACAACATCAAGGCAGCGATCGAGGAATACCTTGCAGCCGTCGACGGCGAACTGAAGGGCGCCACGATACGCGAAGTTGAAGTCGCCGCCTGAGCCCGCTGGCGGAACGACGGAGCTCCCATGGTGCCCGGAATTCCCGGCGTACCGCATCTCGCAGCGATCCGCGCCCTCGAGAAAGTCGGTTTTCGAGTCGTCCGGCAGGGCAAGCACACGGTCATGAGCAATGGTCAGCGGATCATAACCATTCCGCGCCACAACCCAGTGAACGCGCTGACTATGGGCGGTATGGCAGTGCGTCTCGATGCGCGCGAACGAATCCGACGGTCACTCCGGCCGTACACCCAGCTCCTGCCACATCCAGCCGATGTCGTACGGCGCCTGCCCGCTCGTCGCCGCCTGGTGCAGCTCGCCGTTCTCGATCTCCTTCAGCCAGCGGACGAGGCGGGCCCGGCCGGCCTTGGTGCGTGCGCACGCGCGCGGCGTCTTGTCGCCGAGCATCGGTACGGGCTCGTCGAGCACGCGGTGGTAATGCGCATCCTTGACCCGGTACAGGACGGCCTCGATCTCTGGGTCCGCAAGCGGCTCGCCCGAGGCCTCGCTCGCGCCTCGCGGGGCTCCGTCCCGCAACAGGTGCTCGGGATCCTCGTGGCTCGTCAGCGCCTCGCCCACGAGAGGACCGAGCGCGGTGCGCAATGCCGCGAGGCAGCGTTCCATGCGCTCGCGGGAGTTCGTCTCTACGACGAGCGCGCCGTCCGCGAGCCTCGCGCTGGCATGGATCGTCTGCGGCGTGCCGCCGCCCGGCTGCCAGGTCCAGGCGGGGGGATCGTCCGGCTTCCGCTCCCAGCCGCGCAGTGCGTCGAGGCGACGGACGAGTTCCGTTTCGTCGGCTGACGCGACCGGCAGCCGTGTGGTCGAGAACAGCAGCGCCTCCCCGTCGGTGTTGGCCAGCTCAGGTCTCGGGCGCCGCCCCAGGTCGAGCAAGCCCTTGAGCCAGACCTGCAGGAACACGGGATCGCCGATGCGTAACAGCGTCTCGTCGACATCGCCGGCGACCTCGAGGTCGACGCCGTGCTTCCGTGCCAGCGCCTCCGCGGCGCGGCGGCCCTTGTCGCGGCAGCGGCCCAGGATGCCTTCGAGCACCTCGGCCGATTCCCGCGTGAGCGGCAGCGCCGCGCCCGTCAGCATCTCCTCGCCACGGGCGATCACGATGCGCGCCACGAGCCTATCCCAGCGCTGCAGGCCGAGGCTCGCGGACGCCTCGGCAATGCGGCGGGGCGGGCCGCCTCGATAGAGGTCCTTGAGCTCGATCCACTCCCCCGGCGCGACATCGTGCACCTCGTGCAGCGACATGGCGTGCGAGCGCATGCCCTGCAGGTACTCGCGCGCTCGCGGCGTCTCCTGCCAGCCGCGACGCCTCAGGTAGTCGTCAATGACGTTCACGTTGCCCGGGCCGAACTCCGACGCGAGGAATGTCTCCTCCAGGAAGGCGTGGAGCGTGCTTGCGTGGCCAAGCTCGACGATCTCCTCGAACAGGGCGTCGAGCTCGAGCGCATAGCGCTCGGGAATCCGCCCCAGCATGCGCTCGAGGTGCGCGCGCCGATGGGCGAGCCACGGCTCGCGAGCAGAGTATTTCTGCACGTGGCCGATGGCCTGGGCGATGTCGGGGCGACGGGACACGGACATAGTCTAGTCGCGGGCGCCCGCGTCCCAGGAGCGCGACGATGGCGGGCGAGGGCGTCCCGATGCAGACAGAGTGGCCAGCCTGCCTCGACGGGGGTCCGCTCGCCGGGCATGTCTCGGGAAAATTCGTCAACGTGGTTGACGATCTCATGATGGGATGCCCTGCTGAGCCTGTGCCGGAGATCAGCCGCTTTCTCGGCATCGTGATCACGAGGTCTTTCAATGATCATGAGCCGCTGCTCTCTCATGTGCGTTGTGGAGAACATCAAGTTGGCCATCGCGGCATGCCTTGCGGCTCTATGACGAACTTCAGTACGTCAGATCGCGAAGTCGGCGAAGTGCCAGAGCGTGTCAGCGAACAGATCGCCGCTTCCAATAACCCGGGCGTCTCGAGGCATGCGCAACCGCGATGACAAGCAACGTGTCGCCCTGAATCGCGTACACGATCGAGAAGGGAAAGTGGTCATCGAGCACGAAGCGCCGAAGCTTGCCGCCCATGGGAGAGCCGATCTGTGGTGTTTCAAGCAGCAGCCCGATGCAGCGCTCAAACTCTGCGATGAACCTCGCTCCGAGTCCCGGCACTTCGGCCTCGTAACGAGATACCGCGCCCAGGAATTCCTCTCGCGCCTGGGAATGGAACTCAAAGCGCATTACTTCAGCCGCGAGCGCGCTTCCTTCAGTACGTCTGCACCGGACGAGGTCTTGGCGGTACCGGATTCGATTTCCGCAAGACGCCGATTTGATTCTTCAACCCATGCCCGCTCGGCGTCCGGATCCGCTGGGGCATCGAGATCGCTGATCAGGGCCCTCAGCAGCTGCGCTCGCTCGCGAGTGCTGAGCGCGCGAATGTCGCGTTCGATGTCGGCGAGGGGACGTGCCATACGGTTGCGTCCTGCGGAGCTATCCTTCGGCTACGAGTGTACGCCGACGCGCCTGACCTGCTAAGGCCATTACTGACATGTTGGCAACCGAATGCGGAAACCTCGCGGTGAGGCCGTCTGAAGTCACCCGCCAGCGCCCAAACCTGCATATCGCTCCGCCGCCGCCTCGAGCTGCGCCGCAGCGAATCGGGCGCCAGCACCTCGACGTCCGGCCCGTACTTCAAGATGTCCATCACGAGCTCCGGCTCGCGCGAGTACGAGAACAACGATCACAAGCCGCTGCACTTTCACGTGCGATATTCCGCGCCGTAACTGGACGCTGGCAACCGATAGTAAGTTCCAGCGCATAGCGCCCCTCGTGTGAGCGACCCAATGCTGATCTGGGTGACGGAAGCAAGACCGCTGGAGAATTTCACGCTCTGGCTGCGCTTTTCGGACTGTTCGGAAGGCAAGGTCGACCTGCGCGAGTTCATTGAGTCCGACCGCCGGCCCATCGTGCGTCAGCTGCGCGATCCGGTGTTCGGGCGGAGGTTGGGGCCTCTGCTCGGCTAAGCGTCTTTCACGCGCAGCAAAACCGCTGCCCGCCATTTCTGGCGAACACGCAGAAAGCCAGGCCGTACGCTTGAAATATGCCCAATATGGGTACTAGCATACCCAGAATGGGAATATCAGGTGACCCTCGATGCGACCCTTGAGCATGGCCGACGCGCTCTTCTCCGCGACCCAGTCGCGAGTGCTTGCGCTGCTCTTTGGTCAGTCCGACCGAAGTTTCTACGCAACCGAGCTGATCAAACGGATTGGCGCGGGATCGGGCGCCGTGCAACGCGAGCTGTCGCGCCTGGAGCAGAGCGGACTGGTGACGGTGACGCGGATCGGCACACAGAAGCACTACCAGGCCAATCCCGGATCGCCGCTCTTTAACGAGCTCCGCGGTATCGTCCAGAAGACCGTGGCATTGGCCGAGCCACTGCGCGCGGCGCTCGCTCGGTTTGCCCGAAGATCGTCGCGGCATTTGTGTACGGATCCGTCGCAAAAAGGCGGGACACCGCGACGAGCGACGTCGATCTAATGGTCGTCAGCGACAGCGTCACCTATCCAGACCTGTTCGCCGCACTCGAGCCCGTGGCGGCGCAACTGGGCCGGCCGGTGAATCCAACTGTGTACACCCGTAAGCAGTTTGCTAGGCGCCGACAGGAGAACGCGTTCGTCAGGCGAGTGCTCGCGCAACCGAAGGTGTGGGTGATCGGCTCCGACGATGCCATCGCCGCTTGAGAATCTCTCCGGCCCGGGCAAGGCGCTTTCCGCCGAGCCACCAGATGCGGCGACCAAGGTTCGTCCCATGCGAACATCACGGTCGTGGTTCTTGTTCGTGCTTGCGGCTCAGCTCCACGCCGCTGCCGATCGGCAGCAGCAGCGAGTCCAGGTCGGGCTTGGTGCGCACCCGCGCCTGGTAGGCCATGGCCGCGGGGCGCGTGTTGAGCGGAAAGAGCATGTTGTCCGCTGCGACCAGCGCCCCGGGACTCAGCTTTGGATGGAAAAGCTCGATGCAGGGGACGTACAGGTCCTTCCACAGGTCGAGCAGCACCAGGTCGAAGGGTCCCGCGAGGCGCGGCAGCGTGTCGAGCGCGCTGCCGACGTGAAACTCGACGAAGTCCGCGAGCCCGGCGCGCGCGAGCTGCGCCTGCGCATGGTCGACCTTGCGCTGCGAGAGCTCGAGGCTCACGACCTTGCCGCCCGTCGCGCGCGCGGCATCGGCGAGCCAGATCGTCGAGTAGCCGTATGAGGTTCCCAGCTCGAGGATCGACTTCGCGTTGGCGCCGATCGCGAGCAGGTGCAGCATCCGGCCCGTCGCCGGACCCACGCTGATCAGGAAGTCATCGATGCGGCGCGCGAACTCCTCCGGCTGGGAGTGCATGATCTTCGCCTCGTCGGCGGAGCGGCGCTCGTATTCGGCGAGAATCTGCTCAATGACTGGATCCATGGCTTGACCATGCTCCCCTCGCACTGCAGCGGCTAATGATGGCACGGTCGCGGCGCCCGTAGCATGCGCCGTCCGCGGAAACCCGTCAGACATAGTTGACGATCTTGCCGCACGGTCAGCTCACCGGAAGTCAGGTAGACTTCATGAGACGCGTGGCGACGTGACGGCTGCGACTGCCAGCGCCCGGCCGCGAAGAAATCCTGCGTCGGTTCGTAGTTGAGATCATGCCTCTGGCGCATCAATCGCGCGGCACAATCGATCCCAGGAGCCACTCCTTCGTTTCGATGAAGGGTCCGTCGACTACGCTCGCCTGCCGCGTCCGGGACGGTGAGCGCCGCGCGGAGCGATGACTCGTTGCGATCCCGTCACGCGCGGCGACCCAAATCTGCGCATTTGCCCGTAGCGCACGACCAGGCATCCCGACGACAGCCGTCTCGTCTCGCAGCAGCGCAATCCGGCGCTGTCGCGCGTCCGGGCCGCGCCGCGCATCGCTTCCGCCAGGCACGATGGGCGTCACGGCCAGCCGCCACTCGTCGACCAGGCCGTGCTCCGCCAGCAAAGACGAGAGGGTGCTCCTACCCAGGAGCAACAGGTCACGGCCGGGCTGACGCTTCAGCCTCGCGACTTCCGACGCGCGGGTCGGCCGTCACGAGCCGCGTGTTGCTCCATGCGGCCCGCTTCAGGGTCCGGGAAAAGACGACCTTGGGCGTCGCGTTGACCAGGTCGGCGACGTCGCCTGTTGCGGACGGACCAGTACTCCGACATCAGCTCGTAGCTCGCGCGTCCCAACAGCAGCGCGTCGACGGTGCGCGCCTGGTCGAGCGAGACCTGCAACAGCCCCTCGCCCCAGACGCGAAGGCGATCGGCTTCATCGCTGCGGCCGCCGGCACTGCCGTCGACTGTCAGCATGTTCCCACATGATGAGGCTTTCTCACGCCTGCGCTCCGCCCATCAGGACCGTGGAGACGATCGTAGCGGCGCGACGCAACGGCGGCCTCGGGGAGCTCCCTGATTTTTCGCGCCGAAATCTCCCGATCGTCGTGCCGGGCGAACGGGTCAACGCACGACACGCGTGGCCTGGTCGGCCGAAGTACCAGGGCCAGCTCGCCGCGACCGGCGATCTCAAGCTTGTCGTAGATGTGCCCGAGATGCGTCTGTCGACGGTCTTGCGGGTCACGAACAGGGCCTGGGCGATGCAGTGTGGCTGTATCCGCGGGCGGCCCCCTCGGCCACTCGGCGTTCCGCAAGCGTCAGCCGCTCAACGCCCGTGCCGGCCGGGTGGCTGGTGGGGCCGCCGGCGGCGCGTCTCGGTGCGTGCACGCTCGGCCAGCGCGACCGCGTTGCACTGCCGGGCGAGAGCGAGCGCCTCATCCAGCACGCCGCGCGCGTCGACTCGACGATTCGCACGCCGCAGCGCGGCGCCGAGCTCGACGAGCGCGTGGGCGTGCTCGGAGCCGCGCGGGCGAGTCGCGCAGCACGTCGACGGCGTCGCGCAGCTGCTCGATGCATCCGTCGCCGCCCTCCAGCAATGCCCCCGCGCGGAGCGCGATGCCGACGCCGCTGGCCGCGCCCCCAGCGCCGTGCGCGTTCGAGATCCAGTGCTGCCAAACGTCGTGCGCCCGCGGCGTCACCGGTCGCGGCGAGCGCGGGACAGGCGAAGGGAGCGCCAGCGCGACGCGAGCGGATTCGCGCCGCCCCAGAGCTCATCTCGGCGACCGAACTCCAGCAGGTCGTCCAACCCAGCCTGCGTTCCTGTCTTGCTGCAGGCGCAGCAGCCCCCGCGCCTGCAGCAGGTGATTGTGCGCCAGGCCGGGCGGGATCTCGGCGCCGAGACCGCTTTCGGCGAGCGCCCGTTCCGCGGCGTCGATGCTGCCGCCCGCGATCAGCGTCTCGACCAGCAGTGCGAGCGCGAACCGGCGCCCGAGGTGGATCTCGTGGGCGGCCAGCAACTCGAGCGCGCTCCGCGCGTCGGCTTCCGCCTGTGCCACGCTGCCGCGCCGCCAGGCGAACCAGCCGCGATGCGCGACCAGGAAAGCGATGGCGGGGACCGACGCCCGGGCGCGCGCGTCGACGAGCGCCTCGTCGAGGCAGCGATCGGCGAGATCGAGCGCGTCGGTATCGAGCAGGCCGATCACGAGCGCGTAGAACGGACCGACCACGTCGTAGTCCTGCTCGCGGAGGAGGCGGCCGTCGGCAAGTGCGCGCTCGATGTGCATCACCGCTGCGCGCGCCGATTCGCTGGCCCGGGCCCGCTCGAACGCGAGACTGGCGAGGACCAATCGCTCGCCCGGTGTGGCGCCGGTCAGCTGCTCGTGCCGCGCCAGCCGTTGCGCCGCCGACGCGCGGGCAGCGAGGCTCGCCTGCTGCGCCTTGGCCGCGAGCTCCGCCTCGAGCTGCAGCGCAAGCTCACGGTCGTCCGCTTCGACGACAGCGATCGCCGACTCGATGGCCTGCACGGCGCGATCCGCACTGCCGGAGAGGCTCAGCGCGTTGGCGAGCTGACGCACCGCCTGCGCGAGCAGCGCCGACGGCGCACTCGACTCGATCGCCGCCGCGAGGTGCTCGACGGCTTCCGGCATCGCGAGCCGCAGCTCGGCCGTGCCGAGCTC
>CAWIDH010000018.1:0-64813 GCA_963834855.1 uncultured Gammaproteobacteria bacterium | reverse complement strand
TTTCAGTTGGTGAAGAAGCCGGAACGCGTGAGGAAAGTGTAGTCACCCTCCACCGCCATCAGCCCGATCAGGATAAGCAGCGCGAGCGGCGGAACGAGGATGGCCAGCTTGAGCGCGAGCCGCTCCCAGTTCATGTGCATGAAGATGAAGACGATGAAGCCCGCCTTGAGCAGCATGAAGAGGATGATCAGCGACCAGCGGAGGATGCCGTGGAGCTGGAAATAGTCCACCGCGTAGGAGAACGCGGAGAGCACGAACAGCAGCAGCCAGATCCAGAGATAGATCGCGATCGGATGCTGCTGACCTTCTTTCGCGGACACGGTTGGCCCCCTACCAGAGATAGAAAAACGCGAAGATGAATACCCAGACGAGATCGACGAAGTGCCAGTACAGGCCGGCGATCTCGACGATCTCGTAGCCCTTGCGCTCGTAGTCGCCGCGCCAGACCTTCAAGGCAACGATGACCAGGTAGATCACGCCGGCCGAGACGTGGAGGCCGTGGAAGCCCGTGATCATGAAGAACGAAGCGCCGAACTGCTCGGCGCCCATGGGGTTGCTCCAGGGACGGACACCCTCGTCGACGATCAGCTTGGTCCACTCGAAGGCCTGCATCCCGACGAAGGTGGCGCCGAACGCCGCGGTGATCAGCATCAGCGATGCGGTCTTGCCGCGCCTGCGGCGGTAGCCCATGTTGACCGCCATCGCCATCGTGCCGCTGCTCGAGATCAGGATGAAGGTCATGATCGCGATCAGGATCAGCGGGATGTGATGACCGAAGATCGTCAGCGCGAATACCTCGCTCGGGTTCGGCCAGGGCACGGTCGAGGACATGCGCACGTGCATGTACGAGGTGAGGAAGCAGGTGAAGATGAAGGTGTCGGACAGCAGGAAGATCCACATCATCGCCTTGCCCCAGGGCACGACGAAGGCCTGCTTGTCCGATGCGAAGTCGGTGACGACTCCCGGCAGGCCGGGGGTGACCCCGGCCGGATCGACGATGTGCGTCGCGGTCTCCACTGCCATATGCGTTTGGGCCCCCGATCAGGTGAGCAGCAGCAGGCTGAACAATACTAGCCAGACCAGAAGCAGGTAATGCCAGTACACGGTGCACAGTTCCACGCCGAGCCGGATGTCGTCCAGCTCGGCGCCGCGCGCCATTCGCGCGACGGTCCTGGTCCACGCGACGAGGCCGCCGATCAGGTGCACGGCGTGCACGCCGGTCAGCAGGTAGAAGGCCGCGTTCGCAGGATTGACGGTCGCGTAGTACCCGGCGGCCTGCAGCTGCTGCCAGGCAAGGTACTGGCCGACGAGGAACGCCACGGCGAACACACCGCCCAGGAGCCACGCGAGCCGCGCGCGGCGCGCGTCGTTACGGTTGGTGGCAGCGCGCGCCCATTGCATTGCGACGCTGCCGAGGGCGAGCAGCGCCGTGTTGATCCACAGCACGCGCGGCTCGATCACGGGATGCCAGTCGTGCGTGAGCCCGTGCGCCATGCCGTGGCCCATGCGCATCCAGTACCCGGTGATGAAGAGCGCGAAGAGCGACGTTAGGATCGCGAGGAAGATCCAGAGCCCGATACGTCCGGGCGCCGGGCCCGTCGTCCCGGCGGACTCGCGACCATCGGCGGTGCCCTGCGCTTCCCACGGCCGCGTGGTCAGCCGGCGGACCGCCAGCCACCACACGACCACGCCGGCGAGAAGACCGGCCAGGGCGACGGATAGACTCACCGACCGTGACCCTCTCCGTCGTGGCCCGGGGCGTGCTCGTGCCCTTTGCCATGACCGGGTCCGTAGCCGTAACCATGGCCGTGGAACTGCGCGTCGTGGCCGGCGACGGGCGGCTGGTTCTGGGGCACGAAGTCGTCCTTGAGATCCGGCACGCCGTACTCATAGGCCCAGCGGTACACGACTGGCAGCTCCGGCCCCCAGTTGCCGTGGCGCGGCGGCGTGTCGGGCGTGAACCACTCGAGCGTCGTCGCACGCCACGGGTTGCCGCCCGAGGGCTTGCCGTTCCGAAGGCTCCAGATGATGTTGAAGAGGAACAGGAGTTGCACCGCCGCGACGAAGAACGCCGCCGTGCTGATCGCCGCGTTCATCGTGTGCACGGAGTCGGGGATGAAGTACGTGTCGCCGAGCGCGTAGTAGCGTCGCGGCACACCCAGGATCCCGAGATAGTGCATCGGCAGGTAGATCGCATAGGTACCGAGGAAGGTGCACCAGAAGTGGATGCGGCCCATCGTGTCATCGAGCATCCGGCCGGTGACCTTCGGATACCAGTGATAGATCGCCCCGAAGACGACCAGGATCGGCGACACGCCCATCACCATGTGGAAATGCGCCACGACGAAGTACGTATCCGACAGCGGCACGTCGACCGTCACGTTTCCGAGGAAGAGGCCCGTCAGCCCGCCGTTGATGAACGTGAAGACGAAGCCGATGGCGAACAGCATCGGCACGGTGAGGTGAATGTCGCCTCGCCACAGCGTCAACACCCAGTTGTAGACCTTGATCGCGGTCGGCACGGCGATGATCAGCGTCGTGGTGGCGAAGAAGAACCCGAAGTACGGGTTCATGCCGCTCACGTACATGTGATGCGCCCAGACCACGAAGGATAGGGCGCCGATCGCCAGGATCGCCCACACCATCATGCGGTAGCCGAAGATGTGCCGGCGCGCGTGCGTGCTGATCAGGTCGGAGACGATGCCGAAGGCGGGCAGCGCGACGATGTACACCTCGGGGTGCCCGAAGAACCAGAACAGGTGCTGGAAGAGGAGCGGGCTGCCGCCCGCGTGCTGCGTCTGCTCGCCCATCGACACGATGGCCGGCATGAAGAAGCTGGTGCCGATCTGCAGGTCGAGCGTCATCATCACGGCGCTGACGAGCAACGCCGGGAAGGCGAGCAGGCCCAGGATCGTCGCCATGAAGATGCCCCACACCGAGAGCGGCATCCGCATCATCGTCATCCCGCGGCAGCGGGCCTGCAGCACGGTCGTGACGTAGTTGAGACCGCCCATCGTGAAGGCGACGATGAAGATACCGAGCGACACGAGCATCAGCGTGATGCCCCAGTTGGCGCCCGCAGTGCCGCGCGAGATCGCCTGCGGCGGATAGAGCGTCCAGCCCGCGCCGGTGGGGCCGCCAGGCACGAAGAAGCTCGCGACCAGCACGAGCACGGCCAGCAGGTAGACCCAGTACGAGAGCATGTTCATGTACGGGAAAACCATGTCCCGCGCACCGCACTGGAGCGGGATCAGCAGATTGCCGAACCCGCCCAGGAACAGCGCCGTGAGCAGGTAGATCACCATGATCATCCCGTGCATGGTGACGAACTGGTAATAGTTGTCGGGGCTGATGAAGCGGAAGGTATCGGGGAAGCCGAGCTGCATCCGCATCATCACCGACAGCGCGAGCGCCACGAGCCCGATCCCGATCGCGGTGATCGCGTACTGGACCGCGATGACCTTGTGGTCCTGGCTCCAGATGTACTTCGTGACGAAGGTCTGCGGATCGTGCAGGTGTGCGTGCTGGTCCGCGATTGCGACGTATGCCATCAGAAAACCCTCCGCACCGCTGCGTCGCCGTCGCGCAAGGTCAGTGCTCCGTGTGTGCCGGCGCGCCGGCCGCTTCCGGCGCGCTCGCGACGCGCTCGGGCGCGCCTCGCAGCGTGCCGATGTACGCCACGATGTCCATCGTAGTCTGGTCGTCGCCCATCGCCTGGCCGATCCGTGCCATCTGCGCGCCGTAGAAATCCTGGGCGTGACGTCCGCGCACGCCGTTCCTGAAATTCTGCATCTGCCGCAGCAGGTACCAGTCGCTCTGGTTGGCGAGCCCCGGCGCCCGCGTGGACCACACGCCCTGCCCGTTCGTGCCGTGACAGTTGGCGCAGGTCACGATAGAGTCCCCGGCCGCGCTCGGCGTCGCCCGAGAGCGTCGCGCGCGGCGGCTCGTTGGGCAAGGTCCCGATGTAGGCGACGACGTTGTCGACGGCCTGCGTCGTCGAGCATCTGGGCGAACGGCACCATCTGGGCGGCCACCGTCTCCCCGGGCGCACCGCCGCGGATGCCGTGGCGGAAATTCCTGAGCTGGTGCGCGAGGTACCAGCCGTGCTGCCCTGCAAGCTTGGGCGCGCTCAGCGTCTCGTTGCCCTCGCCTTTTGCGCCGTGGCAGGCGGTGCACGTCGCGAACGTCGCCTGGCCGGCCACGGCGTCCGGCGCCGGGCGCGCCGCGAGCTGGCGCGAACGTCGGCTGCTTGGCGAGCCAGGCCGCGTAGTCCTGTGCCGAATCGACGACGACGCGGCCGCGCATCGCGAAGTGCCCGACGCCGCAGAGCTCCTGGCAGAGCACGTCGAAAGCGCCGGTGCGCGTCGGGGTGAGCCACATGAAGGTGACCATCCCGGGGACCAGGTCCATCTTCACGCGGAACTCAGCCACGGTGAAGTTGTGCAGCACGTCCTTCGAGCGCAGCAGCACCTTGACCGGCTGGTCGACCGGGAGGTGCAGCTCGGGGTTGTCCACCAGGACGTCGTCGCGCCCCTTGTCGTCCGCGACGTCGATGCCGAACGGGTTCGAGAGCGTCACGAACGCCGAGTCGGTCGCGCCGAGCACGCCGTCCTCGCCCGGCAGGCGATAGGTCCAGGTCCACTGCTGGCCGAGCGCCTCGACCTCCACCGCCTCCTTCGGCACGGTGACGAACTTCGCCCAGACGAAGAGACCGGGCGCGAGCATCGCCGCGACACCCACCGACGTCAGGATCGTGAGCCACCATTCGAGCTTGCGGTTCTCCGGCTCGTACTCCGCTCGCTGCTCGCCCCCCTTGCGGTGACGATAGCGAACGACGCACCAGGCCATGAAGAGGTTCACGGCGACGAACACCGCGCCGGTGACCCAGAAGGTGAGGACCACCGTGTCGTCCATCATCCCCCAGTTGGAGGCGATGGGCGTAAACCACCAGGGACTCGCGACGTGGAAGACGACGGTGCCGATGACGAGCAGTATCAACGCGATCGCGAGCGCCATTCGTTACACCTTCTGCTGGGCGCGGGGTCCGGGGCGGTCGCTGTCCGCGCCGCGCTTCACGCTGCTGAACGGGTTGATGTAGTGGCTGTCCACCGCCACGAGCTCGGCCTCGGGGTGCCGCTCGCGCATCATCGCCTGGATCGTGTCTTCCTTCGCTTTGAGCGCGTATATGAGGATCAGGTACTTGCCGGCCTCGAGGTCGTCATGGAAGCGCGCGAGCTTCTTGTTCTCGCTCGCGACGCCGATCAACCCGCCCTCCCAGGCGCCGAAGAGCGTGGCCACGGCGACGATGGCGTAGTAGACGAAACTCGGAACATGGACGTTCGGCCCGAAGGGCGCGAACCGCTGCAGGGCCCAGACGCCAAGCAGGCCGGCCAGGAAGCCGACGACCGCGCCGATCAACCCGTCACGGATGAGATCCAGCGTCTCGAGGTAGTTGCTCGAATGGATGTGCTGCTGCTTGAGCCCCGACTCGTCCCGGGAAACGACGTGCAGGAAATAATCGTTGACTCCGACTTCGTGCAGGTCGTCGGAAATATCGTGGGTGCTCTTAAGGGTCGGCGCCAGGTAGTAAAGGCACTTCATGCTACGTCCCCCGCAGACATCCGCTAATCGCCGGCGCTTGCAGCCGAGGCTTGCGCCTTGTTATCGCCCGAGTCTGTCATGGAACCCGGGGCCGCGGCTAGTCCTCGCCCCAGAACCAGGCGAGGATGCCGAAACAGAAAAGCGTGACCGCGACCAGCGCGAACGGCAGCGGCGGCAGCCAGAGCGGGATGTGATCGAGCTCGATGGGTCGGGCGAGCCAGGCCACGAGCAGGCCGCCAACAGCGCCCACGACGGTGCCGACCGCGAATCTCCGCTGGTAACGCCAGGCCATGACCCACAGCAGGGCAAGGCCGATCAGGAGGAAGGTGACCAGCAGCTGACTCATGGAAAAACTGTAACAGAGGTCCGGGGCGCTGACTATCGGCCCTCGAAGGCCCCGCGCCGGACGATCGCGCCGTCCGACAGGTGAACCTCGCCCCGCACCATGACCGTGTGCGGCGCGCCGGCGGAGTCGAGCGCCACGAGGTCGGCGTCCGCGCCCGTCGCGACCGTGCCTTTGCCGGCGAGCCGCAACAGCCGCGCAGGGTTCGATGTGAAGGGCGGAAGCGCGGTCTCGAGGGGGAGGCCGCGTGCGAGCAGCTCGCGGAGCGTCACGAGCAGCGCGCCCGAGGACCCGACGTCCATGTGCGACACCCGGCCGTCGGCGTCGAAGCACGGCAGGCAACCGCCGGCATCCGAGCTCACGGTGACGTGCGTGGACGGCGCGCCACTCGCGAGAAAACGCTCGACGGCGTCGGCCGCGGAATACGCGTCCTCGTCCGCGCCGACCGGAAAGGCGGTTACGTCCACCACGCAGCCGCGCCGCGTGAGCGCCACCGCCTCGTCGAAAAGCGCGCGCCGTCGGTTGACGTGCGTGGGATTGAACACGCGCGCCGGCAGCTCGCTCGCATCGAGCGCGCGGCGAACCAGCTCGAGCCCGCGCTCGCCGTCGCCCAGATGCAGGTGCAGGATTCCGGCGCGGCCGGTCATGAGTCCCGCGACGTGCGCGTCGGCGGCCACCCTGAGCAGCTCGTCGAGCGTCGGCTGGCTCGAACGGTGATCGCTGATCGCGACTTCGCCGACGCCGATCAGCGGCTCGAGGAAGACGAGGTCGCCGCGCAGGCTGCCGGTCAGCGTCGCGGGCGGCAGGTGATAGCCCCCGGCGAGCGCCCAGGCATTGAGCCCCTCCTCGCGAAGCGCATGTACGTTCGCGAGCAGCTCGCGCGGCCCGCGCGCGACGTCGTCCGTACCGAGCAGGCCGACCACGGTCGTGACACCGGCGCCCGTGTAACGCGAAAGCCCGGGCGGCGGCACGCGGGTGCGAAACCCCGCCTCGCCACCCCCGCCGCAGACGTGCACGTGACCGTCGATGAGACCGGGAATCAGGCGCCGGCCCTCGAGGTCGAGGGTCTCCACTGCGGCGCGCATCGCGGCCGGCAGATCCGGTGTCTCCGCGCCCATCCAGAGTATTTTTCCGCCACCGACGAGCAGGCAGTGTCGGCCGAGTGGCGCGGGCGCGTAGACCTCGGCGTTCTTCAGCAACAGCATCGCGGTCAGTACGGCGCCCCGGGCAACCCGTAGAAGTACTGGCCCGCGCAGGTGGCGCCGTCGACCGCGAGCTCGGCGCCCGAGGTGTACGACGCCGCGTCCGAGGCGAGATAGAGCACGGCATTCGCGACCTCGGACGGATCGCCCATGCGCTGCAGCGGGACGTTGCGATAACCGGGATTCAGGCTCTCGCGCGGCGCGCCCTGCGGGTTCGACATCCAGGTGTCGATGCCGTAGGGGTGCACGCCGTTGACGCGCACCCCGTGGGGCCCGTACTCGAGCGCGGCGCTGCGCGTGAGGCCGCGCACCGCCCACTTGGTCGCGCCATAGGCGCCGACCGCGTTGTTGCCCATGAGGCCTGACGAGGAGGACATGTTGACGATCGCGCCGCGGCCCGCCGCCTTCATCACAGGGAACACGGCCTGCATCCCGAGGAACACGCCGACGACGTTGACCTCGAAGAGCCGCCGGAACTGGTCGGCCGTGGTCGACTGCAGATCGCCAAAGGCGAGGATGCCCGCATTGTTGACCAGCACGTCGAGCCGGCCGTGCTGTGCAGTAATCTCCTCCACCACCTTGCTCCAGGCCGTCGCATCCGTCACGTCGAGGCGACGGGCGCGCGCCTTCTGCCCCACGTCCTTGACCGTCGCCGCCAGCTCCGACTCGAGCACGTCGGTCGCGACGACGGTGGCGCCCGCCGCGGCGAACACGCGGGTGATCGCCGCGCCGATGCCGCGTGCCGCACCGGTCACGAGCACGACCTTGCCGTCGAATCCGAATCCGTCAGCCATCGATGTCTCCGTGGATCGTAAAGGGTGTCAAACGAAGCTGACGCTGGCGCCGCCGACCGAGTCGAGCTCGAGGCGGAACGAATCGCCCGGTCGCGCGGGCTCGAGCGGCACGAGCGACCCCGACAGGATCACCTCGCCGGCGTCGAGCGAGACGCCGTAGCTGCCGAGGGTATTCGCGAGCCAGGCGACCGAGGCGAGCGGCGAGCCCTGCACCGCCGAGCCCAAACCCCGCGACAGCGGCTCGCCGTTCTTGTAGACGCGGACTTCGAGCGCGGCGAGGTCGAGCGCGGCGCGGATCGACGCGCGCCTCGCCCAGCACGAAGACACCGCAGGAGGCGTTGTCCGCGACGGTGTCGACGATGCCGATCTTCCAGTTCTCGATGCGCGAATCGACGATCTCGAAGCATGCTGCGATCGATTCGGTCGCATCCATCACGTCCGCGGGCGTGACGCCGGGCCCCTTGAGCCCGCGCTTCAGGATCAGCGCGATTTCGGCCTCGGCGCGTGGCTGGATCAGCGCGCCCGGCGATCGTGTATGCGGCTGCCGTCGGGCACCTGCATGGATGCCGTCAGGAATCCGAAGTCCGGCTGGCGCACGCCCAGCATGTCCTGCACGGCACGACTCGTCGCGCCGATCTTCTTGCCGATCACGCGCTCGCCGTCGGCGAGGCGGCGCTCGAGCAGCGCGAGCGACACCCGGTACGCGTCGTCGATGTCGAGGTCGAGACCGCGCCCGGACAAGGGCGGCACCGTCCGGCCGTCGCGCAACGCCGCATACAGCTCCTCCGCAAGCGCCGCTGCGAGCGCCGCGCGACGGGCGGTCAGTGGCGGAGGAAGTCGACGACATAGCGGTTGAAGACATCCGGATACTCGAGCATCGCCCAGTGCCCGCAGTGCGCGAGCAGCACCATGCCGGGCGTCGCCCACGGCGGCGAGAATCTTGTTCGCGCCGCTCACCGGGCAGAAGTGATCCTCGGCGCCCCAGAAGCCGAGCACCGGGCAGCGGATCTCGATCAGCCGCGGCGAGAGGTCCGGGATCAGCATGCGGGCGAGCACGGCCTTCGGCTGTGTCTGCAGCACGTTCCATCGCTCCTCGAGCAGGTCGTCGTCGACGACCTTCGGATCGAACGCCAGCATCTCGAGCAGCTCGCGCAGGCCCGGCCGGTCGAACCCGGCGCCGACGAACTGCGACACCATGGCGCGGATGCCCGGCATCGCGAAATACGTCTCGCGCGACTCGATGCCCCCGGTGCCCATCATCACCAGCTTTTCGACCAGGCCGGGGCGATCGAGCGCGGTCTTGATCGAGATCGCACCGCCCAGCGAGTTGCCGACGAGCGTGCAGCGCTTGACGCCGACCGCCTCGAGGAACTCGATCAGCGTGCCGACGAAGAGGTCGAGCGGGTAGTCGATGTCGGGTTTCGACGACCAGCCGAAGCCGATCATGTCAGGGACGAGCACACGGTAGCCCGCCTCGGCTACGGGCGCGATGTTGCGCTTGAAGTTGCTGTATCCGTTCGCGCCGGGACCGCTGCCGTGGACCAGCACGACCGCCGGACCTTTCCCCTGCTCCAGGTAATGCATCTCGTGACCGGAGGGCAGCTTCGCGATCCGGCCGAACGGTGGCGAGCTCGGGCGGGTGGTGGCATTCATGGCGGGATGCTCAGACGAGGGGGCGAAATTCTGCAGGATGGCCGGGGAGCCCGTCGACGGGCAAATCCAGACGCTCCGGTCGCGGGGGCCGACCGGCAGCTGCGGCCTGAATATCGCACCGGAAGCACCCGCCGCCACCGAATAATCATGGTTTGCGGCATTGTATTCGGTCATGTGCGTAATTCAATGCTATATTTTGTACGAATTCTGTTGCCAGCCGGACCCTGCCCTGCAATACTGCGTCCCCGCGCTCGAGAGGTAGTCCCCATGGCGCAAGCGGCCCGTCCGATGACCGACACGCCGCGCCCGACACGCGACGAGCTCGTCGCCCGTGCGCGCGCGATGAAACCGGCGCTGCGCGAGCGGCTGCGCGCGGCGCGCGACGCGGCCACGCCTGCCCGCCGCGACGATCCAGGACTTCAAGGACGCCGGGTTCTTCCGGATCCTGCAGCCCGACGCGCTGGGGCGGCTACGAGATGGACCCGCAGGTGTTCTTCGACGTGCAGATTGCGGTCGCCGAGGCCGACATGTCGAGCGCCTGGGTGCTCGGCGTCATCGCCGCGCATCAGTTCCAGATCGCGCTGTTCGACGGGCGCGCGCAGGAGGACGTCTGGGGCACGGACAACTCCGTGCTGATTTCCTCGTCCTACCAGCCGGTCGGCAAGGTCGAGCGCGTCGATGGCGGATTGCAGCTCAGCGGGCGCTGGGGTTTCTCGAGCGGCTGCGAGCACTGCGACTGGGCGTTCCTCGGGGCGATCGTGCCGCCGCTGCCCGGCGAGACCGGCCCGCCCGACATGCGCACGTTCCTGCTGCCGCGCAAGGACTACCAGATCGTCCGCGACTGGGACGTCTTCGGGCTGCAGGCCACGGGCAGCCACGGCATCGTCGTCGACAAGGCCTTCGTGCCCGAGTACCGCACGCACAAGGCGCGCCGACGGCTTTCACGGCACGAACCCGGGCCAGGCGGTGAACGACGGCGCGCTCTACCGGCTCCCATGGGCCCAGCTCTTCGTGCGTGTGATCTCCACCGGGTCGATCGGCGCCGCGCAGGCTGCGCTCGACACGTATTACGAGCTCGCCGCGCGGCGCGTATCCACCAACACCGGCAAGTCGGCGAAGATGGACCCGATCGCGCTCAATACCGCCGCACGGGCGCAGGCGACGATCGACGAGCTCAAGGCGCTGCTCTTCCGCAACTTCGACGTGATGATGGACACGATCCGCGCGGGCCGGCAGATCCCGTATGCCGATCGTGTGCGCTATCGTTACGAGTCCTCGCAGGTGGCGCGACGCTGCGCGGCCATCGCCGACGACCTGATGCTGATGCTCGGCGGCTGGGCGATCTACAACACGAGCCCGCTGGTGCAGTGGTGGCTCGACCTCAACGCCGCGCGGGCGCACGTGGCGAGCGACCCGAACCTGATCGGCAGCTCGCTCGGGGCGATCTGCCTCGGGCAGGAGGTCCACGAATCCTTCGTCTACCCCTTCTTTTTCGTCGAGGCCGATCGGCGCATACTCGAAACGCGCCCGGCACCTCAGTCGGGGGCGTGCCAGTCGCGCGTGATCCGCGCGGCGCGGATGTCGTATTTCAGCGTCTTGACCGCGATCGAGGTCTCGACGTGGCGCACGCCGGGCAGCGCGAGGATCCGGTTGTTGGCGACCGCGATGACGTCTTCGAGGCTGCTGAAGAGGCCGACCGCGAGGATGTCGCAGCGGCCGAGCAGCATGATGACCGAGCGGATCTCGGGCATCGCGGCGAGCTTCCCGCAGAGATCCTTGACGTCGCTGTGCGCGGCCTGGATCCAGATCAGCACCACTTTCGGCGCGCCCACGCTCGCGACGTTGGTCACCGCGGTGAGCCGGATCAGGTTGTCCTGCTCCAGCCGCTTGATGCGGCTGCGGATCGTGCCCTCGGTGACGCCCAGCAGCGCGGCGATGCGGCGGTTGCTGACGCGGGCGTCCTTCGACAGCACGCCGATGATGCGGTGATCCAGGTCGTCGAGCGTGGGCATCGTCATGTCATCGGCGCCACGTCGAAGTTGAACTTGACCACCTCGGCCGCGATTCCGGTCGAGACGCTGCGGATGCCGGGGACGCGCATCAGCTCCTCGAGGAGGAAATTCCTGAGATCGTCGAGGTCGCGCAGCGCGACCAGGACTTCGATGTCGCGCGCCCCGGTGACGAGGTGCACGCTGAACACCTCGTCGAGCGCCGCGAGGTCGATTCCGACGTCCTCCGCCGCTCGACCCTGCACCTCGATGCCGAGAGCGAGCAGCGCCTTGAAGCCGAGCGCCGCGAAATCGGTGACCGCGACCACGCGGACGGCCCGGGTCTGCTCGAGCCGTCGGATCCGGGCGCTGACCGTCGCCGCCGCGATATTCAGGTCCTGGGCGATCTGCTGGTTGGTCGCGCGGCCGTTCTTCTTCAGCAGCGCGACGATGCGCTCGTCGATCTCATCGAGGGTCGGCGGCTCGGCGAAGCTGATGCTGGCCATCTGGCTGCGTATTTCGATCGCACCCGAACGCCGGGTTTTGTCGTAGTGTAGCAATAATATTGTGCATTTGCGTAATCCGGGCGCCACGCTGTGGCCGGCCCGGAAGGCAGGACGCGATGGCCCGACCCGAAGCCTTGCCGCCCTCGAGCGGCGCCTCGACCGACTCGAGTCGCTCGAGCAGATCCGTCAGCTCCCGGCCCGCTACGGTCTCGCGCTCGACATGCGCGACCTCGATGCGCTCGTCGGGCTCTTTCCCGGAGGACGTCGAGGTCGGCCAGTCGCGCGGCCGCGAGGCGCTGCGCGCGTGGTTCGATCGTACGCTGCGGGTGCAGTTCACGGGCACGTCGCATCACATCGGCAACCACGTCATCGAGTTCGAGGACGCCGACCACGCGCGCGGCGTCGTCTACTCGAAGAACGAGCACGAGACCGGAGCCGAGTGGGTGATCATGCAGATGATGTACGTGGACGACTACGAGCGCCGCGCAGGGCGCTGGTACTTCCGCCGCCGGCTGCCGCTCTACTGGTACGCGACGGACCTGAACAAGCCGCCCCTCGGCCCGGACAAGATGCGCTGGCCCGGAGTCGCGCCGTACACCGGCGGATACCACGAGCTGTTCCCGAGCTGGAAGGCGTTCTGGTCGCGCGACGGCGCGCCCGAAGGCCCGGTCGCGGAACCCGCGCCGTTCGACGAATTCATCAAGCGCATGCGCGCCGGAGCCCCGGCGCCGTCGATCAAGGTCCGCTGATAATTCGGCTCAGAGCCAGATTAAGCGCGATTAATCTGGCTCTGCGCCGAATTTGGATAGTCGAGGTAGCCCTTCGGCCCGGGCGTGTAGAGCGTGTGACGGTCGAAGCCCGCGAGCGGCAGTCCTCGCGCAGCCGGCGCACCAGGTCGGGGTTGCCGATGTAGTGACGGGCGAACGACACGGCGTCACCGGTGCCGGTACGGATCGCCTTGCGTGCACTGTCGCCGTGGAAGCCGTCGTTCAGACGATCGGGCCGGCGTAGTGGCGCCGCGCGAGCGCGAAGGCATCGACGTGCGCACGGGCGATCGGATGACATGCAGATAGGCGCTACCGAGCGGCGCGATCGCATCGAGCAGCGCGCCGTAGGTCGCCTCGGGTTCGGGATCCGCGACGTCGTTGAACGGGTTCGCCGGGCAGATCCGCAGGCCGACCCGGCCCGCGCCGACCGCGCCACACATCGCCTCCATTACTTCGACGGCGAAACGCACGCGGTTCGCCGCCACGCCGCCATAGGCATCGCTGCGCCGGTTGCTGTTCGAGACGAGAAACTGCATCGGCAGATAGCCGCTCGCCGCGTGGAGCTCGACGCCGTCGAACCCCGCCCGCGCGCAAACCGCGCGGCCTGCGTGTATTCCTCCACGACCGCCGGGATCTCGGCGAGCGTGAGCGCTTCCGGCTCGTCGCAGTCCTGCATCCCGGCGACATCGGTGTACATCTGCACGCGGGCGCGCACCGCGGAGGGCGCGACCGTGCGGGCATCGGCCTGCTTGTTGTGGCGGCTTGCGACACGGCCGACGTGCATCAGCTGTACGACGATGCGCGAGCCCTCGGCATGCACCCGGTCGGTGACCCTGCGCCAGGCAGCGACCTGCGCCACATCGTGCAGCCCGGGCGTGCGGCAGTAGCCCTTTCCGTGAATCGACGGCTGCGTGCCTTCGGTGACGATGAGGCCCGCGGAGGCACGTTCTCCGTAGTACTCGACGTGCAGCCCGTTGACGAGTCCGCCCGCCGAGGCGCGGCTGCGCGTCATCGGCGCCATGACCATGCGGTTCGAGCAATCGATCTCGCCGAGCTCGATCGGCACGAAGAGCGGGTCGTCGTCACGCATCCGTGCTTCCACGTGGCCGGCGATGTCTGTCATTGTATCGACCCGGCGCGGCGGTCCCGCGGCGCCGTCCATTCGAGGTTCGGATCATGCGGATGCTCGTCGTCGGCGGGACGGGATTGATCGGCGGCGACGCGGCGCTCCTGCTGCGCTCGCAGGGGCACGAGGTCGCATCGCCGCGCGCAAACCCGCGCCGATCGGGCACGGGCATGGCGGCGCTCGAGTTCCTCCCCTGCGACTACCTCGCCGACGGCCTGCCGCGAGCCATGCTCGCGCGCTTCGACGCGCTCGTGTTCGCGGCCGGCAACGACATCCGCCATGCGCCGCGCGGATTCGACGACGCCACGCACTGGGACCGCGTCAACTCCGAGGGCGTACCGCGATTCTTCGCACAGGTGCGCGAGGCGGGCGTGCGCCACGCCATCAACGTCGGCAGCTTCTACCCGCAGGCGGCGCCGCAGCTTATCGAGAACATTCCTTACGTCCGTTCGCGCAAACGGGCGGACGACGGCGCGCGGGCGCTGGCCACGGCGGATTTCCGCGTCATGAGCGTCAACGCGCCCTGGATCGTCGGCGCGCTGCCCGGGCTCGAAGTGGGTTTTTTCGACGCGCTCATGCGTTACGCCGCGGGCACGCTGGTGCCGGGGCCGCCGTTCGTGCCCGCCGGCGGCGTCAATTTCATGTCCGCGCGCTCGCTGTCAGAGGCGATCGCCGGCGCGCTCGACCGCGGCCGCTCCGGCGCGGCGTACCTCGTGGGCGACGAGAACCTGAGCTTCCGGGATTTCTTCGGCCACTTTTTCCGCGCCGCCGGTCGCGACGTGCCGCCGGTTCGCGACGAGGAGCACCCGATGCTGCCCGACGCGACGCTCTATTTCGGTCGCGGCAACACCCTGTATTACGAGCCCGACGCCGCCGAGGCGGCTCTGCTCGGCATAGCGGCGCAGACGTCGGCCGAGCGCTCGCCGAGGTCGTTGCGCAGTACGCGCCCGCGGCAGGCACGATGAGCGACGCCAGCATCGACCGGCTGCTCGACGAGCGCGAGCCTGCGACGCTGGCGGAGCTCTACGCGCAGGGCGCCGACCGGCGCGACAAGGACTGTGGGGCTCGATCGTCACCGAGGACTGCGTGATCGAGGCGCCCGGCATCCGGCTCGAGGGACGCGCGAACATCATCGCAGCGCTCGACGTCATGGCCCTGTACTAGGCGACCCAGCATCGCGTGCACAATCAGGTCGTGACCATCGAGGGCGACTCGGCACACGGTGAGACCTACTCGACGGCCGACCACCTGTCGCACCGCCGCCGGCTGAGACGCTTCTCTACCTGGGCGATCCGCTACCAGGACCGCTGGCGCCGGGAGACGGCGCGTGGCGCTTCAGCCACCGCCGGCTCGTGATCGACTGGACCGAAACGCGCCGAGCGATTCTCGACTGCACTCGGCATCCGGCTCGATCGATTGTGTTAGCGTCGGCGCATGAAGATCCGCCGGCACAGCAGAATCGACGCCCTGACGCGCGAGGTCACGCGCCTCGATGACGAGGCGATCGACACGCTCTACGGGCTCGAGCCCGTCTTCGAGCCGGGCGGGACGCTCGCGGCGCCCGGTCTCACCGAGTTCGTGAGCGTCGAGTGTCCCGTATTGCTGGGAGAGCTTCGGCACCCTGCTCGACCTGAGCGGCGGCTCCTTCACCCACGTCGAGGACTGCCAGGTCTGCTGCCAGCCGATCGAGCTCGAATGCGAGGTCGACCAGACCGGCGTGCTGGTCGCTGTACGTGCCCGCCGGATGGACTGACGCGCCTCGGCTCACCGCGCGTGGTTCTGAACGTACGCAGGCCCGACTCGGAAGTCGTGATCCGGTTGGCCCACGTTGCCTGTGAGGGACCGGACGCCCTACGTTTCGTCGGCTTCAGGGCGGCCCCTGTCGATGTGTAACCGTCGGCCGTGCGGCGGTCGTTGACCGCGCGACGGCCAGCGTCCCGGCTCGCGTCATGCGACGCGCCATGACATCCCTCGTCCCTCTTCGCATCGCCGGCTGCTGGGCCTCGCGGGCTGCTCCTCGACCATGAACAAGGACGAGTGCCGCACCGTCGACTGGCGCACGGTCGGCTACGAGGACGGCGTTGCGGGACATTCCGGCGAGCGGATCGGCCACCATCGCAAGCCCTGCGCCGAGCATGGCGTGACCCCGGACCTGGTTGCGTATCGTGCCGGCCGAGCCGAGGGGCTGCGCGAGTTCTGCCAGCCGCACAACGGATACCGCGCCGGCGTCAACGGCGCGCCGTACTACGACAGCTGTCCGTCCGAGCTCGCGCCGGCTTTCGTCGCCGCATACGAGTCAGGCCGCGAGCTCTACGTCCGCAAGCGCCGGTCACCGATGCCGACGAGGCCATCGCGTATCGCCGGCGCGAAATCGCGCGCCTCGAGGGCCGACTCGCCGACCGCACGCTCACCGTCATCGACGACACCGCGACGCCGGAGGAGCGCGCACAGGCGGTTCTCGACACCAAGCACGCCGCCGAGCGCATCGGCCGCCTCAAGTCCGAGATTGCGGCGCTCGAGCGCGACCGCGCCCGCTACCAGCAGGAGCTCGAGACCTACCGCGCGACCGTGGCCGCGGTACCCTGAACCGGAACAATCCGGCTCAGCGGTGACTGATTCGGAGCGATCGGACTCACGCCGGATTTCGAATCAGGATCTCCGGTCAGGTCAGGCAGACCGGGCTCCGCGCGAAGAGCGCCTCGACGCGTCCGAGGCCTTGCGGCGTCACCGGGAAAGGGAGTAAGTCTGCCCCGATGACCGTCACAGACCCTGCCTCCACCGTCCGCGTGATGCGCCGCTTCGACGCGGCGCCCGAACGCGTGTTCGACGCCTGGCTCGCACCCGCGATGAGATCGATCACGTCGGGCACTATCTCGAGATCGATCGGCCGCGACGGCTGGCGTTCACGTGGGGCATCGTCGGGGAATCGGACGAGGAAAGCCGCGTGACCATCGACATCACGCCGCTCGACCGCGGGTGCGAGCTTTCGCTCGTGCACGCGATGAATCCGCGCTGGGCGGATTTCGCGGATCGTGTCCGCAACGGCTGGGCCACGATGCTGGACGCGCTTTCGCGCACGTTGACACGGTAGCTTGATCGGTGCCGAACTGGCAGGCGCCGGCACCTTGTCAGGTCAGCTCGAAGGGGATGCGACTTCGCTCGATCTCGAGCAGCTTGAGCTTGGTCATCACGCCGCCCGGCGCCGAAAAGCCGCCCGCGCGACCGCCTGCCGCGAGGACACGGTGGCAGGGCACGATGATCGGGATGGGGTTCTGCCCGAGTGCCTGGCCTACGGCGCGCGCCGCGTCCGGATCGCCGGCCTTCGTCGCGATCTCACCGTAGGTCGACGTCTCGCCCGGCCCGAATGTCGCGCGCCAGCGCGTACACCGCGGCGTTGAATGCAGACTGTGACCGCAGGTCGAGTTGGACGAACCGGAGATCGGCGGCCTCGCCCGAGAGCAGAGCCACGATCCCCTCGATTGCCGCGCGCACCTCGAGGGTAGGCTCACCCTCGGCCGCCGTCTGAAAGCGCCGCAGAATGCGTGCACGCGTGGCGGTCGCAGTCGCCTCCGGAAGCTGCACGCCTGCAATGCCCCGATCGGTCCAGGCGATGGCGCACTCGCCGATCGCCGTTTCGAAGAACGTCACCCAGTGCTCGTCGGGCAATGATCGCGTTTCTGTCACTCCTGCAACCCTACTTGAGCACCACCACACCAACAGTCCCTTCCCTGCGCAGGACGTTGACCCCCACGTCGAGCCCGTGCCGGGTGAGGAGCAGATCGACGCTCCCTTCCATCACCTTGAGTCGCTCGATCCGCACTTCCTTCAGGAAACCTGGCAGGACGGGCGCGGAGAGCACGACCTTGCGCTCCGCGGCCCTGATCTCGAGGCCGAGGCACGCCTGCAGGAGGGAGGACGACTGCCCGCCGCCCACGCCTGCGGCGCGCACGCCACCGGGTATGGGTCGGGCCCTCGCCCGGGCGCCGCGGGAACCCGCAGAAGAGCTCGGGCAGCCGGTGGAGCTCGAGAGCATGGCTCGCGTCGAACAGGCCGCGTGAGGACCTGCAGCGGCCGCGTCCTTGAGCCCGTAGCGCGCGAACCCGGCCGCGATGAGCGCGTTGTCGTGCGGCCAGACCGAGCCGTTGTGGTAGGACATCGGGTTGTAGCGCGCCTCGGTCGTCGCGACGGTGCGGATGCCCCAGCCGGAGAACAACGTCGGCGCATGAGCGGTTGCGCCACGCGCGCCGCGCGCGCTCCGGCTCGGCGATGCCGGCGAACAGGCAGTGGCCGGCGTTCGAGGTGCGCACGCGGCAGGGCCGCTTCGCGCCGTCGAGCGCCAGCGCGTAGGTCGCCAGGTCCTCGCACCAGAAGCGCTCCTCGAAGCGCGGCCCGCAGCTGCTCGGCCTGGCCGCCAGCGCTTCCGCGCGCGCGATCGCGGCCCAGCGCCGCGCGCCAGCCGCGCCGCGGCGCGCTTCGCGGCGTAGACGTAGCCCTGCACCTCGCAGAGCGCGATCGGCGCCTCGGCGAGTCGTGCCGTCGGCGTGGAAGACCGAGTCGTGCGAGTCCTTCCAGCCCTGGTGGACCAGGCCGCGCGTCGAGCGGCGCGACGTACTCGACGAAGCCGTCGCCGTCGCGGTCGCCGTACCGGTCGATCCAGCGAGCGCGCGCTCGACGTTCGGCCAGATCGAGTCGATGAACGCGAGGTCGCCGGTGCGCTCGTAGTACGCGCCGGCGAGCATGACGAACAGCGGCGTCGCGTCGACGCTGCCGTAGTAGCGCCCGAACGGGATCTCGCCGAGCGCGGCCATCTCGCCCGCGCGCGTCTCGTGCAGGATCTTGCCGGGCTCGGCGTCCTGCTCGGGGTCGTCGTCGTCGCCTGCGTGGCGGCGAGGTACGCAGAGCACGCCGCGCGGCGATGTCCGGGTTGAGCCAGAGCATCTCGAGCGCGGTGATGATGCCGTCGCGCCCGAACGGCGTGCTGAACCAGGGCACGCCGGCGTAGGGATACGAGCCCGTGCGGCGTCTCGCGTGAGCATCATGTGCAGGTCGGCGAGCGAGCGGTTGAGCCAGTCGTTGAACTGCTCGTTCGACGTGACGATGTCGGGTGCCGGCGTGCGCTCGCGGCCGAGTCGCGCGCCGCCTGCTCGCACGCGCCTGCGTCGTAGCGGCGGCCGCGGCCGAGCGGGTCCGCGCCGGCATGCTGCGCTGTCCGGCAGCGGCAGCGCACGAGATCGCCGTCGCTGGCTCGTCCGCGCGGCTGCGAGCTCGCAGCTGGAAGCTGCGCGTCCGGCTCCGCTCGACCGCGTCGGGCGCGGGTCGAAGCACGATCCGCGTGTCGCCGCAGCGACGCCGTCGAGGCCCTCGTAGGCGAGCACGAGCGGTCCGCGCTCCGATCTGCCGGGCGGAGCAGCGCGCCCGCGCCGCTCGCGCTGCATGCCGCGCACCTCGAAGATGTCGGCGAAGTCGGCGTCGAACTGCGATGGAGAGCGCGACGCGACCGGCGTCGAGCCGTAGTTGCGGATCCGCAGATCGCTCGTAGCACGTGCCTCCCACAGGAACATCGAGCGCGACGACGTGCACGCGTGCCGCGCGGGAGCGACGACCTCGCCGTCGCGCGCAGATGTCGGGGTTCGTCAGGTCGACGGCCAGGACCGCGTTGTCGTCGCTTGATCGGTCGAGCTCAGCAGCAGCGGGCGCTGCGTCGTCCAACGCGCAGCGCGAGGCGCGACAGGTAGCGCGTGCCCTCGTGGTAGCAGGCCCTAGCTCGCCGAGGCCGACGCGGCGATGTCGCCGTAGCGGTCGAAGACCGCGAACGTGTCGCCGTGCTTCAGGACCCGCGTCGCGGTCGTCGATGCGGCGCGACGTGGCGAGGATGTAGAACTGGTCGCTGCGATCCTCGGATCGACCTCGCTAGCCGATCGCCGCTCCGCGCTTCGACGCTCGCTCTGCACGGTGCTCGAGCAGACCGCTCGTAGAGCGCCAGCGTAGTCGCCGCGCCATCCGCGTCGGCGTGAAGCGCTGCTCGAACGACCTGCGCGGCAGCGCGCGGCGGTCGAGTCGCGGCGACGCGCTCGACCGCCGTCGACCGCGTCGTCGAGCGTCGTCCACGACGAAGCCCGTGACGCCGTCCTCCATGACCTCGGGCACCGAGCCGCGCCGGTACGCGATGACCGGCGTGCCGCAGGCCATCGCCTCGATCATGACCAGGCCGAACGGCTCCGGCCAGTCGATCGGGAAGAGCAGCGCGTAGCGCGTTGCCCGAGGAACTCGTCCTTCTCCGCCTTCGCCGATCTCGCCGATGAACTCGACCAAGCGGTCGCGTCGAGCAGCGGCTCGATGACCGCCTCGAAGTAGTCGTGGTCCGACGCGATCGACCTTGGCCGGCGATCTTGAGCGGCATCCCGACGCGCCGCGCGATCTCGATCGCGCGGTCCACCCGCTTCTCGGGCGAGATGCGCCCCAGGAAGGCGAGGTACGTCGCCGGCGCTCGCTCGGAACGAGTAGCAGGTCCGGCGGCAGCCCGTGGTAGACGGTCGCGCTGCCAGTTCGCCCAGGGCAGCGGCTCGCGCTGCGCGTCGGAGATCGAGACCAGCGGCATGTCGCGGAACTCCGGTAGAGCGGCACCAGATCGGGGAGGTCGAGGCGCCCGTGCAGCGTCGTCACGTGCGCGGACGGCCGGCCGCCGCGACAGCGGGAAGTGCAGGTAGTCGACGTGGAAGTGGACGACGTCGAACTCGGCCGCGCGCGGCGAACACCTGCTCGAGCATGCAGGATGTGGTGCGCGAGCGGGTCGACGCAGCGCTTGTCCAGCCGCAGCGAGCGCCGGCGCAGCGGCGACCAGTCGGGCCGTCGTGACCGAGTCGCCGCTCGCGAAGAGGGTCACCTCGTGGCCTGGCGGACGAGCTCCTCGGTCAGGTAGGAGACGACCCGCTCGGTGCCGCCGTAGTAGCTTCGGCGGTACGCTCTCGTAGAGCGGAGCGACCTGGGCGATTCTCATGATGATCCGAAGGTAACTCCGCGACCGCGGAGGATCAATCGGACGAATCCGACGTTGCGTGATCTAGAAGAACCCGGCGCCGCCGTTCGCGACCGTGCTCACTTGAAAGATCCAGGATTCCGCCTCATCGGTACGCTACTTCAGAAGTAGAAGCGGCTGATCGTGTCGGCCACGCACGCCGGCCGATCCCCGCCCTCGACCTCGATCGTCACGCGCACGACGATCTGCACGCCGCCCGGCACGTCGCTCGCCGTCAGTACCTGCGCGCGCCCGCGGATGCGGGCGCCCACCTTGACGGCGGCCGGAAAGCGCACCTTGTCGGTGCCGTAGTTGACGCCCATCTTCGCGTTCTCGACGCGCACCAGGTCGGGCAGGAACTTGTTGACGAGCGACAGGGTGAGATAGCCGTGGGCGATCGTGCCGCCGAACGGGCCGGCGGCCGCGCGCACCGGGTCGACGTGGATCCACTGGTGGTCGTCCGTCGCGTCGGCAAACGCATCGATGCGTGACTGCTCGATCGTGAGCCATTCCGTCGGCCCCGACTCGCGGCCGGCGGCGGCGCGCAGCTCCTCCAGCGAGCGGAAAACCGCGGCCATGGCTCAGGCCCTCTGGCTCGAGACCGGCACGACTTCGCCGGTCATGTAGGTCGAAGTCGCTCGCGAGAAAGACCATCACGTTGGCGACCTCCCAGGTCTCGGCCGGCCGTCCGAAGGCCTCGCGCTTCGCGAGCTCATCGAGCGTCGCCTGCGGCGTCACCTTGGCGAGGAACTCGTGCATCGCGATGCTGGGCGCGACGGCGTTGACCCGCACGCCGTGCTCGGCGGCCTCGATCGCGGCGCAGCGCGTGAACGCCATGACGCCCGCCTTCGCGGCGGCGTAGTGCGCCTGCTCGGCCTGCGCCCGCCAGCCGAGCACCGAGGCGTTGTTGATCACGACGCCGGCCTTGCGCTCGTACATGTGCGGCAGCACGGCGCGGCACATCCGGAACACGCTGGTCAGGCTGACGTCGAGCACGCGGGCCCACTGCTCGTCGGTCATCATCACGATGGGCGCCGAGCCGCCGAGCCCCGCGTTGTTGACCAGCACGTCGATGTGCCCGAGCCGGTCGAGCGAGGCGTCGACGAGCTCGCGCACCTCCTGCTCCTTCGTCACGTCGCAGACGCGCGAGGGGGTCGAGGTCCCGGTGGCCTCGCTGATCTTCGCTGCCGCCTCGGCGAGGCGCTTCGGATGAACGTCGCTGATGAAGACGCGCGCGCCTTCCTCGGCAAAGCGCTTCGCGGCGGCGAAGCCGATGCCGGTCCCGGCGGCCGCGGTGAAGAGCACGCGCTTGCCCAGCGAGCAGGCCGCGCGGCTTCGGATAATCGGGTGCCGGAATGCTCATGCTGTCTCCTCAACGGCCTCGCGGTTCCTTGGGCAGGCCGAGCGCGCGCTCGGCGATCAGGTTGCGCTGGATCTGGTTGGTGCCGCCGTAGATCGTGTCTGCGCGCGTGTACAGGTACAGGTTCGTGAGCTCGTCGAACCGGTATTCCGAGGTCGGCGCGATCTCGCCCGGCCGGACCCTGGATATCCATCGCGAGCTCGCCGAGTCTGCGGTGCCAGCTCGCCCAGAAGAGCTTGTAGGTATACGCCGCGCGGCTCAATCGACCGGATCCGGCGTCGGTGAGCATGCGCAGAGCGCTCGCGCGCATGATCGTGAGCCCGATATGTGCCTCGGCGAGGCGCTGCCGGATGAGCGGGTCGCGGGCCGCGCCGTTTTTCGCCGCGAGCGCACACATGCGCGCAAGCTCGCCACGGAAGGCCATCTGCTGCGCGAGCGTCGAGACGCCGCGCTCGAAGTTGAGCAGCGCCATGGCCACCGCCCAGCCTTCGCCGGGCGTGCCGAGGACGTTGGCCGCCTCGGTGCGCGCGCCCTCGAAGAAGAGCTCGTTGAACTCGGTGTCGCCGGTCATCTGCCGGATCGGGCGGACGGTCACGCCGGCCTGCTTCATGGGCACCAGCAGGAAAGAGAGTCCCTCGCGGCCCCGGCTGCCCTCGGTGGTCCGGCACAGGACGAAGACCCAGTCCGCGAACTGCGCGAGCGAGGTCCACGTCTTCTGCCCGTCGATCACCCAGCGCGCCATCCTCGAGTCGCGCGCGGGTGCGAACGTTCGCGAGATCGGAGCCCGCGTTGGGCTCCGAGTAGCCCTGGCACCAGTACTCCTCGCCCGCCGCGATCGGCGGCAGGAAGCGCGCTTTCTGCGCCTCGCTGCCGAAAGCGAGGATGGTCGGGCCGATCAGCTCCACGCCCACGTGCCCGAGACGTGCGGGCGCTCCGGCGCGCGCGCACTCCTCGGCGAAGATCACCTGCTCGGCGAGCGTCGCGCCGCGACCGCCGTGCTCGCGCGGCCAGCCGGGAACGCTCCAGCGCGCGCGTCCGAGCGCCTGCTCCCAGGCGCGGCGCTCGTCGGGGCGAGCGGTCAGCCCCGTCACGCCGCGCAGGGTCGCAAAAGGCCCGGTCAGCGCGGCCGTCAGCCAGGCGGCCGCTTCGGCGCGAAAGCGCTCCTCCTCCGGCGTGAATCCGAGCTTCATAGCGGCTGAGCGCCAATTCTCATACCGGGACCCGCGAGCGCATGCTCATGCCTTCGCCGCCTCCGTGCTGGACAACAGACGCGCGGCGATCCGCTCGCGATGCCACGCAGGTGGCCCGAGGAGCGTCGAGGCGGCGCGGGCGCGCTTGAAATAGAGATGCGCACGTGCTCCCAGGTGAAGCCGACGCCCCCGAGGAGCTGGATCATGCTGCCGGCGCAGCTCGAGTAGGCGTCGCTGCACCAGCACCCGGCGATCGCCGCCGCATCCTCGAGCTCCGCGGGCAGCTCGTCGACCGCGCAGGCGGCGTAGTAGGCCGCCGAGCGCGCCGCCTCGGTCGCGACCATCATGTCGGCGAGCCGGTGCTTCACCGCCTGGAAGCTGCCGATCGGACGATCGAACTGGACGCGCGTCTTCGCGTGCTCGGTCGCGATCTCGAGCGAGGCCTCGGCGCCGCCCAGCTGCTCCGCGGCGAGCGCGGCCTGCGCACGCGCGAGCGTCGCGCCAAGCGCCGGGCCGGCTGAGCCCAGCTCGCCAAGCACGGACTCAGGTTCGATCGCGACGGACTCGAACCGCACGCGAGACATCGGTCGGGTCTGGTCCAGCATCGTCAGGCGTTCGATCGACACACCCGCCTGCGCGGAGTCGATTGCGAGCAGGCTCACGCCGTCGGCGCCGTGGCTGCCCTCGGCGCGCGCGGCGACGACGATCAGGTCGGCGACGTCCGCGTGGATCACGAACCCGGCCGTGCCCGTGAGGCGCGAGCCGCCTCGTGTCCGCGTGAGGCGCGGCCCGATGCCGTCGAGCCCGGGCGTGCCGCGCATCGTCGGCGAATGCAAGCGTCGCGCGCGTGCGACCGGCGGCGATGGAAGGCAGCAGCGCCTGGCGCTGGGCCGGCGTTCCGGCGAGCGCGATCGCCGGCGCGGCCATCGCGACGGTCGCGAAGAAGGGTGACGGCAGCAGGACGCGGCCCATCTGCTCGCAGAGGATGGCCAGCTCGACGCCGCCGAGCCCCGACCCGCCGACGTCCGCGGGAAGCGCGATCCCGCACCAGCCCATGTCCTCGCCGATCGCGCGCCAGGTCGCCTCGTCGTAGCCTCGCCGTGACTCGATCGCCTGGCGCACGCGCGCAGGCAGGCCGTGCTCGCCGCAGAAGACGCGCGCAGCGTCGCGGATCAGCTCCTGCTCGTCGGTGAAGGCGAAGTGCACGCGGGCGATCTCAGGTGCCCCACACCTTCTTCGGCGCGCGGCGGGACTCGAGCAGTCCGGCCACCGCGGCGCCCACCTCCGCCGGCGTCCAGCGTGCGCCCTTGTCGACGGTGGGGCCGTCGTTCCACCCGTCGCAGAGCGTGATCCGCCCGCCCTCGATCTCGAACACGCAGCCGGTGACGCCGCGTGATTCCCGGCTGCCGAGCCATACGACCGTCGGCGCGATGTTCTCCGGCGCCTGCACGTCGAAGCCGGACCCGGGTTTCTTCATCTTGTCGGCGAAGGCCTGTTCGGTCATGCGCGTGCGTGCCGCCGGTGCGAGCGCGTTCGCGGTGATGCCGTAGCGCCCGAGCTCCGCGGCCTGCACAAGCGTGAGGCTCGCGATTCCGCCCTTCGCGGCGGAATACGCGCTCTGCGAGAAGCTGCCCTGCAGGCCCGCACCGGAGCTCGTGTTGATGATGCGGGCGTCCACGGGCCGACCGGCCTTCTGCTCGCTGCGCCAGAACTGCACGGCGTGGCTCGCCGGGCAGAAGTGCCCGCGCAGGTGCACACGAATCACCGCGTCCCATTCCTCGACGCTGCAGCTCACGAACATCCGGTCACGGACGAAGCCTGCGTTGTTGACCAGCACGTCGAGCCCGCCGAAGGCGTCGACGGCGGCACGGATCAGCCGGCCGGCGCCGTCCCAGTCGGTGATGTCGTCACCGTTCGCCACCGCTTCGCCGCCGGCGGACCGGATCTCGTCGACCACCGCCTGTGCGACCGAGGTGTCGCGTCCCTCGCCCGCCAGGGTCGTGCCGAGATCGTTGACGACGACCTTCGCGCCCTCACGCGCGAACGCAAGCGCATAGGCGCGCCCGAGCCCGCGCCCCGCGCCGGTGATGATGACGACTCGCCCTTCACACATCCTGGACATACCGTCTCCCGAAAAATGGCTCGGAGCCATTTCGACTGCGGCCGAAGCTCGCTCCGGAGCCAGTTCCAGAAAGAATCGGCTCCGAGCCATTTATCTAGAGGCGCTCGATGATGGTCACGTTGGCCTGCCCGCCGCCCTCGCACATGGTCTGCAGGCCGTAGCGGCCGCCGCGGCGCTCGAGCTCGTGGAGCAGCGAGATCATCAGTCGCGCGCCCGTGGCGCCCAGCGGATGGCCGAGCGCGATTGCGCCTCCGTTCACGTTGACCCGTGCGGGATCCGCACCGAGGGTCTTCTGCCAGGCGATCACGACCGAGGCAAACGCCTCGTTGATCTCGACGAGGTCGATGTCGGCCAGCCGCATTCCCGTCCTCGCGAGCGCGTGCTCCGTGGCCGGGATCGGCGCAGTCAACATCCACACCGGATCCGCACCCCGTACCGACAGATGATGGATCCGGGCGCGGGGTTTCAGCTGATGACGGCGCAGCGCTCCCTCGCTCGCGACCAGGATCGCCGCCGCACAATCCGCGATCTGGCTCGCGACCGCGGCCGTTACCCGCCCGCCCGGCGCCAGCGGCTCGAGCGTCGCCATCTTCTCGAGACTCGTGCCGCGCCGCGGCGTCTCGTCGCGGCGCACCTCGCCCACCGGCACGATCTCGGGATCGAAGCGGCCGGAATCGATCGCCTCGATCGCCCGCCGGTTGCTTTCGAGCGCGAACTCCTCCATTTCGCGGCGGCTGATGTCCCACTTCGCCGCAATCATTTCCGCGGAGCGGAACTGCGAGACTTCCTGGTCGCCGTAGCGCGCGATCCAGCCGGGCGAGCCGCGGAACGGGTCGTCGAAGCCGTAGGCGCGCCCCGCAAGCATCGCCGCGGAGATCGGGATCTGGTTCATCGCCTGGACGCCGCCGGCGACAACGAGATCCTGCGTGCCGCTCATCACGCCCTGCGCCGCGAAGTGCAGCGCCTGCTGCGACGACCCGCACTGCCGGTCAACCGTGGTGCCTGGCACGTGATCCGGGAAACCGGCGACCAGCCAGCAGGTGCGCGCGATGTCGCCCGCGAGGGGTCCGATCGTGTCGACGGCGCCGAAGACCACGTCCTCGACCGCCGCGGGGTCGACGCCACTGCGCTCGATCAGCGCCTTGAGCGCGATGCCGCCGAGATCGGCCGGATGCACCGCCGCGAGGCCGCCCTTCTTCTTGCCGACTGGTGTGCGCACCGCCTCGACGATGTAAGCCTCGGCCATCTCAACCCTCCGCAGCCGCGAACGTGTGCCCGGGCCCGAGCGGCCGACGTCCCGACCACAACGCCGCCTGCAGGCGGCGTGCATGGAAGCTGCCGTCGCCCCAGGCACCTGCGAGCGCCCAGGCGCGCTTCATGTAGAAGTGCAGATCCACCTCCCAGGAGTATCCCATCGCGCCGTGCGCCTGCATCGCGATCCGCGCGCAGGCATCGGCCGCCGCGACGGCCGCCAGTTTCGCATGCGAAACAGCGACCGCTGCGCGCCCGGGAGCCGTCGCGACGAGTGCTGCCGCGGCGTACACGACCGGCCGCGCGAACTCGAGCTTGACCTGCGCGCTCGCGAACTGGTGTTTGAGCCCCTGGTACGCGCCGATTGGCTGACCGAACTGCCTGCGCTCGCACGCATACGCGACCCCGATCTCCAGCATCCGCGCCCCCACGCCCAGGCTCTGCGCCGCGGCGAAGAGCGCGCCGCGCTCGAACGCGCGCGTCATCGCCTCGCGCGCACCGCCGGCTGGCCAGCCGGTGGCTGGCCGCGGGGGAATACTCGACACGATGCAGCCGACGCAGGCGGTCGTTTGCCGGCTGCTCGACGAGCGAGACATCCCGAGCGCGGCACGAGGTACAGCTGATCGTCCACGCCGACGAGCAGCCAGTCCGCGGCGTCGGCCGCGGCGACGAAGGGGTCTTCGGCCAGGACCACGGCGAGGCGCTGCGCGCCGGTGGCCGCGGCGGCCAGCACGGGCGACATCCGGGGGTTGCTCGCGTACTCCGCGGCGAGCGGCACCGCCACGCCGGCATGCTCGACAAGCGGTTCAGGCACGGCCGCTCGACCCGCTTCCTCCGCGATCAGCACGAAGTCGACCGCCGTGAGGCCGAGGCCACCGGCCGCCTCGGGTGCCAGCAACCCGGGCAGACCGAGCTCGCAGTAGCGCGCCCAGCGCGCGGTACCCGCCTCGTCGCGCGCCTCCGCGACGGCACGCAATGTCGATCCGGCGCACACATCGTCGAGCAGCTCGCGGACCGACGCCGCCATCATCCGCTGCTCCTCTGTGAAGGTGAATTCCACGGCTTTCAGCCCCGCGGCAGCTTGAGCAGACGCTCGGCGATGATGTTGCGCTGGATCTCGTTCGTGCCCGCGTAGATCGGCCCGGCGAGCGAGAACATGTAGCCCTCGAGCCAGGCGCCAACGTCGCCCGCATCGGGCGCCTGCGGCAGAAGCTGCGCGCGCGCCCCCAGGATGCGCATCGCACAGTCGTGCATCGCGAGATCGAGCTCCGACCAGAAGATCTTGTTGAGGCTCGCCTCGACCCCGATCGTGCCGCCGCCGATCAGCCTTGAGGCGGTCATGTACGTGTTGAGCGCGTAGGCCTCCGCGTCCATCCACGCCTGCGCGACCTGGCTGCCGATGGCCGGGTCGAGCGCGTCCGCATGCCGGCGATAGAGCTCGACCAGCCTCGCGGCCGTGGCCTGGAAGCGCGCGGGGCTCCGCAGCATCAGTCCTCGCTCGAAGCCCGCGGTCGCCATCGCGATCTGCCAGCCCTCGCCTTCGGCGCCCAGGCGGTTGCCGACGGGCACGCGCGCATCCTCGAAGAAGATCTCCGCGAATCCCGTCTCGCCGTGGATCTGCGGGATGCCGCGCACGCGCACGCCCGGCAGGTCGAGCGGGAACAGCAGGAAGGAGATGCCGCGATGCCGCTCGGACGCGGGATCGGTGCGGAACATCCCGAAACACCAGTCCGCGTATGCCGCGCGCGAGGACCAGATCTTGTGCCCGCGCAGTACGTACTCGTCGCCGTCACGGACCGCGGTCGCACGCAGCGCCGCAAGATCCGAGCCCGCCTGCGGCTCGGACCACGCCTGCGCCCACATCTCCTCCCCGGCCGCCATCCGCGGCAGGAAGCGTGCCTTCTGCTCGGGCGTGCCGTACTCCATCAGCGTCGGCCCGAGCAGGAAGATGCCGTTCTGATTGGCGCGGCCGGGCGCGTTCGCGCGGTAGTACTCCTCCTCGAAGATCAGCCACTCGATGAGATCGCAGCCGCGCCCGCCATATTCCTCGGGCCAGGTGACCATGCCCCACCGCCCGCGCGCGAGCGTACGCTCCCACTCGCGGTGCGCTGCGAAGCCGGCGGGGGATTCGAGCGTCTCGAGCGGCTCGCGCGGGACGTTCGCCGCCATCCACGCGCGGACTTCGGCGCGAAAGGCCCGCTGCGCGGGCGTGTATTCGAGCGCGATCGTCATCCGGCCGACCGCTTTAGAACTTCGCCTTGTCGCCGGTGGCGACGAAGGCGTCGCGCGACTTCTGCGAATCGGCGTTCATGTACATCTCGAGCGTGAACCCCTGCTCGTAGCGGTACAGCCGGTCGACGTCGGTCGCCTCGATTCCGTTCAGGGCCTGCTTGGCGAGCACCAGCGCGGTGCGGCTCTTCGATGCGATGATCGCGGCGAACGCCCGCGCCTCCTCGAGCAGCTGCGCGCGCGGCACGACCTTCTCCACCGCGCCCAGTCGAAGAGCCTCGGCCGCGGGCAGGTTGCCACCGGTGAAGAACAGCGCGCGCACCTTGTGCAGCGGCAGCATGCGCATCATGTGCGCCGCACCGCCCATCGCGCCGCGATCGATCTCCGGCAGCGAGAAGAAGGCGTCGTCCGACGCGATGATCACGTCGCTTGCGCCCGAGAGCCCGATGCCGCCGCCGATCACGAAGCCGTGCACCGCCGTGATCACGGGCACCTCGGCCGCGCGCACCGCGCGGAAGCTCAGGTAGTTGCCTCGATTCAGGTCGACGATGCGCTCGGGATGCTTCTGCATCTCCTTGATGTCGACGCCTGCGCAGAAGCCGCGGCCCTCGCCGCGGATCAGCAGGCAGCGGTGTGCGGGATCGCGTCCCATCCGCTCGATGATGGCGGCGAGCTCGTTCCAGGAGGCGCTGTCGAGCGCGTTGACGGGCGGATGATCGAGGACGATCTCCCCGACGTGGTTTCGTGTCTCTGTTCGGATCGGCACGGCTTTTCTCCCGTCTCCGCTCACACCCGTGGCAGCAACTCGGCGGCGGCCGCGAGCCGGGCCTCCGCCTCCCGCACGATGCGCTCGATGAGCTCCGCGCACGTCGGCAGGTCGCCCAGGCGCCCGGCGACTTGTCCGCTCGCCATGATGCCCTCGGCGGGATGCCCCTGTACGACCGCACGCTGCAGGAGCACCGGCGAGTTCGCGGCGAGCAGCGCCTGGCCCAGGCTCATCTCGCCCGAGCGCGCCATGGCGGCGGCGGAGCGAAGCATCTCGCCCATGCCCGCGCCGGTCAGGCGCTTCAGCTCCAGCGCGTTACGCAGGGCCGCAACCAGGATGCCGAGACCGTTCGCGCGCTCGATCCGCGCGGACAGCTCGTTGCGCAGCATGCGGTGCGAGATGCCGTCGAGACGCGTCGTCACGAACACGTCGTCGACTCCAGCCTTGACGTAACGTGCCTTGGTCGCGTCCGGGACCGGCGACTCGCGCGTCATCAGGAAACGCGTGCCCATCGCGACACCGGCGGCGCCGAAGGCGAGCGCGGCGGCCAGGCCCCGGCCGTCGGCGAACCCCCCGGCCGCGAACACCGGGATCTTCACGGCCTCGAGCACCTGCGGCAGTAGAACGGTCGTCGCGACCGAGCCCGTGTGGCCGCCCCCCTCGCCACCCTGCACGATCAGCATGTCGGCGCCGAGCTCGGCGGATTTCTGTGCGTGGCGCAGCGCGCCGACCGAGGCGATGCAGATGAGCCCGGCGCTCTTGAACTTCGCAATCATGGCGGCGTCGGGGCCGCGGCCAAAGCTCACCGCTCTCACGCGCTTCGCCAGTATCGTGTCGACGATCTGCGCTGCGCCCGGCTGGAACATGTGGAAGTTGACGCCGAAAGGGCGGTCGGTCAGCGAGCGGACGCGGTCGATCGCCGGCCCGACCTCGTCCGCGGCGAGCGTCGCGCAGGCCAGGATGCCGAAGGCGCCCGCATTGCAGGACGCCGCGACCAGCGCTGGGGTCGCCACGTATCCCATCGCGGTCTGCACGATCGGGTAGCGCGCGCCGAGCGCCTCGCAGGCCGCAGTCCGCAGCGCCTGCCCGCTCACGACCTCACCGCGCGGTCACCCGGCGGATTGCCCTTGAAGACCGTGGCGCGCAGGTCGTGCGGGTCGAGCACGCGACGGATGAGATCGAGCTGCTCCGCTGTCGGCGCCGCCGTCGAAGCCGTGCCGGGACGGGAAAGCGGGAAACCGGTGTTCTCCTGCACCCGCTCGAAGCTCACGCCAGGATGAAGCGTCGCAACGCGGATCTGCGAGGAGGGTCCCTTGAAGTCGAGCACCGCGAGATCGGTGACGATGAGCCGCAGGTCGAGCCCGGCGGGCTTGCGGCCACCCGGCCAGCGCGCCGGGTTGTAGCCCACGCCGCCCACCATGTCGACCTCGCCCGGCACGAACACGCGCGTGCTGTGGTTGGGAACGAACATGCTGTTCGCATGGTTGATCGTGTTGCCCGGAAAGCCGCGGACGCCGAGGAACGCCGCCTTGGGACGGCGATGGTCCCCAACGACGCTGATGTTGCTCTGCCCGTAGCGATCGACCTGCACCGGGCCGACCATCGCATGACGGCGGCCGCCCCACAGCAGGTCGAAGGTGCGCGCATAGGGCATCCACCCCTCGAATAATGGCTCCGAGCCATTTTTCCGGGGGCCGACGGGAACGGGCTCGGCGACGAGCATGCACTCCGAGTCGGTCATGAGGAGTGCGGGATTGAACGTCAGCTTCGCGAGCGAGGCCGCGAGTCGTGGAACCAGTCCCATGCCGCTCGCAAGCACTTCGCCGTCATGACGCCACGCCTCGGCGGCCGCGACGATGCAGAGCTCGGCGAGCGTGTACTGCGACACGATTCCGTCCTGCGCCATGTCAGAACACCGGTGGCGGGATCGCGTCGATGCGCGCCGCGCCGCCGACCGCTGCGACATAGGCCGCGTGATCGGCGAGGTCCACGTACCTGGCGCGGTAGGCCGCCCAGGCCTCGCCGGTCGCGTCCGAGTACTCCTTGAGATGCGCCACGTCGATGCCATAGCCGGGCGTGCTCGCCGTCGGGTGTGCGCCGTGCGGCACGTGGGCCACGCCCGTGACGAGGCTGCGCTCGAAAGGGTTGTATCGCGCCTTCTCGCGGCTGCAGATCTCCGACGTCGGGACCAGCCGCTCGCAACTCAGGTAGCACGCTCGCGCGGCGCGCGCGAACAGATCGTCGAAGAACGGATCGGGGCTCAGGATCACGCAGTTGCCGAGCTGGTCCGCCTCCGTCACGTGCAGCAGGGCCGCATCGAGCGGGATCGCCGGCACCGCGAGCAGCTCCTCGCCGTCGTCATACGGTGAGCGGACGGTGCGCAATTCCGGATTGACCTGCAACACGTCAGTCGCAAGGCCGCTGCGCGTCGGGAGGAAGGGCAGCCGCATGCCCGCGGCGCGCAGCCCGAGCTGCACCATGCCTTCGTCGTACTCCGTACATTCGATCGCGCCGGCCTGCCGCGCCGCGCGGAAGTGCGAATCGAGCGGCAGGACGTCGAGCGACACGAATCCGAACACCAGCCGCCGGACCTTGCCCGCGGCGCACAGCAGGCCGACGTCGGGGCCACCATAGGAAACGACCGTCAGGTCCCTGAGCGGTGAGCGCAGGATCTCGCGAACGAGGGCCATCGGCTTGCGCCGCGTGGCCCAGCCGCCGATTCCGATCGTCATGCCGTCCTCGAGACGGCCGACGATGTCGACGGGGCTCATTCGCTTGTCGAGCATCGCGCCTTCGCTCAGGCCTTGCCCGCCGGCGGCGGCGACCATTGGTGACCCCATAGATCCGGCACGAGACTGGTCGTCGGCACGTGCGTCGTCCAGTCGGGCTCGACCGCGCCCCATCCATACTCGACGTCGAAGCCACCGGGCGACAGTACATAGAATGACACCATCTCGTCGTTCGAGTGCCGGCCGAGCTTCGACGAGACGTGCAGTCCGGCGGCCTGGACTCGATCGAGCGCGCGGCCGACGTCATCCAGCGTCGCGACCTGGACCATCATGTGCACGAGTCCCGTCGGGTGCGGCGCCTCGAAGAGCGCCAGGCTGTGATGGCGAGGATTGTCGGCGTGCAGGAAGTACAGATGCTGGCCGGGGTCGCGCGGGTCCGGCGAGAAACGAAAGTGCATCTCGTCGGTGAGCCCGAAGCCGAGCAGGTCCATGTAGAACGCGCGAGTCGTTTCGAGGGTGGGCGCCGGGAGCACGACGTGTCCGAGCCCCTGACGCCCGGTAACGAACCCCGACACGCCTGCCGGCGAGACGAACGGCGCGTAGTCGAGCGAGCGGCCGTGGTAGAGCTCGAGGCGATTGCCGTCCGGATCCGCGCAGTAGCTCACGTCGCGGACGCAACGCCCGGCGGCGTCCTTGGCCGACCCTCGCTTGACGGCCACTCCCGCACCCTCGAGGCGCGCGACGCACTGTGCGTAATCCGCCTCGCTCGCGAATTCCCAGCCGGCGGCGGCGAAGCGATCGTTCGTGCCGCGGCTCACCGCGAGCCGAAACGGCCGCCCGTCGAAACGCAGCCAGAGCGTCTCGGCGGGAGCACCCGTGCCAACCGCGAACCCCAGGACCTCGGCGCCGAACCGCTGCCACGCGGAGAGATCCGTTGCCTCGATTCTTACGTAGCCCAGCGATGCGACAGCCATGTGCGCCCCCGGAGACGATGCCTGAGGATGGAAAAGCCGGCGGCCCGAGCCCCATGGCGCAGGGCTCGGGACGTCGTTTTGCTGCGAGATTAGAAAGTTTTTCGACTGTTGGCAAGCGAATCTCGTTATTATTGGGTCCTAAGATTACGCAAATGCCTGTCAGGGGTGGACAGATGAACCATCGGCGGTGGCCGGCGATCGTCGTTTCTTCGGCTCTTCTTCTCGCCTGCTCGGACCGCCCGGAAACGGGCTCGAAAATTGGCTCGGAGCCATTTTCGGACCGCGCGGAGGAAAAAAAGGCTCCGAGCCAATTTCCGGCGAGTGGCGACATTACGGGGAGTCGGAAGCCGGCCGGCGTTTCTCGCCGCTGACGCAGATCACCCCCGCGAACGTTGACCGGCTCGAGATCGCCTGGACGTATCACATCGGCACCGCGCCTCGCGTCGAGGGTATCAGCCTTCCGGCGCTGGAAGCGACGCCGATCGTGGCCGACGGACGGATGTTCCTCTGCTCATCCGTCAACAAGGTCGTCGCGCTCGATCCGGAAACCGGTCGGGAGCTCTGGAGCCACGATCCGAAGATCAACCTGGAAGGCCAGGCGCTGCTCAACTGCCGCGGGGTCACGTACTACCGCGACGCGGGCGCCGCCGCGGACGCCGCCTGTGCGGCACGCATTTTCATGGGCACGCAGGACGCCCGGCTGCTCGCGCTCGACGCCGCGACCGGCCGGCCCTGCGCCGGGTTCGGCGCAAATGGCGAGGTCAACCTGGCGACCGGGCGGGAATTCAAACCGGGCGAGTACGGCGTCTCTTCACCGCCGGTGATCGTGGGCCGCAACCTGATCGTCGGCGGGCGCGTGGGCGACAACGTTCGACTCGACATTCCGGCCGGGCTGATCCGCGCCTTCGACGTCGACACCGGCGCGCTCGTTTGGGCGTGGAACCCGGTACCGCCGGGCCGGCCCGAGAAGGTCCCGACGGCAACGGGCGAGATGTACGTCTCCGGGACGACGAACTCCTGGACGGTGATGTCCGCCGACGTCGAACGCGGGCTCGTATTCGTGCCGACGGGCAACACCTCTCCCGATTTCTTCGGCGGGCTGCGCGACGGGCTCGATTACTACTCGAGCTCGGTCGTCGCGCTCGATGCGGCGACGGGCCGGGTCGTCTGGCGGTTCCAGACCGTGCACCACGACATCTGGGACTACGACGTGCCGGCGCAGCCGGTGCTCTTCGACCTGGCGACGCCGGAGGGTCCCGTGCCGGCGCTCGCGCAGCCGACCAAGCAGGGACATCTCTTCGTACTCAACCGCGTGACCGGCGAGCCGCTCTTTCCCGTGGAGGAGCGACCCGTGCCACAGACCGCGGTCGACGGCGAGAGGCCCTCGCCGACGCAGCCGTTCCCGGTCGACGCGGCGTTCGTAATGCGCCCCGACACGCTCACCGAGGACGATATGTGGGGCTTCACGCCCTGGGACCGTGCGAAGTGCCGCGAGAAATTCCGGCGGCTCCGCTACGAGGGCGCGTTCACGCCGCCGTCGGTCGAGGGAACGCTCGTGCTGCCCTCCTTCATGGGCGCGATGAACTGGGGAAGCGCGGCGATCGACTCCGGACGCGGCGTGCTCGTGGTCAACACCAACAACGTCGCGGCCACCGTTCGCCTCGTGCCACGCGCGGACGCCGACGCGCGTATGGCCCAGGGCGAGTTCATGATCCCCGCACTCAAGACGCCTTACGCCGTGCAGATGGAGCCGATGCTGTCGCCCTTCGGGGCACCCTGCAATCCGCCGCCCTGGGGGTCGCTGGTCGCCATCGATCTCAATTCGCGCGAACGGCTGTGGGAAGTGCCGCTCGGCTCGACGCGAGACCTGGCGCCGTTCCCGCTCTGGTTCGAGCTCGGCGTGCCGAACATCGGCGGCCCGATCGTCACGGCCTCCGGCTTGGTGTTCATCGGCGCGGCGACCGACAACTACCTCCGTGCCTTCGATCTCGCGAGCGGCGAGGTGCTGTGGAAGGGCCGCTTGCCGGCCGGCCCGCAGGCGACGCCGGTGACCTACCGCCTTCGTCCGAACAGCCGACAGTTCGTGGTCATCGCGGCGGGCGGGCACAAGTATCTCGGCAGCACGGTTGGCGACGCGGTTGTCGCGTTTGCGTTGCCGGAGTGACGCTGGGACGCTGGTGCCGGGCCTGCAGTTTCGCAGTTATTGGGTGCGACCAGCGATGGTGCTCCTGGCCGAGATCGGACCAATAACTGCGAAACTGCGACCCGGCACCAATCAGCGCGTCGACGCTGAGGTTGCTCGGGTTCCAGTACGCGCGCAGCTCAGCAATCCGCCCATCGTCGGCGAACCGCACGGTCTCGTGCACTTCGATGCTCATCGAGGGCCGGCCACCACCGACGAGCCGGATGGTGAAGTGCGCCAGCGCCTCGCGTCCGCAGGTGATGAACTTGTGCAGCGTCGCGTCGAACGTCACGCCCGGCCAGGCCGCCTGTTTCCAGAACGCGAGCACGTTGTCCCGCCCGCGATACGGGGGCGACCCGACCGGGTCCTCGACCACCGGCTCGTCGACAAATAGGCGGAACCGGGCTTCGGGGTCGTTGCGCCGCCACGATTCAAGGTAGGCTTCCATCACCGCACGCATGCGCTCGGCGGTCACCGGGCCGGTCTGCGCCGCGAACATCGCGGCAAGCACGTCGTTCTGGGCCATGTGCTTCTCCCCGCCGGGCGCGATGCCGGCGTGGGGTCTATTCGTAGAGGATGATTGCGGCTACTACGCATTCAATATAAATTCGGGTCGATTTACAACGCATCGCGTGGAATTTATCGATCCCGGGCCGCAGAGGCCGCCCGAGGTCGAGGTGGAGTGACGATGGCAGCCAGGGTGAATGCGGCGCTGATCGGGTCGGGCAACATCGGCACCGATCTCCTTTATAAGGCGTTGCGCAGCAAGTCGATCCGGCCGGTCTGGATGGTCGGTATCGATGCCGCATCCGAGGGACTCGCGAAGGCGCGGGAGCTCGGGCTCAAGGCCACCGCGGACGGAGTCGACGGCCTGCTCCCGCACGTGGCGACCGACGACGTGCGGATCGCCTTCGATGCGACCTCGGCCTACGTGCACGCCGAGAACGCGCGCAAGCTGCAGGCTCGCGGCGTCGTGGTCGTCGACCTCACGCCGGCGGCAATCGGGCCGTACTGCGTTCCGCCCGTGAACCTGGCCGAGCACGTCGGCAAGCGCGAGATGAACGTCAACATGGTGAGCTGCGGCGGGCAGGCGACCATCCCGATGATCGCGGCGGTGAGCCGCGTACAGCCCGTCGCATACGGCGAGATCGTCGCGACGGTGTCTTCGAAATCCGCCGGTCCGGGGACGCGCAAGAACATCGACGAGTTCACCCGGACGACCGCACATGGGATCGAGAAGGTCGGCGGCGCAAAACGCGGCAAGGCGATCATCATCCTCAACCCCGCCGAGCCGCCGCTCATCATGCGCGACACCGTGCACTGCCTCACCGAGACCGCGCCCGACGAGGCGAAGATCACCGCCTCCGTGCAGGCGATGATCCGCGAGGTGCAGAAGTACGTGCCGGGCTACCGGCTCAAGAACGGTCCCGTGTTCGACGGAAAGCGCGTATCGATCTATCTCGAGGTCGAGGGGCTCGGCGACTATCTGCCGAAGTACGCGGGCAACCTCGACATCATGACCGCGGCGGCGCTGCGCACCGGCGAGATGATCGCCGAGGAGATCGCGGCCGGCCGCTTCATCCCACAGCCCACGGCCGCCTAGGGCCGGGGAGCCGACATGAACCTCAATGGAAAGAAGGTCGTGCTGCACGACATGTGCCTGCGCGACGGCATGCACGCCAAGGCGCATCGCATCTCGCTCGAGCAGATGGTGGCGGTGGCCACGGCGCTCGATGCCGCCGGCGTGCCGCTGATCGAGATCACCCACGGTGACGGCCTGGGCGGCGCCTCGGTCAACTACGGCTTTCCGTCGCACAGCGACGAGGAATACCTGCGCGGGGTGATCCCGAAGCTCACCCGAGCCAGGGTCTCGGCGCTGCTGTTGCCCGGGATCGGCACGGTCGAGCACCTGCATCTCGCGAAGGACTGCGGTGTGGCAACGATCCGCGTCGCCACGCACTGCACGGAGGCGGACGTCTCCGAGCAGCACATTGCGCTCTCGCGCAAGCTCGGCCTCGACACGGTCGGGTTCCTCATGATGGCGCACATGGTCGAGCCTCCGCAGTTGCTCGCGCAGGCCAGGCTGATGGAAAGCTACGGCGCGAACGTCATCTACTGCACGGATTCGGCCGGGTACATGCTGCCCGACGACGTGACCGCGCGGATCGGACTGCTGCGCGAGAAGCTCGACTCCAGCGACCGAGATCGGCTTTCACGGTCACCACAACATGGCGCTCGGCATCGCCAACTCGCTCGCCGCGATCGAGGCGGGCGCCGCCCGGATCGACGGCTCGGTGGCGGGACTCGGCGCCGGCGCGGGAAATACGCCGCTCGAAGTGTTCAATGCCGTGCTCGACCGGATGGGCGTGCACACGGGCATCGACGTCTTCAAGCTGATGGATGTCGCCGAGGACATCGTCGTGCCGATGATGGACCAGCCGATCCGCGTCGATCGCGACTCGCTGATCCTGGGCTACGCGGGCGTCTACTCCTCGTTCCTGCTGCACGCGAAGCGCGCAGGCGCCAAGTACGGCGTGCCGTCCGCTGACATCCTGGTCGAGCTCGGCCGGCAGAAGACGGTGGGCGGCCAGGAGGACATGATCGAGGACGTCGCGCTCAACATGTCGCGGGCCAGGAAGAAGGAACGCGGCGCGGCTTAGCCCGGACCGGCGGTCGGCCCTGCTTTCGTCATCGGCTCAGCTTCGTGGCCCGGCTCTCGATGAGCGGCGCCCAGCTCCCGTCCGCGCCCTGCGCCTCCATACGGAAGTCGTAGGTGGTGGGCGACAGCACCTTCATCGTCACGCGCGTGCGGATCGGGCGGCCGCCCATCGTGCTCTCGTCCTCCCAGGTCCAGGTGTCGCCCTGCAGCGTGCCGCGCGAGACCGTGTTCATCGTCATGCCGGAATTGTCGGCGCCGTAGTACGTGTACTTCTGGTCTTCCGTGCTGTAACCGAGCAGGCCAATGCTCCTGTTCGGCCCCGAGGGGAACTGTCCTTCGGCTCGGCACACGATGGAGAACCGACCCTCGAACCACTCGCAGGTCTCGGTGGCGGTCATTTTGCCCCCGGGTCCGAACATGCCGGGCTTGAACTCGCCCTCGGTGCGCCAGGTCCCCACGAAGTACCCGAGCTGCGCGTGCTCGGCGCCGGGCCTGGGCGCCGCAGGCTGCTCGGCGCGCGGCGATCTGCGTGCATGCGAGTGCCGCGCAGAACCCGAGGGGCAGACGGTTTCTGTACATAACGCGACGGGAGCTGTGGTCCATAGGCTTTGCTCCGTTGCTTCGTGGCGTGATCGTATCGCCGGCAACATACGACTCGCTATCATGGACCGGTTGCCCGGATTGGCAATGGCAAGGGGGAACCGATGGGGGCATACAAGGAGCCGCACGGCGGCACGCTGAAGGAACTCTATCTCACCGAGTCGGTCGCCGAGAAGGAAAAGGCCGCGGCGCGCGACTACCCCAACTGGAACCTGAGCGCGCGGCAGCTCTGCGACCTCGAGCTGCTGCTGAACGGCGCGTTTTCGCCGCTCGACGGGTTTCTCAACCGCGGCGAATACGACGCGGTGCTCAAGGACATGCGGCTGCCCTCGGGCGTCGTCTGGCCGATCCCGATCAACCTCGACGTGAGCCGCGAGTTCGCCGCCGGGCTCAAGGATGGCGATCACATCGCGCTTCGTGATCCCGAGGGCGTGCTGATCGCGACCATGGAGGTCGGCGACCGCTGGGAGCCCGACAAGACCGCCGAGGCGCGGAGCGTCTTCGGCACCGACGACGATCATCACCCGGGAGTGCATTTCCTCAAGCATCGCGCCGGCCCGGTCTACATCGGCGGCAAGTTGCGCGGCGTCGAGCCGCCGATGCACTACGACTTCAAGCTACTGCGCGACTCGCCGGCGGAGCTGCGCGGGCGGTTTCGCAAGCAGGGCTGGCGCAAGGTCGTCGCCTTCCAGACCCGAAACCCCATGCACCGCGCGCACCAGGAGCTCACCTTCCGCGCCGCGCGCGAGTGCGAGGCGAACCTGCTGCTGCATCCCGTCGTCGGCATGACACGCCCGGGCGACATCGACCACTACACGCGCGTGCGCTGCTACGAGCACATGCTGGCGCACTACCCGGATCAGACGACCGCGCTCAGCCTGCTCAACCTCGCGATGCGGATGGCGGGACCCAAGGAGGCGCTCTGGCACGCGATCATCCGCAAGAACTACGGCTGCACGCACCTGATCGTCGGCCGCGATCACGCCGGGCCGGGCAACGCGCGGAACGGCGACGCCTACTACGACCCGTATGCCGCGCAGCAGCTGCTCCGCGAGTACGAGAAGGAAATCGAAGTCACGATGGTGCCCTTCCGCGAGATGGTGTACGTCGAGCAGAAGGCGCAGTTCCTGCCCGAGGACGAGATCACGCCGGGCATGACCCCGCTGCAGGTGTCGGGCACCGAGTTCCGGCGCCGGCTGCGCGAGGGGCTCGAGATCCCGGAATGGTTCTCCTACCCGGAAATCATCGCGGAGCTCCGCAAGGCGCATCCACCGAAGCACAAGCAGGGATTCACCGTGTTCTTCACGGGACTGTCAGGTTCCGGGAAGTCGACAATCGCGAACGCGCTCCTCGTGAAGCTGCTCGAGATCGGCTCGCGCCGGGTGACACTCCTCGACGGGGACGTGGTCCGCAAGCACCTCTCCAGCGAGCTCGGGTTCTCGCGCGAGCATCGCGACATCAACATCCTGCGGATCGGCTACGTCGCCTCGGAGATCGCGAAGTACGGCGGTGTGGCGATCTGCGCGCCGATCGCGCCCTACGCCGCGACGCGGCGGCAGGTGCGGGAGATGGTCGAGGCGTCCGGCGGGTTCGTGGAGATCCACGTCGCTACGCCGCTCGAGGTCTGCGAGGCACGCGATCGCAAGGGTCTCTACGCCAAGGCCCGCGCGGGCACGCTCAAGGAATTCACCGGCATCAGCGATCCGTACGAGGAGCCCGAGAACCCCGAGATGCGCATCGACACGCGGAACCTCTCGCCGGACCTCGCCGCGCACCGCATCCTCGTCAAGCTCGAGAGCCTGGGCTACATCCGTTGAGCCGGGAAACGGGGACATTCTCTATTTCCAGGCAAGCGGAGCCTGCAGTCGAAACTTCCGGCAGAATGGGGAAATAGAGATCGTGGCGGGGCATTAGGGGCTGCGGGGTCCGACGCCGTCCTAGTCCGAACCGACGACGACGGCCCGCGGCGCCGGCGCTATCCTCAGGGCCGACATGGACAGCTGCACGCCGGGTGCGCCTTGACGAATATCACCATCCAGCCCGTCGAGGCGCCGATCACCGAAGACGACGCCTTCATCGAGCGCGCCGTGCGCTCCGCGAGCACGCCCGCGCTGATGATGGCGCTCATCCACGTGAGCGGCGACAGGAGCCTGCTCGAGGGCAGATACGGCCCGCGCAAGGCGATGATGAACGAGATCCAGTCGTCGATGACGGACGAGGAACGCGCCTCGGTCGCCCGGCTGGCGGTCAAGGTGCTCGGCGAATACCGTGACCGCGGCTGTACGCTGCCGCTACCGCCCGACCGCGAGACCGTCCTCGAAATGATGAGCTTCATCGTCGGCGAGCCGGTATCGCCACGGTACGTTCCGATGATGCTCGAGGAGCTTGCGCTCGACGGCACGGACCAGCGGTCGATTCACTGGGAGGCGGGCTCTGCGCTGCGCGAGCGGGCCGCACTGCACCGGGTCGTCGTGATCGGCGCGGGCATGTCCGGAGTGCTGGCCGCCATCCGCCTGCACGAGGCCGGCATCCCGTTCACGGTGATCGAGAAGAACGACGCCGTCGGCGGAACCTGGTACGAGAACCGCTATCCCGGGTGCCGAGTCGACGTCGCGAGCCACTTCTACTCGTACTCGTTCGACATGAACCCGGACTGGAGCGCGTACTTCGCGCAGCGCGACGAGCTGCACGATTACTTCGAGCGCTGCGTCGATCGCTACGGGATCCGCGAGCACATCCGCTTCCGTACCGAGGTGACCCGTGCGACCTGGGACGACGCCTCCGGCGACTGGCTGCTCGAGCTGCGCGACGCGGACGGCAGCACGTCGACGATGCGCGCGGATGCGGTCATCTCCGCCGTCGGCCAGCTCAATCGGCCGCGGTATCCGGACATCCCCGGCCTCGATCGGTTCCAGGGCACGGTCGCCCACACCGGCAAGTGGCCGGCCGACCTCGCCTGGCAGGGCAAGCGCATCGCCGTCATCGGTACCGGGGCGAGCGCGTTTCAGCTCGTCCCGGCGCTCTCCGAGAAGGCCGCCGGCGTCACGGTTTTCCAGCGATCGCCGGTGTGGATGTTTCCGAACCCGCATTACCACAGCACCGTCAGCGACGATCACAAATGGCTCCTGAGCCACGTGCCGTACTACGGCCGCTGGCTGCGATTCCTGCTGTTCTATCCGGGATCGGACGCCACGCTCCCGATCTGGACGAAGGATCCCGCCTGGCCGCATCAGGATCGCGCGGTCAACGCCGCGAACGAAGAGCAGCGCAAGCAACTCACCGCCTACATGGCCTCGCAGGTCGGCGACGACCCGGCGCTTCTCGCCAAGGTCATCCCGGACTTCCCCGTGGGCGGGAAGCGCATGCTGCAGGACAACGGAAGCTGGCTCGCGGCGCTCAGGAAGCCGCATGTCGAGCTGGTCACCGACAGGATCACCTCGATCGACGAGACCGCGGTGATCGACGAGACCGGCCGACGACACGAGGTCGACATCATCGCGCTCGCGACGGGCTTCCAGGCGGATCGCTTCCTGCTGCCGATGCGGGTCTTCGGCCGCGGCGGCGTCGACCTGCACGAAATGTGGGGCGACGAACCCCGCGCGTATCTCGGCATCACCGTCCCCGGTTTCCCGAACTTCTTCTGCCTGTACGGGCCCGGGACCAACCTGGCGCACGCCGGCAGCATCATCTTCCACTCCGAGTGCCAGGTGCGCTACGTGCTCGGCTGCGTCCGCGCGATCGTCGAGCACGGCGGACCGCTCGACTGCCGGCAGGACGTGTACGACGACTACTGCGTGCGGCTGCGTGAGGCGCTCGCGCGCATGGTCTGGTCTCACCCCAAGGTCAGCAGCTGGTACAAGAACAAGCGCGGCGTGGTCGTCACGACCTCGCCCTGGCTCCTGGTCGACTACTGGGGCTGGACACGCGAGCCGGACTCTCGCGGACTACGAGCCGATGCCGCCAACAGGCCGGGACCGCATGAGCACCGTGGGGGCGCGAGCTCAGGTCTCGTAGGCTTCCGACACGTTGGGCGCGAAGGGCTGCCAGCCCGCGGGCACCGACACGCTGCTCTCGTCCCAGAAGGCGCGCGCCGTGAGTATCCGGCCCGCGTCGTCGAGCGCGAAGTGATCGACGATGGACAGGTCGATCGCCTGCCGCTTCGCCGGGATGCGCACCTGCATCGTGAAGACGCAGGATGCCTTCGCTGCCGCAGGCGCGGATCTCCTCGATACGCGGCTCGAGCGTGCGCCCGGCGTCCTGGTGCGCGAAGTCCCAGAACCGCTCGACGCCTTCGAGCCCCTTGAAGGGCGGCGTGCCGACCGGGTCCCACCACAGCGCCTCGGGCGAGAAGAGGCTCAGGAAGAGCGTCTTGTCGTTGGTCGCCCAGGCCTTGACGTAGTTTTCGATCGCACGGCGGACCTGTTCGGGCGTGGCGGGCATGTGAGTCTCTCTCCAGGAAACGTGGCCGGCTGGACACGGCAGCCTCGACCCTTATCCTAACTCGGCCTGCGGTCAGCGATCGGGACCGTCCATTTGAACGAGGCGCGCGTGTGCGCATCGCGGTAAATCGTGGCCAGGCCCATGCCGGATCGCGCCGGCCGAAGGGGACGCTTGAATGAAGGTTGCCGACTTCGTCGATCCCGGGAAGATCGCGCTGCGACCCGACGCCACGCGTCCGGCGCCTGCGGCCGGTGAAGTGCTCGTACGGGTCGAGGCCTGCGGTATCTGCGGGTCTGACTTGCACATGTACCGCAACAACACATATCGAGACAAGCTTGTCCGAGGCACGCCCGAGGGCTACCAGGTACCCGGGCACGAATTTGCCGGCACGATCGTGGAGGTGGGCCCCACCGTTGACGGCTGGCGGATTGGCGAGTCCGTGGTCGGGGTGACCGGCTTCGGCGGCGGCATGGCCGAGTACGTCACGGTGCCGGTCAACCCCTACCAGCTCGTGCGGATTCCAACAGGGGTGACCTTTACCGAGGCGGCGACGACCGAGCCGATGGCCGATGCCCTGCAGATGGCGCGCAAGGCAGCGATCCAGCCTGGTGAGAACGTAGTCGTGTTCGGCGTCGGCATCATCGGACTGGGCGTCATCCAGGCGATCCGCGCGCGCGACATTGTTACCGGGCAACTCATCGCGATCGACGTGTCGGACGCGCGCCTCGCCAAGGCGCGCGAGGTCGGTGCAACCGCCCTGGTCAACCCGCGCGACGGCGACGTCTTCGACTCTGTCGCCCGTCTGTGTGGCACGGAAGACGGTTACCAGGGCCGCTCGGCGCGCATCGGCGTGGTCTTCGATTGCGCCGGCTACATCAAGCACATGCCCGGGCCCCCGCCGCTCGAGACGGCGTTGCGTTTGATCGACCTGCGAGACGGTCGCATCGTCTGCTTCGGCGGCTTCGAGGATCGCGTGACGATCGACCTGGGCCCCATCATCCAGAAGCAACCGACATCATGGGCTCGAACGGCTACGCCGCAGAAGAGCTCGTGGAAGCCCTCGAGCTGATGCGCGCGCGCAAGGTGGACCGCGCGGGCCTGATCTCACACGAGTTTCAGATCGACGACGTGGCGCAGGCGTTCGCGACGCAGTGCGAACCGACCGCACTCAAGGTGATGCTGAAGCTGCGCCCCTCGGGCGCTCCCTGACGGTCGCGCATACGGAGGACGTCGATGGCAGCGAAGAATCCGATCGACATGGGCGAGGCCGACGTCGCCTACCTGCAAGGCGGGCGCAAGCCGCTGACGACGGCGAGCAGCATCCTGATCAGCTCGTCGAAGTATCTGAACAGCGGCCGCATGCGCGAGGTCTATGCCGCCTTGGGGCTGCAGCGCACCGGGCACGACCTGCCCGAGGCCTATCTGGTGCCGGAGTTCAGCGCGGCGCTCAACGAGCTGACCGATTGGCCACAGCTGTTCCGGCTGATCGAGCACGAGCGTCGGGCGAAGCCCGAGTTCGCTGCATGGCTGGATGCACGATTCGTCTCCGACATGAAACCTGCTGGCGTCGCGCACTGCGCACCCGGCACGCTCGGCGCGCACGTGTACGAGTTCATGACGGGCAGCGGGTTCACGCTCGACTTCGCGTTCCGCGAGGCGCCGGGCAACGACTACGAGTACTTCATCAAGCGGCGCGTGCAGAGCCATGACATCGAGCACATGGTCACCGGCTTCGAGTCGACGCCGCTCGGTGAGTACGGGCTGATGATCTTCACGGCCGTCAGCAACGCGATCTATTTCAGCGAGGCCCTCGCCCACGAGATAAACCGCCACGGGATGCTGCTGTTCGCGACCGGGCTCAGCCGTGCCGCGCTGCACTATCCCCGCGTGGCGACCGAGATGCTGCTCATGCTCGACCGCGCGACGGTCATGGGCAAGCGCGTCAATCAGCCGCTCTTCTACGTGAAGTGGGAGGACCACTTCGACCGGACGATGGAGCAGATCCGCGATGATCTCGGGATCGTCGATGCGCTGCCGCGCGGCGCCTGGGATTGGAGCAACGAGGCGTTTCGAGGTTAGCGGCGCGAGTCATCGTGTGGGCACGCCGGTCACAGGATGCGCCCGACTCTGTTTCCGCTGCGAATGGCACCCTCGATGTATGCAAGCTCCTGTGCATCGCCGATGCAGTGCACCCGCGGGCACACACCCTCGAGCGCCTTTGCGAGTGATTCGTCCGGAGCTGCACCGAGCGCCATGATCACCTGGTCTGCGCGGCGGGTCTGTTGCTGGCCGCTGGCGGTTCGATAGCGCACGCGGCCTGCCTGGATCTGCAGCAGCTCGGTTGACGCAAGCAGCCGCACCTTGAGCTTGCGCAGCGTGTCCATCAGTCGCCAGCGGCGCACCAGCATGAGCTCCTTGCCGAAGTGCGGGCCCGGGCTCGATCAAGGTCACCGTGCGGCCGCGCTCGGCGAGGAACTCGGCGAGCTCGACGCCGACCAGGCCGCCGCCGTAGATCGACGACATGGCGGCCGAGCGGCAACCAGTGATGGCTCAGGCGTCGAATGGTCCGTGCGTTGCCGAGCGCGCCACTCCACCGCCCGGCCGCAAGCGCAAGCCGCAGCGACGGCTCTGAGCTTGCGCGCAAGCGTCGGGCCGAACCGGCCGGTGACCATCTCGCGCATCTCGTCGCCGCTCAGTACATGCGGCAGATCTGCGCCCGGGATGTCGATCAGGCCGCGCCGGGCGCCGGTCGCGACAACGACCTCATCAGGCGCCGCCCTTCGGACGAACTCCACGCTGGCCTGCGTCCCGAGACGAACCCTGACCCCGAGTTCCTCGAGCTGCCCGGCCAGGTAGTCGATCAAGGGACCGTTGTCCGGCGATACGATCGACGAGAAGAAGACGGTTCCGCCCAGACGGTCGCCCGCCTCGACGAGCTCGACCGCGTGACCTCGCAATGCGGCGACACGCGCGGCCTCCATGCCGGCGGGACCGCCGCCGATCACCAGCACGCGCTTGCGCACGGTCGCCGGCACGATCGGGTCGGACGCCTCGAATCCCGTCTGCGCGTTGACCGCGCAACGGGTGTGGCTGCCGAGAAAGATCTGGCTGATGCAGGTGTAGCAGTAGATGCAAGGTCGGATCAGGTCCGGCCGGCCGGCGGCGAGCTTCGCGGGCAACTCCGGGTCGGCGAGGAGCTTGCGTGCCATCGCGACGAAGTCGAGCTTGCCCTCCGCAATCAGCCGGTCGGCCACGGCGGGCTCGATGCGCCCGACACCGATCACCGGAACGCGGACCGCGGCCTTGATCGCCGCCGTGTTGGGCACGTACTTGCAGGGCTCGGCGACCGTATGCGCCTCGGTGAAGCTGATGCCCTTGCTCGCATCGGCGTACGCGGTGACGTGCACCGCATCCACGCCCGCCTGTTCCACGAGCTTCGCCGTCTCGATCGCATCGTCGAGCGAGATGCCGTCGGTCTTCAGGTACTCCTCGGAGTCGAGGCGACACCAGACCGGATAATCGTCGCCGACGGCCGCGCGCACGCGCCGCACGGCCTCGACGAGCAGGCGGGCGCGGTTCTCGAGCGGCCCGCCGTAGCGATCGGCGCGCCGGTTGCTCGAGGGCGACAGGAACGACGAGAAGATGTAACCGTGCCCGGCGTGGAGCTCGACGCCGTCGATCCCGGCCGCGCGGGCACGCACGGCGGACGCGGCGAAGCTCGCGAGCAGCCATTCGATGTCCTCGTCGGTCGCCTCCTGGTAACCGATCTTGACGGTAGGCGCGAAGAACTTGTCGAACATGTCGCGCTTCTCGTCCGCGGTCAGATCCACGGGCCAGTCGATCGCCTTCGCCTCGGGCACCGACGGAACGAGGAATGGCAGACCGTGGAATGGCTCGTTGACCGCGATCGCGCCGGCGTGCTGCAGCTGCACGGCGATCCGCGCACCGTGCGCATGCACGGCCGCCGCGACCCGTGACAGCGGCGCAATGAACCGGTCCTCGGACAACGCCACTTGCCGCTGGTTGCCCGAACCGCGCGGCCAGGCGACGCCGACCGATCCCATGATCACCATCGCAGCGCCTCCCTGCGCGCGCGCCTCGTAGTAGCGCAGGATCCGCTCGCCGCAGCTGCCGTCCTCCTCGGCGAGGTTCGAGCCCATCGGCGACATGAGGATCCGGTTGCGAAGCTCGAGCCGGCCGATCCGGCCCGGCGACGAGCAGATGGCGGTAATTCCCGCGTCATGCCGGGACTGTCGCCGATAGTCCCGGTCCGCGCCATCCTCGGAATAGACGATGGGCCGGATCCGGATCACCCGGTTTCCCTCATCTTCGGGCGTGGACTACCATCCGATCGCGGCTAGATTCGGGGGAACCAGTGGCAGGAGCGGTACGGCCGGAAGCGCAGCGGGCCGGCGCAGGGCGAGTTGACGCGCCGGTGTCGGCGACTCCAGCGGCGTCGACGAGCAGGGCCTGAGCGAGCTCCTGCTCGCCCTCTATGGCGGAGCCCGCGAAGCGCACGGCTGGCACCGCTTCCAGGAGCTGCTCGCGCCGCGCCTCCGGCTCGTGAGCTCGGTGCTGAGCCTCCGCTGGCCGAGCGGGGACCGGCAGGGGCTGCTCTACTCCTACAACCCGCGGCAGCTCACGCCCGAGCAGCAGAAATACCTGATCGTGGATCCATTCGTGAACATTCCCGAAGGCCGTGCGATCCGCCTCCACGACCTGGTCGATCCAGAGGAGTTCCGTCGAACGCCCTACTACACGGAGTGGCTCGCGCGGATCGATGTCGAATACGCAGTCGGTCTCGACATACGCGAGCCCGGGCAGTTCCACGCCCGACTGCGGTTGTGCCGATCGAAGGACGCAGGCAACTTCGCCGATGCGGACTGCGCGTTCGTCGAGATGCTCGCGCCGCACCTGCGCACCGCCATCCGCCTGTACTCCGACCTCGACGAAGTGAAGACCGAGCGTGCGTTCTACGCCGACGCCATGGACCAGCTGACGATGGCCACGATCATGCTCGACGAGCACGGCCGCGTGATCCATACGAACCGCCTCGCCGAGCTGGTGCTGCGGCCAACGCGACGGAATCTCCATGAACAACGACCAGATCGTTCTGTCGAACCGCGAGGATGCGAAGCAGTTCCGTGAGCTGATCGGAAAGGCGGTCGAAACACACAACTCAGGCCGGCCCTCGATCCTGCAGGTCATGCGGGTGCGTCGCCCCTCCGGCCGGCCGGAGTTCGGGCTCGTCGTGCGACCCTCGTCACGCGGCGTGCTGCAGGGCGGAGATCACCTGCGGGCCACGGTCGCCGTATTCATCAGCTCCGATGTCACCGAGCCGGAGCCCAAGGAGGTGCCGGCCGCAGTGATCCAGAAGCTCTTCGACCTGACGCCGAAGGAAGCCGCGCTCGCGCTGCGACTCGCCGCAGGCCGCACGCTTCAGGAGGCGGCCGAGGAGCTCGGCATCAGCCCGAACACCGCGCGGGCGCACCTGCGCGCCATCTTTTCCAAGACCGGGTTCGACCGCCAGACCAAGCTCGTGCGCGCGCTGCTGCAGAGCGTCGCCATGCTGGCCCAGTAGTCAGGAACGTCTCCACTTTCCGGCCGCAAGCATCGCGGCCAGCAACAGCAGCAGGCCGCCGATCGCAACGAACGCGCCGCGGATGCCGAACTGCTGCTCGCAGAGGATCCACGGCGAGCGGGTTCAGGAACTGGCCGAGGAATATGGCGCTCAACAGCAGGCCGACGGCCCGGGTACGCATCGACTCCGGCGTTCGCGAGAACAGCACGGACACGAGCACCGGCTCGTTGAGCCCGCCACCCATGCCCGTCAGCGCGCAACCCAGCGCGATCATGGGCACGCTGCTCGCGAATCCGTTGACCAGGCAGCCGACGCCGAGGCAGCCCGCGACGAACGCGAGCTGCCGGGGCTGCGTGAGCCTGCGCGCAAGCCAGCCGTAGCTCGACGCCGCAACCACGGCCGCGATCGAGCTTGCGGACACGACGAGTCCCAGGGTCGCAGCGCTCGTGACCCGCAGATCTTCGAGCAGGAACGGGCCCTGTATCCCCGGCATGAAGAGCCCGATCGCGAATGCGATCACGAGAAGGTAGATCGGCCAGTACAGCATGAGCGGCTCGAGCAACCCGTGGCGCTCGACAGCCACGTGCGCGTGGGGCCGCAGCCCGAACCAGGCGGGAAGCAAGCGCGACGAGTCCGAGTGCATACAGGGCGAATGGCCCGCGCCAGCCGAAAGCGTCGACGAGTGAACCACCGGCGTTCAGGGCTACGATCGCGCCTGCCGCGCCCCCCGCGCCCGCGAATCCCAGCACCCGCTCGCGCGCGCCGCCCTCCGGAAAATCGCCGGCCAGTGACAGCGACGACGTCAGCACCGCGCCGCCCGCGAGGCCGAGCAGCAGCCGCGACGCGATCAGCGTGTTCGCATCGGGCGCGTACAGGCCGGCGGTTCCAGCCAGGATGAACAGCAGGAGCGCGGCGATGAGCACCCGCCGCCGGCCGATCCTCTCCGCAAGCATCCCCGCGAGCGTCGCGCTGACGATCAGCAGGACGGCAGGGACGGTCATCACGAGCTGAGCGAACAGCGCTCCGTCGCGCTCGCCGGCGAAATGCTCCGCCATGCGTGGCAGCGCGGGCGCCATCGCCATCGGCACGAAGGACACGAGCGACGGACCCAGGATCACGACCCAGGTGCGAGCCCGGGCCTGCCCGTTCGCTGCCTCCGCGGGCCTCATCCGTTTAGACGGGGTCGGATTGGCACGGTGCGACTATCATCCCGCGTCCATATGACGGCGCCCGCCAACCGCGATGCATTCGTCGCCATGCTCGAGGCGCTCGGTCGCAAGGACTATGACGCGCTTCGAGCGTCATCTTGACCCCGACCTGGTCTGCGAATGGCCATACGTCGTCATGAAAGGGATTCCCGACGCAGATGTCGGGCGCGCGCCGACTCCGGGAGGCGCTCGAGGTGAGCTGGGTCACGTTCACCCCCTACCGCTACCGCATCCAGCATCTGCACGACCTCGCCGACCCCGATATGCTCGTCGCGGAATACAGCTCGCACAGCACCTACCTGCCGCGAAATGCGCCGTACGAGAACCTCTACATCGCCGTGGTGCGCTTCCGGGACGGCAAGGTGGCGCACTGGCGCGAGTACGTGAACCCGCTGGTGACGCTCGAGGCGCTCGGCCCGGACGCGCGCTGGGACGAGAGCCGAGGCGCCGTTTGATCGTCACCGCGGGAGGTACTCGCCCCCGTTGACGTCGAGCGCGGCCCCGGTGACGACTGAAGCCAGGTCCGACGCCAGGTAGATGATCGAACGCGCGCATTCGCGATCCGGCCGGAATGATCCCGAGCGGAATGTTCTCCGCGACCTGCGCCTTGAGCGCCTCGACGGTCGTGTTGAGCTCCTTCGCGAGGCCTTCGAAATAGCCTGCAACGGCCGGCCCCCACATCCAGCCCAGGAACACGGAGTTGACCCGGATCCCGTGCTTGCCGCACTCGAGCGCGAGATACGAGGTCGCGCAGGCCAGGGCCGCCTTCGACGCCGCATATCCGCCCTGGCCCGCCAGCGGCTTGCGCGTCACCTGCGAATTGACGTTGACGATCGAGCCCCGGTGCTGGTGCTTCATGTGCGGGATCACCTCCTGCGTGAGGTTCAAGGTCCCGAACACGTTGACGTCGAATACCTTCCGCCAGTCGTCGAGGTCCGCGCTCTCGACCGGGCGGAAAGTGCCCGCGATGTAGGCGCTGTTGATCAGGACATCGATGCGGCCGAACCGCTCGATGGCCGCATCGGTGAGCTGCCGGCAGTCCGAGCGGCGCGAGATGTCCGTCGGCACCTTGAGCACCTCGGTACCGAGACCGAGCGCGGCGACGTCGCGTTCCGCACCGTCGAGCTTGTCGGCGGTCCGTGCGGAAACGACCAGCTTCGCGCCCTCCGCCGCCGCGAGCGTGGCCAGGTGGATGCCGAGGCCGGGGCCGATCCCGGACACCAGCACGACCTTGTCCTCGAGCAGACGGCTCACAGCCCGAACCCGCCGGCCACGGGAATGCGCAGCCCCGTCACGTACGCCGCACGACTCGAGGCGAGAAACACCGCGGCGTAGCCGATTTCCTCCGGCTTCCCCCAGCGCTTGAGCGCCAGGTTCTTCTGCACCTCGTCGACCCACTTCTGGTCGAACACGCCCTGCCGCGTCAGCTCGAGGAACATGCCGGCCTCGATCACGCCGAGCAGCACCGTGTTCGCGCGGATGTTGTGGCGGCCCTCTTCCTTCGCGATCCCGGTGATCAACGCCTCGATGGCGGCCTTGGGCGCCACCGACATCACGTCCCGTGGCGGCCACTGCAGATGACCCGCGGACCCGAGATGCACATACGAGCCGCCGCCCCAGGCCCGAAGCCGCGGGAGCGTCGCCTGCACGACGTTGAAGAAGCCGTTCAGGTCCTGGTCGATGACCGTCTGCCATTGCTTGCGGGTCATCTCGGAGATCAGCACCTGCTCGGCGAGCGTTCCGGCGCCGACGACGATGGTGTGCAGGCGCCCGTGCTCCTTCGCAGCGGCCTCGACGACCTCATCGACCCGCGCGGCGTCGCCGACGGTGAGCTGGTGGACGCTCACCTTGCGACCGAGCGCGCGGATCTTCTCAGCGACCTTGTCTGCGTTTTCGCGCTTGGAGTGATAGGTGAGCGCGACGTCCGTGCCGGCGCGCGCGAATTCCAGGCAGACGGCCTGGCCCACGCCGCCACTGCCGCCGATGACGAGCACGGCGCCCGCGGGAAAGAGCTGTTCGCTCATGCCGGCAGTCCCTGTTGCAGCATGCCGATCAGTCGCCGCTTCATCGGCACGACCCAGTCCGACTTGAGCTTCGGATCGAGGAGACCCACGGCCTCGAGCTCGTCGCAGAGCCGCATCTGGTGGCCGAGGTCGAAGAGATCGTATTGCGAGGAGAACTTGCCCTGGCCGCCGTAGGTGATGAACGACACGCCGTGGGTCTCGTAGTAGCTGCCGTCCGGACGGCGACCCGGTCCGCGATTCACCCAGTGGCTGATGATCTGGTCGCCGTTCACGCCCCAGTCGAGGATCGGGAAGCTCCAGCCCTTCCAGGCGGCGCCGACTTCCATGTCGCGACCGTAGTGCGTGCGGCGGATTTCCTCGCGCCCGTTCGCGACGACCAGCATCGCCCCGCCGTAGGGGCAGGTGTAGACGCAGTTCTCGTGATAGAACTCGTCCGCCAGCCAGGACCAGGAGCCGCGGCGCTCCGCTTCCTTGAAGGCCTCGGCCAGGCCGCGGATCGCGGCTTCGACTTCCTCGCGGGGATACGGCATCGGCAGGCTCCTTGTCGGGCGGGTGTTACGACCGCCTCAGTCGATGATCGAATAGCCGCCGTCGACGACGAGCGTATGGCCCGTGACGAAGCTCGCGGCCGGAGAACAGAGGAACAGGATGGGCGCAGCGATCTCCTCGGGACGCGCCCAGCGGCCCATCGGCGTCTTGGCATTCACCATGGCGGCGACCTCCGGATCCTCGGCATACTTCGACGTCATCCGCGTCGGGACCGATCCCGCGGCCACGGCGTTGACGCGGATGCCCTCCTTCGCCCAGCCCGAGGCCAGCGTCTTGGTGAGCTGCACGATGCCCGCCTTGGCCGCACCATAGCCGGGCAGCCACGGACTGCCGAAGAAGGACATCATCGAAGCGAGATTGACCACGCTCGCGCCGGCCTCGAGCCGGCTCGCCGCCAGGCGAGCGTGAACTGCCATCGACAACCGGTGCACGGCGTCGAGATTGACACGCAGGCAGTCGAGGAACGACGCCTCGGGCATGATGTGGCCGGCGTTGTTTACCAGCACGTCGAGCGTCCCGACATTGCCGACGAACTGCTCGATGCTCGCAGGGTCCGCCAGCTGCAGCGGTGCGTATCGGCAGCCTGCAGGGACGTCCTCGTAGTCTTCGCTGCGGCCGCGGGTGCCGGTGATTGTGACGTCCGCGCCCGCGTCCACGAACGCACGGGCGGTCGCGGCGCCGATGCCGCTCGTACCGCCGGTGACGATCACTCGTGCGCCGCGGAAATCGAAGCGTATTGCGCTCATCGTCCTGCGACGCGACCCGCCGCCGGCTAGGCCGTTTCCCTCGGGTATTCGACGGCACCGGCGACCGATTTCGCTGCGAGGAGGGCCTCGAGCGTCCCCGACGCGTAGCTGCAATGCAGCGCGGTCTTGAACTCGGTGCGGCAGCTCGAGATCTTCCACTCGCCGCCGACCTTCATGTACTCGTCGTGATACACCGAGCTCAGGAAGGTCACGGTCCGATCCTGCGTATTGATGTTGCGGTACTCGAGCGCCCAGAGCGCGCGGGCATGCGTGTCGTCGATGATCTCGATCTCGGAGTTCGTGCCATGGTGCATGTCGAGCACGTGGGGGTGGCAGCCCGCGGCCCGGTAGAGCGCGGCGAACTGGTCGCGATGCTCGAAGCGGCCGACGTGTCCCATATCGATCAGGATCTTCCCGTCCGCGAAGCAACGGCTCGCGCCCTCCGGATCCTGCGAATCGCAGGCGTTGAGGTACCGCGCCTTGAGACGGCGGATCGCCTCGATGTCCTCGAGCCGTTGCAGGCGTCGCGCGAGGCCCTCTGTCGTCTTATCGGTCATGTGAGCGATCCGCCGTGGTCAAAGACCAATCATGCCAGCATTCGCAGCCTCAGAAGTCCATTCGAAAGTCGACCCCGTACGTCCGCGGAACCTGGAACGAACCCACGACCGTGCCGTTCGACAGGTCGCGGGAGAACTCGATCTCGTCCTCGTCCAGCAGGTTGCGGCCCCAAAGCGAAATCCGGCCCCGGAAGTCACCGAGCGGGATTTCGCCGAGCGAGATGCGTGCGCCGAGGTCGGTCCGCGCGCCCATCTTGGTCGCTTCGTCCAGCTCGAGGTCCGCGGCCGCGAGATTGGTGCATCCCGTCGGGGTAAACGTCGAGCCCACTGGACAGGCCATGAATGCGTCGTCCTTCCAGGCTGCATCGACCCGAAGGCTGACCTGGCTGCCGTTGCCGAAGGCCGGCACGTCGTACTGCGCGGCGACGTAGGCGTTGGCCTCCGGCGCCAGCGGCCGCACGTTCGTGTCGTCCTCGAAGTCGAGGTACCCGTAGTTGGCCGTCAGGGTGAGTCCGTCGACCGGCATCGCCGTCATCTCGAGCTCGAAGCCGGTCTGGTCGGACTCCCCGATGTTGACGATGAGCGTGCCGGTCTGCGGCGTGAACGTCAGTACCTGCCGATCCGTCACTTCGGATCGGAATACGGCGACGTTCAGCCGCAGCCGGTCGTCGAGCAGGTCGGACTTCAGCCCGATCTCGTAGGAGAGGTTCTCCTCGGGCTCGAAGGCCTGCCCGCCGAGGATGCCCCCTGAAAGGTGCGCCGTGCTGGCCTTTGCATACAGGTTCACGCTGTCACTGAGCGCGTAGCCGACCGACGCGTCCCAGTCGGTGTAGTCGAAGTCTGCCTCGAACGTCTGGTTGACGATCGCGGCGGCGGTCGAGATGAATTCTTCGCGATCATCCTCGGTGTAGCGCGCGCCGGCGCCGAGAGTCAGCGCGTCGGTCAATCTGTAGTCCAGGTGGCCGTAGAGCGCCTTCGATTCATTCGACGCCGAGCCACGCGATCCCGCCGCGTAGTCGGGCTGGCCCAGGATGCTGGCATTGGTCGTCCCCGGCACGTAGACGGAGTCCGGGTCGAAGGGGACGAACAGGAACACCGGCCCGTCGAAGTCGCCGTCCTCCTCGAAGTAGAACGCGCCGACGATCCAGTTCAGCCGGTCTCCGGTTCCGATGAGCTGGAGCTCGTTGGAGAACTGGTCCTGCTCGCGGAGATTCGTCGAAGAGATCCACGCGAAGGGATCGCCGGAACCACCCAGCGTAAAGACAGGCCCGGGAATGCCCAGCAGCACGCTCAGGATTCCGGTATCCGTGAGCGAGCTGCCGTCGATGTCGTTGCCGCTCGTGTTCTCCTCGGTCTCGCGATAACTCGCGATGTTCTTGACGGTGAGCGAGTCGGTCACGTCCCACGCGACCGTCAGTGCGTGCCCCGTGACCTCGAGCGTGCCCTCTCCCAGGAAGTCGAGCGGCAGGCGGTCGAGGCGCTCCGTGCTCACGGTTTCAGGCGGCGGCGATCCACCGGTCGGCCCGAGGGTGAACGTGGGATTGAAGAACCCGTATTCACCCAGCAGTTGCACGCCGAGCTGCGAGTTCTTCTTGTCGGCGTAGTCGAAGCGGTAGTCGACCTGCAGCGTCGAATCGTTCTCGTAGCGGAGCGCAACGGCGAAGGCATCCTGGTCCTCGAGGCCGGCGGTCTCCGCGGCCGTGACCGTGCCGAACGGCGCCGCGAGCCGCGTCACGGTGCCGGCCGAAGTATTGTCGACATAGCCGTCGTGCTCGTTGTGAAGGTAGGTGAATCGCCCTGAGAATCCACCGAAACGCCCGGTGTCGACCGTAGCCCGCACGCGGCGCCCCTCGTAGTTCGAGAGCCCGACTTCGACGTCGGCCTCGAATTCCTCGGCAGGATCGCAGGTGATGAAGTTGATCGCGCCGCCGGTCGCGTTGCGCCCGAACAGCGTGCCCTGCGGACCGCGCAGCACTTCGAGCCGACACACATCCGCAAGGTCGAAGACGGCGGCGGACGGGCGGGCGAGGTAGACGCCGTCGAGGTACAGGCCGATGCGGGAGTCGGCCTCGAAGCTCAAGGTCCCGCTGTCCTGGCCGCGCAGCGCGTACTGGGCGATGGAGCCGCTGCCGAACTGCGTCTGGACGTTCAGGTTCGGAACCGTGACACCCACGGCACCGAAGTTGTTGATGTGGAGATCGGCGAGATCCCGCTCTCCGATCGCGGTGACGGCCGTGGGAACCTGCTGCAGGTTCTCCTCGCGGCGCCGCGCCATGACGACGACTTCCTCGATGCCCGTGCTGACAGCGACATCGGGAGCGGCCTCGGGCTGCTGGGCCTGAGCGGTGCGTGCGCCCTGGGAGGCCGAGGATGCCCGCCACTGCTACCCACAATGCGTAGTTTCTGACCATCGGTCCCCCTGGTATGAGCTGCGACATGCAGCCATCGCCACCGCGACGTGCGGCTCGGAGGCCTTTCTATCCAGATGACCCCGACGGATCATCGTCCATTTGAGCTAGACGAGAGCCGCAGCGCCATCGCACGTGAATCGATCGACGCCCGTTAGTCGACTTGGACGATGTGATGGGTCATCTTGCGGAACAAGATCGCCGCTCAGCTTAGCGGGGGAGCCATGACCCAACCGGCCGATACTGCCCGTCTCGAGCGCATGTATTCGCGCATGGTCGTCGCGCGGCAGATCGAGCGCATCATGGAGCGCCACACCCGCGAACGGCCGTTTTCCGGCTGGTGGCACCCCGGCGAAGGCCAGGAAGCTGCGCCGATCGGTGCGACCGCGGCCATGCGCACCGACGACTATCTCTTCTACCAGGGGCGAGGCTCGGCCTGGGCCCTCGGCAAGGGCATGGCGGCCGGGACCCATCTTCGGCGACCTGCTCGGCAAGGCGACCGGCGCCACCCGCGGCAAGGGCGGCGGCGTGCCGCACTGGGCCGACCCTTCGATCGGTGTCATGGGCGAAGGCGCGACGCTCGGCAGCGTGTTCCCCCTCGCTGCCGGCGCCGCCTTCGCCGCGAAGCGGCGCGGCCAGGGACAGGTCGCGCTCGCGAACTTCGGCGACGGCACGACGGCGCGCGGCACTTTCCACGAGACGATGGTGCACGCGGCGGCGTGGAAGCTGCCGCTGATCTATTTCTGCGAGAACAACGCGTGGCTCGTGGGCACGCGCCTGCGTGACGTGAGCCCCACGGAGAACATCGCAGACTACGCCGCCGGGTATCACATCCCCGGCGTGATCGTCGACGGCCAGGACGCGGTCGCCGTGTACGAAGCGACGCTCCAGGCGATCGAGCGCGCGCGAGACGGCGCGGGCCCGACGCTGATCGAGGCGAAGGTCGTGCGCCGTCGCGGCCACTACGCGGGCGATCCGCAGAATTACCGCCCCGCCGACGACGTGGCGAGCTATCGCGACCCGGTCGAGCTGCTTGCCGCGCGATTGCCCGCCGCGACGGCCGAGCGCATCGCGGCCGCGGCCGAGCAGGAGGCGCAATCCGCGTATGCCGCGGCGCTCGCCGCGCCCGAGCCCGAGCCGGACGTGATCTACCGGGATCTCTACCATGGCGGCTGAGACGACGACGCTCGGCTACAACGCGGCGATGGGACTCGCGCTCGTCGAGGAGATGCGCATCGACGAGCGGGTGTTCGTCCTCGGACAGGGTGTCGCGACGGGCGGCTGGTTCGGCGCCGAGAAGGGCCTGGTGAACGAGTTCGGGCGCGAACGCGTGCTCGACACCAACATCAGCGAGGCCTTCGAGGCGGGTTTTGCCGCCGGCGCGGCCATCGCCGGCTTGAAGCCGGTGGTCAACATGGGCTTCGGCGACTTCGCGCTGATCGCGGGCGACGAGATCTTCCACAAGCTCGCCAAGTGGCGCTACATGCACGGTCTCGACTTCCCGATGACCGCGGTCGTGATCTTCCCGATCGGCGCCATGGGCGGCGCCGGCCCCGAGCACTCCAGTTGCACCGAGGTGCTCGGGATGCATTTCCCGGGTCTCAAGGTCGTCGTGCCCTCGACGCCGGCCGACGCCAAGGGGTTGATGAAGAGCGCACTGCGCGAGCCGAACCCGGTGCTGTTTCACAGTGTGCAGAGCCTCGGCTGGGTCAAGGGAGAAGTCCCGCTCGATCCGTCGTTCACGATCCCGTTGGGCTCGGCGGTCGTGCGCCGTCCGGGTCGTTCCGCCACGGTGATCACCTACGGCTCGATGGTGCGGCGCTCGCTCGAGGCCGCCGAGCGGCTGGCGCCGCAAGGCATCGAGCTCGAGGTGATCGATCTGCGCAGCCTCGTGCCGCTCGACTGGCCGACCGTGCTCGCCTCCGTGCGCCGCAATCACCGCGCGATGGTCGTGCACGAAGCCGCGCGCACCGCCGGACCGGGCGCCGAGATCGCAGCGCGCATCCAGGAAGAGGCGTTCTTCGATCTCGAGGCGCCGGTGATGCGCGTCGCCGCGAAGGACGTGCCGCTGCCGCAGCAGGCGACACTCGAGGCGCTCTGCCTGCCCTCCGTGGACGAGATCGCCGCGACGGCGCGGCGGCTCGTCGGCACCTGAGCCCACCATGACCGCTACTCCACGAGCTGCGGATTCCGTACATGGGGTCGGTCGAGAATGCCCGCCTGGTCGCCTGGAAGGTGGCCGAGGGCGCATCGATCGTCGAGGGCGCGGTCGTCTGCGAGATCGAGACGGACAAGACCGTCACCGAAGTGCAGGCGGACCGGAGCGGCCGCCTCGTCAAGCAGATCGCGAGCGACGGCGACGAGCTGAAGGTGGGCGCGCTCCTCGGCCTGGTCGCCGATTCCTCGGCCAGCGCGGACGAGGTATCGAGCGCCCTGGCCGCACTTCGCGTCCCGACCGCTGGAATCATCCGGCGTCGGCCCCGCCAGCACCGCAGCCAGCCGACCCGTCCCGGCGGACGGGTCTGCATCGTCGACACAGGCCTCGCCGCGCGTTCGCCGACTTGCACAGGAGCACGGAGTCGATCTTGCTCAGGTGCGCGGCACCGGGCCGGACGGTCGCCCGACGGCGGACGATGTGCTCGCGGCCGCGCATGCGCGCGGCGGTGCCGCCGAGCCCGCGAGTTCTGCGGCGATTCCGCCCGGATACGAGCGCGTTCCGGTCGTGCACATGGCGAACAGCCTGCGGCGCCGCACCATCGCGCGACGACTGGCCGAATCGGCACGCACGGCGCCGCACGTCACCGCCGACGTCCAGGTGGACCTGAGCGAGCGTCCTCGCCGCCCGTGAGCCGCGCGACCACAAAGCTATCCGTGCTCTCCTACATCGCGAGCGCGACCTGCGCCGCGCTCGGGTCGCATCCCGCGCTCAATGCCACTTTCACCGACGAGGCCATGCTCCTCTGGCAGGTCGTCAATCTCGGCATCGCCGTGGATACCGAGGATGGGCTCGTGGTTCCGGTCATCCGCGACGCGGCCCGGCTCGACGTCGGCGGCATCGACGCCGCCATACGGGACCTCGCCGAACGTGCGCGCCGCGGCGCGCTCGCCTCCGATGAGCTGGAAGGCGGCACGTTCACGATCTCGAACCCCGGCTCGCTGGGCCCGGTCTTGCGCGCCGAGGCGATCCTGAATCCGCCCCAGGTCGCACTGCTCGGCGTGGCCGGAATGCGCCACGCGCCGATCGCTGTGGATGACGGCGCCGGCGACATCGCGTCGAAGTCCGGCCATTGATCAACCTGTCGTTGACGTTCGATCATCGGGCGCTGGACGGCGGCCAGGCGGTGCGCTTCCTGGTCGAGCTCAAGCGCCGCTGGAGGCCGACCTAGCACGCTTGCGCGGGCGTCGCCGCCGAACTCGTCGGCGCAACGCGGAGGTTCGTGGACGCGGATGACTATTTCGCCATCCAGAAGCTGCTGATGAGCTATGCACAGCATCTCGACCGTGGCGAGATCGACGCGATGGCGGCGCTTTTCGCGCATGCCACCGTTCATTTTCAGAACCAGCCGCCGATCCGCGAGGATGCATCTGCGGTCGCCCGCGCCTACCGGGATTTTCTCCGCATCTATCCCGACGGCACGCCGCGGACGCGCCACGTGATGGCCAACGTGATCATCGAGCCCGACGGACCGGGATTCGCGCGCTCGACGAGCTGCGTGATGGTGTTCCAGCAGACCGAGACGTTTCCGCTGCAACCGATCATCGGGGGTGACTATGCGGACCGCCTGCAGAAGGTCGACGGCGCATGGCGCTTCATCGAGCGACGCATCCGCAACGACCAGTTCGGCGACCTGAGCGCCCACGGCCGCTACGCGTTCGGCCCGGGAGAGGGCGGCGCTCGCTGAATCGCGTCAGCGGCCGGAGGGCGCCGCACCGAGGCGCCGCCGGAAGAAGTCAGCGATCACCCGGGAGGCCTGCGCCGCCTCCGGAAAATCGATCTCGGTATTCATGTCGGCATTGAAGCCGTGCCACATGCCTTCGAAGACCTCGAGCTCGGCCTCGAGCCCGGCATCTCGAAGCTTCCGGTGCAGGATCGACCGTGCCGCTCAGGAAGAGGTCGCGCGTGCCGCTCATGAGCAGCGCCGGTGGAAACCCGCGCGTGAAGTCGCCGTTCGCCGGGGTGATGAGCGGATCCTCCGGGTCGTGCTTTCCCGCATACAACGCGAGCCACGGCGGCGGCGGCTGCCCGAAGCGGGAGAGATTGGGATCGAGGCCTTCGAGCGTCTCGAGCGTATCGCCCCAGCCGTAGGACACGAGACCGACGGCACCCGGAGGTGGCAACCCGAGCGCACGGATGTTGAGCGCGGTTGAGGCCGACAAGGCCGCGCCGGCCGACGTACCGTAGATGCCGATGTCGCCGGGCTCGTGCCGCTCCAGGAGCGCCCGGTAGACCGCGGTCGCGTCGTCGAGCGCGGCCGGAAAGGGATGTGCCGGTGGCATCCGGTAGTCCACGGCAATGACGGTCATCTGCGCGAAATGCGCAACCGGTACCGCCTCGTAGATCGAGCCGGCATAGAAGAGAAACGCGCCGCCGTGCAGATTGATCAACACGCGTGAGCGGTTCGCAGCGGGCAGGTTCCTCGGCGTGACGATCTGGACACGAACACCCGCGATCTCGCCCGGCTTCGCATCCACCGGGTACATCGCCAGGATGCGCGCGTTCTGGCGCCGCACCTGTTCCTGCGTGTAGGCGATCGCTGCCGGCAGCAGCTTCTCGAACGCCACGTCGCCCGCCTGCCGCGACTGCGCCACCTGCGCCAGCCGATTGCGCATGCTGGCGACATACGCCGTTCGCGCCTGTTCGCTCGCGCCCTTCGGCCAGGGCACGGTACGAGGCGGCAGATTGACCACGCCTGACGCGTCGATCGACGGCAGTGCCTCGGCCGACAGCGCGGACTGCGCCGTCGCGAGCATCAGCAGCAGGATCGTGCGCGCCGCAGACCTCACGTCGACGCGACCCGGGGCTCGATGAGCCGGACCCCGATGAAGCCGACGATGAGTGCCGCGGCCACGACCAGGAAGGCGCCGTCGATGCCGACGCGCGCGGCGATCGGCGCAAATGCGATCGGGTTGAGGAAGTCGCCGGCAAAGATCGCCGTGTACGCGAGACCGACAGCGCGGCCCCTGACTTCGGGTACCGCCTGCCCGAGCAGCCGGCTGATCAGGTGCGGCCCGACCAGACCACCGCCGAAGCCGGCGATGGCGCAACCGATGCCGGTCGGCCAGGGCGATTCCGCAAGACCCACGATCGCGAATCCGGTCGCCATCAGCAGCGGAAACGCGACGAACACGCCCCGCTCGCCGATCGTTCCGCGCAACCAGCCGTAGCTCGCCGAACCGATGGCCGTCGTGAGCGACGCCGGCGACATGACCCAGGCGAGGACGTCGGGGCTCGTGATCCCTCTTTCCGCCAGCTTGAAGGGCACCTGGACGTTGTTCGTGAATGCCGCGCCATAGAAGAAGACGAGCAGGAGGAATGTCGGCCACAGGCGCAGCAGTTGCCCGACGCCACCGGAGACCGATGCCGCGCGTTCGCGCGACCCGGTGGGCACCGCGGCCAGCGCAACCGCCATCACCGCGACGGCCGCGCCGTACAGCAGGAACGGGGCCCGCCAGCCGCTGGCCTCCCCGAGGGCGCCTCCGGCCATCACGCCACCAAAGCCGACCACCGCGGCGATCGCGCCCTGGTAGCCGAGGATGCGTCCGCGGGCCTCGGGAGCAAAGTGCTCGGCGATCAGGCTCATGGTGCAGGCGATCACGCCGGCCGAGGCCGCGCCGAGCACAAATCGCGAGGCCATCATCGTCCAGCGATCATCGAGCACGAACCCGGCGCAGCCGCTCAAGGCGTACACGACAAGCATCCACAGGATGATCCGGCGCACTCCGTGGCGCTCGACGAGCCACCCACCGATGGGGCCTCCGATCATGATGCCGAGCGATGGCATCGTCATGATCATCTGCGCGGTCAGTCGTTCGCCGCCGAAGTGACCGGCGACCGCGGGCAGCACGGGGCCCGAGTACGGTGAAGATCAGGGCCATCAGCGGCGAGCCGCAGAGCATCAACCCGAGCAGCAGCGGCGGCACGCTCGAGGCGCGGTCAGCTGGGTTGGCCGGAGCCACGCGAACGTTCATGGCTGGTCAGCCTGCCAGCTGACCGCCGTCGATCGTGAGCGTGATGCCGGTGATGTTGCAGGCCTCGTCGGAGGCGAGATAGGCGACGGCCGCCGCGATCTCCTCGGGCTCGCAGAACTTTCCGGTCTTGGGGAAATGCCGTTCGACGAGCAGCTTCGGGTCCGCGTCGGGCACGGCGCGTGCCTTCGCCGTGATGGCAGTCGCGACGCCGCCGGGGCAGATCGCATTCACCCGCAGACCCTGCGCGGCGTACTCGACGGCGATCGACTTCGTCATGGCGACCAGCCCGGCCTTGGCCGCGCAATAGGCTGCATTGTAGGCAAGCCCCGTCAGCGCCGCCGCCGACGCCATGTTCACGACCGTGCCCTTTCGGCGCAGCAGCGACGGAAGGGCGCGTTGGGTGATGTAGAAGACGCTCGACAGGTCGATGCGCAGCACGCGTTCCCACGCCTCCGCCGGGAAATCGGCGAAGTGGCCCCAGTCCCAGATGCCGGCGATGTTGCAGAGTATGTCGAGGTCGCCAAGCGACGCGAGCGCGGCGTCGACCATTGCCGTGCAGGACGCCGGGTCCGCGGCATCGAATTGAACGACCGTCATCGACGCCGCGCCCGCTTCGGCGATCTCGGCAGCGACTCGACGGGCACCGTCCCGGTCGAAGTCCGCCAGGACCAGCCGCGCGCCCTCCCGGGCGAGGCGATGCGCCGTGGCGCGCCCGATACCCGAGGCCGCACCCGTGACGAGCGCGGTCCTGCCTGTGAAACGCTGCATGCGATCCCCCGTCGCGCAAAGGTCGGCCGAGGCTAAGGCCGGCCGTCGGGCCCGGCATCCCCGCTTTGGACTAGCCGAGCGGGTTAGCATCCAGACGGTGCCCACCGAAATCGAGACATAGAGAATGTCCCCATTGCTGCGACGACGCGACCAGGCCGACGCCGGGCGGGTCGGCATGGTCGAGCTCTTCTTCGACCTCGTGTTCGTGTTCGCCGTCACACAGCTGTCGCATGCCCTGATCGCGGACCTGACGGCCATTGGCGCGCTGCAGGTCGGCGCTGCTGCTGCTCGCGGTCTGGTGGGTCTGGATCTACACCTGCTGGGTGACGAACTGGCTCGACCCGGAGCGCATCCCCGTCCGGCTGTGCCTCTTCGTGCTGATGATCGCGGGCCTCGTGATGTCGGTGTCGATCCCGCAGGCCTTCGGCGCACGCGGCTTCTACTTCGCGGGCGCGTACGCCTTCATGCAGGTCGGGCGCACGCTCTTTTTCCTGTGGGCGGTGCGCGAGCGGGCCCGGCACGCTCATGCGCAACTTCCAGCGGATCCTCGCCTGGCTCTCGGTGTCGGGCGCGTGCTGGCTGGCGGGCGCGTTCGCGGTCGGGTGGACACGGTACGCCTGGTGGATCGCCGCACTCGCGATCGAGATTGCCGGACCCTGGCTCTATTTCTACGTGCCCGGACTCGGGCGCTCGAGCACCGCGGACTGGAACATCCACGGCGGGCACATGGCGGAGCGCTGCGGGCTTTTCGTCATCATCGCGCTCGGCGAATCGCTGCTCGTCACCGGGGCCACCTTCGCCGACCTGCCGTGGACGCACGAGGCGGGCGCCGCGTTCCTCGTAGCCGTGCTCGGCAGCATCCTGCTGTGGTGGATCTACTTCGACACCGGCGCGGAGCGCGGCCACCACCGCATCACGCACTCACAGGACCCCGGACGCCTGGCACGCCTGGGCTACACCTACCTGCACCTGCCGATCATCGCCGGCATCATCGTCTGCGCGGTCGGGGACGAGATCACGCTTCTGCACCCCGGCCACGTAACGACTGCCGGGGTCGCCGTACTGCTCGGTGGGCCCGCCTGCTTCCTGGCTGGAGCGGCGCTGTTCAAGTGGGTGACCAACAATCGTCGGGCACCGCCGCTGTCGCATCTCGTGGGACTCGCGCTGCTTGCGGTGCTCCCCTGGTGGGCGCACGCGAGCCATCCCTCCGCCCTGCAGATCGCTACCGCCGCCACCGGTGTGCTGCTGATCGTGGCGGTGTGGGAATCGTTCGCGCTTCGCCGTCG
>CAWIDH010000017.1:0-310818 GCA_963834855.1 uncultured Gammaproteobacteria bacterium | reverse complement strand
GGGCGCGCGGGGGCGGAAAACCGGCCGACCATCGGACTCCCGAAATTTGGTCGATGCGTCTGCGCCGGGTCGTCTCGCGCGACGGCAGCGCGTCGCCGCGTCACTCCCGCTGCGGCACCGTCGCCTCCGGAGTGGACGCGTGGGGCGAACTCGCGGGGCGGGCATGGCGCGGCCCTCATGGGCGCGCCGCCGCGCGTCCCCTGCGGCGCGAGGGAAGTGAGTTCATTGGGCGCTCGCGCGACCGCTCACCAACGAGCCTCCAGGTGGGAACGCCGCGCGTCGCCGCGGAAGTACCCTGCTGTCTGAAAGGGGATCCGTTGAAGTGCGTGCATTTTCCGGCGGGTCCTACGTCGAGCCCGCGCCTGTCGCCGGTAGCGCGAAAGAATCGTTACCCCGACTCTTTTGGTCCGAAAGTCGATCAGGCGTTCGCTTCGCGCTTGGAGCACGCAAATGCACAAGAGTTGACTATCCACCGTCGTCATAGATTGCCAGACGCAGCATCTGGACGAAGCGACACGCTTCTGGGCAGCAGCCTTGGGCTTGCAGTCCCGCCCCCTGCCGTACGCCGCGTGATTCGAACTATCGAGAACTCGAGGTCCGGCCGGAGGAAGTCAAAGTGCTCGTGCAGTCGGTGAGTCACGCCAGCCGGGTACACCTGGACATCGAGAGCAGACAACATCGAAGCAGAGGTTTGCCGTCTGGAAGCGCTGAGCGCCAAACGCGTGGCGCAGGTCAAGAACTGGTGGGTGATGGAGGCTCCGACCGGTCAGCGCTTTTGCGTCGTGCCGGCCGCAGCGACCTGACTTCGACGCCAGGGCAAACGTGTGGTAGACGCGGGCGCCAGGACTGGCTTACGCTGGCGCGGCCTAGGATTTCTATGGACACCTGACTGGGGCAGGATGGCTGTCCGGAGGAGAGTTCCAATGACGAAATCGAATCGAAGAGCGCGCGAGACCGGCGGTACTGGCCGCTGGTCGGCGAAGCGCAAAGCCGATGCGGTGCTGCGACTGTTCAAGGGCGAGGATCTCGACACGCTGTCACGCCAACTGAAGGTCACGGCGGCGACGTTGTCGGAGTGGCGCGAGGTGTTCCTGGCGAATGGTCTGGCGGGGCTGAAGAGCCGCGAGGTCGACGGCCGGGACGAGCAGATCGCGGCGCTGAAGAAGGCGCTGGGTGAGAACGCGCTCGACCTGGCGATTACGCGCGAGATCATCCGCGGTTACGAGAGGAAAGCCGGCCCTTTAGCGTCCGGGAAGTCGACGTCGTGAAGCACGAGGCGTCGGTTTCCCTGCAGCGGATCGTGCCGCTGGTTCGAGTTTGCGAGCTTGCGGGCGTGGCGCGCTCGAGCGTATATGCGAGTCGCGCGGCGACGGTGGTGGCGATGCCGGTGCGGCGTGGCCCGAAGACGCTGTACAGCGACCGCGCCTCACCGAGGAGATCCGTGCCGTGCTCGGCGCCTCTCCGTTCGTCGGCGAGGGCTATCGCAAGGTGTGGGCGAAGCTGCGCTACCGCGGTCTTCGCACCAGTAAGGCCCGCGTGTTGCGGCTGATGCGCGCCGCCGGGTTGCTGGCGCCGAGCCGCGTCGGCGGACCGCGCGGGCCGAGAGCACACGATGGCACGATCATCCCCTCCGCGCCCGAACGCTGTGGGGCACGGATCTGACGACCACCGTGACCCTCGAGGACGGCCAGGTCGCCGTGTTCATTGCAATCGATCACGCGACCGCGGAACTCGTCGGCGTGCATGCCGCCAAGCGCGCCACGCGCTACGAGGCACTCGAACCGCTGCGCCAGGGCATCCGCCGCTGCTTCGGGGTCTATCGCAGCGGATGTCGCCCGCGGGCTCACCGTGCGTCACGATCACGGCAGTCAGTATCTGAGCGACGCGTTCCAGAACGAGCTCACGTTCCTCGGCATCGAATCGAGCCCATCGTTCGTCCGTGCGCCGCGAAGGCAACGGCTGCGCCGAGCGGGTGATCCGCACGCTCAAGGAGCAACTGTTGTGGGTGAAGACCTTCGCCACCGTCGAGGAGCTGCGCCTCGCGGTCATCGCCTGGGCCGAGCTCTACAACCGCGAGTGGCTGATCGAGCGCCACGGCTTCAAAAGCCCCCTGCGAAGCACGCCGAGCGTTCTACGAGAGCACCGCCGAGAAACTCGCGGCGTGACGAATCGAGTGACCATCAATCCACTGTCCAGAAAATCCTTGACCGCTACATACGCCGACGCGCCCATTCCGCAACTCGCTGGGCAGCTCGGCTGCTCCATTTGACGGTTAGCGGCGACGCACGCTGGAGCGAAGTCGGCCAGTTAGCAGAAGGGCAATTCCCGCGAGCCCCATGAGCGAGCCAGTATCCGGCTCGGGGACAAAGGTGGCTGCAAAGATGCGCGTGCTTGCGAACACGGAAACACCTGTGGTGAGCCAATAGATGCCAGGTTCGTCAATGACAAATTGAAATGCCTGCGCAGAGTTCCCCGTCAAAGCTTCATCGCAGCCATCTGGATCACCACTTGGGCACCCAACGTCCAGTCGAAATACTTGGTTGGAGCATTCGAACGGCCGCGAGTCGTATGTGCACAGAGCCGCTTGGCCAAGCAGGCCCGCGACGCTACTCACCTCAAAGGTCCTCAAGCCGGTCCCGTGACCCGGTGCAACGGCCTCTGCCAAAGCCGACACGGCATAGTCAAGATCAAACCCCCAGGTAATTGTTATCGGGTCGACGACTTCAAACTCTTGGCAGTTTCCCCCGCAAAAATTTAACGACGCAGTCGCTGCCGCGTCCTTGACGACAATACCATCGTCGAGGGTAAACAAGCCGGCAGTGGAGCTAACATCGAGATCGTACTCAGTACGGTAAACGCCGTCCGAATCTGCAATACACCCATTCGATGCGCTTGCTCTAATCCTGACAGTTCCAAATCCGGAACCAGAGGCGAAATCGTTTGAATAGGGAGACGCTCCGGAAGTGCAGCCTGGATGTGAAGGAAGGCCGGTTACATAGAGGCTTCCGCTTACAGTGCCGTCCGCTGAAGCAAGCATTACGGCGTGTGCCGGAAGTGACGCGAACGAAGACGCAAGGGCGAGAACGAAGCTGTATCGGCACATCGTATTGACTCCCCGTGTTCTTGTTTTCGCCTTGGCCCGTCGACACAAAGGCAGATGCATACTCAATGCCATGTCGCACAATCAATATGTTAAAGAGGACATTGGTTGCTCTAGGCCAGTTGGGCTAAAGAAACTCGACAGCGTGCTCTTACCGGCGGTCGCCTGTCTGTGGCGAATTTCGGGTCAGGCAGGGACGGGTAACTGGTACAAGCCGCGGCAGTGAGGCTGCCACGATAGTCACTGAGGCTGATCACCCTGCGACTGATATCAGCGGCTTTGCAGGCGCGCGACCGCGCCGAGGAAGCGGTGCAGGGGAACGTGATCAAGTACTTCGTCCCGAAGGAGGCACGATCATCTGGTTCGACATGTACGCGATTCCGAACGACGCGCCGCACCCGGACAACGCCCATGCCTTCATCAACTTCATGATGAAGCCGGAGGTGGCCGCAGCGAATTCGAACCTCCTCAACTACGCCACTGGCAATGCCGCGTCGATCCCGCTCGTAAACGAGGAAGTTCGCAACGACCCCGGCGTGTACCCGCCGCCCGAGGTTAGGGCCAAGCTGTTCCCGGATCTCTCCGACACCGACGAGTTCACGCGCCTGCTGAACCGGACGTGGACCCGCTTCACGACCGGCAAGTGAGTCGTCGGGTCCATACATGGGAGGGGTGCGACCGTCCCGTCCGGCAATCCGTGAATGAGGACCGGTGGAGAGGACTGACCAAGCTCGACTCGCTGCTCGTCCTTGATGATCAGCGCCCGGTAGCCGTCGAACTTCAGCTCGTAGATCCAGTCGGGGCCCCTCAGGCAGCCTCTTCACGACCTGCGCGGCCATCGGCGTGGCGAACGCGGGGCTTGTCCGCTGCGGTGTCGGGCGGCTCCCCTTCGGTGGTGGCCCTCGCTTCTTCTTCTGGTTGGTCATGGGCGCACGTCGAACGACCCATGTGCTACCCCGACTAGTTCGGCACCTTCACGTCGAACTTGATCGCCGCGAGTTGCTCGGGGGCCATACCGAGCTTGCGAAGGAACGGCAGCCAGCGCGGGTCATCGTGAAGGTTCTTGAATGCCGGGTAGATCGGAAGCGCGCCGAGGTCGATAGATCCCTGACGGGCGGCCCGATCCAGCATCAGGAACGCGCGGTCGACCTCGCCCCGAAACGCGAGCGCGCTGGCGATTTCGTACGGGTATGTCGCTGCGTATTTCTCGATCAACTCACTGAGGGCCGCGTCGGACTCGGGCCTCTGTGACAGGGCGTGATGCGCCATCGAGGAGCCCCAGAGCCGGAACCGTTCGACCGGTTCCTTCTGGAATTCCGCGAGTGCAGATCGGGCCTCGTTCTTGTCGAGCAGCACCACACCCAGCGCCGCGTGCTCCCACGCTGCATCCGGGCTCAGGCTGAGCACCAATCGGTATGCGGAAATGGCCTTGTCCAATTGACCGCTGTAGCGGTACGCGAGACCGAGCGAATCGTAGGCATCCACATTCACGGGGTCCCGCGTAACGTGGTACTCGCCGAGTTCGATGGCCTGATCCAATCGGTTGAGTCGCCTCGCAATCACAGCCCCGGCAAAGATAAGGTCCAGGTTGGAAGGATCCCGGGCCAGTCCTTGCTCCAGATGTTGCGCCGCCGCCGGGTAATCCCTTTCGAGGACTCCTTCGAGCAAGGCCAGACGACCATAGGCCGGCGCGTAAGAAGGGTCGTGCGTAAGCGCCGTATTGGCAGCCTCACGGATCAACAATGATCCCTGGTCCGGCGGAAGTGTGCCGAGATCGACTTGCTCGAAGTAGACGTGCGCCAGTCCGCCCCACGCGGGCGCATAGGCTGGATCGATGGCCAACGCCTGCTTGTGCAGCGCAATGGCCTGCTCCAACGCCGCAGGATTGTACTGGCGGGTCAGCTCGCGAGCCTGCAGGAACAGCGCGTAGGTCTGTGGATCCGTCACGCGCATCTTAGGCGCAGCACCGAACAGTTTGATTTTGAGCTGCACGACCACCGCCGCGGCTATCTCGCCCTGCACCTCGAACACGTCGGTCATCAGCCGGTCGTAGGTCTGCGACCACAGGTGCGAGCTGTCGGAGGCCCGCACGAGCTGAGCGGTGATGCGCAGCCTGTCACCCGATTTGCGCACGCTGCCTTCGAGCACATTCGCGACATTGAGCTTGCGTGCGATCTCTGCGATGTCCACGTCCTTGCCCTTGAACGAGAACGATGAGGTGCGGGCGATGACCCGCAGTTCGGGCACCTGCGCCAAGAGGTTGAGCAGCTCCTCAGAAATGCCGTCGGCGAAGTATTCCTGATCCTTGTCGGCGCTCATGTTCACGAATGGAAGCACGGCGATGGACGGTCGGTAGCTGTGGCTGCTGCGGTCGGTGACGGTGACACCGCATCCTTCGGGGCTTCGCTGGCGCGCTGGTAGTACCAGAACGCCCCGCCGCCGAGGAGCAAGAGAAGCGTAAGGATCGCGAACTCTGGCGTCGTGATGCGCTGCTGGCCGCGGTCGCCGTGGTACCAGGCGAGCACCAGGACGACGGGCAGGCCGATCAGCAGCGCGAGAGTTGCGAGCTGCTGGAGCTGACGCGGCCAGTCGATAGGTGCCGCTGAAGTACTCGAGGACCTGCATCAGCAGCCACGCGCCCGCAGCGTACGCGACACCCCACTGCACCACCTTGCGACGGCGCAACATCGTCCAGGTGCTCTCGGCTGCACGCTCTGCCGGCGTGTCGGTCAATCGACGGCCCCCATGGCGTCGGAGTGTAGCGGCCTATGCGCAAGTGCGCGCGGGAAACAGGTCCACACTGACCTGAAGGCCGACTACGCACGCTGTTCCTCAACGAACTCGGCAGAAATGCTCGGGGACACCTGCCTATTGGTCCGGCAAGCATGCCGACATGGACGACGCGGAGAATCGACGGACGGCTGCAACCCGAAGCGGTCATCGCTGGATGACGGCTTTCCGGAATGTTGGCCGAGTCGCGCATGGATTATCGCAGGAGAGGCAGCAGCGCTAGACTCTTGCGGCCATGCGCTGGAAGTAATGGGAATTTTCGAGGGAGAGACAACCAATGAACAGAGTAGTGATCGCTCTTGCTGTGAGCGTGCTGACTGCCGGGTCGGCCCTAGCCTCAGACAAGGGCACATCATGGCGGTCTTAAAACAGTGGATTCCGGCGAGGGGGGGACTGTAGCTACTTGCGCCGACGATGCGGCCGTCATCGACGATTTTCCGCCGTTCGAGTGGCACGGTCCAGGCGCCTGCTCCAGATGGCAGAAGGACAACGACGCTTACTTACAAAAGGAAGGGATAACCGACGCTACCTTCACGATGGGCAACCCTCAGCAGCTCATCATTTCTGGCGACCGCGCATATGCAGTGCTTCCGACCACGATGGATTTCACACAAAAGGGTAAGCATGTAAGTACGACTGCGACGAGCACGCTCGTATTGCATAAGACTGCAGCCGGGTGGCGGATAACCGCATGGACGTGGGCGCTGCAAACAGTTCAATAGGACGCGCGCGAGTTGCTGGTCCTAGCCGGCCTCACCCGCGTGCCGGTCCACGGGCGACCGCTTCCGGGAAATCTGGATCTGGGTAGCAAATGTCTCCTTGTGGCCCGAACTCGGTCGTTCGCGAATGGCTCAGAACGACCCAGAGCCGCCGGTCGCCAATGTCCGCTTTCGGGCAGCCAAAGCGGCTTTAGCAAACGGAATAACCGCCGTCGACTGGTAGCGTCACGCCGGTAATAAAGTCGGCACCGCGAGAGGCGAGGAAAACCGCAGCACCAATGACTTCTTCTGGTTTCCCCCAACGCCCCGCAGGGGTCCGTGCAAGGATCGCATCATTCATAGGCGACTTGCGCACGGCATCCGTCATGTCCGTTTCAATCCAGCCTGGCGCGATTGCGTTGACCTGGATGTTGTGACTGGCCAACTCAATAGCCAAAGACTTCGTGAGTTGCACGATAGCGCCCTTTGCTGCGCTGTACGAAGGCACGAGGCCCGATCCGAAGATCGAATACATGCTCCCTAGGTTGATGATTTTTCCACCGCTCTTACGCTTGACCATCGACTTAGCGACCAACTGCGACAGAAGAAAGCTCGCGTTCAGATGCGTCTCAATTGTGTTGTCCCAGATGTCGGCGGTTTCATTGAGCACCCCGCCAGTCAGCGCAACGACCCCGGCGTTGTTCACGAGGATGTCGACACCGCCAAGTACGTGTTCTACCTGCTCTACGGCAGGCCCTAGTGCGGCTCGATCGGTAACATCGAGCCGGGAGACATGTGCGGGTCTACCGATGCTTTGCAGTTCAGCAAGCACAAGGCGATTCTTTTCGTCATTGCGTGCGAGCACAGCCACGGATGCGCCGGCGCGAGCCAGACCCAGTGAAATGGCACGGCCGATCCCTCCATTGCCACCTGTCACAACGGCGACGCGTCCGCCCAGGTCAAATAAGAAGTTGTCGCCAGTCATAGTGTCTCCGAACGAGAAATTGATCGGAACAGTCGGAGCGTTAGTATGTGCCAGATACCCTCCTGGACGCTTCGCGATTCACATCGATACCGCGGGCCGTTATGAACGACTGCTTTCGAGCAGGCATGTCGATGCCAGAAACGTCTCTGATTGGCCGAACTCGGCCGTCGGCGCGTGACGGGCAAGGACACCGAAACGGTGGTCGATGCGCTCATCAAGCAAGCTCATAAGCTGCCCCGCGAACTCTACAAGTCACTGACCTGGGATCGTGGCAAGGAGATGGCGGACCACAAGCGCTTCTCGCTGGCCACTGACGTTAGGGTCTACTTCTGCGATCCACAGCAGCCGTGGCAGCGTGGATCGAACGAGAACACCAACGGCTTACTGCGTCAGTACTTCCCGAAAGGGATGGATCTGTCGGGTATCAACCAGAACCGGCTCAATGCGGTCGCACGACGACTGAACGAACGACCTAGGGAAACACTCAACTTCGAATCGCCGGCTGAACGATTTAGCCAATGTGTTGCGTCGATCGGTTGAATCCGCAACCCAAAGCGGCCGTCGGTGAGTGACTCAAAACGACCCCTCGGAGACGGTCGCGGCTTCGAAAAGCGGACCTTCGGATGATCCCGCAGGTACGGTCACGTAGTATTCACTGCTGGCGTGGGGACCTGGGGGTTGGTGAGTGTCGGTATTTGCGGAGCTGAAGCGTCGAAACGTCGTGCGCGTCGCCGTGCTGTACGGCCTCGCGGCATGGCTGATCCTGCAGGTGGCGGCCGTGCTCGTGCCTGCGCTCGGGCTGCCGGGTTGGGTGATGCGCTTCGTCGCCCTGCTGCTGATTCTGGGCTTCCCGCTGGTCCTCATCTTCTCCTGGGTTTACGAGCTGACACCGGAGGGCCTGAAGAAGCAGCACGAAGTCGATCTCAACCAGTCCATCACGCACGAGACCGGCCGCAAGATTAACTATCTCATCGGCGCGCTGGCGGTGCTAGCGATCGTGGTGGTGGCCGTCGAGCGGTTCATTCCGCGCACGGCGCCCATCCCAGCCGCAACAGATGCAGCGTCAGGAGCGTCGTCTGCGGAGGCATCGGTCCAGGCAGCGGCCAAGTCCATCGCGGTGCTGCCGTTCGCGGACATGAGCGCGGGCAAGGACCAGGAATACTTCGCGGACGGCTTGTCGGAGGAGCTGCTCAACCTGCTGGCGAAGATCCCCGATCTGCGAGTTGCCGCGCGCACCTCGGCCTTCAAGTTCAAGGGCGAGAAGATCGACGTCCAGGAAGTGGCGCAGAAGCTCAACGTCGCGCACATCCTGGAGGGCAGCGTGCGCAAGTCCGGCAACAAGGTCCGCATCACGGCGCAGTTGATCAAGGCGGCGGACGGCTACCACCTCTGGTCGGAGACGTATGACCGCACGCTCGACGACATCTTCGTCGTGCAGGACGACATTGCAGGCGAGGTGGTCAAGGCGCTGAAGCTGACCCTGCTCGGCACGACGTCCGTGACGCGCTCCAGGCCAGTGGATCCGGAAGCCTACAACCTCGCCTTGCAGGGGCGTTTCTTCCTCGACCGGCGCGGCCGGGAGGACCTCGAACGTTCGGTGGATTACTTCCGGCGGTCGCGGGAGCGCGATCCCGGCTACGCCCCCGCCTGGGCGGGCCTGTCGGGGGCATACGCACAGCAGGCCGACAACGGTTACGTGCCGGCCGCGGACGGTTATCGACGGGCGCGCGAGGCCGCGGAGAAGGCGCTGGCGCTCGATCCACAGCTCGTTGACGCGCATCTGGCGATGGGCCGGATTCAGCACATCTACGACTGGGACTGGGAGGCCGCGGACGCCAGCTATCGCAGAGCACTGGCCCTGGAACCCGGCAACGCCCAGGCCCTCAGGTACGGCAGCAGACCAGGCGCTTACCCTCGGACGCTCGAACGAAGCGATCGACCTGGCGAACAAGGCCATCGAGCGCGATCCGCTGCGGCCGAACTCCTACAACAACCTCGGCCGCGCGTTGCAGGCAGTCAACCGCGACACGGAGGCGGAGGCCGCGTTTCGCAAGGCTCTCGAACTCGATCCCGACGGGGCCCTCCGGCATTATGTGATCGGGCTGGCCCTGCTCCTGCAGGGCAAGACCGACGCCGCCCTGCAGGAGATGCAGCAGGAAACGGAGGAGACCTGGCGGCTCTCAGGATTGCCGCTCGTATTTCACGCGCTCGGCCGGCGCAGCGAGTCCGACGCGGCCCTAGCGGCCCTGAAGAGCAAGTACGCCGGGGACTCGGCCTATCAGATCGCCGAAGTGCATGCCTTCCGCGGCGAGGCCGACCTGGCCTTCGAGTGGCTCGAGCGCGCCTATGACCAGCGCGACGGCGGCGTCTCGGAGATCAAGGGCGACCGATTTCTGCGCGGGCTTGCCGGCGATCCGCGCTACAAGGCGTTTCTGAGGAAGCTGAAGCTGCCCGAGTGAGCGTCGAGGGCCGACGCGGCCTGACTGTGCCCCGACGTTACGGGCACACTGGTCATTTCAAGGACTGATTCACGCAAAACTCCGCACGGTATCCAGGTGGCACCGCTGGTGGCGGCGATCGAAGGGCAAAGCTGGTCCAGTCCGGTGGGACCCGGGGTGACTTGGCTCGACACCTGCTTTGCCCGCCGCGCCGCCCCGATCAGGGCTCTTTCGCGACCAGTGGCAGCCCGATCTTCGTCAGCATCGCCGCATAGCGGGCGTCGTCGCGAATCCGGGCGAGCAGCGGATCGAATTTTATCTGGACCAGGGTGCCGTCGTGCTGAGTGTAGGCGCGCTCCAGCCAGTCGAAGGCGGCATCCGGTTCCTGGCGCCAGGCATGCACTTCGGCGATCTGGTAGGCGTTCGTCAGCGCGTATCCGCGGATCAGTTCATCGAGTGCCTTCTGCGACTCGCCGGGTCGGCCGAGATCGTGCTCCGCCAATGCGACACCCGCCTCGCGCCGCGCCCCGCTCGAGTTCTGGAACTCGGCCAGCGCGGCCTTGGCATCTCCCTCGAGCAGCCAGGCGGCGCCGAGGTTGAAGCGAGCGATGCCGTGTTCGGGGCTGATCTCCAGCGCCCGGGCGGCCGCCTGGCGCGCTTCCGCGTACCGACCCGCGGCATTGAGCTGAATGCTCCGCCGGAACCAGGTGTCCGCCGACAGGGGATCGATCTCGGTCCCTTTCTTGTTGATCGCGAGCGCCTCTTCTAGGCGCCCCAGGCTGGCGAGAAAACAGGCGTAGCAGGTGTACGTCCGGTACGAGCCCGGATCCAGCTCGAACGCACGCGACAGGTCGGCTTCTGCGCCGGCCCAGTCCCAGTTGATCGTGAATCGCAGGAAGCCGCGGGCTGCGTAGGCTTCCGACAGCGCCGGATCAATTCCAATCGCCCTGTCCGCGGCCGCCAGCGCCCTTTCTTGCCCGGCCCGCAGCTCCGCCAGCAAGTTCCCGGGATCGCGCGACAGCTCGTTTTCCGACACGGCCAGACCGGCGTAGGCCGCGGCAAAATTCGGATCGAGGGCGATCGCGTGTTGATAGGCGGCCACCGCCCGGCGAAAGTCTTCCATGTTGCCGCGATTGAAGAACTGGCGGCCCAACAGATACTGGTTGTAGGCCTCGGTGCTGGCCGTGCGATACGGTGCGCGCGCACCCATCTGTTTCGGCAGCAGCCTGACCTGCATCGCCGTCGCCACGGCACTGGCGATGTCGTCCTGGACGGCAAAAATGTCGTCGAGACTTCGTTCGTAGGTCTCGGACCAGAGGTGCGAGCCGTCGGCGGCCTTGATCAGCTGCGCCGTGATGCGTACGCGGTTGCCGGCCCTGCGGACGCTGCCCTCCAGGAGATTGGCCACGCCGAGCTTGGTGGCAATCTGCCGCAGATCTTCGTTCCTGCCCTTGAACTGGAACGACGAAGTCCGGCCGATGACCCGCAGCTCCGGGACCCGGGCCAGTAGGTTCAGGAGTTCCTCGGCGAGTCCATCTGCAAAGTATTCCTGGTCCTTGCTCTGGCTCATGTCCACGAAGGGCAGCACGGCGACGGATGCATCTGTGGCCATGGCCGTGGGTTTCGCCGCGCCGGCGGCGTCGGCAGCTGTGCCCGATATGTTGTCACGCGCGTACTGCCAGAAGATTCCGCCGCCGAGCAGGAACAGCAGCGTGATGATCGTCAGTTCCGCACCGCTGACCCGCTGCTGGCCCCGGTCACCGTGATACCACGCCAGCACCAGCACCAGTGGCAGGCCGATGAGCAGCGCCAGGGTGACGATCTGCCGGATATGCCCTGACCAGCCGAAGGTATCGCTGATGTAGCCGAGACCCTGAAGGAATCCCCATGCGCCGGCAACGTAGGCGATGCCCCACTGCGCTACTTTGCGTTCGCGCAGGCGGCGCCAGATCCCCGCAATCTGTGACTCCGCTCCGACGTTCACCCTTCTGCTCCCGAGGCGCCGATTCTAACGCCGCCGTGCCCCGGATAATGGCGACGGCCGCCGCGACGGAGCCGGCCCCCCACAACTTCGACGATGAGGTCGCGGGCCAGAGCATGGCGCTCGGCTACTGCTCGCCTCTGCTGGTCGGCAGTCCCTTGTCGATCCAGTCGTGCTTCAGGTTTTGCGGGAGGTATAGCAGCCGCACGTCTTTGCTGCCTGACTCACGCGCGGCGACCAGTGCCGGGCGCACATTGGGGCAGTCGGCCCATGGGCAGCAACCGCAGTACAGAACGATCGGCTGCTGATCCGCAATCCCGCGCAGTGCCTCCTGTAAGCGCAGGAGCCCTTCGGGTGTCGACGCGGGGCCGATATGGCGTGATCCGGCGATGTGACCCGACCGAAACAGCACCTCGAAGCCGACGTGCAGCACCACCGGACGCCTGCCGGTCGTGTCCCTGAGCAAACGGGCAAGGTCCTCCGGCTGCATGAGCGAATCGGTCGCGGAGGGATCTGCTGGAGCCGGAGCGGGGTCCGGTGCCGCGGTATCGCTGATCGCCGGGGGCACCGGTCCAGCGGCGGCGGCCGGCCGCACGCTCGCGATCAACGAAGCGACGGCGATGACGAGCCATCGGTGGCGTGCTCGTGGTCGAGTGCAGGATGTCAGACTCATGTGCATTGACCGAGAATACACCGGCTCGCGCTGGGGACACCGGCCTCGCCGGAACCGCCGCAACACCCTCCCGCACCGGTGCCAGCGGACTTGTAGGGCCGCGTGCGGCCGCGGCTCGCGAGGCTCATTGGCTTGCTTGGATTTACGTCGCTCGGAAATACCAGCTCGCGATCGAATGAAATCTCTTCCAGCCTTTCCAGCAGTGCCAAGGACTGCTTGCTTAGTGCCACGATGTGCGGCGTCCTCATTTTCATTCGCTCAGCGGGAATGTCCCAACGCTTAGCCTTCCTGTCGAACTCGGGCCAACGAGCGCCAATCAGCTCGGATGTGCGAACGAACGTCAGTGCCATGAATTGCAGAGCCAGGCGCGTATGTTCCGCGCCCACATACGTATCGATGGCTTGCAAGAGACCCGGCAGTTCCTTCGCGCTGACGCGAGGATAGTTGCGCCGTCTTGTGAGGCTTCAGCACGTCGCCGGCTTAACGCCAGCGACCGGATTGTGCGGGGTCGATGTCGTTCGCCACTGCGTATCGCATGATCTGGCCGCAGTTCTGCAGAACGACGCTTGGCGATGTCGAATGCACCTCGCCGCTCGATCTTCTGGACGGCGTCGCGGAAGGCTGACGTCGGGATCTCTGACACGGGTCGCGATCCGATCTCGGGGAAGATGTCGGCTTCGAGCCGCTTGAGGACGTAATGTGCATGGCGCTCGTTGCGACCGGCCTTCCAGTGCGCGTGCCATGTCGCGCGCGACCATCTCGAACGTCTTGGTCGACGCCTGCTTAGTGATGGAAGGATCGACGCCGTCCGAGAGCTGCTGCCTCGCCATCTGATGGCGCGCCCGGGCCCTGGCCAGCGAAACGTCGGGAAACACGCCCAGCGCCAGCGTTTTCTGCTTGCCGCCGAAACGATAGTTGTAACGCCAGTAGCGACCGCCGTTCGGGATCGATCTGAAGGTACAGACCGCCCCCGTCAGACAGCCTCTGCGGCTGCGTGCCCGGCTTGACGCTTCTCAGCTGCGAATCCGTCAGCATCTGTTGGTATCTGGGCGGGTCCTCGTGTCGATACCAACAAAAATACCAACACTTCGCCGAGATACCCCGACATCATATGAGACGCAGTGAGAAACGAAAACCCTGAGAATTCAGGGTTTTTCAGCTCTTTGAGACCGTCTGAGACGCCCTGAGATCGGTAACTGGCGGAGAGAGAGGGATTCGAACCCTCGAAGGGCTTTTGACCCTTACACCCTTAGCAGGGGTGCGCCTTCGACCACTCGGCCATCTCTCCGGCTGGGTCTAAAGAGCGCGAAAGGATAAAGCCAGCCCGCTCCGGCGTAAAGCCGGAGCAGTGCATTCCCGTGTAAATCGGCTTTGCGGCCCCCCAATCGGGCCGCCTGACCCTTCAGCCTGCGCCGTTCAATCCGTTCGTCTTGGCGTGCTCCGAGATTCCGGCTTGCTGTTCGCGTTTTATCCGCTCGAAGATCTCTTCACGGTGAACAGCCACGTCGCGCGGCGCATTGACGCCGACTCGGACCTGATTTCCCTTCACGCCCAGCACGGTGACCGTCACTTCGTTACCGATCATGACAGTCTCACCAACGCGTCGCGTTAGTATCAACATCATTTGCTCCCGGCCAATGCGGCCACATCAATCACCGACTCCGGGCGAATCATTCGCCTTCAGCCCCGGTGCAGCCGGCTGCGTATTCTTCTTCTAATTTACCGCCAGCTCCGTTGCCCCCTTTGAATCTGGCACGCCCTGAGGCAAACCGGACTCAATTCGCCGCACCATACGCGCCCAAAAAAGAAAAGTCAGCAAAGACCGGCCGCTTGCATCCGTTCTGGAGCCGATTGTCTCCGCAGCTACCCGCGGCATGGCGCGTCAGGTCAACCGTTCGCTGAGCCAGGCGGAGACACTCTTCAATGCCGCAGGCAGATTCTGCGGCTGCGTGCCACCCGCCTGTGCCATGTCGGGCCGCCCGCCGCCCTTGCCGCCCACCTGTTGCGCGACGAAGTTCACGAGCTCGCCAGCCTTGACGCGGCCGGTCGCATCCGGCGTCACTCCGGCGATCAGCGTGACTTTCCCGTCGGTGTCGACGGAGCCGAGCACGACGATGGCCGACTTGAGCCGGCTCTTGAGTTGATCCACCGCATCGCGCAACGCGGCCGCATCCGCGCCGTCCACCGCCGTCGCAACGACACTCACGCCGCCGATGGTCTCGGCACCGTCGGCCAGGTCGCGGCCCTGGCCGCTCGCGAGCTTCGACTTGAGTTGCGCAATTTCCTTCTCCAGCCGGCGGCTTCGGTCCATGAGTTGACGTACTTTCTCCTGCACGTCGTCGCGCGAGCCGCGCACGAGCCCGGCCACGTCGCGCAGCAACTGGTCGGTCGCGACGACGTGATCGAGCGCGCCCTGGCCGGTCACGGCCTCGATGCGGCGCACGCCGGAGGCGATGCCGCCCTCGCTCAGGATCCGGAACAGGCCGATATCACCCGCCCGCGCGACGTGTGTGCCGCCACAGAGCTCGGTGGAGTAGTCGCCGAGCCTGAGCACGCGCACGTCCTCGTCGTACTTCTCCCCGAACAATGCCATCGCCCCCGAGGCCACGGCGTCGTCGAATTTCATCACGCGGGTCTCCGCCGGCGCGTTGGCGCGGATCTCGGCGTTGACCTGGCGCTCGATCTCGCGCAGCTCCTCGGGGGTGAGGGGCGCGTAGTGCGAGAAGTCGAACCGCAGGCGGTCGGGCGCGACGAGCGACCCTTTCTGCGTGACGTGGGTGCCGAGCACCTTGCGCAGCGCCGCGTGCAGCAGGTGCGTGGCGGTGTGATTCAGGCGCGTCGCGTTGCGCCGCTCGGCATCGACGATGGCCTCGACGGTATCGCCCACCTTGAGCGTGCCGCGCTCGAGGCGGCCGATATGCCCGATCGCCCGGCCGAGCTTCTGCGTGTCGGCCACGACGAACCGGCCCGTGCCGCCCTCGAGCACGCCCGTATCGCCCACCTGGCCGCCGCTCTCCGCATAGAACGGCGTGGAATCGAGCACGACCTGCCCCTCCTCGCCTGCGCGCGAGCTCGGCAACGGATTCGCCGCCCTTGAGGAGCGCCACGACGCGGCCCGGGCTGCGGTCGTGGTCGTAGCCGGTGAACTCCGTGCGGCCCTCGATCTGCGCGCCACCGCGCGTATCGACGCCGAACTTGCTCGCCGCGCGCGCCCGCTTGCGCTGCTCGTCCATCGCGGCCTCGAACCCGGCCTCATCGATGGTGAGGCCTCGCTCGCGCGCGATGTCCGCGGTCAGGTCCACGGGGAAGCCGTAAGTGTCGTACAGCTTGAATACGGTCTCACCCGGGATGGTGCGACCGGTGAGCCGCCCGATCGCATCGTCGAGCAGTGCCATGCCCTGCGCGAGCGTCTCCGCGAAGCGCTCTTCTTCCTGTCTCAGCACGCGCGCGACGTGTGCGCCTTGCGCACGCAGCTCGGGATACGCGTCGCCCATCGTGGCATCGAGCGCAGGTACGAGCGAGTAGAAGAACGGCTGCGCGCTGCCCGAGCATGAAGCCGTGGCGGATGGCGCGGCGGATGATCCGCCGCAGCACGTAGCCGCGGCCCTCGTTCGACGGCAGCACGCCGTCGGCGACCAGGAACGAGCAGGCGCGGATGTGGTCCGCGATCACGCGCAGCGAGCTCGACGCGAGGTCCTTCGTGCCGGTCGCCTTCGCCGCGGCACGGATCAGGCTCGCGAACAGGTCGATCTCGTAGTTGCTGTGCACGCCCTGCATGATCGCGGCGACGCGCTCGAGCCCCATGCCGGTGTCGACCGACGGCTTCGGCAGCGGCGTCAGCGTGCCGTCGCCCGCGCGGTCGTACTGCATGAACACGAGGTTCCAGATCTCGACGAAGCGATCGCCGTCCTCCTCCGATGAGCCCGGCGGACCGCCCGGGATGCCCGGTCCGTGGTCGTAGAAGATCTCGGTGCACGGGCCGCAGGGCCCGGTCTCGCCCATGGCCCAGAAGTTGGAGCTCGCCCCCATGCGGGCGAAGCGCTTGCGCTCCACGCCGATCTCATCGAGCCAGATGTCCGCCGCGCCGTCGTCCTCCTCGAACACGGTGACCCACAGTCGCTCGGGCGGCAGCCCGAGCGTGCCGGTGACGAAGTCCCAGGCGTAGCGGATCGCCTCGCGCTTGAAGTAATCGCCGAAGCTGAAGTTGCCCAGCATCTCGAAGAACGTGTGGTGGCGCGCCGTGTAGCCGACGTTCTCGAGGTCGTTGTGCTTGCCGCCGGCGCGCACGCAGCGCTGCGCGCTCGCCGCGCGGACGTAGCTGCGCTTGTCCTGGCCGAGGAAGACGTCCTTGAACTGCACCATCCCGGCGTTGGTGAAGAGCAGCGTCGGGTCGTTGCCCGGCACGAGCGGGCTCGACGGCACGACCGTGTGGCCGTGACCGCGGAAGAACTCCAGGAATGCGGCGCGAAGCTCGGCGCTCGACATCCGTTTCGAGGGGGGGCGCAGGTCGTTCATGGCTCGAGGTCGTCGTCCGGCCCCGCCGCATCCACCGCCGCATCGGCGGTGGGATCGGCGCCGGGGCCGAGTGCGGCCCGGATCTGGTCTGGTGGAAAACCCGCGATACTGCAGGAACCGCGCCTGTTTTGCACGCTCGCGGAATTCCCGCGGGGGCGGGGCACCGAACCGCCGCTGCCGCTCTCGCGTGGCGCTCGCGGCCCAGTCGACGCCGCTCGCCGCCAGCGCCTGCTCGCCCTCTTCGTCCGGGACGCCGCGCTCGCGAAGCTCCATGCGGATGCGGTTGGGCCCGTGCCCGCGGCCCGCCTGCCGTGCGACGAGCTGCTCGGCGAAGCGCCCTTCGTCCTGCAGCCGTTCGGCGGCCAGGCGCTCGACCACGGACTCGACGATCGAGACGGGGTAACCGCGGCGGATCAGCCGCCCGGCGAGCTCCTGGCGGGCAAAGTCGCGGCCCGCCAGCAGCGCGAGCGCCGCTGTGCGGACCGTGCGCTCATCCGCCTCTTCGGCGTGGGACTCAGGCTTCCTGGGCCGCCTCACCCTTCGCCGCCTCGGCCCGGGCTGCCTCGCCACGAACACGCAGCAGCCTGTCGCGGATCGACTTCTCGATCTCCTTGGCCGTCTCCGGGTGCTGTTGCAGGAAGGCCCGCGCGTTGTCCTTGCCCTGGCCGATGCGCTCGCCCTTGTAGCTGTACCAGGAACCCGACTTCTCGATCAGGTTCTGCTGCGAGCCGAGCTCGATGATCTCGCCCTCGCGGGAGATGCCCGCGCCGTACATGATCTCGAACTCGGCCTCGCGGAACGGCGGCGCCACCTTGTTCTTCACGACCTTGACGCGCGTCTGGTTGCCGACCACCTCGTCGCCGTTCTTGAGCGCGCCGATGCGGCGGATGTCGAGACGCACCGACGCGTAGAACTTGAGCGCGTTGCCGCCCGTGGTGGTCTCGGGGTTGCCGAACATGACGCCGATCTTCATGCGGATCTGGTTGATGAAGATGACGATGGTGTTGGAGCGCTTGATGTTGCCGGTGAGCTTGCGCAGCGCCTGCGACATCAGCCGCGCCTGCAGGCCGACCTGCATCTCGCCCATCTCGCCCTCGATCTCGGCCTTTGGCGTGAGCGCGGCGACCGAGTCGACGACCACGACGTCGACCGCGCCGGAGCGCACCAGCATGTCGGTGATCTCGAGCGCCTGCTCGCCGGTGTCGGGCTGCGAGACCAGCAGGTCGTTGACGTTGACGCCGAGCTTCTCGGCGTAGGTGGGATCGAGCGCGTGCTCGGCGTCGACGAAGGCGGCTGTCCCGCCGCCGCGCTGTGCCTCGGCGATGGCCGTGAGCGCGAGCGTCGTCTTGCCCGAGGCTTCCGGGCCGTAGATCTCGACCACGCGGCCGCGCGGCAGCCCGCCGACGCCCAGGGCGATGTCGAGGCCGAGCGAGCCCGTGGAGATCGTCTCGAAGTCGTAGGCGGCGGTGGCATCGCCGAGGCGCATGACCGAGCCCTTGCCGAACTGCTTCTCGATCTGGCCCAGTGCGGCGGCCAGCGCCTTCTTGCGGTTGTCTTCCATTGCCATGCCTGCGAAGCCTCGTGGATAGCGGATCCGAAATCGGGGAGGCAGCGCATTATTCCATACGAGGCCGGGAGCCGCAGGCGGAAAAACGTCCGCGAAGCTGTAGTTTTCCGACTTGTTACTCCGTCCTCAGTCGTGCGGTGGCGCCCCCGCGAGCGGCCAGTGCGCGAGCGGCTCGTAACGGGAGCCCGCTCGATCGGTGCACGACTCGACGAGCGCAAAGGACGCGGCGCGCCAGGCGAGCGGCTCGACCGCGGCCGGCCCGTCGAATCGAGCGACCTTGCGCGCGAGCGTGAGATGGGGCCGGTACGGGCGGTCCTCGGTGGGCAGGTCGCGTGCGGCGAGCGATGTGCGCAACGAATCGACCAGCGCGGCCAGCGCCGGTGGTATGACACTCGCCGCCAGGCACAGCACGCGCGGCTTGCGCCAGTGATCGAGACGGTCGAACTCGATCTCGAGAGGCGCGCCGGCTGATGCATCCGCGGCGGCACGCACGTCGGCCAGCCGCCGCTCGGCGACGCCGCCCAGGAAAACGAGCGTCACGTGCAGCTGGTCCGGCCGTTGCGGCCGGCCGGCGCCGCGTGGCACGAGTGCCGCGACACGCTGAGCGGCGGCGGCGCGCAACTCCGCATCGGGCCACAGGGCGAAGAACAACCGCCGCGAGGCCTCGTCGCGAGATGCTTCCTCCATCAGTCGCGCTCGAGCAACCCGGCGAGCGCGGCTGCGACGGCCTGCCGGCGGATGGCATCGCGGTCGCCGCCGAATCGCTCGTGACGCACGCGCACGCGTTTCACTCCGCGCGCCACTGCTCGCCCACGCAAGCCAGACGGTCCCGACCGGTTTCTCCGCCGTACCACCCGCCGGTCCCGCGATGCCGGTGACGGCGACGCTCACCGTTCCGCCCAGCCAGTCGAGTGCGCCGCGCGCCATCTCGCGGACCGTCTGTTCGCTGACCGCGCCGTGCGCCGCGAGCGTCGCCGGGCGCACACCGAGAAGTGCCACCTTGAGTGCGTCGTCGTAGACCACGGCGCCACCGCGATACCAGGCCGAGCTGCCGGGCCAGTCCGTGCAGGCCTTGGCGACCCATCCCGCCGTGCAGGACTCGGCCGTCACGAGGACGGCACCTTCGCCCAGCAGGCGATCGGCAACCTCGCCGGCAAGTTCGCGCAGGGTTTCGTCCGGTACAGTCATGCTCGGATTCTAGACCCCCGGGCCCGGTCGGTCGGTCGCGCACCCACTGGACAGGTGCGCGGGGCTGGCCTACCGTGCGGCTCCATCCCGGCAAATGGATGCACCGCGATGAAAGTGCTGGCGCTGGCTTTCGCCCTGGTTGCGACGATGGCTCCGGCTGCCGGGGGCGCGCAGGAGCTCGGGCTCGTCACCGATGAGCAGATCCTGCTCAAGCAGGTGATGGAGGACAAACGCGCGGTCTACGCGGCGAGCCTCCAGTTGAGCGACTCGGAGAGCCGCGCCTTCTGGCCGATCTACGAAGAATACGAGGCCAAGGTGAAGAAGCTCGACGACCGCTTCCTCGCCCTCGTGAACGATTTCGCCGCGCGTTACGACACGCTGACGGACACGGACGCCACCGCCATGCTCAAGGAGAAGATGGCGATCGAAAAGGAGCGCATGGCGCTCAAGCAGACCTACACGCACAAGATCGCCAAGGCCATCCCGGCGAAGAAGGCGCTGCGCTATGCCCAGGTCGAGACGCGGATCGAGAACATGATCCGGCGCGACGTCTACGGGCTGATACCCCTCGCCCACTGAGCCCGTTCCCCAACCACAAGGAAGAATCATGAACAGACTGCTCATGCGTGCAACTACGATGAGGCTCGCCGCCCTGGGCGGCATCGCGGCACTCGCGCTCGCTGGCTGCGAGACCGGCCCGGACATCCGGGCGGACTACGACAAGGCGGTCGACTTCGGCAAGTACCGCACCTACAACTTCGTCGCTTCGACCGGGACGGCGGCTCGGGCGGACCCCAAGTCGCTGGCGCATACAGCTCCTGCAGAACGCCGCCTCGCGCGAGATGGAGAGCCGCGGCTATACGAAGGCCGACAACGCGGACCTGCTGATCAACTTCAAGGGCAAGATCGAGGAGAAGACAGACATCGAGTCGACGCCGGCGCCGATGTACGGCGCGGGCTAGGGCTATCGCGGCTGTACGGCGCGCCCTACGGCGCATACGGCTACGGCGGCACCGAGGTGTCGACCCGCCGCTACAACGTCGGCACGCTGGTCATGGACATCGTCGACCGCGAGAAGAAGCAGGTCGTGTTCCAGGGCGGCGTGGAGGACGTCGTCACCAAGAAGATGCTCGAGGATCGCGAGGCGCTGCTGAGCGGCGCCGTGACGAACATCTTCTCGAAGTACCCGTTCAGAGCCGGCCAGTCGGCACCGGTCGCACTGCCGGAGACGTAACCCGAAAAGGGGACATTCTCTATTTCATCCAACCGTCCGGCACGTTTAGCGTCGACGCTCGGGGAAATAGAGAATGTCCCCTTTCAGGGGTGCTCGGCGGCGCAGGGCGCCAGCTCGAGTTGCAGGGTGCTGTGGTGGATGTGATGCCGCGCCACCAGCACGCCGGCCAGACGCGTGCGCACGAGGTGCAGCTCGGCGCCCTCGCCCACCACGACGTGCGCCGATAGCGCCGGCTCGCGCGAGCCGAGTGCCCAGACGTGCAGATCGTGCACGCCGGCGACGTCCGGGTCGCCGGTCAGGCTGGCGCGGATTGCGGCCAGGTCGACGCCGTGCGGGACACCATTGAGGAGCACGTTCGTCGCCTCGCGGAGCAGCTGCCAGGTGCGCGGCACGATCCACAGCCCGATGAGCACGGCGAGCACCGGGTCGATCCACAGCCATCCCGGTGAGCATGATCAGGCCGGCGCCGATCAGCACGGCAACCGAACTGATCGTGTCGCTCCAGACCTCGAGGTAGGCGCCCTTGACGTTCAGGCTCTCGCCGCTGCCCGCGCGCAGCAACTGCATCGCGGCCAGGTTGACGACGAGCCCCACGGCCGCGATCACGAGCATCCCGGTCGTCGCCACGCGGGTCGGCCCGCGAAACCGCTCGATGGCCTCCCACAGGATGTAGGCCGCGATGGCGAACAGGAGCAGCGCGTTCACCAGCGCGCCCAGCGCCTCGAGCCGCGCGTAGCCGAATGTGCGCCGCGCATCCGGCGGACGGCGCATCAGCCGCACGGCCACCAGCGCGATCGCCAGTGCAAGCGTGTCGGTGGCCATGTGCGCGGCGTCCGACAGCAGCGCGAGGCTGTTCGTCAGCAGCGCGCCCGCGATCTCTGCAACCAGGAATCCGCCGGTGAGGATCAGTGCCCAGAAGAGCGGCCGCTCGTGCCGGATCTCACCCGTGCCGTGATCGTGTACGCCGCCCATCGCGAGCGCCTCAGATCCTGATGCCCAGGCTGCGCAGCCCCACGGCCAGCACGCCGTAACTGGCGACGCTGGTCACGCAGCTCACGGCGAGCGCAACCCAGAAGCCCCACCCTCGACCGACGGCCCACGGAAAGACCAGAAAAAACGTCAGGGTGGGCAGGACCAGCCAGAAGACCCCCTGCGCCAGCGCCGCAACCTGCGCAGCGTCACGGGTGTCGTGATAGAGCCAGAACATGGCGAGCAGCGTAGTCAACGGCAACGCAAGCAATAGCGCGCCCATCAAGTTGCTGCGCTTGGCCAGTTCCGTGGCCGCCACGATCACGAGGGCCGAAATCAGCACCTTGACGATGTACTGCGTCATGCCTGCCTGCTCAACTGCGCGGCGCTGTCTGCAGCTCGCGCCAGGCCATGCGGAAGATCCGACCTCCGGAACCCAGGAACATCAGGAGTAGGGCCGCGGCAACCACGAGATCCGGCCAACCACTGTCGAACCATGCGACACCTCCGGCGGCGGCCACCACGGCCAGCCCCTCGCCAACGTCATTGCGCGAACACTCGTAAACCGAGCTCATATTGACGTCGTCGTAGCGATGCCGGGTCAGCAGCCACAGGCAAAGCACGTTCGTGGCGATATTGACGAGCGCGAAGGCACCCATGGTCTCGAAGACCGGCAACACCGGATTCAACAGCCGCCAGGATATCTGCCCCGCGACCGCGAGCGCCGATCCGAAAATCAGGGCCGCCTTGAACAACGCAACGCGCGCCTTGATTGGCGCGCCCAGCCCGACGGCCCACAGACTCAGCGCATAGGTCAGCGCGTCGCCGAGGTTGTCGAGGCTGTTCGACAGCAATGCCGAGGACCGCGACAGCAACGCAGCAACGACCATCGCGACGAACATTACCGCATTGATTACGAGCACCGCGATCAGCGTGCGGCGCTGACGGCGTTGCAGGGCTGCGAGCGCTGTTTCCTTGTTACAGCAGGCATCCAATGGGCGGTTCTCCGTTACGGGAACGCTAACGCGACTTGGGCCGCATCTCAACCGGAGCCGCTGACCTTCAACCGCAACGCATTGCCGACCACCGACACCGACGACAGGCTCATCGCGAGCGCGGCCAGCATCGGGCTCATGAGCCAGCCGAAGACCGGGTACAACAGCCCGGCGGCGACCGGCACGCCGAGCGCGTTGTACAGGAACGCGAAACCCAGGTTCTGCTTCATGTTTCGCACGGTGGCCTCCGAGACATCGCGCGCGCGAACGATGCCGCGCAGATCGCCCTTTACCAGCGTAACCTGCGCGCTCGACATCGCCACGTCGGTGCCCGTGCCCATCGCGATGCCGACATCCGCCGCCGCCAGCGCCGGCGCGTCGTTGATGCCGTCGCCCGCCATCGCGACACGCCGGCCCTCGGCCTTGAGACGCGCCACCAGGTCCGTCTTGTCCTTTGGCCGGACCTCACCGTGCACCTCGTCGATGCCGAGTCGACGCGCGACGGCCTCGGCCGTGGTGCGGCCATCGCCTGTGGCCATGACGAGCCGCAGTCCCGCAGCCTTCAAGGCAGCGATCGCAGCCGGAGTGCTCTCCTTGATGGGGTCCGCCACCGCGATCACGCCCACGGCGCGCCCGTCGACTGCGAGGAACATCGCGCTCGCGCCCTCGCGCCGCAGGCGTTCGGCCACTTCGCCGATGCTCGCCAAGTCGGCGCCGACCTCTCCCATCAGCGTGGTGTTGCCCAGGGCCAGCGCGTGTCCATCGACCTTGCCTCGCACGCCGATGCCGGTGGCAGATTCGAACTCCTGGGCCGGCGACAATGCCAACCCGCGCCGGCGCGCCTCGGCGACGATCGCAGCGGCGAGCGGGTGCTCGCTGCCCTGGTCCAGGCTGGCCGCGAGCCGGAGGACCTCGTCCTGCGACACGCCGCCGAACGCGACTGACATCGCGAAACGCTGGCCGGCCCTGCGTCAGTGTGCCGGTCTTGTCGACGATCAGTGTGTCGATCGTCCGCAGGCGCTCGATCGCCTCGGCGTCGCGGAACAACACGCCCGCCTGCGCGGCCCGGCCGGTCGCGACCATGATCGACATCGGCGTGGCGAGCCCGAGTGCGCAGGGACAGGCGATGATCAGCACCGCAACGGTGTTGACGACGGCGAACGTCCACGACGGGTCGGGGCCGAAGAAGCCCCACACCAGCAGCGTCGCGATCGCAACGGCAAAGACGGCCAGCACGAACCAGAAGCTGACCTTGTCGGCCAGGCGCTGCATCGGCGCCCGCGAGCGCTGCGCCTGCGCCACGAGCTGCACGATCTGCGCCAGCATGGTGTCGGAGCCCACTTTCTCGGCGCGCATCACCAGCGCGCCGCTGCCGTTCAAGGTCGCGCCGATCACCTTGTCGCCGGCGGTCTTCTCGACCGGGATCGGCTCGCCGGTCAGCATCGACTCGTCGACGCTGGAGCGGCCCTCGATGACGACGCCATCGACCGGCACCGTCTCACCCGGCCGCACGCGCAGCCGATCGCCGACGTGCACGTGCGTCAACGGGATGTCCTCCTCCGTGCCGTCGGCCGCGATCCGGCGCGCGGTCTTTGGCGCCAGGCGCAGCAGCGCCTTGATCGCCGCCGACGTGCTCGAGCGTGCCTTGAGCTCGAGCAGCTGTCCGAGCAAGGTCAGCGAGACGATGATGGCCGCTGCCTCGAAGTAGACCCCGACGCGCCCGTGCTCCCGGAACGACGCCGGAAAGAGATCCGGCGCCACGGTCGCGACGACGCTGTATCCGAAGGCCGCGCCGACACCGGTTCCGATCAGGGTCCACATGTTCGGGCTGCGGTTCGCGATCGACTGCGCCCAGCGCCGGAAGAACGGCCAGCCCGCCCAGAGCACGACGGGCGCGGAGAGCACCAGCTCGATCCACGTGCGGGTCGCGGTCGACATGAACGTGATGCGATGGCCGAACATCGCGAGCGCCAGCACGATGAGCGACAGCGGCAGCGTCCACCAGAAGCGCTTCCGGAAATCGATCAGCTCCGGGTTCTCACCTTCGTCCAGGCTCGGCATCGTGGGCTCGAGCGCCATGCCGCAGATCGGGCACGTGCCGGGACGGTCCCGGACGATCTCAGGATGCATCGGGCAGGTGTACCTGGTGCCCACGGCGGCCGGCCTCCGGGTGGCTGGCCTGCAGTCTGGACCATGGCCCACAGCCAGGTCACGGGTGGTTTCGACAGGAATGCTCGACCGTGACACGATGCCGAACTTGACTGAGCACTACGATACGGACATCGTCGCGTTTGACGGAACTCCCGCCTTGCGCCGCGGTCGCAAGTTGCGTATCTGGGCTGATCGGAATGAAACCACGCCTCGTACTGCAGATTGGCTGGCGTTTGCTGCTCGCGGCGTCGCTCGCGGCATCGCCCCTGACTTCAGCCTGGTCTACCGCCCTCGCTGCGCACGACACTGCCCAGGGCGAGATGCCGTGTCACGATCATGCAGCGGATGCAGGCGAAAGCGCTCCTCTTGACACGGACGGCTGCGGGCCGAGCTGTTGCCAGCCGGCCAACTGCGGCCCGGCCTCCTGCATGTCGTATACGGTCCCGGCGGTCATGAATGCGCCGTCGTATGTCGCGGGTGTCCGGACCTGCGACCAGAACTCCGCCTGGCGAGCGCCCGCTCCGCCCTGTCCGCCCCCAGGCGAACGCCTCCGCCCACCGATCCGCTGATCTCCCGTCGATCCGTCGCCCGTGCTCACGCGCGGGCCTGGGCGCGCCTGTCACGGCGCTGGCTGGGAGATTTCCATGCAGTTTCAAGTCCGCGGGCTGCTCTATCTGCTGCTCGCACCATTCGCGGCCCTTGCGGTTGAACCTCCGACTGATGCGCAGGCATTGTCACTGGACGCAGCGGTCGAGCAGGCGCTGCTGAAGGCGCCGCAACTCACCGCGCAGGCGGCAACCCGCGACGCGACGCAGGCGCTCACCGTCAGCGCGGGCCGATTGCCGGACCCGCAGCTCGTCCTGGCCCTCGACAACCTGCCGATTACGGGTTCCGACGCGTATTCGACGACGCAGGATTTCATGACCATGCGCAGGGTCGGCGTCATGCAGGAGTTTCCCAGCGCGGAGAAGCGACGGCTGCAGCGCGACCGCGCCGAGGCACAGGCAAGCCTTGCCGGCGCGGAGCTCGCCCAGGCCCGTCTCGCCATCGCGCGCCAGGTCGCGGATGCGTGGATCCGACGCAGCACGGCATCGACGGCCGTGGCGACTCTGCGTGCGCTCGAGCCGGACGTGGAGTTGCAGGCCTCGGCGGCGCAGGCCGCGGTCGTGGCCGGGCGCAGCTCGACCGCGGAAGCGCTCGCCGCGCAGGCCGCCGTGGTGCAGCTGTCCAACAGGATCGTCCGGATGGAGGGCGAGGAGCGGCGCGCGGTGCTCGAGCTCGAGCGCTGGATCGACGAGGAGGCGCTTCGTCCACTCGCGCCGATGCCCGCACTCGATGAGTTGGCGATGCCCGCTGCGACCCTGCTGGCTTCGGTTCACGAGCATGTCGACCTCCTGCCCTTCGAGGCCCGCACCGCCGCCGCGCGGCTCGACATCGATCTCGCCAAGGCGGAACGACGCCCGGACTGGAGCGCGGAACTCGCCTACGCCGAGCGCGGCCCCGAGTTCTCCGACATGGTTTCCCTGGAGTTCCGCATCGGCCTGCCGCTCTTTGCGGGAAATCGCCAGGACCCCGTCGTCGCAGCGAAAGGCGCGGAACTGCGGCGCATCGAGGCGGATCGCGAAACCGAGGTGCGCATGCACACTGCCGAGCTGCGGCAGGTGCTCACGGAGTGGGAACTGCTCGGGCTAGAGATCCGGCAATACGAACAGGAAATCCTCCCGCTCGCACGTGAGCGGTCGCGCGCAGCGCTCGCGTCCTATCGCGCGGGGCGCGCCGACCTGCGGGTCGCGCTCGAGGCCTTTCAGCAGGAAATCGAATCGCTGATCGAGCACGCCTCGCTCACGAACGACCGCGGTCGCGCCTGGGCGTACCTGCGGTACGTCACGCCACGACACCTCCAACCATAGGCAGTGGAAGTCATGACCCGAGTCACATTGATCGTCACGGCACTGGCGTGCCTCACCGGCGGCGCAGCCGCGGGGTATGTGATTGCACATCGTGGCGCGAGGGGAATCGGGGAGTCGCCGGCGCGGCCGCCGGATGCGGCGAGTCAGCAGGCCGCGGACGAGCGCGAAGTTCTCTACTGGCACGACCCGATGGTGCCCGGCACGAAGTTCGACAAGCCGGGCAAGTCACCCTTCATGGACATGGACCTCGTGCCGGTCTACGCCGATGACGATGACGCCGGCCCGGCGGTCCGCGTACCGTCGAGCGTTGCACAGAACCTCGGCATCCGCATCGGGACCGTCGAGCGGTCCCGCGTGCAGCCACGGTTCCGCGCGGTCGGCAGCATCGCTTTTGACGAGACCCTCCTGGAACTCGTCCAGGCGCGCGTTGAAGGGTATGTCGCACGACTCCATGTGAGAGCGCCTCTCGAGCGGGTGCGGCGTGGTCAAGCGCTCGCGGACATCGTCGCGCCGCAGTGGTTAGCCGCCGAAGAGGAGTACCTGGCCCTGCTCGATGCGGAATCCGAGCGGGGCCAGTCGATCCGCGAGGCTGCGCGGCGCCGCCTGCTGGTGCTCGGTGTCCCCGAGGCAGTGATTCGGCGGATCGAGACCGAGCGCAGGACCCGCGACACGGCGCAGCTCGTCGCGCCGATCGATGGCGTCGTGACGGATCTCGGCGTGCGGGAAGGCGCAACGTTCATGCCGGGCGGCGCGCTCTTCCGCATCAACGGGCTCGATACCGTGTGGGTCAACGCGCAGGTGCCTGAGGCGCAGGTCTCGATGATCCCGATGGGCGCGACGGTCGAAGCGCGTGCCACCGCATGGCCCAAATCGACGTTCACCGGCCGGGTAGCGGCGATCCTTCCCGACGTCGACCTGCGCACGCGTACCCTGCCGGTTCGTGTCGTAATCGACAATCCGGACGCGCGGCTCGCGCCCGGAATGTTCGTCTCGCTCGATTTCGAGGGCGAGACAGGCGCACCCCAGCTCGTCGTGCCGAGTGAGGCGGTGATCATGACCGGCGAGCGCAGCGTCGTGATCGTCGCTCGCGACGAGGGCGGATTCGACGTCGCGGAAGTCACGCCTGGCGCCGAGGTCGGCGACAGGACGACGATCATTGCCGGGCTCGAGGAAGGACAGCGAATCGTGCTGTCCGGTCAGTTCCTGATCGATTCCGAGGCCAGCCTCAAGTCCGCCGTGACGCGGTTGACGACCGGTGCCGAACCCGGGACGCCGACGGAGCCGACGCCGTGATCGCGCGGCTCATACGCTGGTCGCTCGAAAACCGTTTCCTGGTCGTGCTCGCTACGCTGATCGTGGCGGCGTGGGGCGTGTGGTCCGTGCTGCGCACGCCGGTCGACGCGCTGCCGGACCTGTCGGACGTGCAGGTGATCATCCGCACGCCCTACCCCGGCCAGGCGCCGCGCATCGTCGAGAACCAGGTCACCTACCCGCTCACGACCACGATGCTGTCTGTGCCCGGAGCGAAGACTGTCCGCGGCTATTCGTTCTTCGGCGATTCGTTCGTCTACGTGCTGTTCGAGGACGGCGTCGATCTGTACTGGGCGCGATCGCGAGTGCTCGAGTACCTGAACCAGGTGCAGGGGCGTCTGCCAGGGAACGTGCAGCCATCGCTGGGCCCCGATGCCACGGGTGTCGGCTGGATATACGAGTACGCACTCGTCGATCGCAGCGGGCGACACGACCTGTCGCAACTGCGGGCGATCCAGGACTGGTTCCTGAAATACGAGCTGAAGACGGTGCCCAACGTCGCGGAGGTTGCGACCGTCGGCGGCGTGGTGCGTCAGTACCAGGTGGTGCTGCAGCCGGATCGGCTGCGGGCATATGGCATCACGCATCGCGACGTGATCCAGGCAATCCAGGGAGCCAACCAGGAAGCGAGCGGCTCGGTGCTGGAGCTCGCTGAGGCAGAATATGTAGTTCGGGCAACGGGTTACCTGCGCAACCTCGATGACTTTCGAACCATTCCCCTGCGCACCGGTGCCGCGGGCGTCCCGGTGCGCCTCGGCGACGTGGCGCGCGTTCAGATTGGTCCTGAGTTGCGCCGCGGAATCTCGGAGCTCGATGGCGAAGGCGAAGTGACCGGCGGAATCATCGTCATGCGCTCGGGACAGAACGCGCTCGAGACGATCACGGCGGTCAAGCGGAAGCTCGAACAACTGGAGCCGAGCCTGCCGGAAGGGGTCGAGGTCGTGGAGACCTACGACCGCTCGGAGCTGATCCAGCGCTCGGTGCGCAACCTGACGCAGAAGCTCGCCGAGGAGTTCATCGTCGTTGCGCTCGTGTGCTTCGCCTTCCTGTTTCACCTGCGCTCCGCGTTCGTCGCGATCATCTCGCTGCCCCTGGGCGTACTCATGGCCTTCATCGTCATGCAGCGCTTAGGTGTCAACGCGAACATCATGTCGCTGGGCGGGATCGCGATCGCCATCGGCGCCATGGTCGACGCTGCGATCGTGATGATCGAAAACGTGCACAAGCACATCGAGCGATGGCGCGAGGAGCATCCCGATCGCGAGACTACGACCGCCGAGCACTGGGCGCTCATCGCCGAGGCAAGCGTGCAGGTCGGCCCCGCGCTCTTCTTCAGCCTGCTGATCATCACGCTGTCGTTCATCCCGATCTTCACGCTGGAGGCGCAGGAGGGGCGTCTTTTTGCGCCGCTGGCGTACACCAAGACCTATGCGATGGCCGCGGCCGCGGGTCTCGCCGTCACGCTGGTGCCCGTGCTGATGGGGTACTTCATTCGCGGAAATGTCCCACGGGAAGACCGGAATCCACTCAATCGCTGGCTGGTGCGGGCCTATCGTCCGCTGCTCGATCGCGTGCTGGCGCGGCCGCGAGTCGCCATTGCCATGGGCGTCGTGCTGCTTGCGCTCACGGCGTTTCCGTTCCTGCGCCTCGGCGGGGAATTCATGCCGCCGCTGGACGAGGGCGACCTGCTCCACATGCCTTCCGCCCTGCCGGGGCTGTCCGCGGGCAAGGCCTCGCAACTCCTCCAGCAGATGGACCGCCTTCTCATGACGGTGCCAGAGGTCGAGCGTGTCTTCGGCAAGATGGGTCGCGCCGAAACCGCGACCGACCCCGCCCCGCTCGAAATGGTGGAAACCACGGTCCGGTTCAAGCCTCGCGATCAGTGGCGACCCGGCATGACGCCGGAGAAGCTCGTCCTGGAGCTCGACCGGAGGCTCACGATCCCGGGGCTCGCCAATGTCTGGGTCCCGCCCATTCGCAACCGCATCGACATGCTTGCCACCGGCATCAAGAGTCCCGTCGGCATCAAGATCGCCGGAACGGATCCCGCGGTGATCGACGCTGTCGCGCACCGGATCGAGCTGGCGGTCAGGAACGTGCGCGGCGTCAGCTCCGCGCTGGCGGAGCGGCTCACGGGTGGCCGCTACATCGAAGTGGACATCGATCGGGAAGCCGCCGCCCGCTATGGCATGAACATCGACGACGTGCAGAGCGTGATTACCGCGGCCGTCGGCGGCGAGACGATCGCCGAGACCGTGGAGGGCCTGCAGCGATTTCCGATCAGCGTGCGCTATCCGCGGGAACTGCGCGACTCGGTGTCGGACCTGGAGCAACTGCCGATCGTTACGGACGACGGGGCGCAGATTACGCTCGGCACGGTGGCGGAACTGCGGATCACGAGCGGCCCGCCGATGCTGCGCAGCGAGAATGCCCGCCTGTCCGGCTGGGTGTACGTCGATCTTCGCGGACGCGACCTGCAATCGGCGGTCGACGAGATGCAGGCCGTCGTGGCGCGCGACGTCAGCCTGCCCGCTGGTTACTCGGTGTCGTGGTCCGGTCAGTTCGAGTACCTGGAGCGTGCGCAGGCCAGGCTCAAGATCGTCGTGCCATTCACGTTGCTCGTGATCTTCGTGCTCCTCTATCTCACGTTCCGGCGAGTCGACGAGGCGCTGCTGATCATGGCGACATTGCCGTTTGCGCTGATCGGCGGTTTCTGGCTGATCTACGTCCTGGGGCACGAGGTGTCCATCGCGACCGCCGTCGGGTTCATCGCGCTGGCGGGTGTGGCGGCCGAGTTTGGCGTCGTGATGCTGCTGTATCTCAAGCAAGCCTGGGAATCGCGCCTGGCGTCCGGACAGAAGCCGACCGCCGAGCTGCTCGATGAGGCCATCCGCGAGGGGGCCGTGCTGCGCGTGCGGCCCAAGGCGATGACCGTCAGCGTCATCATCGCCGGTCTGCTGCCGATCATGTGGAGCCACGGCGCGGGCTCGGAGGTCATGCAACGCATCGCCGCGCCGATGATCGGCGGGATGGTCACTGCGCCGCTGCTGTCGCTGTTCGTGGTCCCGGCGGCGTACCGCCTGCTGCGCCGGCGGTCGGCCGGACTGCAGCAGTAAAGAACCTGCGCTGCCGCCGCCCGGATCCAGGCGGCCGATGCTTTGCGGCACAATGCCGCCTTTCATGCCGTCCCCGCCGTCCTCGAAACGTCGCATCCAGTGAACTCAAGTCTCATTGACAATCAGCAGGTTACGAAGACTATCGAGAAGTCATCGGAACACACTCCCGTGATGCAGCAGTACCTGCGCATCAAGGCGCAGTACCCCGACGTGCTGCTCTTCTACCGGATGGGGGATTTCTACGAGCTCTTCTTCGAGGACGCGCGCAAGGCCGCGCGGCTGCTCGACATCACGCTGACCGCGCGCGGCCAGTCGGGCGGCGTCCCGATCCCGATGGCGGGCGTGCCGGTGCACACAGTCGAGGGCTATCTCGCACGCGCCGTGCGCAAGGGCGAGTCGGTAGCGATCTGCGAACAGATGGGCGACCCGGCGAAGGCGAAGGGACCCGTCGAGCGGCAGGTCGTGCGGGTCGTGACCCCCGGCACGATCACCGACGAGGCGCTGCTCGAGGAACGCCGATCGACGCTGCTCGCCGCGCTCGCCCGCAACGGCGAGCGCTTCGGGCTCGCCTGGCTCGAGCTCGCGAGCGGCCGGTTCACTGCGCTCGAGGACGAAGGCGCGGACGCGCTGGCGGCGGAGTTCGAACGGTTGCGTCCCGCAGAGCTGCTCATCGCCGAGGGCGATGCGGCAGGCGACATGCCGTTGCAGGCCGCGATCCGGCCGCGCCCGCCCTGGCACTTCGATGCGCAGTCCTCGACGCGCGCGCTCTGCGAGCAGTTCGGCGTGCGCGACCTCGCGGGCTTCGGCCTCACGGCGATGCCGCTTGCGACGGGCGCCGCCGGCTGCCTGCTGCAGTACGTCCGCGACACGCAGAAGTCCGCCCTGCCCCACCTGCGCGGCCTGCGTCGCGAGGAACGCACCGACGCGCTCCTGATCGACGCCGCGACGCGCCGCAACCTCGAGCTCGATTCGAGCCTGTCCGGGCGGCCGGACAGCACGCTGCTCGGCGTGCTCGACCGCAGCGCGACCGCGATGGGCGGCCGCGAGCTGCGCCGCTGGCTGTCGCGCCCGCTGCGCGGCCGCGGTGAACGCGAGCTGCGGCTGCAGGCGATCGAGGCGCTCATCGACGGCCGGCGCGACGAGGCGTTGCACGGGCTGCTGCGGCGGGTCGGCGACGTCGAGCGGATCCTGGCGCGCGTGGCGCTGCGGTCGGCCCGACCGCGCGATCTCGCCCAGCTGCGCAACGCACTGGCGATCCTGCCGGAGCTTGCGGCGATGCTCGAGGATGTCGATTCGCCGCTCGTCGCGGATCTGCGTGCGCAGGCCGGCACGCACCCGGCGACGCACGCGCTGCTCACGCGCGCGATCGTCGAGGCGCCGCCCGCGCTGCTGCGCGAAGGCGGCGTCATCGCGCCGGGCCACGATGCCGAGCTCGATGAGCTCCGGCAGGTGAGCGAGAACAGCGACGCAGCGCTGCTCGCGCTCGAGGAGCGCGAGCGTGAGCGCAGCGGGCTCGCGAACCTGCGCCTCGGCTACAACCGTGTGCAGGGTTACTACATCGAGGTGCACCGCAACCAGGCGGACCGGGTGCCCGCGGACTGGACACGCCGCCAGACGATCCGCAACGCCGAGCGCTATGTCACCGGCGAGCTCAAGAGCTTCGAGGACCGCGTGCTCGGCGCGCGTGACCGCGCGCTCGCCCGCGAGCGGGCCTTGTACGAGATCCTCCTCGACGAGCTCACCACGGAGCTGCCCGCGCTGCAGGCGAGCGCCGCGGCGCTCGCGACGCTGGATACGCTCGCGAATCTCGCGGAACGCGCCGTCGCCCTCCGGCTCGTCAAGCCGCAACTCGTGGAGGAGCCGCGCATCGAGATCCGCGGCGGGCGTCATCCGGTGGTCGAGCGTCACCTCGACGGGCCATTCGTGCCGAACGACCTGCTGCTGCACGAAGGACGCCGCACGCTCGTCATCACCGGGCCCAACATGGGCGGCAAGTCGACCTACATGCGGCAGAACGCCCTGATCGTGATCCTGGCGGGCATCGGCAGCTTCGTGCCCGCCGAGTCCGCATCGATCGGCCCGGTCGACCGGATCTTCAGCCGCATCGGCGCCTCCGACGACCTCGCGGGCGGCCGCTCGACCTTCATGGTGGAGATGACCGAGGCCGCCAACATCCTCAACAACGCGACCGCGCAGAGCCTGGTGCTCATGGACGAGATCGGCCGCGGGACGAGCACCTACGACGGGCTCTCGCTCGCCTGGGCCTGCGCGCGCCGCCTGATCAGCGATCTCGGCTCGTACACGCTCTTCGCCACGCATTACTTCGAGCTCACCTCGCTCGCCGAGGAGCTCTCCGGCTGCGCAAACGTGCATCTCGATGCGACCGAGCACGGCGACGAGCTCGTCTTCCTGCATGCCGTGCGCGAGGGCCCCGCCAACCAGAGCTATGGCCTCTCGGTCGCGCGGCTGGCCGGCGTGCCGAGGGAGGTGATCGCCGAGGCGCGCCGCTATCTCGCCGGGCTCGAGCGGCGCGACCACGCAGTGGATCCGGCGCGCGGCCAGCAGTGGCTGCCGCTCGATCCCGCGCCCGACCCGCTTGAGGCGGCCGTGCTCGCCGAATTGCGGCAACTGGATCCGGATGTCCTATCGCCACGCGACGCGCACGCGGCACTCTACCGCCTGCGGCAGCTGTTGAAACCGCGTTAGACTGGCGCCGAGCCGCCCTGGCGCCCGCAGCAGCGGCTCATGGCGGAAGAACAAGGTCGGCGGGTTGCCGGGGATCAGGGATCGACAGTCAGGACGCGACTGGGAGTCACTTTGTCATCCTCGACATCGCCACGCGCCACGTCGGCGGCAGCGCCGTTGCTCGCGTTGCTCTGCGCCACGGCGGCCGGCTGTGGCGGCGGCCCCGCGGGTTCGGCTCCGCCGGCGGTCGAGGTCAAGGTCGTCGAGGTCAAGCCTCAGTCGACGGAGATCTATCGCGACCTCGTCGGCGAGGTGCGCGGCTCGCAGGAAGTCGAGATCCGCTCGCGCGTCACCGGTGTCCTGACGGGCAAGCACTTCGAAGACGGCTCGATCGTGCCCAAGGACTCCCTGCTGTACACGATCGACGCGCGCGAGTACCGGGCGCAGGTCGCGACCGCCGAGGCGAATCTCGCTTCCGCCGAGGCGAATCTCGCGCGCGCCCGGCAGGACGTCCAGCGCTACGAGCCGTTGCTCGCCGAGAACGCGATCAGCCAGCAGGTCTACGACAATGCCGTCGCCGCGGCCAAGGAGGCGGCGGCGCAGGTCGCGGCCAGCCGCGCCGCGATCACGGAGGCCGAGCTCGGCGTCGAGTACGCCGAAGTCCGCGCGCCGATGACCGGCCGCATCGGCGCCTCCGAGGTCTTCGAGGGCGCCCTGATCACGGCCGGACAGACCCGTCCTCGCGACGATCTCGGACGACGACCCTGCGTGGGTGAACTTCAGCCTGAGCGAAAGCGGAGCTGCTCGACTACCAGCGGCTCTATGGCCCGGAAGAGCCCGCCCCGGACGCGCCGCCAGCGCCGGGTGCGCCTGTCACTGAGCGACGGCAGCGTGTATCCGCAACCGGGCTGTGATCAACTTCTCCGACCGGGCGCTCGACTCGACGACCGGGACCTACACCCTGCGCGCCGAATTTCCGAACCCCGACCACGCGCTGAGTGCCGGGGCTGTTCGCGCGGATCCGCCTGACGACCGAGCGGCGTGCCCACGCGATCGTGCTGCCGGATCGCGCCGTGCAGCAGCAGCTCGGCCGCTATTTCGTGACGGCGGTCGGCGCCGACGGCAAGGCCGAGGCGCGCCCCGTCAAGCTCGGTCCCGCGGCTGGGCACTCGTTGGCTGATCTTCGAGGGGGTCGCCGCCGGGGACCGGATCGTCGTCGAAGGCACGGTGAAGGCGCGGCCCGGTACGCCGCTCAAGCCGACGGTCGTGACCGAGGCCGAGCTCGCACAGGCGGCGGCCGACGCCGTGCCGGGCGCTTCGCCGGCGAAGCGCTGACGGGCGGCGTCGATGGCGCGTTTCTTCATCGACCGCCCGGTCTTCGCGATCGTCATCTCGCTGTTCCTGCTGCTCGTGGGCACGCTGTCACTGCTGCGGCTGCCGATCGCGGAGTTCCCGCCGATTGCCCTGCCGACGGTGCAGGTCGTCGCCAACTATCTCGGCGCGAGCTCGGATGTCGTCGAGGAGTCGGTGACGGTGCCGCTCGACCAGCAGATCAACGGCGTGACGGACATGCTCTACATCAACGCCGTCAGCGGCGACGATGGCAGTGCGAACCTGACGGTGACCTTTGCGCTCGAGCGCGACCCGGATCTCGCCGCCGTCGAGGTGCAGAACCGGGTCTCCCAGGCGCAGGCGCAGCTGCCGCAGGAAGTGATCGCGCAGGGCGTGACGGTGCGCAAGCAGTCGCCGGACGTGCTGATGTACTTCGCGGTGCACTCCCCGGACGACACCTACGATCGGCTCTTCATCGTCAACTACGCCTACGTCTACATCGTCGACCAGCTGAAACGCGCCAAGGGCGTCGGCGACGTGCGCGTGTTCGGCTCGGAGTTCGGCATGCGCATCTGGCTGAAGCCGGATCGCATGGCGAGCCTCAAGATCACGGCCGCCGACGTCGCACGTGCGATCCGCGAGCAGAACGTCCAGGCCCCGGCGGGCCAGATCGGCCAGCCGCCCTCCGCACCCGGCCAGAGCTTCCAGTATTCACTGCGCGTGCGCGGCCGGCTGGTCGACGCAAGCGAGTTCGCCAGCATCATCGTCGGCTCGAAGCCGGACGGCTCCTTCGTCCGCCTGCGCGACATCGGCCGCGTCGAGCTGGGCGCCCGCGACTACAACTTCACCGGCCAGCTCGACGGACACCCCTCGGCCGTCATGGCGATCTTCCTCGTGCCCGGTGCGAACGCGCTCGAGACCGCCGAGCTCGTCAAGGCGCAGCTCGCGAGCATCGAGGCAGGCTTTCCGAAGGGGCTCGCGCTCCAGATCCTGTACGACACGTCGGAGTTCGTGAAGGCCTCGGTCGAGGAGGTCATCCACACCTTCGTCGAGGCATTGATCCTCGTGCTGATCGTGGTGTTCCTGTTCCTGCAGAGCTGGCGCGCGACGCTGATCCCGATGCTCGCGGTGCCGGTCTCGCTGGTGGCCACCTTCGCGGCCTTCGAGTTCCTCGGCTTCAGCATCAACACGCTGTCGCTGTTCGGCATGGTGCTCGCGATCGGCATCGTGGTCGACGACGCGATCGTGGTCGTCGAGGCGGTCGAGCACAACATGCAGAGGCATGGACTCTCGCCCAAGGAGGCGACGCGCAAGTCGATGGACGAGGTGCAGGGCCCGGTGGTCGCCATTGCGCTGGTGCTCGCGGCGGTGTTCGTGCCGATGGCCTTCATCCCGGGCGTCACGGGCCAGCTCTACAAGCAGTTCGCGATCACGGTGGCCGTTTCGACCCTTTTCTCGGCGCTGGTCGCGCTTACGCTGACGCCGGCGCTGTGCTCGATGCTGCTCAAGCCGCACGCGCCGGGTGAGCGGCGCGGTGGCCCGCTGGCGGGGTTCTTCGAGTGGTTCAACCGGAGCTTCGATCGTACAAACCGTCACTACTGCCGGATTGCCCGACACGGAGCGCGCCGCGCGCTCCTGGTGCTGGCGCTGCTGGGTGCGGTGATCGTCGCCACCGGCGGCATGCAGCGCATCACGCCCACCGGCTTCGTTCCCGACGAGGACAAGGGCGCGGTGTTCACGCAGGTGATCCTGCCCGAGGCGGCCTCGCAGGAGCGCACGGTCGCGGTGGCGCGCCAGGTGCAGGAGATTGCCCGCGCGATCCCGGGTGTCGCGAACGTGCAGGTGATTGCCGGCTACGACCTGATCTCGGGTACGGCGGCCTCGAACGGTGCACTCCTGATCCTGCGGCTGAAGCCCTGGGATGAGCGACCCGGTAAGGACCAGCATGCCCTGACCATCGTCGGTAAGGTGGCCGCGGCGACCCAAGGCTTGCCCGAAGCCATCGTCGTGCCTTTCAACCCGCCGGCGCTGCCCGGATTCGGCGCGGTGTCCGGGTTCTCGATGATGCTGCAGGCGCGTGCCGGCCAGTCGGCGGAGGAACTCGCCGTCGTGGCGGGGCAGTTCATGGCCGCGGCGCAGCAACGGCCGGAGATCGGACGCATCACGACGACATTCTCTGCCGCGACTCCCAACTATCGTCTCGAGGCCGACCGCGAGAAGATCAAAAAGCTCGGTGTGCCGGTCAACGACGTGTTCACCACGCTGCAGACCTTCCTCGGCGGCTACCAGGTCAACGACTTCACCCGCTTCGGCCGCAACTACAAGGTCACGATGCAGGCCGAATCCCAGTTCCGCCAGGAGATACGCGACCTCTCGCTGCTGTTCGTGCGCAACGACCAGGGCGCGATGGTGCCGCTCGACACGCTGACCACGGCCGTGCCTGGCTCCGGCGCCCGGTTCCTGCAGAGATACAACCTGTACAGGACCGCCGCCTTCAGCGGCGCACCGGCACCGGGTGCGAGCTCGGGTGATGCCCTGCGTGCTCTCGAGGAGGTCGCCGCGGAGATCCTTCCGGCGGACTACGGCTTCGAGTGGACCGGGCAGAGCCGCCAGGAAGTCGAAGCCGGCAACGCCGCGGCGATCGTGCTGGGGTTGTCGATCGTCGTGGTGTTCCTGTTTCTCGCAGCACTGTACGAAAGCTGGGCCGTGCCCGTTCGCCGTGCTGCTCGCCACACCGTTCGGGTTCCTGGGCGCGCTGATCGCGCTCAAGCTGGGTGGGCACGCGTTCAACGTCTACGGTCAGATCGGGCTCGTGACGTTGATCGGGCTTTCGGCCAAGAACGCCATCCTGATCGTCGAGTTCGCCAAGCTCAACCGCGAGAAAGGGATGCCGCTCGTCGAGGCAGCGCTGGATGCGGCCCGGCTGCGGCTGCGGCCGATCCTGATGACGTCGTTCGCGTTCATCATGGGCGTGGTGCCGCTGATGCTCGCCTCGGGCGCGGGCGCGGCGTCCAAGGTCTCGGTCGGTGCGACCGTGTTCGGCGGGATGATCGCGGCGACCGTTCTGACGACGCTCGCGGTGCCGGCGTTCTACGTCCTGATCCAGGGCCTCGCCGAGCGCTTCGGCAGGACGCCACCCCGGGCCGCGGCGGACGAGGCGGCTCCCGCCGGGAGCGGTGCGTGAGGTGCGCGGCGCTGCGGGCTGCGCTCGCCGGCACGCTCGCCACGGTCCTGCTCGCCGCCTGCGCGATCGGTCCCGACTACGAGCGGCCGGCCGACCTCGTCACGGTGGATGAGTACCGCGGCGTGCTGACGCCGCAGCAGGCCGAGTCGTACGCCGACCTCGGCTGGGCGACGGTCTTCAACGACCCCGAGCTGCTCGAGGTGCTGCGCGAGGCGCTCGAGAACAACCTCGACCTGCGCATCGCGGTGGCGCGGATCGAGGAATTCCGCGGGTTCGCGCGCGTCGCCCGCGCCGGCCTCGGACCGGAGCTGCGCGCCACGGGCACGACCTCGCCGGCCACCGGGAGCGACGAGGACTCAGCTTACTCGCTCGGGTTGTCGCTCAGCTGGGAGATCGACCTCTTCGGCCGGCTGCGACGCGCGAACGAATCGGCACGCGCCCAGTTGCTTTCCGTCGAGGACGCCGCGCGCGGGGTGATGACTGCGCTCGTGGCCGATACCGCAACCACCTGGTTCGAGCTGCGTGAGCTCGACGAGGAAGTGCAGATCATCCGCGACACCATCAAGAGCCAGGAGGAATCGCTCGCGCTCGTGCGCTCCCTGAACCGCAGCGGAGTCGCATCGGGCACGGAGGAACAGCAGGCCGTCGGTCAGCTCGCGACGACGCGCGCCCAGCTGCCGGTCGCGGAGCAGCGACGGCAGCAGACCGAGAACCGCCTGCGGTTCCTGCTCGGCTATCCTCCGGAGCGCGTGCCCCGCATCCAGTCGCCGCGCGCGTTCCCGGTCCCGGAGCAGATCCCGGTCGGCCTGCCATCGAGGCTCCTCGAGCGGCGGCCGGATGTGCGCGCGCTCGAGCAGCAACTCCACGCCGCGACCGCGCAGATCGGCGTCGCGCAGGCCACGCGGTTCCCGTACCTGAGCCTGGGTCTCACGTCCTTCTTCGGACTCGTGAGCCCCGAGCTCGGCAGACTGCTCAACTCGGACCGTCCCGCGGAGGAGCTGTTCTCGATCGGCCCGACGCTCGACGCCCCGATCTGGCGCTCCGGCGCCGGGACGGGCAACGTCGAGGTCGCACGCGCGCAGGCAGAGCAGGCGGAGCTCGCCTACCGCCTCGGCGTGCTGCAGGCGTTGCGCGAGGTGTCCGACGCGCTGATCGCCTCCGACAAGGTGCGCGAGTTCATCGCGCAGAACGTCGTGCGCACCGACGCCTCGCGCGAGGTGCTGCGGCTGCAGCGCATGCGCTACCGCGCCGGCGTCGTGAGCTATCTCGAGGTGCTCGACGCCGAGCGCCAGCTCTTCAGCGCGGAAATCGACCTGGCGCGCGCGAAGCTCGACCAGCTGCGCGCCTACGTCGAGCTCTACCGCGCACTCGGCGGCGGCTGGTCCGACGCCGAGATCGACCGCCTGCTCGCGCTGCCTTCGAAGTGACCGTGCCGCAGGAAGTGCGCGACCTGCGCCGCGACGTCGCCGGCAAACAGCATGCCGATGTGGCTGTGCGGCAGCACGATGTGGTCGCTCAGGCCCGGGATGACCGTCTCGCGCACGGCCACGGTGCCGTCGTTGTCCTCGTCGAAGTGCGCGAAGAACTGCCCGGTGCCGAGCGGCCGCGAGCCCGCGATCGCGCCGAGGGCCGCGGGCCCGTGCCATTCGCGGCCGTGCGGCTCTGCGAGCTCGTGCACGACGTGGGAGCCGAGCAGCGGGCGCAGCGCCGGCCAGCGCAGCACTCCGCGCGCCGCGCGGCAGCCGTTGAGCGGTGAGCCGAGCAGCACAGCGTTGCCGCGGAGCGAGGACGCGCATTCCGTCAGCGCCCGGTAGACGAACGCGCCCCCGAGACTGTGCCCCACGAGATGCACGCGCGCCCCCTCTCCACGGCGCACCGTGTCTGCGAGCTCGCCGCAGATCTCGCCGGGATCGCCATCCATCGTCGGGTAGGCGAAGACCCGCACGTCGAATCCGTGCTCGTGCACGAGTCGCCTGCGCAGCAATCCGAGCTCGAGCCCCGTCATCCAGAGGCCGGGAACCAGGATCACCGTCTCCCCGGAAATGGGGTCAGAGCTATTTTTCCGCGAACGGTGGTCGGGTTTGTCTTTCCGCGCCATAAGAAATCGGCTCAGAGCTGATTAATCGTAATAAATCAGCTCCGAGCCAATTTTTTCAAGGCTTCGGCGGCAGCTGCACGCGGATGTGCAGTTCGCGCAGTTGCTGCTCGGCGATCTCGGTGGGCGCATCGGTCAGCGGGCAGGTCGCCGTCTGTGTCTTGGGGAAGGCGATCACGTCGCGGATGGACTCCGCGCCTGCCATCAGCATCGCCAGGCGATCGACGCCGAAGGCGATGCCACCGTGCGGCGGCGCGCCGTACTTGAGAGCCTCGAGCAGGAAGCCGAATTTCCTCTGCGCCTCCTCCGCGCCGATGCCGAGCATCTCGAACACTGTCGCCTGCATCTCGTTGCGATGGATGCGGACCGACCCGCCGCCGATCTCCGAGCCGTTCAGCACGAAGTCGTAGGCGCGCGCGAGCGCCGCGCCCGGGGAGGCAGCGAGCGCCGCGGGATCGTCGCTCACGGGCGAGGTGAACGGGTGATGCATCGCCGACCAGCGCCGCGCTTCCTCGTCCCATTCGAACATCGGGAATTCCACGACCCACAGCGGCCGCCAGCCTTCCTCGACGAGCCCGAGGTCGTGGCCGAGCTTCAGCCGCAACGCGCCGAGCGCGTCATTGACGACCTTGGCGCGATCTGCGCCGAAAAACACCAGGTCGCCGGTCCGGGCGCCGGTGCGCTCGAGGATGCCGGTGATCGCGGCGTCCGAGAGGAATTTCAGGATGGGCGATTGCAGACCGTCGCGGCCCCTCGATGCGTCGTTGACCTTGACGTAGGCGAGGCCCTTCGCGCCGTAGCGCGCGACGAAGGCCGTGCAGTCGTCGATCTGCTTGCGCGAAAGCTTCTCCCCGCCCTGCGGCACGGCGAGCGCAGCGACCCGACCGTCGGCGGCTGCGGCGGGACCGGCAAAGACCTTGAACTCGCTGTCACGCACGAGGTCGCCGACGTCGACCAGCTCGAGTGCGACGCGCAGGTCCGGCTTGTCCGAGCCGTAGCGGCGCATCGCCTCGGCGAAGCTCATGCGCGGGAATGGGTCGGGCAGCGCGACGCCGAGGACGGCGTGGAAGACGTGCCGCACCAGCCCCTCCATCAAGGCCATGATCTCGTCGCGCGAGAGGAACGAGGTCTCGACGTCGAGCTGCGTGAACTCGGGTTGCCGGTCGGCACGCAGGTCCTCGTCGCGGAAGCAGCGCACGATCTGGTAGTAGCGATCGAAGCCCGACATCATCAGCAGCTGCTTGAAGATCTGCGGCGACTGCGGCAGCGCGAAGAACCGACCGGGCTGGGTGCGGCTCGGCACGAGGTAGTCGCGCGCGCCTTCCGGCGTCGCCTTGGTCAGCATCGGCGTCTCGAGATCTACGAAACCGCGGCCGTCGAGGTACTCGCGCATCGCGCGGGTGACGGCGTGCCGCAGTCGCAGCCGCTGCTGCATCACGTCGCGGCGCAGGTCGAGGTAGCGGTACTTGAGCCGCACTTCTTCCTTGACCTCCTCGTCGAGCTGGAACGGCAAGGCCTCCGAGCGGTTCAGCACCTCGATCTCGCGGGCGAGCAGCTCGACTGCGCCGGATTTCAGGTTCGGGTTGGCCGTGCCGGTCGGTCGTGGGCGGATCGTGCCGGCAACGCGGATGACCCACTCGCCACGCAGGCGTTCCGCCTCGGCGAACACGCTGGCTTCGTCGGGATCGAAGACGACCTGCAGCAGGCCCTCGCGGTCGCGCAGATCGACGAAGATGACGCCGCCGTGGTCGCGGCGGCGGTGTACCCAGCCGGCAACGGACACGGATTGGCCGACGAGGGACTCGTCGACCTCGCCGCAATAATGAGTGCGCATCGGCATCGTCACCGGGGACAGGCTGGCCGGCGGCCGGAGCCTACTCTTCGAAAAAGAGGCGCGATGTTACGGGCCGGTCTGCGGCGGTGCAAGACGCGCTTGAATCGGCTTATCCCGCCAGGGCGGAACGACGACGCCCATCGTCAGCACCAGCTTGACGGCATCGTCGACCGACATATCGAGATAGATCAATTCACGCTTTGGCACCAGCACGATGAAGCCACCGGTAGGGTTCGGCGTCGTGCGGCACGACCACGCAGATGACGTCCTCGGCCGTCTTCGCCTGGACCTCCTCGAGCACCTCCGCCGTGATGAACCCGATGCTGTAGGTCGCCTCGATACGGAAACCGCACCAGGACGACCTGCTTGAACGAGCTTCCCTTGTCGGCGAGCACGGTTTCGCTGAAGCTCTTGGCACCGCCGTAGATCGGTCCGACGACCGGAATACGGCGGACCAGATTCTCGAGCCCCTGCACCATCTGCCGGCCGAACAGGTTCTTGACCAGGACGCCAGTCACGAGCAGCAGCAGCAGCGACAGGATGACGCCGAGCCCGGGGATGTACCGGCCGAAGAGCGCCTCCGGCCGCCACGGCGGCGGAATCAGCACCAGCGACTGGTCGAGGATCCCGGTCAGGAAGCGGACCACCCAGACGGTGATCATGATCGGCAGCCAGATGAGCAGGCCCGCGATCAGGTAGTTGCGAAGCTTGCGCGCGCGTCCGGGCTCGCGCGGCTCTGCCGTCTGCGCTTGGTCGAGCGGCCCATCGCTCGTCATAACGTCCTCAGCGCCGTCGGCGACGCGCAGCAGCTGCAGTGCGGGCTGGCTTGGTCTTGCCGTTTGCCTTCGATCGCGCGGAGGCCGCGGCGGGACGCGTGACGACGGTGCGCTCGCTGCGGCCGGCGGGCTCGGACGGCTCGGCTTTCGACGTATCGGGCTTCGATTCCGGCTTGGCGGCTTCCTTGGCGTCGGGCTTGGCGGCACCGTCCGCTGCGCCTGCACCGTCGGTCTTCGCTTCCTCCTTTTCGCCCTTCTCGTGCAGGTTGCGCTTCGCTTCCTTGTCCGACTTGAAGTCGGTTTCGTACCAGCCGCTGCCGGCCAGGCGGAATCGAACGGCCGAGACGAGCCGCTTCAGTGACTTGCGCCCGCATTCCGGGCACTGCCGGAGCTGCGGATCGGAGAGCTTCTGCAGTGCCTCGTGATGATGGCCGCACTGCTGGCACTGGTATTCGTAGATCGGCATACGTCATCAGTATACGAAAATGACATTCTCGATTTTCTGTCGATTGCAGGCTGCCAATTCATGCGCCGGTCGGTCCCGGAAATCGAGAATGTCCCCTTTTTCTTTGGTGAAGGTGAGGACGCCGTCGCGGGCGGAGACGCTCACGACGTCGCCCGGGCCGAATTCGCCCTTCAGGATGCGCTGCGCGAGCGGGTTCTCGAGCTGGTGCTGGATCGCGCGCTTGAGCGGCCGCGCGCCGTAGACCGGGTCGAAACCCGCCTCGCCCAGCTGGTCGCGCGCCGCATCGTCGAGCGTGAGGCCGATGTCGCGCTCCGCCAGGCGGTTCCGCAGGTAGCCGACCTGGATGTCCACGATGCGGCGGATGTGCTCCCGGCCGAGCGGATGGAACACCACGATCTCGTCGACGCGGTTGATGAATTCCGGCCGGAAATGCTGCCCGACGATCTCCATGACCGCGGCCTTCATCTTCGCGTAGTTGGCCTCGCCGGCCAGCTCCTGGATGACCTGCGAGCCGAGGTTCGAGGTCATGATCACGACGGTGTTGCGGAAGTCGACCGTGCGGCCCTGCCCGTCCGTGAGCCGCCCGTCATCGAGCACCTGCAGCAGCACGTTGAACACGTCCGGATGCGCCTTCTCGATCTCGTCGAGCAGGATCACCGAATACGGGCGGCGCCGCACCGCTTCGGTCAGGTAACCGCCTTCCTCGTAGCCCACGTACCCCGGCGGCGCGCCGATCAGCCGCGCCACGGAGTGCCTCTCCATGAACTCCGACATGTCGATGCGCACCATGGCCTCTTCCGTGTCGAACAGGAACTCGGCCAGCGCCTTGGACAGTTCCGTCTTGCCGACGCCGGTCGGACCGAGGAACAGGAACGACCCGTTTGGCCGGTTGGGATCGGAGAGCCCGGCGCGTGAGCGGCGGATCGCGTCCGAAACGGCCTTGACGGCCTCGTCCTGGCCGACGACACGCTGGCCGATCGCCTCCTCCATCTTGAGCAGCTTCTCGCGCTCGCCCTCGAGCATCTTGGACACCGGGATGCCGGTCCACTTCGAGACGACCTCGGCGATCTCCTCGTCGGTGACCTTGTTGCGCACCAGCGTCGGCGCCTTGGCCTCCGCCTCCTGTGCGGCCTTCAGTCGCTTCTCGAGCTCGGGGATCTTCCCGTACTGCAGCTCGGACATCCGCGCCAGGTCACCCGCGCGGCGCGCCGCCTCGAAATCGAGTCGCGCCCGCTCGAGCTCCTCCTTGATGTGCGCGGTGCCCTGCACCGCCGCCTTCTCCGCCTTCCAGACCTCCTCGAGGTCGGCGTACTCGCGCTCGAGCTCCTCGAGCTGCTCGTGGAGCGCCTGCAGGCGTTTCTTCGACGCCTCGTCGCTCTCCTTCTTGAGCGCCTCGCGCTCCATCTTGAGCTGCACGATGCGACGGTCGAGCCGGTCGAGCTCCTCGGGCTTGGAGTCGATCTCCATGCGGATGCGCGAGGCCGCCTCGTCGATCAGGTCGATGGCCTTGTCGGGCAGCTGGCGGTCGGTGATGTAGCGGTGCGAGAGCGTGGCCGCGGCGACGATCGCCGGATCGGTGATCTCGACCTTGTGATGGACCGCGTAACGCTCCTTGAGGCCGCGCAGGATGGCGATGGTGTCCTCCACCGAGGGCTCGTCCACCAGCACCTTCTGGAAGCGGCGCTCGAGCGCGGCGTCCTTCTCGACGTACTTGCGGTATTCGTCGAGGGTCGTGGCGCCTATGCAGTGCAGCTCGCCGCGCGCGAGTGCGGGCTTCAGCATGTTGCCGGCGTCCATGGCGCCCTCGGCCTTGCCCGCGCCGACCATGGTGTGCAGCTCGTCGATGAAGAGGATCACGCGGCCTTCCTGCTTGGCGAGGTCGTTGAGCACGGCCTTGAGCCGTTCCTCGAACTCGCCGCGGAACTTCGCGCCCGCGATGAGCGCGCCCAAGTCGAGCGCGAGGATGCGCTTGTCGCGAAGGCTCTCGGGCACCTCGCCGTTGACGATGCGCTGCGCCAGGCCCTCGACGATGGCGGTCTTGCCGACACCGGCCTCGCCGATCAGCACGGGGTTGTTCTTGGTGCGTCGCTGCAGCACCTGGATCGTGCGCCGGATCTCGTCGTCGCGGCCGATGACCGGGTCGAGCTTGCCCTGCTCGGCGCGCTCGGTCAGGTCGATGGTGTATTTCTCGAGCGCCTGCCGGCTCTCCTCGGCGTTCGGGTCGGTGACCTTCTCCCCGCCGCGCACCTCCTCGATCGCGCGCTCGAGCGCGCCCTTCACCACACCCGCATTCTTCAGGATCGTGCCCAGTGGTCCCTTGTCGTCGAGGGCCGCGAGCACGAACAGCTCGCTCGCGATGTACTGGTCACCGCGTTTCTGCGCGAGCTTGTCGGTGAGGTTGAGCAGCCGCGCGAGGTCGTTCGAGAAATGCACCTCGCCCCCCGTCCCCTCGACGCTGGGCAGCCGGTCGAGCGCCTGGCCGAGCTGCGAGCGCAACGCGTTGAGGTTCGCTCCGGCCTTGTCGAGCAGCGGGCGCACCGAGCCGCCCTGCTGGTCGAGGAGTGCCAGCATCAGGTGCGCCGGCTCGATGAACTGGTGGTCGCGGCCGAGCGCCATGGACTGGGCGTCGGCCAGGGCCATCTGGAACTTGGCGGTCAGTTTGTCCATGCGCATGGCGGAAGCTCCCTGCGGGGGCGGCGTACCCGGGACTTGGGGGCGGCCGGCCGGACGTCAAGTGCGAGTCTGACTGTGCCTCAATGCATCTGCTGGTGGGTAAGGAATACGACCGCGACGCCGGCGACGATGAATGCCAGCTGCTCGGCGCCGGCGCGGATGTCGATCCGGCGGTGCAGACCCGGGATGAGGTCGGCCACCGCGACGTACAGGAAGCTTGCGGCCGCAAAGGCGAGCGCATAGGGCAGCGCCGGCAGGGCCGCGCGCAGCGCGAAGTACGCCAGCACCGCGCCCGCGACCGACGACAGGCTCGTCAGCAGGTTGAGCACGAGCGCGCTGCGGCGCGGGTAACCGCCGTTCAGCAGCACCGCGAGATCGCCGACTTCCTGTGGGATCTCGTGCGCGAAGACGGCGAGCGTAGTGACGACCCCGAGCCTCGGGTCGGTCAGGAACGCCGCGGCGATCAGCACGCCGTCGATCACGTTGTGGATGGCGTCGCCGATCAGGATCAGCCGCGCCGACGCCGCATCGCGCGCAGCGTTGCTCGGCGAATGCATCTCGCAGGGATCGTCGTGACAGTGCCGCCAGAGCACGAACTTCTCGAGCACGAAAAACGTCAGGATCCCGAGCAGCAGCGCCACTCCGATGCCGTGCGCGCCGCCCGGCCCGTTGGCGTCGAGCGCATGCGGGATCAGCCCGAGAAACGCGGCGCCGAGCAGCGTTCCCGTTGCGAAGCTCACCAGGTGGGGGAGCAGCTTCGCGCGGCGCGGCGGGGCCACCAGCAGGAAGCTCGACGCGGCAAGCGCGCTCAGGACCCCGCCGAGCGCGGTGAACACGACGATGAGTGAGAGCATGCGGGGTCACGACCCGGTCGAGTTCTGGTCGGTTCAGGTTAGCACGCGCCTTGGGGAACCCCTGATGTACCCGCGCATGGGCGCGCGGTACATCAGGGGTTCGCTACGAGCCACGCGAGCGTCGCCATCCGCCCGGTCTTGCCGTCACGGCGAAAGGAGTAAAACCGATCCGCCTCGCGGACGGTACACCAACCGCCGCCAAACACGGACTTGACGCCGGCGCGCGCGAGGCGCATCCGCGCGAGCGCGTACAGATCGGCCTGGAAGCGGCCGTGCGCATTCGTGGTGAACGCACTCGCCGACTGCGGTGCGCGCGCGAGGAACGCCGAGCGCACCTCCGCACCCACCTCGAATTCGCGCTGCGAGATCGCGGGCCCGAGCCAGGCCAGGAGGTACGCGGGCGGCACCTCGAGCGCCTTGATGGTGGCCTCGAGCACACCGTCCGCGAGCCCGCGCCAGCCCGCGTGCGCCACCCCGATCCGCGTCGCGTCGCGGTCGACGAAGACGACCGGCAGGCAGTCGGCGGTCAGGACCGCGCAAACCTCGCCCGGCGCAAACGCTACCGCGGCATCGGCCGGCGGAACGTCCGCGCCGGTGTCGTGGCGCGCGACGGTGATGCCGTGGACCTGCGTGAGCCACAGGGGCTCCGCGGGCAGTCCGAGCGCCGATCGCAGCCGGCGGCGGTTCTCCGCGACGTGTTCCTCGCGGTCGCCAGCATGGCTCGCCAGGTTGAGCGACGCGTACGGACCGCTGCTCACGCCGCCGCGGCGCAGCGTCGTGCCCGCCCGCACGGCTGGCTTCGTCGGCCAGTCCGGCGTCACCCAATCGATGCCGTGCGCCCTCATGCGCCGGCCGCATCCCGGGCAAGCGCGTCGAGCAGCCCGCGCAGATCCGAAGGCAAGGGCGAGGCGAAATCGAGCGACCGGCCGCTGGACGGGTGCGCAAACGCGAGACGTGCTGCATGCAGCGCCTGCCGCGGGAAGCCACGCAGCGCCTGTCGCAACTCTTCGGACGCGCCCTTCGGAAAGGCCAGTCGCCCCCCGTACACCTTGTCGCCCACCAGTGGGAAGCCTGCGTGCGACAGGTGTACGCGGATCTGGTGCGTGCGTCCGGTCTCCAGCTCGACGCGCACGTGCGTGTGCGCGCGAAAGCGGCGGATTACCCGGTAGTGGGTCACGGCCTCGCGACCGCCGTCCCGCACAGCCATGCGCACGCGGTCGACCCTGTGACGCCCGATCGGCGCGTCGATCGTCCCGCCGGCCGTCAGCACGCCGCGCACGACGCCCTCGTAGCCCCGGTGGATCTCGCGCGCCTCGAGCATGCGGATGAGCGCCGCATGGGCCGACAGGCTCCGAGCGACGACCAGGAGCCCGCTCGTGTCCTTGTCGAGCCGGTGGACGATGCCGGCCCGCGGCAATGCCGCCAGTGCCGGGTCGAGGGCCAGCAGTGCATTCTGCAGGGTGCGATCTGGATTGCCGGCGCCGGGGTGCACCACCAGTCCCGCCGGCTTGTCGACCACGAAGAGCTCGCGATCCTCGAACTTGAGTTCGAGCGGCATGGCCTGTGGAGCCGCCTCGGTCGCGGCCTCCACGCGGGCCCGCAGGACCACCGCCTCGCCGCCCAGCACCCGGTCGCGGGCGCGGCGGATCGAGCCGTCGACCCGGATCTCGCCCGCCTCGATCCAGCCCTTGAGCCGGCTGCGCGAATAGTCCGGCAGCAGCGAGGCGAGCGCCTGGTCCAGCCGCTGGCCGGCGTTCGCCTCAGGGATCTTCAGGGTGAGTTCGACGGTCGAAGTGGCCATGGCGATTCCATTCTATATACTTCGCCCCCTTCGCCCGCCCCCCGGCCCCGAGCCGCGATCCATGCCGAGAGTCCCGCCCCGCATTGCGCGCCTCGCGCTCGCTTCGTTGCTTGCCGCGACCATCGCGACGGGCTGCCGCAGCCGCGGCGACGAGCAGGCCGTCGCCGGTTCGCCCGAGGCCATCCATGCGGAGGCGCGCAAGGACCTGCGCAATTTCAACTTCGACAACGCGATCGTCCGGCTCGAAGCCCTCGAGGCGCGCTACCCGTTCAGCGAGCCTGCGAAGCAGGGCCAGCTCGACCTGATGTACGCGTACTACAGGAATCGCGATTCGGAGTCGGCGATCGACCAGGCCGACCAGTTCATACGCGAGAACCCGACGCACCCGCGTGTGGACTACGCCCACTACATCAAGGGTCTCGTGTACTTCGAGGGCGGCGCGAATTTCCTCGAGCGGCTGTTTCACGCCGACATCTCCAAGCGGCCGCCGCAGGAAGCCCGCGAGTCGTTCCAGTCCTTCCAGACGCTGGTGCAGCAGTTCCCGAAGAGCCCCTACGCCGCGGACGCGCGCCAGCGCATGATCTATCTGCGCAACAAGCTGGCGGATTACGAACTGGCGGTCGCGCGCTACTACATGGAGCGGGGCGCGTATGTCGGTGCCGCTAACCGCGCGCGGGGTGTCATCGAGACCTATGACGGGGCGCCCGCCACGCTCGATGCGCTGTCGCTCATGGCCGAGGCCTATCGCAAGCTCGGGATCGACGACATGGCGGTCGCGATCGACGGTGTGCTGACCCGCAATATCCCGCCCGACGGCATGTCGCCGAAGGACGCCAACAAGCCCTGGTGGCGGTTTGGCTTCTAGGCGGGCTCGTCGGGGCTCACAGCCGCTCTCCTCTAACCTCCTGATTTGTAGGATCTATCCGACTGTCGCCAAAAAGCGACGGCAGCTTTTTCCACGTGGACCGGCTGGCCGGTGCAGCGTTCGCGCTGGGCCTTCAGCGCATCAGACCTGCGCCGGCCTTCGACCTCCTGGTCCGCGGCCGCGGCACGCACGTGACGCAGGGCAGCGATATCACTTCGTCGCCGGCTGGCTTCCGTGGCTCGCCGATGGGGTCAACCTGCTCTTCAACTGCGCCGCGCTCGTCTGGTCGCTGGCCATGGTCGTGTTCCCTCGGCACCTCGAGCCGCCGCTCGCGATCTTCTCGGTGCTGCCGCTGTCGTTGTTCGTCTTCAAGCTGGTGAAGATGACCCACCTGTACGCAACGCGCGTGGGCGCAAACCTCCGGCAGACGATCGCGGCCGGCATCGCGGGGTTGAGCCTTTCGCACACCATCGGCTCAGCCATGGTCGCCGGGCTAGTCAGGCGCGACCGGCCGTTCTTCCGCACGCCGAAGCGGGCCCGCCGCCACGCGCTGGGCCAGGCGGTGGCCGCCGCCCGCGAGGAAGGCCTGCTGATGCTCGGGCTGTGGTTTGCAGCGTTCGCCGTGAGCCGGATCCCGACGTTCGACGGTGACCTGCCCGGCCTCGTCGGCAGCCCGGACCTCTCGGTGTGGGTTGCCGTGCTGCTGATCCAGTCGATTCCGTACGCCGCCGCGGTGTTCGTCTCGTTGGTGAGCGCGCTCGATCTGCCCGGCGGATGGATCGGCGAAGCCGGAAAAGGAGACAGGTCTGCTCTCGAAACCCAGCCCGCCACTCTCCTGTCCGAAAGCAGTTCTGTCCCCGTTTTTCTAGAAGGTGACGGTGAGGCCCAGCAGCACCTCGCCCTGGAAAAACGTGCTGCCTGAGGTCCTGACCAGGCAGTTCAGGTCCCCGCTGCCGACGCAGAAGATCGCGGTATCGGAATCGACCAGCGTCACGTAGCCGCGCACACCCAGCGTCGCGGCGACCCGTTCGTTGATGGGGAACCGCACACCGCCGCCGAGGCTCGCCGAGAACTCCGTTTCGGAGTCGTAGCCGCCGTCGCTCGGATCGAGGCGCGTCGCACCGATCGTGAGCGACAACCAGGGCACGTACCACCACTCGTCCGGAAAGAGCAGCGTGCCGCCGAAGTGCAGGTACTCCGTCGTGACGTCGACGCCGGCCACGACCGCGTCGGAACTGTCGAGGCCTGATTCCTGCCGGGTGTACAGCAGCTCATAGAACGAGCTCGAGTCCCGGTACAGACCCAGGTCCAGCCCGAACACGCCGCCGTCGTCGAGGTCGATCGAACGATCGGACTCGGTCGACGTGTCCGGGAGTTCGAATTCTCCGCCGGCGCGGTAACCCACCAACGGCGTCGCCTCGAAACGAGGCGTAGTCGTGTGGAACTCGGGCGTATCGGTCTGCGCCACCGCGACCGTCGTCGAAAGCGCACAGACCAGACCACCCGCCAGGGCGCGCGAAGCCGTTTTCATTGCGACTGTCTCCAGAGAGGTCAGCACCGGCCGTCGCAGCCCGCGCCGTGACGGGCATTGTAGGGGATGGCTCGTGACCGCCGTGCACGAGCCGGACGGGCGGCCTGCTAAACTCGCAAGAGCAAACCTGCGCGCGGTCAACGATCGATGAGTGAGCTGCAGCGAACCCTGGCGAGCCTGCACGAGGCGCTCCGCGGAGCGCGGCGCCTCGACACCGAGGAGCGAGCGATGCTCGAGACCGTCATGGCCGACATCAATCGGGTCCTCGAGGGTCCGTCGCCCGCGGAAGCAGCAGGCGGGCACGGTGACGCGCTCGAAGGCGCGGCAGTCAGGTTGGAAACCGATCACCCCGGCCTCGCCGGCGCGATTCGGTCGGTGCTCGACGCGCTCGCCAAGGCCGGTATCTGAGCCGAAAACCCGCCCGATTCGCCGGCAGACCGGCTCGGCGGCACGGTCGGCCGCGGCCGGGTTTCTGCTAGAATTCGCACTCCCCGGTTTCCCGATTCCACCCGCTCCATGATGCAGGACCAGGCACACCCATTCGACGACGCGTTCGGCAAGGCGGTCGATCTCGGCAACCAGATTGCCGAGACGGACGAGAAGGCCGACCTCTGGGATATCGCCGACGGCCTGCTCGCCGGTGCGCTGCAGTACTGGCTTTATTCGCGGCAACCCTGCGGCGACCCGCGCTGCGAGGAATGCCTGCCGATCAGCACGGCGGCCGGACGTATCGAGGAGCTGCGTCGCCTGATCGACCAGTTCGCCGAGGAGAGCCAGTACTTTCATTCGCCGACGGACTCGAACGTCGGTCGCGCCTGACCCCGCCGGGGCCACCGGCACGCCTCGCGCGGGCGCGCCACCCTGAATCTCGCCTGACGCGGCAGTAATTCGCCGCGAAACGAGCGGCACTCTGCCGCAGCATTCGCCTGCATCCGCCACGGAGCGCAGGCCATGACGACATACGAGACCCACTGCCGTCGGATCACGATCCTGGCGTCGCTCATGCTGTTCGCCCGGCTCGACGCCGGCGCGCAATCCCCTGAATCTCCCGCGTCTTCCGAGCCGGAGGCGGTGGCCGACGGCGCGGTACCGGCGGAGGAGATCTCGAATCCCGCCGGTGGCGGTGGTTCCTCCGTGATCGAGCAGGTCGAGCGACCCGCGCCGACGCGCGCAAGGCGCCTGGTCTACGCCTGTCGCGACGGGTCGATCCCGATATTCAGCGATCGTCCCTGCGGGCTGGGCTCCGACATCCGCCGGCTGGCAGTAGCTGCGCCCACCGCTGCCGGTCAACCGCCCAGCACGCTCGCGACCGTCCCGACGGCAGCTACCCGACCGATCGCGAAGCCGGCGCCGCGCAGTACCGAACGTGCACCGCCGGATCGCTGCCAGCGGCTCGAAGATCAGCTGGCCGCCATCGACGACCGGATGCGGCAGGGCTACTCGGCGCGCGAGGCAGCGCGCCTGTGGCAACGCTGGCGCGAGGCGAAGGCTCGACTGCGCGACGCTCGCTGCTGAGTCCGCGTCCCCCGTGGCAGGGTCGGTCCGGCTCGCAGGGTCTGCGCTAAACTGGCCCCACTCGACACGGGGCGGTAACGAAAAATGCGCAAGTCCACCATCGTCCTGTACCTCGCAATCGCCCTGTCCGCGGGCTGCGCCGCGTCAACGGGCGGCTCGAACGAAGGCACCACCGCCATGACGAAACCCGCTGCCGTCGACCTGGCGACCCTGGTGGGCAGCAGCTGGCTCGCCCAGGACATCGCGGGCAAGGCCGTTGCCGGCGACCTGAAGAGCCAGCTGCAGTTCGTGTCGGCCGACAGCATCGCGGGCAACGCCGGGTGCAACTCCTTCAAGGGCGCGGTCAAGCAGGACGGCGGGACCTTGACCATCGGGCCGCTGGCGACGACGCGGAAGATGTGCCCACCCGCGGTCATGGACCAGGAGGGCCGGTTCATCAAGACACTTGAATCGGCGCGCGGCGCGCGGCTCGAGGACGCGCGGCTCGTCCTGCTCGACGCGGCCGGCACGCCGATCCTGCACTTCGCGCGCCTGGAGTAGTCGCGGTCATGACGATCGTCCCGGCGCGCCCGTTCCTCGCCGCGGTGGTGCTGGCAGCGTGGGCTGCGGCCGGCGGCTGTCAGCGCGAATCCGGCGGGGACTCGAAGTCATCCGGCGACGCAGCGCCCAGCCCGGCGGCACAGACGCCGGCTGCGACACCCGCCACGGCGGAGACGGAGGCTGCTACTCCGCAGGTCTTGCGCTGGGATTGCGACGGCGGGCTCGCGCTCACGACGAAATACCTGCCTCGCGATGGCGCAATCTCGCTCGGCCTGCACGAAGGCGAACGCAAGCTGCCGCGCGTGGCATCGGCGTCCGGCGAGAAATACCAGGACGGCCCGATCACCTTCTGGAGCAAGGGCGGCACTGCAACCTACGAGCGCACGCCGGCGCCGCTGGTCAACTGCCGCCTCGCGGCCGGCTGAACCCGGCTGCAGTGGCCCCTACTCGCCGACGTTCGGCCCGGGTGCCTCGTGGCCGCTGGCCACGATCAACGGTCAGGCAGAGCGGAAGATGGGTGCCCCGCACATTCTGTCGGCGCACGCCGCATCGGCAGCGGTATCGCGGAATCGTCGCAGAGTCATGACTTCCGAGTGCCCGCGACGTCTACCTGTGATTGATCAGGCGTCGTCGCGGCCACGAGACACCCGGTCCAAACGCCGGCTCACGGATGCCGCGGTGGCCTCCCGCTAGTCGATGCGGCGATGGGGTCACGAGCCGACGCGTGGACGCGGTGTATCCCAGCCGCGACGAGGCATCGGTGTGCGCAGGTGGACGTCGCGGGCCACTCCTGAGCGAAGGTCGCCTCGACGATTCCGCGATACCAACGACCGTCCGGCGTGCGCCGACAAAATGTGCGGGGCACCATCTTCCGCCCTGCAACGACCCTCGATCGTAGTGAGCGGCTGCGGATACACCGCGGCCGGGCGTCGGCGAGCAGCCACGGCGGCCGAGCGTCGGCGAGCCGAACCGCGCCCGGGCGGCGGCGACCAGCGGCTAGCGGTCCTCCGGCAACGGCATGCGTTCCGAATCGCCTGGCACCGGCGCGAAACGCTCCTCGCGCCAGTCGCGCTTCGCGCGTTCAAGGCGCTCGCGCGAGCTCGAGACGAAGTTCCACCAGATGTAGCGCGGCCCGTCGAGCGACGCGCCGCCGATCACGAGCACCCGCGAGTCCTGCACCGCCGTGAACGCGGCGTCGCCTGCGGCGAACTCCACGAGCTCGCCGACACTGTGCCTGCGGCCGGCGACGTCGATCTCGCCCTGCGCGACGTACACGCCGCGCTCGGCGACACCGTCGGGCAGCCCGAGGGAGGCACCCGCCGAAAGGTTCGCATCGGCGTGCAGCGTCGGGGAGCTGAGCGCGACCGGCGAGCGCTCACCCCAGCCCTCGCCCGCGACCAGCCGCAGCACGCACCCGGCACGGCGGATCTCGGGCAGCTCGCGCGCCGGATGATGCACGAACGAGGGCTCGACTTCCTCGGCCGCCTTCGGCAACGCAACCCAGGTCTGGATGCCGTGGACGTGCGAGCCCTGCGGCTCGCGGCGCAGCGCCGGCGGCGTGCGCTCGGAGTGCACGATGCCCCGCCCGGCGACCATCCAGTTGACGTCGCCCGCACGGATGAGCTGCTCCGTGCCCAGGCTGTCACGGTGCGTGAACTCCCCTTCGAACAGGTAGGTGACCGTCGCAAGCCCGATGTGCGGGTGCGGCCGCACGTCGACGCCCTCGCCCTGCGCGAACGTCGCGGGCCCGATGTGATCGAAGAAGATGAACGGGCCGATCGTCTGCCGGCCGCTCGCCGGCAGCAGGCGACGCACGCTGAAACCGCCGAGATCCCGCGGCCGACCCTCGATGACGCGCTCGATGCTCATCGCGCGCTCGCCGCGGTGCCGAGGCCCAGCACCGCCTTGCCCTGCTCGAACACCACGTCGACCGGAATGCTGCGGGCGGCGAGACGGTCCAGGTCGGCGCGCAGCTGCGGCCCGATCACGCCGCGCTGCCTTGCGAGCTCGGCAACGCCCGCGTAGTCGCCGTCACCCTGCAGGCGCAGGATCAACCCGGAGAGGCCGTCGACCGCCTGGCGCATCTTCGCCATGTCCACGCGGTAGCGCCCGGTAGCGGCGTCGCGCGCGAATGCGCCGTGCTCGGCGAAATAGTTGAACCGCACCATGTTGGCCTGGCCATGCGCCGACGCCGCGCCGAAACGCACCGAGCGGAAGATGCCGGCAAGAAATGTCACGTAGTAGTCCTGGAGCGTACCCGTGAGCTCGCCACGCTCGTGCAGCTTCGTGATCATGTACAGCCCGAGCACGTCGGCCTTGCCCTCCTCGAGCGCGCCCGCGTGATCCTTGAGCGCCTCGCGCACCGTGCCGCGGCCGTTGATCGTGTTCTTGATGCCGAGCCCGTGCGCGACCTCATGGAACATGGTGTCCGCGAAAAACGCATCGAACGTGACATGCCGGCGCTGTTCCTGCGCGATCAGCTCGTCGGCGATCGGCACGAGGATCTTCTCGAACTTCGCGCGCATGGCGTTCTTGAGCTGCAGGCGGCGCGTGCCCTTGGCGAGCTGCACCTGCTCGTCGTTCGGCAGGTTGATCGCGATCGTCTTCGATCCGGAATTGCAGTCGCCCGCGTAGTAGACGACGTCGTAGGCGTTGAGGTCGGAATCGGCGCCGGCAGCCTCGGCCTTGTAGGCGTCCGGCACCGGCAGACCGCGCTGCAGCTCCGGGAGCATCGCCGCATAGCGCGCCAGGCGCCTGCTCCAGTCCATGTCCTTCACCAGCACGTACGCCTCGTAGGCCGCCTTGTAGCCGAAGAGCCGGTCCTCGTAGGTCTCGATCGGCCCGATCACCAGGTCGATCCGGTTGTCCTTCATGTCGAGCCACGCCATGTCGCTCGCGCGATAGTCGTCGCTTGCGAGGGCGTCCGCACGCAACTCGAGGTAGCTGCGCAGCCCCGGATCCGGCGAGAGCGCGGCGGCCTCCTCGAGGAGCGCCGCGGCCCGGCGCAGCTCCGTCGCGAAGCGAACGCGGTAGGGCACCAGCTGCGAGCGCACCCTGGCCATCGCGCGTGATGAAGGTGTAGAGACCGGCCTTGCCCGGAAGCTCCGCCCGCTCGAATTCCTCGCGGCTCATGTCGGGCGGATAGAACGCCGCACCTTGCGGCTTCGGACCCACCCCCGGCACGAAGGGCCTGTTGTCGTCCAGCCGGTCCCAGGGCCCGTAGTTGATCTCGGCGAAGCGGCGCAGGACCGGGTCGCCGAGGCCCGCGAGCAGCCGGTCGCGATCGCCGTACGCCTGCTGCCAGAAGAGCCCGTCCATGATCACGGCCGCGTCCATGAAGAGCGCCAGCATCCGCCGCTCGTCCGGCGTCAGCGCGGCGAGGTCCGCGGTCAGCGTAAACGGGGCGTAGATCTCCGGTCGTGCGCGCACGACGCTGCCCGACGCGGCCACGGATGACGCCGCGGCCGACGTCGCGTCAACGGCCGCCGTGGCCTGCAGGGGCGCGGGATCACCCGGCGCCGCGGCACAGCCTGCGCACGCCGCGCCAGCCAGTACCACGGAGAGCAGCCGCGGCCCGCTCCCGGCCCGGCGCGCAATCGCAGCGACGATCATCGTCATCGGCATCACCCTGTGTGTACGCGTTCATTTCCGACCGAACAGCGCCTCTAGCTCCGCCTTCGCCTTGTCCGCCGCGGACTGGTCGCCGGGTCGATAAGCGTGCTCGCTCGGGCGGAAATAGTCGCAGAAATTGGCGCGCTGCTTGTCCTTGACTTCCTCCGCGATGGTCTCGCGGCAGCTCTTGGCGACGCTCGTGTCATAGAACTCGCACATGAGACAGACGTGCAGCTCCGCGTGGCAGGCTGGACATTCGTCCAGCCGGCGCAACGGCAGGCTGAGCTCGGCGAGCGACGCGCCGCACTTCCAGCATCGCAGCGCGTGGCTCACGGCGCGGCGCTCCCGCCGGCGGTGCCGGCCTCGAGCCCGGCGTCGGCGCGCGGCGCCGGCGATCGGAACCAGTCGGCGCTCGCCACGACCTTGGGCTGCGCGGGATCGGCCTCGTAGTTCGGCGTCATGATCTGCACGCCATTCTCGTTGAACACGTCCTGGATATTGGCGTGCAGCTCGGAGAGCACGAGCGCGCGGCGGGCCGGGTCGGCGATGGGGACCAGCAGCGTGTACTCGACGTAGAAATCGAGCAGCGCGGTCTGCAGCACGCGCGGCTCGGACTGCGGCGCGATGCCGGCCGTCCGTCCGGCTGCGAGGCGCAGCATCGCGTGCACCTGTCGCCAGGGCGTGTCCTAGCCGGCGACGCGGCCGGGACGGCGACCAGCGCCGCGAAAAGCACGCGGGCGAGCGCGCGTGGCCTGCGCGTTCGACCGTTCGGGCCGTGCGATGCCGGCTGTTTGCTCATGGTGCCCGAACCTCCGTGCGTGAGCCTACTGGCAGGCGCGACGGCGTCGCAACTTCTCGTGGAACCGCAGGCAACGGCCGTGCGCGGCTATGATGCGGGCATGCTGACCCTGGTCTTAGGCGACAGAAACCTGTCGTCATGGTCGTTCCGCGCATGGATCGCGCTCCGGCAGCTCGGCCTGCCGTTCGAGGAGATCCGGCTGCGGCTCGACACTCCCGCGTTCCACGAGCAGATCCTGCGCTATTCGCCCGCGCGGCGGGTGCCGGTGCTGCTCGACGGCGAGCTCGCGATCTGGGATTCGCTCGCAATCGGCGAATACCTGGACGAGCTCACGGACGGCGCGGCCTGGCCGCGCGAGCAGGCGAAACGCGCCCGGGCGCGGTCGCTGGCCGCCGAGATGCACTCGGGGTTCGAGTCGCTGCGCACCGCCTGGTCGTTCAGCGCCGCGGCCACCGGGCTCACCGCACCGCTTTCGGCCGGGGCCCTGAACGATCTTGCGCGCATCGACGCGATCTGGAGCGGATGTCGCGCCAAGGCGGCGCCGGACGGGCCGTGGCTCTTCGGCGACTTCAGCATCGCCGATGCGATGTACGCGCCCGTCGTGCTGCGCTGTCGGACCTACGGTGCGATGCTCTCCGCGGGAGCGCGCGAGTACTACGCGCACGTGGTCGCCGACCCGCACGTCGCGACGTGGATCCGGGACGCGGAACAGGAAGTCGAGGCGGCGACGGGCACCGGGGGCTGATCGACGCTCAGGTCTGGCGCCAGGCGGCCTCGTAGCCCATGCCCGAGAGCATGATCCGCTCCAGCAGTCGCTCGTAGCCGACCCCGGCCGCCTGCGCCGAGATGGCGAAGTCCTCCTCCTTCTCGAGGTTCGGGTTTGCGTTGGCCTCGAGCACCAGGACGCTGCCGTCGGGCTTGAGCCGCACGTCGATGCGCGCGTAGCCGCTCAGGAACAGCGCGCGGTAGATGCGTCGCGCGAGCCCCGCCATCCGCGCCGGCAGGCCGTCCGGCAGGTTCGTCGCCGGGCCGGTGCTGATGCCGTGCTTGCGCTGGTACTTCACGTCCCATTTCACCTTGCGGGTCGCGATGCCCGCCATGGCCTCGGGGAGCGTGCCGAAGTCGAGCTCCCAGAGCGGGTAGGTCGTGAGACGCTCGTTGCCCACGACGCCGATGTAGAGCTCCCGGCCCTCGATGTATTCCTCGACGAGCGCGTCGGAAGTCGTCTGATCGTGGATGAACTCCACCCGCTCGCGCAGCTTCTGGCCGTCGTACACGAGCGACGCCTGCGCGATGCCGAGCGATGCGTCCTCGGTCGCCGACTTGACGAACAGCGGGAACTGGAGTCGTTTCGGCTCCCGGTAACGGCGGTTGCGCGGCAGCAGCGCGAAGCGCGCGGTCGGGATGCGGTGGTAGGCGAGGATCTGCTTCGACAGCGCCTTGTCGCGGGAGATCATGAGCCCGCGCGGGTTGCAGCCGGTGTACGGCAGCCGCATGAGCTCGAGGAAGGCGACCACGTACTGGTCGTAGGTGACGATGCCCTGGAATTCCTCGAGCAGGTTGAAGGCGATGTCGGGCTTCCAGTCCGTGATCGCGGCGCGCAGCTCGGCGAGGTTGTCGCCCATCCCGAGCACCTTGACCTCGTGGCCCATCGCGCGCAGGGTCGTCGAGACGTCGAACTCCGTGCGCCACTCGTCGATCTCCTGCTCGGTGTGTCCCTCGAGGCTCTCCGGCGGGATCAGCGTCTCGTGGACCAGCAGCAGCACGCGCTGTTTCTTCATAGTGCGAAACTCTCCCGGTCACGCAAGAGCATTTCGAGCATGATTCTCTCGAGCATGGACACGACCTGCCGTTTCGCATCGCGCTGGCTGCCGCGCACGCACAGGTCGAGCTGCCGCGCGCGCTGCGTCGCCGTACGCATCACGTGATTGACGAGGTACGGGTGCATGCGCGCGCGGCGGATCAGCAGCCGGCGCAGCTGCGGGCGGACCTCGCGCAGGAAGCGGCTGGCGGCGACCGCGCGCGGATGGTCGGCGCAGCGGCCGAACACGCGCTGCAGCCGCCGGTCGAAAGCGACGGAAGTATCGACCTCGTACCGTTCGCGCTTCCGCCGGTAGTGCTGGCGCAACGTGCGGCGATTGTCCGCGAGCGGCTCGACCAGGTCGCGGTTGAGCCGGATGGCACGCCGGCCCTCGAGCCCGCGCATGGTGGAATCGACGAACTCGAGCTTGGCCTTCGCCGGCCAGCCGTCGTACTGGCTGCGCCAGCGCGAGCGCCGCGGCAGCCAGACGGCAAACGTCTCGGCGAAGTCCTCCGTCGGGTGGCTCTGCGCGTACCAGTGACCGAGGTGGAGCACGAAGCGGCGGCTGGCGGGCCGCGGCGAGTAGTAGCTCGGGTAGCGTCGCGACGCCTTGCCGAACACCTGCCGCCAGGCCTTGCGCCGCCGCAGCGCGAACGCCGTGTCGATCGCGTGGCCGGTCTCGTGGCGCAGGATGCGCATCAGCCACTTGTCGTTGCCGCCCTCGACCTCGTGCATGAAGCGACGCTCGAGCCGCGTCAGCCGCGGATGCGCGAGGTAGAACGGGATCGCGATGCCGGGCACGCCGTCGGGCGAGAACCACTCCTCGGCGAGCCAGAAATGCGGCCGGAACCGGATGCCCTTGGCGGCGAGCTCGCCGTACAGCTGCCGCACCCGTGTCTCGAGCGTCGAGCTCGACAGGCGGAGCCTCAGGTCGCAGAAGCGCATGTCGAGCAGCGCCTCATCGTCGAGGCGTGTCCAGGCGGGCTCGCGTCGCGGGCGCGTTCGGGCCGCCGCCGGCCGGCGACGCGCCTTCCTCCCCGTCATGAGCGCGGGGTCGTCGCGTTCGTGACGGCGGCCGCGCGCGCGCGATGCTCGAGCATCCGCGTCAGCAGCGCCTCGAGCAGGTCGCGGCGACGCAGCGCCTCGAGCATGTCCCGCGGTATGCCGCGCAGGCCGTGCAGTCCGCCGGCAAGCGCGCCGGCCAGCGCGCCCGTCAGCGCGGGCTCCGCCGTGCCGAGCACGGCCGCGCGCACCGCGGCATCGAACTGCTGCGCCCCGGCCACGGCGTCGCGCACGTGCGCGAGCGCGAGGATCGCGTCTGCCTGCGGCGTGGTCCCCGCAGGCCCCGGCTCGGCGGCCGGCACCGCGCGCTCGAGCGAAGCGACCTCCGGCTTGAGCGGGCGCGCGTCCCAGAAGTCGACGGCCGGTGCGTACGGCCGGTCGAGGAGCGCACGCGCGTCGCCACGCAGCACGCCGACGGTCATGGCCGCGAGGCAGCGGCAGGCATCCACCACGATCGGCGACTGGTGCGTCGGGCGCGAGCATTCGCCGGCCAGCGCGACCGCCGCGGCCGCGTCGGGCTCGACGAGCGCCGCGACGACCGCGCGAGACAGGCTCGCCGTGCCGCGATCGCGAGGATCGTGCGGCCCGGCCATGGGCTGGCCACGCCAGCGATAGGTCGCGAGCGCGCGGGCTACGTCCGCCGAGGCCTGCTGCGGCCCAGGTGTCGCGGCGAGATGGCCTTCGGCCTGCCAGCGAAGGAATCGCTCCACGAGGTCGCGGGGTTCGAGGCCGCGCGATTCGACCAGGCTCTCCGCGACACAGAGTGCGAGCGCCGTGTGCTGCGTCCAGGCGCCCGGCGTACCTGGCGCCGTCTGCGACGACCCGAGCGCATCACCCACCGCGAGGCCGAGAAACGCGCCGGCCGCACGTTCCCGCAGCGACGGCGCGGGGCCAGCCAGCTGCGGCATCGGACGCGACACGCCCGCCCAGTTCCGCACGTAGTCGGCCTGCTCGTCGGTCTCGGGAACCATCGGCCACACGCGGGAGCGCGCCGACTGGCGCCACAGCGCCTGCAGGTCCTCGAGCACGTCGGTGCGCCCGGGACGGTGGCTCACGAGCCAGCAGCCGACGACCATGGCGCTGCGGCCGACGCCGCCGCGGCAATGCAGATAGACGACGTGTCCCACGGCGAGGGCGTCCTCGATCATGGCCAGGATGCGTCTCATCGAATCGGGTCGCGCGGGTACGTCGTGATCCGGGATCGGTTCGCGCAGGTAGGCAACCCGGCGACCGTCCGGCGTAGCAAACGGCAGGTAGGGCTCGTAGGCGGGCGCCTCGTCGGGTTCCGTCAGGTCGATGAAGCAGCTCACGCCGGCGGCGAGAAAGCGCCTGAGCCGCTCCATCGCCACGGCGCGCGAATTCGACCCCGGGTGACCGCCCGCCAGGAACCGGCCGGGGATAACCCAGTACGAATCCGGAATCGGGCGCGCGGGCACGGACTCCGGGAGCGCGGTGGGCGGCGCATTCATTGCGCGAATCATATACTGTGCGCCGCCGCGGACCGGAGCCGGACCGGCCGGGTGACTTTCACAGAACTCGAACGCATCGGGGGACCCTTGTCCGTCATCAAGCAGCTCACAGCCCGCAAGTCCGTCGCAGCCATCACCCAGGAGATCGAATCCGCGCCGCGCCTCAACCGGGTGCTCGGCCCGGCCACGCTCACGTCTGTCGGCCTGGGCGCGATGATCGGCACCGGGATTTTCGTGCTCACCGGAACGGTCGCGGCGCAGCACACCGGCCCGGCGATCACCATCGCCTTCCTGGTCGCCGCGATCGGTTGCGGCCTCGCGGCGCTCTGCTACGCCGAACTCGCCTCGATGATCCCGATCTGCGGCAGCGCCTACAGCTACACCTACGCGACCCTGGGCGAGGGCCTTGCCTGGTTCGTTGGCTGGAACCTCGCGCTCGAGTACCTGATGTCCGCGTCGGCGGTGGCCGTCAGCTGGTCCGGCTACGTCGTCAACCTGCTCGGCGAGGCCGGCGTGACGCTGCCGGCAGCACTGACGAACGCGCCGCTCGGCAAGCTGGCGGACGGCTCGCTCGGTCCGACGGGTGCGCTGCTCAACGTGCCCGCGGTGCTGATCGTCGCGGCCCTGTCCTGGCTCTGCTACATCGGCGTGCAGGAATCGACGCGGATCAACAACGTCATGGTCGCGATCAAGATCGCGATCATCATCCTGTTCATCCTGGTTGGCATCTCCTTCGTCGACACCGCGAACTGGCACCCCTACCTGCCGCAGAACGCGGGCGGGTCCGGCAGTTTCGGCTGGAGCGGCGTCATGACGGGCGCCGCGATCATCTTCTTCGCCTACATCGGCTTCGACCAGGCGGCCACCACCGCGCAGGAAGCGCGCGATCCGCAGCGCACCGTGCCGATCGGCATCCTCGCGGCGCTCGTGATCGCGACCGTGCTGTATGTCGTGATGGCGGCGGTCATGACCGGCATGGTGCCTTACGGGCAGCTCAACGTCGCGGCGCCGGTCGCGGTGGCGCTCGATGCGCACCCGGAGCTCTTCTGGCTGGGGCTGCCGGTCAAGATCGGCGCGATCATGGGCATGACCTCGGTGATCCTGATGTCGCTGCTCGGCCAGCCGCGCATTTTCATGGCGATGTCGCGCGACGGCCTGCTCTGGCCGGCGATGGAACGGGTGCACCCGAAATACCGCACGCCGCACATCGCGACAGCGATTACCGGTGTGTTCGCGGCCGTGATCGCGGGTCTCTTCCCGCTCGACGTGCTGGGCGAGCTGATCTCGATCGGCATCCTGCTCGCCTTTGCGGCGGTCTGCGCGGGCGTGCTGGTGCTGCGCTACACCTCGCCCGGCACCGCACGTCCGTTCCGGGTGCCGGCGGCGTGGCTCACCTGCATCGCGGGCGTGGTCGTGTGTCTCGGGATGACGCTCTTCCTGCCGCGCGACACCTGGATCCGGTTGCTGATCTGGACGGGCATCGGCTTCGCGGTCTATTTCCTCTACGGCTATCGCCACAGCCGGCAGCGCCGCACGGGCGCCTAGCGAACCGGAACATGGCGGCAGGCGCAGACCGGAACGGAGGCCTGAAGCACAGTTGAGCGACACCGGCGGCACGGGCTGGCTGCAGCGGCTGCGCGAACGCGGCGTGATCCGCGTCGCGGCCAGCTACGCGGTGATCGCCTGGCTGCTGCTGCAGATCGCCGACGTCACCTTCGGCCCGCTCGGCGTCCCGGGCTGGGTAATGGTCTCGCTGATCGTGGCGGCCGTGCTCGGTTTTCCGGTCGCCGTGGCGCTCGCCTGGTTCTACGAAGCGGGTGATCACGGCATTACGCGCGACAGGGCGACCGAAGGCGTCCCGCGCCCGGTCGTGACGCGGCCTGCGTCGTTACGCCGATGTCGCGATCATCGCCGTGCTGCTGGCGGCGGTCGCCGTGCTGCTGGTGCGGCAGTCGGACCTCGGTCCATCCGGGGCCCGGGGCCTGGCGATCGCGGTGCTGCCGTTCCAGAGCTTGAGCACGTCGCCGGACGGCGAGGTGCTCGCCTCCGGCATCGCCGAATCGGTGCTGCACCAGCTCGCGAGCCTCGCCGAGCTCGACGTGATATCGCGCACCTCGTCGTTCGCGTTTCGCGACCGGGCCGCAGATGCACGCGAGATCGGCCGCCAGCTCGGCGCGCGCTACCTGCTCGAAGGCAGCGTGCAGAGCGAGCCGGCCCGCATGCGGGTGACGACGCAATTGATCGACACGGAGACCGGATCGGACGTGTGGTCGATGCGCTTCGACCGGCGGCCCGGTGACGTCTTCGCGATCCAGGACGAGATCGCCGTGCAGGTCACGCAGGCGCTCGAGCTGTCGCTCGACCCGGAGGCGAAGGAGCGCATGACCGGTCAGGGCACGACGAACCTGCAGGCCTACCTCGCCTTTCTGCAGGGCCGGGCCCTGCTCGCGACCGGCAACGTGACCGAAGTGAAGGCGGCGACCGAGCACTTCGAGCGCTCGGTGACCCTCGACCCGAAGTTTCCGGCTGCGTATGTCAACCTGGCGCAGGCAGAGCTCTTCGTCGCCGAGTTCGAGGTGACCGACGATCGGCGGGCCCGCTTCGCGGCGGCGCTGGAGCGGGGGAATACGCTGGTCCAGAAGGCCTTGTCGCTCGACCCCGAGAATGGAGACGCGGTGCTGCAGCGTGCGCATCTTGCCGCCTACACGAACCTTGCGGCCGCCGAAGCCGACTATCGCCGCGGGCTCGAACTCAGCCCGAACTCGGCGGAGGGATTCGCGGGGCTGGCCTCAGTTCTGTACGAAACGCCGTCGCGCCGCGACGAGGCGCTCGAGATGCTCGATCGCGCCCGAACGCTCGACCCCCTCGAGCCGGCCCACGACGTGATCAAATCGGTGTTTCTCTTTCACGGACGCGGCGATATCCAGGGAGCAAACGCATTGCTCGTCGGCGTATTGAAGCGCCATCGCGGATACGCGCCGGCGCTCGCGCGCCTCTGTGTCATTCGCAACAGCATGGGGCAGAGCGCGAACGGTATCCGGTACGGCGAGGAGGCGCTCGCGCTCGACCCGCTGCTCGAGGACACGCGCCGCGTGCTGATCCGCACGTACGTCGACCTCGGCGACGCGCAGGCCGCCCGGCAGCTCGTCGGCGAGAGTTTCGATGAGGTGTCGCCGCGCGCGCTGCCGATCCTGCTGCACGAGCGACGGTGGGTGGACGCGGGCGAGGTCGCTTACGCGTCGCTCGCACGCGGGACGGTATCGCCCATAACGATGGTGGATCACCTCGACGCCATCCGCATGCACGCCAGGACCACCGGCGATTTCGACCGCGCCCGCGCGCTGCTCGAGGAGAGTGTCCGGCGTCCGGTGGGACGCAACGGGCCAGCCCGTACTGCGCGAGGAGGGCTCACCCGTGCGGGACACTCCGATCGCGCTCGCCGACATCCTGCTCGCGAGCGGGCAGGAGCAGAAGGGCCGGCGATTGCTCGCCACGATAATCGCCCGCATGCGGCAGGAGATGGGCACGCCGGGACATCCGGAGATCTGGTATTACGGCTGGCACCCCATCGCCCTGGCTCTCAATGGCGAGCGCGACGCCGCGATCGAAATGCTTCAAGCCCGGATCGCGAGCAAATTCGACTTGACCGCCATGCGGCAACTCGAGACCGAGCCATCGTTCGCGGAGCTGCGCAAGGACGCGCGCTTCCAGGCACTGATGCGGCAGGTGCGCTCGCACCTGGATGAGCAGCGGCGCGAGCTCGACCGGCTGCGCGCCGAGGGCGTCGTCCCGGACCGAAGCGGGAAGCCGCGAGCGCCGGCTGAGACTCCGAGGTTCCGACGGTCGCGCTAGTCCGACTCCCACGGCTCGTGCGACGGTGACGGCGCGTCGACCGCATCTTCGCCGGCGCCGCTCGGCGGTCCGCTGCGCATCGAGCGCCGCGAAATCGAACGCCGAGGGATCGGCGAGATGCGAGGTCTGCACGTTGCGCAGCGCCGAGAAGATCGCCTCCGTGCGGCCCGGATGCTCGCGCTCCCAGTCGGCGAGCATCTTCTTCACGGCCGCGCGCTGCAGGTGCTCCTGCGAGCCGCACAGGTTGCAGGGGATGATCGGAAACGCCCGCCCGCGCGCATAACGCTCGATGTCGCGCTCGGCGACGTAGGCGAGTGGCCGGATCACGATGTGTCGCCCGTCCTCGGACTTGAGCTTCGGCGGCATGGTCTTGAGCTTGCCGCCGAAGAACATGTTGAGGAACAGCGTCTCGACGATGTCGTCGCGGTGATGGCCGAGCGCGATCCGGGTGATGCCGTTCTCGGCGGCGTAGCGATAGAGCGCACCGCGCCGGAGCCGCGAGCACAACCCGCACATCGTGCGACCCTCCGGGATCACCCGCTTCACGACCCGATAGGTGTCCTGCTCGATCACGTGGTACGGGACGCCGAGTGCCGTCAGGTAAGCAGGCAACACGTGCGCGGGGAAATCCGGCTGCTTCTGGTCGAGGTTGACCGCCACCAGCTCGAAGCGCACCGGCGCGCTGCGCTGCATCGACAACAGCATGTCCAGCAGCGTGTACGAGTCCTTGCCGCCCGACAGGCAGACCATCACGCGGTCGCCCTCGCCGATCATCGCGTAGTCGGCGATGGCCTTGCCGACCTGCCCGCGCAGCCGCGCGGCCAGACGCCGGAGGTTGTTGGAAACGCGGGAAATGGGGACATTCTCCATTTCGGCAGCGGCCTGCGGAGCGCGAGTGAGGGATTTCGAAATGGAGAATGTCCCCATTTATTTCTCGACGGCCATCTCGTCTCGTGCCAGTTGGGTCGACGCCGTCATATCCGCTCTCATTCCTCGAGGTACTTCGACTCCGCGTAGCGCAGCCACGGCGCCGCGGACAGCGGCTTGCCGGTCGCATTCTTGATCAGCTCCTGCGAGCTCACCCGTGCGCCCACGCCGTGCACGTTATCGCGCAGCCATTCGAACAGGCCGCCGAACTGCCCGGTGGCGATCTGCTCGTCAAGTGCCGGGAGGTCGTTGCGGAGGCTCTCGTAGAGCTGGGCCGCGATGAAGGCGCCGAGCGCATAGGAAGGATAGTAGCCGAACGAGCCGATCGCCCAGTGCACGTCCTGCAGGCAACCCTCGGCGTCGTTCGCGGGCTTGAGCCCGAGGCGCTGCTCCAGTCCCGCGTTCCAGGCTTCCGGCAGGTCGCGCACGGCCAGCGTGCCGTCCAGGATCTGCTTCTCCAGCTCGTAGCGCAGCATGATGTGCACCGGATACGTGAGCTCGTCGGCGTCCATGCGCACGGCGCTTCGCCGCACGCGAGTGAGCGTGCGGTACAGATTGCCCGGTTCCCACTCCGGCCCGCTGACACCGAACTGCTTTTCGAGCAGCGGATGGAGCCACGCGAGGAACGGCCGGCTGCGCCCGATCACCATCTCGAGCAGCAGTGACTGGCTCTCCTCGAGCGCCATGCCGCGGTCGCGGCCCACCGGCTGATCGCGCCACGCCTCCGGCAGCCCGAGGTCGTACATCGCCTGTCCGGTCTCGTGGAGCACGCCGAAGAGCCCTGCGAAGGGATCCGTCGCATCGAAGCGCGTCGTGATGCGCACGTCGCCCGACACGCCTTCGGTGAACGGGTGCGAGCTTTCGTCCAGCCGGCCGCGGTTGAACGGGAAGCCCAGCGCCTTCATCACATCGATCGCGAGCGCGCGCTGCCGTGCCGGACCCACGCGGGTCGCGATCAGCAAGGGCGGCTTCGCCGCCTGGAGCTCGATCGCGTCGCGTATCAGGCCGGGCAAGCGCCGCGACACGACGCGGAAGAGCTGGTCGATCTCGGCTCCAAGGAACCCGGGGCTGAACTCGTCGATCAGTGCGTCGTACGGCGCAAGGCCGAGCGCCTTGGACAGCACCTGGGCACGGTCGCGCGTCAGTGCGACCACCTCCTCGAGGTGCGGCGCGAAGAGCGAAAAATCGACCTGCTCCTTCGCCTCGATCCAGCGGACCTCGGCGCGCGCGGTCGCCTTGGCGAGGCGCGACACGAGCGACATCGGGGTCGCGATCGCATGATCGCGCTCGCGGCGCATCTCGCGCAGGTTCGCAAGCTGCCAGTCCTCGAGCTGCGCCTGGTTCGCCTGCGAGCGCTCGATCAGCCGGGAAACTTTCGGCGAGGTCAGCAGCGCGTGGCACTCGGTGTCCAGTGCCGCCAGCTGCTCGCCGCGGACATCGGCGCTGCCGCGGGGCATCATCACCGCCGCGTCCCAGCGCAGCAGGCTCGCGGCTCCGCGGAAGGCGTGCAGCCGGCGGAATTCCTGCTCCAATTGCTGATAGGGGGACGGCGCCATGTTCCGGACCGCCGATCCCGGCCCGAAGGCCGCACCGACGCCGCCATCTCAACCCGGAATCGGCTTGTTCTTGAGAGCCGGCATTCTACCAAGCCGAGGCGTCGGGCGGCCTGCCGGCCCGGTGACTTCGAGTCACTAAATCGTTAGTTTTCAGCGAGTTATGTAAATGCGCGGCCTCAGCTGCCGGCGGGATCGCCAGGTTGACTCTGCGCGCGAGGGGCCGGGCCTGGCAGCGTGGCGCGGAGCCGCTCGAGGAGCTTTCCGATCGCCTCGGGCGAGCGGGTGTGGCGGGCGACGAGGCTATAGATAGCGGGCACCACCCCGAGCGTCAGGAACACGGAGATTACGACCCCGTAGAACACGACCACGCCGATCGACTGGCGGGACTCGGCGCCGGCGCCGGTGGCGATCATCAATGGCAGCGCCCCGAACGCCGTGCAGAAGCTCGTCATCAGCACCGGCCGCAGCCGGATCGCGGCCGCCTTGATCACGGCCTCGTGGTAATCGAGGCCACGGTCGCGCAGCTGGTTCGCGAACTCGACGATCAGGATGCCGTTCTTGGCCGCGAGGCCGACCAGCATGATCGCCGCGATCTGGCTGAAGACGTTGATCGACATGCCGTACATCCACAGCCCGACCAGCGCGCCGGTCACGGCCAGGGGCACGGTCGTCATGATCACGAAGGGGTGCAGGAAGCTCTCGAACTGCATCGCGAGCACCAGGAACACGACGATCAGGGCGAACACGAACATCGAGTAGAGCCGCCCCCCGACTCCTTGAACTCGCGCGACTGCCCGTCGTAGTTGAGCCGGATCGCCGGCGGCATCTCCTTCTCGACGACCTCCTCGACGAAGCCCAGCGCCGCCCCCAGCGTATAACCGGGCTCGAGCGCGGCACTGATCGTGATCGCCCGCAACCGGTCGAAGCGGTTCAAGGTCGTCGCACCCGCGGTCTCGGTGAGCCGCACGAGGTTCGAGAGCGGAATCAGCTCCTCCGTGCGGTCGGAGCGCACGTAGATGGTGTCGAGGTCGGCGGGCGTCGCCCGGTCCTCGGCACGACCCTGCAGGATCACGTTGTACTCCCGGTCGCGGTCGACGTAGGTCGTCACGATACGCGAGCCGAGCACCGTCTCGAGCGTGCGACCGACGGTCTGCAGCGAGATCCCCAGGTCCGCCGCGCGGTCACGGTCGACCGCGATGCGGATCTGCGGCTTGCGCTCCTCGAAGTTCGACTGGACGTTTGAGAGCCCGGGGTTCTCCTCCATGCGCGCGATCAGCAGGTCGCGCCATTTCACGAGATCGGCGTAGTCGGTGCCGCCGAGCACGACCTGGACCGGCGAGCCCGAGTTGATGCTCCAGCCGCCCGGCGTGCCGACCGACATCCGCACGCCCGGGATCTGGTCGAGCTTCCTGCGTATGCGCTGCGCGATCTGTTCCGCGCTGTGTTCGCGCTCGTCCCAGGGCACGAGCAGCATGAAGCCGCGTCCCTGGTTCATCTGCGCGCCGCCGCCGAAGCCACCCGGCACCCGCACGATCGCGCGCACCACCTCGCCGCCGCCGATCTCGGCGAGCATGACGTCCTCGGCCATGCGCGCGTGCCGGTCCATGTACTCGAGCGTCGCGCCTTCGGGACCCTGCATGCTGAAGTACATCATGCCGCGGTCCTCGGCCGGCGCGAGCTCGCTCGGCAGGACGCGGAACAGCACTGCAGCGAGGGCCATCACGGCCAGCGTCGCCCAGACCACCGCCCACGGCCGGGCCAGCAGACGCCGCAGACTGCGGTCGTATTGCGTCGACAGCCGGTGGAAGAATGCGTCGACCACGCCTGAGAAACGCGAGCGCGTGGCGCCGCCCGCTATCAACTTCGACGACAGCATGGGGGTAAGGGTCAGCGCCACCAGCGCCGAGAACAGCACGGCGGCCGCGATCGTGAAGCCGAACTCGCGGAAGAGCTTCCCGACCGCGCCCTCCAGGAAACTCATCGGCACGAACACCGCGACCAGCACCGCGGTGGTCGCGATCACCGCGAAGGCGATCTCGCGGCTGCCGTCGACCGCGGCGATCAGCGGCGGCTCGCCCCCTTCCATGCGCCGGTAGATGTTCTCGAGCACCACGATCGAGTCGTCGACGACCAGGCCGATCGCGAGCACGAGCCCGAGCAGCGTCAGGACGTTGATCGAGAACCCCATCGCCGCCATGACGAGGAATGCGGCGATGATCGACACCGGGATCGTGAGCGCGGGAATCAGCGTCGCGCGCACGTTGCCGAGGAAAAGGTAAATCACGAGCAGCACCAGCACGAGCGCGATGCCGAGCGAGACAAGCACCTCCTTCATCGACTCCTCGATGAACACCGAACGGTCGAGGTTCACCTCGAGGCGCGTTCCCGGCGGAAGGTCGGGCCGTAGCCGCTCGACCTCGGCCTTGACGTGGCCGGCGACCTCGAGGGTGTTCGCCTTGGAGATCTGCTCGATCGCGACGGTCAGCCCCGGCACGCCGTTCGTGCGCGACAGGCTGCGCTCGTTTTCCGCCGCGAGACGGACGTCGGCGACCTCGTCGAGACGCACGAGGTATCCGTCCGCGCCGCGACCGATCGGGAGCTGGCGGAAATCCAGTTCCGTGGCGAGCCCCGTGTCCGTTCGCAAGGTGAACTCGCGCTGCGACGACTCGAGCCGTCCGGCCGGGAGCTGGACGTTCTCCCGGCGCAGCGCCGCCTCGACGTCCTCCACCGTCAGCTGCCGCGCGGCGAGCGCGTCGCGGTCCAGCCATACGCGCATCGCGTAGCGTCGCGCGCCGTTCAGCCGCACGCGGGCGACACCCGGCAGCACGCCCAGCCGCTCGACCAGGACCCGCTCGGCGTAATCGGTCAGCTCGAGCGCGTTCAGCGTATCGCTCGCGAGGTTCAGGAAGATGACGGACTCGGCGTTGAAGTCGACCTTGCCGATCTCCGGCGGGTCGGCCTCCTCCGGCAGGGCGCCCGCGAGCCGCGAGACGCGGTCGCGCACGTCGTTGGCCGCTTCGTCGACGTCGCGCTCCGGGGCGAACTCGAGGTTGATGCTGGAACGGCCGTCGCTGCTCTGCGAGGTGATCTTCGTGATGCCCTCGATGCCGGCGACGCGGTCCTCGATGACCTGGGTGATCTTGGTCTCGACGACATCGGCCGAGGCGCCGAGGTAGTCGGTCTCGATCGAGACGATGGGCGATTCGACGTCCGGCAACTCGCGCACGGGCAGGCGCGTCGCCGCAAGGAGGCCCAGGATCACGAGCATCAGGCTGATGGTCGTGGCCAGCACGGGCCGACGGACGGAGAGCTCCGACAGCCTCACGAGCGCTGCCCTTCCGACGAGTTCGACGCGCGCGCGGGCGCCGGCTCCTGCACGGTCACCGGCGCGCCGTCACGCAGCTTCTGCGTGCCCTCGGTCACTACCTGCTCGCCGGCGACGACCCCCGCCAGGATCTGCACGTCGCCGACCCGGCGCTCGCCGGTCCGCACCTGGCGCTTCTCGACCCGGCCGTCCTTGACCACGTACACGAACACGTTTCCCTGCTCGGGCACGAGCGCCTGCTCGGGCACGAGGAGTGCGTCGCTCGTGCCGCGGGCGAGCCGCACGGTGAGAAACATGCCCGGCTTGAGAAACCCGCGGTCGTTCGGCATCAACGCACGGACGGTCACGGAGCGCGTCGTCGGGTCGACCCGCGAATCGACGCTCGCGACCGTGCCGGCGAATTCCTCCCCGGGATAGGCGACGCTCTTGGCGACGATCCCGAGCCCGTCCCGCACGGACGAAAGCAGCGTCTCCGGAATCGTGAAGTCGAGCTTGATCGTGTCCGTGTCGTCGAGCGTCGTGATCACCGTGCCGGGATTGACCAGGCCGCCCACGCTGACACGCCGCAACCCCACCCGTCCGGCGAACGGGGCGGTGATCACCGTGTCGCTCAGGCGCGACCGCGCGAAGGCGACCCGCGCCTCGTTCGCCTTCAGCGTCGCCTCGATCTGCTCGAGCTGCGCCTCCGAGAGTGCCTTGGTGGTGTAGAGCTCGCGGCTGCGGTTGAACTGGCTGCGGCTTTCGCTGAGCGCCGCCTCGGCGATTTCGAGCTCCGCCTGTGTTTCGCGTCCGTCGAGCTCGACCAGCACCTGCCCGCGGCGAACCTTCTGCCCTTCCTTGAAGCGCACCACCGTGACCAGGTTCGAGACCTTGGCGGTCAGGTCCACCGACTCGTTGGCCCGCGCCGTGCCGAGCGCCTCGGCCTCGAGCGTGAGACGCGCCTTGCGGACCGGCACGGCAACCACGGGGAGCGGGGCCTGGCTGAACGCCAGGTTAGTGCCGCCGCCCGCCGGGCTCGCATTGGCGGCACCGGCGGAACCCGGCTGTGCAGGCGGCGCAGGCGCACCTGCCGCGACCGGTGCACGCCGCGCCCGCTGCTCGCGCACGTGCATCGCGAACGCGACCAGCACCGCGCCGAGCACGGCGCCGAGGAGCACTTTTTTCAGCGTGTCGGACATGGGCACCACGCCGCCGGGGCGGGACCCGGCGGATTCGGGGGCAGGAAGTATCTCACCGAACGGGCGGCGTAATGGAGACAACGCGGAAGGCCGTCGCCCGCCGACAGCGAACGAGAAACGGCTTTTCCGCGGCTCAGGGCTCCGGGTCGCCGGCGTCCGAAACACCCTCGAACAACGGCGTGCTGAGATAGCGCTCGCCGGTGTCGGGCAGCATCGCGAGGATCACCGATCCCTCCGCGGCCTGCTCGGCGACCTTGAGCGCAGCGGCGAACGTGCCGCCCGAGGAAATGCCGCAGAAGATGCCCTCGCGGGCCGCCAGCGAACGCGCGCAGGCGATCGCGTCCTCGTCCGTCACGGGCAGGATCTCGTGCGGCACCGAGCGGTTGAGGACCTTCGGCACGAAATCCGGCGTCCAGCCCTGGATCTTGTGCGGCTTGAACTCCTTTCCCTGCAGCAGCGAGGCGCCGGCCGGTTCGGTGACTACGATCTTCACCTCGGGTCGCGCGAGCCGGATCATCTCACCCGCACCCGTCAAGGTGCCGCCGGTGCCCCAGCCGGTGACGAACACGTCGAGGCGGCGTCCCGCGAAGTCGCTCAGGATCTCGGGCCCGGTGGTCTGGCGGTGATAGGCCGGATTGGCCTCGTTCTCGAACTGCCGGGCGAGGAACCAGCCGTGCTTCTTCGCGAGTTCCTCGGCCTTGCGCACCATGCCAGAGCCGCGCTCCGCCGCGGGCGTGAGAATCACCTTCGCGCCGAGAATGCGCATGATTTTGCGCCGCTCGACCGAGAAGGTTTCGACCATGGTCGCGACGAAGGGATAACCCTTGGCCGCGCAGACCATCGCGAGCGCGATACCGGTGTTGCCGGAGGTCGCCTCGACCACCGTCTGGCCGGGCTTAAGCGCACCGGTACGCTCCGCGTCGTCGATGATGGCGATCGCGAGGCGGTCCTTGACCGACGACAGCGGGTTGAAGAACTCGCACTTCACGTACATCGTCGCGCCCGGCGGCGCGAGTCGATTGATGCGCACGATCGGCGTGCGGCCGATCGTGTTCAGGATGCTGTCGTAGATCACGTCGGGTCCTCCTGGTCTCGGCACGTGTGTGGATCGGGATCGCGCGCAGGGCGGCGCGTGCGCCACGGGCTGATGGCCGCGCGGGATGAGCCGTGGCGACTCACAGGTACAGCCGCATGATGGCTTCGGCGATGCAGGCCGGCTTTGTCTGGCCGTCGATCTCGAAGGTAGCCTGCTCGGTCGTCTGCACGCCACCGGTCACCGCTTCCATCCGGAGGAGCACGCAACGCACGCGGATGCGGCTGTCGACCTTGACGGCGTTCGGGAAACGCAGCTTGTCGAGGCCGTAATTGATGACCTGCCGCACCCCGGGATAAATGGGACGGTCGGCAACGAGCCCGCGCATCATCGGGTAAAGCGACAGGGTCAGGTAGCCGTGCGCGATCGTGCTGCCCCAGGGCGACTCGGCGGCCGCGCGCGCCGGGTCGACGTGTATCCACTGGTGGTCGCTCGTCGCATCCGCGAATGCGTTGATGCGCTCTTGCGTAATGGTGAGCCAGTCGCTCAGGTGCACTTCCTGGCCGATGCGTCCCTTGAGTTGCTCGATGAACTCGCCCGACATGTTCCTGGCCCGCCGCAGTCAGCAGACCCGGCAGTCTACGGGCGGCACGGACTCGGCGGCCAGTTTCAGCACGATGGACCCCCGCGTCCCGTCGCAGCGCGGCGACCGGTAGCCGCACCTCCGGCCAGCGGCGCGTGCTCCCCACAGCGAGCAGCCGGCTGCCGCGTCGCGTCCGGGCGTCGGGCCGCTTGCTGTTGCGTCGCAGTAGCCAGACTGTCACGCAGGTGCCACGAGCAGGTCACATTGTTTACCTATCGTCATGTTTCAACTTAATTTTCTCAGATGTGCCATCCGTCCTCATATATCCTCTTGCACTGCACAAAAATCACGGTAAGATAGCGAGCCTCGAAGCCAGGCACCCAGCGCCGCCGCAACCCGGCCGCGTGAGCCGGCCCAGTTTCAGTTCAGTCCAAGGAGATATCGAAGATGGCCACCAAGCAGAAGGATTCACAGAAGGATTCGTTCACCTACGCCGAGTACGCCAAGCGCGCTTTTGCGCCGACGACCCGCTTTAACGAGTTCGTCGTCCGCAACATCGAGCAGACCGCCCGCTTCCAGTACGAAGTGGCCGGCGACCTGATCCAGGCGGCGCTCGAGCAGCTCAATGCCGCGGCCTCGACCAAGGACTTCGGCACGCTCGCAGCGCGACAGGCCGAGATCGTGAACCGGCTGACGGACAAGGCGAGCAAGCGCTCGCACGAGTTCGTCAAGCTCGCGACCGAGACCCAGGCGCAGTTCGCCAACTGGGTCGAGGAAGCTGCCCAGGTCGCCCGAAAGGCTGCCTGACGCGGATCGGTCCCCCGAGAGCGGTGGCCCGCCCCCCTGGGCCGCCGCTCTCCTTCCGTTCTTGGTGCAGTGCAGGAAGCGTGCGGTACACTGCTTCCCCATGAACCCGGAACGCCTGATCAAGAAATACGCCAACCGGCGTCTGTACGACGCGTCGCAAAGCCGCCACATTACCCTCGATGACATCCGCGCCCTGATCGTCAAGGGCGAGAAAATCAAGGTCGTCGAGGACAAGACCGGACACGAGATCACCCGGCAGATCCTGCTGCAGGTCATCGCCGAGCAGGAACAGTTCGGGCGCCCGATCCTGAGCACGCCCGTGCTGGAATCCATCATCCGTTTCTACGGCAGCTCCATGCAGGGCTTCCTCGCAAGCTTCCTCGAAAAGAGCGTCGAGACGTTCCTGCACCAGCAGGAAACGCTGCAGGCACAGCTGTCGAAGATGGTCGCCAACACCCCGCTCGCGACGGTGGCCGACCTGACGCGCCAGAACCTCGAAACCCTGTCGAAGATGCAGGAAAGCGTCCTTGGGGCGCTGGCCCCCAAGCGCGACAAGTAGCGGAAACGGGGACATTCTCGATTTTCGGGTCGAGAGCGGCAGCGGCCGATCACGTCCATGCGCATCTGCTTCATTTGCGCCGAGTACGCGCCGTACGCCAAGACAGGCGGACTGGGTGACGTTGCGGCGGCGCTGACGCAGGAGCTCACGCGCGCCGGCCACGAGGTCCTCTGCTTCATCCCGCTGCACGGGCAGATAGTCCTGCAGGGCGCGAAGGTCGAACCCGTCGAGCCGCTGCAGCGCAGGGCGTTGCGCATCGGCGAGCGCGAGTTCACCTACGACGTGCGCCTTGCACGCCGGTCGGAATCCGTCGGCGCGGTGCACCTGGTCGACTGCCCCCCGCTCTTCGATCGTCCCCGGATCTACTCCGACGGGCCCGACGAGCACCTGCGCTACCTGATGCTCACGCGCGCGGCCCTCGAGTGCTGCCAGCGACTCGGCTTCGCGCCCGATATCGTGCACTGCAACGACTGGCACACCGCGTTCGCCCCGCTGCTGCTGCGCACGGCTTACGCCTGGGACCGCGGGATCTTCGGCAGCACGCGCAGCGTCTTCACGATTCACAACATCGGCTACCAGGGCACGTTCAGCGCGATCCACGCGGGCGACCTCGCGCCCGGCGTCAGCCGGGCGATGCTCCACCAGGCGGACCTCGGCGCCGGACAGATCAACCCCTTGCGCCACGGCGTGATCCACGCACACGCGGTGACGACCGTCAGCCCGACCTATGCACGCGAGATCCGCACCCCCGCCGCGGGGTTCGGCCTCGACCCAGACCTGCGCGCCCGCGGGGACGCCGTGGTCGGGATCCTGAACGGCGTGGATTACGAGGTCTGGAACCCCGCGACCGATCGCTATCTCCCTCACCACTACGACCAGGACGACCTGTCCGGCAAGGCGCTCAACAAGCTCGCGCTGACCGATCTGCTGCGCCTTGGCGGCGCGTCGGGGTCACCGCTGCTCGGCATGGTCACGCGGCTCACCCCGCAGAAGGGCATCGACCTCGTGATGCAGGTGCTGCCGGCGCTGATCGAGACGCGCGAGCTCCGGTTCGTGGCACTCGGCAACGGTGAGCCGCGCTACGAGCGGTTCTTTGCGGACCTGCAGCGGCGCTTCCCGGGGCGGGCGGTTTACCACGACGGCTACAGCGAGGAGCTCGCCCACTTCATCGAGGCGGCGGCCGACATCTTCCTGATGCCCTCGTTCTACGAGCCTTGCGGCCTGAACCAGATGTACAGCCTGCGCTACGGCACGGTACCGATCGTGCGGCGCACCGGCGGGCTCGCGGACTCGGTGCAGCAGTACGACCCCGACACCGGCGAGGGCACGGGGATCGTGTTCAACGACTTCGACGCCGGCGGCCTCGGCTGGGCGCTCGATACCGCGCTCGACTGGTATGAATGGCCGGATCTCTGGCGGCAGATCATGGTCAACGGCATGGGCCAGGACTTCTCCTGGCGGCGCGCGGTGGTGGAGTACGTGAAGCTATATGAAGGGCTATAGGCTATGGGCTATAGGCTGGGGGTCGGAGGTGGAGTTGCCGCTCTGACCTACAGCCTATAGCCCACAGCCTATAGCCTCTACGTTTCTCCCGCCTTCGCCTTGTCGAGCGCGCGGGTGAAATCGACCGTGCCCCTCTTGTTGAAAGGGACCTTGCGCACCATACCCTTGTCGATGAAGAGCGTCCCTGCGAGCTCGTACTCGATGTCCTCGAGCTTACCGCCGCCCATGCGGCTGATCAGCCGCCCGAAACTGCTCACGAAATTGGTCGTCACGGTCATGTCGAACTCGGCTTCGCCGAGCGCCGGCAGCACGAAGGGTTCGTTGGTGACGCCTTCGGCGAACTGGTCGCCCATGAGCAGCAGCTTGTAGTCGATGCCCTTCACCGGAAGCTCGACGTCGTTCGGGTTCTGCACGTGCATCCGCACCGTGAACCGCTGCGCGAACATGTCCGTCGACAGCATCTGGATGCTCAGGACGTCGAGCCGCGGCGTCTGGAGGTCACCGAGCCCGGTGCAGGCGCCGAGCGCCACAAGCACCGCGACCGCGGACAGTCGGAACGTGAGCTTCGTCATCGTGTCGGTCTCCTCTTCAGGCGCGCGGCTGCGCGCGCACCATCGCCGTCCGTGACCAGTACCACGCCACCATCGGTGACGTAGAACCGCGCCGCGTCGGCGGCACGGTCGACTCCGATCCGCATGCCGTCGGGAACGTCGGTGCCCTCGTCGATGATTGCGTTGCGAATCTCGCACCGTTCGCCGACGCGCACGCCCGGCAGGATCAGCGAGCGGTCGATCGTGGAGTAGTCGTGCACCCTCACGCTCGAGAACAGCAGCGAGTTGGCGACCCGCGAGCCCGAGACGATGCAGCCGCCGGAGACCATCGAATCGGTCGCCTGGCCTCGGCGGTCGGCGTCGTCGAAGACGAACTTGGCGGGCGGCAGTTGCTCCTGGTAGGTCCAGATCGGCCACTGCTCGTCGTAGATGTTGAGTTCCGGCGAAACCGACACGAGCTCGAGGTTCGCCTCGTAGTAGGCGTCGACCGTGCCGACGTCGCGCCAGTAATTCTGCGCCTTGGTGCGCACGTCTTCGAACGGATAGGCGTACACGCGCAGCTTGTCGATCGCGCCGGGAACGATGTTGCGGCCGAAGTCGTGCGCCGAGTCCGGGTCCTCGGCATCGGCGCGCAGCAGCCGCTCGAGCAGGCGCGGGTGGAACACGTAGATGCCCATCGAGGCCAGTGCGACGTCCGGGCGGCCGGGAATCGGCTCCGGGTCGCGTGGCTTCTCCTGGAACCGCACGATCCGGTTGTTCTCGTCGACCGTCATCACGCCGAACTCGATGGCGCGCTCGCGCGGCACCTCCACGACGCCCACGGTGATGTCGGCTTCCTTCTCGACGTGGTAGCCGATCATCGGACCGTAGTCCATCTTGTAGATGTGGTCCCCCGCGAGCACGAGCACGTGCAGCGCTCGGTGCTCGCGAATCATCTCCATGTTCTGCCACAGCGAGTCCGCCGTGCCGCGGTACCAGTGCGCGCCGCGCTGCTGCTGCGCCGGGACGATCTCGACGAACTCGCCGAACTCGCCGCGCAGGTAGCCCCAGCCGCGCTGGATGTGCTGGATGAGCGAATGCGCCTTGTACTGCGTCAGCACGGAGATCTGCCGGATGCCCGAATTGACGCAGTTCGACAGCACGAAATCGATGATGCGGAACTTGCCGCCGAAGGGGGTCGCGGGCTTGCAGCGATCCTCGGTCAGGTGTTTCAGGCGCTCGCCACGGCCGCCCGCCATGATCACCGCCAGCGCCCCCCGGGTGAGGCGGCTCAGGTAGCGGCGCGGCGCGACAGTGTGTGGATCTGCAGACATCCCTTGGCGGCCCCCGGCACCTGGTTGGCTGGCCGATGTTACCGGCCGGCGCTGACGACGCACACCCTGTTGCCGCGCCGCGCCTGTGATGGGATCTCGCCGACCAACTGCTACTTTGATGTTCGTTCTATTGTTGACTTCATAGTACCACGTGGTGCATTCTAGTAAACAGTTCATAGTGGTACTGGGTCTGTGATCACATGATGGACGACAGCACACCGCCCGGCGAAGACACGGCAGAGTCCCTGACGCGCAAATTTCAACGCGAACTCGGTGCCGGGCTGACCGGGCTCGTCCTGCTTTCCGTCCTCGCGGACACCAGTGAGGACCTGTATGGCTATGAGATCGCGCGTCGCCTTACAGTCGCGACCGGCGAGGCCAGCCCGTTCAAGCAGGGCGCGCTTTACCCGGTCCTGCGCAACATGAGCGCATCGGGTCTGCTCACCAGCCGCGTCGTCCCGTCTTATTCCGGCCCGCCGCGCCGCTATTACCGCATCACGCCGCTCGGGCGCGACGTGCTCGCGTCCTGGCGCGACACCTGGTTCACCACTCGCAGCTTTGTCGACGCGATCGTCGCCCGTTCTAAACTCCAGGAGAATCCAGCATGAGCGGCGCAGCCCCACGCAACGTCGAGCAATATCTCGATGCCTTGCGCACAGCCCTGCGGGGCGCCGATCCGGCGCTGATCCAGGATGCGCTCTACGACGCCGAGGAACACCTGCGCGCCGAGCTCGCGCAGGCACCGGCGGGCGACAACGAATCCGACGTCCTGGCGCGCATCGTGACGAGCTACGGCGCGCCCGAGGAAGTGGCCGACGCGTACCGGACGAACGAGGTCAAGGTGCGGGCGGCGCTGCGCACGCCGCAGCCGGCGCCGCGGCGAACCGCGCTCGGCCGCTTCTTCGGCGTTTATCTCGATCCGCGCGCCTATCTCGCCCTGCTCTACCTGACCTTGTCGCTCCTGACCGGCATCGTCTACTTCACGTTCGCGACGACGGGGCTCTCCATGTCCGTCGGCTTCGCCATCCTGATCATCGGCGTACCGTTCTTCCTGCTCTTCATCGGCGCTTCGCGCGGTGTGGCGCTCGCGGAAGGCCGGCTGGTCGAGGCCATGCTCGGCACCCGGATGCCCCGCCGCCCGGTCTATCCCGATCGCGAGACGCCCTGGTACGCGCGGATCCTCGACATGCTCAAGGACCGGCGGACCTGGACGACCCTGATCTACCTGCTCCTGATGCTGCCGCTCGGTATTTTCTACTTCACGTTCGTGGTGGTCGGCATCGCGGTCTCGGTCGCGATGACCCTGGCACCAATCGCCCTGCTGCTGTATCACCTCGGGCTGGTGCAGATCGAGGGCGACCTCCACGTGGAGTACCCGCACCCCGCCCTGTTGCCTCTGATGGCGATCTTGGGAATAGTGCTGCTCACCGTCACGCTGCACCTCGCCCGGGGGCTCGGTAACCTGCATGGACTGCTCGCCAAGAACCTTCTCGTCTCCACGCCCCGGACGGACTGACGTCCGCCGGCTGCCACTCATCCTCGCCGCGTCGCTGGCCGGGGCGGGCTGCGGTCATGGCGACCGGCAGGCGGACGCGCAGCCGCCGGCGGTGACGCGAGTCGCGGAACCGACGCCCGCGGCCGCCGATCCGTCGGCCGGCGCGCCGCCACCCCGCACCGAGGCCCTGTGCGTGCCGTCGGACCAGGGCTACCTGCGCGCGCGGCTGCAGGGCTCGATCGAGGCGGACCTCGACTGGGCGGCCAACGTCCCGCAGTGCCGCGGGGGACTGCGTCCGAGCAAGGACGGGGTGCGGCTGCTGTTCAAGGGCCCTGGCGCCAGGCCGGAGGAGTCGCTCCTGATCGTGATCGGCATCGGGCCGCTGCGCCCGGGTGAGTCCCGCACGCAGGTACCCGTCAATCTCACCCTGGTCCAGGAAGGCGCCGGGCAGTTCTTCGCGACCCAGGGCGATGACAAGTGCGCCATGGACGAGGTGCACCAGGAGTCGCAGGGCGAGACGCTCTTCCGGCTGACGGGACGCGGCTACTGCACGCAGCCGGCACGTGCGGTGCACGGCGACGGCGCGGTGCTGGTCTCGCGCTTCGACGTCGAGGCGGTCGTGGATTTCGCCGAGGCTATCGCCGACTCGACCTACGCACGGCTCGATCGATGAGCCACGCGGACGCTCTCAAGCGGCCCGCCGCGCTGGCGGGCCTCGTCCTGCTTGCGCTCGCGTCGGAGCCTCTGCGTGCCGCGTCCTCGACGAGCCTCGATGCGCTGCCCCGCGAGCGGATCGTGCTCGAGACGCGCTCGAACGGCCGGCACGAATTCCAGGCCTGGCGCGCCGACACACCGGAGTCCCGCGCACAGGGCCTGATGTACGTGGCGAAGCTGCGCGACGACGAGGCCATGATCTTCGTCTATGACTCGCCGCAGATCGTCAGCATGTGGATGAAGAACACCTACCTGCCGCTCGACATGCTGTTCGTCGACGCCGACGGCTGCATCGTGAGCATCGCCGAGCGCACGAAGCCGTTGTCGCTCGCAACGATCGAGTCGGGTACGCCCGTGGTGCTCGTGGTCGAGCTCAAGGGTGGCCTCGCCGCATCCAGGGAACTGCGCGTCGGCGATCGCGTGAAGCGGCCCGCAGCCAGGTGGCCCGAGCCCGGATCCACGAGCACCTGCTCCCGCCGCAGCTGACCCGGTCCGCATGCCCGCGCGGCTGTCGATCGCATGAGGTGACGGCGTGTCGGGCGCGACCCGCGGGGCCGGCCGCTGTTGTGCTCGATATCCGCCGGGCTCCGGACTTATGCTTCGCCAATTCGAATACAACAGCCCGGGGGCGCATCCATGCGTATCGGTGTTCCCAAAGAGATCAAGGTCCATGAATACCGTGTCGGGCTCGTCCCGGCGGCTGTCCGCGAGCTGGTCGATGCCGGGCACCAGGTGCTGGTCGAGACCGGATCAGCGGCTGGCATCGGCTTCACGGACGCGGATTACCTGCGCGTAGGCGCCAAGATCGCCGAGACCGCCGAGGACGTCTTCGCCACGAGCGAGCTGATCGTCAAGGTCAAGGAACCGCAGCCGAAGGAATGCGCACGGCTCAAGTCGGGCCAGGTGCTCTTCACCTATCTGCACCTTGCCGCCGACAAGGCGCAGGCCGAAGCGCTGCAGAAATCCGGCGGGACCTGCATCGCCTACGAGACCGTCACCGCGCCCGACGGGAGCCTGCCACTTCTCACGCCGATGAGCGAGGTCGCCGGACGCATGTCCGTGCAGGTGGGCGCGTACTGCCTGCAGAAGGCGAACGGCGGCCGCGGAGTCCTGCTCGGCGGCGTGCCGGGGGTGGCACCCGCCAGGGTCGTCGTGCTCGGCGGCGGTGTCGCCGGCACGCATGCGGTGGAAATGGCCGTGGGTCTGCGCGCCGACGTGACGGTGGTGGACCGCTCGATGAAGCGGCTGCGCGAGCTCTCGGCGCTCTTCGGTCCGGCGCTGCGCACGGAGTACTCGACGCAGGACCAGATCGAGGCGCTCGTGATCGAGGCGGATCTCGTCATCGGCGCCGTGCTGATCGTGGGCGCCGCCGCGCCGCGGCTCGTGACGCGCGACATGGTGAAGCGGATGAAGGCGGGCTCCGTGCTGGTCGACATCTCGATCGACCAGGGCGGCTGTTTCGAGACGAGCCGCCCGACGACGCACGCGGAGCCCACCTACGTCGTCGACGACGTGATCCACTACTGCGTCACGAACATGCCGGGCGCGGTGCCGCGCACCTCGACCTTCGCGCTCAACAACGCGACCCTGCCCTTCGCCCGCAAGCTCGCCGACCTCGGCTGGAAGGCGGCCCTCAAGGCCGACCCGCATCTCGCGAACGGTCTCAACGTGCACGCGGGGCAGGTCACCAACGAGGCGGTCGCGCGGGATCTAGGGCTGAAATTCACGCCGGTCGCCGAGATTCTGAAGTAGCCGAGCAGCGCGGCGATTGGAGGCAGGAGATCAGGTAGCAACGTGCCCGCAATAGGTCTTGGCTCTTTCGCCAGCAAGACGGTGCTCGTCACCGGCGCCTCGAGCGGCATCGGCCGCGAGGCGGCTGTCGCCTTCGCAGCGGCCGGCGCCAACGTCGTGCTGGTCGCGCGCCGCCCGAAGGCGCTGGCGGAGACCGCGGCGCAGGCTCGCAAGTCGGGCGCGCGGATCCTGATCGCGCCGGCGGACGTCACGAAACCTGCGGCAGTCGCCGCCAGCTTCGGCAAGGCCGTTGCCGAATTCGGCGGCGTCGACATCGTGATCAACAACGCAGGCATGGTCATTCCGGGCCGCGTTGCGGACGTGCGCGCGCGCGACCTGCAGGCGATGCTCGACGTGAACCTGTTCGGCGCGCTCTACGTGATGCAGGAGGCCGTGCGGCGGATGCGCACGGGCGCGGGCGGCCACATCGTCAACGTCGGCTCGCTCGCGGGCCGGCGCGGCTATTCGCCGCTAGGCGGCTATTCCGCGACCAAGTTCGCGCTGATCGGCCTCACCGAGGCCTTGCGCACCGACCTCGTCGGCGAGCCGATCCACGTTTCACTCATCCTGCCGGGCGTCGTGGAAACGCCGATGGCGAGGGCCGTGCAGGGGAAGCCGGGCGACGGCGAGGTCTGGCCGCGCGCGCTCAACCTGCCGGCGTCATGGGTCGTGAAAGCCATGTTCCTCGCGATCCGCTTCCGGCTCACCGAGGTCGGCGTGCCGCCGGGCGCGGCGCTGCTCGAAAAGCTGGCGTCGCTCGCGCCCGGCGTCCCGGACGCCGTGCTGCATTGGGCCACGTCGCGCCGCGCCGGCAGCCGGCGGCGAACCGAGATCCGCGAAAGCCGAGCACGGGCGCAGTAAAGGTCGCAAGAGCAGCAAGGGCAGCAAGAAGTGACGTACGAACACCTGCAGATCGAGCGCGACGGCGCGATCGCGGTGCTGTGGCTCGCCCGCCCGGAAAAACTGAACGCGCTCAATCGCCCGATGTGGGATGCCATCCCGCGGGCCGTGGCGGACCTCGATGCCGATTCCGCGGTGCGCGTCATCGTGCTGGCGGGCCAGGGCAAAGCCTTCTGCGCGGGGATCGACCTCGCGGACCACGCGCCCGCGCTCATGAAAGGCGAGTCCATTTCGGGCAAGGGCGAATCCGCGGTAGGCAGGCGTCGCGCGCTCTATGACGACATCCGGCGCTACCAGCGCGCGGCGAGCTGCCTCGCTCTCACCAACAAGCCCGTGATCGCCGCCGTGCACGGCGCCTGTCTCGGCGGGGGGATGGATCTCATCACCGCCTGCGACCTGCGTCTCGCCGCGGCGGATGCCGTCTTCTCCGTGCGCGAGACGCGCATCGCGATGGTCGCGGACGTCGGCACGCTGCAGCGCCTGCCGCGCATCGTGGGCGACGGCGCCGCGCGCGAGCTCATCTTCACCGGCCGCGACATCGACGCCGCGCGTGCGCGGGAGATCCTGCTCGTCAACGAGGTCCTGGCCGATGCCGATGCGCTCCACGCCCGCGCGCGCGAACTCGCCGCGGAGATCGCGGCGCACTCGCCGCTCGCGGTACAAGGGGCCAAGCAGGTGCTCGGCTTCGCCGAACGGCGCGAAACCGAGGCGGCGCTCGACTACGTGGCGGTGTGGAACGCCGCCTTCCTGCACTCGGACGACCTGGGCGAGGCAGTGGCCGCCTTCACCGAGCGCCGCAAGCCGGAATTCCGCGGCCGGTGAGCGCCGCCGAAATTCGGCTCAGAGCCATTACTCGCGTAATCTGGCTCTGAGCCGAATTTTCCTCAGGCGCTCCTGGCCTGCTCCACCGGCTGCGATTCGCGCAGCTCCCGCCGCAGGATCTTGCCGACGTTGCTCTTCGGCAGCTCGGTGCGGAACTCGATGTACTTCGGCTTCTTGTAACCCGCGAGCTGCTCCTTGCACCATTCCATCAGCTCCGCCTCGGTGAGCGCCGGATCCCTGCGCACGACGAACACCTTGACCGCCTCGCCGCTGCGCTCGTCGCGGATGCCGATGGCCGCGCACTCGGCGACGCCGGGATGCATCGCGATCACGGCCTCGACCTCGTTCGGGTACACGTTGAAGCCCGAGACGATGATCATGTCCTTCTTGCGGTCGACGATGCGGATGTAGCCGCGCTCGTCCATCACGCCCACGTCGCCCGACTTGAAGAAGCCGTCCGGCGTCATCACTTTCGCCGTCTCGTCGGGCCGCTGCCAGTAGCCCGCCATGACCTGCGGCCCGCGGATCGCGATCTCGCCCGGCTCGCCGAGCGGCACGGGCCGACCGTCGTCGTCGAGGATCGCGATCTCGGTGTTCGGAAACGGCAGGCCGATCGTGCCGTTGTACTCGCGCGCGGTCGCCGGGTTGCAGGTCGCGACGGGCGAGGTTTCCGACAGGCCGTACCCCTCGATGATCGGTATCCCGGTAAGCGCGAGCCACTTCTCCGCCACCGCGCGGTGAACCGCCATGCCGCCGCCGTTCGCCACCCGCAGGGGCGAGAAGTCGAGCTTGCGGAACTCGGGGTTGTCAGCGAGCGCGTTGTAGAGCGTGTTGACGCCGGGGATCACGTTGAAGGGGTACTTGGCGAGTTCCTTGACCAGGCCGGGCATGTCACGCGGGTTCGCGATCAGCACGTTCAACGTGCCGAGCCGGATGCCGGCGAGACAGTTCACGACGAGCGCGAAGACGTGATAGAGCGGCAGCGCGCAGATGTAGACGAACTGCGCGGGCACGGGGCCACGGCTGGTGTCGGTCAGCGCCGGCGTCACCCAGGCTTCGAGCTGCAGCACATTGGCGACCAGGTTCCGATGCAGCAGCGTCGCACCCTTGGACACGCCCGTCGTGCCGCCGGTGTACTGCAGGAACGCGATGTCATCGGGGCCGATGTCCGGTGTGACGAGCTTGCGGCGCGAACCCTCGGCGATGGCGTCGTTGAAGCGCACGGCGCCCGGCAGCGAATACCCGGGCACCATCTTCTTGATCCGCCGCACCGCGAAGTTGGTAATCGCGCCCTTCGGGAAGCCGAGCAGGTCGCCGATCGAGGCGACGATGACGTGCTTCACCGCGGTCTTCGCGATCACCTGCTGCAGTGTGACGGCGAAGTTCTCCAGGATCACGATCGCCTCGGCGCCGGAGTCCTTGAGCTGGTGCTCGAGCTCGCGCGGCGTGTAGAGCGGGTTGACGTTGACCACCACCCCGCCGGCGCGCAGCACGCCGGCGAGGGCGATGGGGTATTGCGGCACGTTCGGCATCATGATCGCGACGCGCGCTCCCTTGCCGAGCCCGCGGCCCTGCAGCCAGGCGCCGAAGGCCGCCGACAGGCGGTCGACCTCGGCGAAGCTGATGCGCCTGTCCATGAACGCATAGGCGTCCCGCGCGGCGTGCCGCCGGAAGCCGTCCTCGAGCAGCGCCACCAGCGAGCGATATTGAGTGAGGTCCACGTCGGCCGGGACACCGGGCGGATAATTCTTGAGCCAGAACCTGTCCATCGTCTTGCCCCTCAGGCGATCAGCGCGGCCGGGCCGGGATCGGCACGTTGCACAGGTCGATGTGCCCTGCCGGCACCTTGTACCAGTCATCCTGCCGGTTTCGACGCGCTTCCACCAGCGCGGCGAACGTCGCCGTATCGGTGCGCATGAGCTCGAGATGGACACGCTCCGCCGCCGGAACATCGGCGGCCATGCGCACCGAGACGATCGGCACCCGCTGCGACGGATGCTCGTAGAAGCCGAGCGCGCCGGTCCCGCGCGCAAGCACCGACAGCAGCTCCATGCCCTGCACGACGCGCCCGACCAGGGCGATGTTTCGATCGAGCTGCCGGGGCGCGTGCCCGGTCACGACGTAGAGCTCCGCGCCGGTACCGCTGTCGACTTCGTTCCCGCGCCCGGCACCGACCATCGCGTAGCAGTGCACGAGCCAGGTTTCGCCGGTCCCGGGATCGCGGGCCGCCGGAAAGCCGCCCGAGAATCCGACTTCCGGTGCATAGCCGTCGGGGTCCGGCAGCCGGGTGAATGGCAATGCTGCGCCCCGGGGAACCGTGAACTCCGGCGCCACGCTGGTCTTCGCCGACTTCATCGGGCGCGTCCCGTCGGCGTCGCCCCATTGCACGACAAAGTTGTCCTGCGAGCGGATGATCGCGAGCCCGTCGAAGTAGCGCTCGCGGACCAGCGTCTTTATGTTCTCGGCGTGTTGAGGCGCAAATTCCGCCGCGAGCTCGATGACGACCCGCCCGGTCGGAAGCTGCAGGTAGAGCGTGTTGGCGGGGTCCAGTGTCCGCCAGTCGCCGGGCCCGGCGGCCGCGATCACCTCGGCCATCGTGCGCTTTCCAACCGGTGGCGCGTCCGCGGCGAAAGTCGGGCGGGCGAGCATCGCACCGGCGAGGAAGAGCCAGGCGGCTTGGTTCGGTCCCATTCTGGTTTTCTCCGGCACAGACACAGTACTCGGCATGGTAGCCCGAGCTTTGCACCGAAGCCTCTCAGCGGGCGGTCCCGATTGACACGCCGCCGCTGCCTTCTCACGCTGCCGGGCATGTCCCATGCTGTCCTGGTCCTGGGCCCGCAGCTTCGCGTCCCCGTCCTCGCGCAGGCCCTGGCCGCAAGCGGCATGGGCGGGCCCGTCGCGGCGATCACCGCGGGCTGGCAGGAACGCGAGGCCGAGCTCGCCGCCCTCGAGGAGCATCTCGGCCAGCCGGTGCAGGACCTGCGCCTCTACGCACGGACCGAGGCGGTTTTCGCGCAGGACGCGGAGCTGCACGAGGCGTACCGCGCGCGGCAGGCCGTGTTGCGGGAGGCGCAGGGGCTCTATCGTCTGCGGCTCGATCATGCCAAGGCGGCGGCCCGCGAGCTGCTGCAGGCGGGGCCGGTCACATCGGTCCTCCGTCGCGCGCGCATCGCCGCCATCGGCACCCTGCGACGGCTCGATGCCGATCACCTGCGCACGATCGACGCCGTGCACGAGCGTTTCGAGGCTCAGTGGCGGCCACGCGAGCGGCGCGCACTGGCCACGCACCTGGCTGAGCTGGCGGCGATCATCGCTGCCGCCCCCACGGTGCTGATTGCGGGCGGCCACGTGGCGGTGCTGCTGAACCGGCTCAAGCTCTTCGATGCACCCAGGCTGCTCCATGGCCGCCCCATCGCGGCGTGGTCGGCGGGAGCGATGACGCTCGCCGAGCGCGTGGTGCTGTTTCACGACCACCCGCCGCAGGGCGCGGGAAACGCCGAGATCTTCGAGCGCGGGCTCAAGCTCGTGCCGCGCGCGGTGTTCCTCCCCCACGCGGCGCAGCGACTGGCGCTGGCCGATGCAGCACGGACCAGCCTCCTCGCCCGCCGACTGAGCCCGGCCGCCTGCTACACGCTCGACGAGGGCGACTGGCTGCTCTTTCGTGACGGCAGGCTGGCATCCGGGATCGGCAGCCGGCGCCTGACACGTCGCGGCGCGCTGCGCACGATGGCCATCGCAGCATGACCGACGCGGACGCCGGAACCGCGACGGCGCGCGGGCTCGCGCGCGTGCTCACTGCTGCGCGCTATCCGCTCGTGGACCCGGCGGGCGTCACGTTCCTGTATCGCGGCGAAGCCGACGCGGTGGGGCTGCGATGCTGGATCCATGGCTTGCCCGCGAGCCAGCCCTTCGAGCGGATCGAGGACGACACCTGGTTGCTCAGGATCGACTTGCCGCCCAATTCCCGGATCGAATACAAGTTCGAGATCGTCCGCGACGGCCAGGCCGAATGGATCACGGATCCGTTGAACCCGCTTACGGCCAGCGACCCCTTCGGCGCCAACTCGGTCGTCCAGGGCTACGGCTACGTGCGGCCCGACTGGACGATGCCGGACGCGCGCGCGCGCGCGGGCTCGATCGACGAGGTCCAGGTGCCGACCGTCCTGCCCGGCGGCACCCGCAGGATCGGCCTCTACGTGCCGGCCCGCTTTCGCCGCAGCCGTCGCTACCCGCTCCTCATCGTGCACGACGGCTCGGATTTCCTGCGCTACGCGAGCCTGCAGGTGGTGCTCGACAACCTGATCCACCGTCTCGAGATCCCACCGCTGATCGTCGCGCTGACGGATTCCCCCGAGCGGCTCGTCGAGTACGCCGGCCACGAGGGACACGCGCGTTTCGTCGCGCTCGAGTTGCCGGCGCTGCTCGAGGCGCAGTTTCCTCTGCGCGACGACGCGGCGTCGCGCGGATTGATGGGCGCGAGCTTCGGCGCGGTGGCGTCCCTGCACGCGGCGTGGCGGCACCCGGGGCAATTCGGCAGGCTGCTGCTCGAATCGGGGTCGTTTGCGTTCTCCGACATCGGCCACCACCGCCGCACGCCGGTGTTCGACCCGGTCGCGCGGTTCGTCAACGAGTTCCGTGCCCAACCCGGAGGACCCGCGGAGCGGATCTACCTGAGCTGCGGCATCTACGAGTCGCTGATCTACGAGAATCGCAGCCTCGTGCCGCTGCTGCGCGAGCACGGACTGACGGTCCGCTACGAAGAGGTGCGGGACGGCCACAACTGGGAGAACTGGCGGGACCGGCTGCAGCCGGCCCTGACGTGGCTGTTTCCCGGACCACTGTGGATGGTCGTATGAGTAGGCTAGGCTATAGGCTATGGGCTGGAGCAAGAGGAAGAAGAGGCTCCGACCCTCTGGCTCCAGCCTCCAGCCTATAGCCCATAGCCTTCCGAGGATCCTCCGTGGCCAACCTGACGAAGCGCATCGGCCTTTCGCTCGGCGCAGACATCTGCTGGCCGATCTGCTTCGAGGAAATCCTGGGGCGCCTCGATCTGGCCATTCCGTGGCGTGGCGACACCCTGCGCTTCGAGGTGAGCCGCGTCACGATCGAGCCCTTCGACCTGCGCCAGCCCGTTCGATACGACCTCGTCATCGACCGCCTGACGCACTGGTATCACACCAGCCGCGAGTGGATAAAGAAGGCGGTGGTGCTCAACGACACTTACGTCTTCAACAACCCCTGGTCTCTGCAGTCGAACGAGAAGCACACCACGTATTGCGCAATGATGCGGCTGGGACTCGCCATCCCCGACACGTGGATGCTCCCGCCGAAGGCGTACGAGAAGACCGCCGACCTGCAGCCCACCCTGGCGCGATATGCGCAGCTCTTCGACCTGGGCGAGATCGGTCGCAAGCTCGGCTACCCGCTCTTCATGAAGCCGTATGACGGCGGCGGCTGGGTCGGCGTCTCGAAGATCGACGACGAGGCCGCACTGCGGGCCGCCTACGAAGAGAGCGGCACGAAGGTCATGCACCTGCAGGCAGCGGTCATGCCCTATGACCTGTTCGTGCGCTGCGTCGGGCTCGGCCCGCAGACGCGGGTCGTGAACTACGACCCGTCCGCGCCGCTGCACGATCGCTATCGGATGGACCGCGGCTTCCTGACGCCGGACGCGCAATCCGAGCTCGAGGACATCACGCTCACGATCAACGCGTTCTTCGGCTGGGACTTCAATTCCTGCGAGGCGCTGCAGAAAGCCGGCCGCTGGTACCCGATCGATTTCGCGAATGCCTGCCCCGACTCGCAGGTCACCTCGCTGCACTACCATTTTCCGTGGCTGATCAAGGCGAACCTGCGCTGGGCGATCTTCTGCGCCGCGACGGGGCGGCGCATGCGCCGCACGCTCGACTGGGAGCCCTGGTTCGAGGTCGCTGCCTGCGACCTGCCCTACCGCGAGAAGCTCGCCCGCTACGCAGCCATCGCGCGGCAGCGACTCGCCGCGACGGAGTTCGAGGACTTCTGCGACCGGCACCTCCCGCATCTCGACCGGGTCTGCGCGGACTTCTTCGCTTCTTCCGCGGCCCGCGACGCCGTACAGAAAAAGGTCGCGGTGCTCTACCCGCCTCACGAAGTGGACGAATACACCGATCTTTTCTTCGGGCGCATCCAGCGCTGGCGGGAGCTCGAGGGCACGGGCGAGCCACGCGCGGGCCCGCATGCATAAGGAGCGCTTCGGCTGGCACTCCGATCGCCTGCCGAGCCCGGCGCGCGTGGCGCGCTGGGGCCACTACGGCTCACCCGTGCTGATCTTCCCGACGGCCGGCGGCGACTTCGAGGAGGTCGAGCGGCACGGGCTGATCGCCGCGCTCGCCCCGCTGATCGACGCAGGCCGGATCAAGGCGTACTCGGTCGACAGCGTCGCGGGTCGACACTGGATCGAGAAGCGGCATTCCCCGGAGTACTGCTCGCGCGTGCAGAACCAGTTCGACGCCTTCGTCTATCACGAGCTCCTGCCGCTGATCCGCCAGGACTGTGCCACGCCTGGGATCGAAGTCGTGGTCGCGGGCGCCTCGATCGGTGCGTTCAATGCGCTCGCGACGCTGTGCCGGCATCCGGATGCATTTCGGCTCGCCGTCGGCATGAGCGGCACCTACGACCTGTCGCATTATGTAAACGGCCACTGGAACGACGACTTCTACTTCTCCTCGCCGCTGCACTACCTGCCCGGACTCGGCGATGGCTGGCAGCTCGAGGCGTTGCGCCGCCGATTCGCAGTCCTCGCGTCGGGCTCGGGACGCTGGGAGAAGATCGGCGAATCCTGGACCATGGCCGGCGTGCTCGGCGGCAAGGGCATCCCGAACCGCGTGGATGACTGGGGCCAGGCCTTCGACCACGACTGGCCGACCTGGGGCCGGATGCTGCCCCAGTACCTGTCAGAGCTGGCCTGACTGGCCCAGCGCCGTCCAGGCGTCACGCAGCGCCGCGCTGGTGGCGCGGCAGGCCTCGAGCGCTTCGCGGACCGAGTGGCGCGCGGCATCGTCGAGTCCGCTCGCCTCGAGCAGCAGCTCGAGCTGCATCGTCGCGATGGACAACTCGTCATTCGCGTCGTGCAGGTGGTCGCGCAGAGCGGCCACGACGGCGGGGTCGCTCAACCCAGCACCGTGCGCGCGAATCCTTCGAGAAATACCTGCATGCGCTTGGCGCCCTCCGGCGTGAGCTCGACGTAAGAGCGCCGCCGGTCGGCCGGGTCCGGCGTGCGAGTCGCGAGCCCGCACTGGATCAGCTCCTCGATCCGGCGCAGCGCGGTCGTCGCCGGGCTCTGCGAGGACAGGGCCAGGCTCGTGACGGACAGGCGCTCGCCCGAGAGCCGCGCCCGCATCATTTCCGCCAGCATTTCCCAGGCCGGCTCGGGCATCACGGCGTCGCCGAAGATGGTCTGCCGGGCCCCGTGCAGGCGCCGCAACAGCTCGAGCGTGGCCAGGTTGGCCTTGACGCTGGCCTGTGCGGACGCGCCGCCGGGCCGGCTCATGCGCCGCAGGCTGACCGCCAGCTCGGTGGCCATGCCGGCGAACTCCCGGAGCGTCGCCCCATCCGTCGAGTCGGGCGCTGCACGCTCCACGAGGCGCAGGCTCTCGGCCCGTCGCAGGGCGTGACCGACCGCCTCGCGGAAAGCGACGGGCTCGACCGGCTTCAGGAGGTAGTCGCTGGCCTCGAGCCGTATCGCGGCAATGGCAGTGTCGACGGTCGCGTGACCCGTGACGAGGAGGATCTGCAGCCAGCGGCGGTCCGCAAATTCATCGCGCAGGCGGGCCAGGAACTCGATGCCGGTGGTCACCGGCATGCGGATGTCGCTCACGACCACGTCCGTGTGCGGTGATTCGCGCAGCACCGACAACGCCTCCTCGGCGGAATTCGCCAGCCGGCAACCGAGGTCGCCGCCCGCGAGTGCCCGCTCCGCCAGGGCCAGCGCCCGGATCTCGTCGTCGACGAGCAGCACGCGCGGCTCGGCGCGGTCGGCCGTCACGGCGGCAGCCCACGCCCGGCGGCCATTGCGGCGGCGCGCGCCCTGGCGAGGTGGTCGTGGAGTGCCGCGCGCTCCACCGGCTTGGCGAGCACGCCGTCCGCACCCGCGTCGATCGCGGCCTGCCGCGCGGCGTCGTCGTCCATGCCGGTCAACACGACCACGGGCACATTGCGGCTCGTGCGCTCGAGACCGCGTATCCTGCGGCACAGCTCGATCCCGTCCATCCCCGGCATCCGCAGGTCGATCACGGCCACGTCGGGCGCCTCCTCCGCGAGCAGCGCCAGTGCCGCCAGCCCGCCGGCGGCGGCGCGCACCTCATAGCCGTCGAGCGCGAGCAGTTGTTGCAGCAATTCGCGGCTGCGGGCATCGTCATCGACCACAAGGGCGACCTGTCGCCTCGGGTTGGTCACTGGGAAGCCTCCGCCATCGGAACGCGCCTGCAATGAACACGCAAACGGGACACACCCATAGTCTGCCACGCAACGGCCCCATCGGAGGCCCGGGTACCGACGCCGATGCACCGCTGGGCGTCCACCCGGTCGCCGCCGCGGTCGGTTACGGCGTGTTCGGCCTGGCCTGGATCGCCGTGGCGGGCCTGCTGCGGACGGGCGTCGGCGCAGGCGCTGGCGGCACCTTCGTCACCATCAGCGCCCTGGCCTTCGTCGCGGCGAGCGCATTGCTGATCTATGGCCTCCTCAGGCGCACCCAGTCCACCCTTGCAAGGCGCAACCTGCGGCGGTGGCTCGTTGCGGCGCTCGTGCGCGGCTACCGGAAGATGCCGCAGGGCACGATGACCGACATCTGGGAGGACGAGGAGCTGCCGCGACTGTACTTCGACCTGCCCTTCGTCGGCATGGCGATCTCCTCGGCGGCGACCCGCCGCCTGCTGCGCGTCAACGACGAGTTCTGCCGCATGCTCGGCTACACGCGCGAAGAGCTGGAGACCCGGACCTGGGTGGACCTGACGCATCCGGACGATTTGAATGCCAATGCGGAAAAGTTCGCCGCGATGCTCGCAGGCAGTATCGACGGCTACCAACTCCGCAAGCGCTACGTGCGCGCGGACGGCAGCCTGCTGCACGCCGAGCTCGAGGTCCGTTGCGTCCGGGCGCCGGACGGCAGGGCGAAGTACACCCTCGCCACCGTCAACGACGTCACCGAGCGTCGCATCTCCGAGCTCCGCATGACCCGTGCGCGCGACCTGAACGCGATGCTGTCGCGCGTGACCTCGGCCGTGGCGCACGCGGACGACGAGCTCGCCCTGCTGTCGGAGACCTGCCGGATCGCCGTGGAGAGCGGCTATTTCGGCTACGCGCGCGCCGCACACGCGCCCGCCGGCGACGGCGCAATCGGCGCATCGATCGTCGAGTACCCGCCGACGCAGCGTTCGCCGACGTGCGGCTGCGAGGCGCCCGCAGGCGATGATCCCTGCGTCACCGCCGTCTCGAGCGGCAACCGCATCGAATGGAGCGACCTGTCGGAAATCGCGACGCCCGGACCCTGCGCGCGCGACGCGCTCGCCCGTGGCGTGCGCTCGCTCGCGAGTGAGCCGTTGCGGCGGGGCGACACGGTCGTCGGGTCGCTTTGCCTGTTCGCGCGCGAACCGGGATTCTTCGAGCCGGACGTGCGGGCGACGCTGGAGGAGGTGTCCCGCAGCCTGTCCTTCGGGCTGGACTCGATCGCGCTGCGGCGCGAACGCGAACAGGCCAAGCGCGCGCAGGACGAGGCATATCGGCGCCTGCGCGCCATCGTCGACGCGAGCACCTCGGCGATCTGGCTCACGGACCGCGACGGGCGCTGCCTGCTCGCCAACGAGTGCTGCGGGCAATGGATGGAAACCACGGTCGAAAAGCTGCTCGGCCGGACGCGCGAGGAGTTGCTGCCGCCCGAGTTCGCTGCGGTGATCGCGATGCGCGACCGGGATGTCCTGGAAGCCGGGCAGGCGATCTCGGTCGAGGAGTTCTTGCCGCTCGCCGGCGGGGGCCGTTACGTGCTCGCCGTGCGGTTCCCGGTCCGGGACGCCGAGGGTCACATTTATGCCATCGGCGGCATCGCGACCGACATCAGCGAATCGCGCAGGGCCGCCGACGAGATCCGCGCCCTGAGCGACCGCTGGGCCTCGCTGATCGCGGCCTCGCCCGCGGCGATCTTCGACCTCGACGCGCAGGGCCGGGTCTGGTCGGTCTGGAATCACGCGGCGGAGGAGCTGTCGGGCGTCCCCGCTCGCGACGCGATCGGAAAGTCGCCGCCGATGATGCATCCCTCCGCGCAGACGGCGGAACGCCTGCGGCAACGAGCGCTCGCCGGGGACACCGTGCGCGGCGTGGAGGTTACCCGCAGGCGGCTCGACGGCTCGGTCGCGCACGTCAACGTTTCCTTTGCGCCGCTGCGGGGCGGCGACGGCCGCGTCGAGGGAGTTCTCGGCGTGATCATCGACGTGACCGATCGGGTGCGGGCGACGCGCGCGCTGCGCGAGAGTGAAGCACGCCTGCGCAGTCTCAACCTGGAGCTGGAGGACCGCATCCTCGAGCGCACCCGCGAACTGGTGCTGGCCAAGGATCGGGCGGAGACCGCAGACCGGGTCAAGAGCGTATTCCTCGGAACCGTATCGCACGAGCTGCGCACGCCGCTCAACTCGATCATCGGCTTCACGGACCTGATCCTGTCCGGGATGGCGGGGCCGCTGACCGCCGAGCAGCGCAAGCAGCTCGGCATCGTGCTCGCCGCCAGTCGGCAGCTGCTGGCGCTCATCAGCGACTTCCTCGACATCTCCAAGATCGAGGCGGGCGCGATCACCCTCAGGATTGGCCCCGTGCACCTGCCGACCGACCTGCGCAACGAAATCGCCGCGTTCGAGGGCCTGGCGGGCGAGCACTCCATCGACCTCGAGGTTCGATCCGCTGCGCGCGAGATCGTGGTCGCCGCGGATGCGCAGCGCGTGAAGCAGGTGCTGAGCAACCTGGTGTCGAATGCACTCAAGTTCACGGATACCGGGCAGGTGACACTCACCTTCGAGGCACGCCAGCACGATGCGCTGGTCACGGTCGAGGACACCGGCATCGGCATACCGCCCGAGCATCTATCGACGCTGTTCGAGCCGTTCAAGCGCATCGAGATCCCGGAGCGCGACCGCGAAGGCACCGGGCTGGGCCTGGCGATCGCGCGGCGCCTGACCGAGGCGATGGGCGGCCAGATCGGCGTCGAGAGCAGGCCCGGGCGCGGCAGCCGGTTCTGGTTCACCCTGCCGCTCGCGGCGCACGGAGACCGGAGAAATGCATTGCCTGTTGATCGAGGATAACGCCGCAAACGCCTACCTTGTCGAGGCGCTGCTCGCGCACCGCGGCCACGCCGTGACCGTCGCGCGGTCCGGCGCCGAGGCAGTCGCGATGGCGCGATCCCGGCCATTCGACGTGATCCTGCTCGACCTCAAGCTGCCGGACGGCGATGGTTGCGCGTTCGTCCCCAGGCTCAGCCCGCCGATGGCGGGCCGCGCCCGTGCGCCGGTCATCGCGGTCAGCGCGCACGCGCTCGCCGCCGACCAGCAGCGCGCCCTCGATGTCGGCTGCCGCGGTTTCATCGAGAAGCCGATCGACGTGGCCACCTTCGTCGACCGCGTCGAGGCCCTCGCTACGAGCTGAGGAGCCTGAGCCTGAGCGCCGTTTCCGATCACGCACCCTGGAAGCGAGGCGCGCGTTTCTCCCGGAAGGCCGCGAGGCCTTCCAGGAAGTCGCGGGTGTCTGCCAGCTCCCGCTGCGCCCGCGCCTCGCGCTCGAGCTGATCGCGGAGGCTGAGCGTCGCCCCGTCCTCCATCAAGGTACGCACGGCGAGCTGTGCGCGCGTGGGTCCCGCGGCGAGCTGGGCGGCGAGCTCCATGACGCGAGGCTCGAGGGCAGCGTCCTCGACGCACTCGGCCACCAGTCCGATCCGCTCGGCCTCGTCACCCGCGACCGGGCGGCCGGTCAGCGCGAGGTATCGGGCGCGCGCGACGCCGATGCGTCCGGGCAGGAGGTGGCTCGCCCCCATGTCGGGCGTGAGGCCGAGCTTCGGGGTGAACAGCACGGCGAAGCTCGCCGAGCGTGCCGCGATCGTCACATCTCCCATCAGTGCGAGCGACACGCCGGCGCCGGCTGCAATGCCGTTGACCGCGACGACCAGCGGCACCGGCAGGCTGCTCCAGAGCTCCGCCGCGGGATGAAACTGCGCGCGCATGCGATGCGCAACCCATTCTCCCAGCGACTGGCCCTGCGCGGGCGCGGCGTCGGGGTCGGTCAGGTCGGCGCCCGCGCAGAAGGCGCGCCCGCTTCCGGTCAGCACGACCGCGCGCAGCGCGGCGTCGCCGTGGACGCCTTCCGCGCACTGGCACAGGTCTCGCAGGAGCGCCTGCGACAGGCTGTTCATCTTCGCGGGCCGGTTGAGCCGTACGATCAGCGTCGCGCCCAACCGCTCGCAGAGCAGGTTCTCGAATTGCATGCCATCGGCCTCCCGGTGGTTGACCGGATCAATCTTATTCATGAACGCCACTGCGCGTAAGCAAGGCTTGATCGGGAAGGTATTTTCCGGACCCTCGAAAACAGGGATGTTTTCGAGGAGCCCCCAGGGACGGGTTTACGGCGTTCCGGAAAAGACCTTCCCGATCAAGGCTTCGCCCACGACGAGAGTGGATCGTTCATGAATAATGCGCGTTACCCGCACGCCTGGCGAACGCGCGATGATCATCAATTTCTCGACGAAGTTCGACCGCCTGACGATGTTCGCCGAGCCCGCGCTGGCACTGCTGAAATTGGCCGGTCACTCCGGCACTGTGCCCGGCGCGATTCTCGCGGCGGAGCTGGCTGCTGCGCTCTCGAAGCTGCGCGCCGGGCTCGAACTGTCCGGGCACCACATCTCGCCCGCGCCGCCAGTCCGCGAACCGGACGAGGATGAGAATCGCCCGCGCGAGCCCACAGTCAACCTGTCGACCCGCGCCGTGCCCTTGATCGCCATGATCGAGCGGGCGATGGCCGGCGGCTCGGACCTGATGTGGGATCGCGGCTGAGCTCCGGGCGGTACCCACCGCCGTCGCACCGATGCAACGGCTCGCCGCCTGGGGTTCAGGATTGGTGGACGAATCGGGTAGGCTACGCGGCCGACAGGCGGCCGACCGGCCACGCCAGGGGAATCCACCATGCATGCACGATCATTGGCTGCGGGCATCGCGGTTGCCGCGATCCTGGGATGCGCGGCCGCGGCCGGCGCCGAGGACATGAAGAGCGCAGCGACAACCGTCCCGAACCCGCTGCTCGCGCCCTGGGACGGCCCGTACGCGGGGGTTCCCCCGTTCGACCGTGCCCGGCCCGGGCAGCTGCAACCGGCCCTCGAGGCGGGCATGGCCGAGAATCTCGCCGAGGTGGACCGCATCGCGTCCAACCCGGCGGCGCCCACTTTCGAGAACACGATCGCGGCCATGGAAGGGACCGGTCGGACGTTCCGTCGCGTCAGCACCGTCTACGGCATCTTCGTGTCGAACCTGAACGACGAGGCGGTACAGGCCGTCGAGCGCGTGATGTCGCCGAAGCTGGCCGCATTCAACGACCAGATCACGCAGAACGCGAAGCTCTACGAGCGCATCGCGGCTGTCTACGAGGCGCGCGAGACCTCGGGGCTGACGCCTGAGCAGAAGCGCCTGGCCTGGCTCTACTACACGAACTTCACGCGCGCCGGGGCGAAACTCGGTGCCGCCGCCAAGGGGAAGCTGTCCGACATCAACCAGCGGCTCGCGACGCTCTACACGAGCTTCAGTCAAAACGTGCTCGCCGACGAGGGCGAGCAGATGCTGCTGCTCGACGACGAAGCAGCGCTCGCCGGCCTGCCGGTAACGGCGCGCACTGCAGCCGCCACCGCCGCGGAGTCCCGCGGGCAGCAGGGCAAGTGGGCGGTGCTCAATACGCGCTCGAGCATCGAGCCTTTCCTCACCTACTCCGACCGGCGCGACCTGCGCGAAAAGGCCTGGCGGATGTTCGTCAACCGCGGTGACAACGGCGGCGCCACCGACAACAACGCAATCATCACCGAGATCCTGGCGCTGCGCGCCGAGCGCGCGAAGCTCCTGGGCTACGAGACGCACGCGCACTGGCGGCTCGAGAACACCATGGCGCGGAACCCTGTCCGTGCCATGGACCTCATGGAGGCGGTCTGGACCCCGGCGGTCGCCCGCGTCCGCGAGGAAGTCGCCGACATGCAGGCCGTCGCGGACGCCGAGAAAGCAGGCATCCGCATCGAGCCCTGGGACTATCGGTACTACGCCGAGAAGGTCCGCAAGGCGAAGTACGACCTCGACGAAACCGAGATCACGCCGTACCTGCAGCTCGAGAACCTGCGCGAGGGCATGTTCTACATGGCCTCGCAGCTCTTCGGCTTTACCTTCAAGCCGGTGGATGCGGCCAAGGTGCCGGTCTTTCACCCGGACGTGCGGGTCTGGGAGGTCAACGACCCCGCGGGCAAGCTCGTCGGCCTCTGGTACTTCGATCCGTACGCGCGCAAGGGCAAGCGCTCGGGCGCGTGGATGAATTCCTACCGCACCCAGGAGCGGTTTGAGCGCGACATCAAGACGATCGTGTCCAACAACTCCAACTTCGTGAAGGGCAAGCCGGGCGAGCCCGTGCTGATCAGCTGGGACGATGCGACGACGCTCTTCCACGAGTTCGGTCACGCGCTGCACGGCCTGAGCTCGAACGTGAGCTATCCGTCGCTGGCGGGCACGGCCGTCGCGCGGGACTACGTCGAGTTCCCGTCGCAGCTGCTCGAGCACTGGCTGCCGACGCCGGAGATCCTCAACCGCTACGCACTGCACGTCGAGACGGGCAAGCCGATACCGGCCGAGCTCGTCGCAAAGATCCAGCGGGCCGAGAAATTCAACGAGGGCTTCAGGACCGTCGAATACCTCTCGAGCGCGCTCGTCGACATGAAGCTGCACCTCGAGGGATCGAAGCCGGTCGACCCGGACAAGTTCGAGCGCGAGACGCTCGCGGTGCTCGGAATGCCGTCGGAAATCGTCATGCGGCACCGCACGCCGCAGTTCACGCACGTCTTCGCGGGCGACAGCTATTCGGCCGGCTACTACAGCTATCTCTGGTCCGACACGCTGACGGCGGATGCCTGGGAGGCGTTCACCGAGGCGGGCGGTGCATGGGACAAGGCGGTGGCGAAGCGGCTGCGCGACAACGTCTTCTCGGTCGGCAACACCGTCGACCCGGCCGACGGCTATCGGGTGTTCCGCGGCCGCGATCCCGGCATCGCCGCGCTGATGCGCAAGCGCGGCTTCCCGGTGCCCGGCACGGCGACCGCCGCGACTCCCGCGAGCGGCGCCGACCGCTGAGGTCCCGGCAAGAAGTGACTTTCATGGGGATCGGCCACGGACGGCCATTCCCTTTTGCCATTCGTGCCTACTTCTCTTCTCCTCCCGCCAGGCCGACCTGGTCGAGGATGAACGCGTAATCCTCCGCCTTCTCTCGCAGTCGCCGGAAACGCCCGGTACGACCGCCGTGGCCGGCCTCCATCTCGATGCGCATGTAGAGCGGATTGGCGTCGGTCTTCATGCGGCGCAGCTTCGCGACCCACTTGGCCGGCTCGAAGTACTGCACCTGGCTGTCCCACAGGCCCGTGCTGACCAGCATGGCCGGATACTCCTGCGCGCTCACGTTGTCGTAGGGTGAGTACGACAGCATGTAGTCGTAGGACTGCTCGTCGTGCGGGTCGCCCCACTCGTCGTACTCGTTGGTCGTGAGCGGGATGCTGCTGTCGAGCATCGTCGTCACCACGTCCACGAACGGCACGTGCGCGACGATCGCGCGGTAATCGCCGGGTGCGAGATTGGCCACCGCGCCCACCAGCAACCCGCCCGCGCTGCCGCCAGTTGCCACCACCCGCCCCGGATCCGCGTAGCCCTGCCCGACGAGCCAGCGCGTGACGTCGACGAAGTCATGGAAGCTGTTGCGCTTCTCGCGCAGCCGGCCGAGGTCGTACCAGCGGCGGCCCAGTTCCTGCCCGCCCCTCACCTGCGCGATCGCGAACACGAACCCGCGGTCGAGCAGCGACAACCGCGTCGCGGAGAAATACGGGTCGGACGACAGCCCGTAGGCGCCGTAGCCGTACTGCAGCAGCGGCGCCGTGCCATCGCGCGGGCAGCCACGCCGGTAGACCAGCGCGACCGGCACCTGTTCGCCGTCCCGGGCCGGGACGCGACGGTACTCGGTGACATAGTTCGCCGGATCGAAATCACCGAGCACGGCCTCGCGCTTGAGCAGCGTGGCGCTCCCGGTGACGACGTCGTAGTCGTAGGTCGACGTCGGCGTGGTGAGCGAGGTGTAGGTATAGCGGACGATCCGGGTGTCCGTTTCCTCGTTGGCGCCGAGCGCCATGTGGAACGCCGGCTCGCCGGACTCGATGTGGCGATCGTAGGCGCCCTCCCAGTCCCGTATGCGCAGGCGACGCAGGCCACCGGACCGTTCCTCGACCGCCAGGAACGCATCGAACACGTCGAAACCCGCCACGCTCGCATCCTCGCGATGTGCGACGAGCTCCCGCCAGGCGTCGCGATTCCGGGCGTCCTCGAACGAGGCCTCGACGAGCCGGAAGTTGGGCGCGCGCCAGTTCGTCCGGATGATCCAGCGCCCGCCGAAGGGCTCGGCTTCGTATTCATGATCGCGCTCGCGAGGCAGCAGCACCTCGAAGCCAAGCACGGGGTCATCGGCGCGCGCAAAGCGCAGCTCGCTCGAGACCGTGCTGGAAGAGCCGATCAGCAGATAGCGCTCGTCCTTGCTCGTGTCGATCCAGGTGAAGAAAGCTTCGTCCTGCTCCTCGTATATGAGCGCGTCGGCGGCGGCCTGCGTGCCGAGTACGTGACGACGCACGCGCAGCCCCAGCAGCGTCTGCGGGTCCTTCTCGACGTAGAGCACGCCCCGATCCGCAGTCCACACCACCTGCGCCTCGACGTTGGCGATCGCATCCTCGAGCGTTTCGCCCGTGAGCAGATCCTTGAATCGAAGCGTGTACTGACGGCGCCCGACCGTGTCCTCGGTCCAGGCGAGCAGGCGTTCGTCGCGGCTGATGTCGAAGCCACCGAGGTCGTAGAACTCGTGGTCGCGCGCCAGCGCGCGGACGTCGAGGAGGACGTCTTCCGTCGCGTCCATCGACCCCCGGCGTCGCGCGTGGACCGGATACTCGTCGCCCGCCTCGAAGCGGCTGTAATACCAGTAGCCGCGCTTGCGGTACGGCACGGAGATGTCGTCCTGGCGAATGCGGCCGAGAAACTCCTGGTTGAGCCTGTCGACGAGCGGCGCGAGGCGGCGTAACCCGGCCTCCCGCCAGGCGTTCTCCTGCTCGAGGTAGGACAGGACTTCCGGGTCGCTTCGGGTGTCGTCCCGCAGCCAGTAGTAGTCGTCGTTTCGGGTGCCATGCCGCGCGACGACGGCCCTGGGCCGCGCCGGGGCGACGGGCGGGCGCAGCCGTTCGGCGATCGCAACGCTCATCCGGCGATGCTAGCCGAGCAGGTGCCCAGCCGCGACCTCGGACTCCTGCCCGAGCGCGCTGCGGTGGCGGTCATGCCGACCGCGCCGCCCGTGCGATCAGCTGCGGGGGCGTCTCGCCGCGATGCCGAGCAGCCCGAGCAGCAACAGGCCTGCGGTGCCGGGCTCGGACACGGACACCGGCTCCAGTTGGCCGCGGACCGGTCGTCGGCCATGCGCCTACCGTGCGCTGTCCTGCGCGTTCTGGCGACGCGAATTTGTGCCGCGTTCGCGCACAAACAAAAAGCCCGGCGCATGGCCGGGCTCTCTGTGGCGTTCAGTTTGACCTCAGTTCGCTTTGCGTCTCGTCAAGCCGAGACCGAGCAGGCCCAGGCCGAGCAGCGCGAACGTGCCGGGTTCGGGGACTTTGACTTGGTGCAGGAAGCCGCGGATCTCGCCGGCTTGGAACATATCCGAATGCACGTTGAAGTAGGAGGTTCCCGCATTGAAAGCATCGACCAGCCGGTCGAACGCGAGGGCAACGCTACCACCAGATGCTGTCACGAAAGCGGGGTTGTAGCTGCTGTCGGCAAGCATGTCGAAGACTTGATCATAGGTGCCCGAGGTCACGCCCGCTGGGAAACCCGGAAACGTCGGCACAGCGGTGGCGACCCCAGCCACCCCGGTGTCGGGCACGTCGGTGCAACAGTGTATGTGCGCTATAGCTGTGGGGCTGAGCAAGTCGGCGAACGTCACCTGGACGTGCATTAAAGAGGTATCGAGATCGAGGGTGATCAACGCTGTACCAGTGCCCGGCGAAGCATTCGGTGGCTCCTCCGCTGCACCACTGAATGTTGCACCGAGAGTTATCTGCACGGCCTGCGCTGTCATCGGGCCGGCCAGCAGTCCCACGGCCAGCAAGCCCAGAATCTTGTGCTTCATCGTGCCCTCCTGCGCCTATCTCGGCGCTTGGCTGTGGCGCCATAGTGGTCCCGGCCGTAACGCCGGGATCGGAATCGTGCATACCGCGTGCCATGACGCCGCCCAGCCGGCAAATCAACCAGTTACGGTCTCGGACGGCTGGGCCTGCGAGGGTATATGTAAAGTCCGCCGACGCCGTTGCCGAACCGCCACAGCGCGATACGCCGGTTGCGCGCCGGCGGCCGCGCAGGGTGCGGCCGTGGGTGGCGCTGTGGATGCACCGATCCGCCGGAGTATCATCGATGCCGCCAGCGACGGGGGCCGGCAAGCGACATGAGCCGCACGTTCAGGGCTCCTGCCGCATGACGAGGGGGTGAGGATCACATGCTGAACCGGGAACAGTTGACCGACGACGAGTGGCGGGCCGTGCGCGACACGCCGCATCACGTGGCGCTCGCAGTGTCGGCCGCCGAGGGGAGCCTCTTCGACGAGATGCTCGAGCGCGCAGCCGCGATGTCGGGAATCGTCGATGCGCTGAACAGCCGGCACCCGCTGCTGAACGGGATCGCGACCGAGCGCGAATATCATGGACGCGCAGGACCACGTCCGGTCCTGGTATCACGGGCTCGCGGAATCCGAGCGCTGCGTTACCCGCCTGCAGTCGACGGCCCTGGCGATGTTCAAGGATGCCGTCCGCGCACTGCGGGAGCGCGGCGGGGACGACGACGTGGAGCACTACGCGGATTTCGTCGTCGGCCTCGCGACGCGGGTCGCGCGCTCGGCGCGTGAAGGCGACGTGCTCGGCTTCGGCGGGGAGTTGATGAGCGCGCAGCGAACGCTCGTTCATCGCCCAGCTCGAGGCTACCGTGGGAACCGACGTCCGCTGAGCACCACCCGGCTCAGGCTCCGGATACCTTTCCCATATCCTCCGGCGCGACGTCGCCCCATTCGACGCCGTGCGGCCGATCGGCCTTGAGCCGGTCGCCCACCAGGTATGCCGCCAGCGCCGGCAGCAGCAGGACCGCGCCGAGCATGTTCACCAGGAACATGAAGGCGAGCAGGATCCCCATGTCGCCCTGGAACTTGAGCGCCGAGAACATCCAGGTCGCGACCGAGATGGTCATCGTCACGGCGGTGAACACCGAGGCCGTGCCGCGCTGCTTGAGCGCCTCCTCGAACGCATCCTTGAGCTGCAGTCCCATGTCCTGGGACTCGTGCTTCATGCGCTCGAACAGGTAGATGCCGTAGTCGACGCCCACGCCCACGCCCAGCGCCACGACGGGCAGGGTGTTCACCTTCACGCCGATGTCGAGCATCGCCATCACCGCGTTGCACAGCACCGTGACGATGGCGAGCGGGATGATGATGCAGAGCGTCACGCGCCACGAGCGGAACGTCAGCAGGCACAGCAGCGTCACCGATGCGAAGAGCGCGAGGTTGACCCACTTCTCCGAGGCCTCGACGACCTCGTTGGTCGCGGCCATCACCCCGACGTTGCCGCTCGCCAGGCGGAACCGGATCTGGTCCGTGTCGCCCCCGGCCGCCTTGAAGGCCTTTATCTTCTCGACGATGTGCTCGATCGTCGTGGCCTGGTGATCGGTCGTGAAGATACTGACCGGCATCGCCGTGCATCGCGAGTTCATCAGCTCGTTGCCCAGCCGGGTCGCAAAGCCCACGCCCTGGGCGATCTGCGCCCGCTCCTCGGGCAGCATGCGCCACTTCGCGAACGTTTCCGCATAGGACTGGGTAACCGACTTTACGAACCCGGCCAGGCTGCGCGCCGTGGCGACACCGTCCACCTGGCGGACCTGGAAGTCGAAGTCCTCCATCCGGTCCATCACGTCGCGGTTCACGCAGGGCGAATCCTCCTCGCTCTCCGCCTTCGCCTCGGCGATGACCTGCAGCAGGTCGACGCCGATCGCGAAGTGGCTCGTGATCATGTCGACGTCCTGGTTGTAGCGGGAATCGGCCTTGAGCTCCGGCACGCCCTTGCCGAGGTCGCCGACGTGCAGGTCGCGCGCCTTCCAGATCCCGAAGGCGAGCAGCAGCGCCCCCGTGAGGACCGCCGCCCACGCGTACTTTCGCGTAGCGAGCGGGCTGATCCGTTCCCAGAGCCAGTCACCCGCGGTCTCCTTGCCCGCGAGCTTCGACGCCTGCTCCGGGGTGAACTTGTAGTAGGACAGCAGGATCGGCAGCAGCATCTTGTTGGTGATGATCATCACCGTCACGCCGATCGTCGCCGTGATCGCGAGCTCGCGCACGATCTCGATGTCGACGAAGGCGATGACCATGAAGCCGAGCGCGTTCGCGAGCAGGGCCATGGCCCCCGGGATGAACAACTTCTGGAAGGATGCGCGCGAGGCCATGATGCCGTCGGCGCCGTGCAGCGTCTCGAGCTTCCAGGCGTTGGTCATCTGCACCGCGTGCGACACCGCGATCGAGAAGATCAGGAACGGGACCAGGATCGACATCGGATCGAGGCCCAGCCCGAATACGGGCAGCAGGCCGAGCAGCCAGACGACCGGCACGATCGCGCAGATGAGCGCCATCACGGTCAGCACCAGCGATCCCGAGTACCAGTAGAGCAGGATCGCGGTGATGACGAAGGCAATGCCGAAGAACATGAGGACGCCGGCGGCGCCCTTGGCGATGTCGCCCATCGCCTTGGCGAAGCCGATGATGTGGACGCCCGTGTCCTCGGTCTCGTACTTGCCGCGGATCCCCTCGAGCTGCTTCGCGACCTCCTGCAGGTTCAGCCGGTCACCCGTCTCCGGATCGTTCTCCTGCAGCGTGGCGACGACCATTGCGGCGGTCTGGTCGTTCGCGACGATGCGCCCGACCCAGTCCGACTTGAGCAGGTTCTCGCGGACTTTCGCGAGCTGCGCGGGGCTGCCGTCGAAATCCGCGCCAACGATGTTGCCGCCGCGGAACCCGTCCTCGACGACCTCGTTGTAGCGGACGTTCGGCGTGAAGAGCGAAGTGACCGAGCTGCGCTCCACGCCCTTGATGAAGAACACGTCCTCCGTTATCTGCCGGAGAGTGTCCATGAACTCCTTCTCGAAGATCGTGCCGTCACGGTTCTTGACCGCGACGAGCACGCGGTTGGCGCCCCCGAAGTCCGCCTGGTATTCGAGGAAGGTCTTCATGTACTCATGGTTGAGCGGGATCATCTTCGTGAATCCCGCCTGCACGCGCAGCTGGCTCGCCATCGCCCCGAGCAGGATCGTGATCAGGATGAACACGATCAGCAGCACCCTGCGGCGGTGGAAGATCCAGTAGGAGACCCGGCCGACCCAGCCCTCCACGAACCGGCTGCGTTCGAGTCCGGCCTCCTCCGGCGCCGCGCCCGGCTGCTCTTCCGTCATGTCAGTCGCCTCGCATGCGGTGCTGCGGCGTCACGGTGCGGCCAGCCACGCCGGATCGATCACGCTCACGCCGGCCTCGCCGACCGCGATCAACCGGCCATCGGCCTCGATGACCTGCGCAAAGCCCTTCCCGGCCGGCGACCAGTGCAGCTCGAGCGTCCGGCCGCCATCCCTGCTGAGGGCGAGCAGCCCCGAGTTGCCGACCAGCAGTATGCGCCCGTCTTCGAGCTGCGCGCCGCCCATCAGCGACGCGGTCGTGCCGAGCTCGACCTTCTGCCACGTCGTGCCGAGGTCGGACGTGCGATACACATTGCCGCGCATGCCGTATACGAGGACGGAGCCGTCCTGCGTCCTGAGCGCACCGAAGAACGACCCCTGGTACGGTGATTCGAGCTGGGTCCAGGTGGCCCCGCCATCGTCGGAGCGCGCGAGCGTACCGGACTCGGCCACCAGCAGAAGCGTCGAATCCACCTGGAGCACCTGGGAGATGTGGCGATCGAAGCCCTCGTCCAGGTACTCATCGCCCTCATCGCCCGTTGACGCTTTGCTCTCGCCGCCCGCGGGCTCGCCACTCAGGATCGTGCGGCGCTGCCACGTCCGGCCGCCATCGGTCGAGTCGAGGTACAAGCCGAATGCGCCATACGCGATGAAGTGATCGCCGCCGAGATGCTGCACGTCCGAGCAGCGAGTCGCTGCCTGCATCCGGCAGTTCCACCTGCTTCCAGGTCGCCCCGCCGTCCTCGGTCCGCACGAGCGATGCACCGTGACCCACGGCGATGCCGAGTTTCGGGTCCCGGAAGGCGACGCCCGTGAGCGTGCGCGTGACCGGCGTCGGCTTGGCCGTCCAGTTGTGTCCCTGGTCGTCGGACAGGAGCGCAAAGCCGCGTTCGCCGACGGTCACGAGCCGCTCTCCGGCCTTCTCGATGTCGAGCAGGATGATCCGGTCCGGCTTGATCGCGACCACCGGCGCGGGGCGCTCGCCCTCGGCCGGGGCGGTCCATGGCACGAGCGTCGCGCAAAGCAGCAATCCGACGGCCCGGTTTCTGACCATGGAATGTCCCCCGCGCGGCGGTCCCGGCCGCTGATTCAGCGTCTCGCGGAGCCCGACCGGGCCCCGCGGCTCGTGCCGCTTACTTCGTGCCCGCGCGCCGCAATGCGTCGGGCTGGAAGGAGGCCCACTGGCCCTTCTCGCCGAACTTCCACGGCGTCCTGATCTCGTTCTCCAGCAGCGAAAGCAGGTAGCTGCCGTTCGACAGGTCGTGCCAGACGTTCGCGCGGTACCACGGCACCTTCGCATCGTAGAACTGGATCATCGGGTGCATGCTGACGCGCCACAGCTGCTTGCGCGTGTCGTAGGCATCTTCGTACACGACGGTCCAGCTGTCCTCATCGAGGTAGAACACCCGCCTGCCGTAAACGTGCTTACTGCCGGACTTCAAGTTCGCATCGATCACCCAGACACGGTGCAGCTCGTAGCGCATCACGTCGGAGTTGACCGTGCCCTTGCGGATGATGTTTTCCTTGTACTTGAGCTTCTTGTCGGAGAGCTTGTACGAGTTGTACGGAATGTAGATCTCCTGCTTGCCGACGAGCTTCCAGTCGTAGCGGTCCGGCGCGCCGTTGTAGGCGTCGAACTGATCAGTCGTGCGCAGGCCCTCCGTGCCGTCGTTGATGTTGTCGTAGTTGAGGTCGGGCGCGCGGCGCACCCGGCGCTGGCCCGCGTTGTAGATCCAGGCCGCGCGCTGCTGCTTGACCTGGTCGACCGGCTCGTGCACGAGGAACACCGTGCCCTCGAGCGTCGCCGGCGCCGTGAAGTACGACATGAACCCGAGCAGCAGGTTGTCCTGCGGCTGGTCGAGGTTGGCGTTGAAGATGCGGTACTCGCGCACGCCGATCTTGTAGTGGTCGCCGTTCGAGCGCACCGGGAAGGAGTTGTAGTTCCGGTCGATGCCGCCACCGAGGTAGCGCATCGTGTGGTTCCAGATCGCCTCGAGTCCGTTCTTCGGGATCGGGAACGGCACCGTGGTCGGACCGAGGTTGCTCACGCCGAAGCCCTGCAGCTCGACCTTGGTCGACTGCGACTTGGCGTTGTCGTAGACGGCCTTCGGGTAGGCGGCGGTGCGCCGTGTCTCGTACACGGGCATCTTGAAGGTCTCGTACTTCTTGAGCAGCGCCAGCGTGCCGGGCGTCAGCTTGTCCTTGTACTGGTCGGCATTCGCGGCGGTGATCGTGAACTTGACCTGGTCCGAGGCGAACGGGATCGACGTAGCCCTGCGCGGCAGACCAGCCCGAGGGCGGCGCCCGCCAGGCCGCCGGTCCACGCCGGTATCGTCCCGTCGGCGTTGCCGGCCTTCTCCGCTCCGATCGGCGTCAGGTCCGCACCGAGGCGCGCGGCCTCGGCGTCGGTCAGCCTCGCGTGCGCGGGCAGCGCAATTCCCGCAACCGCCACGGCCGTGGCGAGCATCCTGTTGAAGGTACGCATGGTCGTTGCTCCTGGTCCGGATCAGAAGGTCACGCTTGCGCTGACCGAGTAATAGTCACGATCGAACAGGGGATCGAAGTCGGCGTCCGCATAGTCGACGTAGTTCATCTCGAGGTTGTAGCGCTTGTTGTAGTTGAAGCGCAGACCGAGGCCAAGCACCTGGCGGTCCTCGATGAACGTCGGGTCCATCGACACGCCGTCGACGTCGTGCGCCCAGAAGATGCTCGGCGTGACCGTCACGCCCGAATTGAACACGTTGTTGTAGTCCGCCGAGAGACGCAGCCGGTAACCCCAGGCATCGTCGGTGACGTAGCCGTCGTTGCGGCAGCCGTTCGGCTGCGGGTTGAACACGGCGCTCTGCACCGGCACCGGCGCGCCGACGAACGTCGGCGAGCAGGTGTTGCCGCCGCGTAGACCGGCAACTGCCCGGCAAGGTCCGGGTTCGACCCGACGCCGAACATGAAGCCGCGGCCGTAGCGCACCGCGCCGTCGAGGTAATCCGGCACGTTGTTCTCCTGGTAGCCGACCTCGGCGACCAGCAGCAGGTTCTCGGCACCCAGGACGTTGCTGAAGTTCTTGACCGTGTTGACCTGGAACTGGGTCTTGTCGAACCGATCCCAGCCCTGCGCGTAGCCACCATCGCCCTGCAGCGCGGCCGCCCGGCCCTCGTCGCGCGTTCGGGCCGATGAAGACTGAGCAGGCTCTGCAGCAGGTCGTTGCCGTTGACCTGGACCGGCACGCCGATATGACGGCTGACCTCGAATGACACCGACCAGCTGAACAGGTTCATCGCCGCGCTGATACCGTAGACCTGGATGTCGTCCGGGTACTCCCAGTACGCGCGGCCCGGGACGATGTTGCGACCGAGCTGCCGCGCCGATGCCTGAGTGCAGCGGCGCCGGGTTGCGCAGCGTCGTGTCGTCCGCCGCGTCGAGCGGATTCGCGCCGGTGCCGGGGATGCGCCAGAAAGGCAGGCCGTCCGGGGCGATCCCCGCGACGACATAGGGTGTCGTCTGCAAGGGGCTCAGCGCGCCCGGCGGCAGCACCAGCGGCGTGGTCGGGGTCAGCAACGTGCCCGCGCGACCCGAGATGTACGGCAGCCGCGAATGGATGTTCATCCCGTACAGGCCGATCTCGGTGTCCCCTATCGGGGAAGCGGAACGCAGCGCCGAACTGACCCGAGTCGCGGGGTTCGACGCCCTGGATCAGCGGCACGAAGAGGCCGTTGGCCTGCGCGAACACGTTCGAGCCAAGCTGCGGGACCAGCACCGGCAGCAGCTGCCCGGTGGCTGGGTTGCGCGGCTGGCTGCCGAGCACATTGGTGATGACCGTCGCGCTGTTGCACTTGCCGGGGTTCGACGAGATGTTGTTCTCGGTGACCGCCCAGTAGGTGCCGCAGGAGTCGATCGACGTGTTGTCCCATTCGAACTGGTAGAACAGCTCCATCGAGCCGAAGCTGAAGCCCCAGTTCGCGTAGGCCATCGCGACGGGCAGCAGGACTTCCTTCAGTTCGGCACCCGGGCGCCGCGCCGCCGGAACGTCGATCGGGTTGATCTGGTTTACGCCCTGGATGAACACGCTCTCGCCCCAGTTGATCACCTGCCGGCCGAGGCGCAGCTGCAGCTTCGTCTCGCCGACGTCGAAGCCGCCGTACAGATAGGCGTCGAGCAGCAGCGCATTCGAGAACTGCTGCTCGTCCTCGAACCCGTCGTCGCTCAGTGACGCCTCGGGCCATGGGCTCCGAAACACGTCCGTGAAGGTGCCGCCGGGCTGCGGCCCGAGCCCCGGTCGCACGCCGTTGTAGTTGTTCGGCTGGTTGCCCAGGCGCACGTCGCCGTTCTCGAGCGCGTCGTCGTACCAGGCCTTGCCGCGAACCAGCAGGCCGAAGTCACCCTTGCGGATCTCGACGTCGGTCAGCAGCTTGAGGGGCGTGGAGAAGCGGTCACCCTTGTCGTAGTTGAGCGTGCCGCTGTCGGCCTGGTTGCCCGCCAGTCCATCGCCCGGGTTGGGACGGGTAAAGAGCGGCAGCGGCGTGGCACCGATGCCGATCAGCGAGCCGTCGGCCCTGGTGAAGAGCTCCGGGTCGGGTTCCTGGTCGCGCCAGCTGGATCCCACGGAAAGGGTGGTGTTCCAGATGATGCGTGTGCCGCCGTCGGTCTCGAACTCGAGCGCACCGGCGCCGCCCGCATAGGACGCGAGCACCGTACCGATCACGGTGCCGAGCACGGTGTTGCGCCGACCCGGCTTCAAGGATTGACTCGTCATCAGTATTCCCCCGCTTTGCTGATTTCGACGCGCCGCCGCCGCTGCGGAGGCCTGACGGACCGGGCCGCGCGCGCACCGTCCGAAGGTCTCGCGCATGCCTTGAACGAAGCCGGCTGTTGCTGCCGTGTCGCAAGGTTGCCAGCGTCCGCAGCGGCTGACAACTCGCTCGTTGCGCTGCAACCACGCACGGCACCCCGTCGTCGCGCTCATGCATCGAGCCGCCGTGCGGCTGCGCGGCCGGATTCACCGGCGGACCGTTTTCTGCGTCGCGCGGGACGCGAGGCGGGCTTCGCCGCATGCTGCCCGGCGTCGACCAGTGCCTGGAAGCTCGAGCGCAGGCAGTCGGCGAAGAAGGCGGGATCGGGCAGCATGTCGCGGCAGGCGACCGCGCAGAGCCACATCGTGCCGTGGTAGCTGAACGCGGTCACGTTGAGGCCGAGGCCGTCGATGGCGATGCTGATCGGCGCAAAGGTCACGAGACGCGCACCCGCCATGTAGAGGGGCACGTCGGGCCCGCGGACGTTCGAGACCACGACGTTCATCTGCGGGATCATCACGTTGCGCGTCAGCGCGGTTGCCGCGAGCGTCGGCAGCACGTCGAAGGCCTGCTTGGCGAGGTCCTTTCCCAGTCCCTCCGACAACGCCTTGACCTTCCCGGCCTCGGCCCGTATCGCGCGCAGCCGCTCGAGCGGGTCCGCGATCTCGGAATGCAGCCGCATTACGGCCAGGCCGATCTGGTTGCCGGCGTCCTCGCCCTTGTTCGCGCCCCGCAGCGTCATCGGCACCATGGCCGTCATGCTCTGTGCCGGCAGCTCGTGCTTGCTGCCCAGGTACAGGTTGAGCGCGCCCCCGACGGTGGCGAGGAACACGTCGTTGATCGTTGCGCCCTCGACCGCTGCGCGGATCGCGCGCATGGCCGGGAGCCCGACTCCGACGGCCTCGACCACCCGGTGCGCGGACACGCGCCCGCTGAACCGCGTGACCGGTGCACGCCGCATGCGCGCAGCCAGCTCGGCCGCCGGACCGCCGGGCCGGCCGCCTGCGGGGAGCGCGGTTCGGCCCATGCTCGCGGCCCTGCCGGCCGACTCGAGCACGAGGCGCGTGAACTTCGGGACCCTGCCGAGGCTGTTGGCCACGGCGCGCGAATACAACTCCACCGCGGAGGGCTCGCGATCGCCCACGCGGTGGCCACGCTCGCCGGTCCCGGTCGCCTCGTCGGGCGAAAGCGAGTGGATGGCCTTGATGATCTCCGTGCCGGCCTCGCCATCCAGCGCGCAGTGGTGGAACTTGACGTACAACGCGAAGCTGCCGCGCGGCAGCCCGGCGATGTTGTCGAGGCCCTCGATTACGTACGCCTCCCACAGCGGCTTGCTGCGATCGAGAGGCCGCGAGTGAATGCGGGCGACCTGGATGCACAGTTGCCGCCAGTCGCCGGGCTGCGGCAGCGCGATATGGCGCACGTGGAATTCGACGTCGATGGCGGCGTCCTCGACCCAGTACGGGCGATCAGCGGACAGCGGGACCTCGACCAGACGCCGGCGGAAGATCGGTGAGACGTCGAGACGCGACTCGAAGAATCGGAGCACGTCCTTGAACCGCACCTTCCCTTCCGGCGCGGATGACGGGTCGTAGATGGCCAGTCCCGCGACGTGCATGTGCTGGTTCCCGCGCTCAAGCCGCAGGAAAACGTTGTCGAGGCCGGAGAGCTGTTTCATGTTGGAACCGGTGCACGCACGTTGGAACCGGTGCACGAAGGTACTTCGCGCCTTTCGCGGCGTCCACTCGACCGGCGGCGGAGAACCCGGCGGGGGTCGGATCGCCGTGCGTTGCTACCGCACAGGCGAGACGCGATGGCACTTTTGCATTGCGGCAGCGGAGGCCCGCTCCGTCGCGGGCTCCTCGTCGGTCCCGTCACCACAACACTCCATCGCACTGGCCGAACCGATCGTCCTGGCCGCCTGGTCGTCAGTCGTGCGCCGCAGGTTACGATGCGTGGCTACATCCAATCCCGGGGGCTCGCAATGAAGTTCGAGTTTAGGTTCCTTGGACAGGCGTTCATCGCGCTCGTGCTGGCCATGTCGGCCACGGCGCAGGCCAAAGATGTCGCCAAGGATGTCGATTGGGTCGCGCAGAGCAACGCCAATGCCGCACCGCTGCTCGAGGTGCTTGCGCGGTATGCGCCCGAAACGGCGGCCGCGCTCGGCGTCGAGGGTCACGACACCGAGGTAATGGACCTGAAACCCGGTAACGACACGCGCTTCGAAGCCGACCTGGCGAAGGTCGCCCGGGAGCTCGAGCCCAGGATTACGGCGGCGACCGACCCGCGCGTGCGCCAGGACATGCAGATCCTGCTGAGGGCGGCGGAAGACCAGACCCGTACCTCGCAGCTCAATCGACGGCTGATGCTGCCCTACTTCGACCTGGGACGCGTGCTGTTCCGCGGCTTTAACTCGTTGCTGGATCCGCGCGTATCAAAGGAGCGCTACCCGGCGGCCCTGACCCGGTTGCGGCGCTACACGGGCAGCGAGGCCGGCCACACGCCCATCGCCGAGCTCGCCCGCGCGCGCATCGAGGAACGATTCTCGACCCCCGGCCTGACCGGGCCCTGGACCGTCGAGGTCGAGCAGGGGCTCGAGAACCAGGGCCGCTACATGGTGGGGATCAAGGAAGCGTTCGAGAAGAGCGGGCTCGAGGGCTGGCAGGAGGACCACGCTCGGCTCGTGTCGCAGATGGACGCGTATGCGAAATGGGTCAGGTCGGAGGTGGTGCCGCGCGCGCGCAAGAGCAACCGGTTGCCCCCCGAGATCTACGCCGACAAGCTGCGCAACTTCGGCGTGACGGCAGACCCGCAGGAGCTGATGCAGGACGCGCTGGTCGGCTACATGCAGACGCGCAACGAGCTCGACACAACGGCGAGACGCGTCGCGAAGGAGCGCGGCTACGACGTCAGCGACTATCGAGAGGTTCTGCGGCGCCTGAAGAAGGACACGATCGCGAACGACGCGCTGCTGCCGACCTACCGGGAGCGGCTCAAGAACATCGAGGATATCGTGCGCCGCGAGAAGATCGTAACCCTGCCGGAACGCGAAGCCGTGATCCGCCTGGCGAACGAAGCGGAGTCGGCGGCGATCCCGGCCCCTCACCTGAGCCCGCCACGACTGATCGGCAACACCGGCGAACCCGCGGAGTTCGTGCTGCCACTCGAGAACCCGAACGCGCCGCCGGGCTCGAAGATGGACGATTTCACCTACGACGCGATCACCTGGACGCTGACGGCGCACGAGGCCCGGCCCGGGCATGAACTGCAGTTCGCGAAAATGATCGAAAACGGCACGTCGATCCCGCGCGTCGTGTTCGCGTTCAACAGCGCGAATATCGAGGGCTGGGGCCTGTACGCCGAGGCGGTCATGCAGCAATACCTGCCGGCGGAAGGCCAGATCGGCAGCCTGCAGATGCGCCTGATGCGCGCAGCGCGCGCCTTCCTCGATCCGATGATCAACCTCGGGCTGATGGAACCCGCGGCGGCGCAGGACTTCCTGATGAAGGAAGTCGGCCTGTCCGAGCCGATGGCCAAGCAGGAAGTCGACCGCTACAGCTTCGACTCACCCGGCCAGGCGACCTCGTATTTCTACGGATACCAGAAGCAGCTCGCGCTGCGCGCCCGCGCCGAGATGGCGCTTCGCGAGCGGTTCGATGCGAAGTCGTATCACGACTTCGTGATCGGCGAAGGCCTGCTGCCGCCGGAGCTGCTCGAGCAGGCCGTAATGGAGCGCTACGTCGCTCCGCGTCTGGGCGCGGTGGCCGCAGCGCCTTAGCGCGGTCCGCGCCGGACGCCGCCGCGCGGGACTGTGCTACGCGTACAGCGGCATCTGCGCCAGGGCGTGCGCGAGCGAACCCATGACGATCATCACCGAGGTCGCCAGCGCGATCACGAGGCAGAGGGTATATCGATTGCGATGCATGATTGACAGCATGTCAGTGCTCCCATCGAAATGTCGGTGCTCCCATCGAACTGCGGCCAACGATAGTCCCGGAGACTGCATCGATAAATCGCTGTAATCGTTGCACTATGTTCTGGATTCCTGAACAATGCGTCCATGGACCAGCTTCTCGCGATGCGTGTCTTCGTGCGGGTGGCGGAACGCGAGTCGTTCGCCCGCGCCGCCGACGAACTCGACATATCCCGGGCCGCCGCCAGCGGTCATGTCGCGGCCCTGGAGAAGCACCTGGGCGCGCGCCTGCTGCATCGAACGACGCGCAAGGTCGCGCTGACCGCGGAAGGCAGCGATTTCCTGCGTCGCGCCCGCCGAATCCTCGACGAGTTGCGGGACGCCGAGGAGAGCCTTCACGACGCGCGCACCAAGCCGCAGGGGGAGCTGCGGGTCGACGTGCCCGTCGCCTTCGGTCGCTACCTGCTGCTGCCGGCGTTGCCGCAGTTCACGAACCGCTACCCGGCGATCGAGCTCGACATCCGCTTCAACGACAAGATCGTCGACCTCGTGGCCGAGCGGGTCGATGTCGCGGTGCGCGTAGGGCCACTGCGTCAGTCCGGCCTCGTCGCGCGCCGGATCGCGGACATGACCTTCGTCACCTGCGCGTCCCCCGCCTACCTGGCGAGCCACGGGGAACCCGCTACCCCGGAGGATCTCGGTGCGCACCGCCTGCTGGGTCTGCGCTCGACGAACGGCGGAGCGCCCGAATGGCACTTCCCTCCGCCGTACAGCTCGCGCCGCCTGAAGCTGCGCTTCGCGCTGACTTTCAACACGGTCGAGGGACCGATCGTCGCCGCCACGGAAGGCCTGGGGATCTGTCACAACGCCGACATGCTCGTCGCCGGGTACATCGAGCGCGGCACGCTGAAGCTGGTGCTGCAGGAATTCTCCGTCCCCGGCCCGTCGATCTCGCTCGTCTACCCCTCGGCTGGTCACCAGTCGGCGAAGGTGCGCGTGTTCTCGGATTTCGCCGCCGGGCTGATGCGCGGCTACAGCGAGCTGGTGCAGAAGAGCATGCACGCGCACGCGCAGCTGCCACTGGCCGAGACGGGCTCGGAGCGTGGTCGAGGCGGCGGCCGATAGGCCGCGACGCGGCGGCTCACGCTGAAGGACCGGCGCCCCCGACCATGGCGAATTCGGGCGCGTAACGCACGGTCGCGCCGCGCATCGGCAGGCATCCCGATCGCAGCTCGAGCACCATGAACTCGTCGTCGACCCCGTACTCGTTGCCGAGCCCGCGGTCGCTCGCTCGATGGAATCCGAACCGGGTGTAGTACGCGGGATCGCCGAGCACGACGACGAAACCGTACCCGGCGAGCGTGCAGGACGCGATCCCCTCACGCACCAGCATCGCGCCGACGCCTCGCCGGCGATGGGCGGCGCTCACAGCCACCGGCCCAAGCCCGCAGCCCGAAGCGGTGCCCGCCGTGACGGGACTGAATGCGATGTGCCCGACCACGCCGTCTGGATCGGCCGCAACGATCGAAAGCGCAAGACGACCGCCGGCGCGCAGTGCGTCGACCAGGCGCGCTTCGGCGGTCGTGGGAAAAGAATGCGCGTGCAACTCGCGGATGGAAGCGTGGTCGGCCGCGTGTTCCGGGCGGCAGTAGTACATGGCGAAACTCTGGAGCAGCACGCCGCCGATGTCCAAGAGGCCGTGGGCTATGGGCTATGGGCTGCAGGTAGAGCGGCAACTCCGCCTCCGGCCCAGCCTCCAGCCTATAGCCCCAGCCTATCTGTAGGACGGAGGCGGACAGGCGATTTCCAACCTTCCTAGGACGCTATCGGCCGCAGCCGCTATGGCCCGGGCGACGCCGACGCTACATATGCGCAATGGAAAAATTACAGCCCGATACGCTCCAGGGTGCGCCCTTCGACGTCGAACGGACCGAGGACCGCGTCGCGACGCGGTTGATCGGTCGATCGACCGCGATGGACGCGGTGGTCCAGCTCATCGCTCGCGTCGCGCCCACGGAGGCGACCGTGCTCGTGTGCGGCGAGAGCGGCAGCGGAAAGGAGCTGGTCGCCTGCTCCATCCATGAGGCGAGCGCGCGCCGAGCGGGCCCGTTCGTCGCCATCAACTGCGGCGCGTTGCCGGCCACCCTGATCGAATCCGAGTTGTTCGGCTACGAGAAGGGAAGCTTCACCGGGGCGGTGGGCATGCACCGCGGACTCATCGAGCAGGCCGAAGGTGGCACGCTCTTCCTGGACGAGGTGACCGAGATGCCGCCCGACCTTCAGGTGCGGCTGCTGCGCTTCCTCGAGACGCGAAGCTTCTACCGCGTCGGCGGTCGCGAGGAGCTGTCGTCGGACCTCCGGGTCATCGCGGCCACCAACCGCAACCCGGGACAGGCGGTCCGCGATGGCCAGCTGCGCGAGGACCTGCTGTATCGCCTCGCCGTCTTCCCGATCGACGTTCCGCCGCTGCGCGCGCGCGCCGGCGACGCCACGCTCCTCGCACGCCACTTTCTCGACGAACTCAACCGCGCGAACGGCACCCGCAAGAGGCTCGGCGCGTCCGCGTCCTCGACGCTGCGCGCGCATCCCTGGCCGGGCAACGTGCGCGAGCTGCGCAACGCAATCGAGCGCGCCTACATCCTGTGCGACGAAGTACTGGAGCTGGAGCCGACGCCGGCGCCGGTCGGCGCGTCGGTCGCGGAGCTCGAGCTGCGCATACCGATCGGTTCGCGGCTCGCGGAAGTCGAGCGCCGCGTGATCGAGGCCACGCTCGGGCACTTCATGGGCAACAAGCGCAGGACGGCCGAAGTCCTGGGTTGCAGCCTCAAGACGCTGTATAACAAACTTGCCGCGTACGAGCGCACCGATGCGCCCGCTGCCGTTTGATGGCGCGGCTGCGCCATACAGGAGCACCCGCATGGCGAGAGTCCTGATCGCCGACGACCACGCCGTGGTTCGCGCGGGCCTGCGCCAGTTCCTGGAAGAGGACCGCGGGATCGTCGAGATCGGCGAGGCTTCGACGGGCCGCGAGGCACTCGATGCACTGCGGCGCGGGGGCTGGGACCTGCTGATACTCGACATCAACATGCCGGACCGCAGCGGCCTCGACATCCTGAGCCACATACGCGCCGCGGGGCACAGCACGCGGGTGCTCGTGATGAGCGGGCTGCCCGAGCGCCAGTACGCGCTCAACGTGCTGCGGGCGGGTGCCCGCGGCTACCTTTCGAAGGACGGAGCGCCCGCTGAGCTGCTCAAGGCGGTCCGGACCATCCTCGAGGGCCGGCGCTACGTCAGCCCGGCGCTCGCCGAGCTGCTCGTCTCGGAGCTCGACCAGGACGCCGACAAACCCCTGCATTCCCGGCTTTCCGAGCGCGAATTCCAGGTCCTGTGCAAGCTCGCCGCGGGCCGTGCCGTATCGGACATCGCCGGCGAGCTGTGCCTGTCCGTCAAGACCGTGAGCACGTACCGGACGCGGGTGCTGGAAAAGATGCACCTGGAAACGAACGCGGACCTGACGACGTACGCCCTGCGCAACGGCCTGATCCAGTGATCCGCGTAGGACCGCGCCGACAGCCAACCCGTTGCCGTCCTGCTAAATTCCCCGAGGAATTCGCGTGGCGGTCACCCGGCCGCGGACGCGGCAAGGACGCTCGAGACAGGTGCCGGATGATTCCCGCCGTGGTCGATCAGAGTCGACGAGGAGCACCGATACACGACCCGCTGCGCGTGCTGGTCGTGGAGGACTCGCGGATGCTGCAGGACCGCCTGCGCGAGACGCTCGCGGGGCTCCCCGGCGTCGAAGTTTCCGACACGGTCGACTCCGAGCTCGAGGCGCTCCACGCGATCCGCACCGGCCGCTGCGACGCGGTGGTCCTCGACCTGCACCTGCGCCGCGGAACGGGCTTCGGCGTGCTGCGCGCGCTCGCGCGTGCGGACGCGAGGCCGCCCGCGGTCGTCGTGTTCACGAACTACGACCTGCCGGAGTACCGGCGGATGGCGCAATCCTTCGGCGTCCGCCATTTCCTCGACAAGGCCCGTGAATTCGAGCGGCTGCCGGCCGTTCTCGAACAGATTCGCGACGAGCGCGACTGAGCCGTCACGCCGCGGCGTCGTCCCTGAGCAGCACGCTCGCGAGCGGCAGCCGGAAGGTGATCTGCGTGCCGCCGCCCGGCGGGCTCTGGATCTTCCACTGGCCACCCAGGCTCGTCACGCGGTGCCGCATGCTCGCGATCCCGTGCGAGCCGACCACGTTGGACATCCGATCCTCCGGGATTCCCTTGCCGTCGTCGCGGATCCTGACCACCAGTTCTCCGCCGGTCAGGTCGACGGCGAGATCGACATTCCTCGCGCCGGAGTGCCGGACAATGTTGGTCAGTGATTCCTGCACGACTCGGAACACCGCGATCGAGGCATCGTCGGTCAGCCGCACGTCCTCCGGCGGGTAGCGCTCCGTCCAGCGGATTCCGGCCCGGCCGCAGGACTCCTCGAGCACCCACTTGATCGCCGGGACCAGGCCAAGGTTGTCGAGCAGCGTCGGGCGCAGGTGCTCGACGACCCGCCGCTTCAGGTTGACGCCTTCGTCCAGCCCGGCGACCACGCGGTCCCAGCGCAGCTTGACGTCCGGATCCTCGTTGGACAGTCGCTTCCGCAGCCACGACATGTCCATTTTCGCCGCGATCAGCAGGCTCCCGAGCTCGTCGTGCAGCTCGCGAGCGAGTGCCTGCTTCTCGCGCTCCGTTACACGCTGCAACGCGCTCGACAGGTTGGAAAGCGCCTCGGTACGGCTGCGCACCTGGGCGTCGAGCTCGGCGTTGTGCGCCTCGAGCTGCCGGGCGTGCTCGCGCCGGCGGTGCACGTCGCGCATGACCAGGAGAGCCGCCACGAACACGAGCAGCATGGCGAGCGTGGTCGCGGCGATGATGAGCAGGCGCCCGAGCCGCAGCTCGCGCCGCCAGGACTGCGCGGCGGCTTCGACGGCCAGCGCCTCCTCGGTCTGCAGGGAGGACCCCAGCTCCCGGATCTGGTCCATCGACTTGCGGCCGAACTCGGTGCGCACCAGCGACATCGCGCTGCCGATGCCGCCGCGCCGATAGAGGGCGAGGGACTCCCCGATCTCGCGCAGCTTGCCGGCCGTCAGTCCCTCGAGCCAGTGGATGCGCTCGATGCTCGAGCTCGGACCATGGCGCTCGTAGTCCTCGAGCAGCCACTGCACCGAGAGCGGCAGCTCCGCGATCGCCTTTTCGTACGGCGCAAGGTACTGCCGGTTACGCGTGAGGAGGTAGCTGCGCTGCGCAGTCTCGGCTTCCGTGACGAGCAGCAGGAACTCCGCCAGGGCGGTCTGCCGCTCCTCGGCGACCCGCACGCGCTCCGCCGCGGATTCGAGCCGCATGAAGCTCTCGCGCGACAGGTACAGGATGGCGCCGAGGAGCGTCAGCGCAAGGACGATCGGTACGAAGATCCAGCGATGTCCGTTCCCTTTCATTCCAGTCACCATGTGGGTGCGTTCCTACGATGCCCGTCGCCCGCCACCGATGGCGGCCGCGGAGCGACGACGCGAGGATTGGCCACGTGAGTTCACCTGCACAGCCGGTCACGCCCCTGCCGGCCGGGCCCGCAGGGGATCTGGAGACCGATCATGCTGCACTACGCCGTGATTTTCCTCATCCGCGCCATGGTGGCGGCGGTGCTCGGCTCTTCGGCCACGGCCTGAGCTTCATCGATGGCTCACCCGGTGCGGGAGTTCGACCTTGCGCGCGTGCGCAGGATCTGGGGTCGCACGCTCAAGCTGCATCTGGGCCTCTACGCGGGCTACGTCGGCGAGCTCAACAAGCTGGCCCGCACCGCGCGCGGCTCAACCGCCAGCGGGCCCCTGCCCGACGCTTACGCCCGGCGGTTCGCCTTTGAATACAACGGCGTCGTGCTGCACGAATCGTTCTTCGAAGGTCTATCCGGCGAGGCGGTGGCATTGCGGCCGTCCGGACGGCTGGCGCAGGCGTTGAAGCGCAGTTTCGGCGGTTACGCCGCATGGAAAACCGACGTGCGCCAGCTCGCGAAGGTCCGCGGGGTCGGCTGGATCGCAACGATACGCGGCCAGGCCACCGGCAGGCTCCACAACGTCTGGATCGACCAGCATCAGCTTTCGGTGCCCGCGGGCGCGGACATCCTGCTGGTGGTGGACCTGTGGGAACACGCCTGGCTGCTGGACTACGCGCCGTCGGAACGCGATCGCTTCGTCACCGACGTCATCGAGCAGGTCAACTGGTCGATCGTCGAGGCGCGATTCGACGGCCGGACCTAGGGAGCCTGGAGTCCGCCGACCTGGAGTCCGAAGTCCGGCGCCCGCCCGCGCGGAGCATCCCCGGGCGTGGCCGTGCGTCAGTGCCCGCCTCTTGCGCGGTCCCGCTCCCGGGCTTCGGCCGCCGCGTCGGCGAGCTCGCGCGCTTCCTGCGCAGTCTGCGGGTCGGCGGCCCTGGCCTCGGCCTCGATGTCGGCACGCTCGAGATGTTCCTTGAGATGTCGGCGATGGCGCCGGTCGGATTCGTAGTCGTCGCGCTGGATGTGCCGTTCGCGATGCCTGCGCTTCCTCATCATTGCGCTCCTCCTGGAATGCATGACCGCCACGCTCATCGTCGAACCCGCGCGGCACGCAGGTGGGCCAGCGTAGCCCGGCGGTCGCGTCAGGCTGCCGGTGAGCAGCGCGTCAACATGTCGGACACGGCCGACGCCGGCGCACGCGGCGCCTGCCGACGGCCGGCCGGCGGGCCGTGCTAAGGTCGCGCCACCTTTCCCGGATCCCGAACCCATGCGTACCGTCAGTGCGATCCTGGCCGTCCTCTTTCTGCAACCCGCGTTTAGCGCTGATCTCACGCGCATCGAGCGCCGGATCGTCGCCGCCGTCGACGCGCGGCGGGAACCCGCGATCTCCCTGCTCCAGGAGACCGTAGACATTCCGAGCGCAACGGAGAACCTCGCAGGTGTACGTCGCGTGGGGGCCGTATATGCGCGCGAGCTCGAATCGCTCGGCTTCGAAACGCACTGGGCGGACCTGCCGCCGGAGATGGCGCGCGCAGGACACCTCGTCGCCGTGCACCGCGGAAATCGCGGCAAGCGGCTGCTGCTGATCGGCCATCTCGACACCGTGCTCCAGAAGGAACCGTTCCGTCGCGAGGGGAATCGCGCCTACGGCAGCGGCGCCGCCGACATGAAGGGTGGCAACCTGGTGATCGTGGAGGCCTTACGCGCGCTGCACGCGGCCGGGGTCCTGGCCGACAGCCAGGTAACCGTCTTCTTGACCGGCGATGAGGAGGACTCGGGCGTGCCGCAGTCGGTGGCACGGGCAGCGCTGGTGGCGGCCGCGCGCGAGAGCGATGTCGCGCTCGCCTTCGAGGGTGCCTCGCCCGGCGTGGCCGTGATCGGCCGGCGCGGCGTCGGCACCTGGCGGCTCACGGTGACCGGCCAGCAGGCGCATTCCTCGGGGATCTTCCGCGAGGAGCGCGGCGACGGCGCGATCTTCGAGACTGCGCGCATCCTGCAGCGGTTTCACGCGGAGCTGCGCGAACCGTACCTGACGATCAATCCTTCGGTGATCGTCGGCGGCACCGACGTCGGCTACGACACGGCCAGCAAGAGCGGCACGGCGCTTGGCAAGACGAACGTGATCCCGCGGGAGGTCCGCGTCGAGGGCGACATCCGCTACCTGTCCGCCGCGCAGCTCCGGTCGGCCACCGATCGCATGTCGGCGATCGTCGCCGCGCACCTGTCGCATACGGGGGCGACCATCGAGGTGGAGGGTGAATACCCGGCGATGACGCCGACCGACGCGAATCGCGAGCTCCTGGCCGCGCTGGACGACGTGAGCCGGGACATGGGGGACGGCGGAATCGCGGCTCAGGATCCCGGCGAGCGAGGCGCGGGCGACGTGTCGTTCGTGGCGGAAGGTCTCGCGTGTCTCGACGGCCTGGGAGCGATGGGCGACCAGGAGCATGCGCCGGGCGAGTACGTCGATCTCGCGAGCCTCCCGGCACTCACGCGGCGGGCGGCGCTCTTCATCTACCGCTTGACGCGCTGAGCAAGACACCCGGGCGTCCGGGGCCCCGCATGCCCCGGACGCCCTCGATTGCGAGGCCCGACCCTCAGGCCCCGCGCGGACGGCGACGGACGAACCCGGCCGCGCCGACCAGTCCTGCGAGCATCAGACCCAGCCTGTCCCGTTCCGGTGCCGCGGCGGGTTCGAACACCACGCGTACGCCCAGGTCATCGTGATCGTCGTCATCGCGGGCGTCCGAATCCTCCCAGAGGATCAGGAACGCATTCGGCGCCTCCTGGACGAGACCGATGCTGTAGCTCCGGAGCGAGCCCGGCGGAGAGAGGTTGTTCCAGGTCGCCGCGTCCGGATCCGCTGTGCCGAGATTGCTCCGGAACTGGAAATCGAGGCTTCCGCCGGACGTCGTCGCGCTGCAGGTCGCGCCGACCGCGCTGCTGCCGGTGGTGAAGCAACCGTCGCCGCCGACCACGAAGGCATTCGTCCAGCCCGCCTCGAAGCCCAGGTACTCGAATGTCAGGGTGCCCGCACCCGTGGTCTCGAGGATGCCGTCGAGCACGAGCGCGAACGGCTCCTCGAGAAACGGATAATCGTTGCCGGCGGCGACCGAGCTCGACGTGCCCGTTCCCGCCCTGACCTGCAGCACGGAGACTGCGCGTGACGCTGATGTCGTCGCGAAGAGGGACAGGGCGACGGCGGCGGAGAGACTGGAAACGCGCACTTGACGTAAGCCTCGTGGGAGATCCTGCACCTGGTGAGGTGCAAGCCCTGTGCCAGCCTGTGCCAGGCTCTTGTGACAGGCACTTGCGCGCGTCTTGTCGGGGTCCGCGGGCGGCGCTGTAACGCCCGCCGACGGTGACGCAGGTCAGTTTCTCAGGCTTTGGCCGCGAGGCGACCGCTCTGGTAGTCGGCGACCGCCTGCTCGATCTCCTCGCGCGTATTCATCACGAAGGGTCCGTACTGCACGATCGGCTCGCCGATCGGCCGCCCCGCGATCAGCAGCAATCTCGCAGCGCGCTCCTGCGCCACGATGCGCACGGTGTCGCCCGCGGTCAGCAGTCCGGCGGCCCGGTTCGGCAGCAAGCGCGGCTCGTCGCCGACCGCCGCGTCGCCCTCGTACACGTACAGGAACGCATTGTGGTCGGCAGGCACCGGGATCTCGGCCATCGCCCCGGCGGGCAGCCGCAGGTCGAAGTACATCGGGTCCGTGCTGCCGCCCTGGATGGGCCCGGTGGTCGCACCCGTGCGCTGCGTGAGCGTGCCGGCGATGACGCGTGCCTCGCCGCCACCGTCGAGCGCGGCGACCGGTATGTCGCTGGCGGGCACGTCGCGATAGGCGGCAGGCTTCATTTTTTCCCGTGCCGGCAGGTTGACCCACAGCTGGAAGCCGCGCATGCGCCCTTCGGTCTGCTGCGGCATCTCCGAATGGATGATGCCGTGCGCAGCGGTCATCCACTGCACGTCGCCGGGACCGAGGTCGCCGCGGTTGCCGAAGTTGTCCTCGTGGCGCATGTGGCCGTCGAGCATGTAGGTAACCGTCTCGAAGCCGCGGTGCGGGTGCGACGGGAACCCGGCCAGGTAATCGTCCGGGTCATCCGAGTAGAACTCGTCGAGCATCAGGAACGGGTCGAAGCGCTGGTTGCGCGAGCCGCCCAGGCTGCGGCGCAGCTTCACCCCCGCTCCATCCGACGCGGCGACGGCTTCGATGACGGCTTGCAGTTTGCGGTTGCTCAATTCGACTTCCTCGGTGGACTGTGGGACGCACGCGGCCGGCGGCGGCGCACGGCTCGTCTCATGAACCTCGCAGCACGTCGCCGGGCGCGGACAGACGGCTGTCGCGCGCATCGAGCGACCAGGCTCCGGCGCCACGGGCGGCCAGGATCAGGAACCCGCCGGCGATCGCCAGGTTCTTCATGAACAAGATGTGTTGCATCGGGTCGGGCGCGCGGTGGAACAGGAACGCCGCCGCGAGCGAGAAGAGCGCGATCAACACCGCGGCGATCCGGGTCTTGTAGCCGACGATGATCGCGATGGCGCCGACCACCTCCAGCACGATCACGGCCGGCAGCAGCGCGCCGGGCACGCCCGCGGTCTCCATGTAGCCCTGGACGCCCGCATACCCGCCGATCTTGTTGATGCCGGACTCCAGGAAGATCGCGGATAGCAGCACGCGACCGATCAGCTCTCCCGCCTTGTCGAACGTAGTCATGACGCCTTCCTCGATCAGTTGAGTGGATAACGTTGCGGTATTATGCATCTACGTTGTCGATTGAAAAGCGAGGCTTTTCGAAGCTATCCATCGATTCTATGAATATGACTGGCCAATCCTTGAATCACCCGCGCATCAGCCTTGATCAATGGAGCGCGCTGGTCGCGGTCGTGGAGTCCGGCGGCCATGCCGCAGCCGCAGAGCGCCTTCATCGCACGCAGTCGACGGTCACTTACACGATCAAGAAACTCGAGGAGTTGCTGGGCATGCGGCTCTTTGAAATGCAGGGACGCAAGGCGGCGTTGACCCCCACGGGTCGCCTCCTCTACAGGCGCGGTAAGGCCCTGGTCGAGGAGGCCGGGCGGCTCGAGCGCAGCGCGGCGGAACTCGCGCGCGGCCGCGAGCCGGAGATCCGGCTCGCGGTCGACATCGTCTTTCCCACGTGGCTGCTGCTCGACTGCCTGGCGGCCTTCGGCGAGGAGCAGCCTGAGACGCGCGTCGAGCTGTACGAGACGGTTCTTGGAGGAACGGAAGAGGCGCTCGCGGCCGGCGCGGTCGACCTGGCGATCGGCAGCGCGGTGCCCGGAGGCTTTCTCGGCGACGCGCTGATGCAGCTGCGCTTCGTGTGTGCGGCGGCGCCCACCCATCCGCTCCATGCGCTCGGCCGCCCCCTGACACTGGACGACCTGCGCGCGCACCGGCACCTCGTCGTGCGGGATTCGGGCGTCATGCGCACACGCACGAGCGGCTGGCTCAACGAGAAGCGCTGGAGCTTCTCGCACAAGGCGACGTCGATACGCGCCGCCTGCATGGGGCTGGGGTATGCGTGGTATCCGGAGGAGACCATCCGCGCCGAGCTCGAGTCGGGCCGGCTCGCGCGGCTGCCGCTCGCCGAGGGCGCGGAGCGTCATGCCACCCTGTACCTGATCGTCGCCGACGCGGATCTGGCCGGACCGGGCACCACGCGCCTGGCGGCGATGCTGCGCGAGCGCACCGCGAGGGCCTGCGAGCGGGAGGAGCGCTGAATCGAGGCGCGACGCAGGTCGCCGATCCGTGCCGGGCGGACGCATAATGCGCGTCGGTCGCACACGAGGGACCCAGCATGGTCGAAGGCCGTTGTCTCTGCGGCGCGCTTCGTTACGAGGCGGATCCGCCGTTCCAGTTCATGGTGAACTGCCATTGCTCGATGTGCCGCAAGCATCACGGCGCAGCCTTTGCCACGTTCGTGACCGTGCCCCCGGCGGCTTTTCGCTGGGTCTCCGGTGAAGCCAATGTCGGCAGTTACACATCTTCCGAGCACTCGACGCGCGGGTTCTGCAAGGTGTGCGGATCGGTCGCGCCACAGCTGCTCCCCGCGCTCGGCCAGGTCATCATCCCCGCCGGCAACCTCGAGGGCGACCTGGGCGCGACGCCGCAACTGCACATGTTCGCGGGCTCACGGGCGCCCTGGTACGAGATCACCGACGACGTGCCGCAGTCCGACGAGTACCCGCCCGGATTCGACGCCCCGGTCGTCGCGCGGCCCAGGGTCGAGCCGCGCGCGGGCATCGTCGAGGGAAGCTGCCTGTGCGGCGATGTCGCATACGAGATCGTAAGCGCGCCCCTCTTCATGAGGAACTGCCATTGCTCGCGCTGCCGGCGGGGGCGCAGCGCCGCACACGCCACCAACGCCTTCTTCCCGAGCGACGGCTTTCGCTGGACTCGGGGAGAGCCTCAGGTGGCGGAGTACGCGCTTCCCGACGCGCGGTACTTCGGCACGGCGTTCTGCCGCCGCTGCGGGTCGGCGGTGCCGCGGTTGGCGAGCGCACGCGGCATTGCCCTCGTTCCGGCCGGATCACTCGACGTGGATCCGGGCATCCGGCCATCCGCGCACATCTACACCGCATCGAAGGCCAGCTGGTTCTCCATCACCGACGATATCCCGCGATACGACGAGCTGCCGCCGCCAGGGTAACGGCCGACGCGGCGCCGCCCGGCCGCGGTGGTTGCTCGCCGGCGCTGGCTGCTCGCCGACGCCCGGCCGCGGTGGCTCGCTGCTCGCCGACGCCCGGCCGCGGTGTATCCCCAGCCGCTCACCACGCTTCAGGGTCGTTGCAGGGCTGAAGATTGGTGCCCCGCACATTCGGTCGGAGCACGCCGAACGGTCGTTGGTATCGCGGAATCGTCGAGGCGGCCTTCGCTCCGAGTGGTCCGCGACATTCCACCTGTGCCCGCGGAAGCCTCGTCGCGGCTGGGATACACCGCGTCCAGACGCCGGCTCGTGACCCAATTGCGGCATCAGTACGCCGGCGGCCACCGCGGCATCGGCGAGCCGGCGTTTGGACCGGGTGTCTCGTGGGCCGCAACGACGTCTCGACCGTCGCAGGTAGACGTCGCGGCGCACTCCGTAGTCATGACTCTGCGACGATTCCGCGATACCGCTGCCGATACGGTGTGCGCCGACGAACGTGCGGGGCACCAATCTTCAGCCCTGCAACGACCCTCGATCGTGGTTGCGGCCCAGCGAGGCACCCGGGCCGAGCGTCGGCGAGCATGCGAGCAGCCAGCCGAGGCCGGGCGTCGGCGCGCAGCAGCGGCGCCGTGGCCAGAGCCGCGCCAGCTAGTCTTCGGGTGGATTCTCCACCGCGCTCCATCGCTCGCGGTGCGCCTGCTCCGCGTCGGCCCGCACTCCTCGATGGCGATTCGAGAGCAGCAGCGACGAGGGATCGCAGACGGTCGCGCGGATGACGCCGAGATCGAGGGCGGCGTCGAACAGGTTCCCGTACCAGTGCCGCCACTCCGGCAGGAGTTTCTCCACTTCGTCGCGCAGGCTCATCGAGTCGTGGTTCGCACGCTTCCGTGACAGGTGCCGCGATCGAAAACTACTCCGTGCGGGCAGCGGCATCAACCGAGCGGCCCGGTGTCATTCGAGGACCGGGCAGTCCGCCGCGTCCCCTTCCGTCGCGGCCGCGATCCGGTTCGCGGTCTCCTCCACGGGCACCTCGAGCGCTCCACCCCGCGCAAGCGTCTGCGCACGCGCGATTTCGCGCGCCGCGGCGGATCGACAACCCAGCCGCAGCAGCGATTCGGCGCGGTTGTTGCGCGCCGCGACATCATCGGGGTCGCGAGCCAGCGCATCGCCGTAGAGGCGCTGGGCAGTGACCAGGTCGTCGCGCGCGTATGCGACGTTGGCGAGACCCAGCCAGGGGAGCGCTTCGTCGGGCCATCGCCGCGCCGCAGAGGCGTAGGCGAGCGACGCTTCGTCGAGCCTGCCCACGGCCTCGAGACCTGCGGACGCGCCCACGTAGCGATGCAGGTCAGCGAGCGCCGGCATCGCGCCAGGCTCGAGCGCCACGAGCGCCCACCGGCCGCCCCGCTCCCAGCTCCAGAAGAAGCGCCGCGCCGACATCTCGAGCCGGCGGTCGGTCCCCGAGCGCAGCAACACGGTATGTCGCGCCCGGTCATAGCCCACCAGCACGGCGTAGTGCCATCCGGGCCATGGGCCGGCGCCAAGCTTCTGCAGCACCAGCACGGGGCGACCAGCCGACAGCTCCGCGAGCAACGACAGATTCATCCGGCGGCAGGAGGTACGGCAGTCGGCCGCGCGCGCGAGTGGCCGCGACGATCTCGACCTGCAGGCTGCCTCGCCGCGCCGGCAGGTATACCTCGGAGACGAGCTCGTCCGGCGTCACGGCCACACCCGTGGCCGCAAGGATCGTCGCGAGCGCCGCGGGCCCGCACTGGTAGTCGCGCTGCGGGAAAAACGGCGTCGCCTCGAGATCGACGCGTTCAGGCTCGACCGGGGCCGGCCAGTCCTCCATGCGCCCCGACGTGGCGCAGGACGCGAGCCACAGCGAACCGAGCAGGCACGCCGCGCGTGCGCCGCGCGTCATCGGCTCAGAGTTCCGATGTCTGAACGCCTACGGGCCCTTCTTGAAGATGTCGATGACGCCGACCAATTCAAGGATCAGCAGCACCAGGAACACGATGCCGATCACGGCCAGCGCGTCCGATCCGGCCGGCAGGTCCTGCATCTGGCCAGCCAGGCTGCGCAGCTCTGCGTCCGTCATCGCAGCCACGCGCGTCTCGATCTGCGCCGCATCCACGCCGAGGGCGGCAAACTGCGCCCTCACCTGCTCGCGCGCAAGCGCCGAGTTGATCGTGGCGAGGTCCGCAGCACGCGTCTGGGTTTCCACCGCCTGCAAAGTACCGATGACCCCGGCCCGGGCCACCAGCGGCGAGCCCAGGTTGATCACGGCCACGCACAGAATCGAAGCGACACATCGCCTGAATACAGTCATCGCAGCATTCCTCACGCCAACATGCTCGGGCGCGAGTGTACGCGCGGCATTCCGCGACTGGCGACCTTTCCATGCTCAATGAGTGCGCTCGCTCGCAAAACTTACTAGCCGGCGGGCTCCTTGACCCGGTGCCGCAAGACCAGCGCCGTCGCCTCAGCCGAAAACGGTCTGCAGCATCCTCGACCAGGAAGCCGGGTCGGTCACCATCACGAACAGCACTCCGAACAGCGCGCCGCCCAGGTGTGCGTCGTGATTGATGCGACCCCTCGCCTGCCGCGCCGACCACCATGAGTAGGCGACATAGCCCACGGCGAACAACGGCGCCGGGATGGGCACCGGGATTGGAATGATGAACAGCTTCATCTCCGGAAAGTAGACGATCGCGGCGAACAGCACCGCCGAGATCGCCCCCGACGCTCCGAGCGACGCATAGTCGGGATCGTTGCGGTGCTTGAAGTACGTGCCGAGGTCGCTCACGACCAGCCCGAGCAGGTACAGAAGAGCGAACCGCACCGACCCGATGTAACGCTCCAGCGGGAACGCGAAGAAATAGAAGGTGAGCATGTTGAACAGCAGGTGGGCAAGGTCCGCGTGGACGAAGCCGCTGGTGACGATGGTCTCGTAGCGCCGCTTGCGCAGGAACCAGTACGGCCGGAACAGGCAACGTTCGATGAACTGCGGCGACCGGTACAGCCCGTAGAGGCTGGCAGCGATGGTCACGGCGAAGATGAGGGCGGCGACCCCGAAACCGGATTCTCCCAGCATGTGTCGGATTCCTGCCCGCTGAACGCGGGGCTCGGCGGCGTACCAGACCCCGCATTATGCAGGAAGCGGCGGAGGCGCCCGAAAGCCGTGGAAGTACGCGCCAACCGGGCGGATACTTACTTTTCGGAGCTGATTGATGGCCACGCTCAGAAACAAGTCCGTCGCTGGGACACCCGCCGTCGCGCGAACGGTCGAGGATGTCGTGGGCTGCGTAGTGGAGCGCGAGCTGTGAGCCGCGCCTTCGTCAAGGACCAGGATGGCGACCAGGGAGCCGAGGATATTCCCGACCGGGTCGTGAGCCCGCATCGCAACCTCGTCACCGAGAACGGTCTCGCGCGGATCGAAGAGGAGCTGCGAAAGTCGCGTGAGGCGCTGGGTGAAGCGCGCAGCTCCGAAGACCGCGCGGAGGTCGCGCGTCATCGCCGCGACCTGCGGTATTGGAGCCAGCGCCTGTCGAGCGCCGAGCTGGTGCCCGCCCCGACGGACACCGACAAGGTCCGGTTCGGCTCCCGTGTCACGCTGGCGCCCGGCGAAGGCGGACCGCGCACGTTCCGCATCGTCGGCGAGGATGAGGCCGCGCCTGCGGAGGGGCGCATCTCGTACGTCTCGCCGCTCGCCCAGGCACTGCTCGGCGGGCGGGTCGGCGACATCGTGCCGTTCAGCGACGGCGAGGCGGAGATCGTTCGTATCGGCGAGTGATCCGGGCCTTCCGCCTAGCGCGGCTGCAGCCACGAAGGAAGGAAGCCGTAGGGATCCGACGCGATGCTCCGATCGTACGCAACCCCGCATCGTTCGAGCAGCCGCTGTGCGCCGCCCGTGCGCCACGCCTCGAAGAGATCCGTCGCGCCGCCGATGAACTCGCCGTCGATGAAGATCTGCGGGATGGTCGTCATGGAGGTGCGCTCGGCGAGCGCCCCGCGGATCGCGCTGCCGCGCCCGTCCGCCTGGTAAGCAACCGAGTCCAGGTCGACGGCGCGATACTCGACGCCGTAATGCGCGAACATGCGGCGCACCGACCAGCAGAACTCGCACCATTCGAGCGCGAACATGACCACCGGCCGTGCCGGATCCGCGATGGCGGCGGCGACGAACTGCGCGGCGTCCGGTGCGACCGGCACGGGCGGGGCCACCGGCTGCGTCACGGGTGCGGGCACCGTCGGTTGATCGAAGCGTTGGCCCGGCGTCGAGCGGGAAAGCGCGAGCTCCTCGGCCGACATCTCGGCGGCGATGTTCTCGAAGAGCGGCGTCGACAGGTAGCGCTCACCGGTGTCCGGCAGCATGCACAGCACGACGGCACCGGTCGGCAGTCCGCGTGCCAGCTCGATCGCCCCGGCGAGCGTCGCGCCGCCCGAGATGCCGGCGAGGATGCCCTCCCGGGTCGCCAGCTCCCGCGCGAGACGAAGCGCCTCGTGCCCGCTGACCGGCCGAACCTCGTCGATCAGACCGAGGGTCACGGCATCCTCGGTCAGCTTCGGGACGAAGTCGGGCGACCAGCCCTGCATCAGGTGCGGGCGGAACATCGGGTGACTGCTCTCGGGCGCGCCATCGGCCGTTCGCGTCTGCGCGATCCCGCTGCCCAGCACCTGCGAATTGTCCGGCTCGCAGACGACGATGCGTGTGTCGGGGCGGCGGCGGCGCAATACGCGAGCAACCCCCTTGAGCGTCCCGCCCGTGCCGTAGCCCGTCACGAAGGCGTCCAGGCGCATGCCCTTGAAGTCGGAGAGGATCTCGCGTGCCGTCGTGCGCGAGTGCACGAGAGCGTTGGCCTCGTTCTCGAACTGCCGGCACAGGAACCAGCCGTGCGCGCGGGCGAGCTCGCGCGCCTTGGCCAGCATGCCGGATCCCTTCTGTGCCGCCGGCGTGAGCACGACCCGCGCGCCAAGGAAGCGCATGAGCTTGCGGCGCTCGACGCTGAAATTCTCCGCCATGGTCACGACCAGCGGATAGCCCTTCGCCGCGCAGACCATCGCCAGCCCGATGCCGGTGTTGCCGCTGGTCGCCTCGATGACGGTCTGCCCCGGTGCAAGCTGTCCACGGCGCTCGGCATCCTCGATGATGCCCAGCGCGAGCCGGTCCTTCACCGAGCCCATCGGGTTGAACGCCTCGAGCTTGACGTAGACCGTCGCGCCGTCCGGGGCGAGCCGGTTAAGGCGCACCACGGGTGTGCGCCCGACCGTGCGCAGGATTGATTCGTGCTTCATCGTCTGGTTCCGCAGGCTGGCCGCGCGACGGCCGTGTGCGTGCAGACTATACGGGCGGCCGTTTCTGGGGAATGTCCGTGGTGCATCCATGTGAAACAGCGCTGCCCGGTTCCGCGCCGCGAACCTGCAGCATTCCGCCGCTACACTTCGCCGATGGCCGGACCATTCGAAGGACAAACCGGGCACGCAGCCGGCGATGCCGATGACACGATGAACGACCGATCGATCGAGGTCCGTCGCAGGGACCGCCGCCGGTTGCTCAAGCAGTTCGCTGCGCTGGGAGCGCTGCCGCTCCTGCCGCCGCGCCTGCTCGGTGCCGCCGAGTCATACAGGTTCGATGCGAACCCGTTCACGCTGGGAGTGGCTTCGGGCTATCCGTCACCGGACAACGTCGTGCTGTGGACGCGGCTCGCCCCCGTCCCGCTCGCGCCGGGCGGCGGCATGCCGGCCACCGCCGTGCCCGTAGCGTGGGAGGTCGCGGCCGACCCGCAGTTTCGCCGGATCGTGCGCTCCGGCGTCGAGTACGCGGCGCCGGACTGGGCGCACTCCGTGCACGTCGAGCCCGGCGGTCTCGAAGCGGGTCGTCCCTACTGGTACCGGTTCACGGCCGGCGGCGCGCGCAGTCCGGTCGGCCGTACCGCCACGGCGCCCGCACGTAATGCGGTTCCAGAGCGCCTGAGGCTCGCCGTCGCCTCCTGCCAGCAGTACGAGCACGGCTACTACACCGCGTACCAGGCGATGGTCGCCGACGAGCCGGACCTCGTCCTGCACCTGGGCGACTACATCTACGAGCTTTCGTGGGGGCAGAATCGCATCCGCAGTCACGGCGCGCCGGAGTGCTACTCGCTCGACGACTATCGCGCGCGCTACGCGCTCTACAAGAGCGATCCGCGGCTGCAGGCGGCGCACGCGACCTGTCCCTGGCTCATCAGCTGGGACGATCACGAGGTGGACAACGACTACGCCGCCGATGCCTCCGAGGAAGCCGACGATCCGGCGTGGTTCCTTGCGCGCCGTGCTGCCGCTTACAAGGCCTGCTACGAGCATCAGCCGCTGCCCCGGAGCGCGCTGCCCCAGGGCGCATACATGCGGATACATTCGCAGCAGGCGTTCGGCGACCTGGTCAACGTGCTGATGCTCGACGACCGCCAGTACCGCTCGCCGCAGGCCTGCCCGAAGCCCGGTCGCGGCGGCTCGAACCGCGTGAGCGACTGCGCCGAGCTCGTAACGCCCTCGCGCACCAAGCTCGGCGCACGACAGGAAGCCTGGCTCGGCGCGTGTCTCGCAGAGAGCAAGGCGCGCTTCACCCTGCTCGCGCAGGGAACGGTGATGGCCCACGTCGACGAGCAGCGCGGTCCGGGAGAGCTGTACTGGACCGATGGCTGGAGCGGCTACCCCGCTGCGCGCGAGCGGCTGTACGCGGCGCTCGAGGCGACGCAGGCACGCAACCCGATCTGCCTGGCCGGCGACATCCACGCCTTTCTCGTTGCGAAGCTGAATCGCCAGGCGTCGGATCCCGAATCGAAAGTGCTGGCGGCGGAGTTCGTCACCACCTCCATTTCCTCGCAGGGGGTGCCCCGCAAGCTGATCGACGATCGCCTGGCCGAGAATCCGAGCCTGCTCGCCGCAAGCAGCCAGTACCGCGGCTACCTCAGGCTCGACCTCAAGCGCGACCGGGCGCAGGCAGACATGGTCGCGGTCGAAACCGTTGCGCAGCCCGAGTCCGCCTCGCGCGTCTTCGCGTCGTTCACCGTTGAGGATGGCAAGCCCGGGCCCGTGCGGACCTGAACCGCTCAGTGGTCGGGCGGCGGCTCCGCATTCCCGGGGCCGGCATCCGGAGCAGGCGCCTCGTCCGATGCAGGCGCCTCTTCCGGCACCACGAAGATCGGTTGCGGCTTGCGGGCCTCGGCTTCCGCCTCCTCCTGCGCGATCCGCTCCAGCAGACGCTGAAAACCTCCGAGAAAGGCATCGAAGCCGCGGCCTATGACCGCAACGACCGCCAGGGCCAGCAACACGCCCACGACGGTTGGCATTACCCGTCGCGGCGGCTTCTCGTGATCACGCTCCGCGTTCGCGCGCGCGAGGTCCATCAGCGCCCGTTCCCGGGTGATGGGGATGGGCGCCGAGGATCGGCGTCGTGGTTTTTCGAGCTCGACGGGCATCGACTGCACTGTACGGCAGCCTCACGCCCGGGAGAAGTACACCTGCCACCAGCCGTGGTTCCGAAGCGTCGAAGCGCGACGCCGCGCTAGATTTCGCCTCGGCGCGCGAAGCGGGCGATATGGTCCGCGGCACGGAAGGCGAGCGCCTGGATCGTGAGGGTCGGCTGACCGCGCCCGGAGGTGACGAAGCTCGAGCTGTCGCAGATAAACAGGTTGCGGATATCGTGCGCGCGGTGGTAACGGTCGACCACGGACGTCGCCGGATCGTCGCCCATCCGGCAGGTACCAAGCAGGTGCGGGGACCCCGTGTGTTCCGCCACCGGGCCCTTCCAGACCTCGAGCGCACCGGCCGCCTGCATCACTTCGACCGACCGGTCCTGCAGGAAGCGCGCCGTCGCAAGATCGTCCGGATGATCGCGATAGGTGACGCGCAGCGCCGGCAGGCCCCACGCGTCTTTCAGCGTCGGGTCGAGACTCACGCTGTTGTCCGCCTGCGGCAGCGAGGTGGAGTGCGTCGCCACGAGCATCGCGCGCGGCATCGCCTCGAGCAGGGACTTGAACGGCGCGCCCCAGCTGCGGTCGCGCGGGGGCGCCCACATCGCCCAGGCGAGCGGTGCCGGCCCGATGCGGCCGTCGAAACCGCCGCCGCCGTAGAAGCCCCGCTTCGGGTCCGAGTCGTAGAAGTCGTGCACGACCCGCGTCACCTGCACGCTCTTGTATTCGTTGAGCGGATGGTCGAAGAGTGCGTGCACCTCCGAGTACACGTTGAACATCAGGTGCCTGCCGACCGTGCCGCTCGAATTGGCCAGCCCGTCGGGGAAGCGTCCGTTTGCCGACGTCAGCAGCAGGCGCGCCGACTCTGCGCCATTCGCCGCCAGGACGACCGCGCGCGCTTTCTGCCGCTGCTCGCGCCGGTCGCGGTCGAAGTAACTGACGCCCGTCGCGCGCCCGCGCCCGTCCATGTCGATGCGGAACACGTAGGAGAGTGGCCGCACCTCGCAGCGTCCGGTGGCCTCGGCCTCGGGAATCATCGTGTAGAGCGTGGAGGACTTTGCGAGCATCTCGCAGCCGTAGCCGATGCAGAACCCGCAGTGCACACAGGCCGGCCGGCCGCGGTACGGCTGCGAGGTGATCGCCATCGGCGCAGGGAACGGATGCAGCCCGAGCTTGCGCGCGCCTCGCTCGAGCAGCACGCCCGAGGACTTCACCGGCAGTGGCGGCATCGGGTAGGGCTTGCTGCGCGGCGGATCGAACGGACTCGCGCCGGCGAGCCCGGAAACGCCGATCTCCCATTCCGCCTTCGTGTAGTACGGCTCGAGCTCGGCGTAGTCGATCGGCCAGTCGTCGAACGCCGTGCCCGGCGTATCGAGCCGAGCCGGCTGCGTTCCTTGAAATCGATCTCGTGGAACCGCCAGTAGTTCGCCGTGAAGTGATTGCTGCTGCCGCCGACCATGCGCGCGTAGAGCGCGGCAGGGACGTCGTGCACCGGCCTGGCCGTATCGTCGGGCGTCCTGCGGAAACTCTGCGGGCTGTCGGCCAGGCTGTTGAGCAGCGCGTTGTTGAACCAGTAATCGAGCTCGTCGTGACGGAAGTCGGCCGCGGTGAGGCGCGGCCCCTGCTCGAGGACCACGACATCGAACCCGGCCTGCGCCAGCTCGCGGGCGAGCACGCCGCCCGCAGCGCCCGAGCCCACGATGGCGAAGTCCACCGTCTCCGTGGTCCGGTAGGTACGCGCGCTCATGTCTGCGAGCCGGACGGCTTGGCGTCGTATGGCTGAAAGCCAGGATAGTCGCGGTCGTAGTAACCGAACGGCGGCTCCCAGGCATGACGGTCGTCGAAGCCCACCAGCTTCCAGCCGAGCTTGTCGCGGTTGCCGCCATACACCGGCGACGACAGCAGGCCCATGACGGTGTACGTCCTCATCGCCGAGAAGAACGGCGTTGCCTCGATGCGGCGCAGCCAGGCGGTCTGCGCGTCCCAATCGAGATCCGCAAAGCGTTCGCCGCCGGGGTGTGACGCAGCGAACGTCCGCGTGAACTCCTCGAGCTCGGCGCGAAACGCCGCGGCGCGCGCCTTGAAGAGCCCGCCATGGACGTGATCGACGAAATAGACGACGCCCGCCTCTTTGGCACCGAAAGTGTCGCCGCTCGGCACGATCTGCGCGGCCACGGCCTCGACGTCGCGCGCCTCCTCCTCAGCGAGGAACTCGAACCGCTTCAGCGCCGCGGTCGTCATGTCGTGGGCGTGCTGTGCCGCCGCGACGATCGCCGGCCAGTTGAGCCCGAGCCAGCCGAACCCCAGCGCGCCGGCGGATGACTTCAGGAATTCCCGCCGCGCGGCAGCCGGTTCATCTTCGGTGGTCATGCACGCCCCCTGCACACGACATCCGGGCGAGTATGCGCCCGACGCCGGCCATCCGGTATTCGCGGTCGCCGAGCGCGGAATCCGACTTTCCCGAGTCCGAAATGCGGCTTACAGTTCCGCCTCAGGCCTGCGAACGAACATCGAACAAGCGATAGCCCCACAGCGGTTGGAGGATTTATGAGACACCGGCATCTGCTGATCGCCCTGATCGGTGCCATCGTCGCAATTCCAGTTTGCGCCGACGACATCCAGCGTCGTGCACTGGCTGATTTCCCGATCGCGAGCAGCGTCAAGCTGCCGGGCGGAAGCACCCTCGTGTTCCTGAGCGGCACGGTGGCGGACGTGGCCGACCCAAAGGCGGCCCCCGGCACCATCGAGCGCTTCGGTGACACGGCCACGCAGGCGGCGAGCGTGCTCGGCAAGCTCGAGCGCGAGCTCCAGGCCGTGGGCATGAGCATGTCGGACGTGGTCAAGATGAACGTGTTTCTGGTCGGCGATCCACGCAAGGATGGCGTGATGGACTTCGACGGCCTGATGAAGGCGTACCTGCGGTATTTCGGAACCGACGCACAGAAGAACCTGCCCGCGCGTACGACGGTACAGGTCGCGGGGCTGCCGCTGCGGGGCGCGCTGGTCGAAATCGAAGTGATCGCGGCGCGTTGAGCGGTGCCGGTATGAGGTACCGGGACAGGCGAAACGCGGCGCCGCTGCCGGCGGCGATTGCGCTGCTAGCCTGGAGCGTGCCTGCCTCGTCCAGTATGTGGATCGAGCAGGCGCAGGCCGACCTCACCTGCACCGGCCTGGCCGACGACGGGGAGCGACAGTCCCTGGCCGCCCCGTATCTGCCGGTGCCGCTCGACGCGAAGTCGGTGACGGCCTGGTTCCGTGGCCCGCCGCGCGATCTACGTCATGCGCGGTTCCGCCACCTGACGGCGTTGGCCGCGATCGGCTGGTGGGCGGACCAGGTCAACGACCAGTCCCTGCGCAGCGACGTTTATCTCAACGTCGGGGCACTGGCCGACCGTTACACCGCCGACTCGGGCGACGCGGCATTTCGCCAAATTGCTCGCTGCGCGCGGGCACAGCTGATCGACGCGCACCTGGAGCTCGAGCGGTTCGCGACGGTCGACCTGCTTGCGGACAACCTGGCGAAGTCATACGCGAACGACCCGCCGGCCAGCCCCGTCGAGGACTGGCCGCTGCTGCTCGCCTTGCGGGCCGTCTCGATCGAACCGCGCGCGCGCAACTCGATCCGCGTTCTTGCGACGCGCGCCGCGACGCTCTCTGGCTCGACCATGCGCGCCAACCAGGCCGAACGCTCGAGCCGGTTGCTCGCGGCGACGGGTCGCGGCATGCTCACCACGGGCGATGCGGCCAGGGGCCAGCAGGTCGCATTGCAGTCGATGATGGTCACCGGCAAGCCACCGTCGCAGGATGCCGCATGGCGCGCCATGCCCGTGCTGTACGACTCGGCGCTCGCGTTGCACGGCGCGGCGGATGCGGCGAACCTGCAGGCGCTGCTCAGGCCCGATCAGCCTCCCGCCGGCTTCAACGACCAGCAGGCCGCCTTCGAGTCGCTGCTTCGCCTGTCGATGGCAGCGGAGACAAAGGAACAGTTCGACGACATGAGCCGGCTCGCAGGCCAGGCCTTCGCGATGCTCGGCCGCATGCGCGGGCTCGAGCGCTACCCGATGCCGTTCTATCGACACGCACTGGACGAGCTGGCCACGACGCGCAGCCAGGATCTCGGCACACTGGCGCGGAGCGACCCTGCGTTCGGCGCGAAGACCCTCGCGACGTACGCGGGCCTGTACGACACGCTGCTGCGGCAGGCGCAGACGCAGTTCGTGGGCGACGCACGGGAACAGGCGTTCTTCCAGTACAAGATCGACAACAACCTCCACGCGCAGACCGAGCTGTACCCGGCGATGCCGCGCTCGCAGGCGGAGATCGCAGATTCCACGTTCAAGCTGGCGCAGCTGCGCTCGTTTGGCCGGCTGACCCTGGCGACGCTGTCGGCGGAGGTTGCACGTGCCGGCATCGACCCGGCCGCGCGCGGCGATGTCGAGCGCTTCTTCATGATGACGACGCAGAGCGGGGACTTCCTGCGGGGCCGCCTCGACTCGATCAGGATCGCTCCGGGATCCGCACCACCCGATGGCGAGGCCCTCTGGAAGGTGTTCTTTCCGCTCGACGTCTACCACGAGGAGACCGCGAAACAATACGACAAGTACGTCGCCTTCGTCCGGCAGAAGGCGCCACGCGTGACCGAGCTCGCGACGCCCAGGCCGCTGCCCGTGCGCGAGTTCCAGCGTCGCCTGCAGGGGCACGAGGCCATCGTCGCCACGCTCGTGACGCCGCTCGATCTCTATGTCTGGGCGATCACGACCTCGGGCGTCACGCTGACGCGTCACGAGATCACCGAGCGGGCGATCACGGACAAGGTGCAGCGGCTGCGCGCGGGTCTCGTCCCCGGCAACGCCAACCTGCCCGCCTTCGACGCTGCGGTCGCGCACGAACTCTATCGCCTGATCTTCGAGCCGTCGGCGGGCGCCCTCAAGGGCGTGACCAACGTGATCTGGTATGGCCATGGCCCTCTCGGCGCCGTACCGCCCGCGGTGCTGGTGACCGCGCCACCGTCGAAGGCGCAATTGCGCACGCCTGCGGAGTTCAATGCGACGAAGTTCCTCGTCGACCGCCACGCATTCTCGGCGCTTGCGGACCTTTCCCTGTTTGCCTGGCACCGCGACCGGCCCGCCGGACAGAGTGCCGAACCCCGCTTCCTGGGCGTCGGCGCACCGATGCTGTCGTCCGACGAGGTCGCAGGCACACCGCGCTCCCGCTCGTACGAACTGGCCGGGGCAGGTGACTCGGGGCTCGAGCTGACTGCGCTGGCGCGACTGCCGAAGCTCGCCGAGTCCGTCGATGAAATGAAAGGCCTGGCCGGCGTCGTCGGCGAAGCCAACTCGACGCTGTGGCTGGGCCCGGAGGCGAGCGAGCGGCAGTTCGATGGCGACAAGCTGCGCGGTTACCGGATGATCGCGCTCGCCACTCACGGCTTCCTGCCCGGTGAACTGCGCGACGTGCCCGAGCCCGCACTGATGCTCGCGCTCGATCTCGAGAGCCGGGACCGATTCGACGGCATCCTCACCAGCCGCGAGATCGCGGGCCTCACGCTCGATGCCGGTCTCGTGATCCTCTCGGCCTGCAACACAGCGAGTGCCGACGGCCGGCCGCGCGCGGAGACCTTCACCGGTCTCACGCAGGCGTTTTTCGCGGCCGGCGCGCGTTCGCTGATGGTGAGCCACTGGCCCGTGATGTCGGGCGCGGCGGTGCAGCTCTCCGTCGGCACCGTCGAGCGCTCGAGCAAGGGAAGTCTTCCGCTATCGACGAGTCTGCAGCAGGCGATGCTGGCAGCACGCAAGGACGGGGCCGCGAGCGCGATCGAGGCACACCCGTCGTACTGGGGGCCCTTCGTGATCGTGGGCGACGGCCGCTAGCGCGCGGTCGTCCCCCACAGCACGCCGTCACCGATCGTACCGGCGAGCGGATCGCCCGCGCGTATCAGCGGCCGCAGCCGCTCGAAGCACTCGAGCTTCCAGCGCCCGCCGTCCTGCTCCGCGAGCCACACGGCCTGGGCGATGACGCCGAGCGACGACGTGTCGGCTGCGAGCTCTGCCGGCACGACCGGGCCTTCGCCAGTCGCCTCGAGCATCGATTCGGACCGTCGCCCACCCGAATCGGCGATCACGATCGTGTAGCGCCCGAGTGCGAGGGGCACGTCGTCGAGCCGCACCTGGCGGCCCTCGATCGATTCGCGATGCACCAGCGACTGGCCGGCGGCCAGGACGGTAACGACGAAGGGCGCGCAGCCGCCGCGCCAGGCGAGCGGCAGGTCGCGCTCGCCAGCGACGATGCGCGCCCCGGGCGCGAGGATCGGCACCTCGATGGGCTTGATCGGCTCTCCCTCGGCGGCGCACTTCTCGCCGCCGCGCGAGGCCGCCGTGCCTTCGAGCCGGTACTCGTCGTCGAAGATGTCCGGAAATGGAGCCGAGTATCGTCGCGACCTTGCCGAGCGGACGGGCATTCGGGATCGTGAAGTTACCGGGCCCCTTGAACTGGGTCGTCTCGCCGTTCGCGAGGTGCAGGGCCACCGATTCGCCCGCCCGCAGGGTGAGTCGATCACCGGACATCACGACCGTGCCGATGCGCACGGGCACGGCGGACCCGTCGGGCTGGCGTGCCAGCGTGAAGCGGCCCGCGGCCGGTCGATATTCCGCGACGACGCCGACGCCGGATTGCACATCGGCGGCAACGGCGAGGCTCGGCGAAGTGCAGAACAACGCCGTTACCATCGCGACGAGCCGCGTGGGGGATCCACCGAAGCGCGCCGGGTTCATGATCGTCCCTCCGTGAGCCGCGCTGACGCGGCGTGCCCATCGCCGCATCGTCCGCGCGGATTCTATTCCCCCGCCCGGCGCCGGCACGATGAATCGTCCGCTATGCACACCGCGCCAAGTGTTCGACAGAAGCCTTTCGACCCGGGCGGGAAGTCCTTCCTTCGCTGCTTGAAGTCCGCGATCAGATCGAGCACGGCTTTCAGCCCGAAGTAGACCATGGTAAGCAGGATGGCCGACTCGAGTGCCTCGAAGACCCGCAGGAACTTCCAGCCTCCCACCGCAATCGCCACGATAAGGAGGGTCAGAACAACTCCCAGGAAGAACGCCACGAGCCCGCGCAGGCACCAGCTCGGAACGACGTAGCCGGCGAACAGCAGCAGGCACAGCACGCGAGAGGCGACCTCGGCACCGAGGCCCGTCCCGGTGCCGAACGGCGCGTAGCGGACCGCGTTGGCGAGCAACTCGACGCCCGACAGCACCCCGGCCGGGGTTCGCCAGAAGTCGCTTGACCCGGCGTGCGTGGCGCCAATCAAGACGACCCGGCCAGCGAAGAGTGCAGCGTCGTCGCGGACGAATTCAGGGTCAAGGAGCACCGCGGCCGATACCGTGCGCGCATCGTGCATGTAACCCGCCGACGCGGCTCCGGTGAGCCTCGGGCCGATCAACAACCTGCGCTCGCCGGCGATCTCGTCGTCGATGCAATCGGCTTCCTCTGCGGGTTCCGTTGCATGAACCTGGCCTCGCTGTATGCCCGCCAGGGCATCGGTCACGCGGACCGCCACTGCAGGCAGCCATCGCGCTCCGTCTTCCGCGCAGACGCCGATCCACTCTGCCCAGCGGCGGACGGCGCCGTCGCCGTCCGTGCCGAAGCTCGCATGACCCCACGACAATCGCGGATTGCACTCGAACGCAGCATCGAACGGGCTCGAGGACAGGAGCCGCGAGCCATCCGCGGCCGGTTCGATGCGCTTGGGAAAAATGAGCGGCGCCGAGCCGCGATATTGAACGAGAAAGTTCGCGAGCTGCTGCTGACCTTCGAGATCGACGTCGATCCCGGTGCCGGACAGGTCAATGTCCATGACAACCGCCGACGGCGCCGCCTCGGTCACGACCGCGAGCAGTCGTGCAAGCTCTCCCCGCGGCGTGACGGCAGGCGAGTTCCAGCTGCGGTTGGTGTCGTCGTCGATGTCGACGATCGTCACCGGGATTGTGTCGCTTGGCGTATACCAGCCGAGGGAGACCGTGCGCAGGGCCCAATCGAGATCGAACGGTGGTTGAACGAGAAAGCCCAGCCCCGGTACGTCCCAGATGAATCCCTGTGCACCGAACAGGAGTGCAAGCAGGCCAGCGAGCGTGCGGTCGCGGATCTCCTGGTTTTGCGGGTCGAACCACCGCGCGACCCTTGCAGCAAGACGATGCCACGCCTGCGCGATGCCTGCACGCCGATTGACGGATTCGCGGATCTCGTCCGGCACGTTCGGTCCACCCCCTGACCCTTCGGCTGCGGTAGCTTGCCGAATCGTTCGCGATTTCGGAAGCGCAACAGCTCCGCGGCCCGCGATCCTCGCCGCGCTCGGTCTCGGCCTGCGCCGTAGACGCCTCCCCGCATCCGCGGCGTGACACCCCGAGCAGGTACACTCGGGGCGATGCCCCGGTGCACCTGGACAGTGCTGCTCGCCGCGATCACGGCCCATTCGAATGCGCGCGCGGACGATTACGCCGCCGAGCGCGCACAATTCCGGACCGCATACGCCGCGGCGCAGGCCGGTGCCTCCGCCTCGAGCGCTTCGGACAGCGAGGCGCTCCGCGGGTATCCGCTCTATCCGTATCTCCAGGCCGAGCGCCTGGAGCGGGACCTCGACGCCGACGCCGCCATCGGCGCATTCCTCGACGAGCACGGCAATGCTCCCCACACGCGAAGCCTGCGCGGTGCGTGGCTCGAGGACCTGGCGCGTCGCAGGCGCTGGGAAACGTATCTCGCCTACTACCTCGACGAACCCGACGGGTCAGTCACGCTGCGCTGCCATGCGCTCGCGGCGCGGGCCGCACTCGATCGCAGCGCGGATCTCGAACGCGACATCGCCGAAGTCTGGCTCACGCCGAGCAGCGTGCCGGATGCCTGCGACCCCGCATTCGACTGGCTGCGCTCGCGCAAGGCACTGACCGCCGACCTCGTCGAACAGCGCGCGCGGCTGGCGCTCGCCGACGGCGAAGCGCAGCTCGCGCGCTATCTTGCAAAGTCGCTGCCGGCCTCGACGGCGGCGCCGCTGCTGCAGTGGGCCTCGCTGATCGAGCGACCGGAGAAATCGATCGACGACCTGATCGACAATCCCGGGAGGCGCGTCGACACGGAGGCGCTCCTGGCCGGATGGACGCTGCTCGCCCGCCGCGAGCCGGAGCTTGCGGCGTCGAGATATTCGGAGCTCGTCAGTGCGCGTGACTTGAGCGAACGCGACGCGAGCCCGTTCGCGCTCGCGACCGCCCTCGCGCTCGCATGGAGCCGCACCCCCGGCGCCCTCGACTACTTCGCGCGGGTTCACGCCGACGACTTCGACGAAATCGCGCACGAGTGGCATGTTCGCTCGGCGCTCTGGACGGCCGATTGGCCGCGCGTCACGCGGGCGATCGACGCGATGCCCGAGGCCTTGCGCGGGCAGAATCGCTGGCGGTACTGGCTGGCGCGCGCCCGCGAGGCGACCGGTGATGTGGCCGCGGCGCAAGAGGGTTACGCGGCCGTCGTGCCGACGGACAACTGGTACGCAGCACTGGCCGCGGCCCGGCTGGGCAAGCCCATTACGCCGACGCTGCAGCCCCTGCCGCTTGATTCCGACGAGATCGATCGGCTGGCGGCCGAGCCAGCGTTCCTGCGCACCCGCGAACTGCTCCTCTGCGGTCTCGCCGCCGAGGCAGGGACGGAATGGCGCGAAGCCTACGACGCACTCGCGCCATCCGATCGGATCCAGGCGGTCGGGCTGGCAAACCGCTGGGGATGGCACCACCAGGCGATCGCAGCGGCAGCGCAGCAGTCGCTCTTCAACGACTATCCCCTGCTCTACCCGCAGCCGTACGACGACGAGGTGCGCGCTGCGGTGCACCTCACCCGGCTGCCCCCGGAACTGGTCTACGCCGTGATGCGGCAGGAAAGCCTGTATCGCGCGGACGCAGGGTCCAGCGCCGGCGCCCTGGGGCTGATGCAGCTGCTTCCCTCGACTGCGCGGCGCGCGGCGCGGCGCTGGGGACTCAAGGTGCCGGGCCGGGCGGAGCTCCTCGTGCCGTCGTTCAACGTGCCGATCGGCGCCGGCGAGCTGCGAAGCCTCCTCGATCGATTCGACGGGCAGACACTGCTCGCCACTGCCGCGTACAACGCCGGTCCGGGCGCCGTCCTGCGCTGGCTTCCCGGGACCGCGATGGAAAACGATATCTGGGTCGAGAACATCCCGTACAACGAAACCCGCGCATATGTTCAACGCGTCGCCTGGCACAGCATCGTCTTCAGCTGGCTGGATGCCCGCAAGCCGCGCGACGTCTCGTCATGGCTTGGCACCGTTCGCCCGCCGTCGGTCGATGCCGCGCGCGAGCGACCGGCGCGCCATCCGATCACGCTGGACGGCACGGATATCGCTAGAATTCGCGCCTCGCTTCGCTTCGAGTGATCCCCTGCATGAGAATCCGCGCCCTCCTGGTCCTGACCTTCATTGCATCGCTTCCAGCAGCTCCAGCCATGTCGACCACGCAGTCCTCCGCCGACCCGTATCTCTGGCTCGAGGAGATCGAGGGCGAGCGCGCGCTGAGCTGGGTGCGGGCGCAGAACGAGCGCTCGCTCGGCGAGCTCACGCGGGATCCGCGGTACGACCGCTTCCATCGGGCCGCGCTCGCGATAGCCGAGGACAAGAGCCGCATTCCCCTGGGCACGCTGCGCAACGGTTGGGTCTACAACTTCTGGCAGGACGACGTGAACGTGCGCGGCCTGTGGCGGCGCGCGCGGCTCGATTCCTACCGCAAACCTGCGCCCGACTGGGAGCCGCTGCTCGACGTCGATGCGCTCGCGAAGCGGGAGGACGCCAACTGGGTTTTCAAGGGCGTGATCTGCCTGCCACCGCAGGGACGGCAGTGCCTCATCGAGCTCTCAGACGGGGGCAAGGATGCGAGCGTCTACCGCGAGTTCGACGTGGAAGCGCGCGGCTTCGTAGACGGCGGTTTCGTCCTGCCCGAGGCGAAGTCCGCCGTGGAGTGGAAGGACGCCGACACGCTCATCGTGGCAACCGACTGGGGTGGAGAGTCGCTCACCACGTCCGGTTACCCCTTCATCGTCAAGGAATGGAAACGCGGCCAGCCTCTGTCATCGGCGCAGGAAGTGCATCGTGGCCAGGTGCAGGACGTCGGGGTGTTTCCACTCAGTCTCGAAGGCGATGGCGAGCGGCTCCTCGGCATCGCCGAGGCGGATACCTTCTTCACCGCGAGCTATTTCGTACTTCCTGTGCGCGGCGCGCCCGAGCGCATCAACGTGCCCGCAAAGGCGACGCTCCGTGCCGTGCATCGCGGGGAGCTGGTCTTCACCATCGAGCAGGACTGGGCGCTTCCCGGTCGCCAGTGGAAGAGCGGCACGCTCCTGTCCGTGCCCGTCGCGGATCTCGCGCGCGCCGCGCCCGCCGTACGCCCGGTACTCGAGCCGGGTCCGCGCGAGTCGATCGAGCAGGTTGCCGCAACCCGTTCGGGCCTGCTGGTTGCCAGTTACTCCAACGTCCGGGGGCGCGTGCTGCGCTTCACCTTCGGTGACGGCCGCTGGACGAGCCAACGCGTGCCATTGCCGGAGAGCGGCTCGGTAACGCTGGCAACCGCCGACCCCGCGGACGACACGGCGTTCGTGAAGTACGAGGATTTCCTGCAGCCCACGACCCTCTACGCGCTCGAGGTCGGGGCGAATCGTGCCGAGGCGATCAAGAGCCTGCCGGCTAAATTCGACGGTAGTCGCTACGTCGTCGAGCAGTTCGAGGCGGGCTCGCGCGACGGCACCCGGATACCGTACTTCGTCGTTCATGCGAAGGACTTCACCCCGGACGGCACGGCACCGACGCTCCTGTACGGGTACGGCGGCTTCCAGGTGTCGATGTTGCCGACCTACTCGGCGGCAGTGGGCCAGCTGTGGCTCGAACAGGGTGGGGTCTACGTCCTCGCCAACATCCGCGGGGGCGGCGAGTTCGGCCCCGGGTGGCATCAGGCGGGGCTGAAGACACACCGGCAGGTGATCTACGACGATTTCATCGCCGTCGCGGAAGACCTCGTCCGGCGCCGCATCACCTCGCCTCCCCGTCTTGGCATTCAGGGCGGGTCGAACGGCGGGCTCCTGATGGGAGCGATGCTCACGCAGCGACCGGAGCTGTTCGGCGCAGTAGTCGTGCAGGTTCCACTCCTCGACATGCTGCGCTACCACCACTTGCTCGCGGGCGCTTCGTGGGTCGACGAGTACGGCTCGCCCGACGTACCCGAGGAGCGCGCGTGGCTCGAGCGTCTCTCCCCGTATCACAACCTCAGGAAGCGCGGCGATTTCCCGATGCCGTTCTTCGTCACCTCGACGAAGGACGATCGCGTCCATCCCGGTCATGCCCGAAAGTTCGCCGCCAGGATGGAGGAGCTCGGCATGCCCTATCTCTACTACGAGAACATCGACGGCGGACACTCCGCTGCGGCGAATCTGCGCGAGCGCGCCAAGCGCCAGGCGCTCGAGTTCACGTACCTGGCCCGGCGCCTGATGAATTGACCGCGCTGGCGTCTCGCTCCGCCTCCGGTATGGGTCTGCGCATGTCCTCACGGATCCTGCTTCCGTTCGTGCTCCTGAGCCTGGCCGCGGTCGCGGCGGAGGACGAGAAGAAGAGCGAATGGGATGTGAGCGCACCGCCCGGTGAGCGCCGCGAGATCCCGCTGGACGTGCGCTCCGGGACGTGGATGAGCGTCGACGTCAGCCCGGACGGACGGCGAGTGCTGTTCGACCTGCTTGGCGACATCTACGAGCTGCCGATCGGCGGCGGGGAAGCACGTGCGCTCACGTCGGGGATGGCGTGGGACATGCAGCCACGTTATTCCCCCGACGGCACCCAGATCGCGTTCACTTCCGACCGCGGGGGCGGCGACAACCTGTGGGTGATGAACGCGGACGGCGGGGCGCCGCGGCAGGTCACGAAGGAAGACTTTCGCCTGCTCAACAGTCCCGCCTGGCACCCGAACGGACGCTATCTCGCCGGCCGCAAGCACTTCACGACCCGACGCTCGCTCGGCACGGGCGAGATCTGGCTCTACAGCCTCGAGGGCGGCGAAGGCGTACAGGTCGTCAAGCGACCGAGCGAGGAGTACCAGAAGGAGCTGGGCGAGCCTGCGTTCTCGGCAGACGGACGCTACCTGTACTTCACCCAGAACAGCACGCCGGGCGACACGTTTGAGTACGCCCAGGATGTCAACGCCGAAGTATTCAACATCCGCCGCTACGCGCTCGACAGCGGCGAAGTCGAAGTCGCCGTTGCCGGACCCGGCGGCGCCGTACGTCCCACGCCGTCGCCCGACGGACGCTACCTCGCCTTCGTGCGCCGCCTGCGCACATCCGACTCGCTGGAGACCGCGCTGTTCGTGAAGGACCTGCGCTCGGGCGAGGAGCGGCCGTTGTACACCGCACTCGACCGGGACATGCAGGAGACCTGGGCCGTCCACGGCGTGTACCCGAACATGGACTGGACCCCCGACAGCCGGAGTCTCCTGTTCTGGGCGGGCGGCTCGATCCGGCGGCTCGACATCGACTCGGGTTCGGTGCGCGAGGTCGCGTTTCATGTCACGGGTACCCGCGCCTCGATCGCGCCGCCGCGCTTCGAGGTCGCCGTCGCACCCGACCAGGTGCAGACGCGAATGGTCCGCTTCGCGACCGTCTCCCCGGATGCCCGCCGCGTCGTCTTTGAATCGCTCGGGCGCCTGTGGCTGCGAAACACGACGGGCGGCGAGGCGCGTGCGCTCACGAACGACGAATCGGACGCGTTCGAGTTGTTTCCGTCATGGTCGCGCGACGGCAAGCGGATCGTGTACGTGCGCTGGACCGACGCGGGGCTGGGCCAGATTCATGTCGTCGATGGCAACGGTGGTCGTTCGCGCGTCGTCACGCGCGAACCCGGCCACTATCTGCATCCGCGCTTCAGCCCCGACGGCACCACGATCGTGTTCGAACGGACGAGCGGCGGCAGCCTGACCACCCCGCTCTGGTCGAGCGATCCGGGCATCTACTCGATTGCTGCGGCGGGTGGACCGATGCGGCGCCTCACGGACGAAGGACGCAACGCGCATTTCGGCGCGTCGGGCGAGCGCATCTTCTACACGTTCGATGCCAAGCCGGCGAAAGAGACGGAACCGGCGCACGAATTGATCAGCGTCGACACGAACGGCAAGGACCGGCGTGTGCATGCGCGCTCGCATTATGCGACGCGCCTGGAGGTATCTCCGAGCGGCGAGTGGCTCGCGTTCGGGGAAGACTATCAGGTGCACGTCGTGCCCATGCCGCCGGCCGGACAGCTCGAGCTGTCGCCGAAGGCGAAGTCGTTGCCGTTGCGCCGCGCGAGCGAGATCGGCGGCAGCTATCCGAGCTGGATCGACGGTGACACGCTGACGTGGACCCTCGGGCCGGCGCTGTTCCAGGCCGACATGGCCGAGCTGTTCTCGCCGCAATCACGCACCAACGGCAACGATGAGGAGAATGAGAGCGGCGCCCACACGCACGGCCGCCAGGTCGCCGACCTCGGGATGATGCGACCCGCGGACAAGCCGACGGGCGTAGTAGCGCTGACCGGGGCGCGGATCGTCACGATGAACGGCAGCGACCAGGTCATCGAGCGCGGCGTCGTGATCATCCGCGACAACCGCATCGCGGCGGTCGGCCCCTCCGACGTGGTGCAGATCCCCGCCGAGGCAGAGCGCCTCGACCTGGCCGGACGCACGATCATGCCGGGAATCGTCGACATCCACGCGCACGGTATCCAGGGAGTGAACGACATCGTGCCGCAGCAGAACTGGCTCGCGCTCGCGCATCTCGCGCTCGGTGTGACGACGGTTCATGATCCTTCCAACCAGGCGAGCGAGATCTTCGCGGCCTCGGAGTATCAGCGCGTCGGCAGGATCCTCGCGCCGCGGATCTTCTCGACCGGCGAGGTCGTCTACGGTGCCCACTCCGAGTATTTCGCGGGCATCGAGAAGCTCGAGGACGCGCGACACCACGTGCAGCGACTGAAGGCCCAGGGCGCCATTTCGATCAAGAACTACAACCAGCCGCGCCGCGAGCAGCGCCAGATGGTCGTGACCGCGGCCCGCGAGGCCGGCCTGATGGTCGTCGCCGAAGGTGGCTCGCTGTATCACATGGACATGAACATCATCGCGGACGGCAACACGGGGCTCGAACACAACCTGCCGCCCGAGCGCTTCTACGACGATGTCATGCAGTACTGGCCCGCAACGGGCGTCGGCTACACGCCGACGCTCGTCGTGACGTTCGGCGGCCCGGGCAGCGAGAACTGGTTCTACCAGGACACCGACGTGTGGCAGCATCCGATCCTGTCGAAGTACGTGCCGCCGCACGTGCTGCAGCCACGATCGGTGCGCCGGAAGATGGCGCCGCAAAGCGACTATCAGCCCTTCCGCGATTCGGCCGCGAACGCGAAGCGATTGATGGAGCGGGGCGTGTTCGTCAACATCGGCGCGCATGGCCAGCGCGAGGGGCTGGGCTCCCACTGGGAGATGTGGGGCTTCGTCCTCGGCGGAATGTCGCCATTGCAGGCGTTGCGGGCCGCGACCATCAACCCGTCGCGCTACATGGGCCTGGATCGCGACGTCGGCTCGATCGAGGCCGGCAAGCTCGCCGACCTGCTCATCCTGGACGGAAATCCGCTGGATGACATCCGTGTCACGGATGACATCGCGTACGTCGTACTGAATGGCCGCATCTACGAGGGCGGCACGCTTGCCGAGAAAGTAACCGGCGAGCGCCGGCTCGCGCCCTTCTACTGGCAGGAGTGAGCAGGTGACGCGAATCCGGTCAGCGCAACGGGAATCCGCGCAGCTCGTTCCATGAGTGCATGAACTCCCGCGCGGGCGCGGGCAGCTCGGTGTCCAATCCTGCCCGCACGGCATCGATTTCGGCGTCGGAAAGCACGAGCCGCAGCGGCTGCAACTGCTCGATCACGCGCTCGTCGCCGAGCGAAAGCAGCGCGGCGAACACCGCAGCACGATTGAGTGCCAGCCCCCGGCGCACCCATTCGACCGCATCCTCGGCTGCTGCGGGCGAGTTCGCGTCGTGTGCCGAAGGCCCGCCGACGTACGCGACCGTGGCGCGAAAGACGATTTCCCGGTCGGTGTCCCCGAGCGCGAACGGCAGGAGCGCCGAGCCCGCGGCGAACCCCGACCGGATGCGCGCAAGGACGACGTCGAGTTCCCGCCGGCGCTCGGCGACCGGTCGCGCGAGCTGCTCGCGCCAGTAGTCGATCAGCTGCACGGAGAGCGGCGTCCACGCAGCGACGGCTGCGCGGGGTTCCGCCTGGCCCGATCGAGACGGCGCGACGGCGCCGCCATGATTCAGATCGATCACAACCGCATTCATGTTTGCACCCGTTTCGTTGCCGGCCGGCCGCATCGCGCCTCGCGGCGCTCGCCACCTTGCCCGGGAAGGCAGGTTGGCCGGGGCCCATGCCCCGTTCTTGATGCTGGGGCAATCTTAACAGAGCCGGGGCGGGCGAGCGCAACCCCGGATCAATCGAAGGTGTTGCGCAGGATCGCGTGCGTCGGGACGAACACCAGCACCACGAAGCCCAGGAAGAGCAATGCGATGTAAGCAGGCGCCGCAAGCCGGCTCTGGACCGGGCCCAGACCCCAGGCCCAGTTGATGTTCTTCTCGGGGCTGCTCACGGCGCGGCTCAATGGCAGCACGAGCGCCGCGAGCATGATTGCGCCCGGCAGGGCGATCCGCTCCGCGTATCCGTAGGCCGCGAGCAGCCACAGGAGCACGAGCGGCAGCGGGACGTGAAAGAGGGACAATCGCCGCAGGATCAGCGGACGGTCCTTCTCGAACATGTAGTCCGTGAGCCCGCTTATCCGCCGTCCGAGCAGCAGCCGGCCGGCCAGGTCGACGTTCCAGAGCATCTCGGGCAGCAACACCGCGACCGCCAGCACGCTCGCGATCCTTGCGTCCCTTAGCCAGAGGGCGGGGACGGCCCCGATCAAGGCGATGTCCGAGAACCAGAGCAGGTTGCGCCAGCCGTAGTATCGCAGCCAGATGGCGACCACGATCAGCACGAACACGGTGTATGCGAGCGTGAACCACTGCGGGATCATGCCCGTATGCTAGCAGCGGGGCGGGGTCCCGCCCCGCCCCGTCACGCGCTCATGTCACGAGCTGCATTCTCGACACGGCATGCAGCAGCGCCATTGCCGCCATCACGACGACCGCCACGAGTCCGCCGACGAGGCAGGCAGCGTAGCTGCTGAATGATGATCTGCTCTTCATGACCTGCTCCGAATTGCTCCCGGATCTCGACGTCAGCCGTTGACGATGGGTGCGAGCGCCGACTGGATACGCTGCATCTGCGACTCGGTCGTCATCGCGGTGAGCAGCCTGCCGAAGTGCGGGTGCTGCACACCCGAGACGATGTACTGCCAGCGATACGCCCGAAGGACCGTCGAGCGGATCGCCGCGGTCTGCGCGGGGCTGAACGAGCGCGCGGCGATGCGCGCAAAGTACCCCGTGTCGGCCGTCGCCTGCGCCTGCAGGATCCCGTCGACGGCGGCCACCAGCGCGATCAGGTCGTCGACCGCTCGGTCCTTCTGGGCCGGCGTGAGGCGGCGGTCCTCCCGCACCCACTCGAGCTCGTCGAGCATCGCGTGCTGCACTTCCTCCATCCAGTGGAACCTGAACACGTCCTTCCACAGGGGCGACAGGTTCGTGTCCGGCTCGATGCTTTGCTGGTAATGCGCCTGCGTGAAAAGTTCGATGCTGCAGGTCAGCGCCAGCACGGACCAGTTGCTCGCGGCCAGCACGGACCGCGCGACGTCGTTCGCATCGGCGACCTGCGCGTATCCCGCCGGCATGCCCGCGCCGATCATCGCCTCGATGCGCCGGAACAGCTCCTGGTGCTTCAGCTCCTCGTCGCTGAAACGGACCAGCGCCTCGAGCGCAACCTGGTCGCCCAGCCAGTGCTGCCCGGACAGCTGGAGCACCTTGGCGCCTATGAATCGCTCAACGAGCCCGAATACGTAGGCGTAGGTGCGGCCCTGAACCTGGCTCAGGCTCCGTCGCTCGCCCTCGTCCAGGAAGTCGATCGATTCGACCATCGACAGCCCGTCGGGCAGGAACTTCTGCGTGAAGTCGAACTGGCGCCCGCGGATCACGTCGGCGTCGATGTCCCAGCGGACCCGCTTCGACGCCTTGATGGCCCGCGCATATCGGGCCGTTTCGGCGGCCGGTGCGCCCCCGCGGTCGTCAACGGTGGCTTCTTCGGGCTTGAGCATTGCAGCTTGCATTTGACATCTCCCAGTGTTCGTTCGGCGCTGGACGCCGGGTGGTTCAGCCTGTCGTCCACGCTAGCCGCGCCCGGTAACGGCAGGATTTCCGCGGTGTCTTGTTTTGTAACGGCGTGTAACGCCGGACCCGGCGTGCGCGGGCCTGTTGCCTGCTCCCGGTATAATCGGCGGAACGAGGCAATGCCGGGGGGCATGCAATGTCGCGGGCCGGGAGTGTGCTGATCGTCGACGACGATCGATCCGCGCGGGAGATGCTCGCGGAGTACCTGGCGACACACGGCTATCGCACGCTGCAGGCGGAGGATGGCACCGCGATGCGCGCCGAGCTCGAGCGCGAACCGCCGGACGTCGTCCTGCTCGACCTCAGGCTGCCCGGCGAGGACGGGCTGACGCTCGCCCGGTATCTCCGCGAGCGATACGACGTCGGCATCATCATGGTCACCGGCGCCGGCGGTGTCGTGGACCGCATCGTGGGTCTCGAAGTCGGCGCGGACGACTACGTGGCGAAGCCCTTCGACCCGCGCGAGCTGCTTGCGCGGGTCAAGAGCGTGATGCGACGCATGCAGGCCAGGCCCGCCGCTGGCGCGCCGCAGGGCGACGCGGGTCGACGCATGCGCTTCGGAAGCTGTCAGCTCGATCTCGCCGCGCACCAGCTGTTCGATGCCGGCGGCCTCGAGATACCGATCACGAGCATGGAGTTCGACCTGCTCAAGGTCTTCGCGGAGAACCCGGGCAAGGCCCTGTCGCGTGATCGCATCCTGACGCTCACGCATGACCGCGAATGGGAGCCCTACGACCGGTCGATCGACATCCGCATTGCGAGGCTGCGGCGCAAGATCGAGCAGGACCCCGAGCGGCCCCAGGTGATCCGCACCGTGCGCAACGTCGGCTACATGTTCGTGCCGGCGGCGGGCTGAGCGGTCGCGTCGGAACCGGCGTGTTTCAGCCGAGTAACAGTTGACCGCGCGCTCCGCCCGGCTGCCTATACTGCGGCGCATGCGATGCAGGACGCCCGGCGCATGACGGTTTCCCGGGACGAGTGCCGGGACGGTGACGCGCTCGACGGGGGCGTGCTGCACTCGACGCAGCGGGCGCTCGAGGAGACCCAGGCACGGCTGCAGCAGATCCTCGACAACGCGTCGTCCGTGGTCTTCGCCAAGGACCGGGACGGGCGCTACCTGTTCGTGAACCGTGAGTTCGAGCGGGTCGCCGGCCACCCGGCCGAAGCCGTCATCGGTCGCACGGATTTCGAGATCTTTCCATCGGACGTGGCGGCACGCCTGCGCCACAACGACCTGCGCGTGCTGAACGAGGGGCGTTCGCTTGCGTTCGAGGAGTCTGCGCAGCTCGGGCCTGAGGGCCGGACGTTTCTCACCTCGAAGTTTCCACTCCTCGATGCCGACGGACACGCCTACGCCGTGTGCGGGATGGCGACCGACATCACCGAACGCAAGCGTGTCGAGGAGGCGCTCCGCACCGCGGCGTTCGCCGTCTCGAGCGCCGAGGACGAGTCGCTGTTCCGCGAGCTCGTGCGATACCTCGCGGAGATCCTCGACGTCGACGGCGCGTTCGTCGCGACGCCGTCACCGTCTGACCCCGGGCAGCTTTCGATGCGGGCGCTCTACTTGAACGCCGCGGTACGTGAGAACTTCTCGTATCCGCTCGCGGACTCGCCTTGCGAAACGGTCGTCGCCCGCGAGTTCCGCATCTACCCGTCGCGGCTCACGGACACGTTCCCGATGGATTTTCTCATCCGTGAGCAGAGGCTGGAGAGCTACGCCGGTTATCCGCTCACAGATTCGCACGGCAAGCCGCTCGGACTCATCTCGATCATCGCCCGGCGGCCGCTGGAGCGCCCGGAGTTCATCGAGTCCGTGCTGAAGATCTTCGCGGTCCGCGCCGCGGCAGAACTCGAGCGCAGCGAGGCGAAGGCGGCGCTGCTTGAATCGGAGGCGAGCTACAGGGCGATCTTCGAGGCGAGCGAAGACGCGATCTTCGTTCACGACTGGGACACGGGCGCGATCGTCGACGTCAATTCGGCGGCCTGCCGCGCGTACGGGTACACGCCTGCGGAGATCATGCAGCTCACGCCCGCCGAGCTCGGCTCGGGCGTGCCGCCCTACGACGGGACGCTCGCCGCGGCGATGATCGATCGCGCGCGGCGCGAGGGCGTCGTGCGCTTCGAATGGCACCGCCGCAACAAGGACGGCAGCCTGCACTGGGACGAGGTGTGCCTCAAGAGCGCGCAGATCTGCGGCAGGCCGCGTGTCCTCGCGTTCGTCCAGGAAGTCACGGAACGCAAGGACGCCGAGGCCCGCCGCGTGCGGCTCGAAGGCCAGCTCCGCCAGGCGCAGAAGATGGAGGCGATCGGGCAGCTCACGGGCGGCATCGCGCACGACTTCAACAACCTGCTCACGAGCATCATGGGTTACATCGTGCTTGCGACCGAGAGGCAGTCCGGGACCGGCGACGGGCGACTGGCCGGCTACCTCCAGCAGGCGCACCGTTCGTGCGAGCGGGCGCGGGACCTGATCCAGCAGATGCTGATGTTCAGCCGCGGCCAGCGGGGCGCTCCGCGCCCGGTGTCGGTGGCATCGCTGGTCCGCGAGTCGCTGCCCCTGCTGCGATCCTCCCTGCCGCGGGAGATGGAAATCGCTGCCGACGTCGATCCCGGGTGCCCAGCGGCAAGCCTCGACCCGCTGCAGCTCGAGCAGGTCCTTCTCAACCTCTGCATCAACGCGCGCGACGCGCTGGAAGGCACGGGGACGCTGCGCATAAGCGTGCGCGCGCGCAGTCTCGACGCCGCCGTCTGCACCTCCTGCCGGCGCGAGGTCTGCGGCGAGTACGTGGAGGTCACCGTCGCGGACGAGGGTCCGGGAATGACGCGTGAGGTCGCCGAACGAATCTTCGAGCCCTTCTTCTCGACCAAGGAAGCGCGCAAGGGATCGGGCATGGGCCTCGCGATCGTGCACGGCATCGTGCACGAGCATGGCGGTCACGTGCTGGTCGACAGCGCACCGGGCGCGGGCACAGGCTTCCACGTCCTGTTTCCTGCCCTGCCGGATGCCGCGGTCGCATCGGCGGCGCCGGCGGGCGGCCACACGCCAGGCGCGAAGCCCGGCGCCTTGCGTGGTTCGGTGCTCGTCGTCGACGACGAGGCGTCCGTCGGCGCGTTCATGCGCGAGCTGCTCGACGGGTGGGGGCTCGAAGCCGCCTCGGTCCTGCGCCCGCAGGAAGCGATCGAGCTTCTCGAGCGGAACCCGCAGCGATACGACCTCGTCATCACCGACCAGTCGATGCCACGCATGACCGGGCTCGAACTGGCGTGTGCGCTGCACGCCATCCGACCCGAGCTGCCGGTCATCCTGTACACCGGGTACAGCGACGACCTTCAGGAGCGCGACCTGGAACACGCCGGCGTCCGGGACCTGCTGAACAAGCCCATCGACCCGGCGACGCTGGCGCAGGCTCTGGCCCGGCACCTGCCTCGCGCAGTCGACTGACGCCGGTCGGGTTCTGACATGAATGCCGGGCAAGCCGACGCACTCGTGGTCTTTGGAATCAGCGGCGACCTCGCCTTCAAGAAGATCTTTCCCGCGCTCGAGAACCTCGAGCGCCGGGGCCGACTTCCGCCGACGGTCGTCGGCGTCGCGCGCAGCGCAAGTCGGGATGCGCTGCTCGCACGGATGCACGACAGCCTCGAGCGGCACGACACGTCCGTGGACGCCGATGCACTGCGGCGGCTCGAGGGAAAGCTCGTGATGGTCGAGGGCGACTACAACGACGACGCGACGTTCGCCGCGCTTCGCAAGGCACTCGGCGCGGCGCGCAGTCCCGTGCACTATCTCGCTATCCCGCCGAGCCTGTTCTCGGTCGTGGCCCGCAAGCTGGGCAGCTCGGGCTGCGCATCGGGAGCGCGCGTCGTCGTCGAGAAGCCGCTCGGGCGCGACCTGTCGAGTGCGCGGACACTCAACCGCGCGCTGCGCGAGGTGTTCCCCGAGGACGCGATCTTCCGCATCGATCACTTCCTCGGCAAGGAGCCCGTGCAGAACCTGCTCTACTTCCGGTTCGCCAATTCCTTCGTCGAGCCCGTGTGGAACCGGAACTTCGTCGACCACGTGCAGATCACGATGGCCGAGAGCTTCGGCGTCGAGGGACGCGGACGGCTGTACGAGGAGCTCGGCGCGATCCGCGACGTGGTGCAGAACCACCTGCTGCAGGTGCTGTCGATCCTGGCGATGGAGCCGCCGGTGGACATGGGCGCCGAGGCGATACGCGACGAAAGAGCCAAGGTGCTGCGCGCCGTCCGCCCGGCCGACCGACGCGACGTCGCCCGCGGCCAGTATCGCGGCTATCGCTCGGAGGATGGAGTCGATCCCGGCTCCGACGTCGAGACCTTCGCGGCGCTGCGCTTCGACATCGACTCCTGGCGGTGGGCCGACGTGCCATTCTTCGTCCGCACCGGCAAGCGCCTGCCGGTCACCGCGACCGAGGTCATGGCGACGTTCCGAAAGCCTCCGCAGCGCCTGTTCGACGAGCCCCTGCCGATGCGCGCCAACTACCTGAGGTTCCGGCTCGGCCCCGACCGCGTCGCGATCGCGCTCGGCGCGCGGGTCAAGACCGCAGGCGAGGCGATGGCCGGCCACGAGATCGAGCTTTTCGCGTGCAACTCCCAGCCGGACGAGATGACACCCTATGAGCGACTGCTCGGCGACGCCATGAAGGGCGATGCGAGCCTGTTCGCGCGGCAGGATTCCGTCGAGATCGCCTGGGGCATCGTCGATCACATGCTGGCGAGCGGGCCGCAGGCGGAACCCTACGAGCCCGGCACCTGGGGGCCCGGGTCGGCGGCTCGCATGGTGGAACGATACGGCGGCTGGTACGACCCGCCGGCGCAGGGCACGGCGTGCGCCTGATCATCGAGCCTGATTCCGAGGCCGCCGCGCGGCGCGCCGCGTCCGAGATCGCGAGTGCCTGCAAGGCCGCGCTAGAGGAGCGCAACCGCGCGCTGATCGCGCTCTCCGGCGGCCGCACTCCCGGATCGATGATCGAAATGCTGCGCAAGCACACGCTCCCCTGGCACGACGTGTACGTGGCACAGGTCGACGAACGCATCGTGCCGGCCGGAGACGAGCGGCGGAACCTGACACAGCTCGAGTGCCTGCTGGTGCGCGAAGGGCCGCTGCCCCGGGAGAACCTGCTCGACATGCCGGTGGAGACGGCAGATCCCGAGGCCGCGGCGCGCGCCTACGAGGCGACGCTCGTAGCGATCGGCGGCCGCGGGGTCCGCCTGGACCTGGTGCAGCTCGGCCTCGGCGCTGACGGCCACACCGCGTCGCTCATCCCGGGCGATCCGGTGCTCGAGATCGACGATCGCGATGTCGCCGTATCGCGCGAGTACCAGGGCACGCGACGCATGACACTGACCTGTCCGCCGTTGTCGCGCGCACGGGCACGCCTGTGGCTCGTCACCGGGCCGGAAAAGGCCGACGCGCTTCGCAGGCTGATCGACGGCGACGCCGACATCCCGGCCAACCGGGTCGAGCGGCTGGGCACGCTCGTCGTCGCGGATCGCGCCGCGGCGCCCGGCCTCAGCCCTTCGTGACGGCGTGTCCTCCGAAGGCCTGCCGCATTCGTGCGAGCAGGCGATTCGAATAGTCGCCGCGGTCCTGGCTCGAGAAGCGCTCCATCAACGCAAGCGTCATCACGGGCGTCGGAACCCCGAGCTCCACGGCCTCGATGGTGGTCCAGCGCCCCTCTCCGGAATCCGCCACGCGAGGCGCAATCGAGGCGAGCTCGGCGTCCTCGGCAAGGAATTCGGCGGTCAGGTCGAGCAGCCACGAGCGTATGACGGTTCCGTGACGCCAGGACTCGGCGATGGCGGCCACGTCGAAATTCAGGTCCTGCCTGGCCCGCAGCAGCGCAAAGCCTTCGGCATAGGCCTGCATCAGGGCGTATTCGATCCCGTTGTGCACCATCTTCGCGTAATGACCGGCGCCACTCGGGCCGCAATGCAGCCAACCGCGGTCGGGCGCCGGCGCCAGGGCCTTGAGATACGGCTCGATCCTCGCAACCGCCCCGGCGGCCCCACCCACCATCAGGCCATAGCCATTCGTGAGACCCCAGACGCCCCCGGAGACGCCCACATCGACAAATTGCAGGCCCCGCGCGGCGAGACGTGATGCGCGGCGCTGACTGTCGCGGTACCAGGCGTTTGCGCCGTCGACGATCACGTCGCCCTGGCTGAGCAGCGTCTGCATGCGCTCCAGTACCTGCTCGGTAGGTTCGCCGGCCGGCAGCATCATCCAGACGGCTCGCGGTGCAGGCAGTTCGGCCGCGAGCGCTTCCAGCGTCTCGACCGTCCGCAGCCGTGGCTCGCTCGCAACGGCGCTGCGCGCCCCCGCCGCACGATCCCAGGCGATCACCTCGAATCCTGCGCGCGCGATGCGGCGGCTCATGTTCCCGCCCATGCGCCCCAAGCCGATCATGCCGATGCTGGTGGTCACGGGAATTCCCTTTTTGTCCGTGCGTTCCGTGCGCGATTCTGGCAGAGGCGCCTCGCCGCGGCGAGTCGTCGTGCCGGCACGCCGAAGCGAGTAACCGACGCGCGCAACCTGGCATCTAATGGCGATGTGTGGAACCGGGAACGCACGCATCACGTCAGGTATCAGGAGAGAGGACAATGACTACTGCAACTTCCCGCCGGATCAGACTCAGCCGCGGGCTGCTGATCGGGCTGCTCGGTTCCACGTTCAGCCTCGCCGCATATTCCGGGAACATCCTCGTCGAGGGCGACGCCATCGCGGACGACGATGAGACGTCGATGTCCGTCAGCTACGCCGGTCTCGACCTGGACGACCCCGCCGGCATGCGCATCTTGTACGGCCGCCTGAAGGTTGCTGCCCGGCTCGTCTGTGGCGGCGACATCTCCGGGGTGCGAGAGGTCCAGCGCATCTTCGCCCACAAGGCCTGCGTCGACGATGCGCTCGATTCCGCCGTTGACAGCATCGACAACGCCGCGCTTACGGCTCTGCATAAGGAAAGCGCAGCCGAGGCGCCGGTCAGCTGAGCTTCCCACGCCGGAGGCAGCGGGCGCTCGCGTCATCCTCTGCGGCCCGGTATTCCCGGACCGGGCCGGATGTGGTCGCCATCGACGCTGCCTCCGGCGGCTTTCTCCTCGTACGCGGCGGCTGCTCGCGCCGGTCGGTCGTGGTAGCTGCTCGCCGCCGCCCTGGCTGCGGTGGCTGCTGGCCGCCGCCCGGTGGCACGCTGCTCGCCGCCGCCCGGCCGCTGCTCGCCGACGCCCGGCCGCGGTGTATCCCCAGCCGCTCACCACGAGTCAGGGTCGTTGCAGGGCTGAAGATTGGTGCCCCGCACGTCTTGTCGGCGCACGCCGGACGGTCGCTGGTATCGCGGAATCGTCGAGGCGGCCTTCGCTCAGAGTGGTCCGCGACGTCTACCTGCGCACGCCGAAGCCTCGTCGCGGCTGGGATACACCGCGTCCAGACGTCGGCTCGTGAGCCAACTGCGGCATCAGTGAGCCGGAGGCCACAGCGGCCTCGGCGAGCCGGCGTTTGGACCGGGTGTCTCGTGGGCCGCGACGACGTCTCATCTGCCGCAGGTAGACGTCGCGGACCACTCTTAAGTCTGACTCCTCGACGATTCCGCGACACCGCCGCCGATGCGGTGTGCGCCGACAAGATGTGCGGGGCACCAATCTTCAGCCCTGCCATCGACCCTCGATCGTGGTCTGCGGCCCAGCGAGGCACCCGGGCCGAGCGGCGGCGAGCAGCAGGCCACCGCAGCCGGGCGACTCGCGGAGTATTTCCGCCGCGGGCCCCGGCGAATAGCGTCCGAGTGTCCGGTGATGCGTCCGCTGTCCGCGCCCGGACAGTTTGCGGCGCAGCCGCGCGCGCCTGATTCGCGGGTAACTTCAAGCGAGTCAATAGCTTGGTCGGGCCCGGCCGATCTGGCACGCCACGTGCACCTCTCCGCATGCCCCAGACCGGTGCCCGGCCATGTCACTTGCACAGATCAGGAAGTTCCCCGACCGCCTCGGCGTGAGGATGCGCTCGACCGAGGCACAGGACCGCGTGCTCGACCCCGGCGCGACCGTGCAGCGCCGCCGTCGCATCCTGCTCGGGGTCGGCGCGGCCGCGCTGCTGCTCCTGCTCGTCGGCGCCTGGTGGCTGCGCGGCTGGGCCACCTCGGACGCAACCGTGGCACGCGAGCGGGTGCGTATCGCCACCGTGACGCGCGGCGACTTCGTGAGCGACCTCACGGCGCAGGCGACGATCGTCGCGGCCGTGAGCCCGACGCTCTATGCGCCCGCCCCCGGCACCGTGACCCTGGACGTCAAGGCCGGCGCAACCGTCAAGGCCGGTGACCTGCTGGCGACGATCGACAGCCCCTCGCTGCGAAACGAGTTCGAGCGCGAGCGCGCGACGCTCGACAGCCTGACGCTCGACCTGAAGCGCCAGGAGATCGACGTGCGCCGCCGCATCCTTCAGAGCCGGCAGGCCAGCGACCTCGCCGGCGTGACGATCAAGGCCGCGGAACGCGAGTTTCAGCGAGCCGAGGCCGCGTGGCAGAGCCAGGTGATCAGCGAGCGCGACTACCGGCGCGCGAGGGACGAGCTCGACGCCGCCCGGTTGACCCACGAGCACGCGCTCGAGACCGGCGGTCTCGAGAAGGAAGGGCTCGAGTTCGAGCTCCAGACCCGGCGATTGCAGCGTGAGCGTCAGCAATTGCTCGTCGCCGACCTCGAACGCCGCGTGGGCGATCTCAAGATCCGCTCACCGGTCGACGGGATGGTCGGCAGTCTCGGGGTGAACCAGAAGGCGGCCGTTCAGCAGGACGCCCCGCTGCTGACGGTCGTAGACCTGTCCGCCTTCGAGATCGAGTTCCGCGTCGCCGAGACCTACGCCGATTCGATCGGCATCGGCATGCCGGCGGAAATCAGCTACGCGGGCAAGGTCTACCCCGGCGAGGTGACGGCCCTTTCGCCCGAGGTCACCCAGAACGAGGTCCGCGGGCGGGTCAAATTCAGCAAGGCCGTGCCCGAGGGCCTGCGCCAGAACCAGCGCGTCGCGGTGCGCATCGTCATGGACCGTCGCAACGGCGTGCTCAAGGTTGAGCGCGGCGCGTTCTACGAGGCGGATGCCGGCCAGTCGGCCTACGTCGTGCGCGACGACGTCGCCGAGCGAGTCGTGATCCGCTCCGGCGCGACGAGCGTACGCGAGGTCGAGATCCTGGAAGGCCTGTCGGAGGGCGATCAGATCATCGTCTCCGACACGGACAGCTTCGAGGACGCCGCGCGCGTCCACCTGAGTGACTGATGGGAACAGAAATCAACCGAGGATGAGTCATGCTGGAAATGAAGAACGTCGGAAAGGTCTACCGCACCGAGCTGCTCGAGACGCACGCGCTGCGTGACTTCAGCCTCACCGTCGAGCCGGGCGAGTTCGTGGCTGTCACGGGCCCGTCGGGTTCCGGCAAGACGACCTTGCTCAACGTCGCGGGACTGCTCGAGACCTTCGACAGCGGCAGCTACCGCCTCGACAGCGACGACGTGAGCCGTCTCGACGACGACGCGCGATCGCGGGTACGCAACCGCAAGATCGGCTTCATCTTCCAGAGCTTCAACCTGATCCCGGACCTCGACGTGCGGGACAACGTCGAGGTGCCGCTGCGCTACCGCCGCATGCCGGCCGCTGAACGCCGCGAGCGAATCGGGAGAGCGCTCGACCTGGTCGGGCTCGCCTCGCGCAGCCGGCACCACCCGTCGCAGCTTTCGGGTGGGCAGCAGCAGCGCGTCGCGATCGCCCGCGCGCTGGCGGGCGACCCGGCGATGCTCCTGGCCGACGAGCCCACCGGCAACCTCGACTCGCTGATGGCGCGCCAGGTCATGGACCTGCTCGAGCAGATCAACGGCATGGGCACCACCATCATCATGGTCACGCACGACCCGGAGCTCGCGCGGCGCGCGCATCGCAACGTGCAGGTGATCGACGGTCAGATCACCGACTACAAGCCGTACGAGGCCCCGCACGTGCAGGTGCAGCTCGAAGCGCAAGCGCGCGCCTGAGACGGAGGACGCCATGTTCGCCTATGACCTGAGACTCGCACTCCTCAGCCTGAAACGCCACCCCGGGCTTTCGGCCTTGATGGTCCTGGCCGTGGCGCTCGGCATCGCCGTCTGCACGATCACCTTCACGGTCTACCACGCGATGGCGACCAACCCGATCGCGTGGAAGAGCGACCGGCTCTACGCGGTCACGATCGACGGCTGGGATCCCGAGGAGCCGGCCAACGAAAAGCAGCCCGAAATGCCTCCGGAGCAGCTCACCTACCGGGATGCGACTGCGCTGAAAGCCTCGGACATCCCCGCGCGGAGCCTGGTGATGTTCAAGTCCGAGCGGGTCCTGGATCCCCAGGAATCCGGTCGCGAGGCGTTCCGCGTCGCTGATCCGCGTCACGCACGGCGACTTCTTCGCGATGTTCGAGACGCCCTTCCTCTACGGCTCGGGCTGGAACGCCGATGCCGACGCCGGGCCGGAACCGGTGGTCGTGCTCAGCAAGGAATCGAACGAGAAGGCCTTCGGCGGGGAGAACAGCGTCGGACGCACGGTGCGGCTCGGCGACAGCGAGTTCCGCGTGGTCGGCGTGCTCGACGACTGGGAGCCCGCGCCGAAGTTCTACGATCTCAACAACGGCAACTTCCAGAAGGGCGAGGACGTCTTCATCCCGTTTCTCTGGGGCGAGACGCTCGAGCTTCCGGCCATCGGCAACACGAACTGCTGGAAGAGCGAGCAGATCCAGTCGTTCCGGGATTTCCTCAACTCGGAGTGCGTCTGGGTCCAGATGTGGGCCGAGCTGCCGGACCGGGACACCCGCGAGCGCTACCAGGGGTTCGTCGACAACTACGTTCGCGGCCAGAAGACGGCGGGCCGCATTCCGCGGCCGCTCAACAACCGGCTGTTCGATGTCGATGCCTGGCTCGACTTCAACCGCGTGGTCAAGAAGGACAACCGCGTCCTGATCGGCATCGCCCTGCTCTTCCTCGCGGTCTGCCTGGTCAACGTCGTGGGGCTCCTGCTGTCGAAGTTCCTCAACGGCGCGGCGCTCACCGGCCTGCGGCGCGCGCTCGGCGCAAGCCGGAAGGACGTGATCCGCCAGCACATGACCGAAGTCCTGCTGGTGGGGCTCGCGGGCGGCCTGCTCGGTCTGCTGCTCGCGGCCGCGGGGCTGGCCGGCATACGCCTGATCTACGGCGACAACTACGATCGCTACGACCAGTTGACGCAGATCGACCCGGCGGTCGTGCTGCTGACGCTCGGCCTGTCATTGCTGGCGGGTTTCGTCGCCGGCCTGTATCCGGCCTGGCGGATCGGCCGCACCTCGCCGGCCGTCTATCTCAAGACCCAGTAGGGGGCACACATGGAACTCCAACCGATCATGCGGGCCCTCTGGCGCAACCGGACGGGTGCAATCCTGGTCGCGCTGCAGATCGCGCTGGCGCTCGCCATCGTCGTCAATTCGCTCTTCATCATCGCGCAGCGTCTCGAGCACATGGGACGCGACCCGGGCTTGAACGTCGCGGACACGTTCGCCGTCTTCTTCGCTCCGGTAGGCAGCAGCTTCAATCCGGAGGTTGCGATGCGCGAGGACGTCGACGTGTTGCGGGCGCTGCCGGGCGTGATCGACGCGACCCGCATCAACTCGATTCCGCTGTCTGGCAGCGGCTCGTCGAGCGGGTATTACACCGAGCCTGGGGAGAAGGGACGCGAAGCGCAGGGCAACTACTACGAGGTCGACGAGCACGGCATCAACACGCTCGGCGTCCGCCTCGCCGAGGGGCGCAACTTCGACGCGTCCGTCGTGAGGCGGCTGCCCGATAACTCGTCCGCATTCGTCTCGGAAGTCATAGTCACCCGGGCCTTCGCGAAGGAACTCTTCCCCGACGGGTCGGCGCTCGACAAGACGCTGTACGACGGCCTCGGACAACCTGCGCGCATCGTCGGAATACTGGACCGGATGCATGGCTCGTGGGTGGGCTGGGACAAGCTCGACAACGTCATGCTGCACCCGGTCCTTACGCACGAGCGCTTCGCGTCCTATCTCGTCCGCGCCGAGCCCGGCCGGCGCGACGCGCTGATGCGTCTTGCGGAAGACAAACTCGCGGGCATGGACAACGGCCGGATCATCACCAAGGTCGAATCGGTCGAGGAGCTGGCGGCCAAGAGCTACGCAGACGACCGGGCCATGACGGTTTACCTGAGCGTCGTGGTCGGCCTCCTGCTCGCGATCAGCGCGCTCGGTATCTTCGGGCTCGCCGCGTTCAACGTCAGCACGCGCACCAAGCAGATAGGCACGCGCCGCGCGGTCGGCGCACGGCGCTTCGACATCGTGCGGTACTTCCTGGTCGAGAACTGGGTCATTACCACGACCGGCGTGCTGCTGGGCTGCGTGCTGGCCCTGCTGCTCGGCTACTGGCTGTCCTCGATGTTCGAACTGCCGCGGCTGAAGCTCTATTATCTCGTCGCGGGCGTGGCGGCCCTGTGGGCGATCGGACTCCTGGCTGCGCTGTGGCCCGCACGCCGCGCGGCACGAGTGTCGCCCGCGGTGGCCACGCGAACCGTCTAGGAGCCTGTGACAGCGAGCCTCGTACCCGGAGACATGCACGGGCGCGTAATACTCGTCATCGACGACAGCGAGTCCGTGCGCACCGCGCTCGACGTGCTGCTCGCGCTCGAGGGCGCGCGGGTCGTGGGTGCCGCCACGCCCGCGGACGGACTTGCGCGCCTCGCCCGCGGCGACGTGGACCTCGTCATCCAGGACATGAACTTCCGGCGCGAGGCGACCTCGGGCACCGAGGGCGTCGAGCTCTACCGCGCGATCCGTGCGCGCCAGCCGGACCTGCCCGTGGTCCTGCTCACGGCCTGGACCAACCTCGAGACCGCGGTCGAGCTGGTCAAGGCCGGCGCGGCGGACTACCTCGCCAAGCCCTGGGACAACGCGCGGCTCGTCACGACCGCGCGGAACCTCCTGCAGCTGCGCGCGGCACTCCAGGAGGAGGCACGACGCAGGAGCGTGCGCGAGCAGTCGCGCGCGGCGCTCGCCGCGAAGTTCGACCTGCGCGGTGCGGTGTATGCCAGCGATGCCATGCACGGCGTACTGCAGTTGGCGACGCAGGTGGCGCGCGCGCCGGTGCCCGTACTGATCACGGGGCCGAACGGCTCGGGCAAGGAAGTCATCGCCGACGTGATCCAGGCGAACTCGAGTGTGCGTGCTGGCCCATACGTGAAAGTGAACGTCGGCGCGCTGCCGGCCGAGCTGGTGGAGAGTGAGCTCTTCGGCGCGGAGGCCGGCGCGTACACGGGGGCGCGCAGCCGCACCGGCCGCTTCGAGGCCGCCGACGGCGGGACGCTGTTCCTCGACGAGATCGGCAACCTGCCAATGGCCGGGCAGGCCAAGCTGCTGCGCGTGCTGCAGACCGGAGAATTCGAGCGGCTTGGCTCGTCGCAGACCCGCCGGGTACGGGTGCGCATCCTCACGGCGACCAACACACAACTGCCCGAGGCGATCCGGCAGGGCCGCTTCCGCGAGGATCTCTACTACCGCTTGAACGTGATCGAGATCGCGATTCCCCCGCTCGCCGAGCGTCGCGACGACATCCTTCCCCTCGCGCGTCATTTCCTCGAGCCGGACCTCGAGTTCACGGCGGATGCCGAGCGTGCGCTGCTCAGGCACGGGTGGCCGGGCAACGTGCGCGAGCTCGTGAACAGCGTGCGCCGCGCCGCCCTGCTGGCCGCCGACCGGCGGATCGGGCGCGATGAGCTGATGTTGCCGTCGTCGTCGGAAACCGGCGCTGTCCCCGTCCCCGAACCGGGCCGCGACGAGATCGAGTCAGCCCTCGAGCGGTCCGAGGGAGTGGTCGCCCGCGCCGCTCGTGAGCTAGGCTTGTCGCGCCAGTCGCTCTACCGACGCATGGAAAAACTGGGGATTCAAGCGGGCGACGACGAGACTCGATGACCCTGACCCGGACGGGCAAGCTCACCCTCGTGCTCGCGGCCCTGGGTGCCGCTACCGTTCTCGCGTGCCTGGTCGCGGATGTCCCGCCCGTGCTGCGCCTGGCCGCGGCCGGCGGCGCGATCGTGGTCTACGTGCTGCTCGGCTGGCTGCTGCGACGGGACCTCGGGGAGGAATCCCGGATCGTCTCCGCGGTCGCCGACGGCATCGCGAGCCTGCGCGACGAGGACTACAGCGTCAGCATCGCGCCGCCCGCTGCTCCATCGCCGACGCGCCGGCTGGTCGACGCCTACAACTCCGTCGGGCAGGTGCTGCGCACGCAACGACAGGACCTGTACCAGCGCGAGCTGCTGCTCGACACCGTGATACAGGCCACACCGCTCGCGCTCGCGCTGACGAACGCGCACGGCACGGTGCTGTACGCGAACCTTGCGGCGCGCCAGCTCTTCGGCGACGGCCGCAAGCTCGAGGGGCTGGCGTTCGCGAGCCTGCTCGACGACGTTCCGCCGGCGATGCGTGCGGCATTCTCGCAGGACCGCGATTCGCTCTTCACGGTGGACTTCCGGGGCGAGTCTCAGGTCTTTCACCTTTCGCAGCGCAGCTTCCTGCTCAACGGCCAGCCGCATCGGCTGTACCTGCTGAAGCAGCTCACCCGCGAGCTCAATGCGCGGGAACTGGCGACCTGGAAGCGCGTGATCCGCGTGATCGCCCACGAGATCAACAACTCTGTGGCGCCGATCGCGTCGCTTGCGCAATCGGGGCAGCGGCTCGCGGTCACGCAGGACGAGGCGCAGCTCAAGCGGGTGTTCGGCGCCATCGAGGAGCGCATGGCGCACCTCGCCGGATTCGTCGAGGGCTACTCGCGGTTCGCGAAGCTGCCGCGGCCCCGGCCCGCGGCGGTGCGCTGGCCGCCCTTCATCGAGCGCCTGCGGACGGTCGCGCCGTTCGAGGTCTCGGGCGCGCTGCCGGACGAGCCGGGCTGGTTCGACGAATCGCAGCTCCAGCAGGTGCTGCTCAACCTGATCAAGAACTCGCACGAGGCCGGCTCCCCAGCCGACGCGATCCACCTGTCGGTGGCGTCGAACCGCGGCGGTGTCCTGCTCGAGCTGGGCGATCGGGGCACCGGCATGAGCGAGGACGTGCTCGCCAACGCCTTGCTGCCGTTCTATTCGACCAAGGCCAGCGGAACGGGGCTCGGACTCACCCTGTGCCGGGAAATCGTCGAGGCCCACGGCGGCACGCTCGACGCGGGCAACCGCCCGGGCGGGGGCGCGGTCGTGCGCGTCTGGCTGCCCTCGCCCGTGCGACCTGCGGCGTGACGGGCGCCGGATTCCGGGTACTTTGGCCAATCGCCGACGCCTAAAATACCCGATACCGGGGAACCGGGACCTTCCAGTGGACCGACACGTCCGGCTCAAGCAGCTCTGGCAGGACCTGAAGCGCCGCGAGATCGTTCGCACCGGCGCCATCTACGCGGTCGTCGCCTGGGTCATCGTTCAGGCCGCCTCCATCGCCTTCCCCGCCTTCGGTGTCCCGGACTGGGCCATGCGGGCCCTGCTCGTCGCCGCGTTCGCGGGCTTTCCCGTCGCGATCGTGCTCGCCTGGGTCTTCGACGTCACGCCGCGCGGCATCGATGTCACACCGCCGGACGGTGCAATACCGGCGTCGCACGCACGGCCGCAGCGCTGGTGGGTGCGGCCCCTGGTTGCGGCACCCGTCATGGCCGGGATCGTCGGCGGCGCGGCCTGGTTGTGGACCTCGGACCTGTCGACGCGTGGCGAGAGCGAGTTCACCCGACAACTACGGCCGGACGAATTGCCGGTCGTCGCCGTCCTGCCGCTCGAGAACCTTTCCGGGCGCCGGGAGCTCGACTGGGCCGGCCGCGGCCTGGCCAACCTGATACGCGACGACCTCGCACAATCGCGATACCTCGCGGTCGTTTCCGCCGCTCGCACGATGCGGATGAGCGGCGACGCTGACGGACCTCGACCGGTTTTTTACCGACAGCCGCTGACAGCGGCATCTCGCATGTCCTGACCGGAGAGATCCTGCGGACGCCCGGCGGGCTCACCGTCACGTCGCGGCTCACCGACCTGCGGCGCAACGTCGAGCTCGGCGCCAACCGTCGCGAGAATCTCGAGCCCGATGCCGTGCTGACGGTTTCGCCGGCGGTCGCCTCGCTGGTCAAGCAGAGTCTCGGGCTGCCGGGTACGGAAAAGGTCGACGTCTTCGCCGCGGACTTCGCGACACGCAACATGGCCGCCTATGAGGCCTTCGTCGCCGGAATGGAGAATTTCCTGCGCTACAACTACGCGGATGCGCGCCACGGGTTCGAGGTCGCCGTTCAGAAGGCGCCGGACTTCGCGATGGCGCGCTACCGCCTTGCGCACGCGCTGGCCTCGCTTGGCGACACCGATGCCGCGCTCGAGCACGTGCGGCAGGCGCAGCAGGACGCCTACCGCCTGCCGGCCCGCGAGCGCGCATACATCGACGCCGGCGCGAGCTACTTCGCGCGCGATTACGCCGCCGCCGCGCGTCAGTATCGGGAGCTGCTGGACGACCATCCGTACGAATCGGAAGCGCGGCTGCTGCTCCTGTACGTGCTCGTCGACGAAGACCGGTTCGAGGAGGCGCTGGTCGAAGCGGAGACCCTCGCCGCGCAGGATCCCGGTGACGAAGTCGCCTGGAGCGCGGTCGCCGACCTCCGCCTGAAGCTCGGCCGTTACGATGAGGCCGATGAACCGATCGCGAAGTTCCTCGCCTTGTCGCCGGACAATCCCAATGCGTATTTCCTCGACGGCGATGCCCGGTACTTCCGAGGGCGCTTCGACGAGGCGCGCCGCGCGTACCAGAAGGCGCTCGAGCTCGACCCGGCGTTCATCGACGCCACGCAGCGCATTGCGCAGATCGACGTGCTGCAGGGGCAAACCGGGCGAGCCATCGAGATGCTGATCAAGACTGCCCAGACAGACTCGGTCGCCGCAGCCTCGCGCACGACTGCCGCGATCGACGCGGCCGATCTGCTGCGCGCCGAGAGCCGCTGCGCGGAAGCGGACAGCCTGCTCGTCGGGCTCGAGCCGCAGTTCGTGTCCGAACAGATATCGCTCGGTCGGGCGCTCACGATCCGCGCCCTGTGCAAGCTTGACGCCGGCGATGCCGTCGCTGCCCGCACGCTCGCGGCGAAGGCGATCACGAAAGCGGTCGGCGCAGCGCCGCGATTTTTCCTGACGCGGGCACGGGCCGAGATCGCCGCCGGCGATCTCGATGCCGCGCTGCGCACGGCGGGCGAGCTGCGCGCGATGGCGGGCGATGACGGACAGGCCCAACCGGCGGCGTTGAAGGCCGCGCACTACGTCGAAGGGCTGGTGCAGCTCGAGCGCGGCGATGCGACGGCCGCGGCGCGGTCCATGCGTGCCGCCGTCGAGCTCGCGGGCAAGGAGTTCGAGATCTACCGGCTCGGACTCGCCCGAGCGCTCGCGGCCGGTGGCGACTCCCGCGAAGCAAGGCGGCTCGCGCGCGATGCTGGCGCGATGCCCGATCCGGTCAGCCTGAGCTTCGACCTCGAGCCTTCACGTCGGGAGGCGACACGACTGCTCGCCGCCCTCTGACGAGCCCGGCCACGTTCAATTCGGCGGTTTCTTGACCTGTCCCGGCCGGGCGGGCAGACGAAGCCGCTGACCGCGCGCCCGTTGCCGTCGAGATCGCCGCGCAACACGTTTGCTGAAGCCGACCCCGCAGGGGTCGCCGTGGAACTTGCGGAACTTGAACACGACCTCGTTGGAAATCACCCTGTAGCCGGCCAGCTTTGCATCCACCGCCGTCACCCTTCCGTCGCCGTTGCCGTCCGAGAGCAGCGACGGCGCAATGCCGCTCACCATGAATGCGCGCCCTTCGAACTGCATCGACGTCGAACACGGCGGGGTACGTGAACTGGGCATTGCCGAGGCGATCCGGCGGTCGGGCGCATTCACGACCGGGCCGCCGTCGATCCGGTAGCGTGGAAATCCCGCGCAGGACTCCCGTGGGCGCCGACGCAGTCGTCCGCGAGCATGAGCGGCATGACCAGTCCGTAGGGCACGACCATGCCGCCTTCGACGGCGATGCCGCCCAAGCAGGTCCTTGAGCTCGTAGGCATTCCAGTTGAAGAAGCCGGCGAGATTGCGCTGCGTCAGCACGGCCGGTCGCGAGAAATCGGGATTCGAGCACCAGACCGTTGCCGTTCGGCGACAGGCAGCACGAAGCTCGCGCAAGTCGTCGTCCGCGCCATTAGCCGATCCCGTCGCCGTGCCTCCCCGGTCGGCGGACCCGACCGGCACGAGTCACGAGGCATCATTCGGGTGCTGCGTGAGCAGTAGCGGCTCGCCGCTCGAACGTCGGCATCCCGCCGAGCGCCGCGCGTGCGTCCGGGTCGCCAACTGTCGTCCGGCGACCCCGACCTGGTCGACATCCGCATGGAAGACCATGAAGGTCTCGTCGGTCGGCGTATTCGACGCAGCGCGGGATCGCGCGTCGCGAGGCCCCGGCGGCGGCACCTCGAAGCACCCGTCCGGGTCCTTGAGCACGACGTAGCCCTCCCGGCCCAGGATCGGGATACTCCGGCGGCACGCTCGTCGACGTGCAAGATGCCGAGCGCGTTGAAGGCCGTGGCCCGGAACTGTGAGCGGCCAGCCGGAGCTCATCTCGATCGGCGGCGAGAACGAACTTGATCGTGCGCGGCGCCTGTCATCTCGAGCACGACGACCGGCGTGCGGTGGCTTGCCGGCTGACCGATCGCGCCGGCGCCATTGCCGCGAGGGCCATGGCGACGGCTACCGCGAAGGAACGTATCAACCGCGTTCGTTGCTCATGACGATCTCCCTGCCCTGGTCAGCGGTCCTTGTCTCCCATGCTGTCGCGGCCGACATGCGCGAATCCCGGTCCGCGATGCCAAGAGCCTTGCGCCCGGCCGTGATCGTCGCATGCAGCGGTGGCGACCAACGTCGTCACAGGAGTCATCATGGCCGAGCAGTCACCTGATCGGCGCTGCCAGCATGACTCCAGCGATGCCGACACCGACGTCGGATCTAATCCCGTTGCCAATGGATCCCAGATCGACCTTCGTGCTCCGCGGCGGCCCCGGCGCGATCGCCCACATCGGCGAGCATGGACTGGCGCCACGGGACATTGCCTGCATCCCCGCCGCGGCCGGCGGGCCGAAGGGCCTCGCACTGCTGCCGCTCGACCGGCTGCTGCATCGCGAATGGCTGAACAGGACCGCGATCCGTCGAACTGATCGGTGCCTCGATCGGCGCCTGGCGGATGGCGGCGCTCGCGCAACCGGATCCGCTCCCGGCGCTCGAGCGCCTGCAGCATGCCTACGTGCACGAACAGCGATACCAGGCGAAACCGACGCCTCTCGAGGTGAGCCGCGCGTGTCGGCGGTTTGCCGCAGCTGTGCTCGGCGAATCCGACCTGCGGACCAGGACCGGCGTCGCGCTCACGATCATCACGGCGCGGGCGCGTGGTCCGCTCGCTCACGCCGAATCGAAGATCGCCTTCGGGCGCGCGGTGCTGAGCAACACGTTGTCGCGACGACGGCTCGCCGCGTACCTGGAAAGAGTCGTGTTCCATGCCGGCAGCGGCTCATTCCTGACCGAGGCCTTCGACACTTTCGGACTCGTGCGTGTCCCGCTCGATACGCGCAACCAGGAAGACGCGCTGCTCGCGTCCGGGACGATTCCCCTGCTCTGCTCGCCTGTCCGCGACATCGCCGGTGCGCCTCACGGCAACTACTGGGACGGGGCGCTCGTCGACTACCACCTGTTGCTGCCGTACCCGCAACTGATCGGGGCGCGGACTGCAGATGGACGCGGGCCGATCGTCCTCTATCCGCACTTCAACACCTGGGTGACACCGGGCTGGCTCGACAAGCACCTGCCGTGGCGCAAGGCGCCGCGGCGCCACCCCTGGCTCGAGAACGTGCTGCTCGTCGCGCCGTCGCGCATCGCTGATCGAGCGCCTGCCGAACCGCAAGCTCCCGGACCGGCAGGACTTCTACCACTACGGCGCGGATCACGACGCGCGCGAACGCGCCTGGAACGGCGCGATCGGCGAGTGCGAGCGCTTCGCGGACGCGGTGCTGCGCTGGATGGAGCGCCCGGACCCGACGCAGATCCGGCCGCTCTGACCCCTCACTGGCAGTGGCTGCTCGCGAGCGCTGACCGCAGTGGCTGCTGCTCGCCGGCGCCCGGCCATAGTGGCTCGCTCCTCGCCGGCGCTCGGCCCGGGTGTCTCGCTGGGCCGCAACCACGATCGAGCGGTCGTTGCAGGGCTGAAGATGGTGCCCCGCACGTCTTGTCGGCGCACACCGTATCGGCAGCGGTATCGCGGAATCGTCGCGGAGTCATGACTCAAGAGTGGTCCGCGACGTCTACCTGCGGCAGATCAGACGTCGTCGCGGCCCACGAGACACCCGGTCCAAACGCCGGCTCGCCGATGCCGCGGTGGCCTCCGGCTCACCGATGCCGCAGTGGGTCACGAGCCGACGTCTGGACGCGGTGTATCCCAGCCGCGACGAGGCATCGGTGCGCGCAGGTAGACGTCGCGGACCACTCCTAGCGAAAGTCGCCTCGACGATTCCGCGATACCAACGACCGTCCGGCGTGCGCCGACCGAACGTGCGGGGCACCCATCTTCCGCCCTGCAACGACCCTGACTCGTGGTGAGCGGCTGGGGATACACCGCGGCCGGGCGTCGGCGAGCAGCGAGCCACTGCGGCCGAGCGTCGGCGAGCAGCCACCGAGGCCGACCGCGGCCGGGCGGCGAGCAGGGTTAGCGCAGCGTCACGAATTCCTCGGCCGCCGTCGGGTGCAGGGCGACAGTCGAGTCGAACTGCTGCTTGGTCAGGCCCGCCTTCACGGCGATCGCGATGCCCTGGATGATCTCGGGCGCATCGGGACCCACCATGTGCGCGCCGAGCACCCGCCGGGTGGCCGCATCGACGACGAGCTTCATGAGTGTCCGTTCGTTGCGGCCGGAGAGCGTGTACTTGAGCGGCCGGAACGTCGTCTTGAAGACCTCGATTGCGCCGTGCATCTCCCGCGCCTCGGTCTCGCTCAGGCCGACGAAAGAGACCGGCGGCAGGCTGAACACCGCATGCGGCACGTTGACGTGGTCGATGGGTGTCGGCGCGCCACCAAAAAGCGTGTTCGCGACGGCCGCACCCTCGCGGATCGCGACCGGCGTCAGCGCGATCCGCTGCGTGACGTCGCCCACCGCAAACACGTTCTCGACGCTCGAGCGGGAGTACTCGTCGACGATGACCGCGCCATCCGTCCGCAACTGCACGCCCGCTGCCTCGAGGCCGAGACCGGCGGTGTTGGGGTGACGACCCGTGGCAAACATCACGGCGTCCACGATCATCGTATCCGCACGCCCGGGCGTGGTGAGACGCGCTTCGAGTGATCCGTCCGCCCGGCGCTCGACGCCCGTGATGTTGCAGTCGAGGCGCACGTCGATGCCCCTGCGCACGAATTCCTGGTGCAGGTGCTGCCGCACGTCCTCATCGAAGCCGCGAAGGATCTGGTCGCCGCGATACACCAGCGTCACGGCGGACCCGAGCCCGTGGAAGATGCCGATGAACTCGCAGGCGACATACCCCCCACCGACGATCAATACGCGCCGCGGAAGCGCAGGCAGTTCCAGCGCCTCGTTCGAGCTGATGCAGTGCTCGATGCCCGGCACGGCCGGCATCGTCGGCCATCCACCGGTCGCGACGAGCAGGTGCTTCGCGCCGTAGCGGCGGCCCGCGACCTCGACGGTGTGGTTGTCGACGACGCGCGCCTGGCCTTGGATCAGTTGCGCGCCGGCCGATTTCAGCAGCGTCCGATAGACGTCCTCCAGCAGCGCGATCTCGCGGTTCTTGTTGCTGATGAGCGTCGGCCAGGAGAATTCCGGGGCCGCACTCCAGCCATAGGCGCGGGCGTCCTCGAAGTCCTCGCGGTAGTGGGCGGCATAGACGAGCAACTTCTTCGGTATGCAGCCGCGGATCACGCATGTGCCGCCCGGGCGATACATCTCCGCGACGGCTACGCGCGCGCCGAAGCCGGCGGACATCCGCGCCGCACGCACGCCGGCCGAGCCCGCGCCGATGACGAACAGGTCGAAGTCGGTGTCTGCCACGAGGGTCTCCGGGGCGAGGCGCGGCCGGGCGGCCGCTCATGGGCGATGCTACGCGACCGCGGCGGTTCCGACAGGCTCGCCACACCGCCGGACCCGGTATCATTCGTCTCATTAGAACAGCCGATGGTCCGCCCACGCTCACACATGCACCGATTCAACCCTGGCGCGGCCCTGCCGCCGCTGCTCGCGATCCTCGTGACGCTCGCCTGACGGCGCGATGTCGCACCAGCCCCCAACGACGGTCGAGATCGTATGTCACCCGGCGACGCCGACGACCGTCGTCCGCCGCATCGACGTCGGCGTGAGCACGGTGCCGGACGGCTCGCTGCGGCTGCGCTACTTCCTCGACGGCGAGATCGAGCGCATTGCGCTGCCGCCTCGCCGCGCGGCCCGACGCACGGACCGGCTGTGGCAGCACACCTGCTTCGAGGCCTTCGTCGCGCGCCGGGAGGCGCGCGCGTACTGCGAGCTCAATTTCTCGCCGTCGGAGGAATGGGCGGCGTTCGGGTTCTCCGCTTATCGTGAAGGCATGTCACCGATTTCAATGCAGCGCGACCCTTCGATCGCGGTGAGCGTGTCGGAGGATCGGCTCGCGCTCGAGGCGGTCGTGGGTCCGGAAATCCTGCTCGCCCTGCCCGGGAGTGGCTCGCTGCGACTCGCGCTCTCGGCCGTCGTCGAGGAGACCGACGGTCGTCTGTCGTACTGGGCACTCGCGCACCCCGACGAGCGCCCCGACTTCCATCATCGCGACGGCTTCGTCCTGCCGCTCGAGGCGCCGGATGGGGACGGCGTGTTCGGCCCCGCGGCACCCGGCGCATGATCCGCTTCGGCCTCGATCGCCTGCTCGCGGAGCGCAACCTGCAGGCGCCGCTGGCCGGGCGGCGCGTCGCCCTGCTGGCACACCCCGCCTCCGTCACCGGCGACCTGACCCATGCGCTCGATGCCCTCGCCGCCCTCGATCGCGTGCGTCTCGTGGCCGCGTTCGGGCCGCAGCACGGCCTGCGCGGCGACAAGCAGGACAACATGGTCGAGTCGGCGGAGTACGTCGACCCCGCGCTCGGCATTCCCGTGCACAGCCTGTACGGCGACGTACGGCGCCCGACCGCAGCGATGATGGACGGGTTCGACGTCCTGCTGGTCGACCTGCAGGATCTCGGCTGCCGCATCTACACCTTCATCACGACGCTGCGCTACGTCCTCGAGGAAGCAGCCCGGCATCGACAAGTCAGTCTGGGTGCTCGACCGGCCAAACCCCGCCGGCCGCCCTGTCGAGGGTCTGCGCTTGCGCGCGGGCTGGGAGAGCTTCGTCGGGGCCGGCGCGCTGCCGATGCGACACGGCCTGACGCTGGGCGAGCTCGGGGCGTGGTTCATCGAGCAGCTCGGTCTCGACGTCGACTATCGGGTGATCGAGATGCAGGGCTGGCGCCCGGCCGCGGCGCCGGGGTTCGGCTGGCCGCTGGGCGAGCGCGCCTGGGTCAACCCGAGCCCGAACGCACCCAACCTGAGCATGGCGCGTTGCTACGCGGGAACGGTCATGCTCGAGGGCACGACGCTGTCCGAAGGGCGCGGCACGACGCGGCCGCTCGAGCTGTTCGGAGCGCCCGACCTGGACATCCTGGCACTGCTCGCGGAGATGCGGCGTCTGGCGCCGGCGTGGCTCGCGGGCTGCCGCCTGCGCGCCTGCTGGTTCGAGCCGACGTTTCACAAGCACGTCGGCCGCCTGTGCGCGGGCCTGCAGATCCACGTCGAAGGCGCGAGCTACGACCACGCGTCATTCCGGCCCTGGCGGCTGCAGGCGCTCGCATTCAAGTCCTTGCGCAGCCTGCGACCGGACTACCCCCTGTGGCGCGACTTCCCGTACGAATACGAGCACGACCGGCTCGCGATCGATCTCATCAACGGCAGCCCGCTGCTGCGTGAATGGGTCGATGACCCGGACGCGTCCGTCGCCGATCTCGACGGGCTGGCCGGCGCTGACGAGCAGGCCTGGCTCGCCGAGCGTGAGCCGTTCCTGCTTTACCGGTGAACGACGACACGATCCGGACGCACGTGTTGACCGGGCCGCAGGCCGATCCGGTCCCGTCCGAAACCGACGCGGTCGAGGCTGAATGCGAACTGCTCGTCGTCGGTGGCGGCATCAACGGCGCGGGGATTGCACTCGATGCGGCGGGCCGTGGCCTCTCCACGGTGCTTTGCGAACAGCACGACCTCGCGTCGCACACCTCCTCGGCCAGTACCAAGCTGATCCACGGCGGCCTGCGCTATCTCGAGCACTTCGATTTCGACCTGGTCCGCAAGGCATTGCAGGAGCGGGAGGTCCTGCTCGCCGCCGCGCCGCACATCATCCGGCCGCTGCTGTTCGTGCTGCCGCACGATTCGCACCTGCGGCCCGCCTGGGTGATCCGCGCCGGCCTTCTTCTGTATGACCACCTGGCGCGCAGGCGCCGGCTGCCCGCCTCCACGAGCGTGGACCTGCGCCGTCACCCGGCGGGCGCGGCGCTGGAAGGCCAGTATCGGCGCGGCTTCGTCTACGCGGACGCCTGGGTCGACGATTCCCGGCTCGTGGTGCTGAACGCACTGGCCGCCCGCGAGCGAGGTGCGCGCCTGCTCACGAGGACACGCTGCACCGCCCTGGCGCGCGCAGGCAGCACCTGGCGCGCCACGCTGGTCACAACGGACGGCGGGCGTCAGTCGTTGCGGGCGCGCGCCGTCGTGAATGCGACCGGGCCGTGGGTCACGCGCTTCATCAACGAGGTGGCCGATACGCTGACGGCGCGGGCGCTACGGCTCGTCAAGGGCAGCCACATCGTGGTCCGCCGCCTGTTCGACCATTCCTTCGCGTACATCTTTCAGAACCCCGACCGGCGGATCGTGTTCGCGATTCCGTACGAGGACGAGTTCACGCTGATCGGCACGACGGACGTCGACTACACGGGCGATCCCGGCGCACCGGAGATCGACGACGACGAGCGCAGCTATCTCGTCGCGATGGCAAACCGCTATTTCGACCGGGATCTCCGCGCGAGTGACGTGCTGTGGACCTACTCCGGCGTCCGCCCGCTGATCGACGACGAATCGTCGGATGCTGCAAGCGTGTCGCGCGACTATTCGCTCGAGCTCACGTGCGAGTCGCCGCCGCTGCTCTCGGTCTACGGCGGCAAGATCACCACCTACCGCAGGCTGGCCGAGGAAGCCGTCGACCGGCTGGTACCCCTGCTCGGCCACCGCGCGCGGGCGTGGACGCGTGACGCGACCCTGCCGGGCGGCGATCTGCCCGACGGGGATCTCGAGGCCTTCTGCACGGCGCTCGCGACACGACGACCCTGGCTCGCCGCGACACTCGTGCGCCGCTATGCGCGGGCGTACGGGACGCGTATCGAGCGGCTGCTGGCCGGTTGCAGCGCCATGCGCGACCTCGGCCCGGAAGTCCTGCCGGGACTCCACGCCCGGGAGATCGAATACCTGCGCGCCGAGGAATGGGCGGTCACGGCCGAGGACATCCTGTTCCGTCGCAGCAAGCTCGGCCTGCACCTGCCTGCCGACGCGGTCGCGCAGCTCGACCGCTGGCTCGCTGCTCACCCGCCCGAGGCTCAGCCGGGGTAGGCTGACCGCAGCGGATCAAGCACCGTGACGACGCATGTGCTGGCCCTGGACCAGGGCACGACCAGTTCCCGCTCCATCCTGTTCGATGCAGCGGGCAACCTCGTTGCCGTCGCGCAGCGCGAGTTCACGCAGCATTTCCCGCAGTCCGGCTGGGTCGAGCACGATGCAGAGGAGATCTGGGCGACGCAGGCCGCCACCATCGCCGAGGTGCTGGCCCGCGCGCGGCTGACGGCGGCGGATATCGCCGCCGTCGGCATCACGAACCAGCGCGAGACGACGGTGTTGTGGGATCGCGCGACGGGCCGCCCGGTCGCGCGCGCAATCGTCTGGCAGGATCGCAGGACGGCCGACGCCTGCGCGCGCCTGAAGGCGGACGGGCACGAGGCCGACGTCCGGATGCGCACGGGCCTCACGATCGATCCCTACTTCTCGGCGACCAAGCTCGCCTGGCTGCTGGACAGCGACCCCGCGTTGCGTGTCCGGGCCGAGCGCGGCGAGCTCGCTTTCGGGACCGTCGACAGCTGGCTCATCTGGAACCTGACCGGCGGCGCGGCACACGTGAGCGACGTCACGAACGCAAGCCGGACGATGCTGCTCGACATCGGAAGCGGCGAGTGGGACCCGCACATGCTCGAGCTACTGCGCATCCCGCGCGCCGTCCTGCCGCGCGTCGTACCGTCCTGCCTGCCCGCAGGCACGCTGGAGTGCCGCCTCGGGGACCACGCGATGCCGATCGGCGGCATCGCCGGCGATCAGCAGGCGGCGCTCTTCGGCCAGGCGTGTTTCACGCCGGGCATGGCCAAGAATACGTACGGCACGGGCTGTTTCATGCTCATGAACACCGGGTCGGAGCCGCCGACGTCGACGCACCGGCTGCTCGCCACGGTGGCCTGGGACGTCGCGGGCCGCAGTTACGCGCTCGAGGGCGCCGTGTTCGTCGGCGGCGCGGTCGTGCAGTGGCTGCGCGACGGGCTCGGGATGATCCAGTCGTCCTCCGAGGTAGAAGCGCTGGCCGCGAGCGTCCCGGACACCGGCGGCGTCTGCCTGGTGCCCGCATTCACCGGCCTCGGCAGCCCACATTGGGATCCGTATGCGCGTGGCGCGATCGTCGGCCTGTCGCGCGGCACGACCCGGGCGCACGTCGCCCGCGCAGCGCTCGAGTCGATCGCGCTCCAGAGTGCCGAGCTCCTGGCGGCGATGCAGGCGGACGCGCGTTTCCCGCTCCGTGAACTGCGCGTCGACGGTGGCGCCGCGCGCAACAACCTGCTGCTGCAGTTCCAGGCGGATCTCCTGGGCGTGCCCGTGGTTCGGCCGACGATCGTCGAGACCACGGCGCTTGGCGCGGCGAGCCTGGCGGGCCTGGCCGTCGGCCTGTGGCGATCGACCGCCGAGCTCGCGGCGAACTGGCGCGTCGATCGTCGCTTCGAGCCGCGTCTCTCCCGGGACGAAGCCTCGATGCACATGCGGCGCTGGTCGCGTGCAGTCGAGCGGGCGCGCGGCTGGGAAGAATCGGAGCAGGAGTAGCGCGCGTGGGCAGGGCCATCGCGGTCGCGACGCCGTTCTTCTTCGCGCTGATCGGGCTCGAGTACGCGTGGGGCCGCATGCGCGGTCGCAATACCTATCGGCTGAATGACGCCGTCAACAGCCTGAGCCTCGGTGTCCTGAGCCAGCTCTCCAACCTCTATACCCGGCTGCTCCGCGTCGGGATCTACGCCGTCGCGTTTGCGCACCTGTCCCTGTGGCAACTGCCGGCCGACGCATGGTGGGTGTGGGCGGCGGGCATCGTCGCTTACGACTTCTGCTACTACTGGAATCACCGCCTCGGGCACGAAAGTGCGATCTTCTGGGCGGCGCACGTCGTCCATCACCAGAGCCAGGAATTCAACCTGTCGACGGCGTTGCGCCAGACCAGCACCGGCGCCCTTCTCAGCTGGATCTTCTACCTGCCGATGGCGGTCCTGGGAGTCCCGCCGCAGGTGTTCGCAGCCGCGGCGCTCATCGACCTGCTCTACCAGTACTGGATCCACACGGAACACGTGGGAAAGCTCGGGTGGCTCGATCGCATCCTTGCAACGCCGTCCAACCACCGGGTGCATCACGCGGTGAACGACGGCTACGTGGATCGGAACTACGGCGGGATCCTGATCATCTGGGACCGGCTGTTCGGCAGCTTCGCCCCGGAGGACGAGCGCTGCGTGTACGGGACGCGCACGCCCCTCGATTCCTGGGATCCGCTCTGGGCGAACGTCGAGGTCTATGCCGATCTCGCGCGCAAGTCGCAGCTCGCCCCGCGCTGGGCGGACAAGCTCCGCGTCTGGTTCAAGCCGCCGGGCTGGCGCCCGCCCGATGCGGATCCGGCGGCCTGGCCGGTCGCGCGGTTCGCGCTCGAGAACGTGCGTCGTTACGACCCGCCGATGACGCGCGCCTTGCGCTGGTTCGGCGCCACCGAGCTCACGCTCTCGATCCTGGCGACGGTCCCGCTGTTGTGGATGGCTGCCGAATTGCCCGCGCGCACGATCGTAGCCTGGACGCTCGCCGTTGCGATCACCTTGTGGCTTACGGGCGCCGTCATGCAGGGGAGGCTCCGCATCGCGCGGGCCTTGCTCTGGCAGGCGATCGCGATCGCCGTCGCGATAGTTGCGGTCGCGACCTGATTACCGCGACGACCCGCGCAGGTCGCGCGGCCGGAGGCGCAGGCGTCAGCCCTGGTCGCGGCGCCGCGGGCCGGATCGTGGTCGGCGATTGCGGCCGCTGTCACCGCCGTAGCCGAACACCGGTCCGCTCGAGGGAAACAGGCTGCTTTCGTGCGACGTGGGCTGGCGGTCGCTCGACGGCGCACGGCGCTCGCCCTCGTCAGCGCGTGAGTTGCCCGGTGGCGCGTTTCCGTTGCGCGCCTGGTTCGCAGGCGCGGCGCCGTTGTTGCGCCCACGCGATGGAGCATCCCCGCGCGCAGCGCGCGGTTGGGGCGCGGTACCGACCGTCGACAGCTCGACCGCGACCGGGTCGCGCAGCAACTCGGCCGCAAACGCCCGGATGTCGTCCGACACGGTCGTTGCGAACAGCAGCGTCTGCCGCCCGGCCGGCAAGGTCTCGACGAGGCGGTGGATGTCGCGCTGGAAGCGGATGTCCGTCAGCCGGTCGGCCGCGTCGATCGCGAAGAGCTGGACGCCGCTGAGATCGATCGTGCCCTTGGCGACGTGATCGAGCAGGCGCCCGGTGGTCGCGACGACGACGTCGACGCCGCGCCCGAGTATCTCGACCTGCGCGCCGTAATCCACGCCGCCCTGGATGAGGGCGCCCGTCAGTTCGAGCTGCTGCCCGTAGGGGCGCAGGCACTCTTCGGCGCGCGCGGCGAGCTCGCGCGTCGGCATCAGGAACAACGCCCGGGGCGTCGTGCCTTCGCGTACCCCGGCGGCATGCAATCGCTGGAGTGCGGGCAGGCCGTAGGCCAGTGTCCGGCCCGCGCCGTCGCCCGCCAGGGCCAGTACGTCCCGTCCTGTCAGCACGCTTGGTATGGTTTCAATCTGCAGCGCGGTCGGTTCCGTGAAACCCTGTTCCGAAAGGCTGCGCACGAGTTCGGCCCCGAGACCGAGGCCCTCGAATGTCGTCTGCAAGCACTTCTCTCCTGCGCGGTACGCGTGTGGCCCGCGTCTAAAATTCGGGGTCCAGGGCACTTTTTCGGCGTTTCGGCCGGCCCCGGCGACGAGGGCCGATCGGTCGCGGGCCTCCGGCCTGGTGCGGAGCCTGCGTAGGCCACAGCGGGCCGGAACTCCGGCCTGGCGGTCGGCCCGGATCATACAGGTTTGCCGGGCTGTCTGCCCGAAAAATGCGCGTCCGCGACGGAGCCGTCACCCGACGCAGTCATCACCGGGCCGGCAGTTCGCCCACCGCGCGGTGGGCCGCATCGATTGCCGTGTGCGCGTAGGCGGACCACGCCGAGTCGGAGTTCGCGATCGCCACTCGGCCGAGGGGACGACGCGCGGCATCGATGATGGCCTCGTGCTCGTCCCAGTCATCGACGAGCGTGTTCGTGCCCCACGAGTATCCGTGCGACCAGCGATTGACGGTGATCGCGAGGATGTCCCGACCGGCGTCGAAGCCGCCGGGACCCAGCATGCGGGTGAGATCCGTGCGTATCGCCGTCTCGTAATACTCGAATCGACGTCCAAGCATCAGCCGGCGGGCAGCGCGCAGTGCCTCGCGCGGATCGTCGACGCCGGGGACGGACGGCACGTGCACCAGGTGCAGCACGATCGGTTCGGACGGATCGCGCGGGCAGCGGTAGCCACCCATGCTGACCGGGTAGTCGAGCTTGACCCGCGAGTGGAAGCTCGCGACGCCATAGATCTCGTGCACGCCGAGGCGCTGCCACGGGCGCCAGTCCCGCACGAGAACGGTGGAGTAGACGAGCGGCATCTTGACGTTCTTCCTGAGCGCAGCCGCCTGGTCGTCCGGGAGCCCGGCCACCGCGTAGGGGATCAGCATGTTGAAGCAGGCGAGCACTACGTGCCGGGCACGCAGCCGGTGCAGCGTGCGATCGGCGTTCGCGATCACGCCGACCTCGACGAGACCGCGGCCGTTCACGACGCGGACGACCGTGTGGTTGAGCCGGATGCGCGCTGCGTTCTCTGGCCGGTCGAGTTCCTCGTAGCGCGCCTGCGCGAGCACGATGTCGTCCATGCTGCGGCCCGGCATGGCCGCGGGCACCAGCCGGCGCACCAGCAACCGGGCGATCGACGCATTGCCGTCCGGGAAGTGATAGACATAGGGCTCCGCGAGCTCCGCCGCCGCCTCCTCGTCCTCCGGCAGTCGCGATTCCGGCAAAGCCTGGGTAGGCGTACAGGCCGCATTCGAGCGCCGGCAGCAGGTGCGGCGGCAGTGCGAAGAAGTCCCGGGTACGGCCGTCGAAATAGGCGATGGCGTCTTCCGACAGGCCCCAGTCCTTGCGCAGGAACTCGGTGTAGGAAATTCTCGACAGGTAGTCTTCCCGTGCCGCGTCGTCCGGGAGCCGCGCCAGGTCGACGCGCTTGCTCGTGTATAGCTCGATCAGCTGCTTGCGGGCCTCGTTGCTTACGGGGAAGTCGCCGATGAAGTCTTCGATCGGGCGCCCGTTGCGCCGGTCGCGCGGAATGTCGTCCGACACCCAGTCCGTCGGGTCCCCGGTCACGAGCTTGTCGGTTCCGAAGCGTTCGCGGTCGAAGAAGCTGCCTCGCGAAAGCCCGAGGCCCGGATACAGGTTCTGGTCGAAGTATGTGCGGAACCGCGCTGTCTCGACGCCGAGCTCGCGCATCAGGGCGTTCACGGTCGCCGAGAAGTTGCTCTCGGGTGACTGCAGCGCCTCGCTACCTCCGTAGCCGATCAGCAACCGATCGCCGGCCATGAACTCGTTCCGGCGCGCGTGCCCGCCGAAGTCGTCGTGATTGTCGAGGACGAGGACACGCGCGTCCTGACCGAACCGCGCGCGATAGTAGTGCGCGGCGGCCAGCCCGCTGATGCCGGCACCGACCACGATACAGTCGTACTCCTCCTCGACAGGCAGCCCGCCGACGCGGTACTGGCTGCCCTCGAAGTGCATCGTGTGCGCCGCCTCGAAGGACCCGTCGTGCTGGCCACGGAGTCCCGTCCGCGCCGGCGGATTGAGCGTCAGCGGCGAGCTGGCCGCGACCAGACCGCCGGGCGTCAACCCCGCGCCGATCGTAAGGGCAACGCCGTCGAGAAAATCGCGTCGCGTGATGCCGGCCAAGACCCCTCCCCGAGACCCGATGCACCGTCAGGCTCGGGTTCGCCTCCCCTAACTCTGCGGGTGTGCATCCTGTTTTGCATCTTCGACGTATGGTTGGGGCCTGGACACCTGGCAGCCGCGGACGGCCGCACGCGGACTCACTGAGGGAGCACACGATGTCCATCACACGATCTTGCCGCAATGCAGCACTGTGCGCGCTGGCAGTCCACGGAATCCTGGTCGGTCGGACGACCGCGCAGGCCGCGGGTATCCCGACGGCGGAATCGCTGGAGGAGATCGTCGTCGAGGCCCGGCGCATCGGCCTGATCGGCAGTTCCCGCTCGGCAACCGAAGGCGTCGTGCCGGGCGTGCAGCTCGAGGGGCGGCCGGTGCTGCGGGCCGGTGAGGTGCTCGAAGTCGTGCCGGGCCTGATCGTCACCCAGCACAGCGGCGACGGCAAGGCTAACCAGTTCTTCCTGCGCGGGTTCAACCTCGATCACGGCACCGATTTCGCGACGCGGGTCGATGGCGTGCCGGTCAACATGCCGACGCACGCGCACGGACAGGGCTACACCGACATCAACTTCCTGATCCCGGAGCTCGTCGAGGAGGTGCGATACCGCAAGGGCACCTATTACGCCGAGCAGGGCAACTTCTCCGCCGCCGGGTCGGTCGACCTGGACTATCGCAGCACGCTGTCCGAGCCGCTGGCCAGCCTGACGATAGGCGAGGACTCCTATTACCGCGGCCTGCTCGCGGGCAGCACGCCACTCGGCGGTGGATCGCTGCTGCTCGGCCTCGATTACTCGACGACCGACGGCCCCTGGGAGCTGTCGCAGGACTACCGCAAGTTGAACGGGCTCGCGAAATACACCCGCGGCGACGCCACGCGCGGCTACGACGTGACATTGATGGCCTACGACGGCGACTGGCGCAGCACGGACCAGATTCCACTACGCGCCGTCGAGTCGGGCCGGATATCGAGGTTCGGCTTCGTCGATGCGAGCGACGGCGGCGATTCCCATCGCTACAGCCTGTCCGTCGACGCATGGTCGCGCGGCGACGGGCGCGGTTGGTCCGCCGGCGCCTATGCGATCGACTACGGCCTGGACCTGTACTCGAACTTCACCTACGCGATCGACGCCGACAATGGCGACCAGTTCGAGCAGTTCGATTCGCGGCGCGTGTACGGCGCCGCCGCGCAGCACGACTGGGACGCCTCGCTGACCGCGCTGCCGGGAGTGCTGCGCGGTGGCCTCGAAGTGCGTCATGACGACATCGACCCCGTCGGCCTGCACCTGACGACCGGGCGCGTGCGGCGCGACACGGTGCGCGAGGACGACGTCCGGCAGACGAGTTTATCGGCCTGGGTCGCACACGATCAGCGCTGGACGCCGTGGCTGCGCAGCGAAGTCGGGCTGCGCGCCGACTACTTCGATTTCAGCGTGCGCAGCGACCTCGCGGCCAACAGCGGCGATGCCAGCGATTCGATCGTGTCGCCGAAACTCGCGGTCACGCTGGGGCCCTGGGCGCGGACCGAGTTCTTCGTCAACGTCGGCCAGGGCTTTCACAGCAACGACGCGCGCGGCACCACGATCCGCGTCGATCCGACGGACGGCGTCACGCCCGCACAACGGGTCGACCCGCTGGTGGCTGCTACCGGCGCCGAGATCGGACTGCGCTCGGCGCCGTTGCCGGGCCTGCAGCTGGCCATGTCCCTGTGGTCGCTGGAACTCGATTCGGAGCTGCTCTTCGTCGGTGACGGTGGCACGACCGAAGCGAGTCGCGCGAGCCGGCGTAGTGGGGTGGAGCTCGGCGCGTTCTGGTCGCCGCTCGACTGGCTCATCGTCGATGCCGACTTTGCGTGGTCGCGTGCGCGCTTCGTCGGCGACGACCCGGCCGGGGACTTCATCCCGGGAGCCGTGGAGAAGGTGGCCTCGCTGGGTCTGACCTTCGTCGGACCCGGCCGCTGGTTCGGCGGCGCCCGGGTCCGCTACCTGGGCGAAGCCCCGTTGATCGAGGACGGGAGCGTGTACTCGGATTCGACCACGCTCGTAAACGTGGAAGCCGGATTCCGGGTCAATGATTCCCTGGACGTTTCGCTCGCAGTTTTCAACCTGTTTGACGACGATGGCAGCGATATCACGTATTTTTACGAATCCAGGCTCCCCGGCGAGCCAACGCCGGTGGAGGACATCCACTTTCACCCGGTCGAGCCCCGCACGGTGAGGGCCACCGCGACCTGGCGCTTCTAGCCGGCACTTCTAAAAGGACTGGGAGCTGCCCCTTACCAGCACCAGTGTCCACCGCACCGGCGCCGATTCCCTCGGTGGCCCCTGCCCCGGCGGATCTGTTACCGTGCGCGCCACCTCGCCCGCGCATGCGAGGGGCGGCAGCAAGCGCAAACAACAAGGGGAGAAGCGGCATGGACCTGATAGTGAGCCTTGTGATCGGCGGCATCGTCGGCTGGCTGGCAAGCATCCTCATGAAAGCGGATGCCCAGATGGGCCTGATTGCCAATGTGCTGGTCGGCGTCGTCGGATCCGCGATCGGCTTCTGGCTGGCCGGCAAGCTGGGCCTCGCCGGAGGCGGCATGATCGTGCGGTTGCTGGTCGGCATCGTCGGCGCGGCACTGCTGATCTTCCTGTTGCGGGCGCTCGGACTCTTCAAGAAGGCCTCGTAAGTACCCAGCGTCGGCCTGCAAGGCGCGGGGGCTCGGACCCGCGCCCTGCGGCTCTTGCCTGGCGCCGACGCGCGACGACATCACAGGCGCTTCGAGATCCACGCGAGCAGGTCGTCGATCACCCGATCGCGCTCCGGCTCGTTGAAAATCTCGTGAAACAGTCCGTCGTAGATTCGGACGGTCCTGTCTACTGACCCGATCCGGTCATAAACGAGGCGATTCGGCGTAGTCGGCACCAGCCGATCGTCGCCTCCATGCATGACCAGCACGGGCACGCGAAGTCTGTTCGCGTCTGCCTGGAGACGCGGCATCGCGTTCAGCAGCTCAACCACCGTGCGCGCGGGAACCGAACCCCGGTACACGAGCGGATCGCACTCGTACGCACGCACCACGGCCGGATCGCGGCTCACGTACTCGGCGGGCAGGCGCAGGACACCCGTGTTCGGCGCGAGCCGCGCAAGCACGCGCGCCAGCAGGAGCCGAATGCCGGGCCTGGCCTCGTCGGTCGCGATGGCCGGCCCCGACAGCACCAGCCCGCGAATCGCTTGCGGGTGACGGAGCGCCAGGTCGAGCGCGAGCGCCCCACCCATGCTGTGACCGACCAGGAACACCGGCCGCCCGGCATGCGCCGCCGCCGATTCGGCGACGTGTGTCCAGAGGTCGGCCACGGCGTCACGCCAGCGCCCCAGGTTGGCGCGCCCGCCACGGGGAGAATTCCCGGATCGACCGTGCCCGCGATGATCGGACACGTGCACGGCGAAGCCTGCGCCCGTAAGGCGCGCCGCGAGTCCTGCGTAACGTCCGCTGTGCTCTGCCAGTCCATGCGAGATCACGACGACCGCCGCCGGCGGCTGCGATGGGAGCCAGGCCTGCGTGAAAATCGGCGTTCCGGCCGCGCCGACGAAGCCCGCGCAGTGATGCGCCCACGCCTGTGCGTCGTGCAATGATGCTCCCCCAACCTGCCGAGACCCGGCCGGGAAGGAGCGTAGCAGGCTTTTGTTATTTCACGGCGACCTGTGGCTCGGGATCGAAGACGCCGACGACCTGCACGGGTTCGTTGCCGCGCAGCAGCTCCGCACCCCGCACGATGACCTGGTCGCCGGCCTTGAGCTTGCCGTCGACGGCGATCCAGTCGCCGTCCGCGACGCCGGCCTTCACGGACACGCGCTCGGCGCGATCCTCGGCATTGATGCGGTACACGTAAAGCCCGTCGGCCCGGATGATCAGGGCGTCGCGGTGCACGGCCAGCTTGCGTTGCGGCGCGCCGAGCGGCAGCTCGACCTCGACCGTGTTGCCGGGCGCCAGCAGGCCGTCCACCGGAGGCGCCTTCACCAGCACCTCGAAGGACTGCGAGCGCGCGTCGCCGGCCGGAACGATCGTGCTGACGGCCGCAGTGAAGCGGCGCCGGTCGGCAGTCACGTTCACCGCGTGGCCGGGCTGGATCGCGCGCACGTGGCGCAGCGGGACGAAGAGCCGGATCTCGAGCTCGTCGGGATTGACGAGCCGCGCCACGACATCGCCCCGTGCCAGCTCCTCGCCGGCGCGTCGCATCCGGTCCGCCACGACGCCGTCGAACGGCGCCGTGATGCGCGAGCGCGCGAGCTGATCGTCGGTCTGTGCGAGCAGCGCGCGGGCCACCTCGAGATCTGCCGCCGCGAGGTCGCGGTTCGCCTGCGCCTGGTCGACCGCGACGCGCGACACGGCGGTTCCGGAGTCGCGCAACCGCACGAGCTCGCGGTCGAGGCTGGTGAGGTTTACGCTCGCGCGCTTGACCCGTGCCGCCTGCTCGGCGCGCGCGAGCGAGAGCTCGCGCACGTCCATCCGCGCCACGATGTCGCCGGCGGAGACCGCCGTGCCGGGCTCCGCGACGAACTGCAGCCGACCGGAGACGGCCGCGGCGAGGTCGGCCGCGGCCCGCGACTGCACGAGGCCCGTGGCGTGCACGGAGGGCGCCAGTTGTCGCACCTGCGCGCGCGAAACCTGCACCGACGCGGGACGCTCCTGCGACTGGGCGGCGGCAGCGACGAGCGCGGCCAGTGCCGCTGCGGCGAACCTGGATGATCGTGAGATGTTGAGGTCGCTCATATCGTCATCCGTTGGTTGCGTCATTGGGAATGGTCGCCGGAACCAGGCCCGGCGCCGCGGCCTGCTCGCCCACCGGCACCTCGCCCAGCCGCAGCAGGCTGGGCATCAGCACCCAGGTGAACGCCGTGCCGACCACCATTCCGCCGGCGACCACGGCGGCGAGGCCCCGGTAGATCTCCGCGCCCAACCCGGGCATGAAGATCAGCGGGAGCATTCCGAGCACCGCGGTCAGTGTCGACAGCACGATGGGCCGGGCGCGGGTTTCCAGCGCCTCGCGCACCGCCTCGCGCCGGTTGAGCCCCTTGCGCTCGCGCGCGCGGGTCTGGTCCACCAGCAGGATCGCGGCGTTGACCACCAATCCGAGCAGGATGATGAACCCGATCATCGTGAGCAGGTCGAGCGCCTGGAAGCCGAACAGCCCGACGAGGCGCAGGGCGAGTATGCCACCGGCGATTGACGCGGGCATGACGAGCATCACCAGCACGCTGTCGCGCACGGAGCGGAACAGCGCCGCCATCAGCGCGAACAGGATCACCAGCGCGAGCAGGAAGTTCTGCGCCATTGCGCGCAGCGCCTCGTGCAGGTCGTTCGCGGAACCCGCGTAGGTGAGCTGCGTGCCCGGTTGCATCGATGCGCGCACCTTCGGCTCCACGTCGTCACGAACGATGCCGAGGGCCTCGTCGAGTGTCATGTCGTCGGGCGGCGTGAAGTTCACGCTCACGGTGCGGCGGCCGTTGATCCGCACCAGCTGCGACGGACCTACGGTCTGCCGCAGCTCGACCAGTTCGCCGACCGTCTGCACGCCCGAGGTCGGCGTCACGAGTGGCAGCTCGGCCAGCTCCTCGGGCGAGCGCCATTCGCGCGCCTTGACGATGATGTCCATCCGCTCGTTGCCGTCGAAGTACTCGCCGGCCCACAGCCCGCCCGTGAAAGCGCGCACGCTCGAGGCGACCTCGGTGCGCGTGAGCCCGGACCGGGCGATGCGCCATTCATCCGGGACGAGCTGCAGCTCGGGCTGGTTGAGCTCGAGCGAAGGGAAAGGCTGCGGGTAGGTCTCGTGGATGGATTTCGGAATCTCGTCGACGGCGACGCGTGCGGCATCCATGAGCGCCGTCAGGTCCGCGCCCTGGAAGTCGAGCCGGATTTCGCGGTCATTGCCACCGTCGACGTTGAGGAGCGAGCCTCGCTGCGAATAGACGGGCGTGTCGGGCAACCCGGCCATGAGCTCGTCGCGCAGCAGCGTCACCATGTCCTTGATGTCGCGCGGGTCCTTCGGGTACACGACGGCGGTGCCGCCGAACCCTTCGAACGCCGAGAAGTTGTAGTACTTGATCGCGGGTTCCCTGGTGCCTTCCAGGTACGGCCGCAGCCGCTCGATGACGACCGGTGCGAGCTCGGTGCGCGCCGTCTCGAGGTTGCCGCCGGGCGGCAGCCGGAAGTTGTTCCAGATCAGGTCGGTCTGCGCGACCGGCAGGTAGTCGACCCGCGGCGCAAGCAACACGACGATCGCCGCGCTCGCAGCCGTCAGCCCGCCGATCCAGGCCCAGCGCGCCCGTGGTGAGTCGGTGAGCCGCATCGCGAACGCGGTCATCGCGCTCCACCAGTGCTGGTGCTGGTCGGCGGGAATGCCGCGAGCAAGCGCCCAGCGATTCGCGGCCGGGATGAGCGTCATCGCGACCAGGAGCGATGCCGCGTGCGACACCGACATCGTGATCGCCAGGTCCTTGAAGAGCTGACCCTCGAGGCCTTCCATGAACAGGATCGGCAGGAAGATCGCGATGCTGGTCAGCATCGAGGCGAGCAGCGCGGGCATGACCTCGGAGGTGCCCTCGAGCGTCGCCTTCATGGGTGGATGCCCGAGCTGCACGTACCTGAGCACGTTGCCCTGCGCGATCAGCGCCGCATCGATGACGATGCCCGTCGAGAATGCCAGGCCGGCGAGCGACACGACGTTGAGCGTGCGGCCCAGCATGTGCAGCGTGATCACCGCAAAGAACAGGGACAGCGGGATCGACAGCCCGATCACCAGCAGCGCGCGCGGGCCGCGCAGGAAGTACCACAACCCACCGACGGCGAGCAGGATGCCGATCCCGAGGCTCTCCTGGACGAAACCGATCGCGCGGCGCACGTACACGCTGGCATCCCAGGACAACTCGATCGAAAGGTTTTCCTTCGCGAGCGGTCCGGCGTTGAGCTCCTCGATCGCCACCTTGACGCCGTCGATCACCTCGACGGTGTTGGATTCGGACGTGCGCTGCACGGTGATGTAATACGCCGGCACCCCGCTGCGGAAGGAAAAGCCCCGCGCCTCGACGTGCTCGGTGCGCACGTCGGCGACGTCGCGCAGGTACAGCGGCCGATCCTCGCTCCAGCCGACGACGAGGTCGCCCAGGTCGACCACCGGCTCACGCCCGGTCACGCGTACGGTGAACTGGCGCCGGCCGACGTTGGCGAAGCCGGCGGAGACGTCCCGTGCGGCTATCACCGTCTGCGCCAGCCGCTGCGGGGTAAGACCCAGCGCCGCCAGACGGTGCGGATCGAAGGTCACCTGGACTTCGCGCGGCCGGCCACCTTCCAGGTTGACGCGCGAGACGCCCGCGATACGCGCCAGCCGCGGCTCGACGACCTCTTCCATGAGCTTCTGGTATTCCGCACCGATGTCGGGCACGGTGTGTCCGGGCAGCGGCTTGACCAGCAGCGAGCCGGCGTTCTCGGACTGCCAGTTGTCGCCACCGAACACCTGCGGCTCCTCGGCATCGGGTGGCAGCGGCGGCAGCGTGTTCAGGCGCGAGACGACGTCCAGCATGACGCGGGTCATGTCGGTGCCGACCTCGAATACCAGCCGCACACCACCCTGGCCGCGGTTCGATTCGGAGCGCATTTCGACCATGCCGGGCAATCCGCGCATGGCTTCCTCGATGGGCTCGATGATTGCCTCCTCGAGCTCCGCCGGGGCGGCCTCTCGCCATTCGGCGTTCACGAAGAGCGCGGGCTGGCGCGTGTCGGGTAGCAGCTGGATGGGCAGACGCATCAGCGCCAGCACGCCGAACAGGAGCACGATAGCTGCGGCAGCAGCGACGGCCGCGGGATTCTGCGCGGAACGCTCGGAAATCTTCATGGCCACTCCCTGTCGCCAACCGGGTGCCGCGTGCTTTGATGCAGCGGAAGGGCGGTCCGCTTAGTTTGGCAGCGGCTTTTTTCGCCGGGCACGCCGATGCGCCGGGTGGTTGTAGGGGCGCGACGAATGGCACCAACACGGCGTCAAGCTGGTAAGCCGGTGCTAGCGCACCTCGCGGTGCTGCACCTCCGCCTTGCTCGCGAGCCCGAACCGTGGCTCGGCGCGGCTCAGCTCGCCGATCACGAGGTCCGCCGCGTACCGGCCGACGGCCGGCCCGTGCTTGAAGCCGTGACCGGACCCGCCGCCCACCAGGATTACGTTCTCGATCCGGGGATGCCGGTCGATCAGGAAGTCGCCGCTCGAGCTGTTCTCATACTGGCAGACCCGCGTTTCGACGACGGGCTGCCCGGCGAGCGCCGGAAACCGCCGCTGCACGTATTCGCCGACATCCGCGAGCCCGTCGCTGCGTCACCTGTCGATCGCCCGTGTCCGGGTCGAACGCAGGACCGTGCCGATCGTTTGCAACCTTGAGGCCCCGGGCTTCGAGATCGGGGCAACCGTAGTACATGTCACCGGCGTTGAAGTCCACCCAGCCCGGCAGGTGCGACGCCAGAAACCGGTTGTCTCCGCGCGGCGTCGCAATGAAGAAGACCTCCTGCCGCGTCGGGAAGATGCGCGTTCCCAGCAGCCCGGGGAAGAGCTTCGGCAGCCAGGGACCGCAGGCGAAGATGAACTCCCGGGCCGGGAGCTCCTCGCCATCGCAGGTGCGCAGTGATTCGAGCCGGCCCTGGCCCGCCGGCGCGATCACCTCGACCTGGCGGTACTCACCGCCGACCGCCACGAATTCGGCAACCAGCGACTGCACCGCGCGGCGCGCCATCAGCACACCGTAGCCGGGCTCGAGCAGGCCGAGCTCGACATCACCCCAGGCCACCTGCGGATAGCGCCGCGCCAGTTCCGGCGCATCGAGCACTTCGAGCGGCATGCCGAGCTCACGGTGAATCTCGATGCTTCGCTCCGCATAGCGTTCCTGGCGCGAAAAGAACATGAGCACGCCCGATGGGTGAAAGACCGGCAGTCGTGACCGGCCCGAAAGCCATCGCCAATCCGTCGAGCGAGTCGCGTGCCATCCGCGTGTATACGTCGTCGGCGCCGTAGATGGTCCGCGTGAGGCGCGACTCGCCGCCCGAGGACGCGCGTGCATGCGCCGCGCCCGCCCCGTCCACGAGCAGCACACGGCGACCCCTGTTCAGAAGCTGCCAAGCCGTCCAGGCACCGAACACGCCGGCGCCGACGACCACCGCGTCCCAGCCGCCCCCCCGACGGGCCGCGCCGGAACGACGCTGTCCGGGTTCGGCCATCACGCGCGCGAAGCCACCAGCGGGCCCGCGTCCACCCAGTGCCGCTTTCCGTTCATCGCCAGGGCGTATTCATCGCGGCTCAGGATGTTCTCGTCGAGGTGCATGTCCGTGCGGCAATAGTTCGCGAAGAACTCTTTGACACGCTCGGCCGAGGACAGCACCTCGTCGCGGATGAAGTTCACATCGATGTTGATGCACACTGCGGCGATCAGCCCGAACTCGCGCCGGTACACCGGGATGGTCGTGCACTTGAACCGGCGCGCGCCGATGTTGAGCTCGTAGTTGAGCTTGTCCTGGTTCAACGCTTTTCGCTTCTTGAGGTCGATGACGAGGCTGGTCGTGCCCATCTCGAGGCAGCGGCCCGTCACGGCTCCGTTCTCGATCGCGCAGATCGACTTTGCAGGATTCGCGAGATTGTGCAGCAGCACCTCGATGCCCATGTCCCGGAAGGTGCGACCGAGCAGCCGCACCATGCGCTTGTAGTTCTCCAGGAATTCGTCGTTGTCCGCGACCAGCCGGTCGCCGCCGTAGCGCTTGTAGAGCCGCTCGTAGTCGGCGAGGGCCTCGCGGTCGAGGTGCTGGCGCACCTCGTTCTGCTCGCCGATGAAGATGAGTTGGCGCGCCGCGATCGGGTCGGAGCGACGCAGGAAGTGCTGCACCCCCAGCCGGAAATCCTCCAGGTCGAAGTGCGCGAAGTGGTCGCGGTCGACCTCGAACGGATAGAAATCGTAGTCCTCGAGATTGCGGCCCCGCGCGCGGCGCCGCTCCCGGTAGCGGCCGACGAGAAAACCGCCGCCGAAGACGATTGCCGAGCCCAGCAGCCCGGCGATCACGTTTTCGATGATCGGACCGACCAGACTCTCCATCGGCTGCTCCTGTCAAAAAGAGGGATCAGATGTACACCTCATCTGAGCATACTTTGGTCAACGGCGCCGGCAAGGAGGCGTTCTACACCGCTATGACGGCTTGCCAGGCACGACGGTGATTCTCGCGGAGGCGGCCGCGGCCGCGAATCGCTTCGGACTGGGCGCACGCCCCGGCGAGCTGGCCGGGATCGGCGCCGATGTGCGTGGCTGGCTCGCGCGGCAAGTCGGGTCCGAGGTCGAGGCGCGCCCGGAGCTCGCCGGGCTCGCCTCGAGCAAGGTCATTGCGGCGGAGTACTTCGACGCAGTCGACGGCCGGCGGGAACGCAAGTCCGCCGCGAAAAAGGCCGAGCAGGCCGCGCAGGACGTGGTGAAGAAGGCCGTGATGGGCGTGCGCCAGGTGCTGCTGCCGCACTATCTCGCACAAGCGCATGCGCGGCTGCGCGTCGCGGCCGCGACGCGCCAGCCGTTCCGCGAGCGGCTGGTGCACTTCTGGTCGAATCACTTCGCCGTCTCGGTCGACAAGCCCGTTGTGCTCGGGCTGGCCGGTCCCCTCGAAAACGAGGCCATTCGACCGGCGCTCGCCGGCACCTTCGCCGGACTCCTGCTCGCCGTCGAGCGCCACCCTGCGATGATCCTGTACCTCGACAACCAGGCGTCCGTCGGACCGAACTCGCCGCTTGCGCGCGGCCTGAGCAAGCGCGCGCGCGCCGCACGCAAGCTCGACATCAACGAGAACCTTGCGCGGGAGATCCTCGAACTGCACACGATGGGCGTCGCCGGTGGATACTCGCAGGCCGACGTGACGGCGCTGGCCGAGGTGATCACTGGCTGGTCGGTGGGCGGCGGACGTGGCCACCTTGCCGACGGTACCCCGGGACAATACCTGTTCCGCGCGAACATGCACGAGCCGGGGGCGCGAACCGTGCTCGGACGCCGATACGCCGAGGACGGGGAGCTGCAGGGCGCGACGGTTCTGCGCGACCTTGCGCGGCATCCGTCCACCGCGCGACACATCGCGACCAAGCTCGCCCGGCACTTCGTGGCGGATGACCCGCCGACGCCGGTGATCACGCACCTCGAGCGTGCGTTCCTCGAAAGCGACGGCGACCTGCCGACCGTGCACCGGGCCGTGGCGGACCTGGTTGCGACGAAGCCGCCTGCTCCGCCCAAGTACAAGACTCCGCAGGACTACGTTCATTCTGCGTTCCGCGGCCTCGAGCTCCCCGTGCCCGAGGGCCGCGCGGCGCTGGCGCCCTTCGAGCTCCTCGGCCAGCGCCCGTGGTCGCCCGGCTCGCCGGCGGGCTGGCCGGACCGTGCCAGCGACTGGGACGGCGCCGACGCGCTGATGAAACGCATCGAATTCGCACAGGAGCTGTCACGGCGCGTCGGCGACAGTCGCTCGGCACTCGAGGCCGGCGAAGCGATGCTCGGCCCCACGTTGCGGGCCGACACCCGCAACAACCTCAGGCGGGCCGACTCCGGTTCCCAGGCCCTGGCCCTGCTCCTCCTCGCCCCGGAATTCATGCGGCGATGAACACGAAGAGTCGCCGCCGGTTCCTGGTGCACGCGCTCTCCGGCGCAATCGCGATGCAGCTCCCGGACTGGACGTTTGCAGCAGTGCCGGGGGAATCGCGACTCGTGGTCGTGCTGTTGCGTGGGGCGCTCGACGGGCTGGCGGCCGTGCCGCCAGTTGGCGATCCGCAATACGCTTCGCTCCACGGTGCGCTTGCCGTGCCGACCGGCACGACGACACGGCTCGACGGCTTCTTCGGTCTGCACCCCCAGCTCGTCTTCTGCGCCGAGCGCTGGGATGCAGGCGAGCTGCTGCCCTGTCATGCCGTCGCCACTCCGTATCGCGATCGATCGCACTTCGACGGCCAGAATGTTCTCGAGAACGGCGGCGACCGCCCATCCGCCACCGCGAGCGGCTGGCTCAACCGCGCGCTCGAAGCGATGCCGCGGACGTACATGGGGCTCGCGCTCGGCCAGAACGTCCCCCTGATCCTGCGCGGCCCGGCACCCGTCACCACCTGGGCGCCGTCGATGCTGCGTGACCCGGACGAGGACCTGATCGCGCGCCTCGAGGACCTGTACTCCGGAGACGAGCTGCTGTCAGCGCGACTCGCCGAGGCCACGCAGGCGGTGGAACTTGCCGCAGACGCGGATGCGGCGACGCGTGGACGCGCGCAGCGCGGCAGCGATTCGGAACGCCTGAAGAGCAACGCCGCTACGGCCGGGCGGATGCTCGCGGCGGCCGACGGCCCGCGCGTAGCGGTGATGGACGCGAACGGGTGGGACACGCACGCGAACCAGGGCAGCGCATCCGGGCAACTCGCGAACCGGCTGAAATCGCTCGACGGTGCGCTGCGCGCTCTGCACGAGGGGCTCGGCCCGGCGTGGCGGCGAACGGTGGTCGTCGTGCTGACCGAGTTCGGGCGCACGGCCGCGATCAACGGGACGCGCGGCACCGATCACGGCACCGGCACGGTGGCCCTCCTGCTGGGCGGCGCCGTGGCCGGCGGTCGGGTGCTTGCTGATTGGCCGGGCCTGCGCCCCGCTGATCTGTTCGAGGGCCGCGACCTGAAGCCGACGACCTCCGTGCACGCGCTCATGAAAGGCGTGCTGCGCGATCACCTGGCCGTGCCCGAGGGCGCGCTCGCGCAGGTGTTCCCGTCCGGCACGCCCGACCGCCCGGTCGCCGGCCTCGTGCGCGGCTAGGCCCGCAACTCAGCCCGTCGGCGCCACCGGTGCCGCTGCAGGCGCGTGCTCGCACGTGTAGTCGAGCAGCTCGCCGAACACGGTGTCCTCCGGCGCGTCCATCCACTGCAGGTTCTTGTCGGAGTACTTCGCCTTCTGCACGACCTTGCCCTGCAACTCGGCCTCCGGGAACGCCTGCATCTCCTTGAATGCCAGCTTGCGCGTCGCGCAATCGACTCGATAGGTATTCAAGGACGACAGGTAGGTCTTGTCCTTCTTCGCCGACGGCTGCGCCGACGTGAAATTCTCCTTGGCGCGCACCTCGATCGCGTTGCCGACGAGGCTGATCGACGCAGGATCGACGAAGGCTTCCCTGGAGTCGGCCTTGGCGACGGAAACCCACTCCTGGGCCAGCGCCGCTGCCGGCGCGAGGGCAAGCGCCGCAAGCGCGACGCCGAGCCGGCAACTCGATTCGAGACTTCATCGGTCCTCCTAGCTTCAGCGTTGCCGGATCGCGGTCGTCAGTCTACGCCGCGTGTCCCGGCGGTCAGCGCTCGACGATGATGATCGGGTCGAGCGTCTCGCCATCCGACGACGATACTGTAGTGCAGTTCAGTATCTCTGATGGCTCGCGTCGATCACCATCCCAGCTACCGCCCATCGCTTCCTCCCGACCCGCACCCCGTTCATCGTCGTCCACTCGAACGGCGACTCCTTCTTAAAAGGATCTTGAACTCATGGTTCTGGCTGTCGTCTTTAGTCTTGAGCACCCAGCGCACGAGGTAGCCAGGACAAGTGCGCAGTTTTCTCGGGTCTGTACCCCTGGTGACTGCTTCGTTCACGTCTTCGTCGTCCAAATCGACGTCGACCGGCGTAAGGTCGTCGGCACTCTGGGTCTTGACCTTGAGTTTGAAGGTAAGGTCCCTTGTCTTCTGGGCGCAACCTGACTCCGTCTCCCTCGGTCCGGCGCTCGTGCAGCCCGTACTCAACGCGAGCGTCGCCGACACCCACAGACAACAGAATAGGCGCGCGATTCCTGATCGTTGCATGTCTCCCCCTCATGTGCCGCCCATGACCTTCGCGGCGTGGGTCGGCGAGTAGTTGTTGGTTTGGAACCGTGCCAGATTGCCCCGCAGGACGCCTGTTGTCCATCCCCTGTGGGTCGCCGAGCTTGCGAGCCCACGTTAGCGATTGCGGTCGCTCTCGTCGTAACCGCATCATGCCTCGCCGCAGTTGCCTGGCTGGGATCAAGAAGGGATCGTGAAAGAAGAAGCAGCCAAGAGGTGATCGCTCATTGCGTGTCATGTACGTCGTGCTTCTGGTCGTCCCTCTTGGCCATGCGGCCGTGGCGAGGGCGGCAACGGTCGAAGCCTTCTCTCCGCAGGGCACCATCAAGGACGTCCGCCAGGTCGCGGCACGTTTCTCCGAACCCATGGTGGCCTTCGGCGATCCGCGCCTGCCCGAGCCATTCGCCATCGACTGCGCTGCAAAGGGCCGCGGCCGCTGGGCGGACACGCGCAACTGGGTCTACGACTTCGAGAGCGAGCTGCCCGCAGGGCTGGCCTGCCGCTTCAAGCTGAAGGAGCAGTTGAAGTCGGTGGCGGGCGCGACGGTGACAGGCCGCCGCGAGTTCAGCTTCGACACGGGAGGTCCGTCGATCCGCGCCTCCCTGCCCACGGACGGGGATTCGTCGATCGACGCCGACCAGGTGTTCGTGCTTGCGCTGGACGCGCCTGCGGCGGTGTCTTCGATAGTCGAGCACGCTGCCTGCGCCGTCGACAACGTCGCGGAACGGATCCCCGTGGACGTTCTCGCCGGCGATGCCCGCGAACAGGTGCTCGCGCAACGTCGACGGCTCGGGTATCGCTACCGGCAGCTGTTCGATTGGCGTTCGGGCGCGCCGACGGCGGGCGACCCGCGGCGAGGCGATCTCGAAACTTGAATCACTCCTGGTCGTGCTGCGCTGCCGGCGGTCACTGCCTCCGGACATGCGGGTCAGCCTCGTCTGGGGACGCGGCATCGCGACAGCCGGCGGCCGCGCGACGCGCGCCGACCAGGTGCTTTCCTTCAATACGCGCCCGGACTTCACGGTCCGCATCGAGTGCGAGCGCGTCAATGCGAGCGCACCCTGCCTGCCGATGCGACCCGTTCGCATCGTCTTCTCGGCGCCTGTCCCGGCGGCGCTGGCCCGCAATATCGCGGTCACTGATGGCAGCGGCAGGAAGTACTCGCCGATCGAATCCTCGGGCGCCGCACCGGTGCTCGAGTCCCTCACCTTCGACGGACCCTTCCCCGAACGCGGCGAGCTGACTGTCGCGCTCGGCGATGACCTGAAGGACGACGCCGATCGCCCTCCGGACAACGCGTCTCGATTTCCGCTCAAGGTCGCCCTCGACGACTACCCGCCACTCGTCAAGTTCTCGGGTGAGTTCGGCATCCTCGAGTCGGAGACGGGAGGCGTGCTGCCGGTGACCGTGCGCAATGTCGAGGCGCAACTCGCCGGGCGCAGGGCTGACCTGACTCTCGCAGAGGGCGTGCCCGGCCGGACGCTGCGCGTCGAGCAGGATCACGAGATCGCGCGCTGGCTCGAGCGTGTGCGCACGGCCATGGCGCGCCGCGGCGAGTGGCAGGAGTCGGACGAGGACGCCCCGCCGACGTGGCGGGAGCTCACCGGATCGGAGTCCGTCTTCACGGATAGCGATGCAACCAGCGCCTTCGAGTTGCCCGTGGCGCAGGGCGGTCGGAGCTTCGAAGTCGTCGGCATCCCGCTGCGCGAACCCGGGTTCTACGTGGTCGAGCTTGCAAGCCCGCGTCTCGGCAATGCCCTGCTCGGAGCGGACCGGCCGCGCTACGTCGCGAGCGCGGCGCTCGTCACGAACATGGCGGTGCACTTCAAGTGGGGGCGGACGTCGTCGCGCGTCTGGGTGACCGCGCTCGACACCGGGCGACCCGGTGCGCCGCGCACGGCTGCGAATCGGCGGTTACTGCTCGAACGATACGCTCTGGGAGGGCGAAACCGACTCGGATGGGATTGCGATCGTGAGCAGCTCGCTCGGCGAGCCTCACGGCGGGGACGAGTGCAGCCGCTGGTCGCCGGAGCCGCTGATCGTGAGCGCCCGCGCGGGAGATGACATGAGTTTTTCGCTCTCGGGCTGGCAGCGAGGCATCAGCCCTTCGGAATTCCAGGTCCCGGTCGGGTGGGACGGAGAGCGGTCGACCTATCTCGCGCGGACGGTCTTTGATCGCAGCCTGCTTCGAGCAGGCGAAACGCTGTCCATGAAGCATTTCTTCAGGCAGCACGTGCCGGAGGGGCTGCGCGTGCCGGGACCGGACGCGACCCCTACGCGCGCGGTGCTGACGCATTCGGGAAGCGGCCAGCAGTTCAGGTTCGCGGTCAAGTTCGACGCGGCCGGCATCGCGGAGTCGAGCTTCGTCGTGCCAAAAGATGCCCGGCTTGGCGAGTACGCACTCGCCCTCGAGCGCGGGGCTGGTGAGAAACAGGCCAGCCACGACGCAGGCTCGATCCGGGTCGAGCAGTTCCGCGTGCCCACGATGAAGGCCGTGGTCCAGCCGCCCGCGAAACCGCTGGTGAAGCCGAAGGACGTGACGCTCGATCTCTTCGTCGGCTACCTCACGGGCGGGGGCGCTGCGCAGGCTCCCGTGCGGCTGCGCACCGTCGTCGAGCCACGCTGGGTGGCCTTCCGTGACTACCCGGACTTCGCCTTCTCGGGCGAGGACGTCGTGGAAGGCGTCATGGATCCGAGCCAGGGTGACGACGACGCGTGGTGGTATGCGACGCGGTTCGGCCGCGACCGGCCCGACGCAGGCGCCGCCGCGGCGACGGCTGCACAGGTCCGGCCGCTCACGCTCGACAAGGAGGGCGCGGAACGCGTCACCGTCGCCCTGCCGGCAATCACGAGCCCGCGCACACTCGTCGCCGAGCTCGAATACGAGGATGCGAACGGCGAACGCCTGACGACATCGACGCGGGTTCCGTTGTGGTCCTCGGCGCTCAGCATCGGGATACGAACGGAGGGGTGGGTCGCGACGCCGGAGGAACTGCGCTTCAAGGTCGTCGCGGTCGACACGACCGGAAAGCCGCAGGCGAACCAGCTGGTCGCGGTGGACGTCTTCAGGCGCCAGACCTTCTCCTACCGGACGCGATTGATCGGCGGCTTCTATGCCTACGAGAACAGGAGCGAGATCAAGCGCCTGCCGGTGCGCTGCCGCGCCCGCACCGACCGGCAGGGAATGATTTCATGCACGATCGCGCCCGAGGCGTCGGGCGAAATCCTGCTGCGCGCGAGCGCCGAGGACAAAGCCGGCAACACGGCGATCACGAGCACCACCGCCTGGGTGGCGGGCGGCGAGGACTGGTGGTTCGCGCCCGGCAACGCGGACCGGATGGACGTGCTCCCCGAGCAAAAGGAGTACGAGCCCGGCGAGAAGGCGCGCTTCCAGGTGCGCATGCCGTTTCGAAGCGCGACCGCGCTCGTGACGGTCGAGCGCGAGGGCGTGCTCGAGAGCTTCGTCACGCGGCTCTCCGGTCGCAAGCCCGTGATCGAGGTGCCCATCGCGGACAGCTACGCCCCGAACGTCTACGTATCGGTGCTGGCCGTGCGCGGGCGCGTTGCGGGCTGGCGGGCGTGGCTGGCGGACCTGGCGCGGAAGCTCGGCCTGTCGTGGCGCCTCGAGGGCGGAGCCGCCACGTCGCTCGCAGACCTGAGCAAGCCCGCCTTCAGGCTCGGTGTCGCGCAGGTCCGCGTGGGCTGGTCTGCGCAGCGGCTCGACGTCAAGGTCTCGCCGTCGAGCGCGACGTATCGCGTGCGTGACAAGGCGATCGTCGACGTCGCCGTGCGACGCGAGAACGGCGAGCGGCTGCCGGCCGGTTCGGAGATCGCGCTCGCGGCGGTCGACGAAGGGCTGCTCGAGCTGCGGCCGAACGAGTCCTGGGCGTTGCTCGACGCCATGATGGACGAGCGGCCGATCGAGGTCTGGACCTCGACCGCGCAGATGCAGGTCATCGGCAAGCGGCACTACGGACGGAAGGCCGTAGCCAGCGGCGGCGGCGGCGGGCGCGCGGGCGCGCGCGAGCTCTTCGACACGCTGCTCCTTTGGCGCGGCCGCGTGAAGCTCGATGGCGCCGGCCGCGCGCGCATCGAGGTGCCGCTCAACGATTCGCTCACGAGCTTCCGGATCGTCGCGGTCGCGAGCGCCGGCAGCCAGTACTTCGGGACCGGCCACGCCAGCATTCGCACGACGCAGGAACTGATGCTGCACGCCGGACTGCCGCCCCTGGTCCGCGAAGGCGATCGCTACTCGGCGACCTTCACGCTGCGCAACGCCTCGAAGCGCCGGATGACCGTCCGCGCCAGCGCGGAAATTGGCTCGGAGCCAATTATTGGGGAGAAAAATGGCTCCGAGCCATTTTCTCGGTTGCCGGCGGTGTCGGTTGAGATTCCGGCGGGCGGCGCACGCGAGATCGCCTGGCAGGCTACGGCGCCGGTCGGCGCCGACGCGCTCACCTGGAACGTCGAGGCGGTCGAAGTCGACGGCCAGGCGCGCGACGCGCTGCGCGCAAGCCAGCAGGTGGCGGCCGCGTTTCCGGTGCGCACCTACCAGGCCACGTTGACGCAGCTCGACGGCCCGCTTGCGCTGCAGACGAACCCGCCCGACGGCGCCGTCGTCGGGCGCGGCGGCGTCAACGTGGCACTGCGCCCGAAGCTCGCGGGCTCGCTCGAAGGCGTCCGCGAGTACATGGCGCGATATCCATACGCGTGCCTCGAGCAGCGCATCTCGAAGGCCGTGGCGCTGCGCAACGAGGCGAGCTGGAACGCGGAGATGACCCGCTTGGCCGTCCATTTCGACGGCGACGGGCTGCTGCGCTACTTCCCGACCGAGTCGCTCCCCGGCAGCGACGTTCTGACGACCTACGTGCTTGCGATTGCGCACGAGGCGGGCTATGCGATCCCGGACGACTCACGCACGCGCATGATCGAGGCGCTCAAGGGTTTCATCGGCGGAGCCGTGCTGCGCGACTCGGTGTGGCCGGCGCCCGACTTGTCGATCCGCAAGCTCGCGGCCATCGAAGCACTGTCCCGCTACGGTGTGGCTGAAGCCTCGATGCTGACGAGCTTCCCGCTCGAGCCGAACCTCTGGCCGACCTCCGCGGTCCTCGACTGGGCGAGCCTGCTGACCCGTATTTCCGGCGTGCCTCGCCAGGCGCCGCGTCTGGCCGAGGCGCGCCAGATCCTGCGCTCGCGTCTCAATTTCCAGGGCACGACCATGGGCTTCTCGAACGAGCGCAATGATGCGCTCTGGTGGCTCATGATTTCGGGCGACGTCAATGCCGCGCGCGCCGTGCTCACGCTCCTCGACGCGCCGCTATGGCGGGACGACATCCCGCGCGTGGTGCGCGGCGTGCTCGAGCGGCAGCGTCGCGGTCGCTGGGACACGACCACGGCCAACGCGTGGGGCGTGCTCGCGACGGAAAAGTTCAGTGCCGCCTTCGAAGCCACGCCGGTCACGGGCCGCACGGTCGTCGACTTCGCCGACTCGCAGCGCGAGGTCAACTGGCCGCAGCCACCGGACGGCGCGGAATTCGAGTTTCCGTGGCCGAGCGGTTCGCGGGAGCTGACGCTCGCGCATGCAGGCACCGGGCGACCCTGGGCGCTGATTCAGAGCCGCGCGGCGCTGCCGCTGACCTCGCCGGTGTTCACCGGCTATTCGATACGCCGGACGGTGACCCCCGTGGAACGGCGCAAGGCCGGCGTCTGGACTCGCGGCGACGTGCTCCGTGTCAGGCTCGACGTCGACGCGCAGTCCGACATGGGCTGGGTCGTGCTCGACGACCCGGTGCCGGCCGGCGCAACCGTCCTCGGCGGCGGTCTCCGCCGCGATTCGTCACTGCTGACCGCGGGCGAGCGGCGTGAGGGACAGGTGCACTCCGCTTTCGAGGAACGGCGGTTCGACAGCTTCCGCGCGTATTACACGTACGTGCCCAGGGGCTCGTTCACCGTCGAGTACACGCTGCGTCTCAACAATGCCGGCAGGTTCGCGCTTCCCGCGACCCGCGTCGAGGCGATGTATGCGCCGGAGATGTTCGGCGAGCTGCCGAACGCCGCGATGGAAGTCCGGGGGGCGCAGTGACCGTCGCGATCGTCACCTCGCAGCGCATGCGCGCCGCTGTTGCGACCATTACATGCGCGCTGGCGACCAGCGCTGGTCTCGCGTCCGACGTGCCGCGGGAATTCGCGCGCGTGCGCGAGGCCTGGCAACCGTCCTATGCCTGGCTTCTCGATCGCGACGGCATCGTGCTCGACGCGGACCGCCTCGAGTTCGACGGCTTGCGCGCCACCTGGGTCGCGCTCGACGACGTCTCGCCCGCGCTGCGCGATGCGGTGGTGGCCATCGAGGACCGACGGTTTCGCGAACACGGCGGTGTCGATTGGCAGGCGTTAGCTGCAGCCTCCTGGCAGGCGCTCCACGGCGGGAGCCGGCGTGGCGCGAGCACGATCACCATGCAGCTCGCGGGCCTGATCGGGCCCGAGGCCGCGGCGCCGCACGGACGGCGCGGCTTGCGCGGCAAGTGGGCGCAGATGCGTGCCGCATGGAGACTGGAAGACTCGTGGAGCAAGGACCAGGTCCTCGAGGCGTATCTCAATCGCGTCAGCTTTCGCGGCGAGCTGCAGGGGGTCGGCGCGGCGGCGCAGGCGCTCCTCGGCAAGGCCCCGTCAGGGCTCACGACGACGGAGGCCTGGCTGATCGCGAGCCTGATCGCGGCGCCCAACGCCGAGCCTGCGCGCGTCGCGGCTCGCGCCTGCGCGATCGCACGACATCGCGGTGCCGACGTCGATTGCGCCGGGCTCACTGCGCTCGCATACCGCTCGCTTGCAGGAGCGCCGAAGGCGATTCCCCTGCCCTCGCTCGCGCCGCAACTCGCCCGCGCCTTGCTGCGCAAGCCCGGCGAGCGCGTCACCACCACCCTGTCGGCTGCGCTGCAGCGCATGACGCGCGACGCGCTCGTGCGCCAGCTCGGCAGCCTCGATACCCGGAACGTGCGCGACGGTGCTGCGCTCGTCGTCGACAATGCCACCGGCGAGGTGCTGGCCTATGTCGGTTCCGCGGGCCCGCACTCCTCGTCGGCCGCCGTCGATGGGGTGCGCGCCCTGCGGCAGGCGGGATCGACGCTGAAGCCCTTCCTGTACGGCCTCGCCTTCGAGCGGCGCTATCTCACGCCGGCATCGCTGCTCGAGGACTCGCCAATCAACCTCGAGACGACGACGGGCCTCTACATTCCCCAGAACTACGACCGCAGGTACATGGGCGTGGTCAGCGCACGCACGGCGCTGGCCGCCTCGCTAAACGTCCCCGCGGTGCGCACGCTGATCCTCGTGGGTGCCGGAACCTTCCGCGATCGGCTCCATGACCTTGGCTACGAGGGCATCGACGAAGACGGCGGCTATTACGGCTTCTCGCTCGCGCTCGGTTCGGCCGAGGTGAGCCTGCTGCAGCAGGCCAACGCCTATCGTGCACTCGCCAACGGTGGGCTGTGGAGCCCGCTCACGCTGGTCCCGATCACCGGACGACCGACGACGCCGCGCCGGGTCATGCCGGCAAGCGTGGCGTTCCTGGTGTCCGACGTCCTGAGCGATCCCGCGGCCCGCGCCACGAGCTTCGGACTCGCGAGCCCGCTCGCCACACCGTTCTGGGCCGCCGTGAAAACCGGCACGAGCAAGGATATGCGGGACAACTGGTGCGTCGGTTATTCCGATCGCTATACCGTCGCCGTCTGGGTCGGCAACTTCGAAGGCGATTCGATGACCGACGTATCGGGCGTGACCGGCGCCGCGCCCGCGTGGGCCGAGATCATGCAGGCGCTGCACGAGGGTCGTCCGTCGCGCGCGCGGCCTGCGCCGGACGGTGTCATCGCCCATCGAGTGGAGTTCGTTCCTGCCATCGAGCCGCCGAGGCTTGGCTGGTTTCTCGCGGGCACGGAACTTTCGCGCGTCGAGCTCCTGGCGAAGGGCCCGGCCACGGCACGCATCGCCAGCCCGGCGAACGGCGCCGTCGTCGCGCTCGATCCGGACATTCCGGCCGCAAACCAGCTCATGCTGCTCGAGGGCCGCGGCACGGACGCATCGCTCGCCTTTTACCTGGACGGGCGACGCGTCGGGTCCGCCGATCGGGTACGCCGATGGCGCCCCGTGCCCGGCGACCACCGCGTGGAGCTGCGCTCCGCGGATGGCCGCGTGCGCGATGTCGTGCGATTCACGGTGCGCGGGCCCGCTTGAATACGCCCGCCTGTTCGTCGAGGATCCCGGCACCTCAACCGACATCCGGGGTCTCACGATGAACTGCCGCCCACTGGCCATCCTGCTCTTGCTGCTGCCCACCCTCGCGGATGCCGAGCTCAAGCAGTCTTCGGCCGACGGAGCCTTCATCGAGCATCGCTTCCAGGTCGCGGCGACGCCTGCGGTCGCATGGCAGACATTGGTGCATCCGGAACGCTGGTGGCCGGCCGATCACACCTGGTCGGGAGCTGCCGGGAACCTGAGCCTCGCCCCCGAGGCCGGCGGTTGCTTCTGCGAGCGCTGGGACGGCGGGAGTGCCGAGCACGCCCGGGTCGTCATGGCACGGCCTGGCGAACTGCTGCGGATGCGCGGCTCGCTCGGACCGCTGCAGGAGATGGCGGTGACCGGCGTCCTCACCGTGACGCTCACGCCAAAGGGGGACGGCACGGAGGCCGTCGTCACCTACCGGCTGAGCGGCGATTCTTCGCACAAGCTCGACACCTTCGTCGCCGCGGTCGACCAGGTGATCGGTCAGCAGTTCGGCTCGTTCGCCAAAGCCGTCAAATAGAAAAAGGGGACATTCTCAATTTCCCATCGTGCCGCCGGCGCGGGCCCGCGCCATCTGCTCCTGGAAATTGAGAATGTCCCCTTTTTCAGTGGCCGGTTTCGAGGATCTTGCGTGCGGAGGCGATGAGCTTCTCGGTGTCCTTCTCGTCCTCGATGCGCGCCGTGCGCGGGGGAATCTCGATCCCGCGCCGGCACGCCGGCCGCGCCGCGAGCTGCGCCACCCAGCGCGACAGATGCGGCAACCCGTCGATGGGCACGCCCGACCAGTCGTGGCCACGAACCCAGGCCCAGTTGGCGATGTCGGCGATCGAATAATCGCCTGCCAGATATTCGTGCTCGGAAAGCCGGCCATCGAGCACGCGGAAGAGCCGTCGCACCTCGCCCTGGTAGCGATCGATCGCCGGCTGCAACTTCTCCGGGAAGTACCGGTAGAAGACGTTCGCCTGCCCCATCATCGGGCCGATGCCGGCCATCTGGAACATCAGCCACTGGATCACGAGCGAGCGGCCCTTCGGGTCCGCAGGCATCAGCCGGCCGGTCTTCTCGGCGAGGTAGATCAGGATCGCGCCCGATTCGAACACCGCGAAATCGCCGTTGTCCCGGTCGACGATGGTCGGGATCCGGCCGTTCGGATTGATCCGCAGGTACTCCGGCTTCTTCTGCTCGAGGCTCGAGAGATCCAGGTGATGCACGGTGTACGGCAGCGCGAGCTCCTCGAGCGCGATCGAGATCTTGTGCCCGTTGGGCGTCGCGGCGGTATAGAGATCGATCATGCCGCGATTGTACTGCGGTGCCGGATCAGCGGGCACGGCGCCAGATGAGGAGCTGGTTGTTCGCAGGCATCGCGTGATTCGCCACGAGCCGCAGGTCCTCGGCCGCCGCGAGGGCATCGACGGCCTCGAAGTCGCGAATGCCGCTCTCCGGGTCGCGTTCGCGCAGGTATCGATCGAACTCGGCATTGCTGTCCGACGTGTAGTTACCGTCGAACCGGAACGGCCCGTAGATCGCGAGCTGCCCGCCCGGCACGAGCACCCTGCCGACGCCGCGAAAGAACGCCTCGACTTCGGGCCAGGCCATGATGTGCAAGGTATTCGCGCTATAGACGACGTCCACTGACACGATCGACCACTCGACGTCGTTTACGTCCAGGGGAATCGGCGAACGCAGGTTCGGCGTCCCCTCGAGCCGTACGCGCTCGCCAAGCGCGCCCAGGTGCTCGGCACGCTCCGTGGGCTGCCACTCGAGCTCCTGGAGGTGGCGCGCGAAGTGCACGGCGTGCTGGCCGGTGCCGGCACCGATCTCGAGCACGAGCAGCCGCCCGCGGAGCGCACCCGAAAGGATGCCGAGGATCGGACCCTTGTTGCGCTCGGAGGCTTCCGACCAGGCCAGCATCCTCAGGTCCGCCACTGGCGGCTGCGCACATTGCGAAACTGCCACGGCTGATCGACGTCGAGCTCCTCGTCGAACAGTTCGCCGCGGCCCTGCAGCGGTGTCCAGGCGGTGAACTCGCCGACCAGCCGCCCGAGGTACGGCGCGGCGATCGCGAGGCAGTCCTCGAAGTCGAGATCATCGGGCTCGACGATTCCCCGCCGCGGATTGCGGATCGCCCACAGCACCGCCGCGAGGGCGCCGGCGGCGACTTGCACAGTGGTTGCATTCGCGAACGGCACGTGACGACGTGCTTCCTCGATCGACAGCTGCGAACCGAGCCAGTACGCATTGCGCGCATGCCCGGCGATCAGTACGCCGAGCTCGTCCATGCCGGTCACGATTTCCGCGGCCAGCCGGCGCTGCCGCGGTTGCGGCTGCCAGCCACGTCCTTCCAGCTCGAGCACCGAGAGCATCGCATCGTCGCACGGATGGTAGACGAACATGACCGTCGGCCGGTACGTGAGCCTGCCGGCGTTGCGCAGCGACAGCAGGTCGCCGATCGAGAACACCTCGTCGTGCGACATCATCAGGCCCTGGAAGCCGCCGCCCGACGGCGTCCAGCTCCGCCCGTAGGTCGCGGCACCGGGGCGATTCATGTAGATCGTCCCGGAGTCGCGCTGGTGCACGCGCGTGCCGCGGGGACGATGCTTCTCCGCGGTGCCGAACGAGATCTCCGCGGGCTGCATGGCCTCGTCCATGATCCCGTCGATCGACCAGGTGTTGACGAACTCGCCCGGCCGCTTTGGCCGATCGCTGGCCTGCGTGTCGCGTTCGGAAACCTGCACCAGGGTGACGCCGAGATCGCGCGCCATCACCGCCCAGTCTTCGCGATTCGTCGGCCGCGTCGTTCCGCCGCGGAGCACCCGATCGAGGTCGAGCAGCGCGCGTTTCACGAAATGCGACACCAGGCCGGGGTTCGCGCCGTGATCGACGACTGCCGTGGGCGAATCGCGGCCGAGCTCGGCCGCGAGCTGCAGGGCGCGCAGTCGGGTCGTGAAATTGCTCCGCTGGCGCAGGTCGAGCATCGGGTTGTCGAACACCCCCGGCCAGGGCTCGATCGACGTGTCGACGTAAAGCGCGCCCCGCTCGGCGGCGTGGCTCAGCAGATCGAGGCTCGATACGTCGACCGACAGGTTGAGCAGGAGGTCGCCGCGGCGCAGGTGCCGCGTGAGTATGCGCCGGAAGCTGCGCGGCTTGAGGTGCGCGTAGATGAACTGCGCGCCGTGTTCCTGCGCGATGCCGCGACCCACCTCGTCCGCGGCCAGCACGGTCAGGGCTTCCGGCCCGAGGGCGACATGGCGCTTGAGCAGCGGCAGGACCGCCTGGCCGATGCTGCCGCAGCCGACCATCACGATGCGCCCGCCGAACTCGAGGCGCGCCGGCACTAGCTGCACCATGCCGCGAGGCGCGACTCGACTTCGTGGAACTGCATGCTGCGCGCCATCTCGAGCGCGGCAGCAATCTCGGCCCGCGCGCCTTCATCGGCGTCCGACCGGCCGGCGTGTGCAAGCGCCCGGCTCGAGGAGATCACGAGATCCGCCCACCGCAGCGGCTCGGCTCGCGTGTATGCCTCGAGAGCGTCGGCATACCGGAGCGAGGCGTCCCAGTCGCCGAGACGCTGGCTCACCGCCGCGGCCAGGCGATAGAACTCCAGGTAGTTGTGGCTCACGCAGCCGTCGGCCAGCCAGCGCTCGCCTTCGTCGAGCAGCGCGCGGCACCGGGCCGGATCGTCGCTCGCCATCGCCAGTGAGGCGAGCGCCCACGGGCCGCAATACGTACGGGCCGCCTCGCGCGTCAGCGTCATTCCGCGCGACAGGGTTGCGTGCGCCTGCTCGCGGTCGCCGAGACCCAACAACGCGAGCCCGCGGAGAATCAGCGCTTCGGCCTCGAATCGCCGCGCGCCGATTTCGCGTGCCAGCGACACACCATGTTCGGTGGCTGCGAGCGCGTCCGCATACCGTGCGCGGTTCAGCTCGACCGACGCGCGGATGTCGACCGACAACAGCTGGGCGCGCAGATCGCCCGCCTGCGCCGCCTCGGCGATGCATCGCGAGCAGACATCGAGCGCAGACTCGAGGTCACCCATGTACAACTGCGTCACCGCGACCATGGGCCGATAGCTCAAGCGCAGGCCCGCATAGCCGTGCTGCTCGCAGAGCTCGACACAGCTGCTGAACTCGGCGAGCGCAGTCCGCATGCGGCCCCGCTGGTACTGTGCGTCGCCCAGCCCGCCGCGCGCGCGCGCGATGTCCTCCGGCGACCCCGCCTGCTCGGCGAAGGCGAGTGCGCGGCGATGTGCGCCCAGGCATTCGTCGAGCTCGCCGCGGGGAAAGTGCAGGTTGCCGCGCAGGGTCCAGAGCTGGGCCAGCATTCGCGGGTCGGCCTCGGCCGCCGCAGCCTGCTCGGCATGCTTGAGCGCGCCGAGCGCTTCGTCGTAGCGATCGACGATGCGCAGGCTGCCCGCGAGCCCCAGCCAGCCCCGGGCCCGCTCACCGCTGCTCGATGCGAGATCCACGCTCTCGCGAAAGGCCGCGATGGCGTCGTCGGTGCGTCCTCTACCGAGGCACACCTCGCCGATCTTCGCGAACGCCGCGCAGAGGTCGGGTGCCGCGCGGGCGAGGTCGCGGCTGCGCTGCGCATGTGCGAGCGCCCGATCGAGCCTCGACGCTCGCTGCTCGTCGGTGGCCGCCCGCAGGTACGCCGCCGGCGCGGTCGGATCCTCCGCGGCGGCGAGGTGGTCGGCCTCGAGTCCGGGATCGCGCCCTGCGAACCAGGCCGCCGAACGACCATGCAGCTCGCGTCGCGTCGAGCGCAGCAGCGACTCGTATACGGCAGCGCGGATCAGGTCGTGGGAGAACCGGCACTCCTCGCCGTCCGCGGCAATGAGCCCTGCACCTTCGAGGCGATCGGTGTCGTAATCCGGCTCCGCGAGGACGTGGCGCAGCGCGCCCCGTGAGAAGCGGGTCCCGAGAACGGCCGCGGCGTGCAGGCCACGCTGCAGTTCGGCGGGCAGACGACCGACGCGCGCCAGCAGCAGGCCGCGCACGGAACCCGGCAGGCTGACCTGGCCGGACTGGGCCGTTCGCAGCAGCTGGTCCAGGAACAGCGGGTGCCCCGCGGCCTTCTCGAGACACTCCTCAACCACTTCGGGTGGCAGGCCCGCGTACCGGGCAGCGAGCTCGCGTGCCTCGTCGTCGGCCAGCGGCGCGAGGTCGAGCGTCGTCACCGGACATCCGCGCGCGCGGGCGCGCCAGGCCGGTCCCGTCGGATCGCCATCCGTACGCGTGGACAAGGCCAGCAGCACGGGCATCGTCGCCGCGGCCGCCGCAAGATCGGCGAGCTGCGACATCTCCACGCCATCGGCCCAGTGCACGTCTTCGATCACCACGAGCAGTGGTGCGCGCTCCGCCGCGCCCTGCACCAGCCGATGCAGAACTCGCGCTCGGCCGCGTTCGCGCGTGGCGACGTCCATCGCCGACAGCAACGAGGCGGTGCCGTCCTGCGGGGTGATGCCGATCAGGTCGCGGGCCAGCAGCTCGTCGCCCTCCGCGAGCAGGCCTGCCGCGACCGCGCGGTCGACGGCCGCGTTTCGCGCAGCGTCGTCGCGCCTCCGCTGCAACACCCAGCACGCAGCCCGCCAGCGCCGGACCCGGCCGCTCGTGTGCCGCCTGCCCGAAATCGAGCACGTGCACGCCGTACACCAGCGCATCGCGACTGCGGGCTGCATTCGCGAGCGCATCGAGGAGCGAGGACTTGCCGATGCCCGCCTCGCCACGCAGGATGACCGCACGCCCTCGCCGCGTCGCCGCGACCCGCTCGAGCAGCGTGAGCAGCATCGCAAGCTCGGCGCGGCGTCCCGCGAAGAACCGGCCCGTCGATTGCGCCGCGTTCGCGAGCGACCCGACGACCCGATGCGCACCGGGTGGCTGCCCGGCAGCGAGCGGCACCACCAGGTAGCGGTTGGAGATCTGCGTCGCGATGTCCGCCGCGACCGCGACCTCGCCCGCGCCCGCGCCGCGCGCCCGGTCGCGGGCCAGGGCCACGGGTCGTCCCGAGAGAGGGAACGGCTGCGTATCGGAGGCCGGCAGCACCTGCCCCTGCGCGATGCCCACCGCGAGCTGTGGGCATCCACCTTGACTCACTACATCGCTCGCGGCCAGTTCGAGCGCTGCCCGGACGGCATGCTCGACCTCGTTGCCCGCGAGCGTGCCCAGGCCGAATGCTGCGACCGCTTCGCCCTCGCTTGGTCGGTCGACCCGGCCCCCGTGCCGGCCGACGACGGCGGAAATTCGCGCGTGCGTCTCCGCAACCAGGTCGCGCGCCGACTCGGGGTCGTCGTCCGGCCAGGTGGCCGTCATGCGCGCGACGAGGACCACGGCCTCACGCAGCGAAACAGGGGTCGGACTCGTTTTCGGGTCACCGGCCGACGAGCCGGTGGTCGCCGGCGATTTCCGATCCGCGTCGCCTGCAGGCGAGTCCGGCGCAGCGCTGCGCCGCCGCCGCAAGAGCGCGCGGAGCAAGGCATCGGTGGCCGGTTCGGGTGCGACGTCGAGGTCACGACGCAACGCCTCGCGGCAGGCGCGATACTGGCGCACTGCATCGGTGTAACGTCCCTGGCGCGCGTAGGCCTCCATGAGGTCGCGTTGGGCGCGTTCGCTCGACGGCTCGATCCCAACCAGCCGTTCCAGCGCGGCAACGGCGCCGGCCTCGTCGCCCGCCGCGGCGCACTGCGCCGCCAGCCGCTCCGCCGCTGCGAGGAGCAGGCGCCGCAGCTCGCCCCGCTTCTCCCGGAGCCACTGCTCGAAGGCCGAGGAACGCGCATCGAGCCCCTCGAGCAGCAGGCCCGCGTGACGCTCGACGGCGCGGGCGAGCGCGCTTGGTGAGCCGTCGCGCAGGAGCGCATGAAATTGCGCGACGTCACTGGTAACGAGCCCCGGATCCAGCGCGACCGTCCCGGCCTCGCCGTGCAGGGCGGCGGCACACTGCTCCGGCAGGCTGCGGCGCAGGCTGGCAAGCGCCTGGCGGAGGCTGGCGCGGGCGAGCTCCGGGTCGGATTCCTCCCACAGCAGCCCCGCCAGGCTGTCCCGCGAGTAGGCGTGGCCCGGCGTGAGCGCGAGAAGCCCCAGCAAGGCCTGGGCCTTGCGGGAGGCGATGCGGATCTCGCGGCCCGCGGCCGATCGCAGCCGCACGCCGCCGAGCAGTTCGATGTGCAGTTCGGCCACGGCTCCGCCCCTATGCATCCACCGTCGGCCGCCTCGCTTGGGCCACAGGGCGATTTTCACGCTTTTTTCACGTCTGTCGAGACGACCCGTTGACGGGGGGCGCGTAGCTTGTCCCCCGGCCGGAAATTGGCTCGGAGCCAATTCTCCGGCAACAGGCCGGCCGATGACGCGGCTTTCCAGCGGGTCACGACCGGGAAACCCCCTGATCGAATAATTGGCTCCGAGCCATTTTTGTGGAGGAACCATGCAACTGACCGACCGCCGCGGACTCGAGGTCTCGAGCCGCAACCCGGACTCGCTCGAACGCTTCGAGGAGGCCATGGACCTGACCGTTTCCTACTTCGTCGATCCGCTGGCGATCATCAATTCCGCGCTCGAGCAGGACCCGGCGTTCGCCATGGGTCATTGCCTGCGCGCGGCGCTGGGCGTGATGTCCTCCGAGCGCGGCGCGCTGCCGATGGTGCGCGAGAGCGTGGAGGCCGTTGAGGCCCAGGGCGCCCGGGCGAACGACCGCGAGCGCGCCCATGCGGCGTCCGCGCGACGCTGGATGGAGGGCGACTTCGCGGGCGCGGTCAGACGGCTACGGCGCGATCGTCGTCGACCACCCGCGCGACCTGCTCGCGCTGCAGGTTGCCCACGTCGGAGACTTCTTCCTCGGCCGGTCCTCGATGCTGCGTGACCGGGTCGCCCAGGTGCTCCCGCACTGGAGCGCCACGGTCCCGGGCCGCGGCTATGTGCTCGGCATGCACGCGTTCGGGCTGGAGGAGACAGGCCTGTACGACCGGGCCGAGGACACCGGCCGCAAGGCGCTCGATTCCAACCGCCGCGATCCCTGGGCGGTGCACGCCGTCGCGCACGTCATGGAGATGCAGGGCCGCATCCGCGACGGCATGGAGTTCCTCAGCGCGCGCGCGCCCGACTGGTCGGTGGGCAATGGCCTCGCCTACCACAACTGGTGGCATCTCGCGCTGCATCACCTGGAGTTCGCCGAGTACGATCGCGTGCTCGAGATCTTCGACACCCGGATCCGGCCGGCCGAGACCTCGGTCGCGCTGGAAATGCTCGACGCGTCGGCGCTTCTCTGGCGCCTCAGCCTGCGCGGGGTCGACGTCGGATCGCGCTGGCAGTCGCTGGCGACTTCCTGGCAGCCGATCGCCGGGGACCGCTTCTACGCATTCAACGACGTGCACGCCGTGATGGCCTTCGTCGGCGCGGGCGACTGGGCGCGAGTCGAAAGCGTGATCGCCGGCCTCGAGCAGGCGGCGGCGGAATCCGGCACGAACGGCATGATGTCACGCGAGGTCGGGCTGCCACTCGCGCGGGCGCTGGCGGCCTTCGGACGGCAGGATTACTCGGCAGCGGTCGACCTGCTGCTGCCCATACGCCCGAACGCCCATCGCTTCGGCGGCAGCCACGCCCAGCGCGACCTGCTGCACCTCACCGCGCTCGAGGCCGCGCTGCGCGCCGGCCGCAGCTCGCTCGCCCGGGCGCTCGCCGCCGAGCGGACCGACCTCAAGCGCACGAGCCCGTTCAACTGGCGGCTCGCGGCGCGCGCGCTCAAGGCGCAGGGTCTCGAGGACGACGCACGGCAGGCGCTTGCCAATGCGGACATCAAGGCCGCGGTGCAACGCGCGGGCCAGCTCGCCCCTCGCGAGCTCGCGGTGGGCTGATTCGGCGCCAGGGGCGCGAATTCGCGGCTTTGCGATCCGCGGATTCGCGTCCCCGGCACCTCGCCCGACGGGTTCGGTAGCCAGCGTTGGCCGAGGTAGTACACTCGGCCCCATGAAGGCCGTCGGCACGACCTGGCGCCGGCTGTCCGCCGCCATGCTCGTGGTCGCCGGGATGTCCGCACTCGCGCGACCGGCCGACACCTACGAGGCCGAGCGCATGGCGCTGCTGCGCGAGATCGAACAGGACGTCCGCGACACGGCGGTGTATCTGAACCGGCGTGCCCTCGACGAGCGCGTCATGAGCGCCCTCGCGGCAGTGCCGCGGCATGAGTTCGTGCAGCCGGACGATCGTCGGTTCGCCTATGAGAACCGGCCGCTGCCGATCGGGCACGGCCAGACGATCTCGCAACCCTACATCGTCGCCATCATGACGGACCTGATCGAGCCCGGCACGGGTTGCCGGGCGCTCGAGGTCGGCACCGGCTCGGGTTACCAGGCGGCAATCCTCGCCAAGCTCTGCGACGAGGTCTACACGGTGGAGATCATCGAGGCCCTGGGAACGCAGGCGCGCGAGCGCCTCGCGCGGCTTAGGTTTAGCAACGTCGAGGTGCGCCTCGGAGACGGTTACTACGGCTGGGAGCAGCATGCGCCGTTCGACGCGATCGTCGTGACGGCGGTTGCCTCGCACATTCCGCCGCCGCTGTTGAAGCAGCTGAAACCCGGCGGGCGGATGATCCTGCCGATCGGCACGCGATTCACCGCGCAGGAGCTCGTGCTGATCAACAAGGGCAGCGACGGCCGCGTCACGACACGCCAGATCCTGCCCGTCCGGTTCGTGCCCCTGACCGGCGATCATGCCGGCGACCATGAGTGATCGACCGCCGGTCTGGTCCGTCGCCCTCGTCTCCGCCGCCGCACTCGCGAACGAAGTCCTGCTGACCCGCTACTTCGCGGTCGTCCACTGGCATCACTTCGCGACCATGATGATCAGCCTGGCGCTGCTCGGGTTCGGCGCGAGCGGCACGTTCATCACGCTGGCGCGCGGCTGGCTGCTCGACCGGTTCGAGCGCGCCTACGTCGCGAATCTCGTCGCATTCGGCGTCCTCGCGGTCGCGGCGCCGCTCGTCGCATCCGTCCTGCCGTTCCAGGCCGAGCAGCTGCTGTGGGATCCGTGGCAGCCTGCATGGCTTGCGACGACGTATCTCGCGCTCGCCCTGCCCTTCTTCTGCGCGGGCAATGCCATCGGTCTCGCACTGCTCGAGTGGCGCACGCGCGCGGGACGGGTGTACGCCGCGGACCTCGTCGGCGCGGGCGTCGGCAGCCTCGCGATCCTCGCCCTGCTCTACGTCGTGCCGTCCGAGGTGGCACTGAAGGTCCTGGCATGTGCCGGTCCCGTGGCTGCGCTCGTGGCGCTCGTCGAGCTGCGATCGCGGTACCGCCCGGCATATGTGGTCGCCGCGGCGGCGTTTCTCGTGCTCGCCGGCGTACCGGGTGCATGGCTGCGTGCGGAGCCGGGCGAGTACAAGGCATTGAGCCAGGCCTTGCGTATCCCGGGAACGCGCATCGTCGAGGAGCGCTCGAGCCCGCTCGGCCGCATCGACGTGACGGAGAGCGAGCGCGTGCCGCTGCGTCATGCGCCGGGCCTGAGCCTGATGGCCACGAGCGAGCCACCGCCGCAGCTCGGCATCTTCACCGATGGCGACGCCATGGACGTCATCACCGCCGCGACCGACGATCCGGCACGCCTCGAGTTTCTCAGTGCGAGCACCGGCGCGCTGGCCTACCAGGTCGCGTCGCCCCGATCGGTCCTCGTGGTCGGCGCGGGCGGCGGTCTCGAGATCCTGCGCGCGCGCCAGCACGGCGCAGTGCGCATCGACGCCGTCGAGCAGAACCCGCAGGTCGTGGAGCTCCTGCGCCGCGAGTTCCGAGACTATACGGGCGGCCTCGTCGCGCAGCCCGGCGTCGAGCTCGTGGTCGGGGACGTGCGAGGGGCGCTCGCCTCGCATGAACGGAGTTACGACCTCATCCAGTTGTCACTCGCAGGCGGCGGCGCCGGCGGACTTGGCGGGCTCAACGAGGACTACGTCCACACCGTGGAGGCTTTCGGCCTCTACCTGTCGCGGCTGAATCCTGGCGGCTACCTGTCGATCACGCGCTACGTCCAGGTTCCGCCGCGCGACGGGCTGAAGATGCTCGCGACCGCCATCGCGGCGCTGCAAGCCGCAGGCGTTTCCGATCCCGCAGACAGGCTGCTCATGATCCGGGGCTGGCAGACGGTCACGCTGCTCGTGAAGAACGGCGCGGTCACCGCCGGCGAGGTCGCGCGCATGCGGCGTTTCTGCGAGGCCCAGGCCTTCGACGTCGCGTGGTTCCCCGGGATGCCGCGCGCACTCGCCAACGTCTACAACGTGCTGCGCGAACCCTGGTTCCACGACGGCGCACGGGCATTGCTTGGTCCGCAACGCGATCGCTACATCGCGGACTACGCCTTCGACATCCGGCCCGCGACGGATGACCGGCCGTTCTTCCGGAACTTCTTCCGCTGGTCGTCGTTCGCGGAAGCCTGGAAGACGCGTGAGCGCGGCGGCATGGCCCTGCTCGAGGCGGGGTATCCCGTGCTCGCGGCCACGCTCGTGCAGGCGACGCTAGCCGGCGGTCTGCTGATACTCGCGCCGCTCGCGGTGCTGCGGCGGCGCACCGAGGCAACCCGCGGCGTCGGGCGCGTCTTCACATACTTCGCCTGCATCGGGCTCGCATTCCTGTTCGTCGAAGTCACGTTTCTGCAGAAACTGCTGCGCTTCGTTCACCACCCGACCGTTGCGCTGGCGGTGGTGCTCGCGACCTTCCTGCTCGCTGCCGGCGCCGGCAGCCTCTGGACGGCCCGCAGCACACACCCCGGCTCAGCCCGCCGGTACCTCGCCTTCGCCGTCGCCGGCATCGTCGTCCTCGGTGCGGTCCATTCGCTCGCCTTCGATCCCTTGCTTGCGCGGCTTGATGGCTGGCCCCTGGCGCCGAAGATCGCGACTTCCGCGGCATTGATCGCACCGCTCGCCTTCCTGATGGGCATGCCGTTTCCGCTCGCGCTGCGCGAGCTCGAGGCGCCGCTCGTGCCCTGGGCCTGGGGCATCAACGGCTGCGCATCCGTCGTGAGCCCGGTGCTGGCGACGCTGCTCGCGGTCGACCTGGGATTCACCGCCGTCCTGTGGCTGGCGCTGGCCCTCTACGCCTCACGCTGCCCGCCTTCCCCGGGGCGTAGCGAGGCAGCGCGACGCGTCGACTTAGCCGAATCGACTTCACAGTAGACGTTTCCGCAGAAACGTCGCGCGACTCTCACTGACTTATCGCCTGCACCTTGATCCAGTCGGCCGCGCCTTGCTTCTGCTCGTCTTCGTATTTCACCTCGACCTTGCGGCCGCGCTGGCAGTCCTTGATCTCCCCGGTCAGCGCGGGAAGCTTGAGGGCGCTGCGGTCGATCCAGATCCTCGTGCGCTCGGTGACTTCCACGTTGTAGACGCGGCCATCCGCGGCGACCGCGATCCGGCCCGCCTCGTAGTCGCCGCCCTGGACTTCCCCGATCACCGTGTGCGAGCCGGAGAGCCCGGGCGACTGGCCGATCGGAATGAAGCGCTCGGTCGCCTCCTGCGCCAGGGCCAGCGAGAGACCGGCCAGCAGGCCGATGAGCAGTCCCAACAGATACCTTCGCATCGTGCTCGCCTCCTGATCGCGCGACACCGCTATTGCGTCTCCACAAGCTCGGCACGCGCCTTCCGGTGGGCCTCGATCGCACTGCTGATCCGCTCGCTGCGCCGGAAGGCGCTCCGACCGGCCTTCTCGATCTGCGCCTGCGCCAGCTCGAGCTGCGCGACCGCCAATGGGTGCAGACCCGCGTCCGACAGAACCCGGATGCCGTCATTGGTCTCGACCGACGCACGCTCGAGGAGTTCCCCTGCGAGCCGCCGCTCGAGGAATCCCTTCCCGTCCTGCGTTCTCGAGCAGCGCGAGGCTCTCGCGGATGTTCTCGAGCGCATTCAGCACGCGCAGGAATGCCGCGACCGCGATCACCTGGGTCGCATCGAGCCGTATGCCCACGCCCTGCGGGTCGCTGCCCGCCAGGAAACGCCCGGCCGGAGAATCGTTGAACGCCTTCCCGTTGTAGAAGGCGACCGCGCCTTCGATGGTTTCGATGGCGTTGTTGTGGAAGAAGGGTCCAGAATCCGCCGCCTCCACGATCGGCGGGGTATTGAAGGTGCCATCGCCCGGCGTGTCGAGCCCGTCGTCCACAGGCACGCGCTCGGACGTGAGGCGGGCCGGCTGATCCGGGAGATTCTCGACGCCGGTGTTGAAATTCGAGTTGCCGGCGCTGCCGCCGCCGAAAGCCGCGTTCGCACCCGCGTTCGCGTGGCAGACGTTGCACTTTCCGAGCGAATCGTCGAGGAAGATCTCCTGGCCGCGTCGCGTGACAGCCCCCTTGAGCGGCAGCGGCAAAGCGAGCTCCTCCTGCCGCCCGAGCGAGAGCATGAACGCCTCGATCGCATCGAGCTCGTCCGGTGTCGGCAGCCGGAAGTCGACGCCCGGGACCCGGTTCAGCGTCTTCGTGAAGTGCTGGATCACGGCGCCCGTCGCGAACGAGCGCAGCGACCGGTCACCGGGTGCGCCGTCGCCCGACCAGCCCGTGCGCGGCCCTTGCGCGCTTGCGACCGAGTTGCGAAGCGCCAGCACGTGCGGCACGCCCCGCATGACGAAGCGGCTCGACAAGTCGTCGAAGCCGTCCAGGTTCTCGAGGATCAGCGCGAATTCGCGCATGAGCCGCGGGTTCTCGAAGTTGGTCTTGAGTTCCGGAATGAATTCCGCAACGAAGAGCGGGTTGTCGGCCGGCAAGGTAGCGATGAAGGCAGGATCGAGTGCCAAGTTGTTCTCGCGCGGGTGGCAGGTGCCACAGGTCCTGCCGTTGCCGGCGAACGTCTCGTTGAAAAATAAATCGCTGCCGCGATCGATGAGTTGCTGCGCAGGATCGACGGGAGGCGGCGCCTTGCAGGCGGCGAGCGCGAGCATGATCGCCCAAGGTCGTGGCGTGCCGTCGCGCTGCGACGCCGTGAGCTTCCATGCCGATCTCGTTGTCCGTGCGAAGGGATCAGGCTCGCGCCGGTGAGTCTACCAAAGGGTCGCCGGGCGTGTTTGCCGCCCGGTATCTCCAGGCCAGCGCGCGGAGCTGTCGTCGCGCCTCCTCGCGTCGTGCGTCGGCTTGGCCTCTATACTTCACCCGGCCGAGTCCGATCGGCCGGTAAGCCCCGTGCGAATCTTCGGCAGGAGCGCCGTTGACGGTCTCTCGATGGCTCGAGTCGATCCGGATCCTGTGAATACGCCGGCGCGTCTCTCTGCGCTGTCGCCCTTGCGGTACCCGGTCTTCCGGGCTGTCTGGGGCGCCAGCACGCTTTCCAATGTCGGCGCCGTGATCCAGTCCGTCGGCGCTTCCTGGATGATGCTGTCGATTGCTGAGTCGGCAGCCATGGTCGCCCTCGTGCAGGCGTCGGTCGCGCTGCCCATCGTGCTGCTGGCGCTCGCCGCCGGCGCGATTGCGGACAATGTCGACCGCCGCAACATGATGCTGGGTGCGCAGGTCTTCATGCTCGTCGTGTCGATCGCGCTCGCGGTGTGCGCCTGGGCCGATGTGATCACGCCCTGGTTGTTGCTGCTCTTCACGTTCCTGATCGGATGCGGGATGGCCTTCAGCGCTCCGGCGTGGCAGGCATCCGTCGGAGACATGCTGCCGCGCGTGGAAGTGCCGGGTGCGGTGTCACTCAACAGCATGGGCTTCAACATTGCGCGCAGCGTCGGGCCTGCGATCGGCGGCATCATCGTTGCGGGCGTGGGAGTTGCTGCGGCGTTTGCCGTGAACGCGGCCAGCTATCTACCGCTGATCGTGGTGCTGGCACGGTGGCGCCCGCCGCCGGAGCCGAGATTGCTGCCACGTGAAACGCTTGGAATCGCGGTCGCAGCGGGTCTTCGCTACGTCGCGATGTCTCCCGCGATTCGGGCCGTCCTGGCCCGATGCGCTCTCTTCGGTGTCGGGGCGAGTGCGGTGCTGGCCCTGATGCCGCTGATCGCCAAGCACATGGTCGATGGCGGGCCGCTGACCTACGGCCTTCTGCTTGGCGCTTTTGGAGCAGGCGCCGTTGCCGGTGCCGTTGGAACTGCGCGGCTACGGCGCTTGCTGTCGACGGAGACGATCGTGCGCGCCGCCTCCGTGAGTTCTGCCATCGCCGCGGCGATCGCCGGCGTGAGCAGTCATCTGCCGATCACGATGGCAGTGATGCTCGTGGCCGGAGCAGGCTGGGTGCTGGCTTTGTCGACTTTCAACGTTACGGTGCAGATGTCCGCTCCGCGCTGGGTCGTCGCGCGCGCCCTGTCGATCTACCAGATGGCCGCATTCGCCGGCCTCGCCGCGGGAAGCTGGCTCTGGGGCGTCGTCGCAGCAAACGAAGGCATCAGCTCGGCACTGGTCGCGGCTGCGATCGTGATGCTCGTCTGCGCGGCGCTGGGACGCTGGCTGCCGCTGTCGCAGACCGACAGGCTCAACCTGGACCCGCTGCGTCAGTGGAAAGAGCCGAACATCGCTGTGCCCATCGAGCGGCGCAGCGGCCCGGTGGTGATCACGATCGAATACATCATCCGTCCCGACGACATCGAGGAGTTCCTCGCAGCAATGGCTGAGCGGCGACGCATCCGGCGCCGCGACGGGGCGCTCAACTGGCGGTTGCTGCGCGATCTCGCGGATCCGCAGGTGTGGATCGAACGCTACGAGACGCCGACGTGGCTGGACTACATTCGCCACACCAACCGAATGACGCAGGACGATGCAGTCGTGCCGCAACGCCTTCGCACGTTGCATCGCGGTCCCGAGGTGCCGCGCGTTCGCCGCATGATCGAGCGCCAGACTGGGACGACGGGGCAGCTTGCTGGTTCCCTGGAACTCGGTGAGTCGCTGACCGATCCCACCCACTCGCCCTAGTCATACGCGCCTGGGCATCGTCGGCGACCGCCGAATCGTTCGTATGCGGCCGGCCATCATCGACTAGAGCCCTTCCGCCGCAAGCTGGCGCCGCCACTCCGCGCGCCGCGCATCGAACTTCGCGAGCAAGCCTGCAAATTGCGCATCCCCGAGATATGGCTTGAACCAGGGCTCGCCCGCTAGCCAGGCGGGCGGAGACCCCCCGGTATCGTGGAGCTGCTGGAGGTTGGCGATGACCCCGGCACGATCGCCCGATACCGCCGCGATCCGCGCCCGGATCGTCAACGAGAAACCCCGTTCCGGTCCCTTGGTCGGCTTCAGTGCCGTGTCCGCGTATCTCACGGCGGAACCGGCGATCCGGTCCGCCTGCGCCTCGTTGCCGCCTTGTCGGTAGAGGAACATGGCCCTTGGCGAGTCGAGAAAAGCGATGAAATTGCTGACGTCCGGCTGCCGTGCACCGAAAGTCGGCATGGCGGCCAGCAGTGTCTGAAGCGCCTGCTCGTATTCGCCCGCCGCGGTCTCGTACAGCGGCGCGGCTACGCAGAAATTCCAGGCTCGGAGCCGAATCGGCGGTTGCCCGTCCGGATCAGCGCAGCCGCGTCGGCGAGTCTACCTTCGTGCACGTTCAGGTCTATCCGGGTTGTCAGCTCACGAGCGCTGCCGGGAGCGAGAGCCGTCAGCCGTGCCGCATGACGCCGCGCCGCAGCGGCATCGCCCAGCCCCGAGTACGCAAACGCAAGGCTCTCGCAGGCGCCCGCATTCTCCGGGTCGAGCCTGGCCTGTGCCGCTGTCCAGCGAATGAACTCGTCGAATCGCCCGGCCCGACCGCCCAACTGTGCGCGGGTATTGAACAGGATCATCGATCCGGGTTGCACGGCAGCCAGTTCGTCGACCAGGCGTTGCGCCGTCTCCGGGTCGCCGTAGTTATCGCTCGCCAGGGCGTAGTTCATGAGCAGGATCGGCGCGAGTGGATCGACAGCGTAGGCACGCGCATAGGTGCGCATTTCGTCCTCGGCACGACCGATCTCGCCGTACGACTGTGCAAGCCAGACCAGTGTCTGCGAGTCGCTCGGGTTCGCCGCGGTCGCGCGCTCCAGGAGCGGGATCTGTTCGCTCTGCCGGGGCGAGCTTCTCCGCGAGAACGATCGGCCTTCACCGCGAGCGCTTCCCCGAGGTCCGGCTGCAACGCGAGTGCCCGATCAAGCTCCTCTTCGATCCGTTGCTCGGCGCTGCCGAGGTCGCGATGCCTGTAATTGACGAGGAGCGCAAGACTGTTGGCGATCCCGACATGCGCCCGCGCGAAAGCCGGGTCGAGCGCGACGGCGCGCTCGAACTCCTTGAGCGCCGCCTCCATGCCGGTGCGTTCACGCGGGCGCAGCAGGTGCTGACCACGGAGGAAATGGGTGTAGGCCTCGACGTTGGACGTCGGGCGCTGCTCGTCCGGAAGCGCCACCGCCTGCGTGGCCGAGTCCCTGCCGAGCGTCCGCCGGATGGCACCCACGACCTGGCGCGCGATGTCGTCCTGGATGGCGAAGACATCGCCCAGCTGCCGATCGTAGGTGTCTGACCACAGGTGATACCCGTCCGCTGCCTTGACGAGCTGCGCGGTCACCCGGATCCGGTCGCCCTGCTTGCGCACGCTGCCCTCGAGGATGTTCTCGACGCCGAGTTTCTGGCCGATCGTGCGCAGGTCGTCGTCGCGTCCCTTGAAGGCGAAGGCCGAGGTGCGGCCCGCAACCTTGAAGCCCTCGACGCGGGCGAGCACGTTCAGCAGCTCCTCGCTGATGCCGTCGGTCAGGTACTCCTGGTCCTTTGCCTGGCTCATGTCGACGAAGGGCAGCACCGCAATGGAGGTAAGCGTTGCGCCGGACTGAGCCGACGGCGCTTTCGTCCTGGATATGCCTCGCTCGCGCAGCACATAGCTGTCGACGACGACGAAGAGCAGTGCTGCCGCCAGCACGCCAATGATGAGAAAGTCGAGCTTGCGGCCCGTCAGGTGGGTGATCGACTCGTGGTGCTCGACCTCGTGGGTGCGCTTGATGCCCTCCGGCGTCACCTCGAACGCCCACGCGAGCACGAGCGCGAGCGGAAAACCGAGCACGACGAGCATGATGACCAGCGAGACGCCCCACGGCGGGATGCCGAGCCTCGGCATCGCGAGGTCCGCGACCTGAAGCACCAGCCAGCCGACGATCGCGTACAGGATCGCGACCCGCACGACGTTGCGCCGCCTGAGCTCCCTGATAAAGAAGTTCACTGGCGTGAATTCTTCGGCTGCTCGATGCCCGCGGAACTTATAGCATTGGAATGGTGCGATTTCGAGAAGAGCGCGTCGGGCGCTGCGCCTCCGCCCTGCCTTGCAGTGCTGCGGCAGCGCCGGCCGATCTCCTTCACCCGTCGAAGACGATTTCGCCGTCGTCGCTCAGGTCGAACCGGCCCGCCGCCGGGACCTTCGGCAGCCCCGGCATGCGCATGATCTCGCCGGTGATGGGAATCACGAAGCCCGCACCTGCCGCGAGCTGGATCTCGCGCACGGTCACGAGAAAGTCCTTTGGACGGCCGAGCAGCGCCGGGTTTTCCGACAGCGATTGCTGCGTCTTCGCGATGCAGACGGGCAGCTTGCCGAAGCCGGCCTTCTCCAGGTGCTCGAGATCGCGCCGGCCTCGCGACGTGTAGTCGACCGCCTCTGCGCCGTACATCTCGGTGGCGATCGTGGCGATCTTCTGCTCGATCGGCGCGTTCCAGTCGTAGAGCGGGGTGAACTTCGGCTCGCTCTGCGCTGCCAGGTCGCGCACGACCTCGGCGAGCTCCGTGCAGCCCCGGCCGCCCTCGCTGAAGGGCCTCGCCTCCACCGCCTGCACACCGAGCAGGCCGCAGTGCCGTTTCAGCGTGGCGATCTCCTCCGCCGTGTCGGGCGGGAAGTGGTTGATCGCGACCACGCAGGGCTGGCCGAACCTGCGGATGTTCTCGATGTGCTTCTCCATGTTCGAGAGGCCCTCGACCATCGCCGCAACGTCGGGCCGGCCGACGTCGGCGAGCGGCTGGCCGCCATGCATCTTGAGCGCGCGGATGGTGACCACGAGCACCGTGCAGGCCGGGGCGAAACCGCCGTAGCGGCAGTTGATGTCGAAGAATTTCTCCGCGCCGAGCTCAAAGGCGAAACCTGCTTCGGTCACGACCAGGTCGGCATAGGAGAGCGCTGCCCGCGTGGCCGTGATGCTGTTGGTGCCATGCGCGATGTTTGCGAACGGCCCTCCGTGGACGAAGGCCGGAACGCCCTCCGTCGTCTGCACGAGGTTCGGCTTGATCGCCTCCTTCAGGAGCGCGGACATCGCGCCCACCGCGTTGACCTGTTGCGCCGTGACCGGCGTGCCGTCGGCGCGGTAGCCCACGACGATGCGCCCGAGCCGCGCCTTGAGATCGGGAATGCCGTCGGCGAGGCAAAGGATCGCCATCACCTCGCTGGCTGCCGTGATGTCGAACCCGGTCTCGCGTGGAATGCCTTCGGTGCGCCCACCGAGCCCGATGACGATGTCGCGCAGTGCGCGGTCGTTCATGTCGATGACGCGCTTCCAGGACACGCGCCGCGGATCGAGCGCGCCCGGATTGCCGTTGTGCAGATAGTTATCGACCAGCGCGGCGAGCAAATTGTGCGCACTCGACACGGCGTGGAAGTCGCCGTTGAAATGCATGTTGATGTCCATCATCGGCACCATTTCCGAGGCGCCGCCGCCCGTCCCGCCGCCCTTCATGCCGAAGACGGGGCCGAGGCTTGGCTCGCGCAATGCGGCCGCGCTTCGCACGCCGATCTTCGCCAGTCCCTGCACGAGGCCGATCGACGTCGTCGTCTTGCCCTCGCCGGCAGGCGTGGGCGTGATGGCCGAGACGAGCACGAGCTTGCCGCGACGCGGCCGGTCCCTGAAGGCCTTCAGGCGGAGCTTGGCCTTGTAATGGCCGTAGGGCTCGAGGTCGGCCGGGTCAATGCCCAGCGTACGCGCGACGTCGACAATCGGTTTCATGGAGTTGCGCCTTCTTGCTCTGGTCGTCTTGCTCTTGTCGTGCCGCGTAACGACGACGCGGTGAATCGCGCCGCGGCGTGGTTGCCTAGGCATCAGTGTCATCGAGACCGTCCGCGTCGAGGCCATGCTGCGCGCAGGCCGCGACGACGGTGTTGCGCAGCAGGCAGGCGATCGTCATTGGCCCGACGCCGCCGGGAACCGGCGTGATGGCGCCCGCCACCTGCACGGCTGAATCGAAATCGACGTCGCCCACCAGCCGCTCGCGGGGTCCATCCGACGCCGGCAGGCTGATGCGGTTGATGCCGACGTCGATCACGGTCGCCCCGGGGCGTATCCAGTCGCCCTTGACCAGGCGAGGCTGGCCGACGGCGACAACCAGGATATCCGCGCTGCGACATACCTCCGCGAGGTCGCGCGTGCGCGAATGGGCGACGGTTACCGTGCAGTGCTCGCGTATCAGCAATTGCGCCATTGGTTTGCCGACGATGTTCGACCGACCGAGAACCACGGCGCGCAGCCCGGTCAAGTCGCCCAGGTGCTCCTTCAGCAGCATCAGGCAGCCCAGTGGAGTGCAGGGAATGATCCCGGCGCCGCGTGCGGCCAGCAGGCCCGTGTTGATGACGTGAAAGCCGTCCACGTCCTTCTCCGGCGCAATCGCGTCGATCACCGCGGGTTCCTCGATCTGCCGCGGCAGGGGCAGCTGGACCAGGATGCCGTGTACAGTCGGGTCGGCATTCAGCCGCGCGATTTGCTCGAGCAACTCGGCCTGCGATGCGGTCGCCGGGAGCCGGGTTTCGAACGAGCGCATGCCCGCCTCGCGGGTCTGCCGCGCCTTGTTGCGGATGTAGATCTCGCTGGCGGGATCGCCACCCACGAGAACGACCGCCAGGCCCGGGGTCAGGCCATGTCGCTCGCGTAGACCCGCGACCTGCCGCGCAACGGCAGCACGGACCCTGGCAGCGGTGGCCCGGCCGTCGATGAGTTGCGCCCGTTTCGCGGAACCGGCAACCGCGCCGGACGTGAACTCAATCATCTGACCTGCCAGTGATCATGTGCCGTCGAAGCTTGAGCTTGGTTGCGCGGCGAGTGTACGACAATCGTCCCTTCAGGATGCACGTGCCATGCGCCGACGAAACCTCGGTCCTGACGGTCCGGGCGCCGCCTCAGCAGGCGACCGCCGCCGGCGTCAGGGTCCGTTCCCGCAGGTTCGCGAGAAAGCCTGGCAGTGCGCGCAAGAGTTCGTCCGGCCGATTGCGACTGCGGTGCCCGTCGTGCATCAGCACGATGTCGCCGGCCGCAACGTTACCGAGCCGCGCCGCGATGCCCGGCGCGCGGCCCAGGGGTCCCCAGTCGATCGCGCTCAGGCTCCACAGCAGAACTGTCTGCCCGCCGCGCCGGGCTTCGTCGACCATGCAGCGTCGCATGCGGCCATGCGGCGGACGGTAGTAACGCGGCGCGCAGCCGAGCGCATCCGAAATCGCGGCTGCGCCGTCACGCACCTCGCGGCGGGCCGCGGGTTCGCCCATCGTCCACGGATGCCGATGACTGTACGTGTGATTGCCGACCTCGTGGCCGTCCGCCGCGATGCGGCGCATCAGCGCCGCGGCCGCCTGCGCCGCCCGACCCACGACGAAGAAGGTCGCGCGCGCCTGTGCCGTGGCGAGGACGTCCAGGACGCGCGGCGTCCACTCGACGTCCGGCCCGTCGTCGAAGGTCAGGTAGACCCGCCCGAAACTCGGCACTCCGCGACTCGGCTCTCGATAATTCGGCTCTGAGCCGAATTTTCGAAACACTGGCTCCGAGCCAATTTTCGGCCCGTTCATCGCTGGCCCCGGCCGAAGTTCTGGAGCAGGTCGGCGCGCGTGAGCCAGAACATGCGCGGCTCGGGCGCATCGACGGTGCCGGTGCGCAAGGACGGCGCGAACACCCAGCGCAGCAGGCGGAAATGCGCAGCCAGCAGTCGCCGCCTCGCGCCGGGCGGCAGCGGTTCCGAAACGAAGCCGACGCGCTCGCCGTGCTCGCGGATCCAGGTCACGCCGTGAAAGACCGGGACGTCGCGCAACGCCGGATCCTCGCGAGTCGCGTCCGCCAGGTGCCGGAACGACTGCCGCAGCAGGCGCCCGAAACGCACGCCGGTCCGGATGCGACTGCCCTCGCCCAGCGCAGCGATGCGCGAGTTGTCGAAATGCAGCGCCCCGTAGGCATCGCCAGGCGCGATCTGGGTGCCGTCGGCAAACCGCATCGCGGGTCCCGGATAACGCGCACGGGCGACGAACAGCATCGGGCCCACCGGCTTCAGCCGGTGCCGACGACGATAGGTCGCATCGACCCTGACGAGGCAGGCTTGCGCAAGGCGTCGCAACGCCTGCATCACGCGCTCTCGCCCGCCGCGAGATCGGTCAGGGGCGCGCACGCGAATTCGAGTGCCGTCTCAGCCACTCGCGCGGCCCCGTCTCTCCTCCCGACGGACCATGCATGCAGTTGCAGCCGCGCCAGCCAGTCTCTGTCCTCGAGCCACGAGTCAACGCACGCGGGAAGGTCATCCTCGGAGACGACACGCCCGACGCGCTGCCGCTCGAGGAAACGGGCGTTGAATCCCTCCTGCCCGCCGAGCGAGTGGGTCGCCAGGAGTGGTCGGCCACAGGCGAGCACTTCCGCCACCGTCAGGCCGCCGGGCTTGCCGACCACGACGTCCGACGCGCTGATGAAGGTCTGCATATCCTCCGTCCAGCCGATGGCCCGCAGCTCGCGCCCGCCTGTCGCAGCGCGTGCCTTGAGCGCGGCGAGCGCCGGTTGGTTGTGCCCTACGATCACCACGAGCTGTGCATCCCGCAGTCGCGCACGCAGCCGCGCCGCAACCGCGTCGACGCCTAGACCTAAGCCACCGCCCATGATCAGCACGACGGGCCGGTCCTGGTCGAGCTCGAGGTCCGCGCGGGCCTGCGCGCACGCCGTCGGCCGGGCGAACGCCGGCATCAGTGGCACACCCGTGACCGAGACCGACGCAAGGTCTGGCCGCGGCACGCCGGGGATCGCATCGTGCGCGACGCAGTACACATCCGTGCCCGGCTGGATCCAGAAGTCGTGCACGCCGTAGTCCGTCGGGACTGCAAGGCTCGGGACGGCAACGCGTCGCCGCACCTTCACCGAGGACAGGAGCGCGGCCGGTACCATCTGCGTGGCGACGACGACATCCGGCCGGAACGCGAGCAGCCGCCGCTCGAGACGCCGCGTGAGCCGCGCCCAGATCCAGTTCAGCAACGGCATCCTCACCAGCGAGCCGTTCCAGGGCAGCCCGCGCGCACCGCCCGGGAGCGACGAGCACAGCAGGGGCAGCAGTGCGCAATCGAGCGCGTATGGGCCGAGTTGCGGCATCGGCGCCGGCGCATCCGCGAAGATCGCGGTGATCCGCTCCAGGCCCTCGGCCAGCTGCGGCGGTGGCGCCTCGTCACCATGGAAGATGTGCCGCCACGTGCGCTCGTCGAGCTGGTAGATGCGCTCGTACAGGTCCGGATACTCCTGCACCAGGCGCAGGTAGGCTTGCTGGACCGTGTCCGCCACGCTTGCGTGCATCAGCGACCAGAGGTCGAGCGTCCGCACGGACGCATTCGGCGCGCGCTCCAGGATCGCAAGTGCCACGGCCCTCGCGGCCTGCGCGTGACCGTAGCCCAGTTCCGAGGTGAGCAACAGCACGCGCGGCTCTCGTGCCACGGCCGCGCGGCGCGTCGAGGACGATACCGACGATAGGATTCTTGTTTCGACGGACATCCGCGAGGTTTCCCTGCGATCCCTGCGCGTGAGTTTCGCCCGCCCCGGCCAAAATTGCACGCGCTTGCGCCCCCGGCGGGATCGCAGCGCGACGGGACGGTATTATCCGCCATTCGGCGCAATTCGCCGCCCACGGCGGCGCGATCGGGCGGGCTTTTCGCAGTGCAAGGCAAGGATCCTGCTGACCTGGAATTCGCGCCATCGGACATGCAGGCGATGGGCGAGGCGGCGCTGCGCCGTGTCGTCGATCATCTCGCGACGATCGCCGAGCAGCCCGTGCGCGGCGACGTCGATGCGGCCGACTACTGCCGCTCCATGCGCGAGGCCGCCCCCGAGCAGGGCACCCCGCTCGAGCCGCTGCTCGATTCGCTGTTCAAGGACTGGATACCGCGCAGCTACAACACCGCGAGCCCCGGCTACCTGGCGTTCATCCCCAGCGGCGGCGTGTTTCCGGGCGCTCTCGCGGATCTCATTTCGAACGGTGTCAACCGCTACACCGGGGTCTGGCGGGCGGCGCCGGCGCTCGTTCAGCTCGAAGCCAACGTGCTCGACTGGATGCGGGACTGGATGCAGTTCCCGCAAACGACACGCGGCGTGTTCACGACCGGCGGCTCGACCGCCAACTTCACGGGCATCGTCTGCGCACGGGAACGCGGGCTCGGCCCCGACATCCGCGCCGGCGTGATGTATGCGTCCGACCAGGTGCACCACTCGGTCGTGAAGTCGGCACGCCTCGCCGGCGTGATGCCGGACCGGATCCGGGCGATCCCGGTGGACAGCAGCTTCAGGATGCGCGTCGATGCGCTCGAAGATGCAATCCGCCGCGACCGCGCGACGGGCCTGCAGCCGTTCCTGGTCGTCTCCTCGGCCGGCACGACGAACACCGGCGCCGTCGATCCGTTGCCGGACATCGCCGCCCTGTGCCGATCGGCTGGTCTCTGGCACCACGTCGACGGCGCATACGGTGCGTGCTTCCACATGTGCCCCGAGCTGCGCCCGCTGCTCGCGGGCCTGCCGCAGGCGGATTCGGTGACGCTCGATCCGCACAAGGGACTGTTTCTTCCCTACGGCACGGGCGCGCTGCTCGTGGCCGACGGCGATGTGCTGCGAACTGCACACTCTGCGACCGCGAGCTACATGCCGGCCAATCAGGAGGACGCCGACCTCCACGATCCGCATCAGGTGGGGCCCGACCTGTCGCGCGGCTTTCCGGGGCTTCGCGTCTGGCTGTCGGTGAAGCTCTACGGCGCTGCGCGCTACCGCGCGGCCATCGCGGAGAAGCGCGCGCTCGCGTTGCGCGCCGCGGAACTGATCGGCGCCATTCCGCACGTCGTCATGGATGCGCCTCCGCAGCTTTCGTTGTTCGCGTTTCATCTCGAACGCCCAGGCTCGACGCTCGAGGAACAGAACGCCGCGACACGCGAGCTGCAGGAGCGCGTCACGCGGCGCGGCAAGGTGATGCTGACGGGTTGCGAGGCGGGCGGCCGACACTTGGCGCGAGTCTGCGTGCTCAGTTTCCGGACTCGGCGCGAGCAGATTGATGCGTGCGCGCAGCAGCTGTCGGAAGAAGCACGCGCTATCACGAGTCGGAAATGATGCACTGCAAGATCAGTGGCGTCGCGCCGCGATTGCCTGCCGGGCACTCCGGAGAACAACCAAAAAAGAAGCCCCCTCGCGGGGGCTTCGTGCCGAATTTAGCCCTGGCTGCCGGCGGCACGCCAGCGTTCGCGTTTGGCCTTAGCGCTCGAAGATGGCCCTCACGTACCAGAACTGGCCTTCGATCGGGTACAGGGTTCCATCCAGGCTGTTAAGGTCGCAGGAGAAGCAGATCGGTGGCTCTTCGTTGAGAAGGTTGTTGACCCCGACGGTGAATGTCCAGTCACCATCGAGGAAGTCCGCGGGGGCCCAGCTGACCTGAACATCCGTGTAGATGACGCTGTCGAGCTCGTTGGTTGCCGGACCGTTCGAACAGAAGGCCGTCTGCTCGAAATCCGCCACGAGCCCGACGCATTGCTCGGTGAGTGAACTGAGGTAGCGGAGCGAGAGCCGGGCGGACCAATCGTTCAAGAACCAGTCCGTGTTCAGCGTGGACTTGGTTTCGACGAAGCCGCGCGTCGGCGAGCCGAGCTCGAATCCCTTGCGATCGACACGGTCGACGCCACCTGAGGCGTTGGTGAACAGCTCGTCGTAGCTCAGCAGCAGCGACGTCAGCCACTGGAAGCGGAACCCGCCGATTCCGGTTTCCACTGTGCTGAGGTCGAAGTTGATGTCGACGCCGTCGGTTTCGATGCCGCCGATGTTCTGCAGTACGCCCGCGATGCTGGTGATGGTGCCGCTCGGAGTGCGGTTGACGGAGTCGCAGAAGCGAGCCTCCAGCGTGTCGATGCAGCCATCCAGCAGATCCTGGGCGTCGGGGGCCTGCACTGCGGCGTCGATGTCGATGTCGTAATAGTTCGCCTCGACCAGCAGGCGTTCCAGGCCTCCCCAGCCGTCCAGCGCCGTGTCCCAGGTGAAGCCCGCTGTGAACGTATCGGAAGTCTCGGGCACCAGGTTCGGGTTGCCGCCGGTGTCCACGGATACCTGCGGATTGAGCTGCTGGTAACTCGCCGGCACGCCCAGGGCCGCGCAGCTGGCCGCATCGGCCGGCTGGACATTGGAGCAGCGATCCGTGATGGACGAGTCGAAACGCGCACCCAGGTTGAACAACTCGCCGATGTTCGGGGCGCGGAATCCCTCCGAGAAGCTGGCTCGCAGTGTGAGGTTCTCGAGCGGTCCCCAGATCAACGCGATCTTGCTGCCCGTTTCGGTGTCAAAAATATCGGAATCCGAGGAGCGGATCGCGCCGCTGAAAGTCAGCCGGTGGGCGCCCGGCAGGTCCTTCAACAGCGGCACGACCACTTCGCCGTAATACTCGTCGACGTCAAATCCGCCCGTGGTCGGGTTGGTCGGGACGTCCGCGGTCTCGCCGGCGGCCACGACCGGATCCGGCGTGAACGAACCCCGCTCCTCGCGATGCTCAAAGCCGATCGCGAATCCCAGCGGCCCGGCCGGAAGATCGAACAGGTCGCCCGTAAGGTTGGCGGTGACGTCCGTCAGCTGCTGAGAGCTCGTATCGACGCCCGTATAGGTCACGAAATCGAGCATTTCGGGCGTGATCGACCCTTCGCCGACGATGTTAATCGGCACGCACCCCGGCGTGGCCGCGCAGACGGCGGGATCGCCCATCGCGATGTTGAGGCTGCGGGCGTTGAACTGGTTGAACTTGGTCTGCGTCGCGTTGTTCTCGGACCAGATCCCGGTGACATCCCAGAACATGCTCCGCTCAGCGAGCTCGAACTCGCCGTCGAAACCCGCTGACACGTACCAGGTGTCCACGTCCTGGTCGAAGACGCGCGGCCCGGCCTCGATCGGCCTGCGGGCGATGAACGAGAGATTGCTGCTGTTGATGTCGATGCCGAACGGGTTGAAGGGATGATTCGCCGGCCACGAGACGTTCACCATATAGGGCGTGGATCCGCCGTCCGGCCCGAAGAACAGTGGAACCGGCGCGGCCCGGCCCTGCGACTTGCGGTTGTTGAAGCTGGTCAGGACCCGGAACGTCACGTTGTCGGCGATGTCGTATTCCGCCTTGCCCAGCACGCTCACCCGCTCGTTCGGCGTGACCAGGTGATTGAATGGCTGGTAGTTGAAGCGATCCGCGAGCGCAAAGCCATGGAAATCATCGGTGTCCGGAGCGGTGGGGTTCCACACCGGGGACTGAACCCCGGCATTCGGCGTGACGCTGGAAAAAGCGGGCTCCGGACCTGCGATATTGCAGATTCTTGGATCGCAGAAAATGAACCTGCCGGGGGGTACGCCGGAGCTCACGCCAAATGGAAAGCCCGGCAGCGGGTAAATCGACGTGTCCCGATCCTGCGTATTGACCTCCTTCTGGTCCACGTAGCTGATATCCATCAGTGCCCGACCCCGCTCGCCCTGTCCGCCGAAGCGCACGTCGAACTCGGCGGTTTCTCCGTCGCCCTCGTCATACGCGCCGGCGGAACCTGAAATCTTCAGCGACTCGTAGTCATCCGTCGTGATGACGTTGACCACGCCGCCGATGGCGTCCGAGCCATAAATGGCGGAAGCGCCATCCTGCAGAATCTCGATCGACTTGATCGCGTTGACGGGAATCGAATTCAGGTCGACGGCCCCGGACACGCCCGATCCCGACGAGCCCTTGATCCAGCGTCGGCCGTCCACCAGCACCAGCACGCGCTTGGACGCCAGGTAGCGCAGATCGATCTCGGACGCGCCGGCGCCGATGCCGCCGCCGTCCGGCGGGTATCCGAGGTTGCCTGAGGAATTGTTGGTGCGATTGATTGCGGAGCCCGCGATCGGCAGCTTCTGGATGTAATCCCCAAGCGACGTCGCTCCGCTGGCGCGATAGTCCTCGGTACCGAGCGACATCACCGGCAGGCGCTCTTCCAGCGGGTTCTGACGAATCCGCGAACCGGTGATGACGACTTCCTCGAGCGATCTCTTCCTGCCCGAGGGCCGGCTGCGTTAACAGGACCGCGGAAATGACCGCAATTTTCCCCAAAGCGACTCTTGCCAACGGCGTATTCGAATTCACGATCTGATCCCCCGTTTGCAGAAAAGCAACAACCGCGGCGCGATTGATCGGCACGGAATCTACACCCGTCGTTGCGGATTGACTACTACCGGAAGTGAACACCGGACCGCTGCCTGCGCGCGCCAGGCACCCTTCCGGTCAGCCCCCGATGTCGTTCAGCACGACCCTCGACAAGCCGTCCATCCCGCACGCGCGCTCGAAGATCATCTCGGCGGCCGCATGATCCTGCGCCGCGAGACCGGTCGAGTCGAACACGAAGAGCTCGTCCGGACTCGTGCGACCGGGCATCGCGCCTGACACCACGTCCGAGAGCTCGGCGTACACGTTCTCTTCGGCCATCGCACCCAGGCGAATGGCGTGATACAGGTCTCCGCCTGCCGCAGCCTGCGCACGCGAATCGACCACGACACGGCTGGCGGCGAGCAGGTCTGCGCCGAGCTCGTTCTTCGATGGATTGTCGGCACCGACTCCGGCGACGAACATTCCCTGCTCGACGTGCGCGAGCGCAAGCACGGGCTGCGTCGATGTCGTGAGCGTCACGACGATGTCCGCGCCGCGCGCGGCCGAACCGGCATCGGACGCGCGTCGCGCGGCCAGTCCCCGCGCGATCAAATGAGCCTCGAACGCGCTCGCGGCCTCGTCACGCGAATCGTGGAAGGTGACGGTCTCGATCGGGGCCACGTCGAGCAACGCGTCGACGTGGTACCGGGCCTGCGCGCCGCAACCGACGATCCCGAGGGACCGCGATCCTTGCCGGGCGAGGTGCTGCGCGGCCAGCGCCGTCGTGGCCGCCGTTCGCCGCGCGGTGATCTCGATCGAGTCCATCAGGGCGAGCACGCCTCCGTGCTCCGCGTCGAGCAGCGCGATGAAGCCCTGTATGGTCGGCAGACCGGGAACGGACGCGTTGCCGGGGAAGTTGCCGTTTATCTTGATCGCCGCCAGGGCTCGTCCGGTGAGTCGGGCCGCGGACTTGACGTGGAACGCGCCGCCCCGGCCGGGCAGATGAGCCACGCCCGGCAGCTCGAATCGCCCGCGCGCCAGGTCGGTGAACGCGGCCTGCATGGCGGCCAGGTAGTCACGCGTCGTCGCCAGGCCGGCGACCACGCTTCGGGACAACAACAGGGTCGGTGTCGGGGTGTACACGGACGCTCGCCACCGTAACGCGACGCGGCGTGGTTCGCCAGCCCGCGAGAACGTAGCCCGCCGTCGGGCCGCGCGGCGACGGGAGCAGGTCGTTCTTGACAGCCGTCGAGAGCATGCTAATTTACTAGCATAGTGCCGGTTTCTTAGCAGTGACGAGCGATGCACGACCCCCCGCTCAGCCGACGCGAACGCCAGATCATGGACATCGTCTATCGGTCCGGCCGTGCGGCGGCGGCGCAGATACGGCGGGAGCTGCCGGATCCGCCCAGCTATTCCGCCGTACGCGCCCTGCTTCGCATCCTGGTCGACAAGGGTCATCTTCGGCACGAGCAGGACGGTCCGAGGTACGTGTACTCCCCGACCGTCTCTCGAAAGAAAGCGCGGTCGGCAGCGCTGGCACAGGTAGTTCGCACTTTCTTCGGTGGTTCGCCCACGCAGGCCGTGTCGGCATTGCTCGATTCGTCACATGGACGACTGTCGAGTGCGGAACTGGATGAGCTGAGCGCGCTCATCGAGGCCGCGCGCAGCAAGGGGCGTTGAACATGGAAGCGGGCACGACCCTGCTTGCGATCGCCCTCAAGACCGGCGCGCTGCTCGCGTTGGTCGCGTTCGCAAACCGGCTCCTGGCCGGTCGATCGGCGGCTTGCCGGCACTTACTCTGGAGCATCGCCCTCCTGCTCTCATTGCTGCTGCCGCTGGCGAGCAGCCTGCTGCCCCCGGTGCTGGTGGTCGCAATGCCGTCGTCCGGGCCCGCGTCAGCGCTCGACGCGCCGGCGTTCGCGACAGCCGGTGCGGTCACTCCCTGGGCGGTGGCCGGCTACCTCTGGTTGTGTGGGACGCTCGTCCTCCTCGTACGTCATCTGCTGACGGAGGCAGGCATGCTGCGGTGGATGCGACGGACGCGGCCGGCAGAGGGTTCGCCGTGGCTCGCGACACTCGCGACCCTGCCGCGCAATTACCGCGTCGCGAGACCACTGCGCGTACTCGAATCGACACGGGTGTCGACACCCTGCACCTGGGGCGCAATCCGGCCGGTCCTGCTGCTTCCCGCATCCGGTGCCGACTGGTCCGAGGAGGAGCGCCGTTACGCACTGCTGCACGAGCTGGCGCACGTGCGCCGCTTCGACTATGTGACCGGGCTGATCGCCCGACTGGCCTGCGCCCTGCACTGGTACAACCCCCTCGTGTGGGTGGCCGCGCGGCAGCTGCACCTGCTGCAGGAACAGGCCTGCGACGACGCCGTGCTCCGCGGTGGCGAAACACCGTCCCGATACGCACGTCTCCTGGTCGACCTCGCCGGGCAATTGCCCATCCGTGCGCCGCTGCCGGGGTTCGCGCTGAACATGGCGCAGACGTTCCTGCGCCGGCGTGTAGTCGCGATCCTGGATTCGCAGCGAATGCGACCTTCGTTGCAGGCATACGAAGCAATGACCATCTGTCTTTCGCTGTGCGGCCTGGCGCTGCTGCTCGCGACGTCGACTGTGGTGGATGCGCACGACACTCGCGTCTGGCCGCGCGACCCCCTGTCACCGCTCTCAGCGCTGCCGTCGCTCGAAGCGCTGCCGGTCCTCGAACCAATCCCGCCTCAGGCGCCGCTCGAGGCATTGCCGGCCGTGCCGGCGCCTGCGGCCGTGCCCGCACTGCCCGCATCGAGGCCGTGCCCGCACTGCCCGCAATCGAGGCCGTACCCGCACTCCCGGCAATCGAGGCCGTGCCCGCGGTTCCTGCTCCCGAGGCACGCCGACGCCCGTTGGACAATTTGCCGCCGGACGCCATGAGCGGCCCATGAACCTGCGGCCTGCAGGTTACGTGCTGGAACGGGGTCCTTGTCGTGCCCTTTCCGAACAGGGGCGGAAGGGCGTGATCGTCGTTCCCGAGCTCGATCTCGTGGTCGCCACCTACGGCGGGAACTACTCGGACCGCGTCGGACTGCGCATGCAGCAGGACTATGTTCCCAGCTTCATCCTGCCTGCCGTGCGCGAGACGGGTGACGACCCGAAGACGCCCGTCATCCAGCGCGACTTCGAGACCCCGTACGGCTGACCCTCCGGTTGACCCCGACGCCCGGACCCGCTGAAGTTCGAATCGAACGAGGGACGCCCAACGCCGGAGGGAGGCGCCTTGCTTGCGCCCGAACTGAATCCGCCACCGGCCATTCCGGGCGAACAGCAGGTGGCGCGGCATCATGCGGACGAGTGGACGTGGGATGCCGCGGCGAACCCGCTGCCTGGCTCCGTCGATGTCGTCATCATCGGCGGCGGCATCGTTGGTTGCTCGGCCGCGTACTTTCTCGCCCAACAGGGTGTCTCGGTCGCGCTGTTCGAGAAGGGCCGGATTGCCGGCGAGCAGTCCAGCCGCAACTGGGGCTGGGTCCGGCAACAGGGCCGCTCGCCCGTCGAGCTTCCGCTCATGATGCGCAGCCTTCGTATCTGGCAGGAGCTGCCGCGACAGCTCGGCGAGGACATCGGCTTCCGGCAAGGTGGATCGCTTTATCTCGCCGAGACACCGGCGCAGCTCGCGGAGCTCGCGCAGTGGTTAGTCGTGGCCCGGGAGCACGGCCTCGATACCCGCATGCTGCGCGGACCGGAGCTCGACGAGGTCCTGAAATCCGGTGACCGGACCTGGGCCGGGGCCATGTATACCGCGAGCGATGCGCGCGCCGAACCCAGCCGCGCGACCCCAGCCATCGCGCGCGGGGCGCGCCGCGCCGGCGCCCATATCGTGAGCTGCTGCGCGGTGCGCGGCATCGAGCGCGCCGCGGGCCGGGTCGCGGCGGCCGTCACGGAACACGGCACCGTGACCGCGCGCGCCGTCGTGTGCGCGGGCGGTGCCTGGACCCGCTTGTTCTGCGGCTCGCTCGGCGTCACCGTGCCGCAGCTTGCGGTCCTGGGCACGGTGGCGCGAACGGCGCCTGCGCCACAGCTGCTCGAGGGCGAGGCCTGGTCGCCGCGCGTCGCGATCCGCCGCCGCGCGGACGGCGGCTACACGGTCGCGCACGGCGGCTCGTTCCTGCATTCACTCACGCCCGCGACATTCCGGTTCGCCGCCAAGTTCCTGCCCGCCTTCCGCCAGGGGCACGGCTCGACGCGCCTGGGTCTGGGACGCGAATTCTTCCGCGCGCTCGCCACGCCGGCCCGCTGGAATCTCGACGCGCCGTCGCCCTTCGAGGGCGAGCGGATGCTCGACCCGGCGCCCGAGCCGCGCGTGCTCGCCCAGGTGCGCGACGCTCTTGGGCGCTGGTTTCCGGAGATCGCGGCCGCTCCGTTCGCCGAGACCTGGGGTGGCATGATCGAGTCGTCGCCGGACGTCCTGCCGATCATCTCGCGCGTTGATGGCCTGGACGGCTTCTACGTCGCCACCGGTTTCAGCGGCCACGGATTCGGGATCGGCCCCGGTGCCGGTAAACTGATCGCCGACCTGGTGACCGGCAGGGCGGATGCGGGCGAGTTGTCCACATTCCGGCTGGGGCGTTTCTTCGACGGGTCGCCGATTCGCCCCGGGCCTGCCATCTGATCGAACGAGGCTCACATGAAGGCCGAGGACCACGCGGTATACGCGCAGGACATGAAGCCGGCCCTGCCGGCGCATTTCTACGGCAGCACTGAGGCCTTCCGCCTGGAGACCGAACGCATCTTCCATGGGCAATGGTTCTGCGTGGGCCGTGCGGAGCAGCTCCCCGCGGCCGGGGACTGCCTGCACGTGTCGGTTGCGGGCGAAAGCGTCATCGTGCTGCGTGGCCGCGACGATGTGCTGCGCGGGTTCTACAACGTCTGCCGTCATCGCGGCAGCCGCCTCATCCGCACGGCCGCCCTCCCCGACCCGACCGCGCCCGGCGCGGTCAACTCGGGGCGTGTCGGCGCGGGCGTCGTCTGCCCGTATCACGCGTGGAGCTACCACCTCGACGGCGCGCTGCGCACGGCGCCGTTCGTGCAGTTCGACGAACGCTGCCCGAAGGATCGCTTCTCACTCGTGCCCGTGCATCTCGACACCTGGGGCGGCTTCATCTTCGTGAATCTCTCCGCGCAGCCGCCGCCACCAGTGACCACGCAACTGGCGGACCCCGTGCACAGGCTGGTCCGCTACCCCCTGCAGGACCTGCGGCGCGGCGCGCAGCTCGTCTACGACGTGCGCGCCAACTGGAAAATCATCATGGAGAACTACAACGAGTGCTATCACTGCGGCCCGGTCCATCCGGAGCTGTGCGCGCTCGTGCCCGCGTTCCGCGAGCGCGGCGGCGCGGGTCTCGACTGGGACGACGGCATTCCGCACCACGTCGGCGCCTGGACGTTCACGGCCAGCGGCACCTCGACACGCGCGCCGTTTCCCGGGTTGTCGGACAAGGAGAAGACGCATCACAAGGGCGAGGTCGCCTACCCGAACCTGCTGTTGAGCCTCGCCGCGGAGCACGTCGCCGCGTTCGTGCTCTGGCCGATGGCGCCGGACCACACGCGGATCGCCTGCGATTTCCTGTTCCACGTCTCTGAGGTCGGGAAGCCAGGCTTCGACCCGCGCGACGTGGTCGACTTCTGGGACGTCGTGAACCGGCAGGACTGGGTGGTCTGCGAGGGCGTGCAGCTCGGCATGCAGTCGAGGGGCTTCCGCGGTGGTTTCTACGCGCCGATGGAGGACCCGAGCCTCGACATCCGCCGCTATCTCGAGCGACATCTCGGCGACCTGTCGCACGTGGGCTGAGACGCGGGACACCGCCGCGTGACCCAGCGTGACTACGACGCCGTCGTCATCGGCGGCGGACACAACGGGCTCACGGCCGCGTTCTACCTCGCGCGTGCGGACCTGCGGACGCTCGTCCTCGAGCGACGCGACATCCTGGGCGGCTGCTGCGTCACCGAGGAGATCGATCCGACAGCTGCGCCTGGCTGCCGTGTCTCGACCGCCGCCTACATGGCGAGCATGCTGCGGCCCGAGATCATCCGCGATCTCGAGCTTGACCGTCGGGGTCTGCGGATGGTCGCGGCGGAGCCGACGGTGCAGGCCGTGACGCCCGACGGCACGGTGCTGCCGTGGTGGAGCGATCGCGAGCGCATGCGCGCCGAATTGCGGCGCTTCGCGCCGGCCGACTGCGAGCGCTTCCTGTCGCTCGATGCGCGCCTGGGTGGCCTCGCGCGCCATCTCGAGCCGCTCTTCATGCAGGCGCCGCCCGACCTGCATCGCACCGGGCTCGCGGGCCTGCGCGAACTGCTGCATCTCGCGTTCCGGTTCCGGCGACTGCGTGGACGCGAGATCGCCGACCTCGTCGCGTTCGCGACCGGGAGCCTCGGCGAGTTCCTCGATCGATCGCTCGAGTCTCCGCACCTCAAGGCGCTGGTGCTCGCGAACAGCCTCTACGGCAAGCACGGCGGCCCGTACGACCCGGGCACGCTGTTCGGCCTGCTGTTTCACCTGCTCGGCGGCGGACAGGAAGCGAAGCAGGGCTTCGTCGGCCACGTGATGGGCGGCATGGGCGCCATCACCGCGGCGATGGCGGAGGCCTGCCGCACGCGCGGTGTCGAGCTGCGCACGGGCGCGCCGGTGTCCCGGATCCGGGTGCGGGCCGGACGCGCCGACGGCGTGGTGCTCGAGGACGGCACCGAGATCGCGGCGCGCATCGTCGTATCGAACGCCGACCCCAAGCGCACGTTTCTCGAGCTCGCGCCTCGGGACGAGCTCGATCCCGAGTTCCTCGCCTCGGTGCGCGCGATCAAGATGGACGGCCCCTGCGCGAAGTTGAACCTGGTGCTCGGCGAGGAGCCGCGGCTCAACGGCTGTGCGGCCGAGGCAGGACCACTGCAGCGCGCGCAGTTCACGCTGGTGCCCTGGCTCGACGGCGCACAGCGGTGCTATGAGAAGGCACGCCACGGCGAGATCGCCGATCGCTTGTGGATCGATTGTCTCGTGCCCTCGCTGGTCGACTCCTCACTGGCCACCACCGGTCATCACGTGATGACCTGCTTCGTGCAGTACCTGCCGTACGCGCTGGCCGGATCGGATTGGAGTGCGCAGCGCAGCCAACTGCAGGCGCAGATCCTCGGACAACTCGCCGAATCCGTGCCCGCGGTGGCGCGGTCGCTGGTCGCCTGCCGCCTCTACACGCCCGCCGACCTCGAATCGGTGTTCGGCATCACCGAGGGCAACATCTTTCACGGTGACCTGCGTCCCGACCAGCTCTTCGTCATGCGTCCCGTACCGGCCTGCGCACGCTACGCGACGCCGCTGCGCGGCTTGTACCTGTGCGGTGCGGGCACCCACCCCGGCGGCGGCGTGACCGGCGCACCGGGACACAACGCCGCGCACCGCATCCTCGATGATCTGCGTCGCGACCGTGGCCTGCTCAGGGCCGCTTCTGTATGAGGTATCCATGAGCGCATTGCGTGCCGTGCCGGTGCGATACCGGATCCTCGCGGTGCTGTTCGTGCTGAGCTTCGTCAACTATCTGCTGCGCAACAACCTGTCGGTCGCCGTGCCCAGCCTCCGCCAGGAGTTCGGGTTCAGCAGTGCCGAGCTCGGCTGGATCCTGGGCAGCTTCAACTTCGCATATGCGCTCTTCCAGATTCCGGGTGGGTTGTTCGGGCAGTGGTGCGGACCGCGGCGCGCGCTCGCGGTCCTCGCGGTGACCTGGGGCGTGCTGACATTCCTGACGGGCTTCGCCCCTGGGCTGATGGCCGCCTCCGCCGCCGGGGCGATGATCTCGCTGGTCGTCGTGCGGTTCCTGCTCGGCATGGCGAACGCCCCCTTGTATCCGATCACGGCGGGCGCCTTCGCCAGCTGGTTTCCCGCCGGTAATTGGGCGTTCCCGAACGCGGCGCTCAGCGTCGGGCTCACGCTCGGGCAGGCGGCCATCGGGCCGCTGGTCACGTTGCTGATCGTCAAGTTCGGCTGGCGCGAATCCTTCTACCTGCTCGCGCCGCTCGGCGTGATCGGCGGTGCCTGGTGGTACTGGTACGGTCGTGACACACCGGCCGAGCACCGCGCGATGAGCCGCGAGGAGCTCGCGCTCATCACCCGCGACCATCGTCCGGCGGCTGCACAGGCCGCGCGGCGCGGTGAATGGGTGCGCATCCTGCTGCAGCGCGACGTGCTGTTGTTGTCCGCCGCCTACTTCTGCATGAACTATGTGTTCTACATGTTCGCGCAGTGGCTCTTCACCTACCTCGTCGAGGCGCGTGGATTCTCGCTGCTCGAAAGCGGTCTCCTGTACGCCCTGCCCTTCGCAACCGGCGCGGCGCTCGCGGCGGCGGGCGGCCTGACCTGCGACGCGCTGTGCCGACGCATCGGACCGCGCTGGGGCTGTCGCCTGCCTGCGATGACGGGGCTCGCGCTCGTGGCCGTGTTCCTGCTGGCCGGAGCCCACGCCGTGAATCCGTATGCGGCGGTGGTCATGTTGTCGCTCTGCTTCGGCTTCACGCAGTTCACCGAGGGCGCTTTCTGGTCCGCCACGACGTACGTGGCCGGGCCCTACACCTCGACCGCGACCGGAGTGCTCAACACCGGCGGCAACGCCGCAGGCTTCCTTGCACCCGTCGTCGGGCTGATGGTCGATCGGCTCGGCTGGATCGCGACGCTCGCGAGCGGTTCCATGTTCGCCATCGTGGGTGTCCTGTTGTGGCTGTTCATCCGAGTGCAGCCCGGCTCAGCGCCGGCTTCACTCGCCTCCACGGCGGGGCGCGCGGAGCCGGCTCGACTGCCGGACTGATTCTCGCGTCACCTACACGGCTTCGCTTCGCGCGCAACACGACGTCGCACGCGGTACGCGGGGAGTCTCGGTCCCGTACTCGACGCTTTCGCCGGTCGTGAGGAACGTTTCCCACTGGACGCCCTGCGGGTCCGTGATCCAGCTCTTCTCGCCCTTCGCGTAGCAGCATGTCGTCGTGCCTTCCTCGAGCACCGGCGCCTCGGCGCGTTGCAGGCGCGAGTACACCTCCTCGAGCTCGGTGCGATTCTCGACCTGGATGCCGAGATGGCGGATCCCCGCCTGGGCGCCGCGCTTGCTGATGGCGAAATTGACACGTGGATCCTCGAGCATCCACTTCGCGTAATCGCTCTTGACCACGGTCGGCTCCGTCGCAAAGAGGGTGTTGTAGAAGCGGATCGAGGTCGGGACATCCTCGACGCTCACATGGACATGCAGGCGTTTCATGGCAGTGACTCCTTCGAGGCGATCATCGTCCATCGCCTATGCCGCGCGCTTGCGTGCGGTCTTGCGGGCGGAGCGGGCCGGCGCACACGCAAAGGCACTCTGTTTCGCCCCGCCCTCGCAGCAGTTCTCTGTGAGGTATCCGACGAGGCCGCGCATGGCGCCGAAATCCGCGGCATAGATGAGCTGACGGCCCTGGCGCTCCTGGCCGATCAGCCCGGCGCGATGCAGATGCTGCAGATGAAAGGTCAACGATGACGACGGCATCGCAAGCCGCGCGGCGATGGTGCCGGCACTGAGCCCCTCGGGACCGGCCTCGACCAGCATGCGATACACACCCAGCCGATGTTCGTGGGCGAGTGCCGCAAGCGCGGCGACCGTCTGGTCCGAGTTCATCATTATTTCCATATTTCGAGGATTATCGAATAATGGACGCGGACCGATGACACTGTCAAGCGCCAGCGCTCTGGCTGCGCAGGCTGCCGAGCGAGCCGACCGATCGAAGGGGCGGATGCTCCGGATGTGCTGGACCCGATATCATTCGCGTGCACTGTCCTGGACAGTGGCAGCGACAACCGCGGGAGGAAGCGACCTTGACGATCGGACAACTGATTCGCGATCCCTTGCGCCTCCTGGTCATTGCAATGCCAATCGTCGTCCTCCTTGCGGAGCCAGCCACGGCTGGCGCACCGCAGGTCCGGACACAGGCGCCAGGTTTTTACCGGATGATGCTCGGTGATTTCGAGGTCACGGCGCTTTCCGACGGTTCGTTCGACCTGCACGTCAAGCAGTTGCTGACCAACACGACGCCGGAGAAAGTCGATGCCGCGCTCGAGCGATCCTTCCTCGAGGATCCTGTCGAGACCTCCGTGAACGCCTATCTCATCAACACCGGGACCAAACTCGTCCTGATCGACGCCGGGGCCGGAACGCTGTCCGGACCGACCGTCGGGAAGCTCGTCGCCAACCTGGCGGCATCCGGCTATGCGCCGGAGCAGGTCGACGCGATCTACATCACGCACCTGCACGGCGATCACGTCGGCGGACTGATGAACGGCGACAAGGTCGTGTTCCCGAACGCCACGGTACATTGCGATCAGCGCGACGCCGATCACTGGTTGAGCCAGGCAAAGATGGACGCGGCACCCGAGGAGGCGAAGAGATCCTTCCGGGGGGCCATGGCATCGATCAAGCCGTACGCCACCGCAGGCAGATTCAAGCCATTCGACGGCGACACCGAATTGACCCCCGGGATCAGGGCCGTTGCGTCGCATGGACACACCCCCGGGCACACGATCTACGTCGTCGAGAGCAGAGGGCAGCGGCTGGTCCTCTGGGGCGACCTGATGCACGTCGCGGCCGTGCAGTTCCCGGAGCCGTCGGTGACGATTCGCTTCGATACGGACTCGAGCGCGGCGTCAGTACAACGCCAACGGCAATTCGCGGATGCCGCCGAACGCCGCTCGTGGGTCGCGGCTGCGCACCTGCCCTTCCCGGGCATCGGGCACCTGCGTGCAGACGGCTCGGGCTACGACTGGGTTCCCGCCAACTACGCATCGGTGCGCTGACCTCCGATCGTCAGCCCAGCTGACTTTCGTCAGGGCAGGGAAGCAGTCGCTGCGCGGTATGCTTCCTCGACCACGTGGTCGGACGTGACGAACGAATTCGGAAAGCTGTCGTCCCACTCCCTGGTCGGCCGCTCGCGCTTCACTGCTTCAAGGCTCTTGCCCCGCGCCGCAGACTGCTTCACGCTCTCCAGGATCGTCACCAGCATGTCGCGCCACTCGCGCAATTCGCGTGCGTTCGACACACGGCCGTGCCCGGGAATGATCCGCGTGCCGCTGTCGACCATGCCGAGTGCCGTGTCGGCTGCGGCAATGATGCCGCTGTAGGTCCCGCCGTTCGAGTAGTCGATCACCGGATAGCTGCCATTCAGATAGCAGTCGCCCATGTGGAGAGCGTTTGCTCTGCGGAAGCGCACGAACGAGTCGCCATCGGTGTGCGCCGGACCGACATGCACTATCGAGATCTCCTCGTCGCCGAGATGAAACGTCACGTCGCGCGTGAAGGTGACGATCGGCAGCGCCTGCGGCGGCGACGCCGGAAGATTGCGACCGAAGACTGCGACGAAACCTTCCACACTCATGCGCCGGCGGACATTCTCGTGCGCAACGATGACCGCGCCATCACCGGCCAGCCCGGCATTTCCGCCTCGGTGGTCCGGATGCCAGTGCGTGTTCACCACGAATCGGATGGGCTTCGGCGTGATGGCAGCGACCGCGGCCTTCACCTGGGCAGTGACCGGCGCGATCTTGTCATCGACCAGCAGGACCCCGTCGTCCCAGACGAACACCGCCACGTTGCCGCCGGCGCCTTCGAGCAGGTAGATCCGGTCGGTGAGCCTGACGGTCCTGATCTCCGGCTCGAACTGCGGCGGCCGCTGCGGTGTCCCGACGACCCCCGACAGAATCACGATCAGCGCGGCGATCCCTTCCATGACAAGCTTCCTCCACCGCGACTATGCACCCTCCGAGGGAGTGCGGTATTGAGCGCTATCCAATTCTCCTCTTCGAGGTTATGGTGCCTGTCTCCTCCCGCGGAGGGCTGCCATGCAGGAAATCAGACGCAGCAGCGAACGGGGCTACGCCGACCACGGCTGGCTCAAGTCCTACCACACTTTCTCGTTCGCCGATTACTACGATCCTGAGCACGTCGAGTTCGGTCCACTGCGCGTGATCAACGAGGATCGCGTGTTGGCGGGTGCCGGGTTTGGTACGCACGGTCACCGCAACATGGAGATCATCAGCTACGTGCTCGACGGGCAGCTCGCCCACAAGGACTCGATCGGCAACGGCTCGACTATCCGTCCAGGTGACGTGCAACGCATGAGCGCGGGAACCGGCGTGCGGCACAGCGAGTTCAATCCTTCGGGTACCGAGCCCGTCCACTTCCTGCAGATCTGGATTCAGCCGGACGCACAGGACATCGAGCCGAGCTACGAAGAGAAGCGCTTCGCCCCGAGCGAGAAGCGCGGCCGATTGCGCCTCGTTGCCTCACCAGATCGCGCGGATGGATCCGTGCTCATCCACCAGGACGCGCGTGTGTACGCGGGCCTCTTCGATGGCGCCGAAAGCGCCACGCTCGAAGTGACGCCCGGGCGCCGGCTGTATGTGCACGTCGCGCGCGGCGCACTGACTGCGAATGGGGTCGCGCTCGAAGCCGGCGACGCCCTGAAGCTGACGGATACGACGGCATTGACCCTGCGCGACGGTCGCAACGCCGAGGTGCTGGTCTTCGACCTGCCCGGCGGCGGTTGATGCCGCTTAAGGGACGGCGCTGGGAAGGCAGGGTCTTCAGGTTCCGCGCGACCGCGCGCCGCCCTCCTCCCATTGCTCCCGAGTCACCCGCCACTCGACGCGGCTCCAGCCGCGGGCAGTCATCCACGCCGGAGTGGCCTGCCGTGTCGCGACCGCTCCCAGCGAGCTTGCGAGGCGCGCTATTCGTGCGTTGACACTCACGGTGCTGCCGTGGATCTCGCTCAACCCAAGTTCATCGAACCCGAACTTCGCCAGCGCGCGGAGGACCTCGATTGCGTAACCGTGTCGGCCCCACTCCTGCGGCGCAAGCTCGATGCCCAGCTCGGCGGTGTACGCGGCCGTGTCCACGCCGCGCAGCCCGCAGCAGCCCACGAGCCGCCGTGATTCGTCGCGACGGACGATTGCGAGCTGGTAGTTGCTTCTCGGACGCTCCTGCGCCCACTTCCTGAAGGTATCGAGCAACTCCCGGGCATGTCCCGGCTTCGCCTCCTCGTCGCCGTAGAATTCCAGCATCCGGGGATCGGCCTGGTACGCGAGGAATGCCGATTCGTCGCTGTCGACGAAATCCCGCAAGAGGAATCTCTTCGTCACGATCTCCATGTCAGCCTGCATCGTCCGGCGACCGGCCTCGAGTTCTGCTTGCTCACTGCCGCGTCGACATGCCCGGATTATCCCGCTCCCCACATTGGCTTGCATCGCCCGGCGACGGGGCTGGAATTCCACGCGCCATCGCGTTCAGTCACGCATCCGGTGGCGCGCGAATGCGCCCGTAGGCTTGCAGCGCTGCGTATGACAGCCATGGCAGTTCGCCACCGTGTGCGCGAGGTAGCGCCCATACGCCGGGTCACGTTCGCGCGCGACGCGAGTCGCAGGCGGCTCGATCGGTCGCTGTGGATCGAGCACGAACTTCACCACGAGCCTGCCCAGCCAGGTCAATTCGCTGGGCGGCGCCAGCCGCGCGAACAGGCTCGAGCGTCACGCAGGACATGACAGACAGCCGCGCGAATGCGTACGCTCGCTGCGGTCATCGCAGCACGCGGGAACCGACACTGATCGGACACGATCGACCGCCGTTCGCCGACGCGTTGCCGTTCACGAAAACACCGTGTGCGTCCAGTCGCGGACCCCGACCGTATTGAGTGTCGTCGGCGCAATGGATGGACCTCCCGGCACGGCGGCGACAGCGCCAAGCCGGGCCCAAGCGCCAACCGGCCCAAGGAGAGACGGTCATGACAGACGCATGGCACACATATCAGGCGTGGGTTGCCGCGCTGCAGCAGCCGATTCCTGTCCCGATCTGGTGCCCAGGCCCCCGCGTCTCCTACGCAAGGTGCGGCCAGGCGCCGGGAGCACGCGATGAACACCATCAACCGGTCACGCAGGTCGTCCGGCTGCCGGGGATTCACCGGCCCGAGGGCGGCCCGCTCATGGCCCGCTTGCGATGAAACATGCGGCCATAGAATGGGTCGTAGCCGCGGACGCGACACCTCCGCTCGCGGCGCACGTAGTCACGCCGCGACGGGGCTACACGCATCACGGCATCTACGTGGGCGACGGCAAGGTGGTGCATTACCGAGGGTTGTCCCGCGGCTGGCACGCCGGACCTGTGGAGGAAGTGTCCCTGGCGGAATTTGCGCGCGGACGTCCGGTCCGGGTTCGCCCACACACGAGCGCACGATTCGATCGCAACGACGTCGTTGCCCGCGCGCGTTCGAGAATCGGTGAGAACTGCTACCGGATCCTCTCCAACAACTGCGAGCACTTCTGTGAATGGTGCGTGCACGGAACGAACCGCAGTCCGCAGGTCGAAACGTGGCGCTCGCGACCGCGAAGCCTGCTGATCGCCGCGCGGCGCTTTCTCGGCCGGGCCGGAGCAAGTACCGCCATGACCCGTTAGGACGTGGGCAATTTTTTCCCAGCAAGGAGGGCTTGACCATGAAGACGCAAGTACTCGCGCTGATGATGTCGGCAATCGCCCTGGGTGCGCCGGTGGCGCGCGCCGACGTCGTGACGGACTGGAACGAGGCGGCCCTGGATGCGATCCGCGCGCGAAATACTCCGCCACCCGCGGCAGCACGCAATCTCGCCATCGTCCACGCCGCGATCTACGACGCGGTGAACGGCATCGAGCGAACGCACGACCCCTACCTCGTCAAGGACCGCGCACCTTCGCAGGCATCCACCGCGGCCGCGGCGTCAGCGGCCGCTCGCACCGCGCTCATTGCGCTCTATCCGGCCGACCAGGCGACGTTCGAGGCGATCGATGCGGGCATCCTGAGCCGGGTTGCCGCGGGGCCGGCACGTGACCGGGGGATTGCCTGGGGAACGAGCGTCGCCGAACAAATCCTCTCCGACAGGGCGGACGACGGTTCGACCGCGACTGGTTCATTCCTCGGCTCGGAGGAACCTGGCCAGTGGCGCCCGACCGTTTCCTTCGGTGGCGTCGTTCGGCCAGCGTTGCTGCCCCTCTGGGGCCAGGTCAGGCCCTTTGCGCTCAAGGACGGCTCGCAGTTCCGCCCGCCGGCGCCGCCGGCATTGGCGAGCCGACGCTACGCCTCGGAGCTCAATTTCGTGCAGAGGATGGGGCGCTCGACAGCACGTCGCGCACCGCCGAGCAGACCGAGATCGCCCAGTTCTGGGGGTACGGCCCGGGCACCGCCACGCCGGCGGGGCACTGGAACCAGATCGCGCAGGTCGTCGCAGCAAGCGAGGGCAACTCGCTCGCGGCGAATGCACGCATGGCGGCATCCACTTCATGTCGGCGAACGTGAACGGACTCACCAGCGGTGCGGTGACCGGCGGCTACGTCGCGCGGTACTTTCTGCGCCCCAAGGGAGGTCGACGTCACTGACCGGTCGTGACGCGAAACTGTCACAAATCGGTCATACTCGTGCAGCTAGCATCGCCGGTTGACGTCGCTCGAAGTCGGCGACGGCCTCAAAAGAGGTGGGCGCACATGACGACGACAGGAAGCGCCTGGAATGCGCTCATGCAGTATTCGTTCCTGAGCGTATTTGCGAATGACAAGACGATCGACGCGCGGGAACTGGCGATGCTCGAGAAACTCGCACTCGAGGACGGCAGCGTAGACGACCAGGAGCGCGCCGTCCTCGCTCGCGTCTTCGCGCGCGTGACACCGGACTCCGTTTCGCAGGACGTGTGGGACGAGATCTGCCGCTTCAAGTCCCGGCACCAGATCACCTAGCGAGACGAGAGCAGGATTCAATATCGCGCAGCTGCACACATAGGGGCAACATGAACCCGGACATGCTCGGCTATGTCGCGGCGGTGCTGACCACCGTTGCCTTCGTCCCGCAGGCGGTCAAGACCGCACGCAGCCGCGACACCAGTGGCATTTCGCTCGGGATGTACGTGATCTTCACCACCGGTGTCGCGCTCTGGCTCGTCTACGGCCTCGCGCTCAGCGCCTTGCCGATCATCCTCGCCAACAGCATCACCCTCCCGCTCGCCGCGACTATCCTGGCGCTCAAGCTGCGCTACGGCTGACGCCGGGAGCCGTTTCGGATCCCCAGGAGCAGCTCGTGCCGCGAAGAGTACGTGCGCCGACGAAGACACGAAGGGCCCTTGAGGAACCGTCCTCGGGACGCGGTGAGCGCGGCAAGAGCAATCAGGTGAAGCCAGACTCCCCCGCGAAGCGTTCGCTGGACCGCTACGCCGCCAAGCGCACCTTTACGCAAACACCGGAACCCGCTCCCAGGCTCGCTGCCGCGCGCGACGGCCCCCTTTTGTTCGTCGTGCAGAAGCACGCGGCGCAACGCCTGCACTACGACTTCCGGCTGGAGCTCGACGGCGTCCTCAAGTCGTGGGCGGTGCCTAAAGGGCCCTCGCTCGATCCGGCAGACAAGCGGCTGGCGGTCGAGGTGGAGGATCATCCGTTCGAATACGCGTCGTTCGAAGGCGTCATCCCTGCGAAGCAATACGGGGCGGGCAAGGTCATCGTCTGGGACTGCGGCGTGTACTCGCCGGATGAGGATCGCAAGTATTCGTTCGGCGACCGGCGCGAGGCCGAGGAGCGTCTCAGGACCGAGCTCGCGAACGGCAAGTTGAGTTTCTTCCTGCGCGGCGTGAAGCTCAAAGGCTCATTTGCGCTGGTACGCACTTCTACGACCAAGCAATGGCTGCTGATCAAGCACAAGGATCGGTTCACCGAGGGCAGCGACCTCCTCGCCCGGGCCCGGTCCGTGCTCTCGGGCCGCGCGCTCGAGGATCTTTCGCCGCAGGACGTGCCGGAGCGACTCGAGGCCGCCCGCCTGGCGCCGCTCGGGCCGCGCGAGGCCATGCCAAGGCAGCTGGAACCGATGCTCGCCGAGATCGGCGAAACGGCGCGCTCGAGTCCGGACTGGCTCTACGAGCCAAAGCTCGACGGTTATCGCGTCATCGCTTTCCTGCAGGACGGGACCGTGCGCCTGCAGTCGCGCCGCGGAATCGACCTGACGGTGGCGTTCCCGGAAATCACCGCCGAGCTCGCGGCCCAGGCGGTCGACCGCATGGTTCTCGACGGGGAGATCGTTGCGCTCGCCGCCGATGGCCGGCCGTCGTTCAACGCACTGCAGAACCGGGCCGGACTCAAGACGCCGAAGGAGATCGCGGAGGCGCAACGCGAAACGCCGGTGGCGCTCGTGTGCTTCGACCTGCTGCATTTCGCCGGACTCAATCTGCGGGACTCGACGTATGTCGACCGGCGCCGCTACCTCTCGCAATGTCTCCTGCCGTCCGGCCACATCCAGATCGTCCACGTATCGGACGACGCCGAGACGCTCTATGCAGCTTCTATCGACAGCGGGTTCGAGGGCATCGTGGCCAAGCGTAAAGGCAGCACGTATCAGCCGGGACGCCGCTCATCCGCCTGGCTCAAGGTCAAGGCCGTAAAGACCGCGGAGTTCGTCGTTGGCGGCTATACGCAGGGCAAGGGCGCGCGTGAGCGCCTCGGCGCGCTGCTGCTCGGCTACTGGGACGGCAAGGAGCTGCGATATGTGGGGCACGTTGGCTCGGGCCTCACCGACGCCACCGTGAAGGACCTGCGCGAACGGCTGGCTGAGCTCGCGACGAAGCAAGCGCCGTTTGCCGGAAAGCCGGACCTCCATCGACCCACCACCTGGCTCAAGCCCGAGCTGGTCGCCGAAGTCAACTTCGCCGGCTGGACTCCGGACGGCCACTTGCGCGCTCCGGTGTTCATGAGATTGCGCGAGGATCTTTCGCCGAAAAGCATCCGCACCGGCCCGCACTCGAGCGGCAGCAACGCCCGCAAGGCCCCGCAACCATCGAGCGAGATCGAGTCGGTACTCGAACAGCTCGATGGTACGGCCGCCCGTCTCGATCTCGCCGTCGGCGGCGCGCGCATCCGGCTGACCCACCTCGATCGCGAGTACTGGCCGGGCGACGCGCGAGCGCGACGCCCGGCGATCACCAAGCGCGACCTGCTCCGCTATCTCGCAGGCGTATCGCCGTTCATGTTGCCGCATCTGAAGGACCGGCCGCTCACCATGATCCGCATGCCGGAGGGCATCAACGGCGAGCGCTTCTTTCAGAAGCACTGGAGCCAGGAACGTCCGGACTTCGTGGAGACCATCACCGTCTTCTCCGGGCACAAGGGCGAAAAGCACGACTACCTTCTCGCCAACAACCTGCCGACGCTCCTGTGGCTGGGCCAGGTCGGCACGCTCGAATTTCATGTGTGGCACTCACGCGCCAGCGTCGACTCCGACGCCGCAACCAGGAGCACTGACTTCTCCAGCTCCCTCGAGGCACTCGAGTCCTCGGTGCTCAACTATCCCGACTACCTGGTCTTCGATATCGATCCCTACATCTATTCGGGCAAGGAAGCGAAAGGGGCGGAGCCGGAGCTGAACAAGAAGGGATTTGCGACGGGCAGGAGAGTCGCGTTCTGGCTGCGTGAGCTTCTGAAGCAGATGTCGCTCGACGCCGTCGTGAAAACCTCCGGCAAGACCGGCCTTCATGTCTTCGTTCCGATCGAGCGCACGGTAACCTTCGATGAAGCACGGCAGATCTGCGAGATGGTGGGACGACATCTCATGCGTGAGCACCCGAAGGAGATCACCATGGAATGGGCGGTCGACAAGCGCACGGGCAAGATTTTCATCGACTACAACATGAACGTTCGCGGCAAGACCCTGAATGTCGCGTACTCCCCACGCGGGGTCCCCGGCGCGCCCGTCTCGATGCCCCTGGCCTGGGAGGAGCTCGAAGCGGCCGAACCGATGGCGTTCACGATACGAAATGCGCTGCCGCGCTTGGAGAAAACCGGTGACCGGTGGCATGATGCCCTCTCGAGGAAGTTCGGCCTGGCAGAGGCATTCGGGCGTTTTCCAGGCAAGGAAACCTGACGGCAGTCAAAAGGGGCAATCATGGCCGCACCACGCTCTATCGGCTCTCTCACGGTGTCTTTCGGGCTCGTTGCAATTCCCGTGAAGCTCTACACCGCGACTCAGTCCACCGGAGCCATCTCCTTCAACCTTCTGCACAAGACCTGCGGATCGCGACTCAAGCAGCAGTATGTGTGCCAGAAGGATGGTTCGATCGTCGAGCGCGACGACATGGTGAAGGGCTACGAGTTCGCCAAGGACCAGTACGTCAAGTTCACGCCCGAGGAGATCAAGGCGCTCGAGGAAGTCGGCACGCACGCGGTCGAGATATCGGAATTCGTGCCGATCGAATCGATCGATCCGGTGTATTTCGACAAGACCTATTACCTCGCGCCGGACAAGGGCGCCGCCAAGCCCTACTCGCTCCTCACCGAGGCGCTGAAGGAGACGAAGCGCTGCGCGGTCGGCCGCTGGGCAGCGAAGGGCAAGGCATACATCGTGATCCTGCGCCCGATCGACAACGTGCTGACGATGCAGCAGCTGCACTTCGCCGGCGAAGTGCGCCCTGCAACCGAGGTCGACATCCCGAAGCAGGAGGTGAAGGCGCCGGAGCTCAAGCTCGCGCGGCAGCTCATCGAGCAGCAGATGGCCGAGACATTCGACCCGACCGTGTATACCGATGACGTGAAGGGACGGATCGAGGCGGCGATCCAGAAGAAGGTCGAAGGCCAGGAGATCTCCGTGTCGGAGACCGCCGACCGAGGGTCGAGGCAAGGTCATCGACCTGATGGAGGCGCTGCGTGCCAGTCTCGAGAAGACCGAGGCGGCGCGCGCCTCGGCTTCACAACTCGGTGCGCGCAAGGCTCCGAAGCGCATCGAGCAGCCGGAGAAAGCGGCCCGCAAGTCGACCCGGCGGTGATTGCTGCAGAGGGCGCCGATGCATTCCTATAGCGTGCGGGACGTAGAGCGAGTCCTGCGCCTGTCCCGCGGCACCATCCGTGGACTGATCAACGACGGGTTCGTCAAGCCCGCAAGAGGCCCTCGGCGCCAGTACCGCTTCTCCTTCCAGGACCTCATCGTCCTGCGCACCGCCCGGGCGCTCACGCTCGCCAAGCTCCCGCGTCGACGCATCAGCAGGTCGCTCAAGGAATTGCGCCGGCACCTTCCCGAGACCGTGCCACTCTCGGGACTCAACATCTGCGCCGTCGGCGATCACGTGGTGGTCCGCGATGGTGAGTGCCGCTGGCAGGTCGAGGATGGACAGTATCTGCTCGAGTTCGACGTGTGCGTCGACCATGGCGTCCTGCGAGTGGTCGAACGGAAGGCGCCATCCGGCCCGGATCCCGGAGCCGACAGGGACTGGTTTGCCGAGGGACTCGAGCTCGAGCACGTCGACCCGCGCGCGGCACAGGAGGCCTACGAGCGCGCCGTGAGTGTCGATCCGACCTGCGCTCCGGCCTGGATCAACTGGGGCCGCCTGCTGCATGAGCAGGGCGAAACGCGCGAGGCGGAGAATCTCTATCGTCGCGCGCTCACGCAGTGTGGAGCGGATCCGCTGCTGATGTTCAATTTCGGCGTCCTGCTCGAGGACCTGGGACGCCCCGGCGCAGCGCTCGAGGCGTACCAGGCCGCGATCGAGGAAGACCCGACCCTGGCCGACTGTCATTACAATCTCGCGCGGCTGTACGAATCACTGGGAAAGCCGCAACACGCCATTCGGCACCTGGGACAGTACCGGCGGCTGATCACGGCCGACACGCACTGATCGACGTACGCCCGAATGGCCACCTGGGTGGGAACGTCCGGGTACAACTACCCGGAATGGAAAGGGAGCTTCTACCCGGAGAAGCTGCCGGCCGCCAAGATGCTGCCGTACTACGCGGAGCGGCTCTCGACCGTCGAGATCAACTACACGTACTACCGCACGCCCAACAAGAAGACTCTCGAGGGCTGGGACCGCGCGACCCCGGATCGGTTCAAGCTGACCTTGAAGGCGCCCAAGCGCATCACGCACATCGCGCGCCTGCGCGACTGCGCAGAACTCGTGCGTTACTTCATGGAGACGGCCGCACAGCTCGGCCCGAAGCTCGGGGCGCTCCTGTTCCAGCTCCCGCCCAGCCTGAAACAGGACCTGCCGCTGCTCGATGCGTTTCTCGAGACCTTTCCACCACGCGCCTGCGCGGCCTTCGAGTTCCGTCACGGCTCGTGGCTCAACGATGAGGTCTACAGCCGATTGAAGGCGCGTAACCTCGCACTCTGCGTGGCCGACAGCGAAACCATGGCCACGCCGGTGCAGATCACGGCGGACTACGCGTATTTCCGGTTGCGGGACGAGGGCTACACGCCCGCCGACATCGGGCGCTGGGCGCAGACCATCCGCGACACGACCTCAACCTGCAGCGACGTGTTCGTGTACTTCAAGCACGAGGAAGCAGGAAAGGGACCCGAGTTCGCGCGCATCCTCCTTGACGCTCTCGCCCGGCCCCAGGCCTGAGCCGCCTCAAACAGGCTTTCGCGGCCGAACTTTCCGGGGCGGATCCGGTGTCGCTTGAAAGGATCATCAGCGGCGGCCAGACGGGAGTCGATCGTGGCGCGCTCGACGCTGCGCTCGACTGCGGCTTCCCGTGCGGTGGCTGGTGTCCGGCGGATCGTGCTGCCGAAGACGGAGTGATCCCGCTACGGTATCCGCTGAGTCCGCTGCCCGGGGCTGGCTACCCCGAACGCACATTGCAGAACGTGATCGAAGGCGACGGAACCGTGATCATCTCGAAGGGCCCGCTTGCCGGTGGCACGCGCCTGACGCGCGATCTGTGTCGGCGCCACGCCAAGCCTCATCTCGTGATCGACGCGACCGGCACGAGCGAAGCGGATGTCGCATTCCGGATCGCGCGCTTCATCGACGAGCACGACGTTCGCGTCCTCAATGTCGCCGGTCCCCGCTCGAGCCAATGGCATGAGGCTCACGACTTTGCCGCCCGAACGATCCGCGAGCTCCTGACCAGTCGACCGCCACGATCCTGATCGGCGGCCGCTATCCGCGAACCTCGCCCGAAATGACGGCGTGTCGAGCAGGGACGAGTCGCTGAACGCTGAACCACTCCCTCGGGTCGGTCCACACCTGCTCGATGCGCCACCCGGCCGCGCCCGCCTGCGCCGCGAACGCCTGGGGCGTGTACTTGTGGCTGTACTCCGAAACGAGCGCCTCGTCTTCTGCGAAGCTGACGACGGCATCGCCGACCTGGACGAGCTGTCGTCGCCGGCTCACGAGATGCATCTCGATGCGTGACTCGACCGCGTTCCACGCGGCGCGGTGACGAAAACCGGCAGGATCGAAGTCGGTTCCCAGTCGCCGGTTCAGGTGCTCGAGCGCGTTGAGGTTGAACGCCGCCGTCACGCCCGCCGCGTCGTCGTAGGCAGCGAGCAGCACGCGCGGATCCTTCGCCATGTCGACACCGATGAGCAATGAGCCGCCGCGGGCAGTCTGCCGCAGGTGGTGCAGCAACCGGATCGCCTCATGACGGTCGAAGTTGCCGATGGTCGAGCCCGGGAAATAGACGACTCGATTGTCGAATGGGCGGCCTTCGGGAACCGTGAACGGCTCGGTGAAGTCGGCGCAGACCGGGTGCACCTCGAGCCGACCGTATTCGCGACGCAGACCTGCGGCGGCGGCCTCGAGGTGTTCACACGCGACGTCCACCGGCACGTACGCGGCTGGCCGTTCCAGGGCCTCGAGCAACAGGCGCGTCTTTGTGCTGGTGCCGCTGCCGGGCTCGATCACGCAGAGATCCGGTCCGAGGCTGGCTGCGATCTCCGGCAGGCGGCGCTGCAGGATCGCGAGTTCCATGCGTGTGAGGTAGTACTCGGGCAGCTCGCAGATCTCATCGAAGAGACAGGAGCCGCGCTCGTCGTAGAACCACACGGGAGAAATGCGCTTTGGACGTCGTCGCAGGCCATCCATCACGGAGGCGAGCAACGCGCGATCGCCCGGGTTGCATCGACCGGCGTCGCCCCGCCATTCGAGCGCACGTTCGACCGCGGCCATCAGAGGTCCTTCGCCAGTCGCACGCCCGCGAACTGCCAGCGCTGGTGCGGATAGAAGAAGTTCCGATAGCTGTGCCGTATGTGACTCGCCGGTGTTGCGCAGGAGCCGCCGCGCAGGACGTACTGGTTCGCCATGAACTTGCCGTTGTATTCCCCGAGCGCGCCGGCACTGGTCCGGAACCCGGGATACGGTGAGTAAGCGGAAGCCGTCCACTCCCACGCCGAGCCCAGCATCTGCTGCAGTTGCGAGCCGGGGGTCGCGCCGGACGGATGCAACCGACGGCTCTCGACAAAGTTGCCGGCCGGTCCCTGCGTGCGCGACGCGATCTCCCACTCGGCCTCGGAAGGCAATCGCGCGCCGGCCCAGCGCGCGTACGCGTCCGCCTCGTAATAGCTCAGGTGACAGACCGGATCCGTCGCATCGATCGGCCGGCGGCCCGCCAGCGTGAACTCCGTGTCGAGCCCGTCCGACCAGTAAAGCGGGTGACGCCACGACTGCGCCTGCACGAGCCCCCAACCGTCGGCCAGCCAGTGGTTCGGTTGTTCGTACCCGCCATCGTGTATGAATTCCAGGAACTCGCCGTTCGTAACGAGCCGATGCGCGAGTGCAAACGGCCGGACATAGACGCGATGGCGAGGCAGTTCATTGTCGAAGCAGAACGATCCAGGCTCGGCACCGATCTCCTGCAGCCCGCCGCTGAAACGATGCCAGTGAAGCGGCGACACCGCGCCGGCCGATTGGGGAATTGCACCGCAATACGCCGGCTGCAACGGGTTCAGCGAGAACGCGTGCTTGATGTCCGTGAGCAGCAGCTCCTGGTGCTGTTGCTCGTGGTGCACGCCGAGCTCGATGCGGGCCGCGAAAGCCTCGGTCGCGGGCACCGGAGCCGAACAGGTCGCGCATCTGATCGTCGACGTACCGGCGATAGTCGACAATCTCGTCGACCGTCGGCCGGGTCAGCAGTCCGCGCTCCGCGCGCGCGTGGCGCGGTCCCACGGCGTCGTAGTACGAATTGAAAAGATAGTCGAAGCGTTCGTCGAACGGCGCGAGGCTGGGCTTCGCTTCGCGCAGGATGAAGCGCTCGAAGAACCACGTCGTGTGTGCCAGGTGCCACTTCGTGGGGCTGGCGTCCGGCATGCTCTGGACGACGAAGTCCTCCGGTTGGAGCGGGGCACAAAGCGCGAGGGTCTGCTGGCGGACGGCTGCGTACACACTCTGCAGGTCGTGGATCTGCGCCGCCGAGGCGGTGTCGGTGGTTTCAGCGTGCATGCGGTCGCTCCATGATCGCGTCGCCTCGACCGACGACTGCGAGAACTTTAATCAATGGATTATGACCGCCCCGACCACTATCGGAGGCGACGCCGACTTGGCGTCAGAAACAGACGACAGGAGACAGACTTGAGCGCGCTCGCGACATCGCCCTGGAGGCTCGCGCCAGTCGCTCGCTTGACGGCCTCATCGCCTCGCGGTGTCTCGGCAGCAGCCTCGAGCCGGGCAGAAATCAGGAATGCGCCGATCAGCGCCTGCACTATCCATCCGGGCAGGCGCACGCCTTCTCGTCGAGGAACGTAAGACTCTGTTATTACGAACATAAGTGTCAGGCGGAGGTACCGCGACGCCGGCCTGCTGCGCAGGGTTGACGTGGATTGTGCACGAGCGGATCGAAGAACTTATGATGCGTCCAACCGCTCTAAGCGACGTGGGCACCATGAATCCGGCGCCGATTTTCCGGCCGGCAGCTTCCGGGCTGAGTGCCCTGCTGGCGATCGTCGCAGTTCAATCAGCGATCGCCCCGGACGCAACCGCTCAGGAAGTCGTCGTTGATCCGCCCGGACGCGTCGCGCGCCTGAGTTACATCGAGGGCCAGGTATCGCTCGCTCCGGCGGAATCCGAGGATTGGGCCGAAGCCGTGCTCAACCGCCCGCTGACCAGCGGCGACAGGCTCTGGCTCGACAACGACGCGCGAGCGGAGCTGGAAGTCGGCTCGGCCACCCTTCACCTCGACCGCGGCACGGGCTTCGGTTTCGTTGCGCTCGACGACGTGGTCATGCAGATGAGTCTCACCGAGGGCGCCGCAACGATCCGCGTGCGAACACTGGCCGAAGGGGAAGTGATCCAGGTCGAGACACCGAATGCAACCGTTCTTCTGCGTCGGCCCGGCGAGTATCACTTCGAATTCGAATTGCTCAGTGACCGGACGGTCGTGAGGGCTCGCAGCGGCGAAGCCGAGGTCACCGGCGGTTCGAAGTCTTACGTCGTGCGTGCGAACGAGGAAGGCATCTTCACGGACTTCGATGATCTCAGGGCGCAGATTGGTCCCATCGCGCCTCGCACGGCATTCGAAACCTGGGCGAACGACCGCGCTCGGCGCGAAGAAACTTCGGTCTCCTCCCGCTACGTGTCTAGTGAGGTCGTCGGTTACGAGGACCTGGACTATCACGGTGAATGGCTGCACGAGCCGGCTTACGGCTATGTATGGCGGCCCTCGTATGTCGCTTATGACTGGGCACCCTATCGATACGGCCGCTGGGTCTGGATCAGTCCCTGGGGCTGGACCTGGGTCGACGACGCGCGCTGGGGCTTTGCACCGTTTCACTACGGGCGTTGGGCGCACCTGCGAAACCGCTGGTGCTGGGTGCCGGGACCGCGTCACGCGCGTCCCGTGTACGCGCCGGCCCTGGTCGGCTGGGTAGGCAGTCCGCCCGCGAGCCCCTCATATTCGTTCGGGCGCGGCATCGGATGGTTCCCGCTCGCCCCGCATGAAGTGTACGTGCCCGGCTACCGATACACGCCGCGACACATCCGTCGCATCAACGTGTCGAATACCGTCATCGCCAGCAATTCGCAGATCACCAGTACCTACACAGCACGCGACGGTCACCGGAGCTACCGTCATCGCGGACACCCCGACGCCGTGACGGTCGTGCAGCATGACCGCTTCATCGCCGGCCGGCCGATCGGTGATCAGCGACTGCGGCTGAACGATCGCGAGTTGCGCGAGTGGCGTGACAGCCCGCGTCCGCCGGCGATTGCACCCAATCGCGAAAGCGTACTTTCAGGTCAGCCACGACGCGACGGGCCGATCGGCCGATCGCACGTCGTGAGTGAGAACCAGGGCCGTCAGGAACAAGCGCGGGCCTACTCTCGCGATGCGCTCCCGCGAGGGCGAGTCGTTGAGCATGAACCTCGCGAGGCGCGCCCCGCGGGCAGCCTGATCCAGCAGTCGCAGCCGACGTATTCTCCACGCACGGCTTCTGTACCCACGGCTTACTCACCGTCCAGGTCTTCCCCACCAGGACAGTCGCCGTCCGCGAGGGCAATCTTCCACGGGCGAAGCACAAGCCCCGCGAGCCCAGCAGTCACAACCGCAATCACGACAAGGCAGCCGCCCGACGTATCAGCAGCGATGAGGGCGCTGCCAGCCGTGATGACGATGATCCGGAAAACCTGTTCGTCCCTTAGCGCTTAATCGCGACACACTCACTGAGCCGGCGAACCGGTCTGATGGGCCGGGCGCGGCGGCCAGGCTCGTCCTGCCTCTGCCGCCCGCACAGCAAGGGCCGTAGACATCTCATCGCCGCGAAGCCCGATGCCGGGCTTCGGCAATCCCATTCCTGGGACATTCTGAGTCCCAGTTCCGCGACTGAGCTCCATCCAATGGCGCTTCGGGTGCTCGCAAACGCCGCAAAAGGGGCCTCGACACACTTGGCATGGCACTTGCTCCTGGTACGTCGCTCACTCGTACACCAAGCAAGACCTGCCTCAATGAGATCTGTCGCGACAAGAGCCCTGGACCTGGCATTCGTTGCGGACACCGCACTGAAGGCGGCAGCGCGGCTTTGGCTCCTGGATGCCGTCGGCGATGTCGTGGGCAATATGCTCCTCGGCGCGCATCTGTTCGGAGCCGCGGACATGATCTTCGGTGGGTTGCTGCAGCTCGTTGCGCGCAGCCGGGCCCGCACTCTGCCCTTTCACCGCATGCTCCTGAGCCACGCTGACACGTGGTACGGCTCGTTCGACATCCTGCGGGCTATCGACCAGGTCCTCTCATGATGGATCGCGCGAGACCGAAATCCAGGGCGCAGTCGATCAAGCGCATCGCCCTGACCTGCACGCTGGCGCTGGTGTTCGTCGCGGGTGGCGGCACGCTTGCCAGCATCGACTTCAGCAGTTGTCGGATCGATCGCGATACGGGCAGCATCGAAACCGTTCAGCGCGGCAGATGGAGATCAGTGAGCGCCAACGCGCTGTTCGACTCGGCAGATTGGCACGAGGTGAGGTCGTCGACGACCGCCGCACGCGAGTGACGACGGCGGCTGCCTGAGACCGCTGCTTCGCGTTCAATCACCGGAGGCCAGGTCTATGAAGCTACGTTACAAAGTGCTCGGCGTCATCTCGGCACTCGTTGCAGTTGGGATTGCCTCGCTGGCGCTCGCTCTGAGTCACGACTCTCCTTGCGCCCCGGCGCCGGCGCTCCCCGAGAATGCGCAGCCGATGAAAGCGATTGTCTCTCGCTGCTATGGCCCACCCGACGTCCTCAAGCTCGAGGACATCGAGAAGCCGAGCCCGGCGGACGATGAGGTCCTGGTCAAAGTTCACGCGGCTGCCGCCAATCCGCTCGACTATCACCGTATGCGAGGCAAGCCGTACATCATGCGCATGATGGGCTCTGGTCTCGGCGCGCCGGAGTCCACACGCGTGGGCGTCGACTTTGCGGGCACGGTCGAAGCCGTCGGCAAGAACGTCAAGCGATTCAAGCCAGGCGATGAGGTATTCGGCGGGAGGACGGGCGCCTTTGCCGAGTATGTAACCATTCGCGAGGATCGCGGAGTGGTGCTGAAACCGGTCAACGTGACATTTGAGCAAGCCGGTTCTGTAGCCATCGCAGCCATCACGGCTTTGCAGGCGCTTCGCGACAAGGGGCGGATTCAGCCGGGGCAGAAGGTCCTGATCAACGGCGCGTCGGGAGGTGTGGGTACGTTCGCCGTGCAGCTCGCCAAGTCATTCGGCGCAGAGGTGACCGGCGTGTGCAGCACGAGGAACGTGGAGATGGTCCGATCGATCGGCGCGGATTACGTCATTGACTACAAGAAGGAGGATTTCACCAGGAGCGACAAGCGTTACGACCTGATCGTGGACAACGTTGGAAATCACCCGTTGCTGGCATACAAACGCATCCTGGATCCAGACGGCATCTTCGTCATCGTCGGCGGACCAAAACATAACCAGTGGATCGGGCCTTTGACCAGTCCGGTCAAGGCGATGTTGCTGTCCCCGTTCGTGAGCCAGGAGTTCGTGAAGTTCTTCGCGGACCTGAACAAGGAGGACCTGACCTTCATAGGCGACCTCATGCAGGCCGGTAAGGTGACGCCGGTCATCGACAGGACTTACAAGTTGAGTGAGGTCCCTGAAGCTATCGGATACCTGGAACAAGGGCACGCTCGAGGAAAAGTAGTCATTACCGTGGAAGAAGACAACAAGCCCTGACTGAGCAATCAGCGTGCGGCAGCCGCCTGCTTGGGAACGCGCGCGATTAGCTGCACCTCCACGATGCCGCCGTCCGACAGGAGTCCGGTCGTGCCCACCGCCGTCCAGGCCGGGTAGGGCGCCGTCAGGAACTCACCCGCAACCTCCTCGAACGCAGCGAACTGCTCATCCCGCGTACCCGTGAAGTTCGGCCCCTGCCAGACGTGGAAGCTGTTGATCATGACCACATCCCGAAAGCTCGCATCAGCGGCCGCCAGTATCGTCTGCAGCCGTTCGAATCCACGACGCGTCTGCAACTTGAACGCCTTCGCGTCGCGCCCTTCGTTCTCACGTCGCCCGATGATGACACCCGAGACATAGAGCATGTCATCGACACGGCGTACCGCGGCATAGCGATACTCATCGTAGGCCTGCTTGGCCCGTTCGTCGGGCAGGACGACCTCGCCCGCCGGAGCGGGGATCTTCATTGGATACGTCTCTCCGGCGCCGGTCGCGGCGGCGCCGGCCAGGATGGCGAAGCTCGCCAGGATCGAGATGTTCCGCACCATGGCCTTACCTCCCTCGTGCACGATTTGGCGCGTGTCCGGGCTGCTACAGGGCGGGATCCCCGAGCAGTTTCAACATCGTCAGCGATCCGCGGACGCCCTGACGAGACATCCGCCCGCTAGAACGAGAGAACCCGGCCTTCGCGCGGCGGCACGGCGCCGGCCGCAAGCTGCGCCCAGCTCTCGAGGATCGCGTCGGCACCGGCCACCCGGCGCGCGACGACGAAGGCGCGTGAGGCGGCGTAGAACGCCCGCAGGTCGCGCTGCATCGCCGCAACGAGCTCACCGTCGGACTTGATGCGCGCCGCCGCGTAGGCCGGCACGAAGAAGAATTCCGGTTTCGGTCCTTCGAGTGCAACAGTTGGCGGCTGAACGCCACCCGGCTTGTCGCCCCAATCAGTCGCGCCGATCAGGATGCTGCGCACGAGGCTTGCACCCAGCGCGCGATGCACCGCGGCGGTGAGCGCATCGCGCCCGAGGAAGTCGAGGTACACGGCCGGCCCGTCCGCCTTGACCGACGCCACCGCCTCATATGTCAGCGTCCGGTGATAGATCCCCGTCTCCCGCACATAGGCATCGTTGCGTGTCGACGTGAGCGCCACGATCTCCGCGTCGCCCAGCCGCCGCAACTGGTGAGCCGTGGCAAGCGCAGTTTTCGAAGACGCGCTCGAGACCACGACCGTCCGCGGCGACGGCTGGCCGTGGTGCACGCAATCCGCCGCCCACCAGCCGGTGGCGTAGAGCGGACGGAACAGCGTCTGCTCGGCCTCATACCCCGCGTCGTAGACGGGGTCCGCGACTGTGTTCCAGTACTGGTTGTAGACAGTGGCCTTGGCGCGGCGGTGCGGCGCGCTGTCCATGAAGCCGTGCGGCCCCACCTTCGCGGGAATGACGTCGAGCGTCTCGCTGATCGGGAAGTAGCCGTAGAAGCGCGCCTTTTCGTCCACGCCCGGCGCCTTCGACTGAACGACCGTCGCAAAGCCCCAGACCGGAAGGCGTCCCCACTCTTCGGGACCCGGAAAGAAATCCCAGTAGCCGAGCGCGCCTGCGCCCATCGCCGCGTAGGTGACGTTGTTGGCGGTGAGCGCGAAGAGATCGAGCCTCAAGCGCGCGGCGCCCTCGGCCAGTGGCGCCGCGCACACTGTCGACGACGCGCGCCACGCGCAGATCGTCCTTGCGAATTTGAACGTCGCGCATGTGCGCCTCCGTGGTCCACGCCCGGACCTGGTCCCGTGCAGCAGCACCATGAGCGTCGAGGTGCCGTGCGCCAGCAGCTTACCGCCGGAAAGGGTTCCATGGCCCGCCGGGACCGCCGGATGGTAGAGTTCCGGGTGCACGTCTGGCGCACGACCGCTGCCGGCCTGGTCAACAACCTAAGAAAACAAAATTGGGAGGGAACCATCATGACGATCGCATTCAAGACCTGACACAAGCTTCCGGGGGCCTTTGGTGCCCACCGGATCGGCCCTGCGTTCGTTGCTCCTGTTGGGGCTATCGCTGGCGCCAACGGTCCTCTCGGCCGACGTCGGGAATGCAACGACGATCGCCTCCGGGCTACGCAACCCGCGTGGCATCGCCTTCGCGCCGAACGGGGCACTCTATGTCGCCGAAGCCGGTATGGGCGGCCCGGGTCCGTGCATCCCTTCGCCTTCGCAACCGCCACCGGTTGTGCGCTGCTACGGTGAGACCGGTTCTCTGACCCGAATCCTGCCCGGCGGCGGCTTCGAGCGAATCCTCACCGGCCTGCCGTCACTCATTCTGCCGAATGGAATCGCCGAAGGTGGTCCGACCGACGTGTCGTTCCTGGGCACTGCGGCGTCCGTCATCATGGGGCTGGCCGGTGATCCGACGGCGGTACGTGCAGCCCTGCCCGCCAACGCGGCGTTGCTGGGCACCCTCCTCCACGTCACGCCTTCGGGCAAGTACAAAGTCATTGCCGACGTGTCCGCGCATGAGGCGCGCCTCAACCCGGCCGGCGGCGCCGTCGACTCCAATCCGTACGGAATCGTGGTGCAGCCTGGCCGCCGGATCGTCGCCGATGCGGGCGCAAACGCTCTCGTCGAGGTGCTCGCGAACGGTCACGTCGGGACCTTCGCGCTTCCGGCGAATTTGGCCGATGGTCGCCAGCCGGTACCGACCTCCGTGGCTGAGGGCCCGGACGGCGCGCTCTACGTGGGGCTCCTGACCGGCTTTCCGTTCTTCCGAGGCACTGCGTCGGTGCTGAGAGTGTCGAGTGACGGGGGGAGCATTGAGACCTTTGCTTCGGGACTGACGGCGGTCGTCGATGTCGCCTTCGACACGGGCGGCGCGTTGTACGTGCTCGAGATCGCAAGTGGCCAGGTCGCGCCATTCCCACCGCCGAGCCCGGGCCTCGGCATCGGCCGCCTGCTGCGCAAGTGCCCTGGTGCCGATCCCACCGTGCTGCTGAGTGGACTCACATTCGCAGCGGGCGTCGCGATCGGTCCGGACGACGCCGCGTACCTGACCAATTTCAGCACGTCACCGACGGCGGGCGAGGTTCTGCGGCTGCCGCTCACGCCGTGCTCGTAAGACAACAGCCTGGACTGTCGACACCAGGGCCTGTGCGCCCTTCGGCTTGAACGAATCGCCCCGCCCGTCGTCGCAACGATGACGGGCGGGGTAACGCGGGGGGCACCAATGAGTCTCGTATCGTTCGGCCAACCGGATGACGGCATCATTCAGATGGCGTACGTCGTCACCGACATCCAGGCGGCGATGGAGTTGTGGATCAGCAAGCTGAAGGTCGGCCCATGGTTCCTCCTCCCCAGCTTCACGGGTGTCGACCCGCAATACCGCGGCCGGCCATCGCAGGCCGACGTCTCGCTGGCAATGAGCTTCGCGGGCCACATGAACGTCGAACTCATCCAGCCGAACAATGACGCGCCGTCCGTGTACCGCGAGGTGCTCGAAGCTCGGGGTCCCGGCTTTCATCACTGGGGTGTTGCGACGGCGAATTTCGAGCGGGATGTGGAGCGCTATCGCGCGTCCGGACACGACCTGGCCTTCGTCGCGCGCGTTCCAAGCGGCGGGCGCGTTGCCTACATGGACACCACGGCACAGTTGCACGGCTTCGTGGAACTGATCGAGCTGGGCGGCGCGTTCGAGCCGGTCTTCAACGGCTTCTATCGCGCCACCATCGGCTGGGACGGCAAGGACCCCGTGCGCTCGTTCGTTTGAGCGAATCGAACTCGGCTCGTCGGCCCGGTCCGGGTCCCGTCATGCCTTGTCCGTGTTGAGGCTCGACACGTGGATCTTCCAGTCACCATTGGTCTGCCTCAGGACGTTGACTGACCTTCCACTGTCCGTAGCATACGATCCATCGGGCTGAAGGTAATCGCCCGCATAGGCCAGGACGCAGTAGCCCAGCTCTCCACTCGCATCGCCCTCCACCAACTCCAAGCGCTTGTTTGTCTCACCCTCATCAAACCACGCCTGGTGAGTCGCCCTTATCTCGTCCCTCCCCCTTGCGGGCGGACCGTAGGGAGAGAGAATGAGGCCGTCATCGGTGAACAGAGCGGCGCAGGCGGCCGCGTCGTGTCGCCTCAACGCTTCGAGCATCGTCGCGACGAGAGACTCGATCCCCTCCTGCGATGCCCGAGACGCCTTCGCTGCTGGATCGTTCATGGTTGGCACCTCTGCCTGCGATTTGACGACTGTTGCGTTACGCCCGCCTAACGTCGACAAAAGACAAATGACAAAGTTCGACTTTCTGTCCGTGCTTGTGTCAATCGTCTTTGGTCTTGGCCTGACACACTTATGCCACAGCGTGTTTCATTTGGCGTATCGCCGCCGGCTCGACGAAGCCAGTTTGCTTCTCTCCGGGTTTACCTTCTTCGTACTCGTCTTGAATTGGTGGATGTTCTTTGGCTGGCGGCATCGCGCTACATGGAACTTTGAAGATTTTCTCGTCCTGGTGCTGTGGGCGCTCTCGTTTTACGGAATGGCCGTTGCACTGTTCCCGTCAAGCGCCGACGAAGGAAGCAACCATGACATTCGCCATCGCTGGTTTGCCATTGCCCTGCTGGCGACCTTGGGGCTGGACATCATTCAAACAGCTTTACTGGGCACGCTATTCAAGCCTTGGTACTACCTGCCATTCGTCGGTCATTACGCCATCTGCGCCTTCGTGCTTGCTCGCACAACAAGGCATGGCTTGACACGGGCTCTATCGTGGTGGTTGTTCTTGTCAGTAGTGGTATGGTCACTGGTTGTCAGACGAGATTTCGGCGAGCTAGCCCGAAATTCACCTATGGCTTACGCGCGCTGACGAGCGAGTAATAGCTGCAGGTCTGCCGTGAGTCCACATCGCGGAACCCGGCGCCTTCCAGGAATCCACGCAGCTCCGCGAGCGTGTACTGCCGTCCCTGGGTGCCAAGCAGCATCAGGACCGAAAAGGACGCGGTCGTCGTCGGGCCGTCGCCGTTGTCGTTCATCAGCATTTCGTGGATGAAGATGCGTCCGTTCCGCGGCAGCACCGCGAAGGCCTTCGCCGACAGCTCCGAGCAGACGCGATCGTCCCAGTCGTGATAGATGTTCGAGAAGAACAACGCGTCATAGCCGGTGGGCCACGGTTCGCGGAACATGTCGACCGCCACGGTGTCGACCCGGCCGCCGCAGCCGCCTTCGTCGATATAGGGCTGCGCGGCCGCGCACATCGTGCGCAGATCCATCACGGTGGCGTGCAATGCCGGCCACCCTTGCGCGATGGCCACCGAGAAAACGCCGGACCCGCCACCGACGTCGAGCAGGCGCCTGACGCCGCCGAAGTCGCCGCCTCGCGCAACGCCGAACGAGGCGGCGAGACTGTGCGCGTGCATGAATGCCGCGATGTGCCGCGCGGCGTCGGCATCCAGCTCGCCCCTTTCCCAGGCGTCCGACGGCCGCGCGACACGGGACGAGGGTTCGTCCTTCCGCAGCGCGGCGACGATCCTCGCGCAGTCCGGCGTCCGTTCCTTGAAGGTACGCAGCATGCTGCCCCAGAAGAACCGCCCACTCGGATCGAGGTAGGTGCGCGTCACCAGCGTCGCCTGCCACAATCCTTCGCGTCGTTCGACGAACCCCAGGCCGCCCAGCAGGCCGAGCAGGATGCCGAGCGCACGGCCGTCGAGCTCGAGACGCGCCGCAAGCTCATTCGTGCTGGATCGGCCGACGCACAATGCCTGGAAGAGCCCGACCTCGTCCGCCGCGGCCATCGCCGGGAAATGATGCATGGACAGCCAGGCGTCCCAGATCGCACGATCGTCGACCATGGGCGAACGGTGTGTATCCCGGTCCACGGGTCCCCCTATCGGTCTCACTGAGACGAAGCGCGCGCTACATTGTCCGGGAAACACGGGCATGGCGGGCGGGGCAATCGGTATTGTGGTCTGTCGCCTCAATCAAGTCGACGGGTTCACGGGCTACTGCTGCAAGTCGTTCCAGGAACTTAAATTGGTCGCACTCTCGCACTGCAACAGGCGTAGGGTATGCGCTCGGCCCTGCGCTAGCTGTGCAGCGGCCGACTACAACAACACAGCAAGGGGGAGAAAACCATGTTCACGCGACTCGTTTCGCTGACTGTCCTGTCGTTGGTGATCTGGGGCTTCTCTGGAGCCGCAGTCGCACAGTCCTGGAGCGCCGAGCAGCAAGAGATCTGGCAGTTCGAGGAACAGCAATGGAAGATGGCCGCGGCGAAGGACCCCACGTGGATCGACGCCATGGTCCACCCGAACATCAGCTATTGGGAGACCGGCGAGGCCATGCCCCAGAACCGCGCGTCGCTGACACGCTGGTTCCGTTACGACTCGACGAACGGCACGACGCTCGAACAGGAGCTCTCCCCGATCTCGATCGTCATCACCGGCAACGTCGCGGTCGTCAATTACTACTACTCGGTCGCGCAGGAGAACTACAAGAAGGAACGTGAGATGGTCACCGGCCACTACATGGATGTGCTCATCAAGGAGAACGGTCGCTGGAAGTTCCTTGCCTGGGCCGGCGGCGAGGACCCCAAGGAGTGATAGCCGGGGACGAGCGCCGGAACACCTGATCTTCCTGGATTCGCTCTGAACCGGTCGCAGGAGGAGACCCTGGCATGGCCAGGGCCTCCTCCTCCTACGACCTCACCCTGCGCTCGAACTCAGCAGATCCGGTTTGTCCAACGATGAATCAGAAACCGGCTCCCGGCGCGCTACAGTCACCGCAGTCGGCGGCGAGACCGGAACACCTGGATCAACACTCCAAATACGAGGCAACCGAGCCCGGGGCCGATCCAGCCGGTGAACAGGCAGACTGCGCCGACCAGATACCAGACAAGGGGAATGCTCGCGAAAAGGACCGACAGGACCAGGAGCACGGCCCCGCCCACCACGAGTGCGATCAGAACACCCGATTCCATGCACCAAGTGTTGGCACACGCCAACCCCTAAACCCGTGCGCGGCTCACAGTCTGCTGCCGGACCGTGACCGGTTTCGCGAGCCCAGTCGCGTTCGAGTCCGGGTGTCCTCGCCCTCGGCGACGCCCCGTGGGTAACCGGCTGCGGCGGAGCGGGCCCCCGGCCCAGCGCTTCTTCACCGAATCTTCACGAAAGCAATGGGCTTCCTTCATGCAGCGACCACGGGCTGCGCCCAACCTCCTGCCGTACTTGACCGGGCGCAAAGCGGCCCTGAGGAGGAAGACATGTTTTCCATCGAAAAGCGATTGCTCATTGCGCTCTTCGTGCTGCTGCCTGGCGTTGCGCCGGATGCTCACGGCGCCGGTGTCAGCACACCGACCATCCAGGTGGCTTCGACCGGCACCCATGGCATTCCCTACCTGTCCTCGGCTCTCGACCTGGCGAGACGCGGCTACAGCGAGAAGGAATACCTGATCAGCGGCACGGCCCAGGCGTACGTCAATGACGGCCCATTCCTCGCGAATGGGGTCTGGAATGCCATTCCGAATCCGGGGGTTACGGCGAAATTCACGGTTCGCCTGCTGGTTCGCCGCCCCACGCGTGCCGCACATTTCAATGGCACCGTGCTGGTCGAGTGGCTCAACGTGACCGGAGGTCACGATATCGCGCCGGACTGGGGCTGGACGCACGAGGAACTCCTGCGCGAGGGATATGCGTACGTCGGCGTTACCGCCCAGTTCCTGGGTGCGCGGGCGTTGCAGGACTGGGAGAGCGGTCCGGCAGACCGCTACCAGACGATCTTCCATCCGGGCGACTCATTCGCCCACGACATCTTCTCGCAGGCGGGACAGGCGATTGCTCATCCGGCTGCGAGTGGTCCCAGGCCGCTCGGCGACCTCACGCCGCGCATCAAGGCGCTGCTCGCGGACGGTGAGTCGCAGTCAGCGGCGTATCTCGTCACGTACTACAACTCGGTCCATCGCCTGCACCACGTGTACCACGGGGTCCTGATCCACAGCGCGGGCTTCGGAGCCCCCCTTTCGGATGACCTCGCCGCGGTGGATACCGACGGCACATTCATCCCGCCGCCTCCGGGCGTGCCGGCGACGCCTTTCATCTTTCCACCGTTCCCGGGCGAGGACGTCGAGCCTCGAATCCGCACCGACCTCGGCACACCCGTGCTTTTCGTAAACAACGAGGCGGACGTGCTGGACTTCGTGCTCGGCGGCCGCTCGATTCATCAGCAGCCCGACGCACCCACGTTCCGCCTGTGGGAGATCGCCGGCACGTCGCACTTCGATCGCTATCAGCTCGAGGTGCTGAGGCCGGACCTCGCCAAGTCCGACACGCTGGACCTGCCGTCTGCCGACGGAGTGTGTGATGGCGCGCCGATCAGCGCCGGACCGCAGAAATACGCCATGCGCGCGGCCGTGCATGCGTTGAGCCGCTGGGCGCGGACGGGCAACGCGCCGTCGAGCGCGCCGCGTATCAGCCTGCAGGCGCCCCCGTTTCCTGGCGAAGTCACGATAAATCGCGATGCCGCGACCGGGCTCGCAATCGGAGGCATCCGCCTGCCTCAGCTCGCGGTGCCGACCGCGACGCACAGCGGCGAGCGAGCGTTTCCAAATGCGTGGGCGCCTTTCCCGTTCTGTCCCCTGTTCGGTACCTCGGACCCCTGGAACGGCGACAGCGACACGTGGGACGGCCAGGCGGGCCTCGACGTGCCGCCGACGCCGGAACCTGACGTGCGTATCCTTTACCGCAACCACGGCCAGTATGTCTCGCGCGTCGCGGCCGCAGCTGCGCGATCGGTCGCGGACGGATTCCTGAGACCGAGGGACGCGGTGCTGATCGTAAGAGAAGCAGCGGAGTCAAACGGCCCGTAGTGCGGAGCTGTTCACCGGGCCCGGGGGCGCACACCCACACCCGTACGCGATTCACAGACTGCTGCTGGACGCTGATCAGTTCGCGACCCGGGTCGCGTCCGGGTCCGGTGAATCGGGCGGAACCTCGCAACCGCGGATCGTAGTAGAGTAAGCGCCGCGGAGTGAGGGTGGGGAGGCCCGAGGATGGAAGCGGCGGCAGCGCGATGACAACCTCTGCGCGCGTGATCTGGCTCGGGCTGGGATTGATTCCGTACCTGAGCCTCGTCGTCGTCGATGCGTGGATGCACGAGCGCGCACGCAAAGTCCCCGCGATCGAACGCATCATCCATTACATATCGGCCACCGCGCTGCTGGCGTTTCTCGCCGGCGCGTTCTCGGCTCGCCGTTCGCTCGCGGTGGCGAGCCTTGCAGTCCTGATCGTGCTGCTGGCGTTCGATGAGCTCGGCTTCCACAGACGCATCGCGCGCAGCGAACGGCGGGTGCACCTTGCCGCGTATGCATCGCTGATGGTCTTCGTCGCGATCTGGCAGTGGACTTGAACGCCACGTTCGACCTGCACTTCGCCTACGCCACGATGGTCATCCTCGGCATAGGACTGGTTCTCGCGTTTCCCGTCACGAAGCATTTCGAGGACCCACTCGACAAGCGACGCTATTACATGATGCAAGGCATCACGGCGGTGTGCGCCGTGATCGGCGCGAAGCTCGCCGTGGTGCTCGGCGATGCGCTCTGGCCCGTGCAGGAATTCCACGGGTGGGCCTCGCTGCTCGAGTCCGGCCGATCGATCGCAGGCGCACTGCTGTTCGGTTTTCTCGGCGCGGAGGCGGCAAAGCCACTCCTTCACTACGACATTCCGCCAAACGACCGCTTCGCGATCATCCTGCCCTTTTCACTTGGGCTGGGACGCATTGGGTGTCTCATCGTGGGCTGCTGCCGTGGGCTGCCTTACGACGGTCCGTGGGCGATCACATACTCCGACGGCATACCGCGCCACCCTGCGCCGCTCTACGAGATGACATTTCACTGGGCAATGGGATTCCTGCTCATCGCCCTGTGGCGTCGGCAGCTGCTTTTCGGCCGGCTGTTCGCCTTCTACCTCGCGAGCTATGGCGTATTCAGATTCCTCACGGAGTACCTGCGCGAGACGCCGAAAGCGTACGGCGGCTTGTCCGCTTACCAGATAATGAGCGTGGCGATGATCGTTGCCGGCGCCGTGGCGCTCATCGCGCGAACGGTGCGGCAACCCGCCGAATGGGAGAGGTGGAAACTGGCAGCGAGGCGCGCCGCATGAGCGTACTCAGTGTGATTGGCAAGATCATCCGCGGTCTGCTGATCGCGTTCCTCGGGCTGTTCGTCTTTGCCGGGCTGGTGCTGGGCGCATGCTTTCTCCTGGCGAAGTAGTCAGCACCGTAAAGCGCCGGCTGCATCGCGACATCGTCGCCGATCCGCTGTTGCACGGCCTCGTTCTCAACCTGTACCTGAACGGCGAACGCTATCCGCATCGCGTGCACGACTACTTCCCGCTTGCCGCGGCAACCGATGCACAGCTCGAGGAGCTGATGCGCCGTCACATGTCAGAGGAGGACCGGCACATCGCGCTGTACACGAAGGCGATTCAGAAGCTCGAGCAGCCAGTGCTCGAATTGCCGCTGCCCGATGTCTACAACGAAGTCATTCGCAGTCATACGACTGCGAGTTTCGCGATAGCCGCGTCGGATGATGCCGACGCGCGTCGGCTGAAGCTTGCACATTTCTTCGGGCATCTGCATTTCCTCGAGAAGCGCATCGCGCGTTCACTCGAGTATCACGTCGATGCATGTGCGCATGCCGTTTGCCCCTATCCGGAAAAGGCCGTGGGCGCCGTACTCCGGGATGAGTTGCGACACGTGAGCTACACACGAGATGTCGTTCGACATCTGTTGCCGGCCGGCGAAGCGACGAACGTACTTGCACTGCACGCCTGCGCCGAGCGGCATGCAAATCTGGATTTTTCCGCGCGACAGCTCGGCCGCCTGCTGCGCGAGCACGCAGGCCGGTTCCCGAAGGTGCGCGGGGCGTTCTATCGAGGTTGCACTTCGATTCTTAGAGGAGCGCTGGCCTGTGCGTAGAGCCATTCCAATCCAGGTGCGCGTCGAGTCTCCGCAGCGGCCGTCCCTCGATGGCCGGCTCCGCGAGCTGCGCCGCTCGTTGCAAACGCTTGACGAAGCCGGCGCCTCGCGCCGCTTCCAGTTGCCGGACGGCTCGAGGCTGCTGAAGACGACCCTCAGCTTGTGTCCGGACTGCCTTGCGCACGTTCAGGCGGCCGTGTATGTCGACAGCGGTAAGGTGTTCATCAGCAAGGAGTGCCCCACGCACGGTCTGAGCCGCGCGCTGCTCGAGAACGATGCCCGCTATTACCGGCTGTCGAACAAGGACCAATGGGGGCGGCGCTACACCGACCACGGCGTGGTGCAGACGCCGGCCTTCACTGACACCGGCTGCTGCGGACCTGGCACGTCCTGCGGAACTGTCCCCACCGGTGATTGGATGCACGACTCAAGCGACCAGCGATCCAACAAGACCTGCACGGTGCTCGTGGAAGTTACGGACGCTTGCAACCTTGCGTGCCGCGTATGCTACGCCGATTCCAAGGGTGACCGCGTGTTGTCACTGGATGCCTTCCGCAAGCACATCGATGATCTGCTCGCACAGAAGGGCTCGCTCGATTCAGTGCAGCTCATCGGCGGCGAGCCGACGATCCACCCCCAGTTCTGGGACATGCTCGCGCACTTGCACGCCGAGCCGCGCATATCGAAGGTCTACATCGCAACCAACGGTATCGAACTCGAAAAACAAGGTGCTGCGGAGCGGCTGCTGCCGTTCCGCGACAAGGTGCTCGTGCTGCTGCAGTTCGACGGGCACGCCGCGTCCACCAACAAGGCGCTCAGGCAGGCGAACCCGGAGCGCATCCGCATCCGGCTGTTGCAGCGGCTCGACCGGCTCGATATTCCCATGCAGCTCACCATGACGCTGGTACGCGGGGTGAGCGAGCGCGAGATTGCGTGGGTGGTGCGCCAGGGCGTGCGCCACAAGAACGTGCGTCTCGTGGCCATGCTGCCGGCGTTCTTCTCAGGACGATACCAGCTCGAGCCGGATCCTCTCGACCGCATCACGCTGTCGGATGTGATCAAGGGTGTCGTGCTGGGACTGGAGGGCCGCACCCGCGACGACGATTTTCTGCCGATTCCCTGCAGTCATCCCAACTGCGGGTGGGTCACGCTGTTTGCCCGGCGCTTCGGCTTGTTCGCCAACATAGCACGCCACATCGATGTCGATGCCGTGATGAACGATGTAGCCTACAAGACCGTGCTCGACACGCAGCAGATGCGCGGCATCATCGGCACCCGGCGAACGAGCTGGCTGCGAAGTCTCGCTGCCAGCGCCGGCCGAAAGCTCGTCAGACCACGTGATGTGTTCGGCATCGTGATCAAGCCGTTTATGGATCGCTTCACGTACGACCAGGATCGCGTGTCCGCCTGCTGTCATCACGTGCTCGACACGCACGGGCGGCTCGAATCGTTCTGTGAATACAACGCGCGACACCGCGCGCAGGATTCGTGGGCGCACCTGCCGCGGCTCACCGTTCCCGTGGCGCCAGCCGAGGTGGCGCAGGGTGAGTTCGTGGCATGACGCTCGATTGGCGAGCGACCCTGAGCGCCGCCATCGGGCTGAGCATTGCTGCTGGCATCGTGCTCGCCGTCGAAGAGCTGCTCTGGATGAAGAGTCGCGGGCGGTTGACACGACCGGCTCTGCGCGAGATGGCCATGAGCGTCAGCACCCTGCCGCCGAATGTTCTCGTTTCCGTGGTCGCCGGAGGCTGGTGGGTCACGATCTACAGCGTCGCGAGCGAGCTCGTTCCCTGGCACATGCCGATGAATGCCGCCACGCTGCTGCTCGCCGTGCTGGTCGGGGATTTCTGCTACTACTGGGAACACCGCTGCGCTCACCGCTTTTCGCTGCTGTGGGCGGCTTATCACGCCGTCCATCACAGCTCGTCAGGCTATACCGTTGCGACGGCGTATCGGGTTTCTTTCGTCAACCAGCTCATTGCGCCCGCTTTCTACCTGCCGTGCATCGTGCTCGGCATTCCACCGCTGCTCGTAATGGGGCTGCAGGTGCTCAGCATCCATTACCAGGCGTGGGTGCACACCGAGATGATTGGTCCGCTGGGAGTGCTCGACCGTGTGTTCAACACTCCTGCCAATCACAGGCTGCATCACGATGTGGAGTCGTCACGACGTGCAGTCAATTTCGGCGGCATCCTGATCCTGTGGGATCGCCTGTTCGGAACGCATGCGCCCGTGCGCGAGGTGCGTCATTACGGCATTTCGGGCATCGTGCCGCCGGGGTCGGTGCTCTCCGTGTACTCCTTGCCGCTGGCTGAAACGCTCCGCCGCCGCCGCCGCACAGCGGGGAGCGAGGCGGGCCGCGGCAGCCAGCTCCGGGAACGGTCCGGTAGAATGCGCCATGCAGAAGCGAGCACTGGATGGACCCGCCTTGACTGCTGACGGAGGCGCCGCGCTCGCTGCTCCACCACAGTCGACCGTGCGGACCGCGCTGGCCGGCCTGATCGGCAACCTCCTCGAATGGTTCGACTTTGCGGTCTACGGGTACTTCGCCAGCGACATCGGCCGCCATTTCTTTCCGCAATCAAGCCCCGTCGCCCAGCAGCTGCTCGCCTTTGCGGTGTTCGCGCTGGGCTTCGGCGCCCGGCCCATCGGCAGCCTCGTGCTCGGTGCCGTCGGGGACCGCATCGGGCGCCGCGCGCTGCTCACGTTGTCGATCGCGCTCATGGGCGGGGCGACACTGCTCATCGGGTTGCTGCCGACCTACGCGCAGATCGGCGTCGCCGCGCCCATCCTGCTGGTGACACTCCGCATCGTGCAGGGCTTCTCGCTCGGCGGTGAGTTCACCGGCTCGATGGTTTACACGACGGAGCAGGCCTCGCCTCGGTGGCGCGGCCTCATCAGCAGCTCCACCGCGGCAGGCACGACCCTGGGGTTCATTCTCGGCTCGGCGTCGGCCTGGCTCGTGAACGTGTCCCTCGGCGCCGAGCAGGCGTCGGCGTGGGGCTGGCGCATCCCGTTCATCGCCAGCATCAGCCTGTGCGTGGTGGGATGGTTGTTGCGCCGCGGCATTCACGAGTCGAGCGAAGGCCTGAAAGCCGCCGCGATCCGGCCGCCACTGCTGCCATCGCTGCTGGCAGACTGGTGGCCCATCGTGCAGACGTTCGGGATCGTCGCCATGACCAACGCGGCGTACTACCTGACGTTCACCTACGCCGTCGAGCGGCGCAAGCACCTGACTGGCGAGGGCGGAGAGGTGTTCCTCCTCGCCAACACGGCCAGCCTCTTCGTCGTGCTCTTCGCCAAGCCGCTGGGCGGCTGGCTGTCGGACATCGTCGGCCGGCGCCGCCTGATGATCGCGCTCACGGTGGTAACGATGTCGCTTATCTACGTAGCGCTGCGCGCGATGCTGTACGGCTCGCCGGTTACGTTCATCGGCGGCCAGCTCCTGATGGCAGTGCCCCTCGGGATGGCGCTCGGCCTGCAGGGCGCGATGCTGGTGGAGATCTTCCCGCTGCGGACGCGCGTCACGTCGATGAGCCTGGCCTACAGCATCACGCTCGCGCTGGCCGGCGGCACCGCGCCGCTCGTGGCCGCCTGGCTCGTCGACGCTCTCGGCAAGCCGCTGGCGCCGGCCTACTACATCATGCTCTACGGCGCGATCGGCCTGGCGCTGATGTGGCCGATGTCGGAAACCAACGCGCGCCGCCTGGATGAGTAAGCCGAGTCGCTGCGCCCGCCGTGACTACTTGAAGAGAGAAAGATCCACGGAGGCCGCCATCGCGGCATATCCGGCGTCGCTGCCGTGCAGGTAATCCCCGGAGTGAAACCCATCCTTCGTCCGGTTCGGCTTGTCGGGATCGCGAATGACAGCGTCGAAATCCAGCACGCCGTCCACTTCACCTCCGGTTCGGATCCAGGTATTGATCGCCTGCCTCACTGCCTCTCCCTCCTCTGAGTAGTACATGGCGCCACCGTAGGGCGTGATCGTCGCCGCCAGCACCTTCAGGCCTCGGGCGCGGGCACGCGCGATCAGCTGACGGTAGCCGGAGATCATTGACTCCGCGGTCGCCTTGTTGCCCGACGCGAGAGATTTAAACACCTCGGCCAGCGGGCCTTCGAAGCGCCCGTACGAAATGCCGAGATCGTTGACGCCCACGAAGAGAATCACGGTGCTCACCCCCGGAGTCGAGAGCACGTCCCGATCGAACCTTGCGAGCGCGCTTTGACCCGCTCCGTCGTCGAGCAGGCGATTTCCGCTGATGCCCATGTTGACGACCCCCCACCCTCTGGCGCCCTCCGCGTTCAAGCGGTTCGCGAGGAGGTCGGGCCAGCGTTGATTCGCGTCAGGCGTAGAGCCCACTCCGTCCGAAATGGAATCCCCAAGCACAACGACGGCGCGTGCGGCGCCGGTCGACTCAATCTCGAGGCCAGAGATGAACGCTCGAAACTGCATCGTGCGAGTGGGCGTGAAGGATTTGCCGGTGAAGTCACCGGCGTCCGACACAAGCGCGTCTTGCATTCCGGTCGCATGGCATGTGCACGGACCGGTGTCTTCCGGCAGGTAGATGCTGATCGACAAGCTGGATAGCGCGCTCACCGGCATATCGATCGGATCGCTCAGGTACGGCGAGCCCGCCGGCACCGAGGCGGTCGGCTTGCCGGCAAACAACACCTGCCGCTCCGTGCCCGGCCGGATGTTGCCTTTTTCATCCGACAGCGCCACACGCACCGCGCCTATGGCGAGCGGCTTTGTGCCGTATTCGTTCGTCAGGCGCAGCCGAAGGCGCGGCCCGCCGACACTCACCCGAACCGTCTGGCGGATCGTCTGATTCACGAAGGCTGGCGTCGCGGGGAACGGACCCATGGCCGGGGTGGGAGGCAATGGGGCGGCACCCCAGGTCTGCACCCATTCGGCAGCATGGCCGATTGTGCTTGTCGACAAGGCCAGCAGGCAGATGCAGGCAAGGCCAATAGTCTTTCCCATGTGTTGCCTCCAAGCCCGCCGAATCAAAGCCGCGACACCAGGCGTAAGGCGCGGCTCATCGCGAACTCGGCTGCCCGTCGCAGGGCGCGCCTGGGCACCCTGGCCAGATCCATCTTCAGGTCTGCGGCCAGCTTGATCGCCGTGGCTCGTCCGGCGCCGAATACACCGCCGCCCGGATGCTGGAACGGTCCTACGAGATAAAGCCGCTCGACCCCGGGGACCGTGTACTGGCCGAGCTCGGGTGTCGGCCTGTGTGCGCCCGACTGATACGTCGTCGTCGCAATGCCGTGCAGGTCGCCGCGCCGAAAGCTCGGCGAGGTGCGCTCCATGTCGACGGGGCTGTCGCAGTGATACTGCAGGATGTTCGCGTGACCCAGGTTCTCGATGAAGCGGCCCATGTGATCGATCATGCGCTGCGCGTAGTCGCGCTTGGTCTCGTCCCACGAACGGCCGTCGGGGCGCTCATACGGCACGTAGTCCCAGGCGTGCAGCGTCGCCCGGCCTTCGGGAACGCGTGATGGATCAAAAGTCGTGAGTGAGCCGAAACCGATCAGCGGAACCTGCGAGAACCCGCCGTAGCGCAGGTCATCGAACGATCGTCGCAGCTGCTCGTAGCTCGTCGGCAGGAGCTCGTTCATCACGGCCTGCACCGGCATCCCCGACCGGAAACGCAAGGGTGCCTCGAGCGCGGCGTGCACGGTGATGCACGCAACCGGGGAGATCTGTGTCGCCTCGGCGGCGCGGACGACGGCTGGATCGACACCTTCGACCATTCGGCCCAGGTCGTGCGGGTGAATCGCGCCAATCACGGCCTCGCGCGCCTCGTACTCCTGGCCGGTCTTCGTCACGACGCCGGTCGCGCGACCGTTGCGGGTCATCACGCGGGCCACGTCGACGTCCGCGAGCACTTCCCCGCCGGATTCCCGGATGCACGCAACCAGCGCGTCGGTCAGCCGGCCGCTGCCGCCGATCGGAACACCGATTCCGTACGCCTCGAGAAAACCCACGAACACGTAAATGCCGAGGCCGGTCGCCTTCTCGTCGGGCGACACGAGATTCTCGCCGGCGATGCGCGCGAAGTGCATGCGAACCTTGTCGTTCTCGAAGAGCTCGCAGACGACATCGTGCGTGCTCATCTGCACGACACGCCAGAACTCCCGCCCCTCGCGGCTCTGGTCCAGCATCGCGAACGACGCGCCGAGCGGCGCGGGCGGCGCATACAGGGTGGCCGCCACCATGGGCAGCCAGGCCGTCGGCCCGGACCGACAGCCGGCGATAGGCCTCGGCGTCCTTCTTCGAGAATTTCGCGATCTCGGCGCAGGTACGCTCCCGGTCCCGGTAGAGCGCGAGCGTGCTGCCGTCCTCGAACACCGACATCATGGGCGGGTCCGGAAACACGTACGTGAGCCCGTGCCTGGATTTCAACTGCAGCTCGTCCGCGGCGAGCATCGGGTTGGCGTGGATGAAGATGTGCGCCATCGAGTGCTGGTCGTGCCGGAAGCCGGGAACGGTCAGCTCGCGGGTCACGACCCCGCCCCCGAACCAGCCATTTCTCTCCAGGACCAGAACTCGCTTGCCGGACGACGCAAGATAGGCGGCGGCCACCAGACCGTTGTGTCCGGATCCGACGACGACTACATCGCTGCTGAGCATGGTCGCCACCTACGAAGTCTTCGCCATCCGCTACGCCCACCTCGAGCGCACCGCCCGGGAGAATTTCCTGGGTGGCGATGAGCACGACGGGCCGATGCCCCTGGACTATTACGTGTGGGCCGTCGTCAATGCCGAGCGCACGGTCCTGGTCGACACGGGATTCGACCAGGACACGGCACGGCGCCGCGGCCGCTCGATCGTCCGCCCGGTCGCGGACGGTCTCGGCGCCATTGGCATTTCCCCGGACCGGGTCGAGCATATCGTGATCTCGCACATGCATTACGACCATGCGGGAAATCATGAGCTGTTTCCACGAGCGCGCTACCACGTCCAGGACGCGGAAATGGCCTACTGCACCGGCCGCTGCATGGCCGATCCGGGCGTCGGGGGCGTATTCGACGCCGCGGCCGTCATGGCCATGATCCACAAGGTATACGCAGGGCGCGTGCAGTTTCACGACGGTGACGAGGAGCTCGCGCCGGGACTCTCCCTGCACAAGGTCGGCGGCCATACGCGCGGCATGCAGATCGTGCGCGTGGCGACCGCACGGGGCTGGGTCGTGCTGGGCTCCGACACGGCGCATTTCTACGCAAACCTCGAACCGGGTCGGCCGTTTCCGATCCTCGACAGCCTGCCCGCGTACATCGAGGCGCAGCGCACCGCGCTGCGGCTGGCGAGCTCGCCGCAGCATTTCATCCCGGGTCACGATCCGCTGGTGCTGGCTCGCTACCCGGGTGCGAGACCGGGACTCGAGGGCGTCGCCCGGCTCGATCTCGCACCCCGGACGGCAGGGAGCCTCGCATGACCGTGGACCGACCAGGGGCCCGCGAGCCGCTCGGTTTCATCGGCGTCGGTCGCATGGGCGGCGCCATGGCCGAGCGTCTCCTGGCCGCGGGACATCCGGTCACGGTCTACGACGCGGATCAGGCGGCCCTGCGCCGCCTGCAGTCCGCCGGCGCGGCGCGCGCCGACTCTCCGGCCGCGGTTGCGTCCGCCGCACGGGTCGTCTTCGCGAGCCTGCCGACGCCGTCGGCGGTACTCGACGTGGTACGGGGCCCGAACGGCGTGCGCCATGGGGCCACGGCCCGCATCTTCATCGACCTATCGACCTCCGGGGCGTCCGCCGCGGTCGCGATCGACGAATGCCTGCGCGAGTGCGGCATGCAGGCCTTGGACGCGCCGGTCAGTGGCGGCGTCGCCGGCGCGCGCGCCGGGACGCTCGCGATCATGGCCTCGGGCCCCCGTGCGGCCTTCGACGCTATCGAGCCCGTGATCACGCTGCTCGGCCGGGTTTTCCATGTCGGAGAAAGGCCCGGGCTCGGGCAGACGCTCAAGCTCGCCAACAACCTGATGTCGCAGGCCGCCATCGCGATCACGGCCGAGGCGCTCGTCATGGGCGTCAAGGCCGGCCTCGATCCGCAGCTGATGCTCGACGTGATCAACGTCTCGAGCGGCCGCAACACGGCCTCGGACTACAAGTTCCCGAAGCACGTCCTGACGCGCGGCTTCGATTTCGGTTTCACGACCGGCCTCGCGCTCAAGGACGTACGCATGTGCCTCGAGGAGGCCGCGCTGCTCGGGGTTCCGATGGCGGTCGGTCGATCGGTCGGCGAGCTGTTGTCCCGGACGCAGGAGGAATTTGGCGCCGATTCCGACTGCACCTGTGTCGCCCGTGCGGTCGAATCGCGCGCCGGTTGCGAAATTTCTCCCAAGCGAGGAAGCACGTCATGAACGAGGATCTCTACCAGCGCGGCTTGACCATCCGTAGGGCCGTTCTCGGCAATGACTACGTCGACAAGTCCCTCGCCGCTGCCGACGATTTCAGCCGCCCAATGCAGGAGCTCGCCACCGAGTACTGCTGGGGCCGCGTGTGGAGCCGTCCGGGGCTCGGGCGACGCGACCGCAGCCTGATCAATCTCGCGATGATCAGCGCGCTCAACCGCCCCCACGAGCTCAAGATCCACGTGAAGGGCGCGCTTGCCAACGGCGTCACGCGCGAGGAGATCTGCGAGGTGTTCCTGCAGGTGGCGATCTATTGCGGCGTGCCCGCCGGCATCGACTCGGTGCGCATCGCGCGCGAGGCGTTCGCCGAGCTCGATGCCGCGCCACGTTGAGGAGCGACCCGACCATGATCAGCGCCCACAACGAGTACGAACGCCTGTACCTCGAGTTCTTCGCCACGCTGAGCAGCGGCGACCTCGAGAAGATCCGTGCGACCTTTCACGACGACGCCGTCTGGCAGGTGCAGGTCAAGGGCATCCTGGGCGAGGGCTCGCACCGCGGCAAGAAGGCCATCGTCGATGAGTTTCTCGCGCCGGTGCGCGGCCTCTTCAAGCCCGGCGACCCGAAAGTGACCGTGACCTCGATGGCGTCGCAGGGCCCGCTCGTGATCGGCGAATGCGTGAGCCGCGGCACGTTCGCCGACGGTCGGCCCTACGAGAACCTGTACGTCTTCGTCCTCGAGTTCAAGGACGGTAAGGTCCATCGGCTCCGCGAGTACATGGACAGCCTCTACGTGGCCAGGCTGCAGGGGTTGGTGAAATGAACAGGACGACGAGTACGACAACTGGGATGGACGCGTCGCGCCTTACGCACCTGATGGCCGTCATGCGCGAGGACATCGACCGGGACCGCTACTTCGGCGGGGTCATCGCCATCGGCCGGCACGGAAAGCTCGAGCTGCACGAGGCCATCGGCCATGCGGACTCGGCACGCACGCGTCCCGTGAGGAAGGACTCCGTATTCAGCCTCTTTTCCACGACCAAGGCGATCACGGTGGTGCTGGTGCTGCGTGCGATCGAGCGCGGCCAGCTCGCGCTCACCACGCCGATCTCGGATGTCGTGCCGGAATTCTCGGGCCGTGGCCGCGAAGCGATCACGATCTTTCACCTGCTGACGCATTCCTCCGGCCTGCCGAGCGTGTGGTCGGCCCGTGAGGGGATGTACATCGACCGGCTCGACGAAGTCATCGCCGAGATCTGCAAGAACATCTATCCCGAGGAGCCACCGGGCCTCAGCGTCAAGTACGCGCCGCTCGTGCACCATGCGCTGATGGGTGATGCGCTGCGGCGCATCGATCCCGGGAAGCGCTCGTACCGGCAGATCGTCAACGAGGATCTGCTGGGGCCGCTGGGCATGAAGGACACGTCGATCGGCGTACGCAAGGACCTGCGCGAACGACACCTGGTGCCTGAGTTTCGCGGCAACTCGCCGACCCAGCACCTCGGCCACAGCAATCTCGGGCCCAACGGCGCATTCGAGGAGGAGCTTGCGGAAATGCCGTGGGTCGGCGGCGTGTCCACCGCGGCGGACATGTACCGCTTCGCGGAAATGCTGCGACGCGGTGGCGAGCTCGACGGCGCCCGCATCCTGTCGCCGACCATGGTCAAGCGCGCACGACACTGCTGGACCGGCGACAAGCCGAACGAGCTTTACCGGAAGATCTTCGAAGCGCGCGGCTGGGAAGTCCTGCCGGCCTACATCGGTCTCGGCTTCACGCTGCGCGGCGACCGCATGGGCCATGCGCTCTTCGGCACGCTGACCTCGCCGGAGACCTTCGGTCAGCACGGTGCGGGCACGACGATCTTCTGGGTCGATCCCGAGCTCGACATGACCTTTGTCGGTCTCAGCACGGGTGTCATGAATTCCGACGTGAACCTCGAGCGCTGGCAGCGCCTTTCCGACATCGCGGTGTCCGCGGCCGTGTGATGGCCAACGCGTTCGACTTCGTGGTCGTGGGCGCCGGCACCGCCGGCTGCGTGCTCGCGACCCGATTGTCCGAAGATCCTCGCAACACGGTCTGTCTCCTCGAGGCGGGCGGCGAAGATCGCCATCCCTTCATCCATGTTCCCGCGGCGGTTGCCGCGGCGATTGCCCGGCCTTCGCTCAACTGGCGCTTCATGACCGAGCCGCAACCCGCACTCGACAACCGGCGCATCCCGCTGCCGCGCGGGCGCGTGATCGGCGGGTCGGGCTCGATCAACGGCATGGTGTACTTTCGCGGCCAGCCGCGGGACTTCGACGACTGGGCCGCGATGGGCAACCCTGGCTGGGGCTATCGCGACGTGCTGCCGTACTTCATCCGCTCCGAGAGCAACGATTCGTACGCGGACTCGCCCTGGCACGGCCGGAGCGGACCAATCAGGGTGAGCCACATCCCGCGGCCCAATCCGATGATTGCCGCGTTCCTGGAAGCGATGCGCTCGCTCGGTTTCAGGCGCTGCGAGGATTTCAACGGCCCGGACCCCGAAGGTTACGGGCTGCGACAGGGAACGATCCGCAACGGCCGACGGGATTCGACCGCGGTGGCCTACCTGCGCCCGGCACGCGCACGCAGCAATCTCGAGGTGCGCACCGACTCGCTGGTGACGCGAGTCCTTCTCGAGAACGGCCGCGCGGCGGGCGTCGAGTTCGAGCGCGCCGGGCAGTTGCAGCGCCTGCAGGCGCGCCGCGAGGTCATCGTGTGCGCCGGGGCCGTGCAATCTCCGCAGATTCTCCTGCTCTCCGGCATCGGCGACGGCGAAGCGCTGCGCGCGCTCGGCGTCGAGGCCCGGCACCACTTGCCCGGGGTGGGCGCGAACTACCATGACCACCTGGCCGCCGGCATCCTGATGGAGATGAGCAACAGCGAGTCCTACGGGATCTCGCTGCGTGCCGCACCGCGCGGGGCCTGGAACCTGCTCGAGTACGCGCTTTTTCGTCGCGGCCCGTTCGCCAGCAACGTGTTCGAGGCCAACGCCTTCGTTCGCTCGGCGCCGGACCGCGACCGTCCGGACCTGCAGATCGTCTTTCAGCCGGCGCGGCGCAACCCGGGCACGTTCCCCTTTCCGCTCGGCCATGGCTTCGCGCTGAGCGTGGTTCACCTCTACCCCAGGAGCCGCGGCCGCGTCTCGCTCGCGAGCCCGGATCCGCACGTCCCGCCCGCCGTCGACCCCAACCTGCTCGCCAACCCCGAAGATCTGCCACCGACGCTGCGCGGGCTCGAGTTGTCGCGGCGGATCATTGCGGCGCCCGCCTTCGCGCGCTACCGCGCCGTCGAGGTCCAGCCAGGTCTCGCTGAGCAGGGCGACGCGGCGCTCGCTGGCTACGTGCGCCGCGCGGCATACACGGTTCATCACCCGGTCGGCAGTTGCCGCATGGGATCGGACGCCAATGCCGTCGTCGATGCTGCCTTGCGCGTGCACGGTGTAGCGGGATTGCGCGTCGTCGGACGCGTCGGTGTTTCCGCGCATCGTGGGTGGCAACACGAATGCGGTCGTCGTGATGGCGGCCGAGAAGGCCGCGGACATGATCCTGGGGCTGCCGGCTCTGCGGCCATTCGAACTGACTCACTGAATAATCAAGGAGAGGTACGATGGCGACCGAGACCATCAGGCACTGGAAGATCGGCGACGTCGAAGTCGCCCGCATCGTCGAGGTCAACAACTGGGAGGACGACATCGCGATGCTGCTGCCGGACGGCAAGCCCGAGTACGTGCAGAGGTTCCCGTGGCTGGTGCCGCACTTCGCAACCCCCGCGGGCAGGATGCTGATCTCCTTTCAATGCTTCGTGCTCAAGTCGCGCGGCAAATCCGTGATCATCGACACCTGCATCGGCAACGACCGGCAGCGCGAGTACCCCGTGTTCTGCAACATGCAGACGACATTTCTCGAGGACCTCGCTGCCGCAGGGTTCCCGCCCGCAAGCATCGACACCGTGATGTGTTCGCACCTGCACTTCGACCACGTGGGGTGGAACACCCGCAAGGTCGACGGCAAGTGGGTGCCCACCTTCCCGCAGGCGCGCTATCTCTTTGGCCGGAAGGAATACGACTACTGGCAGCACCTGCGCGAAACCGGCGGCTACCACAGCTTCGATCACCTGGTCGATTCGGTCGACCCGATCATCGAGGCCAATCTGCACGACCTGATCGAGATGGATCACGCAATCACCGACGAGGTGTGGCTGGAGCCTACGCCGGGCCACACGCCTGGCCACGTCAGCGTGCACATTCGCTCGCGCGGCGAGGAAGCCGTCATCACCGGCGACATGATGCATCACCCGATCCAGCTCGCCGCCCCGGAAATGCACGGCAACTTCGACATGGACAAGGAGCAAGGCGCGAAGACACGCCGCGCATTCGTCGAGCGCTACGCCAACAAGAAAGTCATGATCATCGGCACGCACTTCTGCGATCCAACCGCCGGCTGGATCGTGCGCGATGGCGACGCGTGGAAGCTCGCGCTCGAGTAGGGGTTACGCGGTCATGGCAATCCAGCACGATTTCAGTGACCTCTCGGTACTTGTCACGGGCGCCGGACGCGGTCTCGGCCGCTCGGTCGCGGAGAAGCTGGCGAGCTGTGGCGCCACGGTCGGGCTCCTCGACATCGACGCGGCGAGCTGCGAGGCCGCGGCGGCGCGCATCAGGGACGCCGGGGGCCGGGCGTTCGCCTACGCGACGGACGTCGCGGATCGCAGTGCGTTCGCGGCGGCTGCGGGCCGGTTCGCCGCGGAGCGTGGCCGCATCGACGCCGTGGTCAACAACGCGATGCTGCTCCGCTACGAGCCGATCGAGAAGGTGACCGACGAGGTGCTCGAGCGGATGCTCGGCATCGGGATCAAGGGCTCGGTCTGGGGCGCGCAGATGCTGCTCGCGCACATGGATGCCGACCGGGGCGGCGCAATCGTCAACATGGCCTCGCCCGTCGCCGAACGCGGCTATCCGAACACCGCGATCTACAGCCTCGTGAAGGGAGCGATCGTCACGCTGACGAAGACGCTGGCCACGGAACTCGGCCCGCGCCGCGTGCGCGTGAACGCCGTCGCACCCGGATCGGTGCCGACGCCCGGTGCCATGGGCCTCAATGACGAGGCGGAGTACGCGCGTCGCGCGCGGACGATCCCCTTGCGCCGGCTCGGACGCGAAGACGACAACGCGGAAGCCGTGGCCTGGCTCCTGAGCCCCGAGGCCGCCTTCATCAATGGCGAGATCCTGCACGTGGACGGCGGCATCGCCGCCGCCGGTTGAGCCCATGGCCCTCGCAACGCCCGTCAGCCACGACGACATCTTCGGCACCGAGGCAGTACGCAACGCCCGGGCGGTCGACGATGCCTTGCGCGAGCTGGGTCCGGTGGTGAAGCTCGCGCGCGAGGACATCACCATGATCACGCGCTACGCGCCGGTGTCCGATGGGCTCAAGGACTGGCAGGCGTTCTCGTCCAGGTCGCGTCCCTGGCACGACCCCGCTTCGGTGCGGCCGGAGATCCTGCTGACCGACGATCCGCCGCGCCATACCGCAGTGCGCCCCGTGATCGCGAGCGCCCTCTCGCCCAGGGCCCTTGCCGAGATGGCGGCGGCGTTCAGCGCGGATGCCGAGGCGCTCGTGCGCGAGGTGAAGCAACGCAGCGGCACGGTGATCGACGCGGTCGCGGCGATCTCGCGGCCGTTCGTCTACAAGGTGCTGCCCGACCTGCTCGGCCTGCCAATGCAGGGCCGCGAGCACATGACGGCGTTCGGCCACATGGTCTGGGCCACGATGGGGCCGCAGAACGAGTTGTTCCACGAAGCGATGGAGAACGCCGGCCCCGTCATCGAGTGGGTGGAGCACTGCTGCAATCGCGAGAACCTCGAGCCCGATGGCCTCGGCATGCAGATGTTCCTGGCCGCCGACCGTGGGCAGATCACCCAGGCCGAGGCCAAGCTGCTCGTCGGAATTCTCCTGTCAGCGGCCGCGGATACGACCGTCATGACCGTATCGACCGCCATGCACGCCTTCAGTCTGTTCCCGGAGCAGTACCAGGAATTGCGGCGGGATCCCTCGCTCGTGCGCAGCGCGTTCGAGGAAAGCCTTCGCTGGGACTCGCCGTCACGCATGGCGGGACGCATCGCCACTCGAGACGTCGAGATCGAGGGGTACGTCGTCCCGAAAGGAGAGCGCTGCGGCCTGATGTTCGCCGCGGCCAACCGCGATCCGCGCAAATGGCCGGCGCCGGACCGGTTCGACATCCGGCGCGACCTGCGCGGCCATCTGGGTTGGGGCTACGGCGTTCACGCCTGCGTGGGCCGGTCGCTTGCGCTGCTCGAGGCCGAGGCGCTGCTCAAGGCGCTGATCAGGCACATCGAGCGCTTCGAGCCTGCCGGCGAGCCTGAGCCCTGGATGACGACGATCGGCCATGGTCCGGCAGGACTCCCCGTCCGCATCCATGCGGTGGACCGGCCTTGACTCCCGACGGGGCCGCGCTCGCTGCTCGACCACAGTCGACGGTGCGGACCGCGATGGCCGGCTTGGTCGGCAACGTCCTCGAGTGGTTCGATTTTGCCGTCTACGGCTACTTTGCCAGTGACATCGGCCGCCATTTCTTCCCGCAATCAAGTCCCAGCGGCCCAGCAACTGCTCGCCTTTGCGGTATTCGCGCTGGGCTTCGGCGCCCGGCCCGTCGGCAGCCTCGTGCTCGGCGCCGTCGGGGACCGCATCGGGCGCCGCGCGCTGCTGACGCTGTCGATCGCGCTCATGGGCGGGGCGACCCTGCTCATCGGGTTGCTGCCGACCTACGCGCAGATCGGCGTCGCCGCGCCAATCCTGCTGGTGATACTCCGCATCGTGCAGGGCTTCTCGCTCGGCGGCGAGTTTACTGGCTCGATGGTTTACACGACGGAGCAGGCTTCGCCCAGGTGGCGCGGCCTCATCAGCAGCTCCACCGCAGCAGGCACGACCCTGGGGTTCATCCTCGGATCGGCGTCGGCCTGGCTCGTGAACGTGTCCCTCGGCGCCGAGCAGGCGTCGGCGTGGGGCTGGCGCATCCCGTTCATCGCCAGCATCAGCCTGTGCGTGGTCGGATGGCTGCTGCGCCGCGGCATTCACGAGTCGAGCGAAGGCCTGAAAGCCGCCGCGATCCGGCCGCCGCTGCTGCCATCGCTGCTCGCGGACTGGTGGCCCATGGTGCAGACGTTCGGCATCGTCGCCATGACCAACGCGGCGTACTACCTGACGTTCACCTATGCCGTCGAGCGGCGAAAGAACCTGACTGGCGAGGGTGGGGAAGTGTTTCTCCTCGCCAACACGATCAGCCTCTTCGTGGTGCTCTTCGCAAAGCCGCTGGGTGGCTGGCTGTCGGACATCGTCGGCCGGCGCCGGCTCATGATGGCGCTCACAGTGGTCACGATGTCTCTTGTCTACGTGGCACTGCGCGCGATGCTGTACGGCTCGCCAGGTACGTTCATCGGCGGCCAGATCCTCATGGCGGTGCCCCTCGGTATGGCGCTCGGTCTGCAGGGCGCAATGCTGGTGGAGATCTTCCCGCTGCGCACGCGCGTCACCTCGATGAGCCTGGCCTACAGCGTCACGCTCGCACTGGCCGGCGGTACCGCGCCGCTCGTAGCTGCCTGGCTGATCGATACCCTCGGCGAGCCGCTGGCGCCGGCCTACTACATCATGCTGTACGGCGCGATCGGGCTGGCACTGATGTGGCCAATGTCGGAAACCAACGCGCGCCGCCTGGACGAGTAGTTGGGGAGATCTGCGATGACGACGATCCTCACCGAACCGGCGGCCGCCCGCACCGCGCTCGAGGGCCTGCTGCAGAACTATTCGTTCGAGATGACGGCCAAGGACGTCCCGCAGCTCGAAGAAGCATCGGACCTCATCCCGCGGGACACGAAGATCGCGATCACGTTCCTGCCCAACGAGGCCTTCCCCGCCCGCGTGGCGGCGGCGGCCCGCGTTCGCCAGCTCGGCTTCGTGCCTGTGCCGCACATCTCGGCCCGGCGCCTGAAGTCGCAGGATGAGCTCGAGGCCTTTCTCGCGGCGCTTCAGCGCGAGGCCGCGATCGACCGCGCTTTCGTCGTGGCCGGCGACCCGCCGCAGCCGGAGGGCCCGTATGCCGACGCGCTGGCGGTCATCCGCACCGGGCTTCTGGGCAAATACGGCGTCAGCAGGGTGGGTATCTCGGGCTATCCGGAAGGGCATCCCGAGATCGGCAGCGAGAAGCTGTGGCAGGCGAAGCGCGAAAAGCAGGCCGCGATCGCGGACATGGGCCATGACTTCGCGGTGGTGACGCAGTTCGGCTTTGATGCGGAGCCGATCCTGAGCTGGCTCGAGCAGCTGCGAGCAGCGAACGTGCACGGGCTGGTGCGCGTCGGTGTGCCTGGCCCCGCCACCGTCAAGACCTTGCTGCGCTTCGCCGCGCGCTGCGGCGTTGGCGCGTCCACCAAGGTGATGAGCAAATATGGCGTCTCGATCACGCGCCTGCTGACGACGGCGGGACCGGACGCACTCATCATCGACCTGGCCCGCGGTCTCGACCCCGCCAGGCACGGTGAAGTGCTGCTGCATTTCTACCCGTTTGGCGGCCTCAAGACGACCGCGCAGTGGGTACGCGACTTCCGCCATGCGCAGGGCTTCTGACTACCCGAACGCAGACAGTGCAACGCCGTGTAGCGAGGGCCGCCAAGACATCAATTCGTAGTTGATTGAATTGCTCCCACGCCATCTACCGGTTTCTCGACACGGTTCACGGTTATCGGGCGACCGGCTAATGCTACATATGTAGGACGAATGACCTGCCTCTGCGGGAGGCTGCGCGCGGGAGCTTGCGCTAGAGCATATGGGCCCAGGCCCGGACACCAGCGACGGGGTTTCGCGACGGGAGCCGTTCGGGGCGGGCTGGACGGGCGCGCTCGCGGTCGGGCTTCTCGTCTATATCCTGTTTGCGATCGTCATGATCTTCGTGGGCCGCACGGACGGACCGGTCTTCGAGGTCTTCAGTCTGTACTGCGATGCGCCTGCGTGCATCGCCGCGGTGATACTCGCGGCAGTTGCCGCACGCCGCGCAACGTCGCCGGCCGTCCGGCGCACCTGGTGGTACCTCACGGCGGCGATCGCCGTCTACACCCTCGGCAACCTGCAGAACTCGACCTACTGGCTGTTCGGCCTCGATCCCTTCCCATCGTTCGGCGACGCATTCTTCATCGGGTTCTACCCGCTGCTGTTCGCGGCCATCCTGAACGTACTTCGCGCCGCGGACGTCCGCGTGCAATGGGGACGTCTGGCGCTCGATGCCACGATCCTGATGCTGGGCTTCGGCGCGTTCTTCTGGTTCTTCGTGATCGCACCGACTTCAGCCGCCGAACGCGATCCCGACATCGTCAAGTACGTCCTGACGCAGGGCTATATCGCGCTGAACTGCATCATGCTGCTGGCGTTCGGAGTCCTGCTGCTGCACGCCGGCGGCGGACCGATCCACCGTCGCACACTCGTGCTCCTGACCATTGGCTTCTCGGCCATGTTTCTCGCCGATATCGTCTGGGCGTTGTCCAAGGTCACCGGGACCTATTTCCCTGGCGGCCTGTCGGACGCCATCTACCTGACGTGCTACGGCTGGCTCATCGCCGCCGCTCGCCAACAACTGCGAAGCGCTCCCGCCCTGCGGGGCTCGCCAAGCGCGTTGGGCAGCGTATTGATTCAGGGCATGCCCTATTTCGCCATGCTGGCGTCGTTTCTGGTGCTCGTGTCCCTCGAAACGAATGCACCGGCGAACCCGGCCAATTCGATGACGGTCGTCATCTTCGTGCTGACGCTTCTCGTCATGCTTCGCCAGGGCGTCCTTTCGAGGGACGACGCGCTGCTGCGGGAGCGCCGGGCGGTCGGGCTCGTCGAGGCGCGCTACGCGTCGCTGATCAAGAACGCCTCCGACGTGATCATGATCGTCGACGTCGACGGACGACTGCGCTTCGGTTCGCCAGCGGCCGAGCGCACCTTTGGGATCCCGCCCGACGATCTCGTCGGCCGCAACCTTCTCGATCTCTGGAGCGAGTCCAACCGCGAACGGCTGGCCGCGTTTCTCGCCGAGCTCGACGCGACCCGCGGCCGCACGGTCGGTCCGTTCGAAGTCGTGGTCGACACCGAGCAGAGGCGCAGCACGCTCGAGTGCGTCGGCAGCAATCTGCTCGACGACCCGGCCATTGCGGGGCTCGCGCTCAACTTCCGTGACGTCAGTGAACGCAAGGCCCTCGAGGAACAGTTGCGCCAGCTCGCGTTCCACGACCCGCTGACGCTGCTCGCCAACCGCAGCCTGTTCCGCAACCGCGTCGAGCACGCGCTGACGCTGGCACATCGCTCGCGGCAACTCGTCGCCGTGATGTTCCTGGACCTCGACAACTTCAAGAACGTCAACGATTCGCTGGGTCATGCCGCCGGCGACCGACTGCTGCAGGCGGCAGCGCAGCGCCTGGTCAAGTCGACCCGACCGTCCGATACCGTCGCGCGGCTCGGCGGCGACGAGTTCGCGATCCTGCTGGAAGGCATCACCACGACCGGCGACGTCGAGCGCATCGCCGCGGCGATCACCCAGTCCTTCAACTCACCGCTGCTGTTCGATGGCGGCGAAACTCCGATGTCCGCGAGCGTTGGTGTCGCATTCTCACAGCCCGACAACGACACCGACCAGCTGCTGCGCAACGCAGATATCGCGATGTACAAGGCAAAGGCAGCCGGCAAGGGGCGGTTCGTCGTTTTTCACCCGCGCATGCAGGAGCAGCTGCGGCATCGTCTGCGGCTCGAAGAGGACATGCAGCGCGCCCTGGAGCGCAACGAGTTCTTCCTCGAGTACCAGCCGGTCATCGATCTCACCCACCGCGAGCTGCTGGGTGTCGAAGCTCTCGTGCGCTGGAATCACCCGGAGCACGGCCGCGTGATGCCTGGTGTCTTCATCCCGATCGCCGAAGAATCGGGCCAGATCGTCGAGCTCGGCCGTATGGTGCTGGTCGCAGCCTGCCGCCAGGTCCGCGCATGGAGCAGGTCCATCGCAGCAGGCGACGGCTTACGGGTTGCGGTCAACATCTCCGGGCGCCATCTCCAGCACGCGGATCTGGTCGCTGACGTGCGCCACGCCCTCCGCGTCTCCGGCCTCGACCCGGGCAACCTGGTGATCGAGCTGACCGAGAGCACGATCATGCACAACACGGAAGTGAACCTGGAGCGGTTTCGCGCACTCAAGGCGCTGGGCGTGCGGCTCGCGATCGACGATTTCGGCATGGGATATTCGTCGCTTTCCTATCTTCATCGCTTCCCGATCGACATCCTGAAGATCGATCGCGCTTTCGTCAGCCGGCTGACGGCGCGGGGCGAGGGCCCTGAGCTCGCGCGAGCCGTGGTGATGCTCGGTGAAACGCTCGGACTCGAAACGGTCGCCGAGGGTATCGAGCATGAAGAGCAGGCATCCAAGCTGTTGGAGCTCGGCTGCGTCGCCGGGCAGGGATTCCTGTTCGCCGGCGCGACTTCGCTGGAGGCGGTGACCGCGTCGTTGTTCGCAGCACGCCGCAACGAACTACGGCGACAGCAAGCGACCGTGGCAGCCTGACGGCAACCGGGCGATTCCGCGTTGGACGGGTGCAAGAGCGGTCGCGCCTGGACGACAGCGGACGCTATTCTGCGGCGAGGTAGTCGGCCAGCGCCTTGAGCTGCGCGTCGGTCAGGTCGCTCGGGACAAACGCCGGCATGGCCTTTAGTCCCTGTCGGACGATCATCTGAATGTACGCCGCGGGAAGATCGTCGCGCTCGGTCAACAGGGCCTTGTCCTTTCCGCGCGTTCTCGCAAGCTGCAGCGTGCCCGTGGCTTCGTTGCCGGGGCCGTGGCAATGGACGCAGTGCCTGTCGAAGACCTCTTTTCCCGTCAGGTCGGCAGCCGCGGCCGGCACGCTCGCGGCGAGAAATGCAGCCGAGGCAGCCAAGGCGATCCGCTTCATGCCTGTCTCCCGTCGCGCAGGTGCTTCGGCCAGATCCCGGACTTGCCCGGCGCCAGGATGCCCTTCGGGTCGAGGGCATCCTTGATGCTTTGGTGCATCTTCATCAGCGCGTTGTCGTTCCACTTGTAGGTGCCGGCGATCGCGTCCATGTACTGGATGTGGGTTCGGTATTCGCCGTAACCCTCGGCCGCGGCTTCCTGCACCAGCAGCCTGAACAACTTGTCCAAGCGCTGGCGCTCGTCCGCGTTGGTCTTGTCGTACACGATCACCGTCACGTGATGCAGTTCCCGGAAGCCGATCGCGAGCAGACCCATGTAGTCGAATCCGTATTCGCGCACGCGTCCGCTCACCATCCGGTATTGCTTCAGGGCGTCGGTGCCCGTGGTCGGGGACACCGGAGAGAAGCCGATGTGACCGCCACCGCCGGCCCAATTGAGAAAATTGAACTCGGTCAGCTTCGGTATGCCACGCATGGTCTCGGCGCGGTGGATGAGGATGTCGGGCCGTCGCTTGCGGTCTTCCGGGAAGTAAAACTTTGCGCCGGGCACCTTGGCGAAAGCGTCGCGAATCACCGTCCACAAGGCATCCGCGATCGGCGGCGGCCCGTACAACGCGCCGCAGAAATTCCACATGCCGATTTCCTGGTCGGCCATGATCTTTCGCGCGACGCTGTCCGGTATGGGACCGGTACCTGAGTAATACTGGCTCCGGGTCGAACTGATCGCGGCGTCCAGCACGAGGCTGCGGATGGTCGCCGCGTTCTGGATGACGTTGTTGAGCCGCAGCGGTCGCAGGATCTCGATCACCTGCTCAATGTCCTCTTCGCGTTCGAAGGTGATCATGTACGGGCGATAGCCGCCGGGGTCCGGCATGAGCCAGATGCCCATCTTGGTGACGATGCCGAAGTTCGATTGCGAGAAGATGCCGTCCACGTACGGGCCGAAGCCGTACTTGAACAACTGCCAGGTGTTGTTGCCGGGCATCGCGCCCATCCCGGTCCGCACGACGTCTCCGTTCGCCAGCACGACCTCCATCCCGCACTGCATCATGAAGTGATCGCCGTAGGGCGTGTAACCGACGCCGTGATCCAGCGCGTTCCCCATCACGCTGCCCCAGCCCGGATCCGGCACGTCCAGCCACAGTTTCAGCCCGTGCGCCTGGAGGTAGTTGTAGAGGTCGAAGTAACTGACCCCCGGTTCCACCAGCGCGTAGCCGAACTTTTCGTTCACCTCGAGGATGCGGTTCATCCGACTCAGGTCGAGGACGACCGAGCCCGACAGCACCGGCGCCGCGCCGCCATAGGCGAAATTCTTGCCGCGCGAGACCGGCCACAAGGGAACGCCGGAAGTGTTGGCCGCCTTGACGATCTCCTGCACCTGCTCGGTGGATGAAGGTGCGACCGCGGCATGGGCCTTGTAGCGCGTGTCGTCGTTGGAAATCGGGTAGGGATCGTGGTAGCTGACCACCTGCTCGCCGGTGAACACCCACTCCTTGCCGACGATCTGCCTGAATCGCTCCAGGGTCGCGGCCATTGCTTCAGCGCTTACGCCGGGCGGGAGGGGTTCTGCCATGACACCGTGCCGTTCTTGAAGTGGTTGTCGGTACGTATCGTCCAGAGGTGCAGATCCCGGTCGATCCGGCTGACCTGTGCATCGACCCTGACCTGGTCGGACAAGGAGGATCTTCAGACAGAAATGGAAAGACTCGGTGGTGACACCCTTCATCGTCATTGGGGCCGTGAGACTTGCTCGACCCAAGCCGCCGGTCCAGATACCGGTGACGTCGCCCTGCACGGGCGTCGGCTCAGTGGTGCCCGACAGTTCTCCAGCCAGTCGTCGAGCTTCTGCAAAACGTTCGTCGAAGAAGAAGTAGTCCCAGGCGGGCCATCCCCGGCTCGGCGCATCGGGAGACACTGCGATCACCGCATTCGGCAGGAGCAGCGATGACATGCCGGCCTGCACAAAGTGCCTTCGGTTCATAGCGCGAGCCGACGCCAAGAAGAGGCAATCGGAAGGAGTCCGGGCAACGCCCGGACTCCAGGACCGGTTATTTCAGCTTTAGTTCCATGAGTTCGAGGTTGCTCATCACCTTGCGCATCGGGGCACGCGCAGCGCTTTCCGTTTCGAATGCTCTCCGGTCCTTCGCCATGGCTTCGTTGACTGTCTTTTCCAACGCCAGGCCTTCGGCCACTCTCAAGAAGTCCTTGTTGATCGTGACGAGATAAAGATCCGGCTCGCCGTCCCTGGGGGTGGTGTTGAGCAGCACGTGATATCCGACCTCGTTGCCGTGCGTGGCATTGAGTTTCCTGAACTTGACCCATTCCTCGGCAAGCCAGGCCGTGTAGTTCTCAAACTGCCCATCAAGCACGTCGATGCCGCTGACATACCAGATGTTGCCGAGATCGTAGCGCGACTCCTGGGCCATAACCGGTGTCGTGATTCCGGACATGACGACTGCTGCAATGAATGCAGCGCCAAGTTTGCAGATCTTCATGACTTGCCCCCTCTCGTTGGCGCGTTCGGTTGAACGCAGGCTTCTTCTAACGCCCATAACGGGCTCACTGAAGCTAACGGCTCCTCTGCCTGAAGTCGAGAACTATCGAAGATCCAAGCCGAGAAAGATCGCTCCCTCGATGGGATTGAATACGTAGGGCTCGACAGGGCGGAAACCCAGGTCGTAGTACAGGTGCAGGGCGGACGTCATGCTTGGTAGCGTGTCCAGGTACATCGATCGATAGCCGATGGCGCGCGCTTCCTGGAGGATGCGCTCGGCAAGACGTCGTCCCACATGCTGTGCCCGAACGTCCGGATGAACATAGAGGCGTTTCATCTCGCAGACGTTGTCGTCGATTGGTCGCAACGCGACGCAACCCACCGCCCGGTCACCGTTCCAAGCCAGCAACAAGCAGCCTCGTGGAGGTGAGTACTTCCCAGGCAAGGAGATGAGTTCTGCCTCGAAGTCCTGGAACCCAAGGTCGATCCCCAGACTTTCGGCGTACTGGCGGAACAGCAGGCGAACGACCGGCAAGTCTGCAGGCAGGTCAGCTGGTCGGATGTCCATCCGCGGTCGTATCGGCCATAACGCGGACTAGAACGAGAGTACCAGTTCGAACGTCGCGGCTCTCGATGCGAGCATCGCCGCGGCCATGCCGCGAGCGCTGCGTCAGCTTGCTGAATTGCTGCGACGAGTGATACCTGTGTCACTCAATGGGTGATGTTTTCGGCTCCCGTACCCGTGATCGGACACCGCGCACTGTTGCACCGTGTCTTGTCCCCAAGTCCGCGCTCCTGCAGCGCTATGTGGGTGAAGGGTCGTATGTGGATTGCTATACGACTGACATTGCCAGGCCTGTGACCCAGGCGGAGTTCATCGAGGCCTTCTACACCACGCCGGTATTCCGGCTGGAGCGACTGATCCTGAGGTGGGCGGTTTCGAAGCCTTCAACGGACGACGAGGCCAGAGCGTTGGCCACGAGACATGCTGACTCGTTCGCTGCATGGAAAGTCGAAGGGCGGACGGGGAATCAGTTGTTGCTCTGCGATTTCCTGGGGCGTACGCGGTCGTGGCTGATGGCCGAACCGCTTGAAGTCGCAGGCCGCGCGCGAACGCGGCTGTACTTTGGGTCGGCGGTCGTCCCTCGCGGAACCACGAGGCACGGACAAGCACGGCTGGAGTTTCGCTTCCGCGCGTTGCTCGGGTTCCACAAGCTCTACTCGCGCGTTCTTTTGTCTGCCGCGAGAGCGCGATTGACGAGACAACGAGCATGAGAATCGGCGAGCACGCTCGCGCACATGAAGGGCGCGCGGCCGCTGCGTGAGAAAGCGCAACCCGCGGACCGACCTGTTTGGAAGTGTACGCGGCGGTGCGTTGCGCGCTTTCCTTCAGGCTAGTGCGACCTCACTTTCCTCCGACGGCTCCGCCTCTGTCTCGGGGCGTGTCCATGGCCACTCGGCAGTTCATACGGTTCGCCTTCGAGCAATGCGAAGTGAGCGTTCCAGGCGGATTTGTCGTCGTCCGCCACCATCGTCTCGTGCGGTAGCCAATAGGCCAGCGCCGATCGGAGTCGCGTTATCTCGACCCGGAGTTCGTCCACCAGCTCGTTGCTTGCCACTACCCACCCCCGCTCTGACCGCGTGCCCGGCACGGACCGGACACACAAGATGTAGTGGTAAGCCTATTTGGACGTTCCGGGTACGTCAATCCCCGTTCGATTCCAGCTGCCGGACATCAAAGGTAATGATTTCAATAGCTTGAGCTCCGTGCAGCGACTGGCCCAGGCGACAGCCATTCGTCAGGTTGGTTGAGGCCGTGGCCCTATATCTTGTGTCTGCGCCGCGCGTCCGTCTGCATAGGAATGTGCCTGGCCCGCGGAATTTGCTCAGACATTGAACTCGATCGGTTGGTGGGCGATCTCGTAGCGGCGGTTAACCATCGAGGCGTTCACGTAGGTGGTGCCGTTCAGGTATGTGGTTCCGGCGCTCGCGTGGATGTGGCCGAAGCAGTGGATGCGAGGGTGCAGGTCGAGCAGGCGGTTGTGTAACTCCCGGCAGCCGCAGTTGCGGCCCGCGGTGTTCCGATCGAGGACGCCGTACGGCGGAGTGTGGGTGATGAGGATCTCGACGTCGTTCGGGATCAGCTCCCATCGGCTGCGGAGCGCGTCGTCGTCGAGGTAGTAGGCCCAATCCACGAGCTCGGGTGTCCAGGGCGAGCCGTAGAAACGCACGCTGCGGTACTCGTGGACCTGGTCCTGCAGGTACTCGGCGTTGCGGAGGACGGGACCGCCGCGCTCGGCCCGTGCCTGCATGTCGAAGTCGTGGTTCCCGCCGATGCAGAGGATGCGCTCGAACTCCTGCTGTCCGAACCAGGCGTCCAGGCGATCGACGTCGTCGCTCTGACGGCTGAAACCGTTGCCGCTGTCGCCACAATGGATGAGGACGTCGCCGCGGAGTATGCCGAGTTCGTCGTGCCGGCCGTGGGTGTCGCTGATGATGACCAGTTTCATTGAGTCCTGTTAATGCCCGGACGTCCCGTCGCCCGTCAAGACTTCGCGACCGGTAATCGATGCGGCCGACGCGAGATGGCGGGTCCGCCAAACGTCGGCTAAGGTAGTCACGACCCTGTCGGGTGGCGGAGATCGAATCCCTTCTGACACAGGTTCTGATTCGCGATCGCAAGCATGAACGCGCCGATTCCCTCAGAGGTGAGAGACGCCGAAGAATCCGAGATCGATGAGCTGGCCACGGTCTGGTACCAGGCCTGGCGAGACGGGCACGAGTCGGTCGTGCCGGCGGAACTGACCCGGCGCCGCACCCGGGAGCGTTTCCGGGACAGACTGAAGGCCGCGCTCGCGGAAGTCCGCGTGGTCGGGCCGGTTGGTGCGCCCATCGGATTCTCGATGCTCAAGGGCGACGAACTGTATCAACTCTTTGTGTCGGCGCGAGCGCGGGGCTCGGGTGTTGCTGCGGCGCTGATTGCCGACGCCGAGGCACGACTTGCCGCAAGTGGCGTCGAGACTGCGTGGCTCACATGCGCGATTGGCAATGACCGCGCGGCGAGATTCTATGAGAAGTGCGGATGGCATCGCTCTGGAACGGTCGTCGAGGAACTCGATACTCCGGAAGGAACCATGCGACTGGAAGTGTGGCGCTACGAAAAACATCTGCGCCAAATCAGAAACGATCAATAGCGTCGTCGCCGCACTTCGGTGCCTCAGTCGTGACCACGTCGCCATCAGAGCAGGTCCGACAGGAGTGCGACATGGTGCCGGTACCAGTCGCTCGAAAAGCGCTCATCAGGATCGGCGAGCCGTTTCCGGCGCAGAAACTCCGGCATCCGGGGATAGCAGCGCAGCAGTTGGTCGCGGCGCGCAAAACGATGGTACGTCAGAAAATAACTGCCATCGGATTCGATCGCGCGGTCGATGAGTCTCTGAAAGGCGAGCCGGGTGCGGTCCATGCCGGTAGCGTGATGATCCACATGCAGGTTGAAGATGACGCAGACGTAGTCTCTCTTGGCCCAAGCGAGAAATGCATCCTCGTCCTTGTTGATCAGGCGGATGGTGCCGTAGATGAAGTCGACCGCATGTCGAAGAAAATCCTCGCGAACCGCCGCCATGAACTCGGTGAGCTGCGCGCGTGGCACGTAGACCTCCGTGATCATCTCCGTACCGGGCACCTGCGCGCCCAGATGCGCGTCGAGCGGGCGGTGATAGTCGTCGAGATAGATGTTGATCTGGTGCGTGTCGTTCCAGTAGAGCTGGCCTGTCGAGCGGAGGTAGAAGTCCGTGAACTCCGTGAATGCCTGGCGCTTGTTGACGTGTGCCAGGTACAGGAGTCGCCGCCAATCCGCCTGATGCAGGCGCAGCTGATTCGGTGGGATGGGGCGGTCGTTGTCGACCGGGCGGTAGCAGGAGAACACGCCGTCAACGAGAAATCCTGGCGAGTCGGGGTCAGTAGCGAACTGGAAGTCACCGTAGATGTAACCGTCCCGAATGCGCGCCTCGAAAGCCCGCATCAAGGCAGGCATGGTCAGGAGCTGGACGACGCGTTCGACCTTCTGCCTGCGGACCAATTGCAAGCCGACCGACACCACGACGCCGAACAGGCCGTACCCGCCGACGACCATGCGGAAGAGTTCAGGATTCTGCCCGCGTGAGCACGTAACGAGTTCGCCGTCGGCGCATAGCAACTGCAACGACACGACGTCCGCCGAGAATGGCGGATACGTGAGGCCGCGACCGTGAATATTGGCGGCAATGGCACCGCCGATGGTCAGTGAATCGGCGCCGGTCTGCTTCTGCCTGATACCCCACTGCAGTGCATTTCCCGACTGTCTTGAAAGGTAGCCACGCATCAGTTCGGGCCAGGTGGCGCCGGCCTCGACTGTGATCAGCCCTGCGTCCTGATCGAAGTCCAGGATGCGGTTCATGCCGCGCATGTCGAGTGCCATACCGCCTTGCAGGAACTGCTGACCGCCCATCGCATGCCGGCCGCCCGCGATCGAGATCCCGAGCCCGCGCCGCCTTGCCTGCTCGACTGAGCTCCGTAGAGCGACCAGCGAATCCGGACGCCGCTGCAGCGCCGGAACCGCCGGGTTCAGACGGGCGTGTACGTCGTTGAGTACTGACCGAGCCGAACGACGATTACCCTGCGGCTGCCTGGGTCTACCACTGCGTGTGCGAATTCCGAGGTGCTGCGCATGGGCTCGCTCCGGTGGGTGTGCAGGCCACGCTAGACTGGCTTCGATGGAATGCAATACGATTCCGTTTTCGTATCGATCTTCGATACCTGCGGGAGTGGTAACTGCGCCCCTCCGCCAGCGCGGGAGAGCCGTCCATGGATGAAACGCGACAAGTGGTGGACGCCCTGAAGCGCTGCCTGAAGATGCGGGGGCTGACGTATCGCTCACTCGCGGAACGCATCAATCTCAGCGAAGCGAGCGTGAAGCGCATATTTTCGGAGCGCAGCTTTACGCTCAGGCGGCTCGAGCAGGTATGCGGCGCACTCGAGATCAGCGTGGGCGAACTGGTTCGAATGGTTGAGCACGGACGCAGTCGTCCGACGAACCTGTCCCTGGAACAGGAGAAGGCCCTCGCCCGCGATCCGGCGTTGCTCAGCTTTTTCTATCTGCTCCTGAACGGCTGGACGGAGCCGGACATTCAGCGCGGCTACGAGTTCGAAGAGGTGCAGATTCGGAAGCTGCGCGCCCGGCTGATTGAACTTGAATTGATTGAGTCATTGCCCAGGGGCAGGCATCGACTGCGGGTTGGTCGCCAGATTTCATGGCGGAAGGACGGTCCCGTACGGGGGGCTTACGAACGGCAGGTCAAAGCCGAGTTTCTCCAGGCCGATTTCACGGGCCAGGCAGATTTCTTCGGCTGGCAGCCCGCGGAACTGACTGCGGCGTCCATCGAAATACTGAAGCGCAAGCTGTCACTTCTACAGCGGGAATTCCTCGACATGGTCGAACTTGATTCGACCTCTACCGAAAGGCGACACAGCACGGCCCTGCTGCTTGCGTTTCGACCCTGGGTGTTCTCCCTGGTGGCCGTCCGTAAACGGAAAGGCGCCGGCGTCGCACGACAATTGGCTCGCAATTGAGGCAGAATCAGGTACTGACAGTGCTCGCAGCCATCCCGGACACTAGTTTTCCAGGCGGCGCACGGACCCCGCATTGACAGAAGGCACCACCCGCATTGAGGCGTTCAGCGATGGCGTGTTTGCCATTGCGATTACGCTGCTCGTCCTCGAAATCCGCCTTCAACATGCGGGGGCCGAAGGAAGTTTGCTGGCCGGTCTGCTGGCGCTCTGGCCGTACTACTTCGCGTTTGCGCTCAGCTTCTTCGTCATCCTCGTGACGTGGATCGCCCATCACGACGTCATGCGGCTGGTCCGTGTGACAAGCCACCCGATACAGCTCGCGAACGGCTTCGTACTCCTCTATGTGACGTTCATCCCGTTCCCGACCGCGGTGCTGGCGGCCCACCTGACTGGACCGGAAATCACTACGGCGGTCACCTTCTATTGCGCAACGTTCGTCGTCGGCAGTGGCGCATTCAACGTGCTGGTCGCGACGATTGCGCGCTGCCCGGGGGTCGACATGGAGGCCGTCCGGCGAATCCGCCGCGGCTTTCGCATCACTTTCACGATATATGTCGCCGCAACGCTGATTGCGCTGGTGGCGCCGTGGGTGGCGCTCGCGCTAAACGTCGCCGTGCGTGTGCATCTGCTCCGCATCCGGTATCAGGCGGCAAAGCAGGTGCCCTGACCCGCACTTCGGCGCGACGAGCCCGCAGATCGTCACGCTTTCGGTCGACCGCTCCTCCATGGCGAAGGCGATCGCGGCATCGAGCGACATCGATCGCCCCCGAGCAAGGGCCTCTTCTGATCGAGTACCGAGCTCGTCGCGGATCGGCGCGACCCATTGTTCGATCTTGGCCCTCAACGGCGGGGGGCAAGCGACGGCGTACCGCGACCGGACCATCTCCGCGGCGCCGGTGAGTGTCATCGCCCGTTCGGCCTGCGACTCATGCGCGGCCAGCGCCGAGAAGCCTTCGAGATAGAGACCGATCGTCCAGGTGTCTCGAAGCTCGCTGGAGAGGGCCAACGCCTCCCTCCACCGCTGTCGTGCCTCGGCCACGTCACCCTTCTCCAACGCGATGAGGCCGAGGCCCAATATCATCCGGAGCGACGTCAACCGGTCACCCAGCTCGACGAGGAGGTCCACCGATTGCTGGAGCAGCTCGGCGCCGCGAACGAGGTCGCCGAAGGCGTAGTACTCGATGTAGCCGAGATACCCGAGGGAGAACCCTTCGCCGGATCTGTCTCCGAGCTCGCGGGAGAGGGAGATCGCTCTCTGGAGATGCTCTCTCCCCGAGACACCAGACCCGATAGAACCGACGGCTTCCAGGCGTCCCAGGTAGCTCAATCCCGTCGCGAGGCTCTGCAGGTCCTGCCCTGCCTCAGAGAGCTCGATGCTCTGTTGCAGTAATCGACGCGCGTCCTCGGTCGCGCCCTGCACGGAGGCAAGGAGCCCGGCGCCGTTCATGGCCTTCAGGCGACACGGTGTGTCGGCGGCACACGCTGCCAGGAATCGGTCGAGCCGGTCCCTTCCTTCCCTCACCACGCCGCGAGTGAACCAGTAGGCGACGAGGTCGGCCGCGAGGCGCAGCCCGAGTCCCGGATCTTCTTCCTGGGCCCACGCGAGCGCGGCCCGGAAGTTGTCGAGTTCCTGGTCCAGGCGCCGCAGCCACTCGGACTGCCCTCCGCCGCGCAGTGCACGTTCCCCCTCCTCGGCGAGTCGGAGGTAGTACTCAGCGTGACGTCGCCGGATCCCTGAAGCCTCACCTGCTTGGCTCAGCCGCTCAGTGGCGTACTCACGGATGGTCTCGAGGATCCGGTACCGTGTCCGGCCGCCCGAGCGGTCGCCGGAGTTGACCAGGGACTTGTCCACGAGGCGTGACAGCACGTCCACGACATCCTCCCTGTCGAGATCCGAGCTGGCGCAGACCGCTTCGGCCGCCTCCAGGCCGAAGCCGCCTGCGAACACGGAAAGTCTCCGGAAGAGAGCGCGTTCGACATCCGTCAGGAGCTCGTGGCTCCAATCGATGGTTGCTCGAAGCGTTTGTTGGCGCGGGTTTGCCGTTCTGCTCCCACTCCGCAGCGCGCGGAACCGATCCTCGAGCCTCGAGGCGAGATCCTCCAGCGACATCACAGAGATGCGCGCGGCGGCCAGCTCCAAGGCCAGCGGTATCCCATCAAGTCGGGAGCAGATCCCTACGACACGGGCTGCGTTCTGCTGGTCGAGTCGGAACGACGGATCCGCCAGGGTCGCTCGATCCACGAACAACGCAACGGCCTCGGACCGGAGGAGCTCCTCGACCGCATCCGAACGCTCGGCATCCGGCAGGGCAAGCGGGCTGAGCCGCCAGACGACCTCCCCCGGAACTTCCAGGACCTCCCTGCTGGTTGCAAGGACGGTGAGGACGGGGCATCTCTGGAGGAGGACCTGAACCAGCTTTGCGCAGCCCTCCACCAGGTGCTCGCAATTGTCGAGCACGATCAGTGCCCGCAGCGACCCCAGATGATGCGACAGCGTGACCTCCAGGGGTTCGTTTGCCGATTCGCGCACCCCGACGACTGTCGCGATGGCATGCGGCACCAACGAGCCGTCCGAGAGGCCGGCGAGCTCGATGAACCACACTCCTGCGTTGAAGACCTGCGAAACGCTTGAAGCAAGCTCGATGGACAACCGCGTCTTTCCCAGCCCGCCGGCCCCTGAGATCGTGACCAGTCGGGCGTTCAGGAGCCGCGCTCTCGTCTCGTCCAGATCGCGCTCCCGCCCGATGAACCGCGTCAGTTGGGTGACCAGGTTGTTGGGAGTCGCGGCGAGCGCCGGGTTGCTGGGAGTCGCGGCGAGCGCGCGCAATGCAGGGAAGTCAGCAGGTAACCCATCGATGGCCACCTGGTAGATGTGCTCCGGGCCAGGAAAATCCTTCAACCGGTGTTCTCCGAGATCGCGTAGCGCGACGCCACTCGGCCGGTCGTCCTTGAGAAGGGCCCAGGTGAATCCGGACATGAGCACCTGCCCGCCGTGCGCTGCTGCCGCGATGCGAGCGGCTCTATTGACCTCGATGCCTTCGTATCCCACGCCGGTTGCGGACGCCTCGCCGGTGTGCAGGCCCATCCGAACTCGGACGGGCGCGCCCTCGGGCCAGTGGTACGCGGAGAGTCCCAGTTGGCCCTCGACGGCGGCGGCGAGCGCGTCCTTTGGGCTCGCGAATACCACGAAGAAGGAGTCTCCTTCCGCCCGGATCTCCCTGCCATGGTGCTTGCCGTACGCATCGCGGAGGATCGCGCGCTGCGCCTGCAGGAGGTCGGAATAGCCCGACCTGAGTGTGGAGGCCAGCTGCGTCGACCCCTCGATGTCGCTGAACAGGAAGGTTACTGCTCCGGTCGGCAACTCTGAAGGAGAGGCCACCGCCGAAGTGCGAGGCCCGCGCCCTTGATCGAAACGCTCGGCCAAGAGCATCGCGAGGTCGTCCTGGATCAACCCGCGCAACTCTGCTGCAGTGGAGAAGGGCTTGTACGACACACCGTCACTCTGCACCCGGTCGAGCAACGCCGTCAGCCGCGGCTCACGCTCCGGCGCAGCCGACTTGATATAGATGAGCTTCGGTTTATCGCCCGAATGCCGATACTCATCTTCCAGTCCGGAGATCTCCATATCGGGCGCGATCCAACCGTAGCGCTGCCAGTAAATGCCGATGAAGATATCGCTCTGCTCGAGGTAGGCTCGATAAAGGTCGCGCGGGGGATGCGGCCGGGCGCCCATCTCGAACATCACCGGCGAGAGGCGTAGTGCGGTGATAGCCTCGCGCGCGCCAACGCGCTCTTCAATCAGTTCTTGCAGCGTCGAACTCACGAAAACGCGCAAGCGCTGATCGGGGGTGCGGATCACCCTGTCTTGCGATGAGTTAGACATGAGCCGGCCTACACGTCATCCTTGAAGTAGTGTCATGCGGGCTTGGACCAGAGCATGATCATAGCGGAAGCCGCCACCGATCGTTCGCGGCTGATGCCGGAACCGCACGACATTCATCGAGTTGGACCCACGTCCGAACGTCCAATCGCTGGAGAATGCCAATGACCGCCACTCGGCCACGCCATCGACGCGATCGTTCGCACATCGCGCTCGTTACCAGCCGTGAAGAGCTCATCTACCTGCTGTCCCGTGCCTCGGAATTGGAGCACGGGCTGGCATGCATCTATCTCTTTGCGGCGTTTTCCCTCAAAAACGACGTCTCTGAAGGCGGCCTGACTCCGGCTCAGGCGGAAATGGTCCGTCGCTGGAAGCGCCGCCTGTCCAGCGTTGCCGTTGAGGAAATGCTGCACCTCGCCCAGGTCTCAAACATGCTGACGGCGATCGGTGGCGCGCCGCACTTCAGGCGCGCCAATCTCCCGATGCCGGCCAATGCGTTTCCCTTTGGCATTCGTTTTTCGCTGGAGCCGTTTTCGCTGCAGACGATCGAGCGATTCGTGTGTTACGAGATGCCCGAGGCCGGCGTTCTGACGCCCGAGCAGGAGAAAGTCTATTCGGCCATTCGCGCCAGAATCATCGAGGCCGAAGGTGGCGGACCGGTCGACCTCGATAGCTGGCGGAGCGCCGATCAGCCTTGGTTCCGATGCACTCGCTGCCATCAGCGAGCCCTTCGAGATCGATTTCCGAACGGTGGGCGAGTTCTATCACAAGATCGAGACCGGCTTCATGCACATTCCGGAGCACGAGCTGTTCATCGGACCGCGCGAAGCGCAGGCCAGTGCGCGCTACCTTGATCTCTCCGGCGAACTGCTCGCCGTCGTAGATCGTGCCTCTGCTTGCAGCGCGATCGACATGATCATCGAGCAGGGTGAGGCCCCATCAGCGGCCCATCCCGACGCCCACTTCGTCGTGTTCGACACGATTCGAATGGAATATTCGCGCGAGGTGGAGGCCGCCCAGGCTCGAGGCGAAGCGTTCGATCCGGTCCGCCCGGTGGTTTCGAATCCAATGACTCGCTTCTACGACGACACCACCGGCGGGACAATCATCATCGACCCGCTTACGCACGAAGTGGCAGAACTGTTCAACATCTCCTACGACACGATGCTCCTGATGCTGCTGCGGTTCCTCGCGCACACCGAGGAGACCGAACCAGAGCTCGAACACCTCTCACGCGCGACTCTGCGGCTGATGACGACCGTGCTGCGACCGCTCGGTGAAGCCTTGGCGATGATGACGGTTGGGGATCCACTGCTGCCTGGAAGGACGGCGGGCCCCGGCTTCGGCTACAACCGCGACGTCCACCTGCTGCCACACAAGGCGTCGGCATGGGTGTTCTTTGCCGAGCGGCTGAGGGGTCTTGCAGTTACGGCGGCCACGCTCCGTAAACGCGCCGGCGTACCTCGCCAGGTGGACGAGGCGGCCGCCGCGCTCGAGGACCTGGCAACGCAGTTCGCGCCCTCTGATCGCGCTTGGAACCGCGCTGCTGAGGTCAAGCAGTTCGCTCGGATCGATACCGGCAAGGCACCGGCGATCACTCCGGAGCTGAACGGGCCGTATCTCGTGACCAACGTCGAGAACCTGGTGAACTCCAAGGGCGAGCGCCTGGAGGCGCGTCCGAGGATGGCGCTGTGCCGCTGCGGTGGTTCGGCGAACAAGCCGTTCTGCGACGGAACGCATGCCCGCATCGGTTTCACGAGTGCGAAAGCGCCGGATCGGGTGGCAGACCACCGTGACACGTACACTCGAGAGGAACTGACCGTGTTCGACAATCGCGGTATCTGTCAACACTCCGGGTTCTGCACGGACGCGCTCCCTTCGGTATTTCGGGTCCACACCGAACCCTTCATCGACCTCAGCGCCGCAGATAAGGAAGCAATCATCCAGGCGGTGCGGCGGTGTCCCTCCGGTGCGCTTAGCCACGCACTCGACGGTATCGAACACCGCGATCAGGAGCGTGAGCCCAAGGTCACGGTTTCCAAGGATGGCCCGTACCGCATCACTGGAGGTGTGGAGATCCCCGACGAGCCACGGGCGGAGGGTGCCTCAAGCGAGCATTACGCGCTGTGCCGGTGTGGAGGGTCGAAGAACAAGCCCTTCTGCGATGGTACGCACTGGTACATCAAGTTCCGCGACGACAAGAACTAGCGGGACTGACCGACCCCAGTCTGGCTCCAGACGTCGAAGATGTACGCAAGCTGATCGAACGCACCAGGGTCCACGCGGGTGATCCCCCGAAACGGCTCCTCCAGCGCCACGATCGAGAGCAGCACGACCGCGATTGTCATCGCGAGGGCTGAGGTCATCAAGACCTGGGCCACGGCGCTTCTCGTGCCGAAGAGGAAGCTGAAGCCAATCGTGACGCCGCCGGCGCCAAGTAGCGCGACCCACATCACGGCGGGTATTCCCTCCGATCGGCTGCTCAGCAGGCGCAGCCGGCGCTGATCGCCCAGCTGGCTCATCCTCGTGAGCGACTGCGCATACCAGATCCTTTCGTGATCATTCTGCGGCTGGAACTGCTGGTAGGTCCGCCACAGCTGGTTGTACATTTCCCAGGTTTCAGGACTGTACATTTCCCAGGTTTCAGAACTTGACGTCCGTTCGGCCATGGCCGGCCATTCCTTCTCCACCACGAGCTTCGCGTAGGCGCGGAGCTGAGTTTCCAACGCTCTCCGCGTGTCGTCGGGAAAGGCTTGGGCATGGCGGTACAGGTCGGCAAGCTCGTTCGCTTCCTGGTCGACGCCGGCCTGTGCCTTATCGAACTGCTCCCAGACGATGATGGCCGTGAAACCAAGTAATACGGCGTACAGAACCCCGATGACGGCATAGATGAAGCCAGCCACCTCGTTGTTGAGCTTGAGAATCTCCACGCTGACCCAGCGCCGTGCCAACAAGGTGCCCGCGGCCGCGAACAACACCGTCGCCCCAACGAGGAGGATGCTCCACAACCACGCTAGTGACATCACCGCACCTCCTGCTTCCTTCTGTCAAGGGTTTACCTGACAGAAGGGTAACACTTCATCCATGCGGTCAGCGCTTCGCAGCTCTCCAGAGAGAGCGGAGTGCGTCAGCAGAACCTATCGCGCTATGCGCAAAAGGAAACAGCCCCGCAGGTTGCCCTGCGGGGCCGATTCCCTTCGACTGGAGCAAGAGTCTGTCAGGCCGTCGCGCGCCGTCGCGCCATGCCCACTCCGAGCAAGCCGAGGCCGAGCAGTGCCAGGTGCCTGGCTCCGG
>CAWIDH010000016.1:0-176133 GCA_963834855.1 uncultured Gammaproteobacteria bacterium | reverse complement strand
GGCGGACCTCCAGGGCCTCGAGAAGGTCGTTGAGCCTGAGACTACGGATTGGCTCTAAGCGCGCTCGGAGTCTCCTCTCTCACACCGCGTCCGAGAGCGACGTGAACGTGAAGTCGCGCAGCTTCATCGGCGGGACCATCATCAGCATCGCCCCCTCGCCACCGGCGCCGCTCAGGCGGATCGGCCTGCCGAGCTCCTCGACGTTGTTGAGCATGATCACGGGCGATTCGTTGAAGCGGAAGTTCTTGATCGGATACTTGATCTCGCCGTCCTCGATGTAGAACACGCCATCACGGGTCAATCCGGTCAGGAGCACGACCTGCGGATCGACCATGCGGATGTACCACGTGCGCGTGACCAGGACGCCCTTCTGCGTGGACTTCACCAGCTCGTCCGTGGACTTCGTGCCGCCCGCCATGATGAGGTTGCCGGGCATTGCGGTCGCCTTCGCCTTGTTCATCTTGGCCCAGTAGCGCGAATACTGCAGGTTGGCCACCTTGCCCTTGTCGACGTACGCAATCTGCTCGCGCGGCAACCCTTCCTCGTCCCAGGGCAGCACGGGCACGTCGGTGTCGGCCGGACTGGCGTGGATGCTGACGCGCTCGTCGAACAGCTTTTCGCCCAGCCGGTTTCCACCGCCCTTCTTCGTGAGGAAGCTGCGCCCCTCGTCGGCTTCGCGGGCGTCGAACGCGCCCATCATCCGATCGAGCAGCCCGGCGGCTGCGGCGGGCTCGAGGATCACGGTGTACTTGCCCGGCTCGAGTGCCTTCGCGCCCGCGGAACCCCTGGCCTTCTCGATGCCGGTGCGGATCGCGGCGTCCGCGTCGAATTGTGCGACGCTGCGGACGTTGCGGCCGACCCAGCCCGAACCGCTGCCGTCAGTGGTGCGCACGGTGCACGTGTAGTCGAGATCGGTCGCCCTCTGGTAACCGAAATTGCCGTTGCTGTTGGCGAAGGCGGAGAAACGCGCGCCATCGGCCAGGAAGCCCGCCGCGACCAGCTTGTCCGCGCGGCATGGCGCGATGGACTGGGCCGCGACCGTCGCGCGGTACTCCGGCGTGATCTTCGCGACACTCTCGTCGTAGCTCGGCGTCGGCGTGTAGCTCTGCTTTTCCAGCGCCGGCATGAACTCCTCGTTTTCAGGCGCAAGCTTCGCCAGTTCCTCCGCGCGGCGCACCGTGCGCGTCAGCGAAGCGTCGTCGAACTGATTGATCGTGGCGATGCCGACGCGCTTGCCGTAGGCCACTTGCACCGCGAGACTGACGTCGCTGACCACGCCACTGGTGGTCACGTTGTTGAGGGCGAAGCGCACGTTGCCGTTGACCGCTCCGGCGAGCCGTGCCGTGCATTCGTCGGCCCTGGACAGCGCCACGACCTTCTCGAGGATGGCGCGCGCGTCCTGTTCGGCGAGACTGCTCATTCCTGACTCCTTCCGTGCGCGCCGCTCAACCGAGGCTGCGGGCCGTGTTGATGACGTTGGCGCCGTTGAAGCGCGCCGTGCTCGTGCCGTGCGAAACCGGCGACGACTGGCTCGGCTGCCCCTTGCCGTCGAAGAACGAGCCGCCGAGGCGGTAGTCGCTCGCGTCGCAGACGGCTGCGCAGGAATTCCAGAACTCCGGTGTGCGCATCTGGTAGGCCACGTCCTCGATCATCTTCGTCACCTTGCCGTCCTTGATCTCGAAGAACAGCTGGCCGCCGAACTGTGCGTTGTAGCGTTGCTGGTCGATGGAGAAGGACCCATCGCCGACGATGTAGATGCCGTTCTCGACGCCCGCGATCATGTCGGCGACCTTGAGCGGCTGGGTGCCGGGTTCCAGCGACACGTTCGGCATGCGCTGGAACTGCACGCTCGACCAGGAGTCGGCATGGCAGCAGCCGTGAGATTCCTCCTGGCCGAGGATGTGCACCTGGTCGCGGATCGCCTGGTAGTTGACCAGGATGCCGTCCTTGATCAGATCCCAGCGCTGCGTCTTGACGCCCTCGTCGTCATAGCCGACCGCTCCGAGGCTCCCCGCCTGGGTCTTGTCTGCGAACAGGGTGACCTTTTCGCTGCCGTACCTGAACTTCGATTTCAGCTTGTCCAGCGTTGCGAAGCTCGTCCCGGCGTAGTTGGCTTCGTAGCCCAGCACGCGATCGAGCTCGGTCGGATGGCCGACCGATTCGTGGATCGTAAGCCACAGGTGTGAGGGATCCAGCACCAGGTCGTACTTGCCGGGCTTGACCGACGGCGCGGTCAGCTTCTCCCGCGCCTGTCGGGCCGCGGCGATCGCGTCCTCGCGCATGTCATACGACTGGCCATAGGCGATCACGCCGCCAGGCAGATGCACCTTGCCACTCGCAGCGCCGTCGAGGTACTCGTAGCCCATGCCCATCGGCGCCGCAAGACCCTCGCGGATGCGGAACTTGCCGCTCTTCTGGTCGATCGCGGTGACCTCCATCCTCGGCCAGATGCGATGCAGGTCCTGATCGATGTAGGAGCCATCCGTCGAGGCGAAGTACTTCTGTTCGTTGACGAGGAAGAGGTTCGAGCTCACGTAATTGGCGCCCGCCGCCATCGCTGCGGCATTGACGTCCAGCAGCAACTCGACTTTCTCCTTGAGCGGCACCTCCATCGCGTTCTTCCTGATCGGCGTGGCCCAGGATACCTCGCCCACGCCGCGCACCTTGGCGAGCTGCACCGGCTCAAATTGCGCCTTCGCGTTGGCCCTGGCGACTGCAGTCGCTTGCCGCACCGCGCCGGCGACACCCGCGTCGGTGAGCTCGCTGGTGGCGGCGAAGCCCCATGTGCCCTTCACGAGCACTCGCACGCCGACGCCCGTGGACTCGGTGTTGACCACGTTCTCCACCTTGTCTTCGCGGGTGATGACGAACTGCTGCAGGTAGCGGCCGATACGCACGTCGCAGTAGCTGGCACCCGCCTTGGTGGCCGCGTCGAGCGCAGTGTCGGCGAGCCGTTTCTTCAACGCCACGTCGAGCCGGCTCGACAATTCCTCGACGGCAATCGCGCGCCCGAAGAAGGGAGGTGCGATCAGGCCGCCGAGGCCGATGCCCGTGAGGGTCAAGAAGTCACGTCTCAGCACTGCATGCCTCCATCGGGGTGCCCTGGCGGGCGCATTCCTGGTCGATGCGAAGTCGCGAATCGTGCGGATTGTCCGGGCGGCCGTCAAATGCCGCCGGCGACGAAACGAGCGCTGTGCAGGCGATGGTCCGACCGCCCGCGCGGCGGTCACCCCGGCAACGTCACGCGTTGCGTGTGATTCGGCTTGTGGCTACGCCCGCGGCGCTGCTTCGACGTCGATCATTGGCATCCGTTCACGCCCGGATCACGATCGCGCGGGTCGCGCGGCGGAAGGCTCCCGTCCAGCCGCAGCGCGTACGCATCACTGACCTGGCTGCCGTCGTAGCCGATCGATTGGCTGGATCATGACCGGACGCGTCTTGTTGCCCGTCAGGCGATACCAGTTGTTGGTGGACTCGGTGTAGATCGGCCCGCAGCGGACGAGCTGTACCGCGAGCCCTTTCTCGTAGACGACGCCCAGCAGGTGCTCGCCCTTCGGGTGCAGGCCGCCCTCGTCGATATAGACGTTCTTCACCTGCGCGGGCGTGCCGCTCGCAATTGTGCTGAAGGTCCGCCCGGCGTGGGCGAGGCTCCCGGTCAGGCTCACCGGGTTCGGGTCGTTCTTCAAAGCCTTCAGGTCCATGGGCTTCGGCGTCGTTCCGTTCCAGGTGATCCCGGTGGGTAGCGCCAGCAGCGTCGCCCAATCGTAGAGCGCCGGCCCGTTGGCCGGCGGCACGAGTGCAACCAGCGTCTGCGCGAGCAGCGCGTGCGGCTTCTCGGTCGACACGGGTGCGCGTTGCGCGCCCGCCGTGCACTGCTCGCTGTAGTTCGCGAGCTGGTCGGGCTTGAGCGGGGGCAATTTGTCGCTGCGGGTGACCACGAAGCCCTCGCACGGCTTGCCGGCGCACGAGGTCTGGATCTGCAGCACGCCGGGCACGAGGCCCGCGCCCTTGACCCGGTACCAGTTGGTGCTGCCGGCCCCGGGCCGGATCGGGCAGCGTGCCAGCTCTGCCGTGAGGCCATTCTTCTTCAGCGACTCGAGCACTGCGGGCTCGCCGAGCGCCGCGCCGGCGTTGCGCAGGAAGAGCGAGTTCACGAAGGTGCGCGCGCCGGCGGCGATCACGACCATGTTCCGGCCGCCCACCACGCCCATTCCCTGGCGCGCGTAGCAATCGCCGGTCGGCAGGCAGTCGCTGAGTTCCTTCGGCGGCAGCGGCGCCCACTTCACGCCCGGCAGCGTCTCAACCGCCTGCCATTCCGTGTTCGCGTCCGCTTTCAGGAATGGCTTGACGAGGTCGACGACCGCCGGGGCCTGCGCGCCCGCCTGCCCCGGCAAAGAGCGACGCGACGATGACGAGAAATGCCGCAAGGCCTCGACGCCGGAACACGGTTGTCATGATGGCCCCCTCGGACGGCGCGGATTGTTTGTCTCGCCCGGTCGCCGGGCGGGCACCGTCAGTGTCGTTCTCGCCAATCATGGACCTGCCCGAGGCTCCGCACAAACCACCGTACCGAGTTCATAACTCGGGCTGCCGTTGGTCGGACGCGAGGTCGTGCGCCCGAACACCTTCCAGGCGCCGTCCTTGGCGAGCACTTCATCGGTGACCTCGAGGCAGCAGTCGGGGGTCACGAGATAGGTCGTCCGTCCGCGTTCGGTCGCTTCGTCGCCCCAGTCGACGATGATCTCGGTCGTCCCGGGTGGCGACGGTGAGCGGCAGCACGATCCCGCGCGAGTCGTACCAGTGGCCGCGGCACGTCCGGGCGCGGTCATCGCACATGTAATAAGCGTCCGCCCGGAAGGAGGACTCGGTGCCATCCTTCGCGGTCATGGTGTTCTCGAAGCGCAGCTGTCGTCCACGTCCATCGAGCGTGTTGAAGAACTGGAACACGACCCGCGCCGGCATGCCATTCACTTCGCCGTTGCCGACCCATTGGCCATAGAGCTTGTCCCAGGCATCCGCGCGCAGGTTGCCCGGGTGCGCCCCGGCGAGCGCCATCACCGCCACCAGCACGCCGCGCACTTATCTGCGCCTCGGTTTGCCGGCCGGCTGATACAGACTCAGTCCGTTGCGGTCGGGGTCGACGAAGTCGACCGACAGCCCGCCGTCCGGCGTCTCGGTCACCGGCACGACGATCTCCACGCCCTTGCGTGCGAGCTCATCCGCATAGTCGTCGATGCCGCCGTCGAGACCGAACACGACCACCGGCGTGTCGCCCGCCTTGGCCTTCTGCACGATGAACACCAGCACCAGGTCGCCGACCTGGCCGAGCGCGTATGGACCATCGTGGCCTTCGACCTCGTTGACCGGCAGGCCGAGGGTGTCGCGGTAGAAGGCGAGCGTCCTCTCGAGCTCGGATACGAGGAATACGATCGCGCCGACCTTGCAGTTCGTGAGCATCGGACTCTCCTGGATTGCGGATTCCTGTCCTTCTTGTTGCCGTGGCGGCGCGAAGTGTGACTGCTCGTTGAACGGATCGGCGACCCGCGGCGCCGGCCAGCGTACCCGCCTCGGCGGAGACTTGCCTTTTGGTAAGTCATGGGCTACCGTAAGCCATGACTTACGCTACGGCGCTCGCTGCACTCGCCGACCCCACCCGGCGGCAGGTCTTCGAACGCCTGCGCGCCGGGCCGTGCGCGGTCGGGGCGATCGCAAACGACCTGCCCGTGAGCCGCCCGGCGGTCTCGCAGCATCTCAAGGTGCTGAAGGAGGCGGGCCTCGTGGGCGACCGCGCCGAGGGCACGCGCCGCGTCTACTACATCGACCCGCACGGCCTGGGTGCGCTCGGAAGTGGCTCGATCAGTCGTGGACCCAGGCGCTCGAGGCGTTCCAGGCCGAGATCGACGCCGAGCAGGGGTCCGCGCACAAGGCCGCTCCGAAGGAACATCAGGATGAACCGCACGATCAACGTCGCACCCGTACGCAAAAGCGTCCGCGTCAACGCCGCACCCGCGCGCGCCTTTGAGGTGTTCACGGCCGGCGTCGGCCGCTGGTGGCCGCCGACGCACTCGATCGGCACCGCGCCGATGAAGGACGTGGTGATCGAGCCGCGCGCCGGCGGACGCTGGTTCGAGCGCGCGGAGGACGGCTCGGAATGCGACTGGGGGGTCGTGCTGTCCTGGGAGCCGCCCGGGCGCGTGCTGCTCGGCTGGCACCTGAACAGCGAATTCAAGTACGACGCGAGCGTCGCCACCGAAGTCGAGCTGCGCTTCATCGCCGAGTCGGCCGGCGTCACCCGCGTCGAGCTCGAGCACCGCGGGCTCGAGCGGCTCGGTGCGCAGGGCGAGGTGCTGCGCGGCAAGATCGATTCGCCAAACGGCTGGACCGGATTGCTCGAGCGCTACCGGGCCGCCGCCGAGGGATGATTCAGAACAAAGGAGAGCCACCATGATCAAGCTGCACGTATTCCCGTTGTCGCCCCGCGCCTTCAAGGTGCTCGCGGTCGCGGAGCACCTCGGGCTCGACTACGAGACGAAATTCGTCGATCTCACCAAGGGAGAGCAGAGCACGCCTGCGTTTGCGGCACTCAATCCCAACAAGCGGATGCCGGTGCTCGAGGAGGACGACTTCGTGCTCTGGGAGTCGGGCGCGATCATGCAGTACCTCGCGCAGAAGAAGCCCGAGTTTGAGCTGCTGCCCACCGAGCCGCGGCGCCTCGCCGACGTCACGCGCTGGCAGTGCTGGGACCTGGCGCACTGGGAGTCGGCGTGCGCGACCTTGATCTTCGAGCGCGCCGTGAAGGGGCTCTTCAAGCTGGGCGCGCCGGATCCCGCGGAGATCGCCAAGGGCGAGGAACGGTTTCATCGCGCGGCAGAAGTGCTCGACGGGCATCTCAAGGGTCGCAGGCACGTCGCGGACGATCACCTCACGATCGCGGACTTCGCGATCGGCGCCTCGCTCAACATGAGCGGCCCCGCGCAGCTCCCGGTGAGCGGCTACCGGGAGATCACGCGCTGGTACACCGACCTCAGCGCGCTGCCGGCGTGGCGCAAGTCGATCGCCGTGCCGCAGGCCGCCTGATCCACGCGCGCGCGGGCTGCGGCGCGCTGCGCCGCCGCCCGTCGTTGCGGCGGGCCCGACTGACCGGGTCTCAATCGTGCCGCGCGCTGCCTGCGTGCCGCGTCGTGCGGATCACGATCAGGTGGCCATCGGCATCGTGCGTCCCGAGCCCGGCGCGGCCGAGCAGCGCCGCCTTGAGGGCTCGACGGACGAGGCCGAACTGCAGGTCGACGCTCCGCGCCGGGTCGCGCACGTAAGCGAGCGCCAGCGCCTCGGCGCGAAGTTGGGGCGGCAGATCGCCCAGTTGCCGGCGAATGCGGCTCACTCGCTGACGGAAAGCGGCCGGTGTGAGGCCGAGGATCCAGCGGATCTCCTCCGCCGCGAGGCCGTGCAGCGCGAGGATCGCCACCCGGCGCGCGGCCGGTGGCAACGCGGAGAGCAACGATTGCGCCGCGGGTGCCGGTTCCGTCCCCGGCTCGATCGCCGCGTCGCCGTCAGCCGAATCGGCAACGAGAGTTTCGCGGCGCCGACGCCGCACCGCGCTGCGCGCCGCCAGGGCAGCCTTGTTTCGGATCACCCCCGCGATCCATGGGTCGTCGAACCGCCCGGCCTCGAGCGCGGCGACCAGCACGTCCTGCACGAGATCGTCGGCGTCCTCGGGTCGGTGCGAATGCCGCCGCGCCCGCCTGCGCAATCGCCGATAGTCCTTCAGGTCCACGCGCCGATTCTCGACTCGCTCCCCGGCCTTGTCATCCGCGTGTCATCCGCGCCCGGTGACGTCCCATCAGGACCCTCTCTTTTCTTCCTTTCGCAGCCTTTCGTGGCCATTCTCCCGCTTCTTATAGAATGCCCGCATGAAGCTGCACCAGCTCCGTTATCTCGCGGCGATCGCCCAGAACGGCCTCAACATCACCGCGGCGGCGGAGAAGCTGCACACCTCGCAGCCCGGCGTGAGCAAGCAGATCAAGCTCCTCGAGGACGAGCTCGGCTTCCAGATCTTCGTACGTGACGGTCGCAACCTCGCCCGCGTCACCCCCGCCGGCCAGCAGGTGATCGACCGCGCGGTCTGCATCCTGCGCGAGGTGCGCAACATCAAGCACCTGTCCGAGGAGCTGAAGGACGAGTCGCGCGGCACGCTCTCGATCGCGACCACGCACACGCAGGCGCGCTACGTCCTGCCGGAGGTCATCAGGCAGTTCCGGGACAAGTACCCGGAGGTGAGGCTGCACCTGCACCAGGGCACGTCCGAGCAGATCGGCGAGATGGCGGCGCTCGACCGCATCGACTTCGCGATCGCGACCGGGTCGCAGAGCCTGTTCGACGGGTACTCGCTCCTGCCCTGCTACCGCTGGCACCGGCACGTAGTCGTGCCGAAGAGCCACCCGTTCGCGAGGCTGAAGTCGCTTACGCTCAAGCAGCTCGCGGCGCAGCCCATCGTTACCTATGTGTTCGGCTTCACCGGCCCGTCCTCGCTGCAGCAGATCTTCGCCGACCAGGGGCTCGTGCCGAACGTGGTGCTGACCGCACGCGACGCCGACGTGATCAAGACCTACGTGCGGCTCGGCCTAGGCGTCGGCATCGTCGCCAGCATGGCGATCGACGACAGCGACCAGGACCTGGTCGAGATCGACACCTCCGATCTCTTTCCGGCGCACGTCACCTGGATCGGGTTCCGTCGCGGCGGGCTGCTGCGCAAGTACCAGCTCGACTTCATGCAGCTCTTCGCGCCGCACCTGACGCGGCGCCTGATCGAGCGCGCGGCGCACGCCGCGACGCAGGCCGAGGTGGACGCGCTCACGCAGGACATCGAGCTGCCCTTGCGTTGAGCCCGCGTGCTTTCAGGGGGGGTCGGGGCGCAATATAGGAGAGGGCACACCCGCCCCCGGCGGGGCGCGCGCGGCGCAGTCCGTGCAGAACGGCAAATGGGGGACCTTCAATGAGAACCCGACAGCTTGTTCCGGCGTCTTTCGTGCAGCTACTGCCAGTCGATGCCTGGTATCCCGTCCTCGCAAGAAGAGGCATCGCTGGTGCTGCAGTGCTTCTCGCCCTGGCCGTACCTGCCTCACCGGTCCATTCGCAGGATCGGCGATCCTCATCGTCAAGCGCTGCGCTTGAAGAGATCATCGTTACCGCCCAGAAGAGAGAACAGGACCCGCAGGACGTGGGACTTTCGATCACGGCGTTCTCCGCCGATGACATCCAGGAGCTTGGATTCTTCAATGCCCAGGACCTGGTTCGGCAGACCCCGGGGCTGAGCTTCAACCTGAACGCCAACGACGATGTGTCGATGACCTATTCTCTCCGCGGAGTCGGATTGGACGACTTCTCGGCTTTCAACGAGGCGCCCGTCGCGATCTATTTCGACGGCGTCTACCAGGCGACACTGGCCGGCAACAACAGTCAGCTGTTCGATCTCGAGCGCGTCGAGGTCCTGAAGGGACCGCAAGGCACCTTGTACGGGCGAAATACGACGGGTGGCATCGTCCATTTCATCAGCCGCAGGCCGACCGATGAATTGGAAGGCTACGTCGACGCGACCTTGGGTGAATACGCCTTGCATCGCATCGAAGGTGCTGTGTCTGGTCCGTTGACTTCGTGGCTGAACGCTCGCCTGTCAGGCGTCTTCTCCGAGAACGACGGCTATTCCGAGGCCCGACTGCCGGGCGTCGATGACTCGGGCAGCGGCGACGAATATGCGGCGCGGCTGCAACTCGAAGCCGAGCCCAATGATCACAGTAGCGTCCTGTTGACCGCGTATTACGTCGACGCCGAGTTCATACCGTCGCCGTACGAGCATGGTTCGGTGACGTTGATGCCGGACGGCGTGACCGTCGTATTCCTGCCGGCGAACGAGCCCAACCCGTTGTGTCCCGGTGCTCCCGGTGCCGACTGCCTGGGTTACCAGGACCGCGACGGTGACCCGTTTGCGCAGGACAACGACCGGGAAAAGCTCTCGGATCTGCAGAAATTCGGCGCGGCAGTGACGGTCGACTGGGAATTCGATGGAATCACCCTGACTTCGATTACCGGCTACCAGGACGTCGACAAGCTGTACGAAGAAGATGCGGATGCGGGGTCGGTGGACGGCATCAAGGTGGACGATTTCGCGGAGAGCGAGCAATGGAGCCAGGAGCTGCGCCTCGCCGGGGGAACAGATCCTTTGCGTTGGACCGGCGGTTTCTATTACTTCGATCGAGTGGTGCACTCCGGACCGCGCGTGGACCTCACTGGCGTTGGCTTCATCACGGGCCGCGCGTTCGTTCACGACGACACCGAGTCCTGGGCGCTCTTCGGCCAGGCCGAGTATGACTTTGCCCCGAGCTGGACCGGCGTCCTCGGCCTGCGCTACACGGAGGACAAGCGCGTGTTCGACCTCAGGTCGGTCGACGAAAGCGGCCTGGCGGTGATGTTCGGTTTCCCTCCGAATCCGATCATCGATTTTCGGCGCGACACGGTCGGGGACCTGGCGGTCCATGACGATGACAATGTCTCGGCGCGTGCCGAGCTCCACTGGCGGCCGAGCGAAGACTGGCTCGTATACGGTTCGTGGGCGCGCGGGATCAAGAGCGCCGGCTTCAACCAGGACCCCGGACTCAACGGGCCGCGCGACCCAACGACGATCCCGGTCGGAGAAGAGACGCTCTACGCCTACGAGCTGGGCTCAAAGTCGACGTTTGCGGATGGGAAAGCCCGTCTGAATGCCGCGGTCTTCTATTATGACTACAACGACTTCCAGGCCTTCTCGTTCGAGAATCTGCTCAACAAGCTCTCCAACCAGGATGCCGAGATCTACGGCTTCGAAGCAGAGCTGGTGGCGGCCCCCTGGGAGCGATGGAATTTCCGCCTCGGCCTGGAACTGCTGGACACGACGGTCGAGGGACTGACCGCGCAGAATCGGTTTACGGGCGAGAGTGTCGCGCTGGGCGATCGGGAAATGGCCCTGGCACCCGATGTCCAGATCAATGGTGTCGCGCGCTACGAATGGCCGTTCTGGAACGGGCACCTGGCCCTGCAGGGAGACTTCACGTACATGGGCGAGCACTTTCTCGACATCGACAACAATCCGACATCGATCGAGGAGGATTACCTGCTCGGAAACGCACGGTTCTCCTATGAGACCGAGGATGGGCGCTACCTGGCTACGCTCTGGGTTCAGAACGTCGGCGATACGGAATACCGAAACTTCAACGGACCCATCACCGGCAACGGTTACACGCTGCAGCAATTCGGCAAGCCGCGCTGGTTCGGCGCGTCATTCCGGGTGAACTTCTAGCGCCGTGTCATCCGCCGCCGTGCATTGCCGTTCGAAAGGCTCCCGGTCCCGTTGAGCTACCTGAGTCGCCGGCAGTTTCTCGGAGCCGGCGTCGCGGCAGGGTTTTCGTCACTCGCTGCGGACGCCCGCACGCTCGCCCTTGGCTTCGGAACATTTGCCGACAGGCTCGATCCGGGCGTGGGACTCGCGTGATGGCTGCGCATTGTGCCGGGCGGCCAACGGCCGCCGGTCGGACACGGCTTTCTACCGCAGCCCGCCCGGTTCGACGCTCGGACGATCGCTCCTGACCTCCGTCGAGTCGACGGACGCCGCGGGTCATCGCTCGGGCAGCGCAGCTGCGCCCCAGGTCGACGGACAGACGATCATCGTGCAACCGAGCTGGGTCGTGGCTCCCGACGGGGACAGACTGCAGCTGCTCCATGACTACGATGTGGTCATCAAGCATGACCGCATCGAGGCAGTACGCCCCCGAAAGCCCACCCGCGATCAACGGGTCGCAGCACACGGCCAGATCCTGCTTGCTGGCTTCATCTCGGGCCACACGCATAGTGCGGCGGGCACGATGACGCGTGGCTTCATCGAGGAGAACTCGTTCGCTTCGGTGCAGACCGACGATCCGTCGATTCCCAGCCGATCCCTTCTCCGACCCATGGTCCTGATGGAGGATCTGAGCGACGCCGAACTGGATGATCTCACCGCATTGAACCTGGCAGAGATGCTCCGAAGCGGCTGCACCACCCAGGTCGAGATGTCGCTGAGCCTCAAGCAGATGAAATCGTACGTGCGCGTAGCCGGCAGATTCGGAATCCGCGGCTACCCCGGAGGGATGGTGCCGGGGATGAAGCGTCTGCTGGCGATCTGGGGGCGGTCCGACGATCTGACGCTGCTGAATTCCGCGCAGGAGACACTGGCCGAGATCGAGGCCAATCTTGCGTTCGCACGACAGGTCAATGGCACCGAGAACGGCCGCATCCGGCCGATGATGGCGCCCTCGGTCGTGTCCGTGCATACACGCGAGACGTTCGAGGCAATCCGCAGCGCGGCGCGGCAGCTCGGCAACGGCATCCACATCCATATCCAGAATGGCTGGGACCCGAACGATCGAAGGGCATTGCAACGATACTGGGGTCAGGACGAGATCCCGATACTGCAGACGCTGGGCCTGCTGGACGCCCCCATGTTCGGGGCGCACCTGCTCGGGATTGACCTGACGCGAGACCTCGGGATCCTGGCGCGCAGCAGATTCACGTTTGCATACTGCCCTTCCGCTGCAGGCGCGAGCGTCCTGCCGTCGAGCCAGCCTTACCCGGAAGCCCTGGCTGCCGGCGTAAACACCTGCATCGGCCTCGACACGCATTCGAACGATTACCTGGAGAACATCAAGCTCGGCGTCATGCAGGGTCGTGCGAGGGCGCAACTGCTCGGAAGCTCGAGCCCTGCAGCCATGCGGGAGCCGACGATCTGGAATGGGTTGACGAGTGCGACGCTGGGCGGTGCTCGCGGGCTCGCGCGTACGGATCTCGGCCGGATTGCACCGGGCGCCAAGGCGGACCTTTGCACGGTCGACGTCGCCGGGCTGCTGGTGGGCAACGGAACTCTTCCGCGCGAGCCCTACAACAACCTGCTGTATGCCAACGGCTTGTCCGTTCGCAACGTGATGACCGATGGCAACTGGCAGGTTCGCGACGGTAAATTCATCTGCGATGACGAGGCCCAGGTTGTCGCGCGCGGTGCGGCAGTCGTGCGGAAAGTCTGGGCGCAGCTCGACGCAGAGGATTTCTTCGTTCCGATGCCGAGATGATCTCGGCGAGCACGCCGATGCCCGATGATCCGAGCCGTGAAGTCGGGCTGCAACGCAGCCGCCGCGGTCGTCTATTTGGCAGTGGCGACGGTACTCGCCCGGCTGCTGGGTCCCACTTCGACCGGACGGCCCTCGGCCTGCCAGGTCGGAAAGCCGCCAGCGAACCGATAGACGCGTTCGTAACCCCACAACCGAGCCTTGGCCGCCGCGTAAGCTGAATAAGGGCAATGCTTACCGAAGCAGGAAAAGATCACGGGGCCGTCGGGGCGGGCTACTTCTCCGAGACTGTCGCTCGACAGCACAACGGGCGCCGACAGGCTGACGCTGCCGGGGATGTGCCCGCTTTCGAAGTCCGTTGCTGGGCGCACGTCGACCAGGATCGCGCCGGCCTCGAGCATCGTATTCGCGGTCGCATGGTCGATCTCCGTGACACCCTTGACGGTGTACTCGCCGTCGCGCTGGGAAATAAGGCCCTTGTATTCGGCGAACGGGGGCTCGGAGCCCGTGCCTTCCGGCGCACCCGCCTTGCGCAGTCCCTGCACCAGCCGGTCGCGGTAATCCTCATCGTAGTTGAACAGGTTGCGGTACCACCACCAGTTGGCTTCCTGAACGGTCAGCGGGTCCATAAGGTTGGGAACCGCGAGTTCGTCGTATTTCGCGATTGCCTCGCGCACGCCTGCCGTGCGCCCGAGATGGCCCAGACAGGCGATCATGGTCGCGAAATCCCCGGGATTCTCCCCCCCGCGATTCACGACCTCGGTGATTGTCGCGAGCGCCTCCTCGTATTTTTGCTGGTTGAACTGTGCGACCGCCAGCACGCGCTGATAGCTCGGTGAAAAGGCCGGCTCGAGACGCATCGCGTGCCGCACCTCGGCCTCCGCGTCGTCAGCCCGGCCGAGGGCATTCAGGATGCGAGCGCGCGTAACGCGAACTTCAGGATCGCTCGGCGCGAGTTTCAATGCCTCATCGATCTCGGCCAGCGCCTCGTCGTCGCGGCCCTCGTTCTGCGTCAGCTCCGCTTTCACGGCGTGCGCCTGCGGTGTGGGTGCGCGCATGGCGAGCGCGAGATGCTTCTGCATGCCTTCGTAGGCGCGCTCGTAGCCGGCGCCGGCGGCCAAGTCCCAGAGCGTCGAAACGATCTGCCAATACGTAGCCGCCAGCGATGCGTGCGCGCGAGCGTAGTCCGGATCGAGCGCGACGGCCCGCTCGAACGCCTCGATCGCGGCGATCGTCTCGGTCTCGCTGCCCTGGCGCAGGCGCTCCAGTCCCTGCAGAAGGGCATCGTAAGCCGCAGGATTCGAGGTCTCGCTGCGACTGGCTCGTGTCGGGCAACTTCAACTGCAGCGCCGCAACGATCTCGCCGATGACCTTGTCCTGCAGGGCAAAGACGTCCTCCATCGTGCCGCTGTAGCGCTCCGCCCAGAGGTGCTGTCCGCCGACGGCGTCGATCAGTTGAGCGTTGATGCGGAGCCGATCACCCTGGCGCTGGACACTGCCCTCGAGCAGATAGCGGATCCCCAGCTCCTGGGCGATCTGCTGCGGGCGGACCTGTTTTCCCTTGTAGGCAAAGCTCGAGGTGCGTGCGATCACCATGAGCCCGGGCAGCCGCGCGAGGTCCGTGATCAGGTCCGCGGTGATGCCATCGGTGAAGTAGGCCTGCGCAGAATCACCGCTCAGGTTGATGAACGGGAGCACCGCGATGGACCGCGCGTGCGCCCCACCGGACGTCGCATCGACGGTTGCCGGTTGTGCAGACTCGCGGGCCGGTGCGAGGAGGCGATGGGCCACGAAGAACAGCAGCGCCACGGCGATCATGCCGATGGTGATGTAGTCGAGGCGTCGGGCGCTTGCGTGGCGGATGTCGGTGGACGGCGGCAGCTCGCTTTCGCGCCGAATTCCCTCGGGCGTCAGCTCGTAGGCCCAGGCGAACGCGACGATCAGCGGGAACCCGATAATCCCAAGCCAGACCACCAGCTTGAGCGTCCACTCCGGCATCCCCAGTGCCGGCGCCACCGTCGCGGTCACCTGCGTGACCACCCAGCCGAGCGCGAGGTATGCCCCGCCCATCCGGAAGACGTTCCGGCGCTTGAGTTCTGCGAACAGGGACATGCCCGAAGTGCCCAACGCGTACACCCCCGGATGCAGCTTAGCGCCTGAGCGGCGCGTCGCCAATGGACGGCTTGGCGTGTGCTCGGGAGCCCACGATCGAGGTGCGAGCGCGCTCGACGCAGGGACTTACGGACCTGCCGCTGCGCTGAGCGCTCGTGCGCATCGAACGTCGAGCGGCCGCGCGGTTCCGCGGCGGACGCCTATCTGGAGGCGACCTCTCGATCGGCCGTCCGGCTGCTGGGCCCCACCTCGACCGGGCGGCCCGCCGCCTGCCAGGTCGGAAAGCCGCCAGCGAACCGATAGACACGCGTGTATCCCCACAGCAGTGCCTTGGCGGCCGCGTAGGCCGAATAGGGGCAGTACTTGCCATGACAGAGAAGATCACGGCATCGTTCGGGCCCGCTATCTTCCCGAGGCTGTCGCGTGACAATGCAACGGGCAATGACAGGTTCACGCTGCCCGGGATGTGCCCGCGCTCGAAGTCCAGGGCCGGGCGCACGTCGACCAGGACCGCACCGGCCACGATCATCGCCCGCGTGGTTTCAAGATCGATCTCCGTCACACCCTTGATCGTGTACTCGCCTCCGCGACGTGAGATCAGCCGCCTGTAGTCTGCCAGTCGCAGCTCGGCCCCTGCGCCTTCCGGCACGCCGGCCTTGCGCAAGCCCTGCACCAGCCGGTCGCGGTAGTCATCGTCGTACGTGAATATGTCGCCGTACCACCACCAGTTGTATTCCTGGACGGTCAGCGGGTCCAAAAGCCGGCAACGTCATCTCGTTGTACTTCGCGATCGCCTCGCGCACGCCTGCCGTGCGCCCGAGCTGGCCCAGAGAAGCGATCATGGTCGCGAAATCGAAGATGACGTCCGACTGCCGATTGACCACCTCGGTGATGGTCGCCAGCGCGTCTTCGTATTTCTGCTGGTTGAACTGCGCGACCGCCAGCACACGCTGGTAGGCCGGTGAAAAGCCCGGCTCGAGGCGCATCGCGTGCCGCACCTCGGCCTCCGCGTCGGCAGCCCGGCCGAGGGCATTCAGGATGCGCGCGCGCGTAACGCGAACTTCGGGATCGCTCGGCGCGAGTTTCAATGCCTCGTCGATCTCGGCCAGCGCCTCGCTGTTGCGGCCCTCGCGCAGCGTCAGCTGCGCCTTCACGGCGTGCGCCTGCGGTGTGGGTGCGCGCATGGCGAGCGCGAGATGCTTCTGCATGCCTTCGTAGGCGCGGTCGTAGCCGGCGCCGGAGGCCGACTCCCAGAGCGATTCGACGATCCGCCCATGCGCAGCCGCCAGCGATGCGTGCGCGCGAGCATAGTCCGGATCGAGCGCGACGGCCCGCTCAAACGCCTCGATCGCGGCCAGCGTCTCCGCCTCGCTGCCCTGGCGCAGGCGCTCCAGTCCCTGCAGAAGGGCATCGTAAGCCGCAGGATTCGAGGTCTCGCTGCGACCGGTCGTGTCAGGCAACTCCAACTGCAGCGCCGCAACGATCTCGCCCGATGACCTTGTCCTGCAGGGCAAAGACGTCCTCCATCGTGCCGCTGTAGCGCTCCGCCCAGAGGTGCTGTCCGCCGACGGCGTCGACCAATTGAGCGTTGATGCGGAGCCGATCACCCTGGCGCTGGACACTGCCCTCGAGCAGATAGCGGATCCCCAGCTCCTGGGCGATCTGCTGCGGGCGGACTTGTTTTCCCTTGTAGGCGAAGCTCGAGTTGCGCGCGATCACCATCAGCCCGGGCAGCCGCGCCAGGTCCGTGATCAGGTCCTCGGTGATGCCATCGGTGAAGTAGGCCTGCGCAGAATCACCGCTCAGGTTGATGAACGGGAGCACCGCGATGGACCGCGCGTGCGCCCCACCGGACTTCGCATCGACGGTTGCCGGTTGTGCAGACTCGCGGGCCGGTGCAAGGAGGCGATGGGCCACGAAGAACAGCAGCGCCACGGCGATCATGCCGATGGTGATGTAGTCGAGGCGTCGGGCGCTTGCGTGGCGGATGTCGGTGGACGGCGGCAGCTCGCTTTCGCGCCGGATTCCCTCGGGCGTCAGCTCGTAGGCCCAGGCGAACGCGACGATCAGCGGGAACCCGATAATCCCAAGCCAGACGACCAGCTTGAGCGTCCACTCGGGCATCCCCAGCGTCGGCGCCACCGTCGCGGTCACCTGCGTGACGACCCAGCCGAGCGCGAGGTATGCCCCGCCCATCCGGAAGACGTTCCGGCGCTTGAGTTCTGCGAACAGGGACATGCCCGAGTGTGCCCAACGCGAAGCCCCCCACCGCGAAGATGCCCACCCAGCGTAGCAGCAACTCATGGAGGTGTCGCGAATCGAAGCTTGGAACTGGTCCAGAGTGGAGCGTGTTTTGACCGATATGTCACCGCGTCTCGACTGACCTCGGCTACCGTCCGCCCCCTAGCATTCCGTCCACGGCGCGACTCCGCGCCGGCGCGCGGCGCAAGCCGCCGAATCAGCGGATGGAGTGAACAACAGATGCGTATTCGCAGACTCGGCCTGGGGCTACTGGTCGCCGCCGTGATCGCCCCGCTCGCGATGGCGCAGGCGCAGCAGCCGACGATCGAGGAGCTGCTGCAGCGTCTCGAGCAGCAGGAGCAGGCGATCAAGGTTCTCGAGCGGCGGCTCGAGATCAAGGAAGAGGCGGACGCGACGGCCGCCAAGTCGGCCGGCCAGGTCAAGGCGAGCGAACGCGGCTTCACCGTCCAGTCCGCGGACGGCAAGAACCAGGTGAAGCTCCGCGGCGTGCTGCACGCCGACGGCCGGCACATGATCAGCGACGAGGCCGACCTGCCGGACACGTTCCAGATCACCCGCGCGCGGCCGATCATCGAGGGCACGCTCGGCGGGATCTACGACTTCCGTTTCACGCCCGACTTCGGCCAGGGTCGCACCGTCATCCAGGACGCCTACGTGACCGGGCGGTTCGCCCCCTGGTTCGCCGTGACGGCCGGCAAGTACAAGTCGCCGGTCGGGCTCGAGCGGCTGCAGTCCGCGACCGACATCCGCTTCGTCGCGCGCGCCTTTCCGACCAGCCTCAACCCGAACCGCGACATCGGTTTCAAGGTCGAGGGCAACGTGCTCGACGATCGCCTGAGCTACGCCGTCGCCTTCGTCAACGGCTCGAACGACGGCGGCAGCAGCGAGACCTTTCACGGACACGGACGTCACCAGCGACAAGGAGTACGTGGCGCGCCTCTTCGCGCACCCGTTCGCGAACTCGGACAGCTTCGGGTTGCGCGGCCTCGGGCTCGGCATCGCGGGGACGTACACCGAGCACACCGGCAACGCCACGCAGACCTTCCTGCCTGCGTTCCGCACGCCCGCGCAGGCGACCTTCTTCCGCTACCGCGCCGGCACGACGCCTGCGATTGCCGACGGCGAGCGCACGCGGCTCGCGCCGCAGTTCTACTACTACGCGGGACGCTTCGGCCTCATGGGCGAGTACACAGAGGTGTCGCAGGACGTCTCGCGCGAGACGAGCATCGGCCTGCGCAGCGACACCATCGACACGACGGCCTGGCAGCTCGCGGCCTCGTTCTTCCTCACGGGCGAGGAGGCCACGTACCGCGGTTACAAGCCAAATTCGTCGTTCTCGATCGAGGACGGCACCTGGGGCGCGTTCGAGCTCACGGCCCGCTACCACGAGCTCGAGGTCGACGACGCGGCCTTCGCCGGTGGCGCGGACTCGTTCGCCGACCCGGAGGTGGCCGCGCGCAAGGCCAGCGGCTTCACCATCGGGCTCAACTGGTATCTGAACCAGAACCTGAAGTGGGTGATCAATTACGAGCGCACCAGCTTCGAGGGCGGCGCGGCCGGCGGTGCCGATCGCGACGACGAGGAAGCGGTTCTTACCCGGGTTGCCGTAGGATTCTGAGACGCCCCGGGCGCCCTTACGGCCAGACTGACGACCAAAGGAACTGCAGAGAGTGACTACAGAGAGTAAGGACATGACACGATCAAACTGGACTCGACCCCTCGTAGCGTTGCTGCTGCTGTCGGCAGCGCTCTCGTCGCCCGTGCTGCACGCCGAGACGCTGTTGAACGTCTCGTATGACCCGACGCGTGAGCTGTACGAGGACTACAACGCCCTGTTTGCCAAGCAGTGGAAAGCGAAGACCGGCAGGAACCTCACCGTGCGGCAGTCCCACGGTGGGTCGGGCAAACAGGCGCGCACGGTCATCGACGGCCTGGCGGCCGATGTGGTCACGCTCGCACTGGCCTCAGACATCGACGCGCTCGTGACCCAGGGGAAGCTCCTGCCGGCGAACTGGCAGGCGCGGTTGCCGCAGAACAGCTCACCCTACACCTCGACGATCGTGTTCCTGGTGCGCAAGGGCAATCCGAAGAAGATCAAGGACTGGGGTGACCTGGCGAAGCCCGGCGTCTCGGTGATCACGCCCAACCCCAAGACTTCGGGCGGCGCGCGCTGGAACTACCTCGCGGCGTATGCCTGGGCGCTCAAGCAGCCGGGCGGCAACGACGCGACGGCGCAGGCCTACATCGGCAAGCTCTTCAAGAACGTCCCGGTGCTGGACACCGGCGCACGCGGCTCGACGACGACTTTCGTGCAGCGCGGGATCGGCGACGTGCTGCTCGCCTGGGAGAGCGAGGCCTATCTCTCGATCAAGGAGCTCGGGCCCGGCAAGGTGGAGATCGTCTATCCGTCGTTGTCGATCCTCGCTGAGCCGCCGGTCGCAGTCGTCGACAAGGTCGCGCTACGCCGTGGCACCGCGGACCTCGCCCGCGCCTACCTCGAGTACCTGTATTCGAAGGAGGCGCAGGAGATCATCGCCAAGCACCATTACCGGCCGCGCGACCCGGCGATCGCGGCGAAATACGCGAAGTCGTTCCCGAAGATCGACCTCGTGACCATCGCCGACTTCGGCGGCTGGGCCAAGGCGCAGAAGGCGCACTTCGCCGACGGCGGCATCTTCGACAAGATCTACTCGCCCTGACCGCGCCGCCGGCTCCCCGCCAAGTCGGTCGAGCCCACGGCCCGGCGAGCGAGCGTTCAGGCCATGCCTACTTCGTACGCCAGCGGCGAGCGAGCGCGGCGATGTAGTCGGGGTTGGTGTCGCAGCAGCCGCCGATGAACGTGGCACCGGCAGCCACCCACGATTCGCTCGCGGCCGCATAGTCGTCCGGGGACAGCCGGGCGACCGTGCAGGCATCCAGGGCGTCCTGGCTCGGCGCGGACTCGCAGCTGTTCGCGTACGCCCCGAGCGGCCGATCGGTCGCCGCGCGCAGCTCTTCGATCGCCGGCCGCACGAGCCCCGTCGGCACGCAGTTCACCATGAGTCCTTCGACCGGCAGGTCGGCCACGGCGGCCGCGGCGGCGGCCAGCGCCTCGCCGCCCCGCAGGACAGGCGCATCGAGCCGCAGGTTCCACGACACCCAGGTCGGCAGCCCGACCTCCGCCGCGGCCCGCGCCGCGGCGACGCCTTCGCGCACCGTCGTGAGCGTCTCCGCGATCGCCAGGTCGACCTCCTCCGCCAGGATCCGCGCGATCGTCAGGTAAGCGTGGTAGAGCTCCTGTTCGGTGCCGACAAGATCTGGCCGGTAAGTCGTGTCGAGCGGCGGCAACGAGCCGGCGATGCGTACGCCGGGGCGGCCGCAGGCATCGCGCGCCTCCCAGGCGAGCCGACAGGCCGTACGGGTGAGCTCCTCGAGCCGATGCGCCATCGATTCCCGTGCCAGCAGCCTGGGCACGACCGCATAGTTGTTCGCGATGACGACGTCGGCGCCCGCGCGAATGTAGTCGCAGTGGATCTGCCGCACGAGGTCCGGGTCGCGCAGCAGCGCCATCGCCGACCAGATCGAGCTTCGATAATCAGGCACGGCCGCGCCCCGGACCTTCAGCTCGGTGCCCATCGCGCCATCGAGCAGCGTGATTGCGGGTGACATGCCTGACTGCGGACGACCGCAGGCCTCATCACCCGATCAGGACGCGAGCCGTAGCGACGCCCGGAGCCCAACCGTCTGCGCAGTCATTGTCGGCTCTTCTCGTTGGGGTGAGGGGCGCATGATAGTTTGCGCGGTAGGACAACACGAGAGCCGGGGGAATGCCTGTGCAGTTCCAGTCTCGCACCCTCCCATTCCGCGCGGCCGTCGCTCTTGCAGTCCTGCTGCTGGCGCGGTCCGGCGTGGCCGCGGATGCAGCGCCGGCCGGCGGGCTATCGGCGGACACCGTCAACACGATCGACGCCGCGGCCAGGGAGGTGCTGGCGAAGACCGGCGTCCCCAGTGCCTCGATCGCGATCGTCCGAGACGGTCACACCGTTTTCGCGCGCGCCTATGGCCACGCCCGGCTCCAACCGACAACGTCGGCCGACCCAGGCATGCGCTATGCCATCGGCTCCATCTCGAAGCAGTTCACCGCTGCTGCCCTACTGCTGCTGCAGCAGGAGGGCAAGCTCTCCCTCGATGACAAGGTCTCGAATTTCCTTCCGGAGCTCACGCGCGCCAAGGACGTCACTGTTCGCCAGCTGCTGTCGCACACGTCCGGGTACCAGGACTACTGGCCGCAGGACTACGTGATGCCATTGATGCTCGAACCGGTGGCGCCTCAAGCCATCATGGCTCGTTGGGCCCGTCAGCCACTGGACTACGAGCCCGGCACGAAATGGCAGTACAGCAACACCGGCTATGTGATCGCCGGCGCCATCGTCGAGAAGGTGAGCGGTCAGCCGTTCTTCCAGTTCCTGCAGAAGCGGATCTTCGAACCGCTGGACATGACCTCCGCCCACGACTTCGACCAGGCGCCGCTCGGCGCCGGCGACCCTGCCGGCTACAGGGCCTTCGCGCTCGGTCCGCCGCGAGCCGCGCCGGTGTGTGGCTCTGGCTGGCTGTTCGGCGCGGGTCAGCTCGCGATGACTGCGGCGGACCTCGCGAAATGGGACGTCTCGATCATCAACCGCAGCCTGCTGTCCGACCGCTCCTACCGCGAGCTCGAGACCGACACCCGGCTGTCAAGTGGCGCCGGCACGCAGTACGGGCTCGGTGTTGCCGTCGAGATCGTGAATCAGCGCCGCAGGCTCGAGCACGGTGGTGAAGTCTCCGGCTTTACCGCCTCGAACACCGTCTACCCCGACGACCGTGCCGCCATCATCGTCCTCGTGAACCAGGACGCCTCGCGGGCGACCGAGCAGCTCGCCGGGAAGCTCGAGGAGATCGTCTTCGAACGGGCGCAGGCAACGGACGACGCGCGGACTGCTCAGGCGCGGGCGATCTTCGAAGGACTCCAGCAGGGGCAGCTCGATCGCCGCCTCTTCACGGCCAATGCCCTTTCGTACTTCTCCGACGACGCGATCGCCGACTTCAAGGCGAGTCTCGCTCCCCTCGGCGCCCCCACGGAGTTCAAGCAGGCGCGGCACTGGCTTCGCGGCGGCATGGCCGGTCGTTCGTATGACGCGAAGTTCGCCGACACGACTCTTCGCGTCTGGACCTACGAGATGCCGGACGGCAAGCTCGAGCAGTTCCAGGTCGCCGTGAAAGAGTAGTCCGCGCCGGATCGTCGCCGTCGGTATCGACTACGGCTCGAAGTCGAGCCCCACGTAGTTCTCGGCCACGCTCGCCGATCCCGCCTCCGACCGCGACAGGTAATCAAGCTCGGCGAGCTGCAACCTCTGGCCGAACGGGTCGTCGCCGAACTTGTGCATCAAGCTGGTGAACCACCAGGAGAACCGCGTCGCCTTCCAGACGCGAGCCAGCGCCCGGTCGGAGTACTCGTCGATCAAGGTGGTGCTGCCCGAGCGGTAGAACTCGACGAGCGCCTGGTGCAGGACGCGGACGTCGGCCGCGGCCAGGTTCAGGCCCTTGGCGCCGGTCGGCGGCACGATGTGCGCGGCGTCGCCGACGAGGAACAGCCGGCCGAAGCGCATCGGCTCGGCGACGAAGCTGCGAAGCGGTGCGATGCTCTTCTCGATCGAGGGCCCCGTGTCCATCCGTTTCGCATACTCCGCGGGCAGCCGCCGGGAAAGCTCGTCCCAGAACCGATCGTCGGACCAGTCCTCGACCCTGTCCTCGCGCGGACACTGCACGTAATAGCGGATGCGTTCGTGCGAACGCATGCTGCACAGTGCGAAACCACGCTCGTGGTTGGCATACACGAGCTCGTCCGTTACCGGATGCACATCGGCGATGATGCCGAGCCAGCCGAACGGATAGATGCGTTCGTACGTGTGGAGCGCATCCCCGGGGACGCTCGCCCGGCACACGCCGTGGTACCCGTCACAGCCCGCGATGAAATCGCACTCGATCTCCTGCGAGCGTCCCTCACCGACGAACGTGACCCGGGGACGATCGCTGCCGAAGTCGTGGATCGCGACGTCGGTCGCTTCGTAGCGCACGTCAGCGCCGGCAGCCACCCGGGCATCGCCGAGGTCCTTCTGGATTTCGGTCTGGCCGTAGATCGTGACCTGCTTGCCGGCGAGACCCTTGAGGTCAATACGATGGATGCGGCCGGCAAAGGCCATCTCGAAGCCGTCGTGCACGACGCATTCGCGCTTGAGTCGCTCACCGACTCCGGCCTCGACCAGCAGATCGACAGTGCCCTGCTCGAGCAATCCCGCGCGGATGCGCGCTTCGACGTACTCGCGTGTGTGGCGCTCGAGAACGATGGATGAGATGCCGTGCCGATCGAGCAGATGCGAGAGCATGAGCCCCGACGGACCTGCACCGATAATCGCCACCTGAGTCCGTGCCATGGACACCTCCGCCGGCAGGCTGCCGGCATCTTACGCACGCCTTCGACCGGGCGACGGCAGATATACTGCCGCGCTTCCACCGAGACACCGCACTGCATGGTTGCCGGTCGCCGCCTCAACCCGTCCAGCGCCGCTGCCGCACCCGCGGCGTCCGGCGGCCTCCCGATGCTGCGTGCGCTGCCGGAGACGTTCCAGTACACGCGCCACGCGCTCAATCTCGTCTGGTCGACGAGCCGCTGGCTGACCATCGCGCTCGCGCTGCTCACGATCGTGTCCGGAACATTGCCGGCCGCGATCGCCTGGGTGGGCGCGCAGATCGTCGATGCGGTGGTTGCCGCGCTCCCATCGCGCGGCGGCGCGGGCGCCGATGGCCTCGCGCCGGTGCTGCGCTACGTGGTGCTCGAGGCTGTGCTGGTCGCCGCGATGGCCGCGGCGCAGCGCGGGCTCTTGACCTGCCAGTCGCTGCTGCGTGCCCAGCTCGGCCAGCGCGTCAACGAGATGATCCTCGAGAAGGCGCTGACGCTGGAGCTGTGGCACTTCGAGGACTCGGAGTTCTACGACAAGCTCACCCGCGCGCGGCGCGAGGCGTCGGTGCGGCCGCTGTCGCTCGTGATGCGCAGCTTCGGCCTCGTCCAGAACGCAATCGCGCTGGTGAGCTTCGGCACGCTGCTCGCACAGTTCTCGCCGTGGGCGGTTGCGGTGCTGCTGCTCGCGGGGCTGCCCTCGTTCGTGGCAGAGGCGAAGTTCTCGGGCGACGCCTTCCGCCTCTTCCGCTGGCGCTCGCCCGAGACGCGGATGCAGATGTACCTCGAGACCGTGCTCGCGCGCGAGGACCACGCCAAGGAGGTCAAGCTCTTCGAGCTCGGACCGCTGCTGCTCGAGCGGTACCGGGCCATCTTCCGCAAGGTGTTCCGCGAAGACCGCGCGCTCACCATCCGGCGCGACAGCTGGGGCTTCGTGCTCGGGCTCGTGAGCACCGGCGCCTTCTATGCCGCCTATGCATGGATCGCCGTCACCGCGGTGCGCGGGCAGATCTCGCTCGGCGAGATGACGATGTACGTGATGCTGTTCCGGCAGGGTCAGTCGGCAGTGTCGGCCAGCCTCGCCGCGATCGGCGGCATGTACGAGGACAACCTCTACCTCTCCACGCTCTACGAGTATCTCGACACACCCGTTGACAAGGCGACCGGCGAGATCGTCCGCGGACCGGATCCGGCCGACGGCGTGCGCTTCGAGCATGTCAGCTTCACGTATCCGGATGCGAGCGAGCCCGCGGTGCGCGACGTGTCCTTCCACCTGCGGCCGGGGCAGAGCCTCGCGCTCGTGGGCGAAAACGGCTCGGGCAAGACGACGATCATCAAGCTGCTCACGCGCCTCTACACGCCGAGCGCCGGACGCATCACGCTCGAGGGCCGTGATCTCGCCGAATGGGAGGTGTCGCGCCTGCGGCAGCGCATCGGCGTGATCTTCCAGGACTTTGCGCGCTATCAGTTCAAGGTCGGCGAGAACGTGGGCGCGGGCGACGTCACGCACTTCGAGGACGAGCAGCGCTGGCGGGAGGCGGCCGATCTCGCCACCGCGACGCCGTTCGTCGAGAACCTGCCCGCAGGGTTCCAGACTCAGCTCGGCAAGTGGTTCAAGGACGGGCGCGAGCTCTCCGGCGGACAGTGGCAGAAGATCGCGCTCGCGCGGGCGTTCATGCGCGAGGGTGCGGATATCCTCGTGCTCGATGAGCCCACGGCCGCGATGGACGCACGGGCCGAGGCGGAGGTCTTCGAGCAGTTCCGCGAGCTCGCCCAGTCACGGATGGTGATCCTGATCTCGCACCGGTTCTCGACCGTGCGCCGCGCGGATCAGATCCTGGTCATCCAGGCCGGTGAGATTCTCGAGCGCGGCAGCCACGACGAGCTGATGCAGCGGGGCGGCCTCTACTCGCACCTCTTCCAGCTGCAGGCGCGCGGGTACCGGTAGCGGAGACAGACGCCGACTGAGCCGCACGCCTGCGAAGCGTGAAACCCGGTGCGACCAGAAGCACCCCTTCAGGAGGAGCCGATGAAGACCGTTTCCAGGCGTGTGTTCCTTGGGACCGCTGGCACAGCATTGGCCAGCGCGAAGGTCCACGCGACCGACTCACGAGAGCAGAGCCTCAGCTCGCTTACCAAGGGCGTCCAGCCCATCACCGCACAGGAGCACGCCGGGCGGGTCGCCAAGCTGCAATCCCTGATGCAGCAGGGAAAGGTTGCGGCCCTGCTGGTGGACGCAGGACCTACGCTCGAATACTTCACCGGCATCCGGTGGCGGAGGTCGGAGAGGACGACCGCGGCGCTGATCCCCGCCGAGGGCAGAGTGGTTGTCGTCACTCCTTATTTCGAAGAGCCCTCGATCCGCGAAACGCTGAAGATATCCAGCGACGTTCGGCCCTGGAAGGAGGATGAGAGTCCTTTCGATCTCATCGCCAGCGCACTACGCGACCGCGGAGCGGCGGACAGCCCGCTTGCCGTAGAAGCCACCACGCGCTTCTTCATCATCGATCACCTGACCAGGGCGTGGGGCGCGGGACGAGAGGTTGTCTCGGGGGACGAGCTCGTTCGTGCGTGCCGCATGGTCAAATCGTCGGCAGAGCTCGCATTGCTGCAGTCGGCGAATGACGTCACCTTTGCTGCATTGAAAAACGTGCACGGACGAATCGAAGCGGACATGCGCGCCCCCGACATCGTGACGATGCTGGTTGCGGCGACCGAGGCGCTCGGCGGCACGCACGAATTCTCGCTGGTGCTGCTGAACGAAGCGAGCGCCTATCCGCATGGTTCGGTCAAACCGCAGACGGTACGCAAGGGATCGGTCGTACTCGTCGATACCGGCTGTTCCGTTCATGGCTACCAGTCGGATATCTCCAGGACCTGGGTATTCGGCGAACCTTCGTCCCGTCAGCGGGAGGTTTGGAACACGGTCAAGCGCGGCCAGGAGATCGCCCTCGAGACGGCGAAGATCGGCATCCCCGTCGGCGCAGTCGACAAGGCAGTGCGCGCGTTCTACGAGGCGAAGGGGTGGAGTAAAGACTACGGCCTGCCCGGGACGTCGCATCGAACGGGGCACGGAATCGGGATGGAGGTGCACGAGCCCCCGTACCTGGTGCGCAATGATACGACTCCACTCGCACCCGGCATGTGCTTCTCCGACGAGCCCGGAATCTATGTCCCGGGAGAATTCGGCATACGGATGGAAGATTGCTGGTACATGACCGAGGCAGGGCCGAGGCTCTTCACGCGTTTGGCCACATCGATCGATTTGCCGATCTGACGCGGACGGGTCGGAGTTGTGTCACCTCACCTCGATCGGCCGGTAGCCAGGCGGTGAAGTGTCCCGCGCTCCTGGGGCCTGAGCTGCCGTCAGTCGACTGAACGTTCGATTTGCGGGGGCGCTCACCAGACGATAGCCGCGTTCGCGGCGGCGTTTGGCGATAGCGCCTAGAGTCATCAAGCCGTCCTCCAGAGAGGCGACCCAGCTAGTCATGTAGCGACCGCGGGGCGCGCCCTTGCACCCGACGACCCTGGTCAGGGTCCAATGGCCCCACAGGTCCTGTTCCAGGTGCATGCGGTAGTAACGGCTTCCGCGCTCCCAGCGCAGCGCAACCCAAGAGGGGGTGTCGAAGGCCTCAACCATTCCGAACGTGCCGACGACCATCTGACATCATCAGGTCCCGTGGGACATTTTTCATAATCTGATTGTAGCCGCCCGGCCGTTCGCCATTTCGCGGCTGTTTGTGATCTGGATCACAGATTGCTGATTGATCACCCACGCACGAGCTACACCGCTTCGTCGCCGTTTGCAGGCGACTGCGGCGCGGGAATCTCGAGTCAGCCGCTAGAGATTGAGCGGCAAGCCGGCAGTCTCGACATCGAAGACCTGCACCGTACCCGTCTCCACTTCGGTGACGTAGATCTTCCGCTCGCCCCCCGGACCGAAAGCCAGGTTCGTCGGCATCGACCCCGCGGTCTTCATTCGCTTCACGACCTGTCCGCCGGGATCGAGCACGGGTACGCCCGCCGACCCCGCGGTGGTGAACCGCCAGGGGCGCATCTTCGGCTACACCATCGGCAACGACATGAGCTCCCGAAGTATCGAGGGGGCGAACCCGCTCTATCTGCCCCAGGCGAAGATTTACGACGGCAGCTGCGCTCTCGGTCCCTGCCTCCTGGTTTCTGAAGAGCCACTGGCGCCGTCGACGGAGATCGCACTACGCATCGCCCGCGACGGCACTGACGTGTATCGCGGTGCCACCCGGCTGTCCCAGATGAAGCGAACGCCGGAGGACCTCGTAGCCTTTCTCTTTCGGGAGTGCTCATTCCCGAACGGTTGCTACCTCCTTACCGGCACCGGGATCGTGCCGGAGAGCGATTTCACGCTCAATGCCGGCGACCAGGTCGAAATCACCATCGAGCCGATCGGGACCCTTATCAATCGGGTGAGCTGACGCCGTCGACGCGACGCGCGTGCTGGTGTTCGACCATGATCGGCTCACGACGATCGAGTGAGGACTGCGGGTACGTGCGCCATCGTCTGCCGGTCGTGTCACCTCACATCGACCAGTAGCGTCTTCCAGCCCCGGAATCGAGCGCGCATCGCGCGAACAGGCGTACCGGCCACGTGCATGCGCGGAAACCGCTGCGACGCCCGCAGGATCGCGATTCGAGCCTCCAGGCGCGCCACCGCCATGCCCGCACAGGCGTGCGCGCCCGCGGCAAACGCGAGGTGCGGGTTCGGGGTCCGCGCGATGTCGAAGCGATCGGCCTCCGGGAACGCGTCCGGATCGCGGTTGGCCGCCCCGATGCACAGCGTCAGGTAATCGCCCGGGACCAGGCGGACCCCGCCGATGTCGACCGGCGCGCTGACCAGCCGATTGCCGAGCTGGTTCGGGCTCTCGCAGCGCAGGCATTCCTCGACGCAGGTCTGGATCAGCTCCGGCTGCGCGAGCAGTCGCTCGAGCTGCCCGCGGTGTCGCATCAGCAGCTCGAGGCCGTTGCCAATCAGGTGTGTGGTCGTCTCGTGGCCCGCGTTGAGCAGGAAGATGCAATTGTGGAGCAGCTCGTGCTCACTCAGGGGCTGACCGCCGGTCTCGTCGCGGATCAAGCGCGTCAGGAGATCGTCGTCCCCGCCTGGTGCGCGGCGACGGTCGGCGACGAGCTTCGCCAGGTAGTCGAGGAATTCGCGCACGCTGCGTTCGCCGAACGCCTGCTGTTCGGCCGTCAGCACCGGCTCGAGCGCCCCCAGGATGGCGAGTGACCAGTTGCGCAGCGGCTCCCGCTCGTCGGGCGGAATACCGAGCAGCCTGCCGATGACCTCGACCGGGATCGCCGTCGCGAAGTCCGTCACCAGGTCGCCGCTACCCCGCGCTTCGAGCGCATCGAGCAGCCGGTCGACCAGCGACACGACCGCAGGTTCGAGCGCCTTGAGCACGTGCGGCGTCAAGGCACCGACGATCTGGCGTCGCACGCGTGTGTGATAAGGAGCGTCGTTGAAGACGAGACTCGTCGTGTGATGCGCGAAGAGCAGCGAGTCGGGGCCGTACTTCGGCGCGAATGCAACGCGCTTGTCCGAGCTGAAGTTCGACCGGTCGCGATAGACCCGCTCGAGGTCCGAGTGCCGGGTCAGGAACCAGGTGCCGTCCGGGCATCGGTGCACGGGTGAGCGCTCGCGCATCTCGGCGTAGCGCGGGTACGGGTCCGCGTAGAACGCAGGCTCCAGGGCCGTCAGGTCGAATTGCGGACCTTCCGCGCGATCCGGATCCTCGGACTGAGTCACTGGGCCTCGCAGGCGAGACGCTCGGCCAACGCGACGATCGAAGCCGGCGCCTCGACATGCGCATTGTGCCCGGTTCCCGGAATCTCGGTCGCAGCGGCGCAGTACTTCCTGAGCTCGTCGAGCGTCACCATGGGATCGGATGCGCCGCGCGCGAGCAGCACCGGGCATCGCGCGGCCGCAGCCAGCGTCGCGAAGGATGCGCCCGCGACGAGCGCCGTGCGCGGATCGGCCGCGAGCCGGAACCCGCCCTCGGTGGCGGTGACGCCACGCTCGAGCAGCGAGTCGTCCGGTGCGACGCGGGAATCGAGGCCGGACACCTTTCTATAGCGCGACCACGCCTCGTTCTCGTCCGGGAAGATGCGCGCAGGCTTGCGCGCGAGCTCCGCCATTGCCTGGACGTCGGCCTCGCTCCACTCGACCTTCGGGCCGATGCCGAGCACCGAGGCGACCTGCACTCCGAACCCCCCGCTGGCAAGCGCGAGACCCACGTAGACGCCTAGCGAATGGCCGATCACCCGATACGGCTGCCCGCGCTCGAGCTCCGCCGCAACCGTCGCCGCAAGCGCATCGACGCTGTACTGCGGCAGCGCCGCGGATCGCCCGTGGCCCGGCAGGTCGACGACGAGCCACTCCCCGACGCCGCGGTGGTCGAGCTCGCGACAGCTCGCGCGCCACACCGCTCCAGTGGCGCCGAGCCCGTGCAGCAGCAGGTACACGTCCTCGCCACGACCGCCGCGTTCGCGCCAGAGCATTTCCGCATCACCTTACAGGGGCTATGGGCATAGGCGATGGACTGCGGTCGGAAGGCACACCGTCGCGTCTGACCTCCTGCCTATAGCCTCCAGCCTATTAGCCCTATAGCCTCCAGCACCGGAGGAGGATAAATCTGACCCCCTTCGGACAGCTGGTCCGCGAGTCGCGCGGCGTGACCGGCGAGCTCTGAGGCAGCGGTCGCCTCCCAGTGATCGGCGCGCAGCATCGGCCCAAGATAGTGAAGATTCGTGCACGGCCAGCCGTCGGCGTCGATAACCGTACCGTGGTTGCCGGTACGCAAGCCCAGGCCGTGCGCGTCCGGCACCGCGAGCCCATCACGCACGAGGCCCTGCAGCAGCGGGTCCCGTGTGCGCTTCAGGTCGTAATCCGGGCCGGTGCAGTTGACGATTCGATCGACGACGACATGCCGCCGCGTTTCCTGTCCGCGCGGACGCCAGTGCACGGCGACGCCGTCCGACCGCGGCTCGAGTGACTCCAGGCGGCCGGCATGCACGTGCAGGCGACCGGTGCGCCGCAAGTGCGTGATGCGGGTGAGCGCCGCCTCGGGCAGCCGATTGCGATGCACGTCCCAGTAGGGCCGGACGTGGCGCAGGAACTGCGCGCGGTTTGCGGCGGACATGCGTTGCCAGAGGTCCGGCGCGACGCTGCGGACGAAGTTGATCGCCTCGCGCCAGTCGCCTCCCTGGGCTTGCGCGTCGCGCGCGAGGCTGCGCACCGCGCGCAGCATGCGGCGTGGCGAGGGGGCCGCCGCGAGCATCACCGCCTCACCGGCGCCGCGCAGCGCATTCGGCCGGAACGCCGCCTGCCGCAATCCGATCAGGCCATGCCGTGAAAGCGCATGAAGACTGTCGCCGCTCGATCGAGCCGCGAAGGCCAGTGCGACGTCGACCATCGTGAGTCCCGTGCCGACCAGGAACAAGCGGTCACCAGAGCCGACGTCCGCGGGCATGGTCCACGGATCCTCGACATAGGCCGGGTGCCCGGCCAGGGGATCGGCGACCGCGAGCCGGCGCGGCGGCGGATTGCCGAGGGCGAGTACGACGGCGTCGCCGTGCAACTCCGTCCCGTTGTCCAGCGTGAGACGCAGGGGCAGGTCGCGGCGGCGCCTGTGTATCGCGGTCACGCTCGCGTGGATCACGTCCAGCCGCACGTTGCCAGGCGCGGCGAGCTGCGCTGCGAGCAGCGATTCCTCGAGATAGTCGCCATACAAGTCGCGTGGCACGAAGCTCTCCGCGTCGACGTCGGGTTCACGTCGCCGGGCGAAGCGCAGGAACTCGAGCGGGTCGTCCGGGTTCGCCGACATCCGCCCGGTGGGGACATTCAGGAGATACGGATGGTCGCGCTGCGCGAAGGCGACGCCGCGACCGATCCGCGATCCACGCTCGATTACCACGAGCCGCGTCGAGCCCGGATGCGGCCGGCGCAGGAGCATCGTGGCGAGCACGGTCCCGCTGAAACCGCCGCCGACGATGACGATGGTGCGTAGCGATGTCGCAGCAAACGGGGACATTCTCGATTTTCGCGAAGTGAATGTCGTAGCGTCGATCGTTGACCTGAAAATCGAGAATGTCCCCGTTTTCAGGCGGTCAGGCGGTAGCCGGCGCCGGGCTCGGTCTGCAGGTATCGCGGCTCCGCGGCGTCGACCTCGATCTTCTGGCGCAGCCGGCGCACGAGCTGCTTGAGCAGCTGCCGGTCGCCGCTGCCGCGATGGCCCCAGACGTGCGTGAGCAGCCGCTCGGTGCCGACCACGTGCCCGGCGTTGGCGATGAGGATCTGCATCAGCCGCGTCTCGAGCTTGGTGAGCCGCATCGGCTCGGCGCCCGCGATGCGGACCGAGTGCGCCTCGAGGTCGAGTGCAAGGTCGCCCGCCGACATCGCACCGCCGGTCTCGATCCCGGCGCGGCGCAGCAGCGCCTTGACCCGCGCGAGCAGCGTCCGCGGGCTGAAGGGCTTGGTGAGATAGTCGTCCGCACCGAGATCGAGCGCGCGCACGAGGTCCTCCTCCTCGCCACGCACCGTCAGCATCATCACCGGGATGCGCGAGCGGGTGCGGATCGCCTCGCAGATCGCAAACCCGCTGCCGCCCGGCAGGTTGATGTCGAGCACCGCAAGGTCGGGCGATTCGGCCATGAATACCCGCATCGCGGACGCGAAGTCTCCGGCCTCGACGACGACGTAGCCCGATTGCCGCAAGGCGAACCCCACGAGCGCGAGCAGGTCGTGGTCATCGTCGACGATCAGGATCTTCATGGTTCGCCCTTCCCGGCGGGCAGGGTGATGGTGAACCGCGTGCGGCCCTCGGAACCGCGACCGGCCGCCACCGCACCGCCGTGACGCTCCACGATCGAGCGCACGATCCAGAGCCCGAGCCCGAGCCCGCGCGGCTCGGGCTCGGCATCGGCGGACCGATAGAAGCGATCGAAGATCGACCCCTGTTCGAGCCCGGGCGCACCGGGCCCCTCGTCCTCGACCCAGAGGCTCACGGTCGTGCTTTCGCTCCCGCCGCCGACGCGGATCGTGCTGTCCTCGGGGCCGAACTTGTTCGCGTTGGCAAGCAGGTTCACCAGCACCTGCGTGAGCCGTGGCGCGTCGCCCTCGACCATCGGCATGTCCGGGGGCAGGTCGATTTCGAGCAGCTGCCGTCGCTGCGTGAAGAGCCCACCGAGCATCTCGGCGGCATCCTCGACGACCTGCGGCAGCGCCACGGGCTGACGGCGGATGGAGAGCTGCCCGGACTCGATGCGCACGCTTTCGAGCAGGTTGTCGATGAGCCGGGTGAGGCGCAGCGTGCCGCGCTGCAGCGAGGCGACCAGCGACTGCAGCTCCTCCTGCGACATCTGGCCGAGTCCGTCGTGCAGCAGCTCGATCGACGCGAGTTGCGCGGCGAGCGGCGTGCGGAACTCATGCGCGATGTTGGCCAGCACGAAATCCCGCGCACGGCGCACGGCTTCGAGCTCGGTTTCGTCGCGCATCACCTGCACCTGCATGCCGTCGACCGACTCGGAGCTCGTGATCACCACGGTGCGCCGCGTCCCGTCCGCGCGCGTGAGCTCCTCGGTGGCCCGCCCCGAGCCGTCCGCACGCGCCCGCAGAATCGGGCAGTCGGTCTCGCAGGGTCGCTTGCCGTCGGGCCCGACGGGACGCAGTACGTCGCCGCAGAAGCGGCCGATGGCCTCGCCGGGCTCCAGGCCGAGCATCCTGGCGGCCTGCGGATTCACGTAGCGGATGGTGCGCGCCGCGTCCACCGCGAACACGCCCTCGACCACGCCGGCGAGCACCGCCTGCGCTTCGGCCTCGCGCTGGCGCAGCTCGGTGGTGAGCTCAATGAGGTTCCGCCGCATGTTCTCCATGGTGCGCGCAAGCGCCTGCGTCTCGGAGCTGCCGCCGACCGGGATCGACGCGGAGAAATCGCCCTGCCCGAGCCGCACCGCCGAGCGCATGATCGCGCGCAGCGGCTCCGCGATGCGGCGGCCCAGCGCGACCCCGGCCGCGACCGCCAACCCGCCGACGATGAGCGCGATCAGGGCCAGGCGGCGCAGGAAGCGACCGACGGAGTTCTCGACGACCGCACCCGGCAGGCGAACCTCGATCAGCGCCACGCCCTCCCCGGTCGAGGCGAGAATCGGCACGCTGGCCGCATAGACGTCGAGCCCTTCGACGTACCGCGCGTCGAACTGCCCGTCGGCCAAGGCCGCGGAATGCAGCTCGCGCATCGGTTTGTCGACCGTGTCGAGCCAGTTCGTGAGCTGCACCAGCCTCACGTCCTCGCGGGTTTCCGTGCGGATCGCCCGCTCCAGGCGATCGTCGAGCAGGCGCGCGACGACGACGCGCACGCCGGGCAGACCCGGTACGCTGACCGCGGAGCCGATCAAGCCGTCGGGCGCGGCGGGATCGGTCAGCATGAAGCGTTCGCCCTGTTCCTCGGCCGCGGCAAGCATGGCTGTCCAGGGCAGCGCGCGGCCGGAAGTCGCGATCGGTTGCGCGCGGTACAGCAGGGCGCAGCCGTCGTACCCGCTGGTGGTGCAGAAGCGCTGCAGGAACGGGCCGAGCGGCTCGGGCCGAGCTTCCATGACGAGCCTTCGGAGCGTCGGACGGCTGGCGAGCAGCTTCGCTGCCGTGAGCCCGTCCTCGCTCGTGCGCCGGATATGGTCGCGCGCCGCAAGACCGGCGAGCTGGACGCGGCTGAGGGCCTGCTCCTCGGCCTGGTCGCGCAGCAGCCCGGCCGACAGCCACCACAACCCGGCCATCACGGCGACTGCAAGGCTGGCCATCACGAGCGCGAGCAGACGGCCGAGCGTCATCGGGCCCGCACGCAGCTCGCGCAGATCCGCCACGCGCATCGACGGCAGCTTGGGCACGGCTCAGGCCATCCGTCGCGCGGACTGCCACTCGACGAAGGTCTTTATGACCAGCGTCACGATCGCGAGCAGCGCCAGCAGCGAAGCCACCGCGAAGGCCCCGACGAAGTCGTACTCGTTGTACAGGATCTCCACGTGCAGGGGCATGGTCGTGGTCAGGCCGCGGATGTGACCGGAGACGACCGACACGGCGCCGAACTCGCCCATGGCCCGCGCGTTGCACAGGATGATCCCGTACAGCAGGGCCCAGCGGATCTTGGGCAGCGTTACGCGCAGGAAGGTCGTCCAGGCGCCGGCCCCGAGGGTGATCGCGGCCTCCTCCTCATCGCTGCCCTGCTGCTGCATCAGCGGTATCAGCTCCCGCGCCACGTAGGGGAAGGTCACGAGCAAAGTGGCGATTATGATGCCCGGCAGCGCGAAGATGATCGAGATGTCGCGCGCCTGGAGCCACGCGCCGAACCAGCCGTGCGCGCCGAACAGCAGGACGTACACCAGACCCGCGACGACCGGCGAGATCGCAAACGGCAGGTCGATCAGCGTGATCAGCAGGCTCTTGCCCTTGAACTCGAACTTGGCGATCGCCCATGCGGCGCAGATGCCGAAGATCGTGTTGAGCGGGACGACGATGGCGGCGGTGAGCAAGGTCAGCCTGATGGCGGCGATCGTGTCCGGGTCGGCGAAGCTGCCGACGAAGACGGCCGCGCCCTTCGCCAGCGCCTGGATCAGGATCATCGCGAGCGGCGCGATCAGCAGCAGCCCGAGGAAGGCGACCGCCACGAGGATGAGCACGGCGCGCGCCGCGCGTACCCGCTTCGGGACGCGGCGCCGGTCCTCGACGACGTGAGCGGCGCCCGCCATCAGCGCACCCGCCGCGACCTGGCGGCGCCGGCCCCAGGCCTGCACGAGATTGATGGCGAACAGCATGACGAATGACATCACCAGCATCGCGAGCCCGAGCGCCGCCGCCGCCTGGTACTCGAACTGCTCGAGCTTGATCACGATCAGGAGCGGCGTGATCTCGGTCTTCATCGGGAGGTTCCCGGAGATGAACACGACCGAGCCGTACTCGCCGATGCCGCGCGCGAAGGCGAGCGTGAAGCCGGTCAGCAGCGCCGGCAGGGCCGCGGGCAGGATGATGCGGCGGAAGATCTGCCAGGGCCCCGCGCCCAGCGTCTCCGCAGCGTCCTCGAGGTCGCGCTGCACTTCGATCAGCGCCGGCTGGACCGAGCGCACGACGAACGGCAGCCCGATCAGGATCAGCGCCACGACGACCCCGACCCAGGTATAGGCGACCTGCACGCCGAAGGCCGCGAGCTTCTGCCCGAGCCAGCCGTTGGGCGCGAACACCGCCGTGAGCGCGATGCCCGACACGGCCGTCGGCAGTGCGAACGGCAGGTCGATCAGCGCGTCCACGAACCGGCGTCCGGGGAATTCGTAGCGCACCAGTGTCCAGGCGACGATGAAGCCGAAGACCGCGTTGACGACCGCGGCGAGCAGCGCCGCGCCGAAGCTCAGCCGATACGAGGCGACGGCGCGCGGATCGAGCAGGATCTCCCTGAGCTCCGCGAAACTGGGAGAGCCGCCCTTGATGATCAGCGCCGCGAGCGGGATCAGCACGATCGCGCTCAGGAAAAACGTCGTGAAACCGAGCGTCAGCCCGAAGCCCGGCAGGATGCTCGGCTGGCGAAACCGGCTCATGAGGCCGCGCGCACGATCAGGACGGGACTGCCCGCGCGCGCATCGAGCAGGGCCGCGAGTGGCCGCAGCCTTTGCCAGGCTTCGGCCGAGGAGGCGAGCGGCAGACCCATGATCAGCAGCGCGTCGCCGTCCGGGCCGAGCTCCTTGCCGAGCTCGATCGCGGGATCGCCGAAGCGCAGCTCGGTGCGCACGTCGAGCCCATGCACCGCGGCCGCCTCGGAACGCGTATCGAGCAGGTGGCGCAACTGCACTGCGCGTTCGTCCTCGACCGGCTCCTCCGGATGGATGTCGAGGAACGCGGCCTCGGCGGGGAGGTTGCGCAGCAGGCTCGAGGCGACGGCCAGCGTCGGGCGCAGGGCTGCATCCGACGCGGCGTGGATCACGACGCGCGCCGGGACCGTCAGTGCGGGATCGAGGCACAGGACCTGCGAGGCGCCGTGGCGCAGCAACCATTCGACGCGTGCAGCGCCGCCGGGGCCGGCCTCGACCGCGGCCACGCCCGGGGGCGCGATCGCGCGCACCGGCTTGCCGTTCGGCGGCTGGCCGAGGGCGGGCTCGATGCGGTGGTTGATACGGGTGAGCATGCGCGAGGACAGCGCCTGGAGGAGCGGCGCGCTCGCAATGCGCGCACAGGCCTCCTCGGAGGCCGCAACCGCGCTGAAGCTCGAGACCGGCGTCGGGAGGACATGGATCCGACGCGCGCCCACCGCGACGCGCTGGCCCGGCGCGACAGGCAGCACGCGCTTCTCCGGCAGCGCGCGCGTCACCTCCATCAGCGTCCCGCCGCCGGGGTTGGCGCCGTTCGGGACGGCCGCGGCGACCGTGCCGTCGAGCATGCGTACGCGCAGGCGTTCGACCGCCCCGCCGAAGAGCACCTCCTCGACGCGCGCGTGCCCGACGAAGGTGGAGCGGATGTCCTTTTGATTCGACGCCAGCTCGACTTCCTCCGGCCGCAGGACCGTGACGATCTCGTGTACCGGCGGCGTCTTCGCGGACGGGGCGGTCTGCGGCGGCGCGAAGCGGATGCCGTCGGTGCTGCGATAGCCGAGCAGCAGGTTAGCGGCACCGAGGAAGGTCGACACGAACCGGGTCGCGGGGCGCGTGTAGAGGTCGTCCGGCTTGCCGCACTCGAGCAAGCGACCCTGGTGCATGACACCGATGCGATCCGCCAGGGCAAAGGCCTCTTCCTGGTCGTGGGTCACGAGGATGGTCGAGATGCCGAGCTCGCGCTGGATCTGGCGGATGGTCCGGCGAAGCTCCTCGCGGATCTTCGCGTCGAGCGCGCCGAAGGGCTCGTCCATCAGGAGCACCTTGGGCCTGTGGGCAAGCGCGCGCGCGACCGCGATGCGCTGCTGCTGCCCGCCCGAGAGCTGCGCCGGGAGCCGATCGTCCATGCCCTCGAGCGCCACCAGCCGCAGCAGCTCCTGCCTGCGCGCCCGGCGCTCGGAGGCCCGGGCGTGCCGGACCCGGAGCGCGAACTCGATGTTCTCGCCGATGGTCATGTGGCGGAACAGGGCGTAGTGCTGGAAGACGAAGCCGACTTCGCGTTCGCGCGCCGAGACGTGCGTGACGTCGCGGCCGTGCAGCGATACGCGGCCGCGGTCGATCTCGGTGAGCCCGGCGATGGCGCGCAGCAGCGTGCTCTTGCCGCTGCCGCTCGGGCCGAGCAGGACCAGGAACTCCCCCTCGGCGACCTCGATGGAGACGTCGTTCACGACCGGAACGGACTGGTAGCGCTTGGTGACCTGGTCGAGCTCGATGGACATGCGTGGGTCCGTGCCGGCGTCGGCTTGTTGCGCAGGGGCATGCTAGGTACGGCCGGTCATCATGTCAGTCGCATGCCGGTGACATTCCGGGGACAAGCCTCATTTCTGCTACCTGGAAAGGGGTCCCTGCCGCCGACCAGGCATGCGCGGGAAATGGGGCACTCTCCATTTCGTGGCTCGCGGGATCATGCGCGGCAAATGGAGAATGTCCCCTTTCCCCTAGAATCGCGGATGGGCAGCCCGATTACGAAAAGCTCGGGGTCTTCTATCTCGGCAAGGAATTTGATCCGCAAAAACAAGAGCTTGGCGCGGATCTGCTATACGACTCCAGGGACCTGACGACCCACGCCGTCTGCATCGGCATGACGGGCAGCGGCAAGACTGGCCTCTGCATCTCCCTGCTCGAGGAAGCAGCCCTCGACTCGGTCCCTGCGATCGTCATCGACCCCAAGGGTGACCTCGGCAACCTGCTGCTGACCTTCCCCGATCTGAAGCCCGCCGATTACGAGCCCTGGGTCGACGCCGGCGAGGCCAGCCGCAAGGGCCAGAGCGTCGTCGAGTTTGCCGCCGCGACCGCCGAGAGCTGGCGCAAGGGCCTGGCCGAGTGGGGCCAGGACGGCGAGCGGATCCGGCGGCTGCGAGCCGCAGCCGAGATCTCGATCTACACGCCCGGCTCACAAGCCGGCCGGCCCCTCTCGGTCCTGCGCTCCTTCGCGGCCCCGGATGGCGCGGTACTTGCCGACACGACCGCGCTCAAGGAGCGCATCGGCGGGGCAGTCTCCGGCCTGCTCGGCCTGCTCGGCATCGATGCCGACCCGATCCGGAGCCGCGAGCACATCCTGCTCGCGGCGCTCCTCGACGCGACCTGGCGCAAGGGCGAGGACGCCGACCTCGCCGGGCTGATCGCGGCCGTGCAGAAGCCGCCGTTCGACAGGATCGGCGTGTTCGACGTCGAGAGCTTCTTCCCTGCAAAGGAACGCACCGAGCTTGCGCTCTCGATCAACGGCCTGCTCGCCTCGCCCGGGTTCGGCGCATGGCTCGAGGGCGACCCGCTCGACATCCAGCGGTTGCTGCACACCGCCGACGGCAAGCCGCGGATCTCGATCATCTCGATCGCCCACCTGAACGACGCGGAGCGGATGTTCGTGGTGACGCTGGTGGCGAACGAGCTGGTCGCCTGGATGCGGCGCCAATCAGGCACGACGAGCCTGCGCGCGATCTTCTACATGGACGAGATCTTCGGTTACTTCCCGCCGGTGGCCATGCCGCCGTCGAAGCAGCCGATGCTGACACTGATGAAGCAGGCGCGGGCCTTCGGCCTCGGCGTGGTGTTCGCCACGCAGAATCCGGTGGACCTCGACTACAAGGGGCTCGGCAATGCCGGGACCTGGTTCATCGGCCGGCTGCAGACCGAGCGCGACCGGGAACGCGTGATCGAGGGCCTGCTCGGCACCGACGCCGCCAAGGGCCTCGACCGCGCGAGCATCACGAGCATGATGGCGAGCCTGGCGCAGCGCACCTTTCTCATGCGCAACGTCCACGACGAGGCCCCGGTGCTCTTCCGGACGCGCTGGGCGATGTCGTACCTGCGGGGGCCGTTGACGCTTGCGGAGATCAGCAGACTCACGCCCGCCGCAAGCCGGGGCGCGGCCGCGAACGCGGCGCCATCTTCGCCTGCGGTGTCGCAGGTGTCCGCCGGGGCACCGGCGCCGGCCGCGCAGCCAAGCGGCTCAGCCCGCACCCAGGCTCGCCCGATCGTGCAGGCGGGTGTCACCGAACGCTTTCGGGTAACGGACGGGGCCGGCCCGGCCAGCTACCGCGCTCACGTCGGCGCCCGGGTGCGAGCGCACTTCGTCGATGCGAAGGCGGGCCTGGACGCCTGGCAGACCCGCTTCTACCTCGCGCCGGCCGGCCAGTCGGCCCCCGACTGGTCCACGGCGCAGGTGTTCGAGGAATCGGCGATCCAGTTGCGGGACAACCCGCCGGCCGCTGCGGCTTTCGAGGATGTGCCGGGCAGCCTGCTCTCGCCCCGCGCCTACGGCGGCTGGGCCAGGCAGCTCGCCGATCACGTGTACCGCAACTGCGCGCTGCAGGTGTACCGCTGCCCGGCACTGAAGCGCACGGCCGCGCCCGGCGGCACGGAAGGCGACTTCCGGGCCCAGCTCGCCCTCGACCTGCGCGAGAAGCGCGACGCCGCCGTCGCCGAACTGCGCGCCAGGTTTGCGAAGAGGCTCGCGGCGCTCGAGGACCGGCAGCGTCGGGCGGAACAGAAGGTCGAGCGCGAACGCGCCCAGGCCGAGCAGCGAGACCACGTCCTCCGTGCTGTCGGTGGGTGGCAGCGTGCTGGGCGCCCTGTTCGGGGGACGGCGCGGCGGCGCGATCGCCAAGGCCTCCACGGCGGCGCGGCGGATCGGGCGCGTCTCGAAGGAGCGCGCGGATGTCGAGCACGCCCAGGCGGATGCGCAGTCCCTGCGCGAGCAGGCGTCCGCGGTCGAGGCGGAGCTTACGGCTGAAATCGCCGCGCTCACGACGCAGTTCGACCCGGCGACGATACAGGTCGAATCGGTGACCGTCCGGCCACGCAAGTCGGACCTGGGCGTAGAGGACATCGCGCTGGTGTGGTCGGCCTAGGGGGAGGATTCGCGGATGGACGACCTGGTCAAGCAGCTCAGCAAAGAGCTCGGCGTCAACAGGAAGCAGGCGCAGGGCGGGCTCGTCGCGATCCTGCGGGCCGGGCAGCAGAACCTGAACGCGCGGGATTTCGCCGCGTTCGTCCGGGACGTGCCCGGCGCGGACAAGCTGCTCAAGAGCGCGCCGCCACCGAGCGCGCTCAGCTCGCTCGCCGGCGGCCTGGGCTCGCTGCTCGGCGGCCGCAACAGCACGGCGGGGCGGTGGGCCGGTCTCGCCGCCTCCTTTACCGAGCTCGGCGTCGATCTCGACACCGCGAAGAAGTTCGGCCCGATCGTGATGGAGCACGTTCGCAAGCACGGCGGGGAGGATCTCGTCGACAAGCTCAAGGCAGCGTTGAAGCTGTGAGTCGCTCGGTCCCGATGTCCGTGCGGCGCCGGGCTCCGTCGTTCGCGGCGACGGCGGCGCTCTGCGTCGCGTTCGCGACCCTCGCGGCCTGCGACTACTTCGACCGCAGCCTGCGGCCAGGCAGCTACCGGGCGGCGCTCGACACGCCGGTGGGCGAGCTGCCCTTCGGGCTCGACGTCGCGAAGGAGTCCGATCGCTTCGTGCTGTCTCTCATCAACGGAGAGGAGCGCGTGCGCATCGATGACGTCGTGGTCGAGGGCACGACACTCCGCGCCACGCTGCCGGGGTCGACCGCGGCGCTCAAGCTGCGCATCCGGCGCAGGGTTCTCGAGGGCGAGCTCGCGATGCCGCAGGGCGCCGGCCCGCCCGTGACGCTGCCGCTGCGCGCCGAGTTCGGCAAGACCCATCGCTTCTTCGAGGAGCCGCTCACCGACAACGCCGACGTGCAGGGTCGCTGGTCGGTCGTGGTCTCGCGCGACGGCCTGGCGGGCACGTCGGGCGTCGCCGAGTTCCTGCAGCGCTTCGAGCGCGTGAGCGGCCGCATCCGGACTCGCGAGGCCGAGGGCCCGCTGCTGGTCGGCGAGATCCACGACGAGGATCTCTACCTGTCGCGCTTCGATGGCAGCACGGCGGTGTTGCTGCGCGCCACGGTCGATGCGCGTGGCGCGCTCGACGGCGAGATCTGGTCGTCGACGTCGGGCGCCGCCCGCCTTCAGGCGGTGCGCAATCCCGACGCGGTGCTGTAGAAATGGGGACATTCTCCATTTCGACGGCCAGCGAGGCGGTCGACAAGCACCGCATGCGAAATGGAGAATGTCCCCATTTCGCAGGGCCGGGAGGGCAGGCAGTCATGAACGCCAAGCGACGCGTTTCGCTGGTCACAGGTGGCATGGGCGGCATCGGGACCGCGATCTGCAGGCGGCTGTCCGCCGCCGGTCACGTCGTCATTGCGGGCTGCGGGCCGGGCTCGCCGCGCCGCGAGCGCTGGCTGGAGGAGATGCGCGCGGAGGGCCACGAGGTGTACTCCGCCGCAGGCAACGTCGGCGACTGGGATTCGACGCGCGAGGCGATCGAACGCGCGCGCCGCGAGGCGGGCGAGATCGACATCCTGGTCAACAACGCGGGCATCACCCGCGACTGCACGTTCCGCAAGATGAGCAACGAGCAGTGGCACCAGGTCATCGAGACCAACCTCAACAGCCTGTTCCACGTCACCAAGCAGGTGATCGACGGGATGCTGGACCGCGGCTGGGGCCGGATCATCAACATCTCGTCGGTCAACGGGCAGAGGGGCCAGTTCGGGCAGACCAATTACTCGACGGCCAAGGCCGGGATTCACGGCTTCACGATGGCGCTCGCGCAGGAGGTGGCCGGGCGCGGGGTCACGGTCAACACCGTCTCGCCCGGCTACATCGGCACGGACATGGTGCGCTCGGTGAAGCCGGAGATCCTTGCCGGGATCGTAAGCTCGATCCCGGTCAAGCGCCTGGGCGAGCCCGAGGAGATCGCGTCCATCGTCGCCTGGCTCGCCTCAGATGAGTCGGCCTTCGCGACTGGCGCGGATTTCTCCCTGAACGGCGGCCTGCACATGGGTTGAACGCATGCCCTCGTTCGACATCGTCTCCGAGGTGAACCTGCACGAGGTGACCAACGCGGTCGACCAGGCCAGCCGCGAGGTCGCGCAGCGCTTCGACTTCAAGGGCACGGGTGCCGAGTTCGAGCAGCAGGGCGCGACCGTGATCCTGTCGGCCCAGGCGGACTTCCAGCTCAAGCAGATGCTCGAGATCCTGAAGCTCAAGCTCGCCAAGCGCGGCATCGACCTCGCCTGCCTCAAGATCGACGAGCCGGTCGTCACCGGCCAGACGGCGAAGCAGACGATCACCCTCCGTCAGGGCGTCGACACCGAGCTCGGCAAAAAGATCCAGCGGCTGGTGAAGGACTCGAAGCTCAAGGTCCAGGCCGCGATCCAGGACAAGCAGGTGCGCGTCTCGGGCAAGAGCCGTGACGATCTTCAGTCGGTGATCGCGCTCGTGCGAAAGGGCGGCTTCGACATGCCCCTGCAGTACACCAACTTCCGCGACTAGATCCGGGGCCCGGGTGAACTGGGGACCGAACATTCCCGCTGGAAGGATAAACCTGTCCCCTTTTTCGTCTTTCGCCGTCCTCCTGCTCGCGCTCGCCGGCACGGCGGCCGCCGCGGCCGAACCGGCCGACCTGCTGATCCACTCTGCGACGATCATCGACGTCCGCAACGGCACGCTGCATCCCGCCCGAACGATCGTCGTGCGCAGCGGCACGATCATCGCGGTCGGGGATGGCGAGCTGGGCCGGCGCTTCGATGCCGCGCACACCATCGATGCGGCCGGCCGGTTCCTGATGCCGGGTCTCTGGGACATGCACGTGCACTTCGGCGGGGGCAATGAACTGGTCGCCGAGAACCAGGCGCTCCTGCCGCTCTACGTGGCAAACGGGGTCACGACCGTCCGCGATGCCGCAGGGGATCTCTCGCAACATGTGCTCGCATGGCGCGACGCGATTGCGGACGGCGCATTGCTCGGCCCGACGATCTTCACCTCCGGCCCGAAGCTCGAGGGTTATCGCCCGCTCTGGAAAGGCACGATCGAGGTCGGCACGCCCGCTGAAGTCGACGCCGCCCTGGACCGCCTGCAGGCGATGCGAGTCGACTTCGTCAAGATCACGGACAATACGCTGGCGCCGGAGACATATCTTTACGCCGTCCGCGAAGCGGCCCGGCGCGGGCTGCGGACCTCGGCGCATGTGCCGATGTCCCTCACGATCGAGCAGGTCACCGCGGCCGGCCTCACCTCGATCGAGCACCTCGATTACGCCCTCAAGGCTGGTTCGACCGCCGAGTCGACAATCGTGGCCGAGTTCGCGGCCGCACGCATGACTCGTGACGAGGCTTCAGACAAGCTGGCGGTGAGCTTCGACCGCGAGCACGCGATGGCTGCGTATCGCAGGCTGGCAGCGCGTGGCACGTTCGTGACCCCGACCCTGAACGGCAGTCGGATCATCGCCTTTCTCGATCGCGACGATCACAGCCGCGACCCGTACCTCGCCTACATCGGGCCCGGTCTCCGGGCGACCTACGCCTGGCGGGTCGAGCGTGCATCGCGGGACGACGCCGCGGCGATCGAGCGCCGGCATCGCCGCTACGAGCAGGTCGCGGCGGTGCTGCCAATGCTGCAGGCGGCGGGCGTGACCATCATGGCGGGAACCGATGCCGGCTACCTCAACTCGTTCAACTACCCGGGGATAGGCCTGCACGAGGAACTGGCGCTGTTCGTCGAGCGCGGGCTGACGCCGCTGCAGGCGCTGCAGTCGGCCATCCTCGCCGGGCCGAAGTTCTTCGGACTCGAGCAGCGGTACGGGTCGATCGAGGCGGGCAAGACGGCCGACCTGCTCCTTCTTGTGCGCAACCCGCTCGAGGAGATTGGCGCGACCAGGGCAATCGCCGCGGTCGTGCTACGCGGCCGCTATTTCGACCGGCCGGCGCTCGATGCGTTGCTCGAGTCGGCGCGGAGGTAGAGAAAGGGCACGCCAGTTCGTCAGGCGTACGCCTTCGTCATGATCCGCAGGCGGCGGCGCTGCATGCGCAGCCGAAGCTCGATCTCGCGCAGGCGGGAGCGGAAGCTGGCCTCTTCCCACTTCTGCAGCAGGCGGCGCTTGCCGTCGGCGACCCACTCCTCGCGCACCCGGGCCCATTCTTCGAGCGCCTTGCGGAAGGCTGCGGCTTCTTCACCGGCGCGCGCCTTCAAGCGCTCGAACTGCTCGTCCGGCCGGTGCGAGCGCTTCCGTTCGAAGGCGCGTTCCATTCGCTTGAACTGCATCGCGAGCTGCGCGCGCTGGATCCACATGTTCGGCACGCGCTTGAGATCGCTCGCGAGCCCCACCCACGACAGGGTGGCGATCAGCCACTTGCTCGGGTCGTACTGCCACCAGCGCACGCCGTTGCGGTAGTCGTTCTGAAAGATGTGGTGGAAGTTGTGGTAGCCCTCGCCGTAGGTAAAGAGCGCGAGCACGCCATTGTCACGCGCCGTGTTCTCGTCGGTGTACGGCTGCGAGCCCCACATGTGGGCGAGCGAGTTGATGAAGAAGGTGAAGTGGTGGTTCACCACGAGGCGCAGCACGCCCCCGAGCAGGAAGACGCCGATCGGGTCGCCGACGGCGAAACCGATCGCGAGCGGCACTCCGAAGTTGAGCCCGACGGCGAGCGGCACGTACCAGCGATGCTGGAACATCACCATCGGGTCGCGCTCCAGGTCCTTCGCGTTGGTGAAGTCCGGCTCGCCACTCGGGTAATTGCGCAGGATCCAGCCGATGTGCGAGAACCAGAAACCGCGCTTCGCGCTGTAAGGGTCGCGATCGACGTCGTCGACGAAGCGATGGTGCATGCGGTGCTGCGACGCCCAGATCAGCACGCTTTGCTGCAGCGCCATCGTGCCGAAGAACATGTAGACCAGCCGCACCGACCAGTGCGCCTGGTAGGTACGATGCGCCCAGAGACGGTGATAGCCGGAAGTGATCGCCATCCCGGTCGCCGCGAGAATCAGCACGAAGGAGATCCAGGCGGCCAGGCTGTAGCCATGCGTGAACCCGTACCAGGGCACGAGGGTCAGCGCGACCAGCGGTGTCAGGGTGAAGACAACGGTCGTAACCCAGTTGACGGGCGCGTGCTCGACGCGCCCGGAAGAAGCGTTGTCCATCATTGGCTTACCGCGGCGTTGGGGTTGTAAAAAGCCGCGATAGTTTAGCCGCTCCGGGGGGCGGCTGCTTGACAACCGTAAGTCCTTGCCGCGAAAACGTTTTGCGCGTCTCAGTTGTGGGGCTACCGCCGGGAGGTGCGGGCCCATGCATGCGGTCTTCCTCGACTACGCGACGGTGAGCTACGGCGACGACCTCGATCCGGCGCGGCTCGTGCGCGTGCTGCCTTCGCTCGAGCTTCGGCCGCAGACCGCGCAAGCGGACATCGGGCACGTCGTCGCCGACGCCGGCGTCGTGCTCGTCAACAAGCTCCGTATCACGCGCGAGATCATGACCGCCACGCCGACCCTCAAGCTGATTGCGCTGGCGGCCACCGGCACCAACAACGTCGACCTCGACGGCGCGCGCGACCAGGGCATCGCCGTGTGCAACCTGCGCGATTACTGCACCGCCTCGGTCGTGCAGCACGTGATGGGCGTGCTCCTGCTGCTGACCCATCGGCTCCGCGAGTACGACGCGCTGGTCCGATCGGGCGCCTGGCAGAGAGGCGGGCAGTTCTGCCTGCTCGACTACCCGATCCGTGAGCTGACCGGCCGGCGCTTCGGCGTGGTGGGCTATGGCACGCTGGGCAAGGCCACGGGCCGGGCGGCGCAGGCCTTCGGAATGGAACTCCGGGTCGCGAACCGGCCCGGCGGCGAGCGGCGCCCAGGCCGCATGGATCTCGACGCGCTGCTCGGCGAGGTCGACGTGCTCTCGCTGCACTGCCCGCTGACGCCGTCCACGACCGGGATGATCGACGCCCGGGCGCTCGCCCGGATGAAACCGGATGCGGTGCTGATCAACACGGCGCGCGGCGCGCTGGTGGACGGGGCGGCGCTGGCCGCGGCCTTGCGCGCCGGGCGGCTGGGCGGCGCGGCGATCGATGTGCTGCGACAGGAACCGCCGATCGACGGCGATCCCCTGCTTGCGCCCGACATCCCCAACCTGATCGTGACGCCACACGTCGCGTGGGGCGCGCGCGAGGCGCGGCAGCGCTGCATCGATGAAATGGCGGCGAACGTCGAGGACTTTCTGCGCGGCGGGCGACGCGGTCGCGTGGTCTAGTCGCGCAACGAGTCTACTGGGCGTGGCGGCACCCGGGAGTCGTCAACAGGACCAGGCGGCCGCTCCAGCTGGCGAGGAACTGCTCTCGGGTGAGCACGGTTGCATGCGCGAGTCGGCGGGGGTCCTGGAGCAGGACGCGGTCATCCGCAAACGCCCCGACCACCAGGAACCGCCCGTCGCGCAGCTCGGCCAGCGCGGGGAACGGCATCGCCACGAGCTCCTCCCATGCGCAGGTGTGCTGCCATGCTTCGCACCCGTGGGCCCAGGCTGCCGCCAGCATTTCAGCGACGCCGAAAGCGCGTCCGGTCGAAGCAAGATCCTGCCGCAGCTGCTCCGGGTCGAACTCGGCGCCCCGGCACTCGAGAACGAACACGAAGGCCGAAAGGCTGCAGTATTCAATTGGTTGAATGATGGCCGCGGGAAGCGGCGAAGGCGGTAACTGCGACAAAGGGTGCGACGGTGTTTTGCTGTGGTCTGAGTCGACCATATTTCTCGGGCGGTATTTTGTCAAAAGCGACAAGTCCGGTCCGGTTCTAAATGAGGCGGTGGCGGGCGCGTCTTCCGGCGACGGTCGAATTCAAGCACAGGAAGCGAAGTGCGGGCGAACCACGCCAGGCGCAGCATTGGCATCGACCGATCAGCATCTGCGAGGAAGAAGGATGTCGGCCGAAGCACCGATCCGTCGTCCGGGCACGGATGGCGGGCCAGTTCGTAGCTCCGTAACGACGGCTGAGGCGCAGCTGGCCGCGGAGGCCGCGCGCGGACCCTCGCCTTCGACTGGCCACGGATCGCCCACGACCTCGAAGAGCACGGCAATGCGGTCATCGAAGGACTGCTGGCCGCCCGGCAGTGCTCGGAGCTCGTGGCTCTCTATGACATCGAGGGCGTCCACCGGAGCCGGGTGGTCATGGAGAGCCATGGCTACGGGCGGGGCGAGTACAAGTATTTCGCCTACCCGCTGCCTCCCCTGGTCCAGGCATTGCGCACGGCGCTCTACCGGCACCTGGCGCCGATCGCGAATCGCTGGAGCGAAGCCCTGGGCGAGGACACACGCTATCCGGCCGACCACGCGACTTACGTGGCCCGCTGTCATGCGGCGGGACAGACGCGGCCCACACCGCTCCTCCTCAAGTACGGCGTAGACGATTACAACCGCCTGCACCAGGACCTGTACGGCCAGCACGTTTTCCCGTTACAGGTCACCGTCCTCCTCTCGCAGCCCGGGCGTGACTTCACGGGGGGCGAGTTCGTGCTGACGGAGCAACGGCCGAGGATGCAGTCGCGAGTCGAGGTCGTTCCGCTCGCGCAAGGCGATGCGGTCGTGTTTGCCGTCAACCAGCGTCCGGCGCGGGGTCCGCGCGGCACGCATCGCGTCAGGATGCGCCACGGGGTCAGTCGCCTGCGGTCAGGCCAGCGCCTCACGCTGGGCGTGATATTCCACGATGCAGCCTGACTGCCGTCGCGTGCCGATGCGGACCGCGTACGAAGCGGTACAGTTGGTAGAGGCCGCCATGGGGGGAAAGTCATGCCCAACCACTCGCCACGACTGGAGCCGCTCGACAGCGAACGGACGGCGGTTTCGCGGGCTGCTGTCAGGATGCGGACTTCTCGGCGGATGAGCGTCCTCAGGCTGGCCGCCAACTCCGGAACCTCGGTGTCCGAGGAAAATTTCCGGTTTAACCGCCCTACGGGATCGATCAGATACAACGACGAACTGTGATCGACCAGATACGGCCCATCGGGAGATGCCTCTTGCCGAGCGGCGTACGCACCGAACGCGCCCGCCGCGTCTGCGAGTTGCTGTGCGGATCCCGTCAGCCCGATGAGGCGGGCATCGAATCCCGCAAGATAGTGCCGCAGGACTTCCGGTGTGTCCCGCTCGGCGTCGACCGTTATCATCGCCACCCGTACGTGTTCCGCTTCAGGCCCTAGCATGCGCAGCACATCCGTGACGCGTGCCAGAGTCATCGGGCAGATATCCGGACAGCTTGTGAACCCGAAGAGCACCAGCATCCAGGCCCCACGGAAATCGCTCGCCTTGACGTCCCTGCCGTGCTGATCGGTGAGTGCCAGATACTGAGCAATCGACGGTTCGCCTTCCAAAGGCGTCGACAACACGGTCAGGCCTGCCTGTCCCGCTCGAAGCAGGTCATCCAGGGTCGCCGCGGATATGCCGCCCAGAATCAGCTGCGCTTCCATCGCGAAGGCTGGAACCCCCGACACGCCCATGTCACTGGCGAATGCGCGCGCCTGCTCGAGATACCGGCGATTCTCCGACGCACCGATCTCCCGTTGAATCTCCTCGACGTCCAGGCCGGCCTCCGCCGCCGCACTCATGATTCCCTGCTGGGTAAGCTGACCCGATTCCTGCATCAGGAGCCGATGCAACTCGTGGAAACGCGCAGGATTCTGACGATAGCCGGCCAGTGCGACGCGAGCTGCGAGTTCCGACATCGCCCCGCCCGTCGGGAGCAGCACGATCGCCACCCGCAGCCCCGGGTGGGCTGCCACGGCCTGCTGCACGATCGGTGCACTGGTCTTGCACGGGGCACATGCATAGTCCGTGAACTCGATGAGCGCCGCCGGTGCGGCGGGGTCGCCGACCGTTGGCGAGGACGCGGGGTGCATGAAGCTCGCCCACTTGCCGCGGATCAGTTCAGCCCTAGCTGCGCCTCGAGAGACCAAGGTGCGAGTCTGAAGCACCGATCGCGCCGCATCGACGAGCTCCGGGTGGTCAGCCAGAAACTCCGGGTGACGGCTCAGTGCCTCCTGCAAGCGGACGGGCGTGATCTCGATCCGTGACCACGACAGGACTGCGACGAGGGCCGCGAAGCCGCAACCGCATGCAAACCAGATCAAGTCCCGACGTGTCGGACGCACTTCACGATCCCGGGCCATCCACCCTATGGCTCACATCCTCAGCACGGGCTTGACGACTCGTCCCTGTTCGGAGGCCGAGACCGCCTGCTGGATGTCATCGAACGCGAACGGCGTCACCAGTCGGTCGAATGGGAATCGGCCCTGCTCATAGAGATCGACCAGGCGCGGAATGAATTCATCTGGCACGCTGTCGCCTTCGATGATACCCCTGACGGCACGGCCGAAAAGAATGCTGTTCATGTCGAGGGTGATCTCGGTGCCGAGCCTGGTAACCCCCATGACGCCGCAGACGCCAGTCAGCGTCAGGCACTCGACCGCCTGACGGACGACGGCTGGCAGGCCGGTGCACTCCAGCGAGTACGAGCAGCCCCCGCCCGTGATGGCCTGAATCTGCTCCACGGGATTGCCGGACGCCGGGTCGATCACGTGCGTTGCACCTAGCTCCAAGGCGAGTCCGCGCCGACTCTCGACGGGATCCAGCGCGATGATCCGCGAGCAGCCGGAGAGGCGGGCGGCCATGACGGCGCTGAGGCCGACCGTCCCGGCACCAAAGATAGCGATGGTGGAACCCGCCTTTGCCTGCAGCGCATTGATCACCGCGCCGGCACCCGTCTGCACGCCGCACCCGAGCGGGCCGAGCAGCCAGAGCGGTGCGTCACGGCCAACCTTGACCGTGTTCCGCTCCAGCGCAAGCGCGTGTGTTGCAAATGAACTCTGCGTGAAGAAGTGCCCGTTCACGACGGCGCCGTCATGCGAGAGCGCCGAGCTGCCGTCCGGGCGACGGCCCGCGAAGTTGCATGCATAGAGCTGGTGACAATACGCGGGCTTGCCCGCGATGCAGTTGGCGCAGTGCTGGCAGCTGTTGAAGGAAAGCACGACGTGATCGCCAGGGGCGACCTTGGTGACGGCTGCGCCGACCTTCTCGACGACCCCCGACCCCTCGTGTCCGAAGACACACGGCAGCGGAACGGGGAAGTACTGATCACGGCAGACGAGGTCCGTATGGCAGACGCCGACACCGGCGATCGCTACGAGAACTTCGTCGTCCCTGGGGCATTGATCGCGACCGACTCGATCTGGAATGGCCCTGATTTCTCGCGAACCACCGCTGCCCTGATCTGCATCTCCGGCCCTCTGTTCGAGTCACGCGCCCGACGTCACGCTCCGCCGCACGCAAGCAGCGCAGAGGCATGATCGTTCTGGTCGTGCGGCCCGTTGATACGCTTGACCTGACCGCAGCGGAAAGCTACCCGTACCTTCTCCCATGTGGCGCTGTTGCCGTCGATGTCGCGTCCATCGCTGAGCACCAGGCCGATCGGCAGCTCACAGCTGCCCTTGTTGTCCCTGCATAGCTCGCGCGCCTTTTCCGTGCAATCGTGACGCCTCGTTGTGTCCGTTGCGGAGTACACGACGCACTCGGTGATCTCGAGATTCAACGGCGCGGCCCGCTGCGATTGCGGATCCTGGGCGTATGCGGTCGGCCCGAGGCCGCAGCCCAGCACCAGAGTGGTGGCCAGAATCGACCTCGATACATCGCCTTGCCGCAGCATAGATCACCTTCACTTGTGGCTGGACGGAGATCTCCGAAGCGGTCCTACGGCTGCTCGGCAGCGAGAACGAACGAATGTGGCCCCTCCAACTCGGTCGAGATCGACACCGAGCCGTCCGGCTGCCAGCTTACGTCCGATCCGGCCCGTGGCGACGTCCGCGAAATCCGGCCCAGGATGCGTCCGTCCTTCACCACGGCGTAGGTCAGCGCCTGATCCAGGCTGCGCACCGCGAACGCAGTACGCTCCGCCTTCACCGGCCCCGGCTTGACCGTGACGATCAGCGCCCGCTTCTTTGCGTCGTAGTAAGCCTGGCTGACATTCGTCAGCAGATCATCGACGTCCGTGACCTGTGGCGCTGCAAGCTGCTCCCGTGTCCATGGCTCACTGTAAAGCCGACGGAAGGCATCGCCCTTGTCGAGCCGAGCCAGCGCCACCAGTACATTGCCCGTCCAGGTGCTCACGCCATGCGAGTTGCCCTGGGCATCGGTGGCGTAATCGTCGTTCCGCGGATAGTAGTACGTACCCTCTTCCCACACCGGATTGAAATTGCGCTCGGCGTAGTCGAGCAGGCGCCGGCGTGTCTCGGTGTCACCCACTTCGGCCGCCATGAATGCCACCTGGCCGAATCCGAGGGACAGCATCGCTTTGTTGTACTCCGGGACGGATCTGGCGTACGCACCGGAGAGCAGTCTCTCCACGTACAAGGCGCGCTGCGCAGGGTATATCGACCGCATCAGCTCGGGGTTCCACGCATGCATCCAGGCGCCGGCCCATCCATCCAGCACCGGGCTGCCTGGTTCCTCGAAAACGCCCTGCTTCACATAGACGTAGCGAACGTTCTGTCCCGTCCGAGGGTTCGTATAGCCGCGGCGAACCCATTGCGCGGCGAACTTGGGCATCACGTCGGCGGCGTACCGTGTTCCGTGGACCTGGTCGAAATTGATCAGCCCGAGGATCGGCGGCTGGTTGCAGGCGGGGAAGATGCGATTGGGCTCGCAGAGCACGCCTTCGTAACCGTTGTCCACGTACTCCTGGTGCACGATTCGCGCGACATCGGGTAGCGAATAGCGGAATACCACCGGGCCATTGCCCCAGGTGTTCGCGACGTAGCGGAACGTGAACGCATCGGGACGGCCGTACCTGTCGTCACGGTAGAGCATTTCGTACATGGCACCCGCCTGCAGCAGGTAGCCTTTGAGCATAATGTTGTGCCTGGCCACAGGGTCGAGCCAGCCCGGCGCCAGATCCGACGAGTCCGGATCGGCGGTGGAGGTCCCGGCGCGACTCGACTGGATCCACGATTCCCAGATGTCGGGCAGCGTCATCTTCTGGATCAGCGCATGCATGGCATCGCGATAGAGCTCACGGTACGCGGGGGTGTACTGGTGCTGCACCAGCCCGAGCGCAGCGGCCATATACGCGAGCTGAAACTGCTGCGTGCGCTCGGCCACTGCCCACAGGTCGTCGCTCATCCCGGACCAGTCGCCGGGCAACTGTCTCGAGAGCTTTACGAAGCGGCGAACGTGGCCAAGCTCCTTGTCGTCAAGTGACGGGTAATCAGCCGGGTTGATGTCGACATCATCAGCGCCTCGCGTGACGTCGGGCGCAGCTATCGCCAGCAGGACGAGGCACAGCGTCCTAGAAGCCCACGCGCTGGACGGCGTGCTTGCAGATGTGTCGCATGCGTCGTTCCCCCGCTCGTCAGAACCTGTACGTCAGGTCCAGGCCGTACGATCGCGGCGCGGCGCGGTAGGAGAAGTTTGCGATCGGCGGCACCGGCGCCGAGTAGATGTTGTAGTGCTTGTCGAGCAGGTTGCGGGCCCATGCCGCGGCCTGCCAGGTGTTGTCTCCATGCTCCATCTCGATCGCGAGCCTCGCGTTTACCAGGCTGAACTCCTCGCGGCCCGTCTCCGGCGAGTTGTAGACGTCGAACCACATCGGACCTGTCAGCTGCCATTCGAGGTTGGTCAACAGCGTCGCGCCCTCCGAAATGCGTCGATCGTAGTCGATGCTCAGGCTGTTCGTGTAGTCAGGCGTCAGCGGGATCTTCTTCCCGATCGCCGTCGTCACCGTCGTCTTCTTGATCTCGGTGTCCGTCAGGCCGAATTCGTTCGATATGCGCAGGTTGTCCGTCAGGTACAGCGTACCGCCGAGCTCGAAGCCCTGCGAGCGGACCTCCTCCAGGGAGATCACCATGGTGATCGGCGGGCTCGGAAACGCCGTGAACGCCTGTGCATTGTCGATCTGGGTGTAGAACACTGCTCCGTTGAGCGACAGTCGCGCGTCCAGCAGTCGGGCTTTGAATCCCAGCTCATAGGCGTCGGAGGTCTCTTTCGGGAACGCGTCCGGGAAGTTGGTCTGCGGCGCCTGGCGCTGGACCGCCGCGCCAGTCCCGGCGCCGTTGAAGCCGCCGCTGCGGAACCCCCGCCCGTATCCTGCGAACAATGTCACGTCCGGGCCGGGCTTATACCGCAGCGTGAGCTTCGGCTGCAGCTCGTCGTAAGTCACGTCCCGGACCAGACCATTTGGATTGACGGCCGGATTCGTCTGGGGCCGGCCGGTGACTGGCGAGGCGATGTCGGGAATCAGGTTGGTGTTCTGCCGGTCTTCCTCGTCGTAACGCAACGACAGTTCGGCGGAAAAGGTTCTCAAGGAAATCATACTCCAGCTGCCCGAAGACCGCGGAGTTCTCCATCTCCTCGACGTAGTACTGCGCGATCTGAATCACGGGATTCGGTCCGTTCGGATCGAGCGTCGATCCCAGGATCTCCGGCGTGATCCCCTGGCCGGTATCGGCCCGCGTATCGGTGTAGACGAAGCGTCTGGATTCTGCGTAAAACGCCCCGACGAACCATCGCAGGCGCTGATCCGAACTCGAGGTCAGGCGCAGCTCGAAGGTCTTGTCCATCTGGTTGATCTCGGAGTAACCGTTACCATCGTTTATCGCGTAGCTGTAGCCCGGCAGCAACGGCGGGTCGGCCGAGAAAATCGCATCGGGATTCACAAAGATCGTCGGCGGCCCGCCTGGGAATATCGTATGAAAGGCGCCGTCGGCGAAGTAGAACGAATCGTAGTCGTCATAGCTTCCGATCGCCGTGAGGGTCCCGAACGGCAACTCGTAATCGATCTTTGCGGAGTAGTCGTAACGCGTCTGTTCGCCCGGCGGCGCATTGTTCATCTGGAACGGGGGGAAATAGTTGTTGTTGTCGAACGGGATGAACGGCTCAACCTGGACGTCCCACAACTGGGACCCGATCTCGAGCCCGCTCGCCTTTGCCCGCAGGTCGATCGAGAGCGCTTCCGAGGGTTCATAAATGACGCGGGCGTCGGCGATCTGTTGCTGGTGAACATCGACAGGGCGCCCTAGCGTCGCGTTGTCCCAGTAGCCGTCGCGCTCGTTATGAGAAAGGGCCAGGCGGCCGGCGATCTTCTCACTTCCGAGCGGCCCGCTCAGGAGCGCCTGGGCCTTGTACTGCTTGCCGTTACCGGCCCCGGCGACGAGCTTGAACTCCGGCTGCTGCGTCGGCCGCTTCGTGCGGATGATGATGGCGCCGGCGTTTGCATTGCGGCCGTACAAGGCACTCTGCGGCCCCTTGACGACCTCGATCTGCTCGATGCCGACCAGCTCCTGGTCGAGCGCGTTCTGATTGGCGGCCACGACATCGTCCACCACGACTGCGACGGGCTGCGTCAGGCCGAAGTTGCCTTGTATGCCGCGCATGCTGACATTGGATTCTCCGGGCCGAACAGCGGTCATCAGGTTCACGTTCGCGGTGCGGGCCAGGAAGTCGGCCGGACGCACGATGTTCGCGCGCTCGACGTCCGCAGCGGTGAAGACGGTGACCGTGATCGGCACATCCAGCAACGACGTGTCACGCCGTGTGGCGGTCACCGTGATCTCCTCGAGTCCGGCGGCCGACCATGCGCGATCCGCATCCTGAGCATACGCGGTGCCGCCCAGTCCCAGCAGCCAGCACCACGAACCTCCGAGCATCAAGAGTCTGGATCCGCGCCCCGGGCGGGCAGCCTCACGTCCCAGAGGCGAGCATTCATTACTGCGACACATCGTTGTCTCCCCCGCTTGATATCGTTGCTTCGACCGGATCGTCTGCATGTTTCAGGCCGCCTGATCGCCCGCGCCGGCGAGTGCAACCTTGTTCAAGGTGATCGTCTGCCAGTTCGTGTACTCCATCAGGCCGTGCAGCGAGTTCTCGCAGCCCATGCCCGATTCCTTGTGGCCGCCAAACGCCTGGTGCGGCGAGTACTGGTGCACCTCGTTGAGCCACACGGTGCCGGCCTCGAGCTGCCGCCCGATGCGCTGCACGGCGCCGAGGTCGCGGCCCCAGACCGACGCACCGAGGCCGTAACGCGTGTCGTTGGCGCGGCGTATGACATCGTCCTCGTCGCGCCACTTGAGGAGCGGCAGGATCGGCCCGAATGGTTCCTCGACGACGAGCCGTGAATCCTCGGGCGGGTTGTCGACGAGTGTCACCGGGATGAACCAGCCCTTCGCGTTGCGGTCGATCTTGCCGCCCACGGCAAAGCGGTAACCGTTGCGCTCGCTGTCCTCGAAGTACTCGATGACCTTGCGATACTGCGGCTCGTTCTGGATCGGGCCCAGCTGCGGTGTCTGGTTCTGAGCCGTCGCCGACCTTGACCGTCTTTGTGTAAGCGACCAGTTCGGCCGAGCACGGCGTCGTAGATGTCCTCGTGCACATACAGGCGCTTCGTCGCGTTGCAGAACTGCGCGTTGTTCTGGAACGCCGCCCAGAACAGCTGGGGCGCGACGACCTTCGGGATCGACGTCCGGCAGCACGATGGCCGGATCGTTGCCGCCAAGCTCGAGCGTCACGCGCTTGAGCGGTGCCGGCGGCCGAGCGCATGACGTGCTTGCCGGTCTCCGTGCTGCCCGGTGAATGCGATCTTGTCGAGGCCCGGATGCGCCGTCATCCATTTGCCCAGCTCGTCGCCGCCCGAAACGACGTTCAGCACGCCGGGCGGCAGCAGGCCGCGGCACAGCTCGCCGAGCTTGAGCGTGCAGAGCGGCGTAAACGGCGATGGCTTGATGACGATGCAGTTGCCGGTCATCAGCGCCGGCGCGATCTTCCAGATCGCGAGCAGCACCGGGAAATTCCACGGCACGATTGCCGCCGACGACGCCGAGCGGCGTGAAGCGCGTGAATGACCCGGCGCTCGGCCGTGTCCTCGAGGATCTCGTCGTGGAGACTTCTGCCGTGCGAGTCTCGCGGCACCAGATCGGCCGAACCGACGATCTCCCACTCCGCACCGGCGCGCGGCTTGCCTTGTTCCTTCGTAAGCAGCGCCATGAAGTCGTCGGCGTGCTTCTCGAGCACGCCGGCGATCGCGAGCAATGCGCTCGCTGCCGCTCACGACTGAGGTTTGCGGCTCCACGTCGCGAACGCGCGGCGCGCCGCTTGCACAGCCTCGTTCGAGCTGCTCCTCGGTCGCGTCAGGAACGTCGGCGATCACGGCCTTGCGTCGCGGGATTGTATGCCTCGAAGGTCCGTGTCGTCGGCGCCGCCCGACCGTCGATCGTCATCCGGTAATCGCTGTTGAAATCGACCATGTGCGTGCCCTCAATTGCAGCTATAGCGACGATGTCCGCGAGCGCGCGGCGCAGGATCTTGCCGGTGCTCGTCTTGGGCAGGTCGTCGACGAACTCGACGGCCCGCGGGATCTTGTAGGAGGCAAGCTGCGGCCGGCAGTGCTCGATGATCTCGGCGGCCGTGCAGCGCGTGCCGACTCGCGGCACGATGAATGCCTTCGGGCCTGGCCGCGCGCTTCGTCGCGCATCGCCGCAACGGCAACCATCGCGACCGCGGGATGCTGCGCGATCACGCGCTCGACCTCGGCCGGATAGATGTTGTAACCGCCGCTGATGATGACTTCCTTCGCACGGTCGACGACGAAAAGTAGCCGTCGGATGTCCTGGCGCACGAGATCGCCGGTGTGCAACCAGCCGTCCGGCTCGAGCGTCGCGGCCGTGGCCTCGGGATTATCGAGATAACCGTCCATGACCATCGGGCCGCGCACGAGCAGCTCGCCGACTTCGCCGCGGCGTTCGACGCGACGCGCGTCGTCGACCGCGGCCACGCGGGCTCTCCGTGAGCGGCAGCGCCACTCCGATCGAGCCGAGCTTGCGCGGGCCGTTGTGCGGGATGGGTGGTGCCGAGTCCGCCCAGCTCGGTCATGCCCCACAGCTCGAGCAGCGGACAACCAAACCGGCGCTCGGTCTCCTCCATCTTTGCGACCGGCATCGTCTGGCCGCCCACGGTACAGAGGCGCAGCGACGCGAGGTCGTAGCGCTCGAAGCTCCGGGAAGTTCAGGAGCTTCATGAACATCGTCGGCACGCCCTCGAACATCGTCGCGCGATGCTCGCTGCGATGGCGCTGCAGCGCGGTCGGCCTCGTCGAAGCGCGGCAGCAGCACGAGCTTCATGCCGCAGGCGATCGCTGCGTTCATCACGATGTTGCCGTAGACGTGCGTGCACGGCAGTGCCGAGACGACGACGTTCGCCGTGTCGTGCGTCCGTGCATCAGCGAGGTCATCGCGGTGTTGAGCAGGATCGAGGCATGGCGGAGCACCGCTCCCTTCGGACGTCCCGTGGTGCCGGACGTGTAGCCGATCGTGGCGGGGCTGTTGCGCATCGAGTTCAGATCGACGGCGTGCTCCCGACGTCGTCCGCGGGTCGAGCGAGCAGCGAGTCGAGATCCGGTTGCGTGGATGCCGCGCTTGCGGAGTCGGTACGATCACGAGCACGCCTGGACAGCCGCTGCACAGCTGGCGGAGCCTTGTCGTGCGCGACGATCATTGCCTTCGCGCCGCTATCGCCGGTGATGAAGCCGACCTCGTCGGCGGTCAGCAGGATGTTGCACGGGATGACGACCCCGCCCAGCCTCAGCGTCGCGTAGTACGCGACCATCCAGCGCCAGCCGTTCTCCATCCACAGCGTGACGCGGTCGCCTGATTCGATGCCGAGCGCGCGAAGATGCAGGGCCAGCTGCGTCGACAGGCGATCCAGCTGCTCGAAAGTCAGTGTTCGATCCGGGCCACGACGACGGGCTTGCTTCCAAAGCGCCCGGCCGCCGTCACGAGCATTTCACCGAGTGTGGCTTGCACGAGAGGTGTTCGAGTCCCTTGTCTCTGGCTGATGCGGTACTTGCGGGGCATTACCTAGCAAGACCCATGCCAAGGGGCGCACGACACATGAATTCAGATGCATGCGCGGATTCACCGCCATTGCACCGGGTCGTGTGTGCACACAATGTACAGGCGCGATGCGCAGCTGTACGGGAACTGAACAGGGACGCATCAGGGCCGATACCCGCGGACGCGGTTGATCGGATCCGCGTGCGACTTATCGAGGATCTAGGTCAGACGCGGGTGGCGACGCCGTACCGGCAACCCATCTGATGGCTGCCGCGGTCCGTCTCAGAGCGCTTGAGCTTTGTGTAGAGGGTGCCGCGCGAGATCCCGAGCGCTTTAGCGGCTGCCGACACATTGCCCTTGTGTATCTCGAGCGCATGCCGAATCGCGTTGACCTGCGCCTCCGCAAGCGTGGCGCCCGCGGCGCACTTTGCGGTAGAGGCGGCGCCAGCGCTGACTCGCCGACCCCGAATGTCGTCCGGCAGATCCGCTACATCGATCGTGGTACCGGCTGCGTGTAACGCCAGCAGGCTCGGATCAGTTGCTCCAGTTGTCGGATGTTGCCAGGCCAGGGTGAGCTGGCCAGGCAATCCAGGGCCACGGCGGTGATTCGCCTTTCACCCGCTTCCAGACCGCTGCCCGTGCGCTCCGCCGCGCTCCAGTGCCGGAAAAGCCCCTCGACGATCGCGCGCAGGTCGCCCCGCTCGCGCAGCGGCGGCACACGCAGCGTGTAGCCATTCAGGCGATAGTAGAGGTCTTCCCGAAAATGTCCCTTCTCCACCAGCCGCTCGAGATCCCTGTGAGTGGCACAAATGACGAGCAGATCGACCGGAATCTCGCGACCGTCGCCGATCCGGGTCACCACCTGCTCCTGCAGGACCCGGAGCAGCCGGCTCTGCAGAGTCATCGACATGTCGCCGATCTCATCGAGCAGCAGCGTGCCGGCGTGCGCCTGCTCTATCTTGCCGCTGGCGCCCCCCCTGCGCGCCCCGGTAAAGGCGCCGTCTGCGTAGCCAAACAGCTCCGCTTCAATGAGGCCTTCGGGAATCGCAGCGCAGTTCAAGGCAACAAAGGGCCCTTGTGGACGGATGGCGTCGTGCATGGCTCTCGCGATCACTTCCTTACCCGTTCCCGTCTCGCCGCTCACGATGACCGGGAGACCGCTGCGCAGTATTCGGACGGCTTTGTCGCAGTCCGCCCTCAGGCTCGTGTCCTCGCAGATAAAGCTGCTGGTGTTCGCTCTTGCTCGAGATGCACGCGCGGGGCGCGTGCTCGTTGCTGCCGCGGAGCCACGTCCCGTTTCTACCTTCAGGAAGGACAGACTTCCACCATCGCTGGGCACGCGAATGGACTCTCCGTTCGCGTCACGCATACGCCTCAGGAATCCGTCGAGACCGCCCTCCAGCACTGAATCCAGGGATCTGCCCATCACGCAGTCCGTCTTGAAGGACAGCAGCTGGCGTGCCGTGCGGTTAGAGCCTCGGATCATCCCGTTGCAGTCGACTGCCAGGACTGCCTCGAACGGCGACCCCAGCAGGCGTTCGTCTGAATGAAAGCGCAGAAGAGTGCAGTCCTGCACCGCTGACACCATGCTGTTCTCGATTCGCCTCACCGCGAAGCTGACCAGATCGCTCGCGAGCGGCAGTGCGCGAACATCGACACCCGAGATATCCAGGACTCCGACCAGCATGTTGCCAGGATCGAAGATTGGCGCGCTGGCGCAGAAGAACTCCTTCAGCTCCAGCAGGAAATGCTCACCGCGCGTTACGACGATCGGGCGCTTCTCCTCGAGCACGCAACCAGGCGCATTCGTGCCCAGCTCGGCCTCGAGAATTCGGCGCCCCGGTTGCATCAGAACCTGCAATTCCTTCGGAGCTGCAGAGTAGTGGCCCACGAAGTGAACGATCTGGCCAGCGGTGTCCGTGCACAGCGCCAGCCAACGAGCCGAGCCTCCATTCTCGTAGAGCCGTCGCATCTCGGAGCTGGCGTGAGTGATCAGGAAACGGTTTTCCTCCGCCATTCGCTTCGTCAGCGCCGTCGATACGCTGTTGTTGAAGAGGGCGCGATCCTGCCGTCGCAAGCCATGCCTCATGCACCGCTCCCAGGAACTGGCCAGTCCAGCAGGAAGGGCGTCAGTGCCGGGCAGTCCGATTGTGGTCATGTCCCTAGCCATAGGTGAGACCTCGCTTTCCAGTCCGTCCGACACCCGGCCGGACCCGTCGGCCGCTCGCTGCCGCTTCTAGAGCCAAACCTGCAGCACGTAGTCGAAAGGCGCCTGCGCAGTGAGCAGATCGACGCGCTGCAGCCTGATCTTGAACTCATTCCGGACCTTGAGAAGGGTGTGGCGGTATACACCGGCGAACTGCCGAACCTGATCGCGTCTCAGTTCCGTCATCATGAACCGGGACCGGGCCACGATCTCGCTGTCGGTTTCGGACTCGATAACCACGTTTCCGATGAGGTGGCTCGTGCCCCACGCCGGCGCCTGCGACCAGGCGTTCGGATGCGTGACCCGGCCCTTTCTCACTTCCATCAGGAGCTTGTCCTCGGCGAAGATCGAAGGTGAATCGAGCCAATCCGTCTGCTCCGCCGACACCGGCATCCAGTACACGCCCTCGTCGTCGAACAGATCGATATAGGCCGACCAGTGCTTACCATCGAGCAGCTCGGACTGATAGAAGAGAAACTCCTCGACGCGCTGCTGAGTGCCCGCGCTGCGCGCCGCGGCGCCGTCCAGTCCTCGCGCCGGCAGCGGCGATCGTCGCTCGCGGCGCGTGGTGAATGATCCGGCGCGACGGCTTCGGCGCCGGTCCGGCTCCGTTCCTGGTTCTCGAAGATGACGACGTCCTCGAAGAGCGCCTTGCGAAGCTTCGTCTCCGACATCCTGATTCCCCCGTGCCCGTGAAAACGCTCAGGCACTCATGTATTGCTTCCACGCCTTGAACTGGCTGCGCATCACGGCCTCCGACGTGCCGTTGTTCGAGTACGTGACTTCGCCGTCCACCCGTATCGCTGCCGAAGTTGCGGTGAAAGCTCACCCACTCCCCGCCCTTCGACTCGAGCCCCCACTGACCCTTGGTCCAGTTCTCGAGGTCATCGGCGTTGACCATGGTCGAGGGTGAGTTGACGAGGTTGTAGTACCAGAGCGAGCGGCGGTAGATCGCCTTCGACACGCCCTTGAGACGGAAATGCCAGATCTCGGACAAGGTTCGGTTCGGCGCGATCGGACGCAGGCAGCGCAGCTGCTGCAACGGCGATTGAACCGACAGGTACGGATAGATCAGCACGTGGTGAATACTGCGTCCCAGGTGCTCCTCGGCCTGCTCGGCGCCGTAAGCCTGGTGCATCGCCGCCACGTACTCCTGCGTGTCCGGGTCCTGCGGCCGCAGCCCCATGTAACCCTTCAGAATGCCGTGTCCTCGCGGCAGGCTCACTGGTCTGCACGGAGTCCCACTGATCGAATGAGGACGCGAACGCCGACAGGTAGTGGTAGTAGAGCGGTGGCGTGACACCCCTCGCCTTCAGCGTGCGCTCGACACGGCTGGCGGCGATGCCGGTCGACTGATGCGTAACCGACGGATGCAGCGCGTCGAGCTGGTTCTCCATGAAGAACTTCCAGTTGGAGTGCTGCATCACCCGGTGACAGACCGGAACGATCTCGACTTCCCCGACCGGAGAGCGGTCGCACATGTCGTCGAAGGCAATCCTGGCCTCGCCCAGAAACTCGTGCAGGGTCGGCGCATCCGCCGACAGACACGCGAACACGAAGCCGCGGTAGCTGTCGACGCGCGCCGCCGCGCGCATCGAGCAGTCCGGGTTGTCCTGCGTCATGCGCGTGCCCTCGATAGCCAGCCGCCAGCGGCATGCCCTTGACCCTGCCGTCGAGATGAAAGGTCCAGGCGTGATAGGAGCACACGAAGGTCGATCCGGTATTGCCTGAGCGGCTGCCGCACAGCTGCACCCCGCGATGAGGGCAGCGGTTGTACAGCACGCGAATCGCCCCGGTCGCGATCCCTCACCATCAGCATCGGCTGCCGGCCGATGGTGACGCTGTGGAAGTCGCCGACGGTCGGGACCTGGGACTCGTGTCCACAATAGACCCAGGTGCGCTCCAGGATGCGTTCCATCTCGAGATCGAAGATGGACTGGTCGGTATACACGCTGCGGTGGACTCGGTCCGCTTCGACCAGCTCGGTCAATGCCCGCACGATGAATCCTCCCATCGGCCGGTTTCGAGGCTAGCGAACAACGCGCGACGTAACCACGCAGCCGCACGGCCATTTGTATTCCTGGCGCTCATGTATGACTACAATCCATGCGATGCCGCTCGATGTGCTCAAGCTTCATCAGCTCGCGGTGATCATCCGCTGCAAGTCGTTCTCCAGGGCGGCGGAGCAGCTCGGCATCTCGCAGTCCGCCCTCTCGAAGAGCGTCAAGTCCCTCGAGCGCTCGCTCGGCGTCAAGCTGCTCGACCGTGGCCGGTTTGGCGCCCTGCCAACGCCGTTCGGCCTCGCGCTGGCGCGTCATGCCGATGCGGTCGAGGCGGAGCTGCGCACCGCCGACAGCGAGATCGTCGCGCTCAAGACCGCCCGTCACGGCCACGTGTGCGTCGGTTGCGGCCCCTCCGAGGCGACACGGCTGCTCCCGCTCGCCGTCGGGAGGCTGCGGGAACGGGCGCCGCGCATCCGCGCAACCGTGCTGTACGGACTCAACGAAGCGCTCGTACCGATGGTCAAGCACGGTGAGGTCGATTTTGCCGTGTCGTCGGTGCCGGGCCGCTATGGCGATCCCGATCTGAAGCTCATCGTCCTGCACCATGACTCGGCTGCCGTCTTCGCTCGAGCAGGTCATCCTCTGCTCGCGCAGAAGGGAACGGTGACCGCGAAGCACCTGCTCGACTGTCAGTGGGTTCTGGCTCGACGCCAGGAACTCGAGCGCCGCGCGCTCGATGATCTGTTCGTCCAGGCCGGTCTGGAGCCGCCCGAGGCGGCAATCGAGACGACGTCCGCCGTCCTGATGAAGACCATGGTCATGCAGAGCGACTTTCTGACGTTTCTGCCCAGGGAGCTCGTCTTCTGGGAGGAGCGCAGCCGCCAGCTCGCACCGCTCAAGCTGGCGGCTCCATCATGGCGTCGCGTGGTCGGCGTCACGCTGCGGGCGCGTGGCAGCCTGAGCCCGGCGGCGGAGTTGCTGATCGACGAGCTGCGCCGCGCCGCGGGCGAGTTTGCGACAGCGTAGACTGCGCGACGGTTCGCCTGACGGTAACGGGAGACACGATGCAGTCTGCAAAGCCCACCCACGATGCCGGCTCGATCGATTCGGAGTACAACCCGCGCCTGCGGGTCGCGAACACCGCCGAGATCTTTGCGCGCTGGAAGTTGCGAGCCGAGGAAGTGCGTGCTGCCCGTCGAGACACGCTGGAACTGCGCTACGGTCCGGCGCCTGCCGAGAGGCTCGATTTCTTTCCGGCTCCGCATGCGGCTGCCCCATTACTGATCTTCGTCCACGGTGGCTACTGGCGGGCGTTCGACAAGGCGGATTTCTCGTGGGTTGCGCCGGCCTATGTCGAGGCCGGTGCCGCCGTCGCGGTCGTGAACTACGGGCTCGCGCCGGCAACCCCGATCGAGGAAATCGTGCGCCAGGTCGAGCGTGCCTGTGCGTGGCTGCATCGGCATGCGAATGAGCTGCGCATCGACCGGGACCGCATCGTCTGCGCTGGACACTCCGCCGGAGGGCACCTGGCCGCGATGATGCTCACCACCGTCTGGCCGCAGCTGGGCACCGGATTGCCGGCACAGCTGATCGCGGGCGCCGTCGCGGTGAGCGGCCTGTACGACCTGCGGCCGCTCGTGGACGCCGAGTTCCTGAAAGACGATCTTCGCCTGGATCGTGAACGGGCGCAGCACCTTTCTCCGGCGTTCAGGCAGCCGGCGTGCCAGTCGCCGATCGTGGTCGCAGTGGGTGCGCTCGAATCTGGCGAATTTCACCGGCAAGGTCAACTGCTGCGCGAGGCGTGGGGCGGCGCCTGCGTGCGCGACACGCTCGATGTGCCGGACACGGATCACTTCTCGGTCTGCGAGGCATTCGCCACCTCAGGCAACGCCCTGTTCGATGCGACCTCGCGTCTGCTCGACGTCGGTGCCCCGGGCAGCAGCTGACGCAAGCGCACCCGCCGTCAGAACTCTACCTGTGCGCGGACCGACCACTGCCGTCCCCGGGCCGGCACCACGTTGTAGTCGCGAACGATCGCGTTGTACGAGGACGCCGCGATGTAGTCCTCATCGCTGATGTTGTCGATGGCGACGATCACGCTCCAGCGGCCGCTGCCGCTGCGCCAGCCGAAATTCGCTTCCCACAGCGAATAGCCCGGCTGCGTAATCGCCTCGACGTTCGAGGAATCGTTGTCGGCCTTCGATCGATAGCTCCAGCCAACCGGGGGTCAGTGTACCGTGAGTGGCGCCGAGTAGGATCGTCTTCTGGATGCCGGCATTCAGCGTCCATTCGGACAACCGCTCAAACTGCTTGCTGGTATCGGGAACCGATCACCCCGGCCGGCAGCGCCAGCTACTTGTCATCCAGGTACCCACGAGGCCGACCTTCCGCGTTCAGCGACGCGGTGGCAGGTGTCGCCGCAGCATCACGATCCCGGCGAAGGTTACGAGGATCACCAGCGCGATGCCGGTGAAAAAGGGCTTCAGGCCGCTGCCCAGCGTCTGCACGACGCTCCCCGCGAAGGCACTCAGCACGCCGCCGAGCCGCGCCGTCCCCAGCGCCCAGCCGACGCCCGTCGCGCGCAGCTGTGTCGGATAGGCACTCGCGGCGACGGTGTACATCTGCACCTGGACGCCGGACACACCCGCGCCGGCGATGAGGAGGCATGCCATCAGGGCGACGTTGTCCTGCGGAGTGACCTCGACCCAGCCGAGGGCGAGCGTGCTGAGGACGGCAGCGGCGGCCAGGGTAAGCAGAACCGGACGCGAACCCGATCGCCCCATCCACCAGGCGCCCAGCAATGCACCTGCCACGCTGCCCAGGTTGAAGAGCAGCAGACCGCGCAATGCCGTGGCGAGCGGCAGGCCGACCGCCGTCAGCACCGTCGGGGTCCAGCTGAAGTAGCAGTAGGCGGTGAATACGTTGGTGAAGAAGATCAGCCACATCACGAGCGTCTCGCGACGATGCTCTGCGCTGAAAAGTGCAAGCGGACCGGCGCGCTCACCGGCGCCCCTGACGTCGCGATTCGTGAATTGCTCCGAGCCGTCGTAGCGCCGCTCGCCCAGCACGCGATTCAGGATTCGGGCGAGCTCCTTTGCGCGTTGCGGCCGGCGCGCGAGATATTGCGGCGATTCCGGAAGCCACCAGGCCATCGCGAGCAGCAGGATGCCCGGCAGCACTCCGCCGAGCACGAATATGGACGGCCAGCCGAGCGCCGGGACGAGCCGGGCGGCGATCGCCGCGCCAAGCATGCCGCCAATCGGGACGCCGACCACGGTGATCGCGACAACGACCGTGCGGATCGCGAGCGGCGCGAACTCGACCATCAGTGCGGTGGCGTTCGGCAGCGCGCCACCGAGCCCCAGGCCGGTGAGAAATCGGTAGGTCCCGAGCGGCGCGGGCCCGTCCGCGGTCGCGGCCAGCAGCGAGGACACCGCCATGAGCGCGATGCTGGCGAGCAGCGCGCGGCGACGACCGTATCGGTCGCCTGCTATCCCGAGTGCGAGCGCGCCCACGAACATCCCGAGGAGGCCCGCCGCGAATATGGGTGCGAGCGCCGCCCGGTCCATGCCCCATTCCGACATCAGTTTCGGTGCGGCGAACGCGATCGTCTGGATGTCGAAGCCGTCGAACACCAGCGCGAGCGTCGTGAGCACGGAGACCGTGAGCGCGCACGGACCGAAGCGCGCGCCATCGATCACCGCGGTCACCTCGACCGGTTCCTGCCCCATGTTCACCCCCCGGTTCTGGTTGCCGCAGCGCCGCTTGCCTTAGTTTTGCTCAGGATCACGCGGAGCGCAGCCGGCGCGCCTTGTTGGCGCGAGCGGTGGACCGCGTTCGAGGCAAGGGAGCCGGCGGCTGCTCGATGAGCGCCAGCACGCGCAACGGGCTGCCCGACCCCTGCCGGATCTTGAGCGGCGGACAAAAGATAACCGCGCCCGTCGGCGGCAGCTGGTCGAGGTTCGTCAGGCACTGCAGCCCGTATCGGCCGTTGCCATGCATGTAATAGTGGCAAGGGTACGGCGGCTTGAGGTGAAAACCCTGTCCCGCATCGGTGCCGATAGACTCGGAGCCGAAGCCGATGACGTCGCGTTCCTCGATGAGAAAGCGGACGACCGCCGCGTCCGGTCCGGGTGTGTGCTGGCCGGTCTCGTCGAAGTTCTGGTAGGCGACCGGGTCACGCCGCTTCGACCAGTCGGTGCGCATCAGTACCCACGATCGCGGTGGAATACGGCCGTGGCGCCGCTCCCAGCGCCGCACGAAGGCGACCGTCAGCAGGAAGTCGGGGTCCGCGGCAGCCTCGCGCGAGCAGTCGAGCACGCATGCGGCGCCGATGAGCTCCTGGACGGGGATCGTGTCGGTCGCATTGTTCGGCAGGTCGCGGCCCGAGATCCAGTGGATGGGCGCGTCGAAATGCGTGCCGGTGTGCTCGCCACAGGAGAAGTTGTTCCAGTACCAGGCCGGGCCGCGCTCGTCGTAGCGGGACACTTCGTCGATGCGGAACGGCCGCGCCTGCCCGAACTCCGGCGGCAGCACGATCTGCGGAAACTCGGGTGCCAGCGTCTGCGTCAGGTCCACGACCCGGATCCGGCCGTTCGAGAGCCCTGCGGCGAGTTGCGCCAGCGTGCTCGTGCCCATGTGCGTGATGCCCTCGCCGCCGCGAATCAGTAGACGATGCTGCCGACGGAGGTGCCGCCGCAGACGAACAGTGTCTGGCCGGTGACGAACCCGGCGTCCGGCGCGATGAAGAACATCACCGCGCGGGCCACGTCCTGCGGCCGACCTAGCCGGCGCACCGGGATCGACTGGATGATCCCGGGCAGCTTCGGGCTGTCTTTCGGAATGATCTGCTCGAAGACCTCGGTCTCGCCGATCGGCCCGGGCGCCACGACGTTGACGGTGATCCCCTGCGCCCCGAGCTCCAGCGCCCAGGTGCGGGCGAGCCCCAGGAGCCCCGCCTTGGTCGCGGAATACACGGTGCGCTTCGCGAGCCCGAGCACGGCGCGGGTCGACACGAGCACCACGCGCCCGTATTGCTCCTGCTGCATCGCTGCGAGGTTGGCCTGCAGCAGGGCGATGGGCGCCGCCAGGTGCAGGCCCACGAGCGCGTCGAGGTCTTCGAGCGTGACCTGCGGAAGCGCCCGCTCGCGCACGGCGCCCGCGTTGTGCACCAGCGTGGTCGCCGGGCGCTCGCGCGCCAGCTCGAACACGACGCGTCGGGTGGCCTCGGCATCGCTCAAGTCCACTTCGATCGAGCTGAAGCGCGGATCGCGGATCTCGCCGGTCCGGCGTGCGAGCGAGATCACCTCGTAGCCGGCGGTGAGCAGCTGCCGGCAGACCTCGGCACCGATGCCTGCACTGCCGCCCGTGACAATCGCGCGTCGCGGAGCCACCGCCTACGCTCCCGAGCCCAGGGCCAGCTCGCGCTCGAGCACCTTCGGGCTCTCCTGCCAGCGCTCACGCCATTCCTGCGCGACGTCGCCCGGGTAGACGTCCTCGACGCCGTCGCGGAGCGCAGCAACGACCGCGCGTGCGAGCGCGGCCGGCGCGAGCTTCGGCGGCGGCAGCGCCTGGTTCCACTCGTCGTCGATCGGGCCGGGGAAGAGATTGATGACGCGAATCCCGGCCGTGCGCATTTCCGCGCGCAGGCACTGCGAGAGCGAGTACGCCGCCGCCTTCGATGCCGAGAATGTCCCGTGCGCGGGAAAATTGGAGAGCGCAAACACGGACAGCAGGTTCACCCAGGCGGTGGCGCTCGACTGCCCGTCCGCGCCGCGCGCCCGCATCGCGGGGCCGAAGGCCTGCGCCAGCCGGAGCAGCCCGAAGTAGTTGATCTCCATTTCGGCCTGCGCCACGTCCGTGCCGCTGCGCGAGGCGATGCCGTGCGCCCGGTGATGCTCGGCGTTGTTGACCAGGATATCGACCTTGCCGCCGATCTCCGCGGCGAGCTCCTGCACGGAGCGTGCATCGGTCAGATCGAGCGGCAGCAGCGTCACCTGCGGCAACGCGGCGAGCGTGTCGAGGCCCGCGGCGCGCTTCCACGGCTCAGCCTGCCCGACCCACACGATGTCCGCGCCCGCATCGACCAGTGCGCGCGCGAGCGCCTGCCCCACGGCCGTTCGACCGTCGGTGACCAGGGCCTTGCGGTATTTCGGATCGCAGGTCATCTCGCGCAGCTGTCTGTCGTCGGCCATGTTCGATACGTCCTTCTCCGGAAACCCCACCAGCACCGCCATCCCGGCCTTGTCGAGGCGGGCGTCCACGCGAACCCGCGCCGGCGGCGCCGCCACGTCGCCGTGCAGGTGCACCACCACCGTCGCTCCGGCCTCGAGCCGCACCATGCCGAGGCGCCACGGCAGCCGTTCGCGGAAGAACACGTCGTGGCTGTGGGCGAGCCGCGTCTCGGCGATCAGCTCGCCCGCACCCGACTGCGCTCGCCACGGCAGCTCCGTCCCGAGGCAGCGCACGCAGGCTTCGCGTGGCGGATATTGTGTCGCACCGCAGGCCGCGCAGACCTGCAGCTCGAAGCGGCCCTCGGCCGCGCCGGCCGTGAGCCCCAGGGCGACGCGGCTGCGCTGCCAGGGCGGCAGCACCGGCAACCGCGTTCGCAGCACCGGGTTCTTCCGCGGCGGGCGTGCGATGGGTTCGGTCATGCCGCGGCGCCTGCGAGCAGCGTGGCACCGCTGCACAACCCGCGGTCGTAGTTGATCATGCCGAACCCGCTGACGAGCCCGATGCGCGCGTCGGGCACCGCGGCGCCGAGCACCTGCCCGGTCAGTTGCCGCACGGCCTCGACCAGGCCCAGGTAGCCGCCGGCGGCACCGGCCTGGCCGACCGACAACTGGCCACCCGAGGTGTTGAGCGGGAAGTCGCCGTCGGTGCCGAACTCGTGGTCGACGGATGAACTCGGCGCCCTCGCCCTTCGCGCAGAATCCGAGGTCCTCGATCTGCATCAGCGTGATCACGGGGTAGTCGTCGTACGCCTGGAGGAAGTCGACGTCCCCGGGACCGACGCCGGCCTGCGCGTAGAGCTCGTCGCGATCCAGCGCCCAGCCGCCACGCACCTGGATCGGATCGTCCGGATACGCGTTGTGGCGCTCGATGGTACCGAGGATCCGCGCGTGGGGCAGTCCGAGCTGCCGCGCACGCTCGACCGTGAGGACGAGGAAACCCTCGGCGCCCGCGCAGGGCATCACGCAGTCGAAGAGCCGCAGCGGCTCGGCAATCGGCCGCGCCTCGAGGTACTCCGTCAGCGTGAGGGGCTTGCGCAGGAGCGCATGCGGAAAGGCCTGGGCGTTGCGCCGCTGTGCGACACAGAGCTTGCCGAAGTCCTCGCGCCGTGCGCCGTACGCGCGCATGTAGTGGTCCGTGAGGAATGCAAAGCTCGCGTTCGGCCCGCCCGACCCGTACGGGTAGACGGCATCGCGCGCGAACTGGCTGAAGCTTGCGACGGTGTGCCGGAACGAATCCACATGGTTGGTGTCCCCCGCCAGGCAGGCGACGATGCTGGCATCGCCGGATTGCACGGCGCGTGCGGCGCGACGCAGCGCCACCACGCCGCTCGCGCCGCCCATCGGGATGTGGTCCAGCCAGCGCGGCGACAGTCCGAAATGCTGCATCAGGCCGACCGCAGTGTCGGGGAAGAGCAGGAAACTGGAGACCGCGACCCCGTCGACGTCCTCCTTGGAGAGGCCCGAGCCTGCGAGCAGCGCCCCGAGCGAGCGGGCCAGCCACCAGTGCGCGCCCCGGATCGAATGGCGCTGGTAGGGGACGGTGACCGGCACGGCAACGGCGATGTCGTCGTAGCCGGCGCGACCCATCCGGCTGCTCATGTATGCACTCGCTTCTTCATCCCCCGCGTGTCCACGCATGCGCCTTCGGTAAGGAGACGGCGGCCGAGGTCGCCCAGCCGGCCCCGCTGGATCTTCTCCGTCGGCGTAAGGGGCAGCGTAGCGCAGAAGGCAACGTACCCCGGCGCCTTGTAATACGCGAGGCGGGCCAGGCAGAACTCGACGATGGCGCGGGCAAGGGCGTCGGTCCCCTCCCCGGCCGAGGAACCGGGCGTCCGCACGATGCAGGCCAGGACCTCGTCGCCGCGCAGCTCGTCAGGCACCGCCGTGACGCCCGCGGCGGCGACCGCCGGGTGGGTGAGCAGCACGCCTTCGACCTCCATCGCCGAGATGTTCTCGCCGCTGCGCCGGATCAGGTTCTTCCTGCGGTCGACGAAGTGGAGCTGACCGGCCTCGTCCTCCCGCGCGAGGTCGCCGGTGTGGAACCAGCCGTCGCGCCAGGCCTCCGTCGTCGCCTGCTCGTCTTTCAGGTACCCGGCGAAGAAACCGAATCGCGGCCGCGATCCCCGGTTACGGACCAGCAGCTCGCCGGGCTCGCCGACAGGAACGTCGTCGCCCGCCGCGTTCACGAGGCGATACTCCACCCGCTCCTCGGGCCGCCCGAAACAGGCCGTGCCGACCTGCCTCGGCTCCCGGTTCGCGATCACCACGCCTCCGCACCCGGTTTCGGTCATGGCCCAGGCTTCGATGAGCGGCAGGCCGAAGCGCTCCTCGAACGCCGCATGGTGCCGCGGATTGACGCCGGCTCCGAAGCCGAAACGCAGTTCGTGCTCGCGGTCCCGTGTCGAGGGCGGCGCGGCGAGCAGCATGGCCGGCATCACGCCGAGGTAATGCATGACCGTCGCCCGCGATTCGCGCACGCTGTCCCACCAGGTCCGGGGGTGAAACCGGTCGACCGCGACCAGGCAGCCGCCGGTCAGCAGCATGCACATCGTCGAGCACGCCATCGCGTTCATGTGCGTGAGCGGCAGCGGCGTGATCATCCGCTCCGCGCCCGGCCGGATCTCGCACAGGCCGCCGAGACCGGCATACCAGTGCCCGGCCCAGAGGAAATACTCGTTTGGCAGGATGCAGCCCTTCGGGCGGCCGGTCGTGCCCGAGGTATAGAGCAGCGCGCACTCCGATGACACGCACGGCGCCTCGCCCGAGAACGGGGCGTCGCTCGTCGAAGCCACGATGCCGGTGCCGTCGGGCGCTGCGAGCGCGAGCGGCCTCGAAGCGGACGCGGCGGCCGAGGCGAGGCCTGGATGCCGCTCGGCGGGCGCCACGGCGAGGAAGATCTCGCTGTGCCCGACGAGAAAGCTGAGCTCGTCCGCCTGCCAGTCCGGGTTGATCGGTACGACCGACACGCCGAGCGCATTCAGCGCCAGCCAGTGAAACAGGAACTCCGGGCGGTTGAAGAGCAGGAGCCCGGCGCGGTGACCGTGACCGTAGCCGGCGCCTTGATAGAGTGCGCGCAGGCGCTCGACTTCGCCCGCAACTTCGCCGTAGGTGTACTGGTGCCGCGAGATGCCATAGGCGGCGGCGGTGCCCGCGGTGACGTCGAGGAACGGCCGTTGCGCCCAGCTCTTCGCGCTGGCTGTGAACGCCTCGTAAACCGTGCCGCCGATATCCCGCACGCAGCCGTGTCTCCAGGAACCTTAAGGGAAGAGCTGGATCGACGGCAGCGCCGCGTCGCAGTTGCTGAGCTCGACCTTCTTGAGCTCGATGCGCAGCACGCCCGACTCGTGCCGCAGCCGGTGGCTCACGACGCCCGCCAGCACCAGCTGCGTATCGAGCCGCGACTCGACGTAGACGAACGGCGTTCGCAGCCGATATCGGCCGGTCGCAGCGCCGTCGTCCTCGATCGCGGGCCGCTGCAGGACGTGCTGGCACCAGCTCGGCTGGGCTTGAGAGAACGAACGTGGGTTCTTGAGGCGCTCGATCCGGACCTTGAGCAGGAGCTTGTCCTCGTAGAAGAGCGAGGTGTGGTTCTCGCCGTCCGGCTGGCCGCGGGCGAGCGGCATCCAGTAGCGCGCGTCGTCGGTGAAGAGCTCGAACCACTCGTCGAAACGCTTCTCGTCGATGAGCCGGGCCTCCTCGTAGACGAACCGCTCGAGCTCGGCCGGCGTGGCGGTGGGCACGGCGCTCACGAAGCAGACCTCGCCGGCATGTCGAGCGTCATGAAGCGGGCCCAGGCCCGGTACTGGCCGCGCATCGAGATTTCGCTCAGGCCGTTGTAGTCGCCGGCGAGACCGTCGGCCTCGGCGGCGGTGTGGTTTCGATGCAGGCTCACCCACTCGTTGCCGTCGGTGGCGAGCCCCTCCTGGATCCCGTGGTAATTGAGCTGGTCGTCGTGCCCGACGATCGAGGTCGGCGCATTGATCAAGCCGCGTGTAGAGCAAGGTCCGCTGCAGCAGCGAGTCCGGCGCGCCGGCGAGCCGGAACGTGGTGCTCTCGAGCAGCGTGCGGTCGGGCGCAATGGGGCGCGCGACGCGGATCGCCTGGATCGCGCCCTTGATGGTGAGGCTCGGGTAGTAGACGGTGTTGTGGCGCACTTCGCCCAGTATCTGGCGGGCGCGCTCGGCGCCGTAGGCCTGCTCCATCAGCCGCTCGTACTCGCCGATCGCCGAGTACTGGGAGTGGATCGAATATCGAACCCCCGAATAGCTGTGGCCGTTGTCGTATACCCGGACTCCCATCTTGTCGAAGAACTCGTAGCCGTTGACGAACGGCAGGAACTGCTCGATCGCCATCGGCTTCGGCTCGTCCTCGGGGTGGCCGGCCCAGAGCTTCTTCGCGGTGCCCGCCGCTGATTCGTGCGACACCATCGGGTGCATCGTGTCGTTCAGGTTCTCGACGAACATCTTCCAGTTGCTGTCGTGCAGGTAGCGCAGCGTGCCGCCGGCGACCTCCAGCCGGCCGAGCGGTGACCGGTCGACCATGTTGTCGATCGAGCTCAGCGCGTCGCCGAAATACTCCTGAAACCCGGGACCCGATTCCGACAGGCGCGCGAACACGAACCCGCGGTGGATGGCGACGTTCCGGACCGGCACGATGCCGGCGGCCGCGCTCGAGGTCGCCAGCGCCGTGCCCTCGTAGCCGGACTTGATCGGGATCGTGCGGAGCGAGCCGTCGAGCCGGTAGGTCCAGCCGTGATACGGGCAGCGCAGCAACCCGCCTTCGCAATGGCCTTCACGCGCCGAGAGCAGGCTCGCGCCCTTGTGCGCGCAGCGGTTCATCAGCACCCGGACGGTGCCTTCGGTGTCGCGCAGCATGATGACCGGCTGTCGCGCGAGCTCGGTGGTGTAGTAGTCGCCCGGGTTCGGCACCTGGCTGTCGTGGCCGACGTAGATCCAGGTGTTGCGCCACAGGTGGCGCATCTCGAGCTCGAAGATCTCCTGGCTCAGGTACACGTCGCGGTGCACGCAGTCCTCGCGAACCAGCGCCCGCACGGCCTCGGGGTCGTCTCGATAGCGGTTCAAGGGACACCTCCTCCGTGCATGGTCGCCCAGGCCCTTAGCTTCAGGCCACCGCCCGGTAGAGTTCCGTGAGCGCGCGGCTGAGCGCATGGCCGTGCTCGTCCGCGAGGGCCGCCTCCCGGAGGCGCTGCATCGTCCGCGCCGAGCCGGTACGGCCCTCGAGCCGCCCGGCGGCCGCCAGCAATCGCGTGAAGCCATGCCAGCCGCGGGCGTGCGTGTCGCCGTAACCCTTGACCAGCCGCTGGTTCGCCGCCACTTCGACCGCCAGCCCGTAGTCGCGCCCGGCGAGTGCGGTGATTCGCGACAGCCAGTCGCCGATGCGTGCGTCCTCCTCCCGGTAACGCAAGGTGCCGCGTCGCCAGCGCTTGAGCCCCGCGATCGCGCGCAGCAGCGCGAAGCCGCCGATCGACGTCGTGGTGATCGTGCGGTCGCCGGTGAAGCGGCCGAGACGCCGACGCCACGCGGGCGAGGCGAGCAGGCCTGCGCCCAGACGCGCCGGCAGCGTGCCGCAGATCTCCTCGACGCGCGGCTTCATGAACTCGGTGACCGTGACCACCTGGTCTGCGCGTGCGCGCATCTCGGTGCGGATCCGCGCGGCGCGATCGGAGCGCGTCTTCAAGTCCGCGACCCGGATGGTGTCCTCGTAGCTCATCCACAACGCGAGCCGTTGCGCGGTTTCGCGCGTCAGGCGCAGATCGCCCCCCGGATCCGGCTCGCAGCCCCGCACCGTGGCCACGCGGTCGAGGTACTGCGCGGCATACGCCGCGTCCTGGTAGTCGACCAGCCGGGCCACCGCGAGGCGCAGGACCGGTCGCAGGGCGTCCGGGAACGTGTCGATGCGCGCCGCCAGTCCCGCCGGGAGCGAGGCCACCGGTGACACCGTGGCCGCCGGCCCTGGGGTCGCATCGGCCGCGACGCTCGATGCTGTCCGCCGCGGCGCGGATCTGGCCGCGGCCGCCTCCCGCGACGCCGCGGCGCCCGCGTCGAACGCCGCCAGGTTCGCCTCGACCGACTTTCCCGTGGCCCGGACGGCGGCGCGATAGGTGTCGTCACGAAACGGCAGCACGCCGGCGCCCGCCACCGCGCCCAGCAGCACCGCGCTGATGAGCGCACCCGTCTCCTCGGCGATCGCCGCCATGTCGAACCCGAGGTATGCCTTGGCGCTCCGCGCGGTCTCCGCGGCAAGGCGGGCTGCGTCGGCGCGCCCGTCGCCGAGCGCCGACTTCTCCCCGATGGTAAAGACGCGGTGCGTCGAAGCGATCAGCGTGGTTCGATCCGCGGTGACGAAGCCGCGCTCCACGGCACGCGCCGCCTCGAGCGCCTCGGCGGCCACGACGATGTCGACGTCACCCGGGCTCGGCATCAGCGCCATCACCGGCTGCCGCCCGTCGCCGGGCAACGCGGCCTCCGGGAAGAGCTCGAGGTAGTAGAAGGTTGCGCCGGTGCGCTGCGCCACTCCGGGCACCGAGGTCGCCTGGACGAGATAGCGCTCGCGGCGCGCGACGTCGATGAGCCAGTCCGCGACGACACCCCCGCCCTGTCCGCCCAGCGCGCAGATCATCAGCGTCACCGGCCGTCGGGTCAGGTCCATCGAAGCTCCGGCCTGCCGGCCAGCCAGCCGATTACCCGCGCGCGCAGGCGTGCAAGCAGGCGGTCGAGGCGAGTGGGATTCACGATCACGTCGGCCCGGTAGAAGGACGGGCACAGCACGGCGGCATGCGCGACCTCGCCGCACACGCCGCACCCGACGCAACTCTGGTCGACGTGGGCGACAGGATCGGTCCTCAAGGGGTCGGACGGGGACTTGAGCGTCAGCGACGGACAGCCGGACAGGCGTATGCAGGAGTGGTCGCCGGTGCAGACGTCCTCGTCGATACCGAACTTGGGCTGCACAGTGCGCTGCCCAGCCTCGATCCGTTGCCGCAACTGCGGGGCGACGCGACGCTGGCGGCTGAGCTGGCACTCTCCTTCGGCGATCAGCACCTTGGGGCCGGGCTCGGGGGTGGTCAGCGCCTCGCGCAGCGCCCCGAGCGTGGCCTTCATGTCGTACGTGTGCACCCGCCGGACCCAGTTCACGCCGACCCCGCGCACGGCCTTCTCGATCGGGTTGCCGAGCTTGCGGTCCGGAACGTTCGCCTTCGAGGAGAGGACGTACTGGCCGCCCGTGGCCGCCGAGTAGCCGTTGTCGACGATGATCGTCAGGCCGTCGTGGCGGTTGAATACGGCGTTGCCGATGCCGCTCGTGAGCCCGTTGTGCCAGAACCCGCCGTCGCCCATCAGCGCCACCGGTCGCGCGCCCGTCGAGCCGCCCTCGAGCGCGGCCGCCCCGGCGGCGCCCAGCCCGTAGCCCATGATGCTGGCGCCGAGATCGAAGGGCGGCAACGTGGCAAAGGAGTGGCAGCCGATGTCGGCGCTGACGTGCAGGGGCCCTCGCTCGCGCTCGATCAGCTTCATCGCCGTGAAGAGCGGTCGCTCGGGGCAGCCCGTGCACAGACCGGACGGGCGTGCGGGCACTGCGCCTGCGAGCGCCGCCGCCGGCAGCAGCGGCTGCTCGCGCACCGGTCGCGTTGTACTGGCCGGCGGCGGCGATGCGGCCGGCGTGCGAAGCACGTCCGGCCGGTACCGCGCGAGGAACGCTTCGAGCCCCTGGCGCATCACGGCGCCGGTGTACTCGCCCGCGCGCGGGAAAGGCCCCTTGCCGATCACTTCGGTCGCAAGCGGCGCCTGGCGAAGCAGCAGGCTGATCGCCTGCTCGAGGTATTCCGGCTGACCTTCCTCGACGACGAGCAGCGCCCGCTTGCCGGCGGCGAAATCCGCAAGCTCCGCCGGGACGAGCGGGTAGGTGACGTTGAGGACGTACAGCGGCACGCGCGACGCCCCGAAGACATCCGCGAGGCCGAGCCGTTCGAGTGCACGCAGCGCGGTGTTGTAGAGCCCGCCCTGCAGCACGATGCCGAGGTCGTCGATGTCGCCGTCGTGCCGCTCGTTGAGCCCGTGCGTTGCGACGAACTCGACGGCGGCCGGCCAGCGCCGATCGATCTTCTCGCGCTCCTGCTGGTAGGTCGACGGCGGGAGGATGATCCGGTCGTAGCTGCGCCGCGGCGAGGCGAGCGCATCCGCCACGGTGAACGGCGGCCGCCGGTTGTCGCTCGCGACGAACCGGCCGTGCATGTGGCAGGCGCGGATCCGCAGCATCAGCATCACCGGCGTGCTGCTGGCCTCGGAGAGCTCGAACCCGCGCTCGACCAGCCGCACGATGGCCGGCAGGTCCGGGCGTGGATCGAGCAGCCACATCTGGGACTTCATCGCGAAGGCGTGGGTGCGCTCCTGCATGATGCTGGCGCCCTCGCCGTAGTCCTCGCCCAGCACGATCAACGCGCCGCCGGTGACGCCGGCGGACGCGAGATTAGACAGGGCATCCGAGGCCACGTTGGTGCCGACCGTGGACTTCCAGGTGACCGCTCCGCGGATCGGGTAGTTGATGGACGCGGCGAGCATCGCCGCCGCGGTCGCCTCGCTCGCGCTCGCCTCGAAGCGCACGCCCAGCTCGTCGAGGATGCCGCGGGCGTCCGCGAGCACATCCATCAGGTGCGACACCGGCGCGCCCTGGTAGCCGCCGACGTATGCGACGCCCGCCTGCAGCAGCGCCTTGGTGACCGCGAGGATGGCCTCACCCTCGAAGGTCTCGCCCGCACCGAGACGGAGGGATTCGACTTCCCTGGCGAAGGATCTTTCCGCCACGCGCCCCCCGCTGGCAGCCCGGAGAATTCATGATACGCTCCTGATCACGTGATTTTGCAAGTATTGCCCCGCCGTACGTGCCGCCCGTGAGCTCCTCCGCCCGCGCCAGGACCGGCCCGCGCGCGCCTGCGGGCCGGCTGCGTTCGGACCCGGCGTCGCCGGGGTTCCGGATCGCCGATTACCCGTTCTACCTCGTCAACAGGATCGCGGGCCGCTACGCCATCGACATGTCCGATGCGCTCAAGACCATCGGCATGGACCTGCCGACCTGGCGGGCGCTGATGATCCTGCACGAGCGCAGCCCACGCAGCGTGAGCGAGATCGCCGTCCAGGCAGTGATCCGGCTGTCGACCATGACCCGCGTCGTGCGCAGGCTCGAGCGCGCCGGCCTCGTGCGCCTGGCGACGCGCAGCTCCGACGCCCGCGTGACCGAAGTGGTGATCACGCCTCGCGGATTGGACGCGGTGCGGCGCGTCCGCGAGGTCGCTGGCCGGGTCTATCGCCGCGCGTTCGCGGATTTCTCGACACGCGACATCGAATCGCTGAACGGGCTTCTCGTCCGGGTGATGAGCAACCTCAGCCTGGCACCCTGACCGGTCGCAGCGGAGCCACGACGTTGACAATCCGGCCTGCCATGCGGATCGTAGCGGTCAAACGACCGACTAACGCGATCGCCGCTTTCGCGGCCCCGACGGGCCGGACTCCGCTGTCGGCTGCCGGACGCCGCAGGAGGACAGGATCATGACCACAGCACAAGCCGCGGTTGACTGGCGTGCGCGCGCCCGCGCACTTCGGATGCGGACGCGACCGTTTATCGCGGGGCGATTCGACGACAGCCCTGGCGTGCGTGATTTCGACTGCGTGAGCCCGATCGACGGGCGCACCATCGCCTCGCTCACCGACACTGGCCCGCGGGGCGTCGACGCCGCGGTCGCCGCTGCGCGCAAGAGCTTCGATTCGGGCGCCTGGTCGGACATGGCGCCACGGGACCGGAAGAAGGTCCTGGTCAAGCTCGCCGCGCTGGTCGATCAGCATCGCGAGGAGCTCGCGCTGCTCGACACGCTGTGCATGGGCATGCCGATCTCGATTTCGAACGGCTACTGCGTGCAGTGGCTGGTGAATTCGCTCGAGTGGTACGGCGAGGCGATCGACAAGCTCTACGACGAGGTCGCGCCGACCGACCGGTCCGTGCTGGCCTTGATCACCAGGGAGCCGGTCGGGGTGGTCGGCGCCGTTCTGCCGTGGAACTGGCCGATGGGGCTCCTGGGTTGGAAAGTCCCGCCCGCACTCGCGGCCGGCAACAGCGTCGTGCTGAAACCCGACGAGCAGACCTCGCTGTCCGCGCTGCGGTTTGCCGAGCTCGCGCAGGAGGCGGGCCTGCCGGAAGGCGTGCTCAACGTCGTGACCGGCGGACCGGCCGTCGGAGAGGCCATCGGCCGCCATCCGGGTATCGACGTCGTAGGCTTCACGGGCTCGACCGAGGTCGGCAAGCTCTTCATGAAGTACTCGGCGGAATCCAACATGAAGCCGGTGTGGACCGAGTGCGGTGGCAAGGGCCCGAACATCGTCTTCGCCGACGCGCCCGACCTCGCCGTCGCGGCGCAGACGGCGGCGTTCATGATCTTCCTCAACACCGGCCAGGTGTGCGCGGCGGCGAGCCGGCTGATCGTCGAGGAGTCGGCCCGCGAACAGGTGCTCGAGATCATCAAGGGCGTCGGCCAGCAGCTCGCACCCGCCGACCCGCTCGAAGCGCAGACGATGCTGGGGCCGATCGCCAAGGCATCCCAGCTCGACCGGGTGCTGGGCTACATCGATGCCGGCCGCAAGGAAGGCGCGCGGCTGGTCACGGGCGGGAACCGGGCGCGGATCGACAGCGGCGGCTTTTTCATCGAGCCGACGGTGTTCGACGGCGTGCGCAACGACATGCGCATCGCGCAGGAAGAGATCTTCGGGCCGGTGCTGTCGACCATCACGTTCCGCACGCCCGAAGAGGCGGTCGCGATCGCGAACGCGAGCACCTATGGCCTGTCCGGCGCGATCTGGACGCAGAACCTGGGCAAGGCCCACACGCTCGCGCGGGCGCTCAAGTGCGGCAGCGTCGCGGTCAATGCCTACTCCGACGATGCGCACGACATGACCGTTCCCTTCGGCGGCTACAAGCAGTCGGGCTTTGGTCGCGACAAGTCGCTGCACGCGCTCGACAAGTACACGCAGCTCAAGACGACCTGGATCAAGCTCAAGTAAACCCGCCACCAGGGAGTCCGTCGCGATGCCAGGACTGAAGACGGGAATCCGGATCCTCGCCACGACGGCCCTGGTCGCGACCGGCTGGACGATGCCCGCGGTCGCGCAGCTCAAGACGGACCCGCTGGTGGGCAGCGACCTGCCGGCGAAGCCCGGCCCGCACTGGATGTGGGTCAACGACGTCGTGTTTCACCACATGGCGGATGGCAAGGCCTTCCTGGTCGACGGCGACACCGGGACCATGCGCGGCATGCTCAGCACCGGCTTCGGCTTCAACGGCGTGGTGGTGCCGCGCAACCGGTCGGTGATCCTCTCGCCCGAGGTCTACTTCTCGCGCGGCACCCGCGGAACGCGCACCGACGTGGTCACCGTCTACGACCCGCGCAAGCTTGCGCCCGTGGCCGAGATCGGCATCCCGCCGAAGCGCGGAAGCCACATGCCGATGCTCGCGAGCGCCGCGCTCACGGACGACGACCGGTTCCTGATGATCTACAACTTCACGCCGGCGCAGTCGGTCAGCGTCGTCGACGTCAAGGCCCGGAAGTTCATCGGCGAGATCGACATCGCCGGTTGTGCCCTCGTCTACCCGACCGGGCCGCGCAGCTTCTTTTCCCTGTGCGGCGATGGAACGGCGCTGACCGTGCGGCTCGACGAGGCGGGCAAGGCGGCGGGCAAAGCCCGCACCGCAAAGCTCTTCGATGCGGTCAAGGATCCCGTCACGGAGAAGGCCGTGCGCCGCGGCGACACCTGGTACTTCGTGACCTTCGCCGGCGACGTGGTGCCGGTGCAGACGACGGGCGGCAAGACCACGGCGGGCGCACGCTGGTCGCTGCTCGATGCGGCCGACCGGAAGGCATCGTGGCGGCCGGGTGGCATGCAGCACCTGTCGCTGCACGCCGCCAGCGGCCGGCTCTACAGCCTGATGCACGTGGGTGGCGAGTGGAGCCACAAGGATCCGGGCACCGAGGTCTGGGTGTACGACCTGGCCGCCCGCAAGCGCCAGGGCCGCATCGCGCTCGAAGGCCCCGCCACCTCGATCGCCGTCACCCCGGACGCCAACGCAGTGCTGTTTGCGATCTTCATCGGCGCGCCGAAGGTCGACGTCTACGACCCGAAGAGTGGCAAGCTCCTGCGGTCGATCGGCGAGATCGGGTTCACGCCCACCACGCTGGTGCCGTACTGAGGCCGGCCCGTGAACGCGCTCGATCCCGCCGTCTCCTCGATCATCGCCCTCGGCGTCGCACTGTTGTTCGGTGCCGCGGCGCTCCACAAGCTGGCCGACTGGCCCCGTTTTCGCGCGGCGCTTACCGACTATCGCATCGTGCCGGCGTGGCTCGCCCCGGCGGCGGCAGTGGCTCTGGTCGCCCTGGAGAGCGCGACCGCAGCCATGCTGCCGTTTGCAGCCACGCGACGCACCGGTGCGTTTCTTGCCGCCGCGCTGCTTGCGTCCTACGCGCTCGCCATCGGCACCAACCTGCTGCGGGGGCGCACGAGCATCGACTGCGGCTGCCTGGGGGCCGGTCGGCGCAGCCGGATCGGCGGATGGATGGTGATTCGCAATTCAGGCGTTGCGGCGGCCGCGCTTGCCGCGGCCCTGCCCACGACGGGTCGCAGCCTCACGTCGCTCGACGTGGTGACCATCGCGGGGGCGGTGCTCTGCCTCGCGGCACTCTACGCCGCACAGGACTCCCTCCAGCGCATCACGCACCCCGTGATCGGGAGCGCGCCATGAACGCGGCCGGCTGGGTCGCGATCGCGGTGCTCTGGCTCGTCGTCGTGGGTCTCGCCGTCGCGGTGCTTGCCCTCGCACGCCAGATCGGCATCCTCCACCAGCGACTCCCGGCGGCCGGCGCGCTCAAGCTTGGAACGGGACCCAGCGTGGGCGAGGCGGCACCCGTCGTCGAGGCCAGCGACTTCACCGGGCAGCCGCTTCGAATCGGTGGCGCGAGCACATCGGCGATCGACACGCTCCTCGTGTTCGTTTCGCCGAGCTGCCCCGTGTGCAAGTCGCTGCTGCCCGTACTGCGCGCAGTCCGGCGCCGCGAGCAGCCTCGCGTAAGAGTCGTGCTGGCGAGCGACGGCGCGCGGCTCGAGCACGCCGACTTCATCGCGGCCGAACGCCTGGGCGAGTTCACTTACGTGCTTTCCGAGGCGCTCGGCATCGCCTACGGCGCCGGCCGCCTGCCCCATGCCGTGCTGATCGACGGCGCGGGTATCGTCCGCGCCAGCGGGCTCGTGAATTCGCGGGAACACCTCGACAGCCTGTTCGAGGCGCGCGAGCGCGGGGTCGCGTCCTTGCAGGAGTGGATGCAGGCTGGCGCGCGCCGCGACGTGGCCTGACGCAGCGTGCCCACCGGGAGAGTTCGATGATTGACCTCGATCACGTGGTGGAGCGGCTGAGCCGCCAGCTGGCCGAATCCGTGTCCCGGCGCAGTCTGCTGCGGAGCCTCGGCGGATTGCTGGTCGGCGCCGCGAGCCTGCCCTTGCTCCCGGTCGCGCGCGGGGCCGACAGCGCCGCTGGCAAGAAACAGGATCCCGGCGATGCGGCGAGCTGCGACTACTGGCGATACTGCGCGATCGACGGTTTTCTCTGCGCCTGCTGCGGAGGGTCCGTGACGGTGTGCCCGCCCGGGACGGAGCCTGCGCCGATCACCTGGGTAGGCACCTGCCGCAATGCCGCCGACGGGCGCGATTACATCGTTTCCTACAACGACTGCTGCGGCAAAGCCTCCTGCGGGCGCTGCCTGTGCAATCGCAACGAAGGCGACGCACCGCTCTACCGGCCTTCGATCTCGAACGACTACAACTGGTGCGTCGGCAGCAACTCCAATATCCCCTACCACTGCACGGTTTCGCGGATCGTCGGCGTCGCCGACAAGACCGGGTGAGACCGTGCGCGTCGCCCTGCTGCTGCCGATCCTCCTGTTCTCCGGCGACGCCATTGCCGACGAGAGCCGCGCACGGCAGAACTACCTGCATCCACTGCATGGGCTGCCACGGCGAGGCGGGCCTCGGCCTCGAAGGCAAGGTGCCGTCGTTCAGGCACACGCTGGCCAAGATCAGCGCATCGCCGCAGGGACGCGACTACGTGCTGCGCGTCCCGGGCGTTGCCCAGGCGACCCTGGACGATCTCGAGACGGCCGAGGTGCTCAACTGGGTGCTCGCCGAGTTCAGCACTGCGGAGGCTGCGCGCCGGGTCGCCCCGTTCACGGAAACGACGCCGCCCGGCGGGTTGCGCCGTTCACCGCCGAGGAGGTCGCGCGTTCACGGCAACGGCCGCTGCTGGAAGTAAATGCGACGCGGGATGCCCTTCTCCGGCGCGCCGACTAGAGTCTTCCAAACGCCCACTCTCGGTGGCCGCGAAGCCCTCCACCGCGAAATCCGCAGCATGTCGCTTGCTACGGGCCTTTTGGGCGTGGTCATTGGCTGATCCCTCCGGCTGGAACGCACCCCTACCAGCTGTAGGTGAGCGTGATACCGGCCTGTCGCGGCGGTGCGTACACCTGCTCGATGAAGCCGATCAGGCCGAGGTCGAGGTTGTAGAGGCGATACTCCTCATCGGTGAAGTTCTTTACGTACACCATGGCGCGGAACCGGTCGTCTCCGGTCCGGTAGCCCACGTTGGCGTTCCAGACCGAGTAAGCCTTCTCGAACGACACTTCCGAATTGGTGCCCTCGAGGAACTGGTCATCGTTCCAATTGCCGTCGACCTGGGCGGACAGGTGCCCTCCGAGCGCCGGCCACTCGTACCGCGCGAGCATGTTGAGGCTCACCGACGGTGCGGTCGGGAACTCGGCCTTGACGGTGCCGCCGAACACGTCGGTCACCGCCTCGACCTCGGAATCGATGAATGCGGCGCCGAACAGCAGGTCGAGACCCGTCACCGGTGATGCGATGAGCTCGATCTCGCCGCCCGTCGCTTCCGCGTCCGAGTTGGTCACCTGCGGGGTGAGACCCAGGATCGAGAACGACTGGTAATCGTCGTAATCGTAGTAGAACGCAGCCATGTTGAGCCGCGCGGCGCCGTCCCACAGGTCGGTCTTGAGCCCGAGCTCGTAGGCGTTCAGCACTTCCTCGTCGTGCTGCAGGTTCTCGTCAGGAACGCCACCCAGCGGATCGAGCGACCAGTTGCCGCCCTTGATGCCGCGGTTGAACGACGCGTAGAGCAGCGTGCCGTCGATAGGCGTGAAATTGAGCTGCAGCCGCGCGGCGTAGTCGCCGTAGTCGATCGTGTCGATTCCCGGAATCGCGACGCCGTCGATGTTGAAGACTTCCTCGGGGGGATCCCCTCGGGCACGTCCTCGTACACGCGGCGCATGTCGAGGTCCTTGTCGTCCTGCGACCAGCGCAGCCCGCCGACCACCGTCCATCGGTCGGTGAGGTCGTACTCGATCTGCCCGAAGGCCGACCAGTTCCGGGAATCGACGACGCCGAAGGTCGACATCTTCTGCGTGTTGCTGGTGCCGCCAAGAATCAGCGCGCCCTCGACCGACTGGAACGTGTCCCACGTCATGTCGAGGTAATACGCGCCCAGCGTCCAGCGCAGCCGCTCCGCGTCGCCGGACAGCCGGAACTCCTGCGACCACTGGTCGTAGTCGTTGATGGTGTTGTACGGGAAGAATCCGAAGCCGCCACCAGCGTCCTCGATGTAGTACTTGTCCATCTCGAGCCAGTTGGTGAGCGAGACGAATTCTGCGCCGCCGAGCTGCGCCGTGATCTGCGCGGTGAGCGAGGTGGTCTCGCGGTCGAAGTACGGGTTCTCATTCGACCAGTGCCGATGCACGTCGCTGGTAATCGGCGTGGGGGAGAAGTCCGCCGGTTCGCCGGTGGCCGGATCGATGGCGTCGTTGAATGCGCCGAGACCGGTGTCCGGATCGAACCCGGCCAGCGAGACGACGTATTGCCCGCTCGGCACGTCGTCGTCCTTCGAGTACGCGGCCGTCAGGTCGATCAACACGTCGTCGGTCGCGTCGATCTGCAGGTTGCCGCGCAGGGCGTAACCGTCGGCGCCGTGCGAGGTGCGGCCTGTGGCCGGCACGTCGAAGGCCGTGCCCGCCTCGACGTAGCCGTCGGAGGTCTGCCAGCGGCCGGCGAGGCGGCCGCGCACCGTGTCGGAAAAGCCGCCGCCGGCCGCGCCTTCGATGCTGTACGTGCCGAACTCGGCCGCGCCCGCCTCGAGGTAGCCGTTGGCCGCATCGTCTTCGGCTTTGCGCGTGAGGAAATGGATCAGCCCGCCGGTCGCGTTTCGGCCGAACAGCGTCCCCTGCGGCCCGCGCAGGACCTCGACGCGATCCATGTCGAAGAGCTGCGTGTTGATGGCGTTCATGCTGGCGACGTACGCGCCATCCATGTACACCGCCACGGGGGCCTCGAGGTTGTCCTGGAAGTTGTTCTGCGAGACGCCGCGCAGGCTGAACACCGTGAACGCCGGCGAAAACGTGAACAACTGCAGGCCGGGCACCTGCTGCGTGATGTCCACCGTGCTCGCGACGCCAAGCGCCTTCAGCTGGTCGCCGGAGAAGGCTGACACCGAGATGCCGACATCCTGGATACTCTGTTCACGCTTCTGCGCAGTGACGATCACTTCCTCGAGGACCTGGGCCCTGGCCGCTGCGCTCGCCACCATGCCGCCGACGGCAAACGCCAGGACGATCTTCTCTCTGGACCGCATGTTGAACCCCCTGCTTACGGACGACGGAACGCGCTCAATGCGTCGCGGCTTCCGCGGTTGTGGGCGCGCCGCGCCGACTTGTCGACCACGTACATGTCGCCCTTGCACCACCATTCGCCGTTCGTCTTTTCCCACAGGAACAGGATCTTGAACGTGAACGGTGCGACTTTGATGTCGGCGGGCGTCACGTGGAAGTCGGCCCAGTCCCAGCCCGCGTTGCCGTTGACGTGCGTGTGGAACGAGACGATCCGTACCTCGCTCTCGATCACTTCGGGCGTCTGGTAGAGCTTCCGCAGCTCCTCGCGGCCGCGGTGCAACGGCGAGCCCTCGCCCGCCGACACGACGTCCTCGGCGTAGAACTTCGTCACGATGGTCTCGCCATCGCGCTCGTGGAAAGCCTTTTCCTTCATGTCGTACTTCGCGCGTATCGCCTGCTTGAAGGCCGCGAGCTCAGCGCTGTCCGCCGCCGAGGCAAGGCTCCCGAACGCGAGGCACAGCCCCGCCACGCCACCGATCACCGACATCCTCCCGCGCTTTGCAGCGTTCATGTCACGCAACCTCCATCAACTGCTTCACTGCACGCTCGCCCTCGGCGACGGCCGTTTCCCACATCTGGGCGCCCTCGAGTTCGGAATGCGCGAACCGCAGTCGCCCGTAGCCTGCGCGGACCACCTCACGCGGCGCCGGCTGGCCGTCCTTGCCAAATGCGAAATACGGAGGGCTCACGACGTAGGCATGGCCCCAGCGGTTCGCCGTGATGCCGGCAATGTCGCGCGCGGCGTCGAAGCCCGCCGAGGCGAACATCTTCGTGAACTGGCTGCGGACCGCGAGCTCGATGTCCCTGAAGTACATGTTGTAGAGCGCCATGCGTGCTGCCACGGTCTGTTGCGCGACCGGCAACCCGGGCAGGCAGAAGGAGTTGTACATCGTGATGACGATCGGCTTCGCCGGGTCGAGCGGCATCGGCTCCCGGCCGTCGATGATCATCTGGCGGCGCAGGCTGAAGAACCAGCCGAAGTCGTTGAACCAGCGCACGGCGCTGATCCCGAGCTTCTCCAGGAATTTCCAGTTGCGCAGCGCCACGTTGACGGTGCAGATCGGGGCGTGCATGAACGCGTCCATCGCCGTCTTCAGCGGCCGCGGGAGGTCGGCGACGATGCGCTTGTTGAGGTGCTGCTGGCCGGCGACGATCACGCGCTTTGCCGTCACGCGACGCAACTGGCCGTCCTTGTGGTAGGTGACGAACACCCGTTTCGCGGACTCCGGCGGTCCGTCGTGGCGGATGTCGACGACCAGTGACGACAGGCGCATCCGCACGGGCTCGTTCGCCCGATCGAGGTTCTGCCACTGCACCGGCCCGAACAGCACCTCGTCCAGCCCCATACCGCCAGGGAAGGCGCCCGGGATGATGTTCTTGACGATGTAGCGGAGCTGGCCTGTGTTGCCTCCAGGCCAGCTCGCGAGCCAGACCTGGTCGGACACATCACCAACACCGAGATAACGGTCGTACGCGTTGACGCCCGGCTGCAGAAACCGATACGCCGAGTAAGCTGATGCGACATCGGTTCCGAGGCCGCAACCCATCGCCGCCATCTGCGGATTGAGGTAGCTCGCGACGTCGGACTTGATTCCCATCACGTCGGTGATGAACTGCTGGTAGGTCATGCCGTCCAGCCACTTCTCCCAGTCCTCGCGGCGCGGGGGCTGGCGGAATGTCTCCATCCAGATCATGTCCTGCTTGAGCTGCTCCGGGATCGGCGCGTCCTTGAAGCGATTCGCCCATGGATTGACGACGAAGCCCTTGCTCTCGTAGTAGAAACCCTGGTCCGCCGATTCCCAGGTGATGTGCATCGGCCCGTACACGTCGCGCGGAATGCGCAGCTCCTTCTCGAGACCCTTTGGTTCCTGCCAGACGAATTCTTCCGGCAGACCGAGCTCGCGCCACAAGGGCGCGCCGAACCCCGCTTCGATCGCCTTCGCGATCGGGTAGACGTTGCCGTTCGAGCCCTGCGGTCCCCACAGCCGCACGCCGTCGACTTCGAATTCGTTCTGCTTGGCCTCGCCGCCGAAGATCGGGTGGACATCGAAGATCAGCACGCTCTCGTTCGGGCGCTCCTTGTGCCAGCGATACGCCGACGCCACACCGGCAAATCCCGCGCCGACGATGACGAGGTCGTACGTCTCGCCGGTGTCGGAAGCGGCCCTGAGCCGCGCCGCGTAGTCGTTGTTGCGAACCGCGTGCGAGGCATTGACGACTTCATGAGTGTTGCCGTTCGAGCGCGCGTAATCGCCGACGCCGCCCGGACCGGTCCAGTCCGGTCCGAGGCCGGTCAAAGCGACCGGGATGGTCTGGGCATTCGCCGTCCGAAGCACGCCGGGCGCGGTCGCCGCCAGGAGGACTGCGCCGCTTCCGATCAGTGTCGAACCGAGGAAGTCACGCCTCGTGATCTCACGGTTCATGCCGAGCTGTGCGTGCTCGGGTTCGCGCTCGTCTGCGGTCATGTTTCTCGCTACCACCGGCGAAATTGAGACTTCAACGGCGCCGGCATTATTGGTCAATGACCTAAATAAGTCAACGACATCGGACGCTTACCGGAGCTGTACTTGCGACTTTCTGATAAAGATCAATCTAATATATGTCTGAGAGGATTAGGTCATATACACTACTAACTGGGCGACGCGCAGGTCCACTGCGACCCGCAGCGCCCCGACATGCGATCGGACGAGCGACAGAATGGCGACGGACACATCGGCGGCAACAGCGCGGCGCAACTCACGGATCACGGGCCGGGCGCGCGAGGCGGACATCATCGCGGCCGCCCGCGACCTGCTAGCCGGACACGGTTACGAAAAATTCACGCTCCGCAATGTGGCCGATCGGGTGGGCATTCGCATGAGCCACCTGCAGTACTACTTCGCGACCAAGGGCGACCTGGTACGAGCTCTGCTCGCGAGTGTCGCGGCGGACTACAGCGCACAGACCGCGAGGGTGCTGGCCCAGGTGCCCGACACGCCCACAGCGCGATTCATGGCATGGATCGATTTTCTGCTGCAGGACTGCTGGGATCCGCGAACGCGGCATTTCTTCATCCAGTTGTGGGGCCTGGTCGAATCCGAGGATGCGTATACCGGCCAGCTTCTGCAGGAGTTCTACGCAACGGACATCTCGGAGATTCGGAGCCTGCTGCAGGACCTCAGCCCGCATCTTGATGCAAGGCTGCTCGGTCAGCGCGCGGCGATCATCGCCGGGGTCGTAGAGGGCATGATGCTGATGGTCGGCAGCGGGGGCGACGATGCCGACGCGCGAAAGGCGTTGCTCGCAGAGACCCGCAAGCAGATATTCCGCATCGCCACTGAAGCGTGAGGCGGTACGAGCGCCGCCTGGGGTCGGGCGCGATCATGGCCGCGCTGCGCTGAGCATGCGCCACATGGCGATGTCGCTGTACGCCCACGTCGCCTCTGTTGCAGGTGCGAGACGGCGGCAGTGGTTCCCCAGCCTGACCCTCATACACGCTGGATGCGCTGAGCGACTAGACATTCGGCGGGCAACAGGCGCCAAATCGGCGTCAGACTGGGCTAAGGGGACAGGCACCGTGGCAAGAAAACACCAGTTCACCCGCATCCTCATCACCGCAGCGCCCGCCGCGTTGGCCGGCACGGCGGTGGCGCAGACCACGCCCGTCCTCGAGGAGATCATCGTCACCGCGCAGAAGCGCGAGCAGAGCATGCAGGACGTCGGCATCGCGGTCACGGCATTCGGCGACAAGCAGATCCGCGAGCTCGGCTTTACCGACAGCACGGACATCGTGGCGATGACGCCCGGGCTCATCTACACGACGCCGAATGCCGAGTCGAGCGTCATCAATTTCTTTCTGCGCGGCGTCGGACTGAACGACTTCGCCGACGCAAACGAGAACCCGGTAGCGGTGTACGTCGACGAGGTGTACCGCCCGGCGTCCGGCGGCTTGAGCTTCCAGCTGTTCGATCTGGAGCGTGTCGAGGTGCTGCGCGGGCCGCAGGGAACGCTGTTCGGCCGCAACACGACCGGCGGCGCTGGTTCACTTCATCAGCAAGCGGCCGACCGACGAGCTGGACGGCTACGTCGACCTGTCACTCGGCCAGTACGAGCAGATCAAGGCGGAAGCGGCGATCGGCGGCCCGATCAGCGACACGGTCTCCGGCCGCCTGTCCGCCGCGATGAACAAGCACGACGGGTGGACCGAGAACCGGTTCGAAGGCGCGCCCGATTACAACGAGGGCGACTCGCGCGCGTTTCGCGCCCAGCTGCAGTGGGAGCCGTCGGATGCGACCCGCATCCTGCTGTCGGGCAACTATTCCGACAACGATGCCGCGGTCGGCGCGTGGCAGCACCAGGCGACCACGATCGGCCCGAACGGCGAGCATACCGCTCGGGCCCGACGAGCAGAGCGATGCGGTGAACTGCGATCCCTCAACGCCCGAGGGGGATTTCCGGCCGGCGCCGGGCACAGACTGCTTCGGCTACCGCGACACGGACGGTGACGTCTGGGAAGGCGACTACGACCGCAACGGCCGCGTCGAGACCGAGGCGTCCGGCGGGTCGCTCAACTGCGGAATGGGACGTGGGCGATGTCACGATCACCTCGATCACGGCCTACCAGAAGGTGGAGCGGCTGCAATCGGAGGACACCGAGGCGAGTCCCGCCCCGCTGATCCAGCCGACGTTCCAGGCGGATACGAAGACCTTCACCCAGGAGCTGCGCGCGGCCGGCGGCACCGACGCATTCCGCTGGCTGGTCGGCGGCTTCTATTTCGACAACCAGGTCGACGGCCACTACCTGCTCGACCTGACCAACCTGGGTTTCGTGTTCTTCGACGCCGTCTACGAGCAGAACGAGCGAGTCCCTGGCCGCGTTCGGCCAGGTCGAGTTCGACCTTTCCGACCGCTTCACCTTCATCGCGGGGCTGCGCTACGCGACCGAGGAGAAGGATCTCGATTATCTGAACGTGGACACCTCCGGGTTCTTCACGGACGTCGTCGGCTTGCCGACGAATGTCGCTTTCGACTTCGACCAGGCCAGCGTCGGCGATCTCGCCGAGCACGACGACAACTCGGTGAGCGGCAAGGTCGAGCTCGACTTCAAGCCGAACGACGACATGCTGCTGTACGCCTCGGTCTCGCGTGGCACCAAGTCGGCCGGGTTCAACGTGGGCTTCCTCGACCAGAACCTGATCTTCGCCAGCAACACCGTCGAGACCATTCCCTTCGGCGAGGAGACGCTGACCAGCTACGAGGTGGGGCTCAAGTCCACGTGGGGGGAGGGACGTACCCGCTTCAATGCCGCCGCGTTCTACTACGACTACGAGGACTTCCAGACTTTCCAATTCGAGTTGCTCAATCAGATCATCTTTAACACCGATGCCGAGGTGACGGGCGGCGAGCTGGAGCTGCAGACTTCCCCCGGGGAGGGCTGGGACATCGGGCTCGGCCTCGCCGTGCTCGATGCCAATGCGAAAGACATCCCGAGCCCGTCCGGCGTATTGCGCGAACGCGAGATGGTCGCGGCGCCGGACATCGCCGCGAACGCCATGGTGCGTTACGAGTGGCCGATGCTGGCAGGCCGGTTCGCCGTCCAGGGGACCGTCACCCACCAGCAGGACATCTACTACGACATCCAGAACGTCCCGGTGTCCTTCGAGGACGGCTACACGGTGGGCAACCTGCGCCTGTCGTACGAGAACGACGATTCGCCCTGGGAGGTCGCCGCCTTCGTCGACAACGTCACCGACGAGGAATACCTGGTCTACACGTTCGACTTTACCGGCACCTTCGGCTTCAACCAGCTCGCGTACGGCAAGCCGCGGTGGGCCGGGGTCAGCTTCCGCTACAACTTCCGCTGACGAGGGGAGAAATGGCGGCAGCCACAGGTGCTTCGCGCGCGGACGGCGCGGATGAGCGGCGCTCGCTGGTGAGCGCGATTCTCCTCGGGGTCGTCGGCCCCGAGGTGTTCATCGTGCAGCCCGGCTTCGTGCAGGGCATGGTGCAGTACCTGGGCTTCGACGACCGGTCTGCCGGTTACGTGGCCTCCGCGGAGATGTTCGGCATCGCCGCGACGACGGTCGCGATGACCTTCGCCGCGCATCGCTTCAACTGGCGTCGCGTCGTGCTCTGGTCGCTCGCGGTCATGGTGGTCGCCAACGCTCGCGTGCACGCTTGGTGCGCGACGTCACGACGTTCGCGGCGCTGCGGTTCGCGGCGGGAATCGGCGCCGGCGGGCTGATCTCGCTGTCCTTCGCCGCGATCGGGCTCGACTCGCCAGCCCGACCGCAATTTCGGCTACCTGATCATGTGGGTGCTGACCTACGGCGCCTTCGCCCTGCTCGCGATGCCGACGGCTTATCGACTCGCGGGACTCACGGGCGTGCTGTGGTTCTTCGCGCTCTTCCCGCTGGTCACGCTGCCGTGGCTGCAAGTACTTCCCGGTGTCCGGCGAGAACGTCGGTCCAGGTCGAGAAGGACGCGGTCAACCTGCCGGCCTCGGCCAAGGGTCTCGCGCTTGCGGCGATGTTCGCGTATTTCCTCGCGCAGGGCGTGGTCTGGGCGTACCTGTTCCTGATCGGGATCTCAGGCGGTCTCACCGAGCAGCAGGTCGCAAACGGCCTCACCGTCTCGCAGTTCGCCGGGATCGCCGGCGCGCTCGGCGCCGCGCTGTCGGCGGGGCGTTATGGGCGTGCCGTTGCCGCTGGTCGATCGGCATCATCGGTGGCGCCGTGACGCTCTACTTCCTCGTCGGCCGTTCGAGCGCGACGCTCTACCTGGTCGCCGTGAGCGTCTACAACCTCGCCTGGAACTTCACCCACCCGTACCTGCTCGGCGCAATGGCGAGCTTCGATCGGCGGGGCCGCGTCGTCGTCTACGCGGTCGCGATGCAGATGCTCGGGCTCGCGGTGGGTCCGAGCCTTGCGGCGAGCGTCATCCGGGAGGGCATCTACGTGAACGTCAACCTGCTTGGTGGAGCACTGTTCGTCGCCAGCGCCGCGCTGATCCTGCCGCCGGTGCTTGCGCAGTCGCGGCTCGTTCGTACGCCGCAGGCGGCCTGAGCCATGGACGCCGGCAGACTCAAGGACAAGGTCGCGATCGTCACCGGCGGGGGCCAGGGCATCGGCCGCGGCATTGCCCGCGTGTTCGCCGCGCAGGGCGCCCGCGTCATGATCGCGACGCGGACCGAGAAGCACGGACGCTCGGCCGTCGAGGACATCGCGAAGCGCCGGCGGCAAAGCTGCGCTCTGCGTGGCCGACGTGGGACGGCTCGAGGACACGCAGCGCGCGGTCGCCGAGACGATCGCAGCCTTCGGCCGCGTCGACATCATGGTGCACAACGCGGCGTCGTTTCTCGGTGGCCCCGTCGAGGGGTATTCCGAGGCGGACCTGGAAACGGTGCTGGCCATCAACCTGAAGGCCTGCTTCAGGCTGTCCGCGGCCTGCATTCCGCATTTCCGGAAGCAGAAGTGGGGACGGCTGCTCTTCACCTCGTCCGTTACCGGGCCGCGGGTCGCGATGCCCGGAACGTCCTATTACGCCGCGTCCAAGGGCGGCATCAACGCCTTCATCCGCACCGTCGCGCTCGAAGTGGCGCGCGACGGCATCACGGTGAACGGCGTGGAGCCGGGCTACATCCGCACGGCCGCCATGGAGCTCCTCGCCGACGAGGCCGGCATGGCGCAGATGGCGAAATACATCCCGCTGGGCTATATCGGCGCGCCCGAGGACATCGCCTACGCCATGCTCTACCTCGCGAGCGATGAAGCGCGCTACGTGACCGGTCAGACCATCTGCATCGACGGCGGCTCGACGCTGCCCGAAAGCCCCGTATTCCTCGAGGAGCTGCCGGGCGTCAAGGAGCTGTCCGGGTCGGACAAGAAATAGCGGGCTCGCGCATGTCGACGACCGAGGAGCTGCTCGCACCGCAGGTACCGCGTGCTCGGGCGCGGCTCGCCGCTTTTCTACGACAAGCCGCTGCACCTGGTGCGCGGCGAAGGTGTGTGGCTCTACGACGCCGAGGGCCGCCGCTACCTCGATGCCTACAACAACGTGCCGCACGTCGGGCACTGCCATCCGCACGTCGTGGAGGCGATCGCGCGCCAGGCCGCGACGCTCAATACGCACACGCGCTACCTGCACGAGGGCATCGTCCGGTACGCCGAAAGGCTGACCGCGACATTCGACCAGGAGCTCTCGATGGTCTTTCTCGCCTGCACGGGCAGCGAGGCCAACGAGATCGCGCTCCGCATGGCGACCGTGTGCACGGGTCATCGCGGCATCATCTGCACGCGTTTCGCGTATCACGGAAACACGACGGCCGTCGCGCAGATCAGCACCGTGTTCCCGCCGCCGGAGGGTTTCGGGCCGCACATCCGCGCGGTGCCTGCGCCCGATTCGTACCGGGACGCCCGCGGCGCCGGTGGTGCACTGCTGCCGGACGCCTGGCTGCAGTCGATCGAGGGCGCCTGCGAGTCCCTGCGCGCGAGCGGGCAGGGGGTCGCGGCGATGCTGGTCGACACCATATTCTCGAGCGAAGGCCTTCCGGACCTTCCGCCCGAGTTCATGGCGAAGGCCGTCGCCATCGTCCGCCGCGCGGGCGGGATCTACATCGCGGACGAGGTTCAGCCCGGCTTCGGCCGGACCGGCGAGTCCATGTGGGGCTACCAGCGCTACGGCGTCGTGCCGGACGTCGTCACGCTCGGCAAGCCGATGGCCAACGGGCACCCTGTGTCCGCCGTCGTTGCACGTGCGGAGCTCGCGAACGAGTTCGCCGCCAAGGTGATGTACTTCAACACGTTCGGCGGCAACCCCGTGTCCTGCGCCGCGGCCGAGGCGGTGCTCGATGTACTCGAGAGGGAGCGACTGCAGGAGAACGCGCGCGTCGTCGGCGAGTACGCGCTCGAGGGCCTGAAGCGCCTGATGGCGAAGCACGACCTGATCGGCGACGTGCGCGGCCGGGGGCTCTTCTTCGGCGCCGAGCTCGTGAAGGACCGCGGCAGCCGGGCGCCCGCCGCGGAGGAGACGAAACGCGTCGTCAACGCGATGCGCGAGCGCGGCGTGCTGATCAGCCGGATCGGCGTGCACGACAACGTGCTCAAGATCCGCCCGCCGATGCCGTTCTCGAAGGAGAACGCCGACCTCCTGCTCGCGACGCTCGACGACGCGTTGCGCGGAGCCTGAAGCGCCGATGTCGGGTTTCTACGAGCTGACGCCGGCGGAACAGGGCGAGCGGGTCGCAGCGCTCGCTCGCGCGGCGCTGGCGTCGTGGGGCCTCGAGGCGCGGGAGCTTACGCTCCTGAAGTATCGCGAGAACGCGGTCTTTCGCGTAGCGGCCAGCGACGGGCGCCGGTACGCGATCCGGGTGCACCGCGCGGGTTATCACAGCGATGCCGAGCTGCGCTCCGAGCTGCAATGGATGCAGGCGCTTTCCTCCGAGGGCTTCGACGTGCCCGAGCTCGTCCCGACGCATGGCGGAAAACTCTTCGACGTCGTCTCGCATCCCGATGTCCCCGAGCCACGCCAGGTCGACCTGTTCGACTGGATCGACGGCCGGGCGCTTGGCAGCGTCGAGGGCGGTGTGGAGGGCGACGTCGAGACGCTCACCCGGACCTTCCACACGATCGGTGTGCTGGCGGCGCGCCTGCACAACCAGTCGGCGCGATGGCGACCGCCGCCGGGGTTCACGCGGCAGGCGTGGGACGTGGAGGGACTGGTGGGCGAGCAGCCGCTCTGGGGTCGTTTCTGGGAGCTGGCCGCGCTTTCGGAGCCCGAGCGCGCACTGCTGATTCGTGCCCGCGACCGCGTACGCAAGGAGCTGTCCGGCGCTCGAGCGCTCCTCGCGCAACTACGGTCTCATCCACGCCGACTTCGCGCCGGAGAACCTGATGGTCGACGGGTCGCGGGTGCGGCTGATCGATTTCGACGACGCGGGCTACGGCTGGCACCTGTTCGAGATCGCGACCACGCTCTACTTCCACATCGGCCAGCCGTACTTCGACGCGGTCGAGCGCGCGACGCATCGCGGGTTATCGCACCGAGCGCGAGCTGACCGCGGCGGACGAGGCGCTGCTGCCGCTGTTCTACACGGCGCGCGGCTTCACCTATCTCGGCTGGGTGCACACGCGGCACGAGACCGAGACCGCGCGCGAGCTCACGCCGATGCTGGTCGAGCTCGCATGCGGCGTGACGAGGCAGTATCTCGGGGAGACGTGAACGCGGGACATTCGTTCTCGGAGATGTCATGTCGAGCACAGAATCGCCGCGACCGCCGCTACCTCCCTTCGACGCACAGACCGCGGCGCAGAAAGTGCGCATGGCCGAGGACGCATGGAATACCCGCGAACCGCAGCGCGTGGCGATGGCGTACACGCGCGACAGCGTCTGGCGGAATCGCTCGGAGTTCCTTGCAGGGCGCGAGGCCATCGAGCAGTTCCTGATCCGCAAGTGGAGCAAGGAGCTCGACTATCGGCTCATCAAGGAGCTCTGGGCGTTTCACGACAACCGCATCGCCGTGCGTTTCGCGTACGAATGGCACGACGATTCGGGAAACTGGTTCCGCTCGTACGGCAACGAGAACTGGGAGTTCGACGCGCTGGGCTACATGCGCCGGCGCATCGCGAGCATCAACGACCTGCCGATCAAGGAGCCTGAACGAAAGTACCGCTGGCCGCTCGGGCGCCGCCCGGACGGCCATCCGGGCCTGTCGGAGCTGGGCTTGTAGGACGGAAGCGACATCCGCAGCCCTTAAGACACAGGGGCGCTTTCAGCGCGCCGCAAACTCGTAGACGGGCCTGCCCTCGAAGAGCGTGAGCTGCACCTTCGTCTCGCCGACGTCCTCGATCGGCACCTTGAAAGGGTTGCGGTCGAGCACGATTAGATCCGCGGACTTGCCGACCTCGATGGAGCCGGTTTGCTTCTCGAGTCTGAGGGCGCGCGCGCCGTTGATCGTGTAGATCGTGAGTGCCTCCGCGAGCGTCACGGCCTGCTCGGGCCAGAAGGGTCCCGCTGTGCCGCCGCGCGGGTCCCGCCGCGTGACGAGCGCCTCGATCCCGACCCATGGATTCTGATCGGGTACCGCCGCGGGCCAATCGGAGCCCGACGCGATCAGAGCGCCGGCGTCGAGCAGCGCACGGGTCGGCCACATCTCTTCCCCACGTTCCTTCCCCACGGCAGCGAGCACCGCATCGATGATCGACGACCGATACCAGATGATCGGTGAGTAATCGGCGACGGCACCGAGCCGTGCAAACCGTGGAACGTCGGCCGGGTCTATGAAGCTCGCGTGCGCAAGCTCGTGTCGCAGCCCGCTCTCGCCGTTCGCCTTGCGAGCTGCCTCGATCGCGTCGAGTCCGGTGCGGATCGAACGATCGCCGGCCGCGTGCATCTTTACCGTGAAGCCTCGACGGTCGAGCTCGATAACGTCCTTGGCGAGCACGTCCGGCGGCACGTGCAGAGTGCCGGTGTAGTTCGCGCCGTGCGCCTCGTCCGGCACGTAGGGCGCGATCATCGCTGCCGTGCGCGCCGGTGTCGGCACGCCATCGAGAAAGATCTTGACGAACTCAGTATGGACGCGCGGCGTCCGATACCGGTCGCGTGCGGCCTCTATCGCCGCATAATCGAGCGTCTTCGATCGTGCTTCGTAGGGCGTCGAAGCGCAGATCGCAACGTTGAGCGTCAGATCGCCGCGCCGATCGAGCTCGCCGAACGCCTTGCCGGCGGCATCCGCGAGCCCGGCGTCCTTGAGGCTCGTGATGCCGTAGCCGTTTGCGAGCCGCGCGGCTTCGCGGGCAGCCGCGACGTACTGCTCGAGGGTCCACTCGGGCAGGACCTTGTCGAAGATGCGCGCCGCGGTTTCGAGCAGTACGCCGTTCGGCTCGCCGTCGGCGCCGCGGACGATGGTGCCGCCCTCGGGGTCAGGAGAGTCCTGTGTCAGGCGAGCGGCCGCGAGCGCTGCGCTGTTGGCCCAGCCGTTGTGACCCGAATCGTCGATCAGGTAGACCGGGTGCTTCGACGTGATCCGGTCGAGAAATGCTTTTGGCGAGTTGAGCCTGTGCTGGTCGAAAAAACCGCTGCCCCACTGGCCACCGCGGATCCAGACACCCTCGGGCGTCGCCTTCGCACACGCCGCGATGGCCTGCGCGACTTCGTCAGGTGTGGCGGTAAAGGCGAAATTGCACTCGTAGAGCGACTTGATGCCGCCCATGATCGGATGCACGTGCGCGTCGACGATCCCCGGCTGTACGTATCGCCCCGCCAGGTCGATGACCTTCGTGACTGCGCCCCGGAAATCGCGTGCGCGGGCGGACGTACCGACATACACGATCTTGCCACCGGAGACCGCGACGGCCTCGGCCCACGGCTGTTTCGAATCCAGCGTGTAGATGGCGCCGTTCGTGAGCAGAGTATCGGCCGGAGCGACCTCCGCGGCCTGTCCGGCGCCCGCCGTGGCCAATGCGGTCACCACTGCGACGAAGCCACGCATCCACTCAGTCATGCTGATTTCCCGTGTGGCGCTCTTGCGGTGATCCTCACGTCCGGGCCGCGACGGTGTCATTCGTGACGCACCTGGTGTACTGGGGTTTTCCTGCCACGGCGCCTGCCCCCTTGGCCAACCTGCCGCCGATTTGGCGCCTCTCCTCCGCCGATTGTCTAGTTGCTCCGCGCATCGGGCTTGTACGAGGATGCAGCCGCGCAGGCGACTTGACGACCCGTGCCGATGGGCCTAGTTAATGGGGCTGGAATGCTCAGGAGGCAGGTCTATGTTCCTCCGCAATTGCTGGTATGTCGCGGCCTGGGACCACGAGCTGATCGACGGGCGGATGCTCGCCCGTACGCTGCTCGAGGATCACGTGGTGCTTTACCGGGGCGACAGCGGCCAGGTCGTCGCGCTGCACGACCGCTGCCCGCATCGTGGCGCGTTGCTCTCAAGGGGCCGCCGCGAGGGCGACAGCGTCCGGTGCATGTATCACGGCATCAAGTACGACTCGACGGGCCGCTGCGTCCAGATTCCCGGCCAGGACATGATCCCGCCCAAGCTGCGCGTGCGCAGCTACCCGGTCGTCGAGCGAAACCACCTGGTCTGGATCTGGATGGGCGATCCGGCGCTCGCCGACCCGGCGCAGATCGTCGATTTCCCGTATCTGAGTGACCCGCGCTGGAAGGGCATTCCCGATTACATTCACTACGACGCGAACTACCTGCTGATCATGGACAACCTGAGCGACTTCGGGCACCTCGCATTCGTGCACACGAAGACGCTGGGCGGCTCCGAGGAATACGCGTTCGTCACCAAGCCCGTGGCGATCGAGCGGCTCCCGCGCGGCTTCCGCGTCGAGCGCTGGCACATGAACAGCGATCCGCCGCCGTTCCACCGCAAGGTCATACCCGACAAGACCGACAAGGTCGACCGGCGCAACATCGCGAACATGCACGTCCCGGCCATCTTCTACATGGAGACAATGTTCGCGCCGGCGGGCTCGGGCGCCGAGAAAGGCAACCTCGAGGGCGCGAAGCAATACCGGAACTGCCAGTTCATGACGCCCGAGACGCGCCGCACGACGCATTTCTTCTGGGCGTACCTGAACGACTTCGAGGGCGACGACGCGAACATCTCGCGCTCGCTGCACCTGAGCCTCATCGAAGGGTTCATGGAAGACAAGGCGATCATCGAGCGCCAGCAGGTGACGCTCGACGAGGATCCCGGGTTCCAGATGCTCGCGATCATGGCCGACGCGCCGCTTGCGCATTTCCGGCGCGTGCTCGACAAGTTGATCGAAGCCGACTCGGCGGCGGCGCCAACCTCGCCGGCTGCACCCGGCGCGGCCGCGGCCACGACGACGGCAGCAGCGCCCCCGACAGGCAAGGCCGGCGCGCAGCACTGACCCTGCGGGTCGCCCCGACGGACGTCATCCCGCCGGCGCGCGCGCCGCGCCGTTCAGCCGGTGCCGAGCCGCGGTATCGGGTGCGTGCCGGTCGCGAGCGCGACGTTCTTGGTTTCCATGTAGAAGTCGAACGAGTAGTCGCCGCCGTCGCGACCGATGCCGCTGGCCTTCGCCCCGCCGAACGGGGTGGGCAGGTGGCGGACGTTCTCGGAATTCACCCAGATCATCCCGACCTCGAGCCGCTCTGACACGCGGAGCGCGCGCCCGACGTCGCGGGTCCACAGGTACGCCGCGAGCCCGTAGCGCACATCGTTCGCGATCGACACGGCGTCCTGCTCGTCGGCGAACGGGATCGCGGTCAGCACCGGGCCGAAGATCTCCTCCTGGCCGATACGCATCCCGGAGCGGGCGTCAGTGAAGAGCGTCGGCGCGACGTAGTGGCCGCCGCCCGGGCCCTCCGCGGCGGTGCCGCCCACGGCGATCCGTGCGCCCTCGCCGCGCGCGATCTCGAAGTACGAGAGCACCTTCTCGCGATGCCGCTCGTGGATCAGCGGCCCGATCTCGGTCTGCGGGTCGAGCGGGTGTCCGATCCGCAGCCGGCGGACCCGCGCCGCGAGCCGGTCCGTGAACTCCTCGGCGATCGAGGCCTGGACGAGCAACCGGCTCGACGAGGTGCAGCGCTCGCCGTTCAGGCTGTAGATCATGAACATCACGGCGTCGAGCGCGCGCTCGAGATCCGCGTCGTCGAACACGATCACCGGGTTCTTGCCGCCGAGCTCGAAGTGCAGGCGCTTGAGCGTCGCCGATCCCTGCCGCATGATCGCCGAGCCGGTCGCCGATTCGCCGACGAAGGCAATCGCGCGGATCGCCGGATGCTCCGTCAGCGCGCGACCCGCCTCCTCGCCCAGCCCATGCACGACGTTGAGCACTCCGGGTGGCAGCCCCGCGTCGAGGGCGATCCCGGCGAGCAGCTGCGCCGTCACCGGGCTCCACTCGGCTGGCTTGTGCACCACCGTGCAGCCGGCCGCGAGCGCCGGGGCGATCTTCCACGTCGACAGCATGAAGGGCGTGTTCCAGGGCGTGATCACGCCGACCGGACCGATCGGTGTCCGCGCCGTGTAGTTGAGGTGCGTCTCCGTCGGCAGCGTAAGCCCGTCGCGGGCGGATTCGGCGCGATCGGCGTAGAACCGGAAATTCTCGGCGCCGCGCAGCGCCGCCTTCGACATGAAGCGGATCGGCTGCCCGGCATCCCAGCTTTCGAGGACCGCGATGTCGTCCGCGCGGCGTTCGATCCCGTCCGCGATGGCGTGCAGCAGGTCGCGGCGGCGCGCCGCGGCCAGGTCGCGCCAGGCGGGAAATGCTTTCTGCGCCGCCTGCGCCGCACGGTCGACGTCGACCGCCGTTCCGCGCGCCACCTCGCAGACCCGGGATCCGTCGATCGGCGTGTGGTTCGCGAATACCTCGCCGTCGGAAGCGCGCGTGGTTACGCCGTCGATTACGTGCCCGAGACCCTCCGACCGCAGCCGCTCGAGCAGCGGGGCGAGCCGATCCAGGTTGCTCTGCAGCGCGGAGTCCGCGCGGGGGGCGGCAGTGGCGTTCGTCATCGCGATGCTCCACGTTGGTCGCGGGACAGCAGCGGCCGGTGTGCTCGTACGCCGGATCCGTCGCTGGTGGCTGACCGTGCCGGATGTTAACATGTAAACGTTTTTCCCAGGGCGGCTCCAGTGACGTCACGCGTGGTCCCCGCACTGCTCGCGCTGCGCGGCCGCCCGCAGCCGCTCCAAGCCCGCGTCGAGCCGGCGGAGAACGCCGTCACGATCGACGGCCGGCGCGTAGCCGACTCGGAGCTCGACTGGGACCTGCCTTCGATCGGCTGCCTGTACGGCGCCGCGCTCAATTTCCGCGGGCTGCGCGACCTGCTCGAGCCCGAGTTCCACCGGCCGCCGCACGATCGCCCGCCGCGCGCGCCCGTGCTGTACATCAAGCCGCGCAACACCTGGCTCGCGCACAGGCGCCCGGTGCCGTTGCCGGCCGGCGTCGAGGCGGTGGAGATCGGCGCCACGCTCGGCGTGCTGATCGCGCGCGACGCGACCCGCGTGCCGCGCCGAAGCGCAGCGGAGGTGATCGCCGGGTATACGATCGTCAACGACGTGACCATTCCGGGCGCGGGGCTCTTCCGCCCGCCGCTGCGGTTCAAGTGCCGCGACGGGTTCTGTCCGGTGGGACCGTGGATCGTGCCGCGCGACGCGGTGCCCTCCCCGGACGCGCTCGCCATCCGTGCCTGGGTCAACGGCGAGCTCCGGATGCAGAACACGACCGCCAACCTGCATCGCGACATCGCCGGTCTCATCGCCGACGTCACGGAGTTCATGACGCTGCGCGCGGGCGACCTGCTGGCGGTGGGCGTGCCGGAGCACCCGCCGCTCGCACGCGCCGGCGACGAGATGGCGGTCGAGATCGAGGGCATCGGGCGGCTTACGAACGCCCTGCTTCCCGAGGAAGCGCTGCTTGCGGAGACGTGCTCGTGAAGCGGGCGCGGGTGGTCCTCGGCGGCGAACGTCACACGGCCACGGCCGACGGCGCGGGGCTGCGGCTCGATGACGGCCGGTACGTCGCCGAGGAGGACGTCACCTGGCTGCCTCCCATCGAGCCGCGGACGATCTTCGCCGTCGGGCTCAACTACGCCGACCATGCGCGCGAGCTCGCGTTCGCTCCGCAGCAGGAGCCGCTGGTGTTCCTCAAGGGGCCGAACGCGATCGCGGGCCACCGTGCGAGCACGCCGCGGCCCGCCGGCGTAACCCTCATGCACTACGAGTGCGAGCTCGCGGTGGTGATCGGCCGGACCGCCCGCGGCGTGGCCGCCGATGCGGCGCTTGGGTACGTGGCGGGCTTCACGGTCGCCAACGACTACGCGGTGCGCGACTACCTCGAGAACTATTACCGCCCGAACCTGCGGGTGAAGAACCGCGACGGTGCGACACTGCTCGGCCCCTGGCTGGTCGACCCCGCTGACGTCGCCGACCCGATGAACCTCGAACTGCGCACGACCGTCAACGGGAAGTTGACCCAGCGCGGCAACACGCGTGACATGATCCTCGGCGTCGGCGGTCTCGTCGCGCACCTGAGTTCCTTCATGACGCTGTCGCCGGGCGACGTGATCCTGACCGGGACGCCCGAGGGCGTCGTCAACGTGAACCCGGGCGACGAGGTCGTGACCGAGATCGACGGCGTCGGGCGTCTGGTCGGATTCATCACGGCGGACGCCGCACGGACGACGGCCTGACCCTGAGGAGCATCGCATGGGACGACTCGCACTCGCTGCCAAGATCACCCACGTGCCGTCGATGTACCTGTCGGAGCTCGACGGACCGCACAAGGGCTGCCGCGCAGCGGCGATCGAAGGGCATCGCGAGATCGCGCGCCGTTGCCGCGAGCTCGGCGTCGACACGATCGTCGTGCTGGACACGCACTGGATGGTCAACGCCGGTTACCACGTCAACTGCGGGGAGCGGTTCAAGGGCGTCTACACGAGCAACGAGCTGCCGCATTTCATCCGCGACATGGCCTACGACTACCCGGGCGACCCGGCGCTCGGCCGCCTGATTGCGGCCGCCGGCAACGCCCGCGGTATCCGGACCCGTGCGCACGAGATGGCGAGCCTCGATCTCGAGTACGGGACGCTCGTCCCGATGCGCTACATGAATGCCGACCGGCATTTCCGCGTCGTCTCGGTGGCCGCCTGGTGCGCGTGGCACGACCTCGACACGAGCCGGCGGTTTGGTGAGGCGCTCGGCGAGGCGATCGCGCAGTCGGACGCGACCGTGGCCGTGTTCGCGAGCGGGTCGCTGTCGCACCGGTTCAGCGACGACGGCTCGCCCGAGGATGCGATGTTCCGGATCAGCCGCGAGTTCTACCGACAGGTCGACCTGCGCGTCGTGGAACTCTGGCGCCAGGGCGACTTCCGGACCTTTACCGCGATGCTGCCCGAGTACGCGCAGCTCTGCCACGGCGAGGGCGGCATGCACGACACCGTGATGCTGCTCGGACTGCTGGGCTGGGACAGGTACGACAAGCCCGTCGAGTTCCTGACGGAGTACTTCGCGAGCTCCGGCACCGGGCAGCTGAACGCGATCTTCCCGTTACCCTGACCCTGCCGCGCCCGCTCTGGAGCACCCCATGGCGCACTTCATCGTCGAGTACACGAGAAACATCGCTGCGGAGGCCGGCATTCCGGAGCTCCTTCGCAAGGCGAACGAAACGCTCGTCGCCCAGGGCGGGGTGTACCCGATCGGCGGCCTGCGCTCGCGGGCGATCGAGGTCACCGACTGGTACATGGCCGACGGGGCGGATGACTACGCCTTCGTGCACGCGACGCTCAAGATCGGCGCCGGGCGCGCTCCCGAGGTCCGCCAGCAGACCGGGGATGCGCTCTTCGACATGATGAAGGCGCATTTCGCGGATCTTTACGCGCGGCGCTACCTCGCGTTGTCGCTCGAGATCCACGAGTTCGACGAAGCGGGCACCTGGAAACACAACAACGTCCATGCGCGCTTCCGCAAGGGGTCGGCGTGATGCCGGCGCCGCCGCGCGCGCTCTCCGCGGGACAGGCACGGGAGTGTGCCGCGCGGATCGACGACGCCGAGCGGCGCCGGACGCAGATCCGGCAGCTTTCCATCGAGTTTCCCGCGATGACGATCGAAGATGCCTATGCCGTGCAGCACGAGTGGGTGTCGATGAAGCTCGCGCGGGGCGGCCGGCTGCGAGGCCACAAGGTCGGGCTGACCTCGCGGGCGATGCAGATGTCCTCGCAGATCGACGAGCCCGACTTCGGCGACCTGCTCGAGGACATGTTCTTCGACGAGGGGAGCACGCTGCCGTTCGGGCGCTTCATCGTCCCGCGCGTCGAGGTCGAGCTCGCGTTCGTGCTGCGTCGGAGGCTCGAAGGCCCGCGCTGCACGCTCGACGACGTGCTCGCGGCCACGGAATACGTGACGCCCGCGGTGGAGATCATCGATGCGCGCATCCAGCAGGTCGACCCGGCCACCGGGGCGCCCAGGCGGGTGACCGACACGATCTCGGACAACGCGGCGAACGCGGCCGTCGTGCTCGGCCGGAGCCGAATCGCACCGTCCGACGCGGACCTGCGCTGGATTCCCGCACTCTGCTATCGCAACGGCGTTATCGAGGAATCAGGCGTGTCCGCGGCCGTGCTCGACCACCCCGCGAACGGCGTCGCGTGGCTCGCGAACAAGCTTTCGACGTACTCACGGGCGCTGGAGGCCGGGCAGGTCGTCCTCGCCGGGTCGTTCATCCGCCCGATACCCGCTCACGCCGGGGACGGCTTCCGCGCCGATTTCGGCTCGCTTGGGGTCATCTCTCTCGGTTTTGCCTGAAGGTCGAAGCCATGAATACACCCGCCAACGGTTTCAAGCAGGGCTTGGCTTCCCGCCGGATCCAGATCGGTCTGTGGCTCGGCCTCGCCGACCCGTACTGCGCCGAGATCTGCGCCGGCGCCGGCTTCGACTGGCTCGCGCTCGACGCGGAACACGGGCCAAACACCATCCTGACGTTGCTCGCACAGCTGCAGGCGGTCGCGGCCTATCCGGTGCACACCGTCGTCCGTGCCGCGAGCGGCGACGCCACTCACATCAAGCAGCTGCTGGACATCGGCGCGCAGACGCTGCTCGTGCCACTGATCGAAACCCCGGAACAGGCCCAAGCGGTCGTACGCGCTACGCGGTATCCGCCCGACGGCGTGCGCGGCGTCGGCAGCGCGCTCGCGCGCGCCGCGCGCTGGAACCGTCATGCCGACTACCTGCACCGGGCGGACGACCAGGTCTGTGTCCTGGTACAGGTGGAATCCGCGACCGGGCTCGCCAACCTCGACGCGATTGCGCGGGTCGCCGGAGTGGACGGCGTGTTCATCGGCCCCGCCGACCTCTCGGCATCGCTGGGTCATCGCGGCGAGCCCGAGCATCCGGCGGTTCGCACGGCGGTAGAGCGCGCGCTGGCCGCGATTTTCGCGGCCGGCAAACCGGCCGGCATCCTCTCGAGCGACGAGGCGCTAGCGCGGGAGTTCCTGGCCGCAGGTTGCAGCTTCATCGCCGTCGGCGTCGATACGACGCTCCTGGCGCGTGCGACCTCCGCGCTCGCGGCTCGATTCAAGCCTGCAGGCGCAGCGGCGACGCCGGCGCGCCCGTCGGTGTACTAAGCGATCACGGACCGTGCGAAAGTTCGACCAGTCGCTGCCGATGGCGCTGCTGCGGGCCCGCGAGCTCACGATGGGGTACTTCCGGCCGTTGCTCAACGAGCACGGGCTCACCGAGCAGCAGTGGCGCGTGATCCGGGTGCTCCAGGAGTACGGCGAGCTCGAGTTCCACGAGCTGTCGCGGGTCGCCTGGATCCAGCCGCCGAGCCTGACGGGGATCCTCACGCGGCTCGAGCGCGCGGCGCTGGTGCGCCGCACGCGCTCGGCGTCCGACCAGCGCCGCCTGCACCTGTCATTGTCACGCGCCGGGTTACGCCGTTTCGAAACGATCAGCGGCGAAGCCGAGCAGCGCTACGGTCAGATCGAGCGGCAGCTCGGACGAGCGAAGCTCAAGGAGTTGATGAAGATCCTGCGCGAATTCGACCGCCTCGACGGCACCGGCACCGCGGACCGCCGTCGCCGCGCACGCTGACGATGGCTCGTTGTACACGCCTCGTATTTACGCGACAGTCGCGGATCGATGAGGGAGTCGTACGCCGACAGTAGCTGTTTGCTGGCTCAAGGAGAAAGTCATGATGCGCAAGCTAGCAGTCGCCATCGGACAGGCGGCAATTCTGATTCTTCTCACTTCCACCTCAGTCCCTGCAGCTCAAGCCGAATTTGGCACTGAAAGGGAAGCCCAGGCCATGCTGGACAGAGCAGTTGCCGCGTTGAAAGAGAACAAAGAGAAAGCTCTCGAGATGTTCAACAAGGGTGAAGGCGGCTTTAAGGACCGTGACCTATATGTGTTCTGCGCCAACGCCTCGGACGGCATTCTCACAGCGCATCCCTACTTAAAGGGTGAACACTTGCAGGAGATCGTAGGCAAAAAGGGCTATCCGCTCGGGCAAGAGATAATGCAGACTGCCACTGAAGGAACGATCAGCGAGGTCACCTATTGGTGGCCTCGCCCCGGCTCGGACAAGCCGCTGGAGAAGCGCACCTTTTTTACAAAGGTCGTTGGTCAAACCTGCGGAGTCGGCTACTACAAGTCATGAGGGTACCGTCTGCCTATTTTGGCTTACGGACCCTGAGCGACCTTAAATATCGTTCGGCTGCGTGGACGTCGAGAGCGGTCGGCCGCGGCTCACGTTGCGCTCAGCCGTCTCCCCAGACCTTCCGCGCAAGGTCGACGACCAGCTCGAGCTTTCGCCACTGGTCGTCCTGCGACAATGCATTGCCGTGGTGCGTGCTCGAGAATCCGCACTGCGGCGAGAGGCATAGCCGCTCGAGCGGCACGTAGCGGGCGGCCTCGTCGATCCGCCGCCGCAGCGCATCCCTGTCCTCGAGCTCGCCGACCTTGGTGGTGACGAGCCCCAGCACGACGGTCTTGTCCTTGGGCAGCAGTCGCAGCGGCTCGAAGCCGCCCGCCCGCGCCGAGTCGAACTCCATGAAGAAGCCGTCGACATCGGCGGAGAACATAGCTTCCGCCACCGCCTCGTAACCGCCCTCCGCCACCCAGGCGCTTTTGAAGTTGCCGCGGCAGGTGTGCATCGTGACGGTCATCCCGGGCGGCCGGCCGGCCAGCGCAGCGTTGATCGTGGCTGCATAGCGGCGCGGCAGCTGCTCCGGATCGTCGCCGGCTCGGAGGCACGCTTCGCGGACTCTGGGGTCGCAGAGGTATGCGAACGCGACGTCGTCGAGCTGCAGGTAGGTGCAGCCGGCCGCGGCCAGGTGCGCGATCGCCACGCGGTACGCGGCTGCGACATCGCTCCAGAACTCCTCGAGCTCGGGGTAGACGTCGTGCGAGATTGCAGCGCGCCCGCCTCGCAGATGCAGCATCGACGGCGACGGAATGGTCATCTTCGGCGTCGCCGTCGCGACCGATCTCAGGAACTTGAAATCCGCGACCATGATCGGCTTCGAGCAGCCGACCTTTCCGACGACGGTGGCAATCGGCGGCTGCTCCTCGGACTCGCCAAATGCAGGCCCGGTGTTGACGACGCTCGCGACGCCGTCCAGCTGCGTGAGGAAATCCAGGTGCCACCAGTCGCGGCGGAACTCGCCGTCGGTCACAGACCGCAGACCGATGGCCTCCTGTCGCGCGACGGCGTCGCGGATCGCGCGGTCTTCCAGTTCCGCGAGGCCGCGCGGCGGCGAGCTCACCCGCTCTCCACCGCGCACGGGCGCGGGCCAGCTCCGCCGGGCGCAGCAGGCTGCCCACGTGGTCGGCGCGGTACGGCGGCCTCAACTATTCGGGCTCCCTCGCGGGCCGGCGTTCGAGGTCGGCCAGCTTCTTGAGCTGCCGGCGCATCAGCACGCCCGCCTTGTCGGTCGGGATGCTGAACTCCTGGATGCCGTCCGCCGCGGCGAGGGCCTGCATCTCGGTGATCTGCTGGAGGGCGAACGCGTCTTCCTTGAATGCCTCGACCTGGGCCTTGATCATGAACTCGCCCATCTCGGCGTCGGTCGTCGCGAAGTTTCGCGCCTGCGCGGTCCAGTAATGGGTCGTGACCGCGCTCTCGGGCGTGACGAGCTGCGCGACCTTGACCATCGGTTGCGGCGACTGCGCCTCGTCCGGCAGATCGAGATTTCGGAAGATGCCGGTATTGACGTGCAGGCCGGGCGACACGTATCGCGAACCGGAGCTGCGAATCGCACGTGCGCCGGTCCACCCCAGTGGCCGGGCATAGATCGCGGGAAGCTCGCACTGCACGTGGCGCCAGACCTCGAGATTCTCACCCTCGCAGTTCATCTCGACGGGCGTCCGCGCGTACTCGGGCGTGCCAAAGGTCTTCGCGTGCAGAAAGCTCAGGTGCGACAGGTCGAGCAGGTTCTCGTGCAGGTGCACGTAGCTGCCCTTGACGTGCAGGTAGCCCACCCGAACGGCCCAGTCCGGATGATCGAGCCATTCCTGGTGCGGCGGCGGATCCTGCCCGGGTTTCTCGCCCATCCAGATCCACACGAACGGACCTCGCTCCACGGTTTGAAACGCCCGCACGCGCAACGACGCCGGCACGGATTTCTGCATCGGGATCTCGATGCACTTGCCGGTCGTGTCATAGCGCAACCCGTGGTAGCCGCAGACGATCGTGTCACCGTCCAGCGTCCCGTGCACCAGGGGGAACGACCGGTGACAGCAGCGGTTGGCGAGCGCCACGACCGCGCCGCCCAGGGTTCGAAAGAGCATGACGCTCGTGCCGAGCGCCGTGCGCGCCATCGGCGTGCGCCCGACCTCGGCCGATTGGGCGATCACGTACCACGCGTTGCGTATGAAAGGCGTCGTGCTGTCCGCCTGCTCCATGTCTGGCTCCTCCGATCGTGCCGGACGGAACCCGCGCGCTCAGCCTTCGAGCGACTGCCACATCTCCCGGTCGCGTTCCGCCGTCCAGATGCGCGGGTCACGGATGCCGCCGGCTTCGTCGTAGGCCCGCGTGACGTCGAACGGCATGCAATGGTCGAAGATCGCAAACGACCCGAACGCGGGACGCAGGCGCTCGCAGGTATCGCGGTAGATCTCTTTCAGTGTGCGCCCGGCAGCCCGCCCGGAGCGGACGCTCGCCAGCAGTTCACTGACGAACTCGCGTGTCTGCTCGATGGCGAGCTGACAGCGATCTGGGCCCACGACCGCGTCACCCCGCCCGGGAACGAGCGCGCGCGGCTTCAAGGCCGCGAGCTTCGCGAGCGTCCCCGGCCAATCCTCGAGGTAGGCGTCGCCGGTGTAGGGCGCCGCGCCGAACTCGACCAGGTCGCCGCTGAAAAGGACTTTGCTCTCCGGCAACCAGGCGACCGTGTCACCCTTCGTGTGGCCGCGCCCGAGCTGCAGCAACCGCACTTCCGTCCTTCCGAGCCAGATCCGCATCTCGCCGCGGAACGTCACGTTCGGCCAGGTGAGCCCCGGGATCGATTCCACCGCCCGAAAGAGCCGCGGGAAGCGGTCGACTTCGGACTTGAAGTCCTGCGCGCCGCGCTCGGCGATCAGGTCGCGGGTGTCCTGGCTCGCGATGACGTGCGGCGCACCGTAGGCCGAGGCGCCGAGCACGCGGACCGCGTGGTAATGCGTCAGCACCACGTAGCGGATCGGCTGCTCGCTGACTCCGCGGATGCGTTCGATCACGTCCTGCGCCATGACCGGGGTCGCCTGCGTGTCGAGCACCATGACGCCGTCGTCGCCGACGACGACGCCCGAGTTCGGATCGCCTTCCGCGGTGTAGGCATAGGCGCCGCCGCCCAGCTCGGCGAACGTGATGCGCTTCTCCGAGAGGTCGGCCTGGGATGCGAACGCCTTGCTCATGATGATCGACCTCCCGTCGGTTCACCCACGACTATACGCCCGGCCCATGCTGTCCCGGCCGCGAACCGGTGGCATGATCGCGCGATGACGGAGCCTCGCAAGCGCTATCCGTTCCGGGCGCCTCCCGAGCTCGCGGGCTCGCGCGGACACTACCCAGTCGTCATCGCGGGCGCGGGCCCGGTCGGGCTCGCGGCCGCCCGGGACCTGGGGCTGCGCGGCATCCGCACGGTGATCCTCGACGACGACGACAAGGTGAGCGTCGGCTCCCGGGCGATCTGCTGGGCGAAACGCACGCTCGAGATCTTCGATCGGCTGGGCTGCGCGGCGCCCATGATGCAGAAGGGCGTGACCTGGAACACCGGCAAGGTCTTCTACGGCGACGACCGTGAGCCGCTGTTCAGCTTCGACCTGCTGCCCGACCGCAGCCAGTGCTTCCCGGCGTTCATCAACCTGCAGCAGTACTACGTCGAGGCATACCTCGTCGATCTGGTCGAAGCGACGCCGCTCGCCGAGCTGCGCTGGCATCCCGGGTGCGCTCGGTCCGAGTCGCGCGACGATCACGTCGAGATCGGGGTCGAGACCCCCGAGGGCGAGTATCGACTGACCGCGGATTACCTGATTGCCGCGGACGGCAGCCGCAGCGCCATCCGGAGCATGCTCGGCCTGGAGTTCGAAGGCGAAGTCTTCCAGGACCATTTCCTCATCGCCGACATCCGGATGAAGGCCGAGCGGCCCTCCGAACGCTGGTTCTGGTTCGATCCGCCCTTCGCGCGCGGCCAGTCGGCGCTGCTCCACAAGCAGCCGGACGACGTCTGGCGGCTCGATTTCCAGCTCGGATGGAACATCGACCGCGAACGCCGAGCTCGATCGACGAGCGCGTCACGCGCACGCGTGCGACGCATGCTCGGCGAGGACGCGCGGTTCGAGCTCGAGTGGTCGAGCATCTACACGTTCCAGTGCCGCCGGCTCGATCGGTTCGTCCACGACCGGGTCATCTTCGCCGGTGACGCGGCGCACCTCGTGTCGCCGTTCGGCGCGCGCGGGGCGAACGGCGGCATCCAGGACATCGACAACCTGTGCTGGAAGCTGGCCTGCGTGCTGCAGGGCGTCGCGCCGCGCGCTCTGCTCGAAAGTTACGACGCCGAGCGCGTGTACGCGGCGAAGGAGAACATCCGCCACTCGACGGGCAGCACCGAGTTCATCACGCCGAAGACGCCCGTCAGCCGCGCGTTCCGCAACGCCGTGCTGGCACTGGCCCGGGAGCACGCGTTCGCGCGCGCCTACGTCAACAGCGGACGCCTGTCGCTTCCCGCCAGGCTCCGCGGTTCGCCGCTGACGCCGCCCGATTGCGATTTGTTCGGCGGCACGCTCGAACCGGGCTCACCCGCGATCGACGCGCCGGTCCAGGTCGACGGCGTGAGCGGTTGGTTCCTGCCGCAGCTCGTCAGCGGCTTCACGCTCGTCGTGTTCGGTCCGCCGTCGCGCGATGCCGTCGTGCCGGAGCTCCCGGTGCCGCTCAGGCTCTTGCACCTGCTGCCCGGCGACACGACATCCGCCGAACCGGGTTGCGTGGTCGACCTGCAGGGCCGGATCGCGTCGCACGCACAGGCGGCGCCGGGCAGCTGCCTGCTGTTCCGCCCCGACCAGCACCTCGCGTGTGGTTTCCACTCGTTCGAATCCCAGCGCATCCGCGACGCCGTGCTGCATTGCCTCGGCCGGGGAGCCCCGCATGCCACCCATTGACGACGACACTCCCAACAGGCTCCAGGATCCCGACCGCTTCTACCGGGCGCTCGTCGACCTGCACGACGGTCTCGATACCGAGGCCAGCCTGCTGCTCAACGCCAGGCTGATCCTGCTGATGGCGCAGCAGATCGGCGACGAGGCGCTGCTCCACCGGCTGCTGCAGGCGGCCGCCGCGGGGATCGGGCCCGACGCGCGAGGTCGCGCGGGCTAGCTGCGCTCCGGTGCGGCGCGCAGGATGGACCAGCTACTACTCGACCTGGTAACGCAGCTCCAGAAAGTAGCTGCGGCCCAGCAGCCGGTAGGTTGCCACATCCGTATTGGCAGGCGCGATGTTGAGGTAGGGCGGGTCTTCGTCGGTGACATTGGTGATCGCCGCTCGCACCGTGACGCCTGAGTCGAATTTGAATCCCGCTTCGATGTCGTGATACAGAACCGGATCGACGCGGCGGTCAAATGGCTCGAATTCGATGCCGAAAGGCCCCTAGGGATCGACCGTTCCGAGTAGCTGCCGATATATTCGGCGGCGTAGCTGGCCATCCAAGGGCCGGAGTGCCAGTCGATGTGCCCCGACGCGCGCCAGCGCGGCCGGGCGCCCGCATCGAAATTGCCCGCGTATGAATACACCTCGCCGCCGGGAAACGGCTGCCTGTCCCAGCGATCGAGGTAGGTGGCGAGCAGCCTCGACTTCACTTCCCCGATCCGGGTCATTGCCGACCAATTGATCGCAAAGTCGAAGGCGCGGACTTCCGACTCCCCGAAGTTGTGGTAGGTAGCCGCCACCTGCGAGACCCGGCCGTCCGGAAGTCTGGTGATCGCTTCGCACAGGCTACTGCCATGCTCCGCGCACGTGGAACAATATGTCGTCGGGAGACGCGACTGAGATCTAGTTGGAGTGATTCACCTGGAAGTAGTCGACGCTTGCGGAAAGCCCCTTGGCCCACACCGGGGTGTAGATCAGGCCGGCTCCGAGGGTGTGCCCCGTCTCCGGCTCGAGCTCCGGGTTGCCGCCATAGACCGCCATGACTCCCCAATCGTCCTGTACGTACGCGCCACCCGGCACGCCGTCGGCCGCACAGTTGGCCTGTTGCGTGGGCGTCGGATCATTCCCGCACGGATCGAGCGCAAGCTGTTCAACGATACACGGCTGGCTCGTGGAGCTCAGCGAGGCTTGGGGCACGAAAGACCTCGCCGTAGCTGGCACGCAGCGCCAGTTCCTCGGCCGGCTGCCAGCGCAGACCCGCCTGCCAGCTCGTGTGACTGTCAAATGAGCAGAAGTCCGACCAGCGCAGGCCGATGTTCAGCGCCATGTCCCGGGCCCAGGGCCGATCGTGCAGCAGAGGCACCTGCACTGCGGCGAACAACTCACGCGCGTCGTAAACTCCACTCACCTCCGGCGTAAACCGAAATGAGTCTGGACTTCGAGGCATAGAGCGGATCGGGCACCAGGCTGCCTGCTTCGCGCCGGTAATCTGCACCCAGCACCCACTGCAAGTCCCTGCCCAGCATCCGCCCACCCGGGCCGCTCAGGACGAACTCCGCATATCGCTGCTCGTTCGTGCCGCGATTGATCAGGGCCCTTGGCATCACGTACGCCAGCTGTTCCTCCGTGATGCTCCCCGCACCGCCGAAGAGATTGAGCGGCACGCAGTCGGGAATGATGCTGGCCGCGGGGACGCGCCCGGTTTCGGGATCGGGCGAGCCGCACACGATGCGGCCGGAGTCATCCAGCCCGGATGGACCCAGGGCGGGGACCAAGCGCGACAGCGCGACGAAGCCTCTCTCGACACCAGTCGCCTCGGCCGTGGCGCTCTGGAGCGCGACCTCCCACGTCCAGCCAGCGACGCTGCCTTCGAACCCGATCAGCGCGCGCCACAGATCGACCTCCTGCTCGGTCCTGCGGTTGCCGGCCTCGATCAGGCGGCGATGAACATTCCACTCCAGGTCGACCCCGAAGGGGTTGTAATAGTTGTCGGCGGGATGGGCCGGTGACCCGTCCGCCAGCAGCGGAACGATGAGGCCGAAAAAACGTTTCCGGTGCGGCCTGCTGCGCCGATTCCCGGTGATGAACGAATGCTTCGAGGAAGAGATTCGTGCTTTCGCCCAGCGGACGCGAGCCGAGCAGCCACAGTGCTGCGCGCTCGTTCGGCGTCTGCGAATAGTTGAATGGCGCAGGATTGAAGCCGTCGGTGGAGCGCATCGTACGGTCGATAGTCAGCGGAAGTCTGGCCGGTGGCACCCGGCACGGGTGTGTAGACACCGGGCTCGAGTCCCAGGGCGTTTCCTTCCGGAACCTCGATGCACTCCGTCGACCGGCAGGTTATTGAGACCATCTGGCTTCACCGTACCGTTGCCATCGACGATGATCAGCGGAAGCGCGGAGTAGCTGCGCCGATCCATCGTGACGCCGTCCTGCTCGACGTAGTCGACGCCGAGGCTCCACGTTCCCCCGAGCAGGTCGAAGCCGATCGCCGCCTGCCCGGTGACGATCTCCCCATCGCCGCGTTCAGTGATCGTCCGCGTTCCACGGAGCTCGAGGCCACGATTGTTTCGCCGCGTGACGATGTTCACGACGCCGCCGACGGCATCCGCACCGACGGCTGCTGACGCGCCGCCCGCCAGCACCTCGACGCGCTCGATGAAAGACATCGGCAGTGTGTTGAGATCGACCGAGGCGTCGGCACCGAGACCGCTGTTCGGTAGACGCCGGCCATTGAGCAACACGACCGTCGGCAAATCGTGCACGCGGACGCGGACGGATCCGTCGCCTGCCGCGCCGCCGCCGCGCGCGGTTCCGCCGAGCCCGGAGCATTGGCGTTGGTATTGAGCGGCGAGCCGGTGGTCATCGGCAACGCCTGCAGGACGTCGCCGATCGAACTCTCACCGCCACGCTCGATGTCGCGGCGGTCGAGCACGGTGACGGGAGCCACGGCTTGGGTTGGATCCAGCCACCAGCGCGAGTCGGTGACGATCACTTCCTCCAGCGGATCATCCGGCGAGGCGAGGTCGTGACGGACGCTCAGCCGCGAGCGCGGCCGCGCCGAAGGGCGGGCCGGCGCAGCCAGACGGCAAGGCGCAGCTCGACCCCGCAAAAATCCTGACAGTGCGGTCATTCAGGAACTCGAAGCGCAGCCCGGTACCCTCCAGCAGGCGCTGGAGCGCATCAGCAGCCGGCAGACCGCGGGGCGCGCGTCTCGAGACTCGGGTAGCCGCGATCCCGGAGACGTAGACGACTTGCAGACCGGTCTGGGTGGCGAACTCGCTCAGCGCTTGTGCGAGCGGCTGAGCGGCGATGTCATGCGAGAGTTCTGCGGATGCCTCGGCGCGTGAGAACACGAGGAAACCCGAGGTTGCGCAGATCGCGAGCAGGTTGCGCACCGAAGTCATTGGTTTTCTTCCGACGCGGCAGCGTCGTGAGCGGTCGGGGCCGTTTCATTCCTTCTGTGACTTCACACTGAAAACACGAATTCGCGCATGGGTCCTTTCCACGCGAACTCCATCGAGTGTCTGCAGAAACGCCACGAATGAGTCGATGTCGTACGCGTTGAACACGCCAGTGATCGGCAGGGCACGCAGCGCTGCGTCATCGATCTCGATGGGGATTGAGCCATAGCGGTTGAACTCGTCCGCCACCTCTCCGAGTGGTCGTTGTTCAAAAGCTATCTTGCCGTTGCAGCCAGGCCACGGTCTGCTGCACATCGACGGGGATAGGTTGAGCCGACACACCGCGTGTGTCAACGTGCACCTGGTATCCCGCATTGACGCGCAGTGCACCAGGCGGAAATCCGGTCATGCCCGGCTGCGGCGGCTGTCCAGCGAGCACGGCGACGCTTCCCTCAACGACCGTCACAATCGTCGCATCGGGTCTACGGTAGATATCAAACTGGGTTCCCACAGCGAGTACATGTACATCGCCAGCCGCGACCCGAAAGCGCCGGTGATCGTCTCGCGCAACCGTGAAGAGCGCTTGACCTCGCGCAATCTCGACCACCCGCTCGCTGCGGGTGTACCGAACCGTAACGGCTGAATCCGTGTTGAGATGAAGCTCCGAGCCGTCGGGGAGCTGTGCCACGCTCTGTTCGCCATGCGCCGTCTGGTAGGTCTTCGGCAGGCCCAGCAGGTCACCATCATGCAGCCACCACAGCGCCGATGCCGCCAGCACCAGCACGACGGCAGCGGTGGATGTGGCGAATGACCATATTCGCGGTTTGCTGATCTGCTTCGAGGGCAAGTCGCGCACGCGCATCGGTGGCTCGAGCGACACGACACCGTTCGTGTCATCGGCGCGCGCCATTTCGAGGAGCGACTCCAGCGGCAGATCGGGCTCATCCATGGCGGCCGGCAGGTCATGCGCGATGAGCGCGACGCCCAGGTATTCCTCCACGTGAATCGGCGAGGCCTTGAGCCAGGCCACGAAGGCCGCGCGCTCGGCCTGCTCGAGCGATCCGGACTGGTTGGCAATGAACCAGGTCCCCGCCTGCTGGGCGACCGCGGTGCGAACCTGCTCTTCGCTTGGTGTCACGACATCACTCCAACCGCGCCATTCGACGCCGGCAATGAGCGAGCGCCTGCGCCAGGTACTTTTTCACCATGTGCGGCGACACGTTGAGGCGCTCGCCGATCTCCTGGTAGCTCAGGCCGTGGCGATATTGAAGAATGACCGCGGCTCGACACTTGGGAGAGAGTTGCGCAAGCACCGTGCGCAAGCGCGCGACACGTTGCGTGACGTCGAGTTGCCCATCGAGTGTCGGTAGTTCGCCCAGCCGTTCCTGGATGCTCGCCTCATCAAGGTCCACGCCGCGGGCCTGCCAACGATCCAGCACCGCGTATTCCTTCACGAGATTGCTCGCGACGGTATAAAGATAGCCCTCAGGATTGCGAATCGCGTCTATATCGCTCACCCGCAGCATGCGCACGTAGACTTCCTGGGCGAGGTCCGGTGCATCGGATTTCGTCCTGATGCGCCGATAAAAGAACGTCTGCAGGGCACGGCGGTGCTCCGCGAACAATCTCTCGACGAGCCCCTTTCTCGGTTCAGCCATTCCCGGTACGGCGGTCTACGAAAACAGCGTGGATCCTAAGCGCTATAGAGTCCCTCTCGAGCCATTCGGGTACCAGAATTTGAGTCGATCGGAAATTCCGGTACCCGATCTGACTGCAACAGGCTCTTAGTCAGCATCGCGACTCAGATCGCAACGATGCGGCCGTGACAAGGACGCTGCACGAGACGAACGCCGGTTGCGCTGGCGACGGAGCGTAGCCGGCCGCCGCAACGAGAGGGGGGATTGACCATGACCAGACAAACAAGACAAATCAGGAGAGCGCACATGAAACCGAGAATCCTTATCGCCCTGCTCGGGGCCTTGGCCACGAGCGGGTGGGCGCCGGCGCACGCCGGCGTCGTGACGGACTGGAACGCGATCACGCTCGTGTGTGTGCAGGGGCCCGTGCCTCCGGGCGCGTTCCTGCCGGGTCGGGGCGGCCCGCCCGGGCTGCTCGACATCGCGCTGGTGCACGCGGCCGTGCACGACGCGGTGCAGGCGAACCAGGGCCGGTTCGAGGCTTACGAGTACGAGAACCCCGCCCTGCGAGGGGTGGGCTCGCCCGAGGCGGCCGCCGCGGCGGCGGCCTATGGCGTGCTGGTCGGCCTGTACGGCGCCAACCATCCCTGCCTCGCCACGGTGACGAATCCGGCCGTCACCTACGCCGGCGACCCCGGTTTGCAGGCGGGAAATGAGGCCGCCGCGGCCCTGCTGCTGCTGCATCGCCCGAGAGTTCGCACTACCGTCGGACCCCTTCCTGGGCGGTACCGCCCCCGGCGAGTGGCGTCCGACTCCGCCGGGAAATGCGCCGGGTGCGTTCCGGTTCCTGACGGTGACCGCGCCCTTTGTGCTCAACAAGAATTCGCAGTTCCGCCCGCCGCGCCAGCCGCCGCTGTCGAGCGTCGACTATGCCCGCCAGTACAACGAGGTCAAGAGCTTAGGTGCTCTGAGCGACACGGCGCTGACGGAGGTCACGCGAACGCCGGAACAGACCGATCTCGCCCGCTTCTGGCTGACGAACCCCTTCCACGCCTGGCACGCGACGGTGCGCTCCATCGCCGAGGCGCATCTCGAGGACGTCGGCGACCAGGCCCGGCTGTTTGCACTCGTCAGCCTCGCCTCCGCCGACGCCGCGATCACCTGCCTGGGAAACGAAGTTCCACTACAACTTCTGGCGGCCGGAGACGGCCATCCGGGAGGGCGACAACGACGGCAACCCCCGCACTGCGGGCGACCCGGACTGGGTCCCCTTCACCGTGTCGCCGCCGTATCCCGACCACTCCTCCGGCGCCAACAACCTGGCCGGCAGCATCATGCGGATCATGGAGCTCTATTTCGGCGATGAGTTCGAGTTTTCGATCGCGAGCACGACACCGGGGCTGCTGGTGAACCCGCGTCCGTACCACCGCTTCTCGGATGCGTCCCTGGACGTCGTCGAGGTGCGGATCCTGCAGGGCATTCACTTCAGGCACGCGGACGAACAGGGCCGGCGACAGGGTCGTCGCGTCGCCCACTGGGTATTCATGAAGTCGCTGAGACCAGTGCCGGGTACAAACTGATCGGCCACGAAGTGATAACGAGCCCGTCCGCGGGCACAGGGGGGCGCCGGGAGCAGGTCGTCGCGACCGCTCCCGGCACGACCGGGCAGGCGAGGCAGTAATTGAACAGCCGCCGCGGATCCTTGAGCCGCGCGCCCGACGCGGCGGCGACTCCCACGGGTTCCTGCTGCGCGATGGCGGAGGTACATCCATGCACACTCACACGCCACACATCACTCGCCGCCGCTGGCTGGCGCTGACCGGCCTGCTGGTCTCGGCGCTCCCCCTCGGCTGGCCGCAAGCCACCCGAGCCGACGCAGAGACCTACGAGGCCATCGACTGCCCCGACTCGTTCCATACCGAGGCACGAGGCATCAACGACCGCGGCGACATCGTCGGGATATGCGAGGACGCCAACGGACCGCACGGCTTTCTGCTGCGTCGCGGCGTCTTCAGGCTGATCGACGCCCCTGAAGCGCTTGGGCCGACCGCCGCCTTCGGTATCAACAATCGGGGCGACGTGGTCGGACGCTACGACCTTGGCGGTAATCCGGACGGACATGGCGCCCTCTATGGCTATCTGCTCCGGCGCGGCCGCTTCACGACCATCGATCCACCGGGCAGCGGGTTGACGTCGGCCCGCGGCATCGATGATGCCGGGCGGATCGTCGGCTTCTACGTGGGGGGCGAAAACGGAGGGGTCCATGGCTTCCTGCGCGATAGGCGCGGCTATCGAGACATCGACTTCCCGGGCGCCGACGTCACCATAGGAATGGGCAACAGCGTCACCCGGATCGTCGGCGGCTACATCGACCTGAACGGTATCTCGCACGGGTTCGTGCTCAAGAAGGGCGGCTACCAGTCGATCGACGTTCCGGGCGCCGAACACACCCGGGCGTTCGGGGTCAACGTCCAGGGGGACATCGTCGGCGGCTGGAACACTGCCGGCTGCGACGACTGCTTCACGCGCGCATTTCTGCTGACGCGCCGCGGGTTCGAAGAGCTCGAGTTTCCAGGCGCACTCGAAACCGTGGCCAATGGCATCAACGCCTCGGGCCAGGTCGTGGGCACCTACGTCGCGGAGGACGGATCGGTCCATGGATTCCTGCGCGACCGCGGGGACGACAAGTGACGTATCGAGGGAACATCCAACGCCGGTCGGCCGCCCTCGGGCGCCATCGTCGACGTGGCATACGTCTTTGCCGCCGTGTACGACGCGGTAAACGCGATCGATGGCAGCCACTCCGCGTTCGCGGTCAGTCTGCCGCCGGCATGCCGGAACCGCAATCAATCGAAAAACAGGGCAGGCGGCCATGAAGCAAGCGGTAGCCATGATCCTGAGGCGCGCGCGGGACGCGGCGCCCGGGGCGCTGCTGTCGTCGGGTCTGCTCGGCCCCGTCGCATTGAGTGCGCCGGGCGATTTTGATACGACATTCGGCGACGACGGCCGCGTCGGGCCGTTGGTGAACTTCCCCGGGCCGGCCTGGGCCGTCGCGCCGCTGGACGGCACCTTCTGCGGGGGCGACGGCGGCGAGGACTGCTTCGCCTTCGGCGGCGGCGAGTACGAGTGCATCGGCTACGGCTGTGACGGCGACCCCTTTTACGACCCTTTGACGCTTCGCTTCCGGCTTCGTTGGCCGGGCGTTCAAGAACGGGTCGATCGACCTGAGCTCCGAAGTCAAACTCCGCGACACCCAGGTGCTCGACGTCGTTGCGTACCCCGACGGCAGAGTCGTCGGCGTAGGCCGTACGCGACGGTCACCAGGAGACGTCGCGATGCTGACGGTGTTCAGGCTGAACATCGACGGTTCGCTCGACGCCACGTTTGGGGGGGTGGCCTCGTGCACTTCGAGTCGCACGAGCTCGCCCGACCCGTCGGCAGTTCGGTGGTCCTGGAGCCAGACGGCCGCATCGTCGTTGCCGGCGTGCGGAACGATCGGCTGATCGTCCTGCGTCTGCTCGCAAACGGCGTGCTCGACGAGACCTTTGGTAACTCCGGCGTCTACACCGGCCCCGCAAACTTCCACGACGTCTTTCCCAGAATCGTGCGGGTGGCTAACGGCGGGTACCGAGTCACCAGGAACTACCTCGGTGACGTGCCCGTCCAGAACGTCCCCAATTGCACCGTGCTTGCGCTGACCGCCCGAGGCGCGCTGGATGGATCCTTCGGCGTGCAGGGGGTGGCGGATCTCGAGGTGTCATCCGGCTTTGCTGTGAGCTGCAGCTCCATGGCAGCGCAGGCCGATGGGCGGCTGCTGGTCGGCGGCCGGTTGGGCCGGCCTGAGTTCGCCACCAACGGGTTCGCCGTTCGCCTGCTCTCGAGTGGTAACCGCGACGAGACTTTCAGTACGCGCGGTGCCGTTCCGGGTGCGATGGACGAGGTGACGGCGCTCGACGTGTCGGACAGCGGCTCGATCGTCGTGGCCGGACGCAGCGTGGCGGGCGTGCCGGCGGCGCTCGTCATGCGGCTGCAGGCCAACGGCGCCCTCGACGAGATTTTCGGCAACGGTGGCTCGACCCTGATCGATCTGCCGGCCGAGCACCAAGCGGAGCCGATCATTCATGACGTCGCCTTCCAGGGCGGCGACGTGCTGATCGCCGGCGGCGACTCCGCCACGTCTCCGCAACGGCCATTCCTGGCGAAGCTGCAGGGAGGCGAGCGGCGGCGGGCGACGGGCCGGGCGTGCTGGACGTTGTGCCAACACATGTCGAAGTGAAGGAGGCAGCCGGGGAAGCGGTCGTAACGGTGCGTCGTAGTAGCCGTGCGGGCCGTGTCAGCGCCCTCGTGCAGACTCAGCCAGCTACGTCGCTCCCAGCCAACGAGAGGGCCACGGCGGGACAGGATTACACCGTCGACCAAGCGCACCCTCACCTGGGAGGACGGTGATGGCGGCGATAAGCAGGTCGTCATACCGATCGTGCCGGACCCCGATGGTGCCGTAGCCGAGGAATTCGAGGCCTTCGAAGTGGCGCTTTCGGTTGTGGAGGGTGATGCGGGTCTCGGCACCCGGATTGGAACCGTCGTGATCGCCGCCGACGGAGAGCCAGGCGGCCAGTTCTCGATCGACAGCTGTGCAGCAAAACATCCCGGAGTCCGTCGGCTCCGTCACAGTCACCGTGTCGCGGAACCTCTACTTCGATGGCGTGGTATCCGTCATCGTCGCTCCTGTGACAGGAACTGCTTTCGGCGGCGCCGACTACTCCTCGGACCCTGTGACGCTGACATGGCCCGACGGCGACGCAGGTGCACGAGTCGTGCAGTTCACGATACTCGACGACGAAGTCGAGGAGGACGCCGAACAGTTTTCGGTGCAGCTATTAGGGCCAACCGGCGGGGCGATCGTCGGCCCGCGCTCGACGGTTTCGTTCACGATCCTCGATAACGACCAGTCACCGCCGGACGCCACCACCGGACCCGCCGCCGCAGGACCCCCGCCACCGCCACCGCCGCCGCCAACGTCCCGCCACCGCCGACGTCCGGCCCGCCGACGCCGTCCACACCGTCCTCCAGGTCGGGTGGTGGCGGGTTCGGACTGTTCTCGCTGCTGCTGCTCGGCCTCGCCGGGTCGCTGCGCAGACGGTCATGAACCACGGCGCCTGGCAGGACAACGGGAGTCGCGAGTCGAACGTCCCACGCCAGCGTTGGCGACGGCGGTTTCGGTAGTTAAGGTCCGCTTCGAGTGGAAGGCAGATTCATCACCTGCGCCGCCCATTGCACGACCGGGCGGACCCGCGGGGAGACGATCCGCATCGCCTCGTCGTAATCGACCCAGCGATACTCGCTGTGCTCGGGGCGGCCGAGCTCGTCGTTCACCGGGAGCGTGACTTCCTCGGTCGTGGTACTGGCGATGAAGTATTCGGCGACCTTCCCGCGGCTGTAGGGGCCGGTGAGCGTCGAGGCGTCGCCCCACGCGAACTTCAGGTCGTCGATGAGCGACTCTTCGCGGACCTCGCGCACCGCGGCCGCCCGCGCGTCCTCGTCACCCTCGACCATGCCCTTGGGAAAGTCCCAGTGGCTGAACGCGCGCAGCAGCAGGAACCGCCAGCCGTCGGGGGTCTCGCGCACGACGACGACGCCGGCCGAGAGTCGCGGGGGTCGGGACTGCATGCGCCCAAGTATAGGAGACGGACCCGCCCCCGAAGGTTGCGGGCCCGCCCGGCAGGCCAGGCGACCTCAGGCGGCCTGGTCGAGGTCTCGCGCCGCCGACCGCTCGTACTCGTGCACGCCCGCCGCCGCGTGGATCACCGCGGCGATGCGCACCGCGCTCTGCACGGCCTCGCGGCTCAAGCCGTCCTCGCGGAGCTTGCGCTCGTGCGAAGTGATGCAGAGCCCGCAGCCATTCACGGCCGACACGGCAAGGCTCACCAACTCGAAGTCGAGCCGGTCGATGCCGGGGTTGGCGATGACGTTCATCCGCAGGCGCGCGGGCAGCTTCCCGTACTCCTCGTCCTCGACCAGGTGGAGGAAGCGGTAGTAGACGTTGTTCATCCCCATGATGGCAGCCGCGGCCTTCGCGCCCGCGACGCTCGTGTCATCGAGCTTGCCGCGCGCCCATTCCTCGACCGCGCGGGCGAGTTCGACGTTGCGCGCCGCGATGGCGCTCGCGAGCGCAATCGACGCGATCTGCTTTTCGGTGAGACCCGGTGCGCCCTGCGGCGTCAGCACGGTGCCCAGGTTGAGCCGGATGTCCCGCGCGTAGTCGGGCAGTGACTCACGAATCTGCTCAAGCGACATGTCGTCTCCTCGTTCGTCTTCGAAGGGCCGGGTCACGTGCCACGGCGGGGCGGGTCAGGGGGTAGGACCAGGCCCCGCCGCGACACGGATTTCCGAACCAGGGCTCAGGCAGCCTTGAGCGTGTCCTCGCCCTGCTTCCAGTTGCAGGGGCAGAGCTCGTCGGTCTGCAGCGCGTCGAGCACTCGCAGCACCTCTTCGGGGCTCCGGCCGACCGACAGGTCGGTCACGTACACGAAGCGGATCACGCCCTGCGGGTCGACGATGTAGGTCGCGCGCTGCGCGACACCGGCCTCCGGGTCGAGCACGCCCAGCGCCGCGGACAGCTCGCGCTTGAGGTCAGAGAGCATCGGGAACGGCAGGTGCTTCAGGTCCTCGTGGCTCTTGCGCCAGGCAAGGTGCACGAACTCCGAGTCGATGCTGACGCCGTAGAGCTGCGCGTCACGGTCGCGGAACTGCTTGTCGAGCTTCCCGAACGCGGCGATCTCGGTCGGGCACACGAAGGTGAAGTCCTTCGGCCAGAAGAAGAACACCTTCCACTTGCCGGCGTCCGTGTTCTGGTCAAACGGCTTGAATGCCTTTTCGAGGTCGTTCGAGACGACGCCGGTCAGGGAGTACGGGGGAAACTTCTGGCCTATTCCGAGCATGCACTTTCTCCTATCGAGATGATTCGACGGGCGGTATTGTCGAGTCTCAGCATCGATACATCTAATGAATTGTTCTTATCGGTTCCATAGACGTAGACTATCGCTTCGCTTATCCTTCCGCCGTGAACCTGCGCGACCTCCGCTACCTCGTTGCCCTCGCCGATGAGCGGCATTTCGGCCGCGCGGCGGAGCGGTGTTTCGTCAGCCAGCCGACCCTGTCCGCCCAGATCCGCAAGCTCGAGAGCTACCTCGGCGTGCCGCTGGTCGAGCGCCAGCCCAGGCGGGTATCGCTGACCCCGACCGGCCAGAAGGTGGTCGAGCGAGCCCGCCGCGTGCTGCAGGAATCGGACGCGATCGTCGAGCTGGCGCAGACCGAGCGCGATCCCCTGTCGGGCCAGCTGCGGGTTGCGCTGATCCCGACGGTCGGGCCGTACCTGCTGCCGCGGGTGGCGCCGGCCCTGCAGCGGGAGCTGCCAAACCTCAAGCTGCTCCTTTACGAGTACCAGACCGCCCCGCTGCTCGAACGGCTCCGGGCGGCTGACATCGACCTGGGAGTGCTCGCGCTGCCGGTCGCGCCGATGGAGGGCCTCGTCTCCGAGGTGCTCTACGAGGAGCCCTTCGCCCTCGCCGTGCCAGGCCTCGCATCGGCTCGCCACTCGCAAGCGCGTCAAGGTCGACGACCTGCGGGACGAGACCCTGCTCCTGCTCGAGGACGGCCACTGCCTGCGCGACCAGGCACTCGAGGTCTGCAGCCGGGTCGACGTCCACGAAGCCCAGGACTACCGCGCGACCAGCCTCGAGACGCTGCGACAGATGGTCGCCGCGGGGCACGGTGTGACCCTGCTGCCCGAGCTCGCGATCGATCCGCCGATCGGAGCGACGCGCGGTCTCGCGGTGCGGCCCTTCGAGAAGCCGAAGCCGTCGCGTACGATCGGTGCCGTCTGGCGCAAGTCCACGACGCGCCGTCCGGCGATCGCGGCGATCGCCGCCACCATCCGCGCAGCGCTGACGGAGGAACCGAAGGGATGATTCGTCGGCGGCCGCGAGGAACCGGCGCTTGAGCCCGGCCGCCAAGGCCGGGCTGCCGGTCCACCGGCTGCACGACGAGGACATCGAGCGGCTGCTCGCGACCGGTGAGCGCAAGCCCGAGCTCGTCGAGCTGCTGGGCGAAGACGGCTATCGCGAGCTGAGCCAGCTCGCGCGACAGGCACGCGCGATGCGGCGGCGCGGCGGGCCCACGGTCTACGTCCTGCCGGGGCTCATGGGCTCGCGGATCGGCACGCGCGGCCGGCTGCTCGACGACGTGCTGTGGCTCGACATCATCGAGGCTGCGGCGGGCCACCTGACGCGCCTCGCGCTCCCGCGCGGGGCGCGCCTGCGGGCGCTCGGCATCATGTGGCTCAACGCACTCAAGCTGAAGCTCTCGCTCGCGGTCGCCGGATTCGACGCGCGTTCGCACCCGTACGACTGGCGGCTCGGCGTGGTACCGCTCGCAGCACAACTGAACGCGCGGATCGAACGCCGACGCGCGCCGCGACGTGATGCTGGTCGGGCACAGCATGGGCGGCCTCGTCGCGCGGGCGGCGCTCGCCGGGGGCGGACGTCGCATCCGGCGCATCGTGCAGATCGGCGCCCCGAACGGCGGCTCGTTCGCGCCGGTGCTCGCGATGCGCGGCGTGTACCCGACCGTGCGCAAGCTGGCGGCGCTCGACCTGCACCACAGTGCCGAGGACCTGGCGCGGATCGTGTTCCGCACGCTGCCGTCGCTGCACGAACTGCTGCCCGTCGCGCAGGGGACGGGCCCCGACCTGTTCGATGCCGCGGATTGGCCGGACGATGCACTGCGGCCGGACCAGAAGCTGCTGGCCGCCGCCCAGCAGGCGCGCCGGGGCTGGCCTGCGGGCGACGCGCGTTGCCTGCACGTGATCGGCATCCGCCAGGAAACGGTCACGGGGCTGCGACGCACGGGCGGCCAGTTCGAGTTCGAATTCACCGAGGACGGTGACGGCACGGTGCCGCTCGCGCTCGCGGAGCTGCCCGGCTCGCGCTCCTGGTACGTGGCCGAGAAGCACGGCGGGCTCCCGAACAACGGCCGGGTCATCTCCGCCGTCGTGGACCTGTTGCGCACGGGCGAGACACAGCGCCTGCCCTCGAGCCTGAAGCGCGAGCGAGCCGCGACGTCCCGCCGCGTGAACGAGACCGCGCTCAAGCGCATCGCACCGCAGAAAGTCCGCTGGCAGGACCTCTCCGCGGACGCGCGGCGGCGGCTGCTCGAGCCCGTGGTGTCGCCCGAGTTCCGTGGCGGCGTGCCGACCGGGACGCGCGCCGCCGCTCGACTTCGCCCCCGTGCGGTCCGTGCGCCCGGGCGGCGCAGGCTCGAGATCCGCATCGTCCACGGCAGCATCGTGGATGCGAACGCGCGCGCCGTCGTGCTGGGCCTGTTCCGCAACGTCGATCCCACCGGTCCCGCGGCGGCGCTCGATGCGCGGCTCGGCGGCGCAATCCGCGAGCTGGCGCTGCGGCGCATGTTCGATGGCAGCCTGGGGCAGGTCTACGTGCTGCCGGTCCCGCGAACGGCGCTCCTCGCCGAGTTCGCCGTGTTCGCGGGGCTGGGTGATTTCGACGAGTTCGGCCAGGACGCACAGGTGTATGCGGCCGAAAATGTCATCCGCGCGTTCGCGCGCTCACACGTCGAGGACTTCGCCACGGTGCTGCTGGGCGCCGGGTCCGGAAGCAGCGTCGCCGCGGCGCTCGAAGGCCAGCTTCGCGGCTACCTGGCGGGCCTGCGCCGCGCGGATCCGGAGCGCGTGCTCCGCAGGATCACGATCTGCGAGCTCGACGGCCGCAAGTTCGCGGCGCTGCGCCGGGCGATGGCTCGCGTGTCCGCGGAACTTGCCGCGGATGACTTCGAGCTCGTCGTCGACGAGGAAGACACGCGCCCTCCCCGGCCCGCCGCACGCCCGCGCGTTCTTCGGACGGAACGCCCTGCCGACCCGGTCTACCTCCTCGCGACCATGGCCGAGGATGGGCGCAGCAGCCTCGTCTGCCGTGCCTCGCTGCTGACGGCCGGCGCGAAGGCCGCGGTGCTCGCCGGATCGATGAGTGTCGACAAGGCGGAGCTGCGCGAGCAGGTCGCGCGGATCGAGCTGTCGGTGCTCGCCTCGCGCGAGCTCGCCCGGGCCGGAGAGCGACTTGCGCGCACTCTGCTCGCACCGAGCGTACGGGAGGGGCTCGCCAGCATGGCCTCGCACGCGCTCGTCGTCGTGCACGACCGCGAAGCATCGCAGGTGCCCTGGGAGGCGATCCGAATCGATTCGACCTGGCCCGCGCTCGAACAGGGGATCAGCCGCCGGTATGCGAGCGAACAGCTCTCCGTCGCGCGGTGGCGGGAGATGCGGATCGCGGGCGAGAGGCTGAGTGTGCTGCTGGTGGTCGACCCGACCGAGGATCTCCCCGGCGCCGCGGCGGAAGGCGCGGCACTCCATCCACTGTTGCAAGCACGGGGCGCGGACGTCGAGTTGCTGGCGGGTGCGGCCGCCACGCGCGACCGCTTGCGCTCGCTGCTGCGCACGGGGGCATTCGATGTCCTGCATTTCGCGGGACACGGCCACTTCGATCCCGCCCGCCCGGGCGAAAGCGGGCTCGTCTGCGCCCGGGACGAGGTGCTGCGCGGCGCCGATCTCGACGGGATCGGCGACCTGCCGGCGCTGGTGTTCTTCAACGCCTGTGAGGCGGCGCGCGTGCGACGCAGGACCGCGAGCCGCCGTCGCATCGCGCGCCAGCCGTCGACGAGCCTGGCCGAGGCGTTCCTGGTCGGCGGAGTTGCCAACTTCCTCGGCACGCACTGGCCGGTCGGCGACGAAGCGGCGCTCGCGTTCTCGACGCACCTGTATCCACCCCTGCTGGCCGGACGGACGCTCGGCACCGCGATCCGCGATGCGCGCCGCGCCGTGCAGGCGGGCGGCTCGGGAGACTGGGCCGACTACGTCCACTACGGCAACGCGTCGTTCGTACTGACGCCAAGTAATCCGTAATCGCGGCTCAGCGCCGCTGGTTCTGTCGGATTCGCGGCCGCCGCGTGTCCGTTGCCGTCTGACGTGCACGTTTCACGTTTCGTGCCGTACGCAGCCCGAGATTCGTCAATAGACATAAGGGTCCGGGACCGGCGTCACACCTGTGCGCAGTGACGCCCCCGGACAATCCCGCGAGTGTGTATCCCACTCGACCCCATCACGAGGACCCTCATGCGTACTTCCAAGATCCTTGCCGGCGTTTCGGCCGGCGTGCTGCTTGCGCTGGCTGGCGGGGCGCAGGCGGCCACCGCCACCGACGACCTTCAGGTGACCGCCAACGTCGTCGCCAACTGCCTGGTCACTGCGACGGACATGGCCTTCGGCGACTTCGACGGCGTCGGCCGATCTCGACTGCCACTCGACCATCGGCGTCGACGCTGCACGAACGGCCACGCCTACAACGTCGCGCTGGACGTCGGGCACGGGCGGCGGCACGTTCGCCGCGCGCACGCTGCTCGAACGGCACCGAGCACGCTCGCCTACAACCTGTACCGCGATGCCGCGCGCACGACGATCTGGGGCGACACGCACCGCGTCGACCGGACGTCGCCGGCACGGGCACGGGCATGGCCGACACGCCATCAATCACACGGTGTACGGCCAGCTGCCCGCCGCCGGCAACGAGAACGCGCCGACCGGCAACTACTCGCTCGACGATCCAGGTCACCGTCGACGTACTGACGGAGTACCGCGTGCGCAGCCTCGTGCTTGAGCCTCCTGGCATCGGCGGCAGTCCTCGGACTGCCGTCGATGCCGGCGCGCGCCGGCAGCTTTTCGATCTCGCCGATCCGCCTCGACCTTTCCGCGGCGACGCGCGATCGGCCGCGCTCACGGTCCGCAACGACGATCGCGAAGTCCTGGTCCAGGCGGAAGTCATGCTCTGGGAACAGGTCGACGGCGAGGACAGGCTGACGCCGACGCGCGACCTGCTCGTCTCGCCGGCCGTGTTCACCCTGCCGCCGAACGGCTCGCAGCTCGTCCGCGTCGCGCTGCGCAACCCGCCGGCCGACACGACGCGCGAGCTGAGTTACCGGCTGATCCTGCAGGAAGTCCCGCAGCCCGCCAACCCCGACTTCACCGGCTTGCAGGTCACCCTGCGCCTCAGCGTCCCGGTCTTCGTCGCCGCGCAGGAACGACCGGACCCGCGACTCGCACTGGTCCGCCGGCCGCAGCCGGCGACGAGCCTGCGTGCTCACCGCGCAGAACTCGGGCGACGTGCATGCCCGCATACATGGATTCTCGATTGCGCCGGCGGTGGGCGACGGTGCGCCGCTCGCGCAGCCGGTGGCCGACTACATACTTCCGGGCCAGTCGCACAGCTGGAACCTCGGTAGACAACAGGGGGACGGGACATCGGCTGCCGACTGGCGCCGTCTGCGGTTGAAGGTCACGACCGACGACGGCGAATCCGAAACCGAACTCGACACCACCGGCGAGTGAGCGATGCGCGCCGTGTCGCTCCTCGCCCTGTTGCCGATCTCGCGGCCACATGGGCGCCGGCGCACGCGATCGCACGCTGCCGGCGACGAGGAGGTCGTCGAGCTGCGCATCAACGGGCAGGAAGCCGGGCGCGACGCTGCTCGTGCGCCGTGACGCGGACGGCGCGCTGCTCGTGCGTGCGGAGGACTTCGCCGGCCTGCGGCTCAGGCCGCCGCAGGAGGCGACCGTCCTGGTCGACGGGATGGCCTACTTCCGGGTCGACGCGACGATGGGCGCGGACGTGCGCTTCGACGGCGCCACGCAGAGCGTGGACCTCACCCTGCCGGCCGACGCCTTCGTGCCGACCGTCACGGCACTGCACCGACGATGCGCTTTCGTCCGGCGACGATCTCGCCGGGCGCGTTCCTGAACTACAACTTGTCGACCCAGCGCGTCGACGACCGCGACGAAAGCGGCGCGCTGCTCGAGCTCGGGCTCTTCGGCACACCCGGCGTGCGTGACGAACACGATGCTCGCGCGCGACGAGCTCGAGCGGCGCGGCACCACTCGGCCTGGACACGACCTGGACCCGCGACATGCCCGAGCGGCTCGCCACCCTGCGGGTCGGCGACGGGATCAGCGCGCCGGGCGCGTGGGGACGCTCCGTGCGCTTCGGCGGCATGCAGTTCGGCACCAACTTCGCTACGCAGCCGACGCTCGTCACGACGCCGCTGCTCGCCGCGCGCGGCGAGGCCGTCGTGCCGTCGACGGTGGACGTGTTCATCAACGGCCGGCCGGTCGCGAGCGAAGCCGTGCCGCCGGGGCCGTTCTCCATCGAGAACCTGCCGGCGATCACGGGCACGGGCCAACTCCAGGTCGTCGTCACCGACGCGCTCGGCCGACAACAGGTCCTCACGCAGCCGTACTACTCGGGCTCCAGCGCTGCTGCGGGCCGGGCTGAACGAATACTCGGTCGAGGTCGGCGCGATCCGCGAGGACTATGGCCTCGAGAGCTTCGCCTACGGCGATCTCGCTCGCCGCCGGCACGTTCCGCCGCGGAATCACGGACACGTTCACCGCGGAAGTGCGCGGCGAGACGCAGGTCGACGGCGCCAGTGCGCTCGGGCGTCGACACGGCATGGCAGATCGGGACGCTGGGCGTCGTCACGGCGACGGCGGCGGCCGGCGCGGACCGCGAAGATTCGGGCTGGCTCGCCGGCCTCGGCGTCGAGCGCAGCGGGCGGCGGGTGCACCTCTTCGCGCGCACGCAACTCGCTTCGGAGCGATTCGTGCAGATCGGCCGCTCCGCGTTCGAGCAGCGGCCGAAGCAGCGCAGCTTCGCCGGCGTCGGTGTCGACCTCGCGCGCTTCGGCAGCCTCCAGTTCGCCTATGGGCGCCAGAGCTTCTGGGACGCGGAGAGCGTCGAGACGCTGGGCGTCAGCTACTCGCTGTCCTGCGGCAGCTACGGCTTCGTCAGCCTGTTCGCGAATCACACCCGCGTCGCAGGACGTCGCAGACCGATGTCTTCCTGGGCTGGACCATGCCCATCGGGCGATCGCCGCAACGTCGGCTCGAGCCTCGCGTACCGTCCCGACCGTGCCGATCGGCGACACCGTCGAGGCGACGGCCACGCTGCAGCAGAACCTGCCGGCCGGCTCGGGCACCGGGTACTACCTGAGCGCCTCGAGCACCGAGGACGCGCAGGCCAGCGTTTCCTACCAGGGTCGCGCTGGCCAGGCCGGGGTCGAGTACTCGCGCCGCAGCGACACCGACGGCTGGCGCGCGACGGCGCTCGGCGGTCTCACGCTCACGTCGGCCGGCGTGCTGCCCACGCGCTGGCTGGACCAGAGCTTTGCCGTGGTCCAGGTGGCCGACTACCCGGATCTGACCGTCTACGTCGAGAACCAGCCGATCGGCCGCACCGACCGCAAGGGCCGGGTGCTGCTCGACCGCCTGCGGCCCTACGACACGAACCAGGTGAGCCTCGACCCGGCCGAGCTGCCGCTGGATGCGTCGCTTTCGAGTCCGACCGCTCATCTCACGCCCGCCTACCGCAGCGGCGCAGTGGTGCGCTTCCCGATCACGCGTGCCACCGCAGCGACGATGCGGCTCGTGCAGGAAAGCGGCGAGCCCGTGCCGGCCGGCGCTCGAGTTCATGCGCCGGGCGGGGATGCCACCGTCGCGCTCGATGGATTGATTTTCCTGACGGATGCCGCGGGCTACAACGAGGCCTCCGCCAGCTGGCCGGGGCACCGCTGTCGTTTCTCCTTCCAACGCCCCGAGGACGGTGACCCGATGCCGGACCTCGGCGAGGTCCGGTGCCGTGCCACAGACCCGTGAACTCCCCAAGGGCTCAGGACGCGGAAACCGACAGCCTGACAGGCATCGAGTAGCTGCCCGCCGGGAGCCCGGGCCGCAGTTCGAGCCGCAAGCGCAGTCGCAACTCATTGACGTTCGCGGGGGCCTGCTGCAGGACCGTGATATCCGTCTGGCCGAGCTTGACCGGTGCACCGAGTCCGTCGATGTGGACCCAGTCCGCAAGGCCGGTGCGCGGCGCAATGTTGAGCAGATACCGGGACGTCCCGACCGTGTGCACACGGTAGTGAGCGTCGAGAATCTTGTAACCCTGCAGAAGGTCGGCGCGCGTCAGCATGACGCTTGTCGGTTCATCGACCGGTTCGATCCACGTACGTGCCACGACTTGCGCCGATACGCCGAAGCTGGCGGTACGCACGCTGGCGAAGGCCGGCGTCGTCGCCAGGATCACCAGAATCGAGTACGTCGCGACAGGGTGTCGATTTCTGACCATGGGGTCCCTCCCCAAGGCGGCGGCAGTCCTCCTTTCGGTCGGACCGCGCCCTTCGTTGTTTTTTGTCCGGCGGCCCCGGTTTACCGGCCCGCCTTTTCTTGACGGCCACGCTACACCCGACCGGTCGAGCCGGCAACCTCTGACCCGGCTCCGCAGCGAGCGGCAGAGATTCTCCAGGGAAGGACAGCTCCGACGTGACTGTCACCTCCCCAGTCGGACTTACCCGACTGCCGCGATCGCGGTCCTCATGCTGTTTGGGGCGGGACCGGCCCTGGGCGGCGCGACCTGCTCGGTGGCCGCGACCGGAGTCAACTTCGGCGCCTATGACATATCGCTGGCGGCACCGGATGACTCAACCGGCGACGTTACCGTCACCTGCTCGTATGTACCGCCGGGAGGTGCGACGGACGTCAATCTCCAGGCATCGCTCAGCCCAGGCATCAGCGGAAGCTACTCTCCGCGGCAGATGGCCTCCGGCCCGGCGCGCCTCAATTACAACCTCTTTCTCGACGCCGCCCGCAGCTCGATCTGGGGCAACGGCCTGTCGGGCACGGGCATCGCGACTGCCAGCTTCAGGTCGGTCCCGGCGTCGGAAATGGGACACGAAGTGCCCAGTTTCCCGTATACGGACGCGTGCCTGCCCTGCAGGCGGTCGGCATGGGCGCCTATTCGGACACAATCGTCGTCACCGTGACGTTCTGACCGCAGATTTCGCGGATACGGGCCGCCGTTAACCGGAGTCGGCCGGATGGTCCGATGACGTGCTGTTGCCACCCGGACGTGCGGCCGCGTCCCGCCGTTCCCGCCTGATGGCCATGACCACGGTCGCCGCGGCGACGCCGACGATCAGCAACATGGCCGCCATGAGCACCACGAGCCCGCCGGCCACGCGATAGCCCTCGATCAGGCCCATGACTACGCCGATCGGGGTCAGGACCAGCAGCAACGGCTTGGCGATTCTCATGTTTTCGCGACCGGGATTGGCGGCCGCCGGACCGTGCGGACACCGTGGGAACCGTGTTCCCGGGATGTTGTCATACAGTCTTGCAGCGCACAAAGTGCGGTTGCGCCTGAGCGCAGACCGGCTAAGCTTCTGCGGCCTGCGCCTACTCCCCCCGGATTCAACCTTGCAACCGACCGACACATCGAACCCGGACTATTTCCACCGGGTCGTCGACTGCCAGTGGGCCTGTCCCGCGCACACCGACGTCCCCGAGTACATACGCCTGATCGCGCTCGGGGAGTTCTCCGATGCGTACATGGTCAACCGGGAATCGAACGTGTTCCCGGGGATCCTCGGCCGGGTATGCGACCGGCCCTGCGAGCCGGCCTGCCGGCGTGGACGGGTCGAGGAGAAGCCGGTCGCGATCTGCCGCCTGAAGCGGGTTGCGGCGGATCACAAGGACCCCATCGTCGACCGCCTGCCCGTGATCCCGACCCAGAAGAACGGGAAGCGCATCGCCTGCATCGGCGCGGGGCCCGCCTCGCTCACGGTGGCGAACGACCTGCTGCCGCTCGGCTACGAGGTCGTCATCCTCGAGCAGTGGGAAATGCCCGGCGGGCTGATGCGCACCAACATTCCGGCCTTCCGCCTGCCGGAGACCGTGCTTGCCGAGGAGATCGGCTACATCACCGGCATGGGCGCCGAGATCCGCTATGGGCAGCGCGTCGACAGCCTGAAGAAGCTCCTTGACACCGGCGGCTTCGACGCCGTGTTCGTCGGCAGCGGCGCGCCCAAGGGCAAGGAGCTCGAGCTGCCGGGCCGCAAGGAAGGCGACGCCAACATCCACATCGGCATCCAGTGGCTGGAATCGATCGCCTTCGGCCACCTCGACAAGATCGGCGAGCGGGTGCTCATCATCGGTGTCGGCAACACCGCGATGGACTGCTGCCGCTCCTCGCTGCGCCTGGGCGCCAAGGACGTCAAGGTGATGGCGCGCAAGCCGCGCTCGTTCTTCAAGGCCTCGGACTGGGAGCTCGAGGACGCGGAATCCGAGAACGTCGAGATCGTCATCAACCACGCGCCGAAGGCGTTCGTGGTGGAGGGCGGCCGGCTCACCGGCATGAAGTTCGACACGATGGAATACGACATCGACGCGCGCGGCCGCATCACCGCGGAGCGCGTCACGGGCGAAGTGTTCATCCCGTGCGACGACGTGATCCTCGCCATCGGCCAGGAGAACGCGTTCCCCTGGGTCGAGGAAGGGCTCGGGATCGAGTTCGACAAGTGGCACGTGCCGAAGGTCGACAAGACGACCTATCAGTCCACGCGCCCCGGCGTCTTCTTCGGCGGCGACGCCGCCTTCGGGCCGAAGAACATCATCTGGGCCGTGGAGCACGGCCACCAGGCCGCGATCTCGATCCACAATTTCTGCTTCAGGGCCAGCCCGTGACCGAGCGGCTGCCGCCGACGATGAACCTCTCGAGCCGCAAGATGGGGCTGCACGAGTGGTCGTACAAGAACGACTACAACGCGGTCGAGCGGCGCATGGTGCCGCACGTGAGCCTCAAGGAACGCTTCAAGAAGATCAACATCGAGGTCGAGCTCGGCTTCGGCCCCGATGAGGTCGCCGAGGAGGTGCAGCGCTGCCTCAACTGCGACGTGCAGACGGTGTTCGAGACGAAGCTCTGCATCGAGTGCGACGCCTGCATCGACATCTGCCCGACCGACTGCCTGACCATCACCGCTCCCGGCGAGGAGGCAGAGCTCTCGACGCGCCTCAAGGCGCCGCGCAAGCACCCCGAGCAGCCGCTGTACGTCTCCGGACCGCTCAAGCAGACGGGCCGGATCATGGTCAAGGACGAGGACCTCTGCGTTCACTGCGGACTTTGCGCCGAGCGCTGCCCGACCGCGGCCTGGGACATGCAGAAGTCCACGATCAACCTGCCATACGCCACCGACCACACATGGCCCACACCGCGACAGCGCCAGACCGCGTAAACGACTTCGTCATCAAGCTCGCCAACGTCAACGGCACGGGCTCCGCCAGTGCCAACGCGCTGGTGATGAAGGCGATCTTCCGCATGGGCATCCCGGTGATGGGGAAGAACTACTTCCCGTCGAACATCCAGGGCCTGCCTACGTGGTACGAGATCCGCGTGACCCGCGACGGGTACGTGGCACGCTCGGGCCGGATCGACCTGATGGTGGCGATGAACCAGGAGACCTACCCGAAGGACGTCCGCGAGGTGAGCCCGGGCGGGTATCTCATCTACGACTCGACCTGGCCGCGCTCGACCTTGCTCAGCCGCGAGGACATCACGATCCTGGGCGTGCCGCTCGCGAAGATCTGCAACGAGAACTTCGTCGGGGTGCGCAACCGCATCCTGATGAAGAACGTCTGCTACACGGGCGTGCTTTGCGCGCTGCTCGACATCGAGCTCGACGTGATCCGCCAGCTCCTCGGCGAGACCTTCGCGAAGAAGCAGGCGATGGTCGACTCCAACATGAAGGCCGTGCAGCTGGGCTACGACTACGCGAAGGAGCACCTCGACGTGCCCGCTGCCGATCCGCGTGTCGCGCATGGACCGCACCGCGGGACACGTCATGATCGACGGCAACACCGCGGCGGGGCTCGGGTGCGTGTACGCGGGCGCCACGGTGGGCGCGTGGTATCCGATCACGCCGTCGACTTCGCTGATGGATGCGTTCAAGGGCTTCTGCGCCCGGCTGCGCATCGACCCGGAGACCGGGAACAACAACTACGCCGTGCTGCAGGCGGAGGACGAGCTGGCGGCGATCGGCATGGTGCTCGGCGCCTCCTGGAACGGCGCGCGCGCGTTCACCCCGACCAGCGGTCCGGGCATCTCGCTCATGAACGAGTTCATCGGGCTCGCGTACTACGCCGAGATCCCGGCCGTGATCTTCGACATCCAGCGCGTGGGCCCCTCGACCGGCATGCCGACGCGCACCCAGCAGGCCGACATCCTCTCCTGCGCGTACGCCTCGCACGGCGACACCCGGCACGTGCTGATCTTCCCGGCGAACCCCGAGGAGTGCTTCTATCTCACGGTCACGGCCTTCGATCTCGCCGACCGGCTGCAGACGCCGGTGTTCGTGCTGTCGGATCTCGATATCGGCATGAACGACTGGATGTGTCCGGAGCTCAAGTGGGACGACGCGTATCGTCCGGATCGCGGCAAGATCCTCGGCAAGGAGGAGATCGAGAAGCTCACCAAGTTCCACCGCTATCTCGACCGGGACGATGACTGCATCCCCTACCGCACGCTGCCCGGGGTGAGCCCGAAGGGCGCGTACTTCACGCGCGGTTCCGGCCACAACCAGTACGGCGGGTACACCGAGGATTCCGAGGAATACCAGATCGTCCTCGACCGGCTGAAGCGGAAGTTCCTGCGCGCCGCCGCATTCGTGCCGGGGGCGCTGATCGAGGGACCGGGCGATCGCGAGGTGGGGCTGGTCGCGGTCGGCAGCAGCGACGGCGCGACCCGCGAGGCGATGGACATCCTCGCGCGGCGTGGTGTCGAGGTCGACTACATGCGCATCCGCGCCTTCCCGTTCGGGAAGGACGTCGAGGCCTTTCTTGCCGCGCACCGCACCATATTCGTGATCGAGCAGAACCGCGACGCGCAGCTTCGCTCGCTGCTCACGCTGGAGACGGCGGTCGAGAAGTCGAAGCTGCGTTCCATCCTGCACTACAGCGGGCTCTCGATCAGCTCGCAGGTGGTCGTCGACGGCGTCATGGCGGAGCTGGGTGAAGGCCGACGGCCGAGTGTCGCCGCGGTACGGAAGTAGGTCGGATAATTCGGCTCAGAGCCAGATTATTCGGGTCACAACAGGAAGCGACATGTCATTCATCAATAAGCCGAAAGTCCGCCACCCCGACCTGCCCAAGAACGAGCTCGGGCTGACCCGTCGTGACTACGAGGGCGGCATGTCGACGCTCTGCGCCGGCTGCGGTCACGACACCGTCACCGCGTCGATCATCGAGGCGATCTGGGATCTTGGAATCCGCCCGGAACAGCTGGTCAAGCTCTCGGGCATCGGCTGCTCGTCGAAGACGACGGCTTACTTCGCGAGCGGCGGCCACGGCTTCAACGGCGTACACGGCCGCATGCCCTCGGTCGCGACCGGGGCCAACGCGGCCAACAAGCATCTCTACTACATCGGCGTGTCTGGCGACGGCGATTCGCTCTCGATCGGCTTCGGGCAGTTCGCGCATGCGATCCGTCGCAACGTGAACATGCTCTACATCTGCGAGAACAACGGCGTCTACGGGCTGACCAAGGGCCAGTTCTCGGCCTCGGCGGATATCGGCAGCAAGACCAAGAAGGGCGAGGAGAACCTGCAGGCGCCGGTGGACCCCGTGCTCGCCGCGCTATCGCTCGGTGGCACGTTCATCGCGCGGAGCTTCTCCGGCGATCGCGCGCAGCTCGTGCCTCTGATCAAGGCGGGCCTCATGCACAAGGGCTTCGCGATCATCGACGTGATCTCACCCTGCGTGACGTTCAACGATCACGAAGGCTCGACCAAGAGCTACGCGTTCACCCGCGAGCACTACGAGCCGGCCGTGAGCGCCGACTACATCCCGCCGCAGCGCGAGATCCATGTCGACTACGCCGAAGGGGAAGTCGTGCCGGTCGAGATGCACGACGGCAGCCGGCTGCTGCTCCGCAAGCTCGCGCCGGAGTACGACCCGACGCACCGTGGCAAGGCATTCAATTACCTGCGCGACCGGCTGCGCGAGGGCGAGCACGTCACGGGGCTCATCTACATCTCGCACAACCGACCGGAGCTGCACGAGATGAACGCAACGGTCGACGTGCCGTTGAATGCACTTCCCTACGAGAAGCTTCACCCGGGCGCCGCGGGCCTCGCGAAGCTGCTCAAACGCTACGCCTGAAAAGCGGCCAGATTCATTTTCGTGGGAGAGCTTGGTGCGGCGGGTATGTTGGTCCTTCGGCGAAAAGCAAGTCTGACCACTTTTCTTCTTCTGACCGCACTTGCACTGACGGCGCCGGTTGCCGGCGCCGCGACCGTCTATCGCTGGGTGGACGAGAACGGCGTCATCCACATCACGAGCGCCCAGCCGCCGCCGGGCGTGCGCGCGGAGCGGCTCGAGCTGCCGACGGCCAAGCGCACCGATCCGCCGCCTGCCCAGGCCAGTGCGAGCGCAGCAAAGACCGCGCCCGTGTCGCCGGCCCGCGCCGCAGAACGCGCGGAGGTGCTCGACAGCCTGCGCAACCGCGAGTGTGTCGTGGCACTCGAAGCGCTCGAGCGAAAGACCAGCGCGACCGAGCCCACGAGCGCGGCCGAATTGCGCCGCCTGCAGCAGACCGTCGATTCGAACTGCAGCTCGAACCCGGCCCAGCGGCGCGAGCAGGAGGACCTGGCGGTGCGGCTGCGCGTGGCGAATGGCCCGACCTGCACTGAGGCCCGCAACAAGCTGAGCCAGATGCTCGACGGTTCCGGAGGCAGCTCGAAGGCCGACGTGCGCCAGCAGCAGCAGTTCGTCGACGAATACTGCACGCCGCCGGTGCGGTGATCAGCGCATCGCATCCCAGATCGCGCACTCAAGAATACGAATTGCACGAGGCGCACTCGTCCTGGCTTGCGATCGTAAACCCGCTGGCCGGGCGGTCCCGCGAACATTCCTGGCCGGCCATCGAGCACGCGCTGCGCGCCGCACGGATTCCACTCGAGGTCGAGTACACGACGGCAGCCCGCGACGGCGAGCACATCGCGTACCGTGCGCTGCAGACTGACCGGCGGCGCGTGCTGGTCGCCGGCGGCGATGGGTCGGTCCACGACGTGGTCAACGGCATCATGCGTGCCGCATCGGACCACCGGGTGACGTGCAACGCTCGCGGTCGCGCCGCTGGGCACCGGCAACGACTGGGCGCGATCGCTGGGCATGGATCTGCCTCCGCCCGCACTGGCGGCAACCATCGCCGCGAGCCGGACAGTTGCGCACGACGTGGGCGTCATCGACTTTCCAGAGGCGGTTCCGCCCGGACGACGCTGGTTCATCAATGTCGCCGGCGCGGGTTACGACGCGCACGTCATTGGCCGGCTTCCACCTCACGTGCCCACGGCACTCGCCTACCTGCGTGCCGCGCTGATCGGACTCCTAAGCTACCGCGCACCCCGCTTCACGATCCAGGTCAACGGGCAGCTCATCGAGCGGCGCCTGCTGCTTGCATTCGTGGCCAATGCACAGTCCTGCGGCAACGGAATGCGCGTGGCCCCGGCGGCGCGAGTCGACGACGGACTGCTCGACCTGGTCACGATCGACGAGGTCGGCCTGGCGAGCGCCCTGTTCAAGATCGCGAAGCTCTACCGCGGGACTCTCCTCGGCGATGCGGTGGTCCGTCACGTCCGGTCGGCGCAGCTGCGCATCGATGCAGATCCGCCGGCCGAGGTGGAAGCAGAAGGTCAGATCGTGGGCCGGACGCCGGCTGTCTTCTCGGTGCTGCCGGGCGCGCTCGAGGTGGTCGTGTCGCGCGACGCGGGATAGAGCGTCGCCAGGCTCTTGCGCAGCAGATCGCCAACGACCGGCACGAGTCGGGCGGCGAGCGGGCCTGGGTCGGAATCGCCGGCGGCTCCCGCCCACAGACCCGCCAGCCGATCGCCCTCGTGCCGGACGACCTTGCTGACATCAAGGACCCAGTGCGCGGGGTATTCGCTCTGCACGTAGGCGCCGCGCCCGCGCCCGAAGTGTGCGACCGCCAAGTAGCGGAGGATCGCGGCGCTCACGCGCCCGGTCATGGATTCAGGGGTCCAGCTCACGATGGTCGTGTCGCTGCCGCGCGCCGCGTTGTACGCGCGCGCGAGCTGGTGCGTGCCGGCCGCGCCCAAAAGGGCGCCGATCAGCGCGCCCGCACCAAGTGTGAGCCCACCGGTGGCAATATCCGCAGCGAGACCGCCGAGCGCGCCACTCACGAGGGCAGCGAGCACGCTTGCTCCGGCGGGATCGGCCGCCGCCTGCACCTCGAACTCGCCGCCGACCCGCTTCAGGATCTCCGCGCCCGCGTTTCCCGCGAGCCCGTGCAGCCGGATCAGCTCGTCCGTTGCTTCACGCACCCCCGTATCGGCGCGCTCTGCGAGTTCGGTCATAGCCCGGTCGAGCGCGGGATCCCGCCCTTCTCCACCGATGAGCTTGCCGATCCATGGGAGCTTGCCCATCCAAGCCCGCGCCGCCGCGGCGGCGCTGCGGGGCGGCGCCGGTTCGCGATCGAGCGCCGTGACCGCAAGCTGTCGCGCGAGCACGGCGATCGATTGCTCGAATACCGCGCGGTTACGCTCCTGCCAGGCGGCAGCGAGCCGGTTGAAGGTCTGCGCGCGCGCGCCCTCGAGCACGGCTCCAACGCGTTCGAGCAGCGTGTCCTCCTGCACCCAGCAGCGCGCGAACGCGTCGAAGGCGAGGACATCGCGCACGATCGCGTGCGTGTGCAGGTAGCGGCTCCACTCATCGACCTCGGCGGCTTCGAGCTCGGCGGGTCGTGGCGGGCCGAGCTGGTTCAAGAGCACGACGACCGGCTTGCCGATCCAGCCGAGGATGCGCATTTCCGGATCAACGTAGCCCGCGCCGGCCGGATCCTCCGCGGCGTTGGCCAGGTACAGGACCACATCGGCGTGATCACGCACGTTGCGCATCGCCTGCTGGCTGCTCCAGAACGGCCGGTCGGTGTATCTGTCCCAGACCTGGGTCAGAAACCAGCCCAGCGGGTTGCCGCTCTGCTCGAGCCGGCGCAGCAACCGCGCGCTGTCGCCGAAGCCCGGCGTGTCCCACAGCACCAGCGCGTCGCCCTGCGGCGTCTCGATCAGGGTGTGGCTTTCGGCGACCTCCGTCACGTGCGCGGCATCGCGCACCTCGCCGATATCGCGCCGCAGCAGCGTGCGCGCGAGCGTGGTCTTGCCCACGTTGGTGTGCGATATCAGGCTCAGGCGCACGTCCCCGCTATCGGGCTCGCGGTCCGCCTCCGTGCGAGCACCGTGCGAAGCGGTCGATCGACTCACCAAGCCGCGCGTGGACCTGCGAGGAGCCAAACTTCAGCCGGCTAACCTGACCCTGAGCCGAATTTCCGAGCCCTGACTCGGGTCAGGCCTGAGGGATGAACAGGAACTCGCCGTTCAGGTGCCCGGCGTCGACGATCTGCGAATAACGCGGCTCCTGCGTCACCTTGTACTTCGCGGCGGTCTGCTTTACCGGGTCGAAGATCTCGCTGTACAGCGCCGAGCCTTCCAGCACCCGGTCGTTGTCGCGCAGTGCCTGCATGAACGCCCTGGCAAAGATGCTGTGCCCGCCACCGCCGGCGTCGAGCACGGGCTGCTCACCGCCGGAGGTCAGCACCGTGCGCGACGGCAGCTTTGCGAGCTTGATGAGCCGCTGTACCTGCGCCTGGTCGCCCGCCTTGGCGATCAACCCGATCCCCGAATTGCGCGTCATCACTCCGGAATAGCAGGAATCGGCGACGATCATGACGTGCCGAGCGGCCATCTGTCCGACCAGGTCGGTGATCGACTGGTCGGAAATCCACTCGGTGGTGTTGTCGCGCTGAGCGTTGACCGGCAGCCAGTAGCCTCGCAGGTTCTGCTGGTCGAGCTCACCGTGGCCGGCGTAGTAGATCAGGAGGCTGTCGTCGCTCTTCAGCATCTGCCGGTAGTCGTTGATCGCGGTCAGGATGTCGGCCCGGCTCGCGTTGGTCAGGACCTTGGTCTTGAAGGCGTAGCGCGTGCGCAGAACCTCGTCGACCGCCTTGGCGTCTGCGATCGGCGTGTCGAGCGTCGGCAGGTTCTGATAGCGGTCGTTGCCGATGATGAGCGCATGGAACTGGCCGATCTGAAGCTCGCGCGGCACGTTCACCTTGCGTGTCGCGGGTGCTGCCGCGGCGGCCGCCCCGGTGTTGCCTGCGCTCCGCATCGCGACGCGCTCCACCGGCAGCTGCGAGAGCTTCTGAATCTGGGCCTGGTAACCCTTCGACTCGGCCTGCAGGGAGGCGATCAGCGTCTGCTGCCGGGCGAGGGCCGCCTCGCGGGTGGCCAGCGCCGAACGCAGCTTCTCGACCTCGACCTGTTTCGCACCGGTCGCCGACGCCGCGCGTCGTTCGAGCTCGGCGCGCTCCGTCGCGATGCTGTTGCGCTCGGTCTCGAGCTGCGCCGTCAGGTCCTCGACGCGTTGCTCGGTCTCCTGCAGCCGTCGCTTGGTGCTCGCGAGCTCGGTCCGTGTTGCGGTCAGCTGCGCCTGCTGCTGCTGCTGCGTCTGACCGCTCGCCTGTTGCGCAGTCCGCGCCTGGGAGAGCTCCGCGGTGTAGGACTTCTGCTGCTGCTCGAGGGCGGCGATCCGCGCCTGCTGCTCGGCGATGCGTTTCTCGCGCGACGCGAGCTCGGCCGCCATCCGGTCGCGCTGTTGCTGCGACTCGGCGGACGTCGTCGACGCTTGTCGCGCCAGCTGCGCGCGATCGGCGGCCGCCTTGCCGCGCTCGGCCGAGAGCTCGGCGCGCAGCTGCGTCACCTGCGTCTCGGTCGCAGCGAGCTTGCGCTGCGTATCGGCGAGGTCCGCGCTAACGGCGGCGACCTGCGTTTCCGCGCCACCCTGCGTCTTGGCCCGCGCCGCCTGCTCGGCGCGGAGCCGGGTCAGCTCGGCGGTGTAGCTCTGCTGCTGCCGGAGCAGCGCGGCGATCGACGCCTGCTGATCTGCGACCTTTCGCTCACGATCCGCCAGCGCCGCGGCGAGCTGATCACGCTCTTGCTTGCCGGCCGTTGATCCTGCTACCCCCTGTTTCGCGAGCGTCTCTCGATCGGCCGCGATCCTGGCGCGCTCTGCAGTGACGCTGGCGCGCTGCTTGGTCGCCTCTGCCTCGGTGTCGAGCAGCTTGCGCTGCGTGTCGATGAGCTGCACCTGCAGCTCGTCCCGCGCCTGGTTCGCCTCAGCCAGCTGGCTGCGCAGCGCGAGGTCCTGCTCGGCGGCAGCGCGCATCTTCTCGGCCAGCGCGGCCCGCTGCGCGGCGGTGTTGGCCTCGAGCCCCGCCACCGCGCGTTCATCCGCCGCAACCCGCTCCTCGCGGGCCGCGAGATCAGCCTCGAGCCGCTTGAGCTCCGCGACGCGCGCCGGATCGACACCGGTCTGGCCGCGCAGCTCCTCGACCTGCCGGGCGAGCGTCTGCGCTTCACCCTGCGTGCGGCTCAACGCGACGCGCTGCGACGAGAGCTGCGACTGGTTGGCCTCGACTTCGTCCTTGAGCCGGCTGACTTCGTCGTTCTGGGTCTCGAGCTCCGCGGTCAGGTCGTCGATCGTGCGCTGCATCTGCGTGCGCACTTCGGTCACTTCGGAGACGTAGGTCAGGCTGTCGTCGGTGATCCCGGACGCCTCGCGGTACAGGTTGAGCGCCTTGAGCGGGTCCTTCGGAACCCCCAGCCCATGCTCGTAGAGGTAGGCGAGGTTCATCTGGCCGCGGGCGTACTTCTGCGCTGCGGCCTTCTCGTACCAGGCTGCGGCCGCCGCAAGGTCGGGCTCGCGTCCGAGTCCCTTCTCGAAGATTTCGCCTACGTAGACCTGGGCCTGCGCATCTCCACCCTCGGCCTGCGGCATCCACACCGACAGCGACGTTGCATAGTTCGCGCGGTCATACGCGACATATTCTCCGCCGCGGATCTCGCAATCGACCGCGACGATCTTCACCGGCCGCTTGGGGGCCATGTAGGTCATCTGGCCGCCGAGCTTGCGGACCTGGCCGGGAAGCAGGCAGTCGACAACCAGGAGGCGGCTCGGATCCTGCGGGATCGCGCCGCTTGGCTGCTGGGCCCCGCCGGCCGTGCCGGCCAGGCCCGCCAGCGTTGTCGCAACAGCGGCAGTAAGCAGGAGCTTCAGTTGGCCAACACGGGCTGGCAGCACGTATCGAGCGCGCATCGTTACACCCCTAAGGCGCCGCCGCGGGGACCCGCAGCGCATTGTTACTTCTCCATGCGGCAACGGCCGGAACTCTCGGCCGGCCGACCCCGGAGTTCCCACACTATACCCGCATGCCGGCTCGCTCAAGGGAGCCGTCCCCTGTCAAGCCGTGGGGCGCCGAGGTGTAGTTGCTGCGTCGGGTGTAGTTGACGCATCGGGCTCGTCGGAGCAGAGTCGGCCGACCGGTTTTAAATCAAAAGAGCACCGGCTCGCGACCTGGGGGTTACGTCCGTGCCTGATTCCTGGCGACCTTCGACAGGTCGCGCCCACATGTCGGGGCGCATTCGGTTTTTTCGATCGCTCGCGGTGGCGCTGCCATGCTCGCGCCGCCGGCGGCCACTGGCCGCGCCGCCCATCGCCGCCCGACGACGGGCCCGATCGTCACCCTGAGCTCGGACCTCGGTGACAGCAGCACCAGCGCGCCCAGACACTCGGCGCGCTGGGGAACGACGACGATCCGGAAGGCGACCCGCTTCACCGTCGTCAGCGTGCAGGACACCGGCCACCGACGGCACGTCGAGCATCCGGGACGGCTCTGACGTCACGTTCACTCCCGAACCTCAACCGCGGGACGTCGTCCTTCACCTACACGATCGAGGACACAACGGCGAGCAGGACACGGCCACCGTCACGGTGACGGTCACGCAACCGTCGCGCCGGACGCCGTGCAATCCGCAGCGTCGTCCGCCGAGTCCGGCGTGCTGTTCCAGGCATCGTGCAGTCGTCGCTGCATGCGGCCCGCCGGACCCGGAAGGCGATGACGTCATCATCGTCAGCTTCGACGAGCCCTGCCGAACGGCACCGCCGCTGATCGATGGCGGGCTGGGCTTCGTCTACACACCCGATCCCCGGGTTCGTAGGCACCGACACGTTCCAGTTCACGCTCGACGACCAGCTTCGGCGCGCACGGACACGGGCACGGTCACCGTCAACATCACACCGTTAACAATGCGCCCGTAGCACAGGACGACACCGCGCAGACCCGCGCCGGCCCGAGCGCGGGCATGCGAGGTGCAGATCAACGTGCTCGCCAACGACGCGATCCGGACGGCCCGGCATGAGAATGCATTCGACGTCGACATCCCAGGTTCCCCGCCCGTCCAACGGAACCATCATACGTCTCGCCGAGCTGGGGTGATCCGCTACACGCCGAACGCCGGTTTCTCCGGCAACGACGTCTTCAACTACCTTGTCGACGACAGTTCCGGCCTCACCGATACCGCGACCGTGACCGTCACCGTGACCGCGGACGCGCTCCCCGTCGCCAATCGACGATGCACAGACGAGCCAGGACACTGCCACGAGGCGATCCTCGGTGCTCGACAACGACAACGATGCCGACGACGCCCTCTCCTATAACGACCTCGAGTCGTGACGCAGCCGGCGAACGGCTCAGTGGAGCCCGACTGCGTCGGTAACTGCCTGCCGCCCGAGTACACGCCGAATTCCGGCTTCGTCCGGCACCGACACGTTCACCTACCGGGTGTTCGATTCGCTCGGCGGCGCCAGCAACTTCACGACGGTCACGGTGCAGGTCATCGATCGACTGCCCCCGCCGCCCGATCGCGGTCGACGACGCCGCGACTACGTTCAAGGACCAGCCGATCACGATCAACGTGCTCGATAACGACGCCAACGTGACGACGATCGCGGCGCTGTCGACGCAGCCCAGCCAGGGCGGCACGGTCGCCATCAGCGCCAACCAGGTGCAGGTCCAGTACACGCCGCCGTCAGGATTCCGCGGCACGGAAACCTTCCAGTACCAGGCCCAGACCGTCTCGCGGCAGCTCGACACCGCGACCGTCACTGTCATCGGTGGCGAACCGCAGCCCGGTCGCGACCGACGACACGGCGAGCACCGACCGCCGGTCTCGCGGTCACGATCCCGGTGCTGGCGAACGACAACGACGCCGACGGTGACGTCCTGCAGATCACGAACGTCACGCACGGCCGCGAACGGCACGGTCAGCGTCATCGACGGGCGACATCGAGTACACGCCGAATGCCGGGCTTCACCGGCACCGACAGCTTCGACTACACGATCGACGACCAGTTCGGCGGCGTCGACACCGGCAACGGTCACCGTGACCGTCGTCGCCGGCGCGAATGCGCCCCCGACCGCGGTGATCGCCGGCGGCAACCGCAATATTGCCGACAGCGACAACGAGCCCGGTGAGTTCGTCGACTTCGACGGCAGCGCGAGCTTCGATCCCGACGGCCAGATCGTCGATTGCCAGTGGACTGTCAACGGCGAAACCCAGGACGTCGGCTGCACGAGTCGCATCCGCAGTTCGGGCTCGACGATGGCGACAATGACGGTGACGCTGGTCGTGTTCGACGATGGCGAGCCGACGGCGCAGAGCGCCCCGACGACCGTGACCATCACGTCGCGACGCCGGGCAACCAGCCGCCGGTGGCGGCGATCGCCGGCGGCAACCGCAGCGTCGGCGACACCGACGGCGATCGCCGGCGAGACAGTCAGCGTTCGACGGCAGCGGCAGCTCGGACGTCGATGGCAGCGTCGCGAGCTATCAGTGGACCGTCAACGGCCTGGTCGTGGGCCGCGCGACGGGCCCGACGCCTGCGCTGCGGCTCGACGATGGTGTGAACACCGTCGGCCTCAGGGTCACCGACAACGACGGCGATCGCAGCGCGCCTAGCGACGTGACCATCACCGTGCAGGCGCCCGACCGGCACCAGCCGTGACGATCGAGGGCGGCAACCGGCTCGATTCCCGACGGCGACGAGACGCCGGGCGAGCTCGTTCCCTTCCAGCGGCTCCGCGACGGATCCGAACGGCGTCGACGCGGCGTCGTTCCGCTGGTTCGTCAACGACACGCAGATCGCGGCAGCCGACGGCGAGCGCCGAACCCGACGCTGGCGCTGGTCGCAGGGCAGCAACGTCGTGACCTTGACCGGCCGTCGACGGGCAGGGCGCGACAGGCTCGGACGACGTCACCATCACGCTCGGCGAGCCCAACCAGATCGCCGATCTGCCGGGGCTCACGCCGAACCAGCAATCGACCGCCAACGCCACCGAGGACACCTGCTCGAGACTGCTCAAGGCCGACCCCGCGAGTCTCGTCGCAGGAGGAACAGCAACCTGCGCGCGACCTGCGACACGATCTTTGCCAGTGCGCCAGCGACGGCGACACCGCGGCCGTCACCGAGGCGCTCGACGCGATCAGCGGCGAGCAGATCACCTCGCAGCAGACGACCGCGATCGACTTCTCGATGACGCAGCTGCTCAACGTCGGCGCGCGGCTGCAGGCGCTCAGGATGGGCGCTCGCGGCTTCAGCACCGCGGGGCTCAACCTCGGGAACCCGATCGGCGGCGTGCCGATGTCGGCGCTGGCCTCCCTCGGCAAGCTCCTGCTGGGAGAGGGCGGAGCGAGCGGCGACGACGAAGAGGGTGGGTTGCTCGATCGGCGGCTCGGAATCTTCGTCAACGGCGCGATTCGCTGGGGTGACAAGGATGCGACGGAGAGCGAATCGGGGTTCGACTTCGAGTCGCAGGGGTTGACCGTCGGCGCCGACTATCGCTTCACCGATGGGTTCGTGGCCGGGCTCGCGCTCGGCTACGCCACGGGCGACGCGGATTTCGACAACGACGGCGGCACCCAGGACTCGGACGGCTACTCCGGGAGCGTCTATGGCACCTGGTACGACGAGCGTAGCTACTTCGATGCGATCGGCAGCTACGGCCAGGTCAGCTACGACTCGATCCGCAACATCAACATTTCAAGCCTGGAGATCACCGACCGGGCATTGGGCGACACGGACGCCGACCAGTGGGCGCTCGGAGTCGGGTACGGCTACGACTTCGGCAAGGGCGCACTCCGGTTCGGGCCGACCCTCGCGCTGAACTACATCAAGATCGAGGTCGACGGGTTTACAGAGACGACCGAGGGCACGAGCGGCCTGGCGATGCAGTTCGACGACCAGAGCGCCGATTCATTGACGGGGAAGGTGGGCGCACAGATCGCGTACAACCTGAGCCGCAAGTGGGGCATCTTCACGCCGCAGGCGCGCTTCGAGCTGGTTCACGAGTACAAGAACGAGTCGCAGCAGGTCACTGTGCGGTTTGCCAACGACACTTTCGTAGGCACACCCGAACAGCCCGGGAGCGGCTTCCTCATCCTCACCGACGAGCCGGACGAGGACTATTTCAACTGGGCGGTCGGTTTCTCGGCAACGTTCGCCAACGGGTTCTCGGGTTTCGTCGACTACGAGTCGACCGAGAGCCTGAACACGATCACGATGCAGGAGCTGAGTTTCGGGCTGCGCTACGAAACCAAGTTCCGGTAAAGTGCTCGACATCGCGTACCCGCAACCAGGATAACAAGGGGGATCGGAGTAATGTGCCAATCAGAGCAGGCTGCCGAGGTGCGCCCGTCCTCCGGCCGACGCCCGTTGCGTTGCCTGTCGAAGGTCCTTGGCGATCGTCGTCGGCGCAGTCGGCGGACACGCGCAAGCGCAGTCGCTGAACCCGAACCAGCAGTCGATGTCGATCGCGATCCGCAACCCCGCGCTGTCGGCGGTCGAGGACCCGGCGCTGTGCCCGAGCCTGGTGCGCGCCAGTGCCGCCAACAGGGGCCTGCCGCCGGACCAGCAGGCGCTGCTCGATCGCTGCGGACGCGTCGTTCGCGAGCCCAATGCCGCGCTGAAGGCGACGGCGCTGCAGGAGATCACGGCCGAGGAGCTCAACGCGCCTGCCGCGAACACGGTCGACTTCGGCCGGACGCAGCGCACCAACATCGCCTCGCGGCTGATCTCGCTGCGCAACGCCGGCGCGCCGCTTGCGAGCCTGGCCGATCCGTACTCCCTGTATGCGACGAGCGGCGGCGCCAGCGGCGACGAGGCCGTGGGCGGCAAGCTGGGACTCTTCATCAACGGCAGCCTGGGCAACGGCGACAAGGACGAAACCGCGTTCGAGGCCGCCTATGACTTCGAGGGGACCGGGGTCACGGTCGGCGCCGACTACCGCTTCACCGACTCGATCGTCGGCGGCGTCGCGCTCGGCTACGGCAAGAGCGACACCGACTTCTCCACCGGCGGCTCGCTCGACGTCGACGGCGTCACGGGCTCGGTCTTCGGCTCCTGGTACGGCGAGCGGGCACACGTCGACCTGATCGCCGGCTACGGCTCACAGAGCCTCGACTCGGTGCGCCGCGTCACCTATACACTGGGCGAAGAGCCGACGCCGATCGATCACACGGCCACCGGGGACACCGACAGCGACATCACCTCGGCGGGCCTGAGCGCCGGATACGAATTCGGCCAGGGCGGATGGCGAATCGCGTCGACCGCGGCAGTCAGCTACCTCGAGGCATCGATCGACGGTTTCTCCGAGCAGGGGGGCTCGAATCCCGAACTCAACCTCGAGTTCGGCGAGCAGGACGCGAAATCGCTCCAGCTGCAGTTCGCGTTCGATCTCGGCTACACCGCGAGCACGTCGCGGGGCGTCGTCAGGCCATACGCGCGCGCGACGCAGGTCTGGGAGCAGGAAAACGACCAGCAGAGCTTCTTCATCCGCTACGTCGCCGACCCGTTCAAGACCCCCGAGACAACCGCGGCCGTGACTTCCGACGATCCCGACAACTCGTTCGTGCTGTGGGCAGTCGGCATCTCGGCGGCGTTCGCCAACGGGTTCGGCGCCTTCCTCGATTACGAGTCCGTGGCCAGCCTCGACACCGTGAGCTATGCCGAGTTCACGCTTGGCCTGCGCTACGAGTTCCGCTGATCCGGGGTATCGTCTCCGTACCGCCATTCTCCCGCGAGGATCGACGGCCACGCGCGTTCCCAGCCGCGCGCGTGCGTCACGCCGCGCAGCACGATCGCGCCCGGTGCGCCCAGGCGCCGCGCCGCTGCCTCGACCATCTCCGGCGGGACGACCCTGTCCCGGTCGCCGACATAGTGCTGCTGTAGCAGTGTTGCCGGCAGCGGCCCTGCGTCCACGGGGTTCAGCGACCCTTCGAGCGGTGTGTAGCCGTGATACGCCGTCCAGGCGTCGACATCGAGGTTGCCGCCGATCGTAACGATGCGTTGCACGCCGCCGAGGCGCGCAGCGAGCAGCACGGCCAGCGCACCGCCGCCGCTGTGCCCGTAGAGCTCGATCGCGTCCGTGCCGCGCCCCTCGCGCAGCTGCTCGATGACGCGCGCCATGCTGTCGACGATCCGCGGGCTGAATCGATCCAGCGTCCAGTCGCGCGGGGTGCAGGGCGGATCGTTCGCGAGCCCGAAGTAACACGGCCGTCCCACGTAGATCGACGGTGCGGGATCGAGTGCCATCAGGCGCAGCATCAGTGGATTACGCGGCGTAGGGTCGGCGGCCACGCCGTAGCGGGCGACGTAGGGCGTTCCGTCGCCCTCGATGTAGACATGCAGCGCCCCCGGGGCGCTAATCCGGGCGTTCGTGAACACGACGTGCCCGTAGTCCGCGCCGTGCTGTACGCGGCGCTCGAACCCGGATTCGCGCGCGATCTCGTCGGGACGCGACGGGCTCCCCGTGCAACCCATCGCGACCATGGCCGCCGTCGCGGCCACGAAGACGGCCGGGCGCGCGCCCGCGCGTGGCCTGCCCGGCAGGGACATCGGCGCTATTTCGCGGCCGGATTCACCGCCGCCTCGGCCTCGCTCTTGATGTCGAGCAGCGATTCGCGCGCTGGCTGGATCTTGAGTCCGTGACCGGCGAGCTCGGCGGCACGCGCCGCGTCGCCGGCGGCCAGCAGACGCCGGGCCTCGGATTCGTACCTCCGCACGATCTCGACGATGCCCTCGGCGGCCTCCTTGCTCGCCGGGTCCATCCGCAGCGCATTGCTGTACGCGCCGTAGGCGCTCGACACACCCTCGGAAAGCAGCGCGCTGTCGAACTTGACCGCTGCGAGCTGCATGTAGTCACGACCCTGCTCTAGCAGCATGTCGCGCAGCTCCGCGTCGACTTCGAAAGGCTCGCCGCTCTGCTGTGCGCGCTGATCGGCCTGCGCCTGCGCCGTGTCCATCAGCTGGCGCATCAGCTGCTCGTCCGGGTTGGCGCGGGTGAACCACCACGCCCCCGCCGCGAGCGCCGCGACCGCGATTCCGGTGGCGGTGGTCGACAGCAGCGACTGCCGCAGCGCGCGGCCGCGCGCGCCGAGCGGCCCGGCCAGCTCGTCGAGAAACGCCTCTACGGTTGGCGAGCGGTCTGCCTGCCGGAACTCGAGGCCCCGGACGAGCGCGCGATGCTGGCGGCGGCCAATGCCGGGCTCCCGCTTGGCGGTCATGCCCTCATGCGCGGCCTTGACCGCGGTCGCCCCGCCGAATGGATGGCGGCCGGTCAGCAGCTCATAAGAGACGCAGGCGAGCGCATAGACGTCGTCGCGCGGATCGGGCGGCTCGTCGAGGAGCATCTCGGGGCTGGCGTAGGCTGGCGTCAACGCGCCGAGCGAGCCGGCATCGAAGCGCGTGCCCGCGGCACGATCGTCGCCCTGGCGCGACAGGGCGCGGGCGATCCCGAAGTCGAGGACCTTGACCTTGCGCTCACCGGCGACGAAGACGTTGCCGGGCTTGAAGTCCGCGTGGATCACGCGTTCCTGGTGAGCATAGGCCAGCGCCCGGGCACAGCCTTCGATAATCCGCCACGCATCCTTGAATCGAAGCCCCTGCGGGTGACGCTGGATGAACTTATCGAGCGGCTCGCCCTCGAGGAACTCCATCGTCATGTAGAGCAGCGACGCGTCGCGATCGAAGTCGTAGACGGTCACGACGTTCGGGTGCGCGAGCGATTGCGCGCGGCGCGTCTCGCGCTGCAGCGCCATCAGCGCCTCGGGGTGACGGCGGAACTCGTCGTTCAGGAACTTGATCGCGACATACGGATCGCGGTCGCGCGCTTCTTCCTTGCGCAGGTCGCGCGCCTTGAAGACGACCCCCATGCCGCCTTGGCCCAGGCGCCGCTCGAGCACGAAGCGCTCCTTGACGACCATGCCCTCCTCGAGCTGCTGCTCGATGATCCAGGTGCGGGTCTCCGCTGGCTCGTTGTCCCGTCCGGTCCGCGGACTGCCCGCGGGTCCGGTAGACCAGCCGGCGGACTGGTGCGACACATGCCCGACGCTGCCGGGCGGTGCGCCGAGGGTGCCTCCCCCCTGCGCACGGGTTCCCGACGGTGCGCCCGTTCCCGTGGGTGATCGCAGCATCGTGCGATCACTGCGAGGCGGCTCCTGTGGCGGGGGATCCGGTTCCGAGCGTCGCATCCGAGTCGCCGCGTCGCCCGGTGGCGCACCGCGCGGCGCATTCGTCGGATGCGGCGGGTTGGTCGTCCGCGCGCGGACCCCGGCCTGCAGGCGATCCTTCACCCGCAGGTAAAGGTCGAAATGCAGCTCGTTCCTGGCGTAGAGCGCGTCGATCTCGCGCTGCAGCGCCGCACCGGCTTCGGGCGAGTGCAGGTTCGCTTCGTCGACCCCGCTTAACAACGCCTCTGCAGGCGCTTCGCCACGCAGCACGGTGTACAGCAGCTCGAGCAGCGCCTGCGGCGTCATCGAACCTCGGTAATCAGGGTATCCGACAAGTCTGCGCCGGCACGCGCATGCACGACAACGACCGTCACGTTGTCAGCAGCTTTGCCCTGCAGCACTCGCGCGATCAGAGCCTCCGAAGTGGCCGCGGCGTCGTGACCGGACAGCAGCTCGAAGATGTCCTCCGGTGCCAGCTCCCCGTGCAGTCCGTCACTGCAGAGCAGGAACCGGTCGCCGTCGCGCACGTCGAAACTGAGCTGCGCAATGTCGATCTCCGGATGGCCGCCGAGCGCACGCGTGATGACGTTCGCTGGCGCCGTCTCCGCGTTCGCTGCCAGCTCGACCGCCTCGCTGTGATCGACGGTGAGCTGCTCGAGCTTGCCCCCGCGCAGGCGGTACAACCGGCTGTCGCCGGCCCACAGACACACGCCCGTGCCCTCGCGCACCATCAGCGCGACGAGCGTCGTACCGATGACGGTCGGGTTCACGGCGCGCTGCGACAGCGAGTACAGGTAGGCGTTTACGCCCTCCAGCGTCTCGCGGACGACGCGGACGAACTCGGGGAACATCGCCTTCGGCTCGACGCTCGCGAGCGCATCGACCGTGGCTCGGCTCGCAAGCTGCCCGGCAGAATGACCGCCCATGCCGTCAGCCACCGCCCACAGGCCGATCTCGGGACGCGCGATATAGGCGTCCTGGTTCTCATCGCGAACACGGCCGGGATGAGTGCTGCCCGCGGACTCGATCTGTACGGCGGGAGTGGCTGGCAGCATCACGCCGGCCGACGATACGACGCTGGCCGCCGGCTCGCCGCTCTGCCACGGCCATTCGTCCCAGGCGCCGGAAAGCATCGCCGAGAACGCGCGCGGCTCCGGCAGTCCACGCGTGATCAGCCACGAGGGCTGGACACTGGCCGACCCGCTGCTCCACCAGAACACCGCGTCGGGCATCGCATGGCTGATCGATTTCTCGAGCCAGATCAGCGCCGTCGGGGTGACGTCGACACGATTGCCGAGCGACAGGTGCAGGCAGCCCTCGCCGAGTTCGCCAGGGTCCCGCTGCCCTCCCGCCGCGAGATTCTCCGGCAGCGTGTCGAGGGCGGCCGCGAGCCGCTCGGCGGTCGCGCCGATGGACTCGTCCAGACCATCGACGGTCCGCGTATCGTCCTCGAAGTGCGCGAGGACCAGGTCCTCGACGCGCTCGAACCACGCGGCGCAGCGGTCCGCCACGACGAGCCCCACGCAACGGCGCGGCAGCCGGGCGAAGACAGTGAACGGAAAGTGTCTGCCTACCCGGTCGACACTCGGGAACAGCACCCCGGCGAGCGGCTGCTCGTCGAGCACGCCTGGCTGCACGAAGAACCGCCACATCGGCGCAGTCAGGTAGAGGTCCAGCCATCCGTCGCCCAGTCGGTCGCGGCTGGCCGCGAGCGCCTGCTGCAACCAGGCATCCCAGGCGACGACCGTCCGGTCCGAGACGTGGCGCCGGACAAAATCGCCGAGCATCGGCAGCTTGCCGTAGAAGCCGACGGCGAGTGCATCGGACATCGTCAACCGCCGCAACGAAACCGGGCAACGGCCGGGTTGCTGAACGGGTTGCGGATGGAGCTCGCCTCGAGCATGAGCTGCGCGCTGTGCCCGCCCGCGCCGAGACTGACGCGATGACGCACCTCGCTCGCCTGCGTGAGACTGGCGGCATCGAGCATGCGGAAGATCGCCCAGGGTCCCTCGAACACCAGGCTGGCGCCCGGGCCTGCGCCCGTGTCAAAGGTCGCGACGACCTGCTGCGCGGCATCGCTCGGCCATTTCAGCGGCCACCGTGCCTGTGGGCCGTGCGCATACTCGAGCGTCTGGCCAGCTGTCTCGAGCACGAAACGCCGCACGTCCGCGTCGAGGTTTTCGGGCATCAGCGTAAAGCGGACCTCCGGGTCCGCGGCGCCCTGGCGGAAGTATTGCTGTCGAATCCGGTCGACGGCCTCGAACTGCGCCGGAATCGACGCCGGCAGCCCCATCGACCCGCCGCCCGCCTCACGCCAGCGCCACGGCGATCGTGTCGTGTCGACCAGCGGCGCGAGGTTCGCCTTGAAGAACGTATCGTAGACGCCGCCATATCCGAAAAGCCGCGCGAAATCCGCGACCGGAACGTCGCCTGCGGCGCCCTTTGCGAACGGGTAGCGTCCCGCGACGATAGCGTTGCACTCCGCTACGACCTCGCCGCGATACAGCTGCGCAAGCTCGCCGCTGGCTTGCGTCCGGACGAGCGCCTGGCTGGAACCCGCGAGCGGGCCGAGGATTCCGGCCACGGACGGCGGCAGCTGCGCGGCTTCGATCTCGATGGCCCGGGCGGCGCCACCCCCACCACCCGACGTGACCTCCTGCAGCGCCGCCGCCCCGCCGACCGAATCGCTCATCGCGCCGAGCTGGGTCGACATCTGCGCCAGCAGCCCGAGCGTACGGTCGATCGGCGCCTGGCCCGGTGGCCCGGTGACGAGCCGCTGCAGCTCTGCGAAGTGCTCGGTGACCGCTGCGCCCGGCTTCGTGACCGGTGCGGCCGTCGCAGCGGGCGCGCCGGTACCCTTCAGCAGCTTGCTGAGCGGGGAACTCGAAGCCTTCGCCAGCGCCTTCTCCGCGAGGCCCGCCGCTGCGGAGGGATCTTCCGCCGGTGCGAGGTTGGTTTCCTTCGCCACGATGGTGAGCAGCACCTTGAGCGGCGAGCTGCCGCTGCCGAGGATACCGAGGCTCTTCGCGGCGCTTTCCGCGCTGCCGAGTGGCTGGACCTCCAGGTCCGCAAGTACGGCATCCCAGGTCACGATGTAGTCGCGCTCGTAGAGCGCGATGACATCGCGGGTCAGCCGGTCGTCGATCGCAATCGGCGTCGCCCCCTCGCCGAACACCCACGCGTCCTCCTTGAGCGCTGCGGTAATCTCGCGACCGCCCTTGCCGCTGACCTCGTTGAAGACATCCCGGGTGTAGAGCGCCGGCACGGGTTCCGCGAACGATCGGCCGCTCGGCCGTCGAAACACCGTTGCGAGGCCCTGCACCTGCTGGTCGAGTCGCAGCGGCGGATGGTCCGGGCCGGTATAGGCGAGCTTGAGCCGGCTGTAGGCGAGGGCGGCCGGTGTTGCGACCGAGAGTGCGTTGCGGGCACGGGTGACGAGCGAGGCGTCGACTGCGACCGGGCGCAGACTCTCATCGGCCAGCAGCGCCTCGAGATGCCCGATGAGTTCGCTGCGCACCTGCGGCTGGTCCGGGTACTGGTTTTCCCACTCGATCGCCGACAGGACGGCCATCTGTTCCGGAACCACCCTCTTCGGCTCGGCCAGCATCAGATAGCCTTTGAGATACTCGTAGAGCTTGTCGGGCTCGCCGGCGAGCGAATCGATGCGCGCGCCGAAGGCGTGCGCGAGATCCGGCACCAGCGTCGCGTTCAGCTCGCGCGCATATGCGTCGCGCGCGCCCTTGCCGACGGCGCGTCCCTGATAGAGCCCCGACCGCATCGACCACGGCGCGGACCGTCCGTCGTGACTCGCGACCTCGACGATGTGTTTCAGCGCGGCGAGCCGCGGCAGCTGCTGTGACAACGGCGCCGGTGCAGCTTCCGGCGGCGTGTCTGCGAGCGCGTCTACGGCCTGCCCGACATCCTTGAGGTACGCGCGATTCTTCCCGAAGCTCACCGCGAGAGCTACGACGCCGAGCACCGCAAGCAACGCGAGGCCGGCGTACGCCGCGAGCTGCAGCGCCGCTTTCTGCAGCTCGGCGCGCCGGTCGGTTCCGGCGAGACCCGCCTCCTGCAGCACGACGTCGCGAAGCAGCTGCTCGATGAAATAGGCGCGGCCCGCCTCCGGCGCCGGGGGCCGCCCGTCTGCGGACAGACCTGCGGCCCGGCCGAGGCTGCCGAGCAACCGGTCGATCGGCGTGCCTTCCTGCGTGCCGCTCGTCAGGTACACACCCCGCAGGAACAGGCGCCGGTCCTGTTCGGAGCCGCCGAACGTCCCATCGACGAGTTCCAGCAATCGCGTCTTCAGAGCGGCGAATTGCTGCGGAAACCCGTACAGCAGTGCCCGTCGGCGCGGATCGCGCTCGTCGCGGAGCCGCTGGTTGATCCCCGCGTTCAGGCGTTCGACCAGCGCGTCGAACTCCGCCGGCAGGGTCCGCAGCGCCCGGCTGCTGCGACTGTCGTCGAGCGCGAAGGTCGTGCCCCAGACCTGGCGGCGTCCCGCCGCGTCGAGATCATCAAAGTACTCGCGGAACCCCGCGATCAGATCGACCTTGGTCACGAGCAGGTAGACCGGCAGGTCGATGCCCAGACCCCGGTTGAGTTCTGCGGCCCGCTGACGCATCGCCATCAGGTCCGCATCGAACTCCGCCGCCGAACGGGTCAGCAGGTCGGAGGCGCTGTAGGCGACGAGCACACCGTTGATCGGTCGCCTGCGACGGTGTCTCTTGAGCAGCTGCAGGAACTGCGACCAGCCCTCGCCGTCCGCGATGCGATCCGAGTCCTGTGTCGTGTACCGGCCGGCTGTGTCGAGCAGCACCGCCTCGTCGGTGAACCACCAGTCACAGTTGCGCGTGCCGCCGACGCCCTTGATTGCGCGCCGCCCGACCTCCTGTTCCATCGGGAATCGCAGGCCGGAGTTGACCAGCGCCGTGGTCTTGCCCGAGCCGGGTGGCCCGATGATGACGTACCAGGGCAGACGGTAGAGATTCCCGCCGCCGCGCCGGTCCTTCTTGAGGCGCGTGACGGCGTCATCGAAGCGTTGTCGCAGCTGCGAGGCATCGGCGGACTCCGCCGGTCTTGCCTGGCTCACCACCGGCGCGTCGGCCTGCTGGGTCACCTCCGCGACGAGCTTGCGACTGCCGCGCATCTCCCGCCAGGTCCGCCACAGCATCGCCCCGACCCATACCAAGAGCAGGATGAGCGTCGCGATCACCCGGCCGATGACGCTCTCCATGGGCCGCGCACTGCCGAAGGCGAAGTACGGGCCGAGCAGCCAGACGACCGCCAGCAGCAGGACGAGCCCGAGCACCGCGAAGGTCCACCGGTTGAGCAGCAGCTTCTTCATGACACGTCCCCGGCGGCGACATGCACGATCTCGACGCGACGATTCTTCGCGCGGTTCTCGGCTGTGTCGGGCGGGCTGTATCGGGGTTGCGTCGACCCGACGCCATTGGCCTGCAGCCGCGCCGGGGCGCTCAGGCGCGTCTCGAGCCGACGCAGCACGGCAAGCGCACGATCGGAGGACAACTCGAAATTGTTCTGATAGCGAAACGAGCGTATCGGCTGACTGTCCGAATGGCCGATGACGAGCACCGGTCCGGGCAGCTCCTCGAGCGCCGCGCCGATGCGGTCGAGGATCGCATCGAACCGCGGGTTGATGGTGGCGCTGCCGGGTGCGAACAGGTCGCCACCCGACAGCGTCACGATGCTGCGCGCACCTTGGTCCTCGACGGCCAGCGCGCCCTGCTGCTCGAGATCGGCGAGCAGCTGCTTCAGCGTCACGGGCGGCGGAATCGCGGAAGCCGGCGCGGTCAGATCCTGCATGCCGACCTGCGACAGGGCAGTCAACACCGGCTCGGCGGACCGTCCGAGCCGGATGCGGAAATACATATAGCTGCCGGCCAGCAGCGCGACGGCCGCGGCGGCCACGACCCACAGCGGCACGTAGCGCAGCAGCGGGTTGCGACGTTCGCGCACGCCCTGCCAGCGCGGCGAAAGCGCCGGCGGTGGCGTGCTGCGCAGGCTGCGCATCTGCTCGAAGAGCTCGTGCTGCAGTCGGTCGCGCTGCATCGGGCCCTGCGGATCGAGGGCGTACTTGCCGGTGAAACCCAGGCTGACGCACGTGTACAGCAGCTCCAGAAGACCGGCATAGGTGCGCGGATCGGCACGCGTACGGTCGAGCAGCTGGAAGAATTTCTCCCCGCCCCAGGTTTCGCGATGAAAGATCGACAGGAGGGGTTGCGTGCCCCAGTCGCCACGTGCACCCCACGGCGTGCTGAGCACGGCCTCGTCGATCGTCGCGCACAGCGCATACCGCGCCGCTGCAATCTGGTCGACGGCGACACCTGCGGCCTTCGCGCGTTCTTCGAAGCTGCGCACGTCCGCGACGAGCTGGCGGCGGAGCGTCGCCGCATCCGGACCGTCACGCGCGTGACGCAGCCGGCCGGCCATCGCCAGCACCGGTGCCGCCGCCGCGACGAGCGGATCGAGGCCGGCCGCGGCGTCGGCTGCGGACATCGGAATCAGCCCCCGCGGTGCACCCGGCGGAGGTGGCGGCGGCGCAGGCGGGGCCGATGCCTGTGACGCGCCCGGCAGCTCGGCCGCCGGCGCCGGGGGCGGAGCCGGGACCTGGGCCGGCGGCTGCGCGCCGCGGCCCGCACCCGGCCGGGGCTTCAGGATCGTGCGGTCGCCGGAACCGGAACCATCGCCGTGCTGGTTGGCCATCGTGCTATCCGCGAATTGCCCACAGTTCCAACTGCAGCCCCGGGAATTCACCCGCAACATGCACCGCGACGCCGCCGGCAGCGCGCAACTGCTTCCAGAGCTCGCCGCCCGATTCGACCTCGAAGTACTGGTAGCCCGCGTGATACGGGACCTGTCGAGGCGGCGCCGGCAGGCCCCGCAGCGGCACGCCAGGCAGCCCCAGGTTGACGAGATTCGCGATGCGTTCGACCGGTCCGACCTTTACCTGCGGAACGAACGAACGGCGGAACTCCTCGACCGGCAGGTCCGCCCGGGCGGCGAGCACGAACACCGCGCTGTCGTACAGTGTCTTGTCCGCGACGACGCCAACGCGGATGCCGAAGCGTTTCGCCTCGAGTGGGATCGACACCGCGTTCTGCTCGAGCACGGCGGCCAGTACGCTGCGCACCGCCACGAACACCGGCTCGAACGTCGCGCGCAGGTCCTCGTGCCGGTATGGCTCGAGTGGACTGGGGCGCTTGGCCGGCAACGTGTACGTCGCGAGTTCGCCGGCGAGTCCCGCCGCAAACCGGAACAGCTCCTCGGGGTGCACCGAGCCGTTCGCCGCCAGGTGGGTCGCCACCGGCTCGTAGCGGTTGATCGCCTGCAGCATCAGGTAGTCGGCGACTTCGGCGCTCGCACTGCGCCCGCTCGCCGTCACGCGACCTCCGAGCGCCTCGCCCCGCTGGTGCAGCAGCCCCTGCAGCTCGCGGAGGAACGAAGCCAGCACCGATGCGGTGGCGGACCGCATGACGGTGGGGATGAACCGCTCGTCCAGCACGACCTGGCGGTCCGCGCGGCATTCGACGATGCGCGCGAGCGGGATGCAGGCGTACTCGTCCAGCGGATCACCCTCTATGAGCAGCTGCGCGCGGATCGCCGCGACTTCCATCACGGCGGGCTCCTCGTTGCCGCCGGTGTTGTCACGGACCTCGATCTCCCCGCTTGAATGACGCGTGACTTCCCGTGGCCGGTCGGGCCGCGCGACGTCGAGCGCTCCCGCACGACGCAGCGGCAACGCGAGGAACACCGTGCGATCGCGAGTCGCGCCGGTGACCTCGAGCGCCGGCGGAACCGGATCGTCGTCTGGCATGCTGAACGGCGTGCCGTCGGGCAGCACGCCACGCGCACGACGCACGGCAACCCGGCCGGTCGCGAGCAGGTCGCGCTCCAGCTCGAGCTCCGTAAAGCCCCAGCCCCAGGCGTGCAGCGATGACGCCCGGATCTCGAGCTGGCGCTCGATGGCGCGTTCCTGCTGCTGGAAGTGCTGCGGGCGCAGGAACAGGCCTTCACGCCATACGACCCGGTTGTTGATCGTCATCCCGTGGTTCTCCGGACGCTCTGCGTCATTGCCACTGCGCAGTCACGGCGTCGGCTGTGACGCTGACTGCGAGCCTGATGGTCGATCCCGGTGCGGGCTGCGCCGGTACGGGTACGTTGACTCGCCAGGTTGCCTTGCGAAAGTCGCGATAGGCCGCGACGACGCCGACCGACTGCATCGCAGGAGCCAGCTTGAAGGTCACGCTGCCACTCGCGCCGGGGGCGAGCTGGACTTCGTGACGGCCGAGCGCTGCGGCACCCAGCGTCGCGGCGTCGTGTTGCCAGAGCGCGAAGAAGTCGGCCTTGCCGAACTCGCCGGCATCGGCGAGCTGATGCACCCGTACGGTAATCGGCGAGGCGCGGCCATTCGGATCCGGGTTGACCTCTGCCGACGCCGCCAGGTCGACCGCAACGGTCACGGGCGGCGGCGGTGGCTCGATCACCGGCGGCTTGGCGCATGCCGCGAGCAGCGCCGTCGCCGCAAACGCGAAGGCCGCGACGGAAATGCGTGACCGTTCACGCTGCATCGGGCTCGGCGACATCATTCAACCCCTTTCGCCGCGCCCCGAGCGCAGCCGCTGGATCTGTTCCTCGTAGGCGCGCGCGAACTGATCGCCGAACATCCGGCGAAAGCAGTCGTCCGCGTCGGCCGTCGCTTCCTTGTAATACTCCTCGAACGCTTCCCAGTACCGCCCCTGCGCGCCGAAGCCCAGCGAACGACGGCCCGGCTTGGCATCAAACTGCGCCTTGAGCGACCGCGGATCGAAGCGCTGCAGCATGAACTCGTAGGCCGCGCGCATGCCGGCGAGCATGGCCAGCTGATGGTGACGAACGTCCTTGAACGCGTCATCGAAGGCCGCCGTCGTGCCTAGATACGCGGGGTTGCGCTTCAGCAGCAGGTTGTGAATCGCGTCCTCGGCGTTGACCGCCATCTTGAGCGGATTGTTGTCGCGGGTCTTGAAGGTCGTCTGCGGCAGCCGGAACTCGTTTCGGATCTCACTGCGGGCGCGCAGTACTTCCATCAATCCCTCGATGACCGAGCGCAGCACCTGTCCAAACTCGTTCATCACCTCGGGCGAGAGCGCCTCGGCGGGCACGCCGGCACCGCGCAGCAGACTGGCGAAGTCAGCGCTGCCGGGAGCGGCGAACGCCGGCGGAGCCGACGGAGCGACCGGCGGTGGCACGTACGCCGCGGGCGGAGCTGGCAGGTCGCGGAACCATCGGCGGCTGCACATGCGCAGCTGGCGGAGGCTCCTCGACATCCCAGTTGGTGGGGATCCCTCCCGTTGCAGGGATCGCGGGGGGTGCCATCGGCGGCTGCACAGGAGGCGGCGGCGCAAATGCGTCGTGGATCACGGGCCGACCCTGCAGGCTTGCGGCACTCGGTCCAGCCGACGGCGCTGCAGGCACGGGATCCAGCAGCGGATTGAAGTCGCTCGGGATCACGCCGCCCGCCTCCGGGACGATGTCGCCGAGTCCGATGGGCTCGGCCATCGGTACGTGGAGTGGCCCGGCCGCAGGGGCACCGCCGCCAGGTGCCGCGGGCCGTGCGGGCGGCCCGGACTGGCCGCGGAGTATCTCGGTCGCGGCACCGGGCTTGGTCATCGATACCAGCACCGCGATCTCGAACGGATCGATGAACACCTTGTCGCCGTCCTTCAGCGGGAACGGCTCGTTAGGGTGCAGGCGGTTCCCGTTGACGACGACGCCGTTGCCGCTGTCGTTGTCTTCCAGAAAGAAAGTGCCGCCTATGGCCCGCACACGCGCGTGGCGTCCGGACACGTGCGGGTCCGGCAGCACCCAGTCGTTCCCGGCCCGGCGCCCGATCGAACCGCCCGCGGTCGTGAAGATCGCGCGACTGGCGGCACCAAGCGCGGCGGCTTCACGGCCGGTCACTTCGAGGATCAGGAACATCCGTTATGCGAGGGCCCGAGCCGTCACCCTCCGATCAGGACTGTCGGGCAGCCGAGGATGATCGTCCCGCCGTGCGCGGTCAGGTCGCCCATCCGGGCCGCCGGCTTGTTGGAGATCAACACGGTCATCGACCCCAGCACGATGACGTCCGGGGGTCCGACACAGACGCACTGCGAGGTGACGGTGGCGGACGGCAGGTTGCCGATCAGCACGGTAGGGCCGCCGGGTGAGACGATCGGTCCGCCGACGTGCGGGATGGGCGGCAGTCCCGGCGTCACCATCGGGCAGGTGTGCATGTCCGTGATGCGGGCGGCGGGTTTCACGGTCGGTCTCCTGTCATGTCGGTCCCGGGGCGAATGTCGCGAGCGCCCGGTCGACGAACTGCGCGAGCTGCTCGTCGTAACGCGCCGGATGCGCGGCAGCGGTCAGCTTTAGCGCCGCGGCTACGGCGTTCCCGGACAGCCCGGGCGGCGGTGGCACTTCGTACTCGCCGGACGGCAGCATCGTTCCCCCGCTCCAACCCGCTGCCGCAGCCAGCCACGCGCCCGCCGTCTTGAACCCGAGCCGGTCGGCGAGCTGCAGCGCAGCGCGGCGGTGTTCCTCGCTCGGATCCTTGAGCCAGCGCTGCGCAGCCGCCAGCGCGCTCATCTCCACCGGATCCGCCGTGCCCTCGGTCTGCGCTGCCTGCCAGCACTCGCAGCCCCACGCGATCGCGTATTGCCTCGGCAAGAGGTAAGTCAGCACGTCGACCGCATCGTTCAGCAGCCCGTCGCGGCGCAGCGAGTCGAGGTAAGCGCGCACGCTGATCAGACCGTCGATCCGCCGCCGCGCTTCGTCACCGAGCCGCTCCATCGGGCTCAGCATCGTCGAGGCGACGCCCGAATCGGCTTCGAGGGCCTTGAGCATTGCGTAGGACCTCAGTTGATCTTGACCAAAGAGCCCTTGAGCGACGCGATGCCGTTTGCCGACACGTCGACCATCGTACCTTCGACCTTGGTCTGCACGCTGCTCTTCAACTCGGCCTTGGTCGTCCCCTCGATCGCGACCTGCAGGCCCTTGACGCCCACCGAGACGGTCCCCTCGATCTTGACGTCCTTGTTCGACTTCGCGTTGATCGCGCTGTTCGCCTTGAAGTCGATCTTGTCGGTCGCGTCGATCAGCATGGTCTTGCAGTTGATGGTGATCGAACCGTCCTTCTTCATGACCATCTTGGACTGGCCGGTCTCGAGCGTGATCTCGTCGCCCGCATCGAGATGATAGGTCTTGCCGACGACGAACTTGGCGGCGCCTTTCTTGCTCTTGGCGGGCTGGTCGTTGTCGAGCCCGACCGTCCAGGTTCCGTCGTTTTCGACGTTGACCTTGAGGTCCTTCTCGGCGTGCAGGTAGAACTCCTCCTTGCCTTTCTCGTCCTCGAAGCGGATCTCGTTGGAATTAGCGGCAGCTCCTTGCTTGCTGCTGCGGCTCTTGATGCCGCTCTGAGTCGCCTTGTCGGGCAGCGTGTAGGGTGGCGAATGACTGCCGTTGTAGACGCTGCCCGTGATGATGGGCCGATCGGGGTCGCCCTCGAGGAAGCTGACGATCACCTCCTGATCGGTCCGCGGCAGGAACTGCGCCCCCCAGCCCTGCCCCGACCAGATTTGCGCAACCCGCACCCAGCAGGAACGCTTGACCTTGCTGTCCCAGTGGAACTTGACCCGGACCCGGCCGTACTTGTCGACGGGGATCTCCGCGTTTTTCGGATTGTCCTTGCTGTCGGAGACCACGATCGCGGTCTGCGCGCCCTGGATCAGCGGCTTGGGCGTCGTTCGCGGCGGGCGGAACTGCTGCTTGAGGTCGATCGCTTCGATCGAGAGTCCGAAGTCCGCGTCACCGGTATCCCCGGTCTCGTATGCGTTCGCTGACAGCGTGTAGCTCGCGCCGACGATCAGGTAGTCGATGTTGAACGTCGAGCCACCGGGGTGGTCCGTCAGCTTGAACCGTGCCCCGGGCGCAAGATGCGCGGCATTCCCCTGGCCGCGGGCAGTCCAGTGCGCCGACTGCAGCTCCTCCAGGCGCAGCCCGGCGATGCGCTTCGATTCCACCGTGGACATCTGCTGCAATTCGGCCGGGTAGTCGAAGATCGCGTGCTTCGCCTGAGCGTGGCGCCGCGCTATGTCCACCTCCGCGCGCAATGACCCTGTTGGCTTGAGGAAATCGAAGTCCGACGTTGCGTACTTCCCCGACTGAACCGCGGCCTGCCAGGTCCAGGACCAGAGGTGGTCCCGCTCACGCCGCGCCTGGTTCGACGATGGTGGAAAGTACGGCACCGATTCGTAGCCCGGAACCGCCTCGTGCGCGGTTGACTTGTCGACCAGGACCATCGTGTGCTTCGAGTCGGTGTGCTCGAAATAATAGTAAATGCCTTCGTCCTCGAGCAGCCGGCTCAGAAAATTGAACGCCGTCTCGCGGTACTGCACGCAATATTCCCGTTTCGGCGGCTTCCCCGACAGGTTGAACCGGAAGTCGGAGAACCCATGCTCCTTCGCCACCGTGCGGAAAATGTCCTCGACCGTCTGGTCCTCGTAGACCCGACAGTCGGCGGAACGGCTCAGGAACCAGAACCACGGCCGCACCGTCGCCTGGTATTCGTGCATCCGCAGCCCGTAACCGACCTGCGCGAACTCGGTGACATGGCCATGGAAGACCCGCGGCTTGTTCGGCGCGGGCGGGTAGAACAGGATCGTGACCGGAGAACCGAGGATCTTGTCCGCCGAGAGGTCTCCCTTTTCACTCTGCAGGTTCAGGTCGAAGTGGAACAGCTGGCTCAGGCGCTCGGAGCCGGAGACGTGCGTGGCGACGACGTCGGCCCCAAACGGGCTCTTGAATTGCAGCACACGATTCTCATCGGTTGCCGCCACGCTGCTATCAACGGATTCTGGCATGTGGCTTCCTCTACAGTGGTGCGCGATGCGCCGGCCCCCCCGACGCTCCGACACCTTGGCGCCTCCCGCTCGACCTGCGGGCGAGGCGCGTTATTTTGCGCCGTCTACTCGGTTGCAACGAGCCTGAGGCAAGCCTCGTCGTCTCGCGAATAGAAATACAGCCCGTCGGAATCGCTGCCCTCGGCGATGATGACCGACGTCACTTTTTCGAACTTCTGACGCGCGATGGCGGTCGCCGCCACCTCGTTGATGTTGTGCTGCCGGACGTAATCCGCCCAGCGCGCATCGGTCTTGTCGATGCGCTGGCCGGCATTGCCGGCGCGCTGCATGATCCGCAGGAACTGGTAGTAGTCGAAATCGACCACCCGCGAGCGTGCCATTCTTGTAATCCTCGGCTGGCCGGTCAGTAATAGCAGGAACAACGCTGATTCATCAACACTTTGCGCGAAAGCGCAGCGCGCTGTAGCTGTCCGCACAGGAAGTCGCCGGCAGGTCCGCCAAGTGCCTCCGCCGATGCTCTTGTGCGGTGCAAAAGCCGGCCGTCTGCCGGTCCCGCCAGGTGTGCTGTGCTAACTTCCTGAACGGTTGCGAGGCTTCTCCGGGCAAGAATCGACCATGTCGCAGTCGGCGTCACGCATACGGGAACTGATCCGGCGAGACCAGGCGGCGGAGCGTCTTCAAGGTCGCGACTGTCTATGCGGTCACGGCATGGGGCGCATCGATGGGGGCAGCACAGCTTCTGCCGGCGTTTGACGCCCCGTCCTGGGCCACCCGCATGTTCGTGGTGTGCGCATGGCTGGGGCTGCCGATCGCGATCGTGCTCGCCTGGGCCTACGAGATCACGCCGCGGGGCATCGTCCGCGACGATGAAACCGAGGAACCTACGGCGGCATCCGTCCGGAAGGACACCACGACAGTGTTATCCGGATCGCACGGCAACGTGCGGGTCGCATGGCACGACGGACTGCGGAGCCACGAGAGAACTCTTCAGGGCAGTTTCCGCATCGGCCGCGATGCAGCCTGCGAGATCCATCTCGACGACCCGATGATCAGCCGCCAGCATGCCGAGGTCAGTCATGTCGACGGCCTGTGGTGGATTCGCGACCTTGGCAGCCGAAACGGCACGCTGGTCGACGGTCAGCGAGTTACGAGCGCGCCGCTTCCGGCGCATTGCGAGGTGCGGCTGTATGACACGGCGCCGGTGCTCAGGCTCGACGTCCGGGCCAGCTCCAAGGCTGCGACGGTGACCTCGTCTCGCATCAAGGCGCGCTGACCCCGCAGGCCGGGTCAGCGGATCGCGGCCGCGACCAGCCCGCCGACGTCCACGCCGATCTCGGATCGCAGCACATCCTCGCCTAGCTCGGCGAGCCGAAAACCGCTCCCGGCCAACGCGGAGCGGACGTACGTGGCGGTGTGGGCGTATCGCCCGTGCACCTGCATGCAGTAGCGTGCCTGGGAATCGTCGGTCGCCCAGCGTTCGACGGTAAAGAGCAGCAGGCCTCCCGGACGCAGGCAGCCATGCGCTGCCGCGAGCGCCTCCTCGAGCGCACCGAAATAGACCAGCGTATCGGCGGACAACACGACGTCGAACGCCCCGGGGCGCTCGCGCATGAACTCGCACAGCTCCGCGACGACGAGCTCGTCGTAGAGCCCGCGCTGCCGCGCTTTCTCGACCATGGCCCCGGACAGGTCCACGCCGACCAGTCGGCCGGCCTTGTCCCGCAGCAGCGGCCCGCTGAGACCCGTCCCCACCCCGGCATCGAGCACGTGCGGCAGCTCCGCGCCGGGTGCCGGGCGCCAGCACCGCTCGAGCGCGGCTGCCAGCAGCTGCGGCGCACGGTAACGGAGATCGGACAGGTTCTCGTCAAAGGTGTCCGCGAACGTGTCGAAGGTCCTGCGGACGTACTCGTCGCTGGCGCGTTCCGGCGGCGATTCACCGGTTGCCGCGGCCAACATGTGACGCGCCGTCGGATTGTCCGGATTGAATGCCACCCAGTCCCGATAGAGGCTCTTGAGCTCCTCGAGGCGGCCCGCGCGGTAGAGGATCCTCCCGAGCCGCTCGTAGATGACATCGTCCTTTGGCTTCAGGTTGACGGCCCTCTTGAGGCAGTCGATCGCTTCCTCGAACCGACTCAGGCGTCGCAGGCAGATCCCGCGGTTGAGCCAGGCCTGCCAGAGATCAGGCGCGAGCCCGGTCGCGTGCTCATAGGCAGCAGCCGCCTCGTCCGTGTCGCCCTCGGCCATGCGAACATTGCCAAGATTCAACCAGGCATGCGGATTGCCCGGCGCGCTGCGCACCGACTTCTCGAGGAGCGCACGACTGCGCCGCTTCTCTCCGCGCTGGAACTCCAGCATCCCGAGGAAGTTCAGCGCGTCCGGGTCCTCGGGGCGCCGCTTCAGGATTCGCTCGTACATCTCCTTCGCTTCCGCGATACGCCCGGCCTTGTGCACGGCGACCGCCTTCATCAACATTGGGTCTACCGAGCTCAAGTCGCGGCCCTGTCGCGCCCAATGCGGGGAAGCGCGTAGTGTACCTGCGCGTAGGCGCCGATGATGCCGATCAGCGCGGACCGGGTGCGCGTCCCAAGAGGATTCCGACATGACCGGACGGATCAATTTCGAAGTCGCGCTCGGAGAATCACGTTCGCCCCGTCACGCACGCCGTCGCGACGGTGCACCCAGGCGGGTCCTCGTCCTGGGCGACTTCAGCGGGCAGGGGGGCCGTGACGAAGGCCAGCGGACCGGCCTGGCCGAGCGCCGGACGAGGCTGGTCGATCTCGATACTTTCGATGCCGTGCTCGCGGCGATGCGTCCGCGTGCCGTGGTGGCGCAGCGGGGCGCCCAGGATCCCGTGACCATGGAATTCCGCAGCCTGGACGACTTCCACCCCGACCAGATTTTTCAGCGCCTGGAAGCGTTCCAGGCGCTGCGCACGAGCCGGACACGACTGAAGGATCCCGGCGACCTTTGGCGAGGAAGCCGCCGCATTGCTGCGCGCAGGATCGGGGCCCGGCGTCAGCCGCATCGTCCGTGGCAGCGACCGACCAATCGCAACCAAACGAGCAGGCCGACCTGCTCGAGCGACTGCTGGGCAGCGCAACACGGGGAACAGCCGGCCCTCCGCGGCGGGCGTTACAGACGCACTGGTTGCGAGGCTCGTCGCACCGTACGTCGTGCGCGGCCCCGACCCGAGCCTGGGCACCTACCTCTCGGCGATCGACGCCGCAGCGACGGCCCTGATGCGCCGCGTGCTGCACGACCCCAGCGTGCAGGCGCTGGAAGCGCGCTGGCGGGGAGTGCGCCGGCTGGTCGAGACGCTGGAGCTCGGCGATTCGCTCGAGCTCAGGATCCTCGACGTCGGCAAGGACGAGCTCGTCGCCGACCTCACCGCGGCGGAGGGTCAGCTCGAATCGACGGGCCTCTATCGCGCGATCGCGGCACGCGGCGGCGACGCAGCCGGGGACCTCGACACGACGCTCCTCGTGGGCGAGTACACCTTTGGCGCGACCGGCGATGACCTCGAGCTGCTCGCGCACCTGGGCAATCTGGCGCAACGGCTGGGAGCGCCGCTGGTCGCCGCCGGCGATGCGACCCTGCTCGGGGCAACCAGTCTCGATGCGAATTCCGAACCGAAGGAGTGGGTCATCGCTGACGCACGGATCGCCGAGCGATGGTCGGCGCTGCGTCACAGCGCCATCGCGCCGTGGATCGGTCTCGCAATGCCTCGCGTGCTGCTGCGGCTGCCCTACGGCGCAAAGACGGATGCAATCGACGGATTCGCGTTCGAGGAGCTGGCCGGCACGAAGCGATCATGACGGCTATCTGTGGGGTAATCCCGCACTGGCCTGCGCCGAGCTCATCGGTCGCAGCCTCGCCGAGCAGGACAACGATGCAGAACACGCCGGTGATCGCGCTCGACGTGCCGGACCTGCCCGCGCATGTCCGTGATGTGGATGGCGAGCGCGAACTCAAGCCGTGCGCGCGAGCATCTGCTCAGCCTTCGCATCGGCGAGGAGATCCTCAAGCGCGGTCTGATGCCGGTCCTGAGCTTCAGGGATCGCAACGCCGTGCGGCTTCTGCGGCTGCAGTCGATCGCCGATCCGCCTGCAGCGCTCGCGACAATTGAGTTCCCGGCGGAGACGACGGCTCGGGAAGAATCTCCGAGGCCGACCAGGTCGCGGAAGCTCTGCGCGCCGTTCCTCAGCACAGCGCGCGCCTACCAGACCATCGTCGTGTGTCCGACCAGCACCCGCCGAATGCAGGGAAACCACGGCTGGGACTGGAGGCTCGGGAGTCCTCGAGCTCAATCCGGTTGACCGGGCGCAGACACAGAATGACTTCGATAACCGGCTGACGCACGAGTGCGGCCACAACTACCACGAGAAATTCTGGCAGGGCAATCCAGAGGAAATCGCAAAGCGCAGCGGATGCCGACTCCGCCGACCGTCTCCTACGCCGCGCGAGCAGCCGGCGAGGATTTCTGCGAGTTTCCTCATTCTCTACAACACTGCGCAGGGAACAGCCTGTGAGGAGACCGCGCAGAAGATCTATCCGAACCGCTGGAACAAGATGCGGGCGTATCAGTCAAGCTGACGCCATTCAGAGCTCCCACCGCCCGAAGTCGACCATGCCCAGCTGGTCGATAAACGAGCGGATGCCGTGCCGTCGCGAGCCGGCCACGTCGTAGACGTGGCCGATGTGCCGACCCCAGCGGCTGACGACATCGATCTCCGACCGGAAGTTGAAGACGTTTTCCGCATTGGCCCGGGCGAGCGCCGAGCCCTCCGTCGCGCTGGCCGCAGCGAACTCCGCGAGTCCGGGTGCGTTGAAAGTCACCCCGCGCACCGGTACCCAGCTCACCGTGCCCGCGACGACCGCGGCCAGGCCGCCACCCAGCGAGTGTCCGACCACGACGTAGCGCCGTGACCCGGTGCGCTCGAGCGCGCGATAGGCCGAGGCGAAGTAGGCGAGCGCGTGGCCGAACTGGCCGGTTGGCAGCCGTCGTCGCAGGATCTCGAGGTTCGCACCTTTCCAGTCCTCGAGTTCACGAGAACCGCGGAATGCGATGATCCCGATGCCCTGCGGACCCGCATAGGCACCACCGGAGAATTCGTGACCCGCGCAATAGACGTCGTGGTCCGGTACCCGCACCGGTGAAAAGCCGTCCACGATGGTCGGACGGTCGTGATAGACGTCCTCGGCAAGCAGCGCGCAGGTCAACAGTGAAGGCATCGGTCCGTCAGATCAAGTCTGGTTCAGGACAGTTCATCCTTTTCTGAGATCGATCGGGCCTATTCGTGTGGGCAGCGCTCAGTTCAGGTCACGGTCAGAATAGAGCACGCGGCGGCGATAAAAAGACGCCGCCGTGAACGCATAGCTGTCTGCATTACGAAACGCCTCCTGCGGCGTCATCTGCTCGTACCTTGGCTGATACACGTACGACGATGTTGACGGTGTCGAGGAACTTGTGCGATGCCTCGTGAATCAACGTGTGCGCCACTTTCATCACGCTCGTGTTGGGCGCCAGCAACAACGCAAAATTCAAGTGGATGGAACCGTACTGTTTTGCTTCCATCGCGGTGCCCCTACGTCACTCATATTCGAACGCGTCCTCAGGCGCGCGTCCGGTTTGTGTGGGTCGACGAACCCCTGGAGGTTCTCCCGTTTGAAGCGGATGTCCCTGACGAACTGCTGTGCGCGCGCACCGCGCGCGGCATCCCATGCGTCGATCTTGGCTCGCGCACTTTCGGCTTGCTTGAAGCTTTCGGGCGACAGTTCTTGCTCAAAGTCGCTCTGGGCGTCATCAGCTTCCTGTAGAAGCTCTTCGCAGTCGCGACGCGTCTTGTCCGCAGCGCTCCGGATTTCGATCGTGTAGATCGACGACCGCGCGTCGGCAATCGTGATGTCCTTGTTCAGCTCGTCGTTCAGATCCGCGAATCTTCTGGCCAATTCCGACCGCTTGAAACTGGGGATATGGTGCATTGCGAAGTGTTTCGCCAGGATGGCTCGCTGCGTGTGGAATATGCCTTCGTCGTTAGTTGGGTGACCACGCCGCAGCGCGTGGAGCAGGCTGTTGCCAGAGGAATGTCAAAGAATTGCAGCTGAACTCGAGCATGTCTCGGGCCAGCTCGAGAGCCGACACCAGCTTGATCTGCTGGTCCGGAGGCAAAGCCCAACTTTCGGTCTTGATGCGCAGTTGCTTGCCAGCCGAGCTTTTAACGAATTCGACATGTCTATTCGTGCCCATGTTCAGCCTCGCTTCTCAGGAAATCGCATTCCGTCGCCTTGAGTGATATGCATTCACGGCCCCCGCTTTCACGCTCCGTACAGCGGCTTGCGATCAGCTTGACCACTTCGGCGTCAACCAAGGTCGCATACGATCGACTCGTCGATGGGTGTCTTCTCCAGGTCCGAAATTGCGCCAGCGGCGCGGTGGCACAGTTCTCCGTAAGCCATTTTTGCCGGTCTGCCGCAGCACTCACTTGAGGATTCGGCCCACGTTAGTCAGGTCGTTGGCCATCCGGGCCATCATGTCCGCGGTTGCGAGGTTCAGGTTCCAGATCGTGGCGCAGCGGTTTGGGTCGGCGAAGTCCATCATGATGATGTTCGGCATGAATGACTTGGCGCTGCGCCCCACTGCCGTTGGCGGGTAGCCTTTCGACAGCCACTGCCGATGCTGGTGACCGGCGCGGGCGACGATGTGATCCTTCACTCCGGCCTTCCAGGCGGTGGTCAGGGCCTGCTGACCCGAGTTCCACATCTTGCGATCCCTGGCTCTCATGCTCTCGAATGTCTTGGTGAGCTTCTCTCCGACCTTGGTGGTCAACGTCCAGTACATCATGCCGAGCAGTTCTGGACTGCTGGCGGGGGCCTGCGCGAGCGTATCCGTCTGCTTCTTGATGTTCTTCTCGGTGGACCGGGTGTTCGAGTACTTTCCAAAATACTGAAGCCCCCACTTGTGGGGCTCATAGGTTGCATGGGCACCGTCGGAGTTGAACAGCGACTTGACCGGCAGGATGCCCGGAGTGTTCTTGAGCGCCACCGGGAACTTGTTGAAGTCTTCCTGGTCGAAAATGGTGACCACCTTCCCCTGCAGCGCGCCAACCAGGGCCACGTTGAGATTGACGTTCTGCGCGAAGTGTTCGCTTCCGAGTTTCAGCAGGCATTGGTTGGCGACATCGACCATGTCGCCGCACTTGGAAAAGCGAAGGATTAGCAATTCGTCCGCGTTCTGCATGACGAATTCGCGGGCCTGATCCAGCATCTGCGACAGACGGTCGCCGCCATGCCCCGTAAAAAGACCGACCGCGCGCGGCCTTCGTCAGCGAGGGTTTCTGGTAGTTGCCCGCCGCACTCTTGACTTGCTTCAAGGCCGGCGCGTGATAGGCACGTTGTTCCAGGCCGGTCGCCGTCTTGATCGTTCCAATCCGAAGGTCGAAATACCGTACTCCGGCCGCAGCCTGTTCGCCGAGTGAAAGACTCTCTCTGAGCTTCTGCTGTGGTACCCAGCTCGTTGCCGTAGATACCGGCATCATGGGTTCCGGGAAAAACGACATCGCACAGGCGCTTGTTAGCGAAGGCTCCAAACGACATGGTTTCACTCCGTCAGAATACGGCCAGTTTGAGATGCGACCCGCGGCAGGCCCGCGAAATTCCAGCCGCTCCTCCAATGAAGCAAGTCAGAAATTCGGCACATGCGTCGTCGTAGCGCCCCTTTCCGAACCGATACCTGAATTCTCCCTCGGCCACACCCACTCGAACACGCTCGGTCGGCGCTCCTTCCATTGAGTCGCCACGCGTCGAGCAGCAGAGTGCTCCTCACCGATCGGTGACGGGCATCAGTCGACGGCTTTGTACGTGCTCCACAACGCCTTTAGCTCCGGGGATTGCTCCCACGGCGGGACACATGGCTTGCCCGCCATCCAGAACTGGACGTGGTCTTGAACCGCCTTGTCTTTCCTGTTGCGGAACAGCCAGCGCACCTCGGCACCCGTGATCGACGTGCTCTTGGAGGTCCAGTCGGCGCCCTTGCGATCCGGGCCCGCAGGCAAGTCGGCTCCGGCTCCCAGGAATTGCCGGGATAATTCTTGCCAAGGACTTCCTCCATTTTCAGACCGTCAAGACAGAAATGCAGACCTGTCTGCGGGACATGCTGGGTCGCCCACCATAGCCCGGCTTTCGATTTCCTCTTCCATACCGCATTGTTGCCGACGCCCGGCTTGGTATCGAGCTGTGCCATCAGTTCAGCGTGTTTCGGGTTGGTGCTGGCACGCACGGCCGTTGGGAACGACGCATTGTCCGGCGGACCGGAGACGCTCGCCGCGTAGTCACCGATATTGTAGAAATTTATGACTGTTCCCTCGATTCGCTCCCATTTGGCCCCGAGCTGCTCCATGATGCCGCTTGGGCTTGTCGAGCCCGTAAAACAGGTCGCCGGGCTCGTATTTCCCGCGAAAGTCTTTCGGCGAAAACGGCATGGACAAGCACCTCCCTTCGATTGAAACAACGGTTCCTGCACCGACGGACGTGTCTACGCAGGGATCACGACCTTCTCACTCAAACCCGTACCCGAACTCCCCGTCCTCGACGCGCACGTGCACGCGCTCGATCGGCTTGCCCTCCATCATCCGCATCAGGAACTCCCGGCTGATCTCCGGCAGCACGGTGTTGGTCAGGATCGCGTCGATCATCCGGCCGCCGCTTTCGAGCTCGGTGCAGCGGCTCGCGATCAGCTTCGACCACCGCGTCGTCGTAGGTGAACGGCACCTTGTGGTTCTCGCGGACGCGCTTCTCGATGCGGCCGAGCTGCAGCCGGATGATCTCGCCGATCATCTCGTCGCTCAGCGGATAGTAGGGGATCGCCACCAGGCGGCCGAGCAGCGCCGGCGGGAAACACCTTGAGCAGCGGCTCGCGCAGCGCCTTGGCGATGCCCTCGGCGTCCGGCATCAGCTCCGGGTCCGCGCACATGTTCATGATCAGCTCGGAGCCGACGTTGGTGGTCAGCAGGATCAGCGTGTTCTTGAAGTCGATCACGCGCCCCTCGCCGTCCTCCATCATGCCCTTGTCGAAGACCTGGAAGAAGATCTCGTGCACGTCGGGGTGCGCCTTCTCGACCTCGTCGAGCAGCACGACGCTGTAGGGCCGGCGCCGCACCGCCTCGGTCAGCACGCCGCCCTCGCCGTAGCCGACATAGCCCGGCGGCGCGCCCTTCAGCGACGAGACGGTGTGCGCCTCCTGGAACTCGGTCATGTTGATGGTGATGACGTTCTGCTCGCCGCCGTAGAGCGCCTCGGCCAGCGCCAGCGCGGTCTCGGTCTTGCCGACGCCCGAGGTGCCGGCGAGCATGAACACGCCGATCGGCTTGGTCGGGTTGTCGAGCCCGGCGCGCGAGGTCTGGATGCGCTTGGCGATCATCTCGAGCGCGTGGTCCTGGCCGATGACGCGCTGGCTCGAGCGTGTCGGCGAGCTTGAGCACCGTCTCGATCTCGTTCTTGACCATGCGGCCGACCGGGATGCCGGTCCAGTCGGCGACCACGCGCGCCACCGCCTGGTCGTCGACCTCGGCAGGATCAGCGGCGCCTCGCCCTGCAGCTCGCGAGCTCGGCCTGCAGCTTCTTGCAGCTCCGCGAGCAGCGTCTCGCGTCGCTCGCGCCGTGCGGCGGCCGGCGGCGCTCGCGGCTGCCGGCGCGCTTTCGCGGCCGCGTCGGCCGCCGCTTCCAGCGTGCTCGCCGTGCCTTCGACCTTGCCGCCGCGCCGCGCAGCTTGCGCGCGGATCTCGAGGATCTGCTCGACCAGCGCCTTCTCCGCCTCCCAGCGCTCGTCGAGCTCCTGCGAGCCGCGTCTTCTCGCTCGCGCAGCTTCGCCGCGCCGTCGCTCTCGCGCTCGGTCGACGTCGACGCCGACCGCCGTCTCGCGGTCGATGATCTCGAGCTCGGTCTCCAGCGCCTCGATGCGCCGGCGGCTGTCGTCGACCTCGGCCGGCACCGCGTGCTGGCTGATCGGCCACGCGCGCGCAGGCGGTGTCGAGCACGCTCACCGACTTGTCCGGCAGCTGCCGCGCCGGGATGTAGCGGTGCGACAGCTGACCGCGGCCTCCAGCGCCTCGTCGAGCACCTGCACCCGGTGATGCTTCTCCAGCATCGAGGCGATGCCGCGCATCATCAGCACCGCCTTCTCCTCGCTCGGCTCGTCGACCTTCACGACCTGGAAGCGGCGGGTGAGCGCCGGGTCCTTCTCGATGTGCTTCTTGTACTCGGCCCAGGTCGTGGCGGCGATCGTGCGCAGCGTGCCGCGCGCGAGCGCGGGCTTGAGCAGGTTCGCGGCATCGCCGGTCCCGGCCGCGCCGCCGGCGCCGATCAGCGTGTGCGCCTCGTCGATGAACAGGATGATCGGCTTGGGCGACGCCTGCACCTCGTCGATCACCTGCCGCAGCCGCTTCTCGAACTCGCCCTTCATGGACGCGCCGGCCTGCAGCAGCCCGACGTCGAGCGCGCGCAGCGCGCACGTCCTTGCAGCGGCGGCGGCACGTCGCCGCGCGGCGATGCGCAGCGCGAAGCCCTCGACGACCGCCGTCTTGCCGACGCCGGCCTCGCCGGTCAGGATCGGGTTGTTCTGCCGCCGGCGCATCAGGATGTCGACGACCTGGCGGATCTCCTCGTCGCGGCCGACGATCGGGTCGATCTTGCCGTTGCGCGCCTGCTCGGTGAGGTCGACGGTGAACCGGTTGAGGGCCTCCTGCTTGCCC
>CAWIDH010000015.1:0-24831 GCA_963834855.1 uncultured Gammaproteobacteria bacterium | reverse complement strand
TGGCGAAGATCATCGCCTCGCGCGTCGGTGGCCGCTGCGATTCGCCGTCCTTCTTGCCCTGCGCCGCGGCCGAATCCGGGAACATGCGGAACGCCGAGTTCATCACCACCTCGGACATCTTCGGCATCATGAGGTGCATGATCTCGGCGGCGACGCCCAGGCGCGTGGCGATGCGCTGCGGGCGACGGATGATGGCGTCCGCGATCATGTCCGCGGCCTCGTCGGACGTGATGATGGTCGGCATGTCGTCGTAGATCCTGGTCGGTGCGATCATCGGCGTGCGCACCAGCGGCATGTTCACGATCGTGAAGTGCACGCCCTCGTCGTGGAACTCCGCCGCCGCGCAGCGCGCGAAGGACTCGAGGGCGGCCTTGGAAGCGACGTAGGCCGAGAAGCGCGGCGCATTGGTCAGCACGCCGATCGACGAGATGTTGACGATGTGACCGGACTTGCGCGCCGTCATCGACGGCAGCAGGTTCATCGTGAGCCGGACGCAGGCGAAGTAGTTGAGCTGGATCGTGCGCTCGTAATCGTGGAACCGGTCGTACGACAGGTTGATCGAGCGGCGGATCGAGCGACCCGCGTTGTTGATCAGGACGTCGACGCCGCCGAATTCCTTGAGGACGTCTCGGGCCAGCTTGTCGTTCGCGGCGTAATCCGTGATGTCGCAGGAATACGTCTTCACATGCCCGCCGCGGTCGATGATCTGCTTGCGCACTTCGGCAAGTTTCTCCTCGTCCCGCGCGACGATCACCACCTTGCCGCCCGCGTCGGCGATCCGGATCGCGGCGGCTTCGCCGATGCCCGACGATCCACCCGTGATCACGACGACCTTGCCCTTGACGGCCCCTTTCAGGCTGCGGTCGATCGAGAGATCCGGGTCCAGATGCCGCTCCCAGTAGTCCCACAGCCGCCAGGCGTAGTCCTCGAGCGGCGGGACGCGGATGCGCGCCTTCTCGAGCAACTGTCTGCGTCGCGGTCGAGTCGAACCGCGTCGGGTAGTTCATGAACTGCAGCACCGCGCGCGGCACCTGCAGATCGCGCAGGACCTGGTCGAAGACGTTCTGCAGCGGTTTGTTGCGCCCGAGCGCCGCGAGCATGCCGTCCGGCACCATCGCGAACACCTTCGGGTCGACCCGCATCGCCATCTCCGGTGCGTGTGCCGCGCGCGCGAAGATGTTGAGCGCCTCGCCGACGCGCATGACTCGCGGGTCTGTCAGGTGGAAGCAACGGCCGTCCTTGCCCTTGAGATGCGCAAGGTGCACCAGCGCGTCGACGACGAAGTCGACGGGCACCATGTTGAGGTAGCCGCCCTCGACGCCGACCAGCGGCACCCAGCGCGGCCAGGACTCGCGCAGTTTCTGCAGCGCCTTGAAGAAGTAGTAAGGCCCGTCGATCTTGTCGATCGCGCCTGTCTGCGAGTGACCGACGACCGCACCCGGGCGGTAGATGCGGAAGGGCACGCGCCCGTTGGCGCGCACCATGCCCTCCGAATCGTGCTTGGTGCGATGGTAGGGATGGTCGAGGTCCTCGGCTTCCTCGAACATGTCCTCCGTGAACGTGCCGCGATAGAGGCCGGCGGCAGCGATGGAGCTCACGAAGTGGAAGCAGCCTGCGTCAACGGCGTGCGCGAAGGCGAGCGCGTGCTCGGTGCCCAGGATGTTCGCGCGGTGCATGGACTCGGCGCTCGCCTCGATGTCGTACACGGCGCCGAGATGGAAGAAATGGGTGACCTTGCCCTTGAGCTTGCGCAGGTCCGCCTTGCCTACCCCTAGATCCGCCTGCGCGAGATCGCCCTTGACCGGGATCACGCGCCGGGCGGCGTCCTTACCCCAGAACCCGCGCAGCTCCTCGAGCTTGCCCAGGGATCGTCCGCGCACCAGCACGTACACCGTGCTTCGGCTGCGATGTAGCAGCGCGCGCACCAGATAGCGGCCGATGAACCCGGTCGCGCCGGTCACGAAGTAACTCATGGCCTTCTCCCCAGCACCGCGCGGCACAGATAACCGGCACGGGTTTTTGCGTCTACCATAGGAGCCGGCCCCGGACAGGTCAAATGAGCGTGCCGATTGACACAGTGCAGCGTGCGGCTAGCATGCGCGCTCGTCGAGGGGTGATCGGTTCGCGGCATGTGCCGCAGAGGACGCATGGCCACACGCAAGCGGCGCGGGGCGGGTTCACCGCAGGCAGTCGGCGAGACCTTCGCCGGGCTCGACGCGTGAGGCTACGCGCAGCACCGACCGGCGGCCCGCCTCGCCGCCGTGTCGAGGCGGGCACCCTGCACAAGCTGCTGACGCGCAATGCGGCGCTGCGCGACGTGTTCCGCGGCGAACCGGAACTCGCGCGGCGTCTCGAGAAACTGCAGGATTGGCAGTCGCAACGCCTGCTCCGCACCCACAAGGACCTGCACGCAGACCCGCGCTATCGGGCAGCGGTCGGTTTCTTCACCGACGAGCTCTACGGCTCGGGGAACCCGCGTGCGCGCGACCGCGATCTGCTCAAGGTCGAACGCATGATGGAGCGGCTTCTGCCGCCCGACGCGCTCGCTGCGCTCTGCCTCGCCATCGAGCTCGAAGTGCTGTCGCAGGAGCTCGACGCCGAGCTCGTCCGCGAGCTGCCCGACGGAGCGATCACCGACGAGGTGTATGCCGAGGCCTACCGCAGGATCGGCCGTCGCGACGATCGCGAGCGGCAGATCGACCTGATGTTCCAGATCGGCAAGTACCTGGACGGTGTCGTCAGGAAACCGATCGTTCGCGCGCTCGTGCACCTTGCACGTGCCCCGGCGCACGCGGCCGGGTTCGGTGGTCTGCAGGACTTTCTGGAGCGTGGCCTGTCCGCCTTCGAGCGGATCGGGGGCGCAGACCGGTTCCTCGCGGCGATACGCGACCGCGAGCGGCAGGCGATGGATGCCTTGTTCGCTTCGATGAGCCTCCTGAAAGGAAGGCGAGCGGGAATGCAGCGGGGTCCGACGCATGAGCAGCCCGGGAAAGCGACTTCTGCGCTGGCGTCGCCCGGCGGTGCAGGGCGAGTTGCCCCTGCCTGACCCGCCGGAGATCGAGGACACCGAGACCTCGATCCCGCTCCCCTGGTGGCAGCGGCCTGTCGCGGTGGCGACGCTCGCCAGCCTCGCCGCGCTGCTGCTCGTGCTCGCCATCGCTGCGCAGCTCGGCGCGCGGCGCGAACGCGCCGCGGCAGCAGACCTCGCCGCCAGGCTCCGGCTGAGCACGCTCCGCGCCCCGACGACCGAGCGATCGCTGCGCGTCGTGCCGAATCCGCGCAGCTGGTCGGCGTCACCGGATGCGAGCATCGCGTGGCCCGAGCCTCCGGAGATGATCGAGCTATTCCTGCCCGTGGGATACGCGCGGTTCCCGGTGTTCGCCGTCACGGTCGACAAGGCCGATCAAGGGCGGATGATGGTGTTGCAGCGCCTGGCACCCGACTCCAACGGCGATCTGCGGATCGCGCTCAATACCAGCGCCTTCGGACCGGGCGAGTATCGGCTGCGCCTGCAGGGCTACAGCTGGCGCGGTCAGAAGGTCGATGTCGGCTGGGTCCGATTGGTCGTCCGGTAGTAACGGGTGCCGGGTCCAGTTTCGCAGTTCTGGGCCGAGGCATCGCGCTTGCCTCAGCCCACACTGCGAAACTGCGACCCGGCACCCTCATTACGCACGCAGGGTGGCTACCGGCGGGTGAGTGACGACCGAGCGGGCCGCAAGCACGCCGGCGACGCCGACCAGCCCCGCGCCGCCCACGAGCCCCGCGAGCCAGATCATGGCGCCCGGCGTGTAGCTCAGGTCGAAGATCTCGCGCGCGAGAAAGAACCCGGCGACCGTGGCGCCGGCGGCCGCGAGCAGTCCCGCCAGCGCGCCGATCGCCACGAACTCCGCCGCGACGCCCTGGAGCACGACGCGCCGGCTCGCTCCGAGCGTGCGCAGCATCGCGCTCTCGTAACGGCGTTCGTCACGCGTCGCCTGGACCGAGGCCCCGAGCACCGTCAGTCCCGCGAGCAGGGTGAACAGGAACACGTACTGCACGGCCAGCGCCGCCTTATCCATGACATCGCGCACCTGCGACAGCAGCGCATCGATGTCGATGATCGTCACTTCCGGAAACCGCCGCACGAGCTCGACCAGCGCGGGCCGCTGTGCCGGCTCGACGTGCACGCTCGTGATCAGCGTGCCCGCGATCTCGTCCAGCACGCCGGGTGAGAACACCACGAAGAAGTTCGGCTGGAAGGAATCCCAGCTGACCTCGCGCAGGCTCGCGACGCGCGCCTCGATCGGCTCGCCGGCCGCGTCGTAGGTCAGACGATCGCCGATCGAGAGTCCGAGCGTCTCGGCGAATTCCCGCTCCACGGAGACGCGTGGTCCCCCGCCGTCGCCGTCCCGCCACCAGTCACCCGCGATCAGGCGGTTGTCGTCGCGCAGCGCAGTCGTCCAGGTGAGGTTCGCCTCGCGCTCGAGCCACTCGCGTGCATCCTCGGTCGGAAGCGCGACCTCGTCGGCGGGCACGCCGTTGATGGCCGTCAACCGGGCCCGCACCATCGGCACGAGCTCCGTGGGCGGTAGCCCGCGCGCAGCAAAGAACGCACGCAGCGCCTCGCCCTCGTCGGGGCGGATGTTGATCATGAAGTAGTTGGGCGCATCGGCGGGCAGGCTGGCCCGCCACTCCTCGAGAAGGTCATCACGCACCAGCGCGAGCAGCAGCAGCACCATCAGCCCGAGCCCGAAGGCGACGATCTGCACGACGCTGTCGCGACCGCGCCGCGCGATGTTCGCGAGCCCGTAGCGCCAGGCGACGCCTACCCCGCTGCGCAGCGGCGCCAGCGCGCGCACCAGCGCCGCACCCGCCAGCGCCAGCACGACGAAGGTCGCGGCGATGCCCGCGGCCACGTACAGCACCAGCTTCGTGTCGCGAAACAGCCAGAGCAGGAGCGCGAGCACCGAGGCGATCGCCAGACCGTACACGACCAGGAACTTGAGCGGTGGCGGCTCGAGATTCCGCCTCAGCACACGCGCGGGCGGGACCCGCTTGAGCTGCAGCAGGGGCGGCAATGCGAAGCCGACGAGGATGACGACGGCCGTCACGAGGCCGAGCCAGAGCGCGTCCGCGGCCGGCGGCGGCAGCTCGCCGCTCACCAGATCCCGGACCAGGTGAGCAAGCACGGCCTGTGCGGCGTAACCCACCGCCGTGCCCAGCAGGGCGACCGCAATCGCCACGACGAGGAGCTGCACGACCGTCTGTGTGAGCACGAAGCGCTGCGAGGCGCCCATGCACTTCATGAGCGCGGTCTGGTCGAGATGACGGGCTGCATAGCGGCGTGCGGCCATTGCCACGGCTACCGCCGCGAGCAGCACGCTCACCAGGCTCGCGAGTGACAGGAATCGGCTCGAGCGTTCCGAGGAGTCCCGGATCTGCGGACTCGCGTCGGCCAGGGTCTCGAGCCGCTCGCCCGGCTGCTTGCGCTCCATGAGCCAGGCGCGAAACGCCGTCACCTGCGCCGGGTCGCCCGCGAAGAGCTCCGCGCGGCGGACGCGGCTGCCCGGCTGGATCAGCTCGGTCGCGTCCATGTCGGCCAGGTTGATGAGCAGCGTCGCCGACAGATCGCTGAAGCCCATTCCCTGGTCCGGGCGGTAATCGAGTACCTGCGTCAGCACGAGCTCGTGCGCGCCGACCCTGATCCGCGCGCCGGAGGAGGCGCCCAGGCGAGCGAACAACCGCGAATCGGCCCAGGCCTCGCCGCGTCCCGGTATCGCGCGCGTCGGCCGCGCCGGGCCGAACGGCCGGTCCGCGACCTTGAGCTCGCCCCGCAGCGGATATCCCTCGCTCGCGGCGCGCAGCGCGACGAGCGACGATTCGTCGCCGTGATAGACGACGCTCGGCATCGACGCGAGCCGCGCGGTCGCGAGCCCTCGCCGCGCCGCTTCCCGCGCGTAGCTGTCCGCGATGGGCCGCGCGGATTCCAGCCGCAGATCCGCGGCCAGCACGCCGCCCGCCTGCTGGGCGACCGCTCGGTTCACCCGGCTGGTGAAGAATCCCACCGCCGTGAGCGAGGCCACGGCCAGCAGCAGCGCGAGGAGCATGACGGCCAGCTCGCCCGATTTCAGATCGCGGACCAGGTTGCGCACCGCGAGGCGCAGCGCCACGACGCGCGGTGTCGCGCCCGGCGGCGCAACGACACCCGAATCGAGTCCCGTGCTCATCCCTGCCCGTCCACCATGCGACCCGCGTCGAGCCGCACGATGCGGCCGCAGCGCGCGGCGATCGAGCGATCGTGGGTCACCAGAATCAAGGTCGTGCCCGCGCCGGCGTTGAGCCCGAACAACAGGTCCATGATCCGCCCGCCCGTGCCTGCATCGAGGTTGCCGGTCGGTTCGTCCGCGAACAGCACATCCGGACCGGCGACGAAGGCGCGCGCGATCGCGACGCGCTGCTGCTCACCGCCGGAGAGCTGGCGCGGATAGTGTCCGACGCGACCGGCCAGACCGACCCGCTCGAGCACCTCGAGCGCCGTACGGCGCGCATCCGCGCGACCGGCAAGCTCGAGCGGCAGCATCACGTTCTCGAGCGCGGTCAGCGCCGGCACGAGGTGGAAGGACTGGAAAACGAAACCGACGTGTCGGGCGCGGAGCGCCGGCGCGGCCGTCCTCGTCGAGCGCCGTGAGCTCCTGCCCGGCCAGCCACACGCGCCCGCTGCTCGGCTCGTCGAGGCCGGCGAGGAGAGCGAGCAGGGTCGACTTGCCGGCGCCCGAGGCGCCGACGACCGCAAGTGTCTCGCCGCGCTGCACGGTGAGCGTGACGTCTGCGAGTATGGCGAGCGTTCCTTCTGGGCTGTTAACCTGCTTGCCGAGCTTCTCTGCCGCAAGCACCGTGTCCATTCGTTCCAAGATCAGCCTCGCGTCGCTTTGTCTCGGTCTCGCCCTCGCATCCAGTGTCGTCCGCGCGGCCACCGAGTCCAGCATCCTCGTGCTGGGCGACAGCCTGAGCGCGGCCTACGGAATCCGTCTCGAGCAGGGCTGGGTGGCCCTGCTCGGCGGGCGATTGAAGCTGGAAGGGTACGGGCACCGGGTGGTCAATGCCAGTTCGACCGGTGAAACCACGGGTGGCGCGCTCGCGCGGCTGCCGCGCGCGCTCGAGCGCCATCGCCCCGCGGTGGTCGTAATCGAGCTCGGCGGCAACGACGGCCTGCGCGGGTTGCCGATCGCCGACGTGCGCGCGAACCTCGAGCAGCTCGTCCGTCTGTCGCGTTCGGGCGGCGCAGAAGTGCTGCTCGTCGGCATGCGAATCCCGCCGAACTACGGGCCCAAGTACACGCGCGAGTTCCATGCGCTCTACGGCGAGCTCGCGAAGACATACGGCGTCGCCCTGGTGCCGTTCTTCCTCGAAGGGATCGCGCTCGATGACGCGCTGATGCAGAACGACGGCATCCATCCGAACGCCGCGGCGCAGCCGCGGTTGCTGGAGCAGGTGTGGCCGAAGCTTGAACCCCTGCTGTCGAATGACAGGTCTGCGGTCCCGGCGGCCAGGACGCAGCAAGGAGCGACATGAGCTCCACGGATCGACCCTGGCTCGCCTCTTACCCACCCGACGTGCCGGCGGCGATCGATCCGGACGGGCACCGCTCGCTCGAGTCGCTGCTCCGGGGGTGCATGGAGCGTTACGCGATGCGGATCGCGTACACGAGCATGGGCCGCTCCATCCGGTACGCCGATCTCGACCGCATGAGCTCGGATCTCGCCGCGTGGCTGCAGCAGGTCGCCGGGCTCGCGAAGGGCGATCGCATCGCAATCATGCTGCCGAATGTACTGCAGTACCCGGTGGCGATCGTCGCCGCGTTCCGCGCAGGCCTCACGGTGGTGAATACGAACCCGCTCTACACGCCGCGAGAGCTCAGACACCAACTCGCCGATTCCGGCGCGCGCGCCATCGTGATCCTCGAGAACTTCGCGCACGTGCTGCAGGAGGTGATCGAGGACACGGCGGTCGAGACGGTGATCGTGACCGGCGCGGGCGACCTGCTCGGCTTTCCGAAGTCGCTGGCGACCAATGTCGTCGTACGCCACGTACGACGCCAGGTTCCCGACTGGACCCTCCCGGGCACGGTGCGTCTCGGCTACGCGCTCGACCAGGGACGCTACGAGAACCGTGTACCCGTCGAGCTGGGGCCGGAGGACATCGCATTCCTGCAGTACACCGGCGGCACGACAGGCATCGCCAAGGGCGCGGTGCTGACGCACCGGAACCTCGTCGCCAATGTCCTGCAGCTCGAGAGCTGGTTCGCACCGGCGCTGCGCGCCAGCGGGGATGCCACGATCGTCGGCGCGCTGCCGCTCTATCACATCTTCGCGCTGACGCAGACACTGTTCTTTCTCAACATCGGCGGCCGCAATCTCCTCATCGCCAACCCGCGTGATTTCCCCGCCTTCGTCGCCGAGCTGCGCCGCAACCGCTTCACCTTCTTCAGTGGCGTAAATACGCTCTTCAACGCGCTGCTGAACGCGCCCGGTTTCTCCGAGCTCGACTTCGGGCACCTTCGCGTGAGCCTCGGTGGCGGAATGGCCGTGCAGCGCGCGGTCGCCGAGCGCTGGAAGGAAGTCACCGGCAACACGCTCACCGAGGCATGGGGCCTGACGGAGACCTCGCCGGGTGCGACGGTGAACCGCCTCGACGAGCCGGGCTTCACGGGTTCGATCGGCCTGCCGCTGCCCTCGACGGACATCTCGATCCGCGACGATGACGGCAACGCGCTGCCGACCGGGCAATCGGGCGAGATCTGCGTCGCCGGCCCGCAGGTGATGCGCGAGTACTGGAACCGCCCCGACGAGACGGCCAAGGTCATGCTGCCGGGACGAATACTGCGCACCGGTGACATCGGCCACATGGACCAGCGTGGCTACGTCTTCATAGACGACCGCAAGAAGGACATGATCCTCGTGTCCGGCTTCAACGTGTACCCGAACGAAGTCGAGGGCGTCGCGGCGACGCACTCAGGCGTGTTGGAGGTTGCCGCGGTCGCGCAGCCCGACGAGCGGGCGGGCGAGGTCGTCGTGCTGTTCGTCGTACGCAAGGACGCCACGCTCACGGAACAGGCGCTGATCGAGCACTGCCGCGCGTCGCTCACCGGCTACAAAGTGCCGAAGCGCGTCTATTTCCGCGACGAGCTACCCAAGACGAACGTCGGCAAGATCCTGCGCCGCGAGTTGAGAGACCAGCTGGTGAAGCCGGAGGAACCCGCCACGAAGGCACACTGAACAAGACGAAGCGAGGAGAAGCAACAAGAGCGATGTCACGGCGATCTCTTCTTCTTCCCCAGTGACAGCCCTGCGACGTAATGCGCGGCCACGTCGTCGCCGTTCCGCGCCGCGCGCTTGATGCCGTCGATGATCATCTTCTCCGCGCCCTCGGTGTCGAGCCAGCGCGCGAGCGTCACCCATTTGCCCTTCTCGAGATCCTTGTAGTGCTGGAAGAAGTGCACGATCTGCTCGCACAGGGTCTTGGGCAGGTCCTTGTACGAGCGCACGCCGCTGTAGAACGGATGCAGCTTGTCCACGGGCACCGCGAGGATCTTCTCGTCCGGCCCGGCCTCGTCCGTCATCAGCATCGCGCCCACCGGGCGGCAGCGGATGATCGCACCCGGGACGACCGGTCCGGGGCCGACCACGATCACGTCCACCGGGTCGCCGTCGCCGGACAGGGTGTGCGGGATGAAGCCATAGTTACCGGGATAGAACATCGCGGTGTGCAGGAACCGGTCCACGCGCAACGCGCCCGACTCCTTGTCGAGCTCGTACTTCACCGGCACCCCGCCCTGCGGAATCTCGATCAGCACGTTGACGTCGTGCGGCGGTGTTTCGCCGATGCCGATCTTGCCGATGTCCATTTGCGGCTCTCCGGCTCAGGCGTGATACGGCGGCGACAGCTCATGCACCGCTTCGACCATCGCCTGCGCGTGTTCGGGTGGTACGTCGGGATGGATGCCGTGCCCGAGATTGAACACGTGACCGCTGCCTCGCCCGTAGCTCGTGAGCACGCGGGCCACCCGGTCGCGGATCTGCGCGGGCGGCGCGTAGAGCGCGCCGGGGTCGAGGTTCCCCTGCAGCGCGACCCGCTCGCCGCAGGCACGGCGCGCATCGGCGAGGTCGGTGGTCCAGTCGATGCCGAGGGCATCGCAGCCGCTCGCCGCCATTTCCTCGAGCCACGCGCCACCCCCTTTGGTGAAGAGGATCACCGGCACGCGCTGGCCTTCGTGCTCGCGGGTGAGCCCGTCGACGATGGCCTGCATGTACGCGAGCGAGAACTCCCGGTACGCGGACGGCTCGAGCACGCCGCCCCAGGTGTCGAACACCATGACCGCCTGCGCCCCCGCGGCGATCTGCGCATTGAGGTAGTCCCGGGTCGCCTGCATCAGTATCGCGAGCAGGCGGTGCAGCTCCCGCGGCGCGCCGTAGAGCAGGCCCTTGATCGCCCCGAAAGTCTTGCTGCCGCCGCCCTCCACCATGTAGGTCGCGACCGTCCACGGGCTGCCCGCGAAGCCGATCAGCGGCACCCGACCGCCGAGCTCGCGTCGCACCAGCCGCACCGCGTCCAGCACGTAGCGCAGCTCGCGCTCCGGGTCCGGCACGCCCAGACGCGCGATGTCGGCGGCGGTCCGCACCGGCCTCGCGAATCGCGGCCCCTCGCCCGACTCGAATTCGAGACCGAGGTTCATGGCGTGCGGGATCGTCAGGATGTCCGAGAAGAGGATCGCGGCGTCGAGCCGGAAGCGCGCGAGCGGCTGCAGCGTCACCTCGCAGGCGAGCTCCGGCGTCGTGCACAGCGCGAGAAAGCTCCCGGCCCGTTCGCGCGTCGCCCGGTACTCGGGCAGGTAGCGGCCCGCCTGGCGCATCATCCAGACCGGCGTCCGCGGCGTCGGCTGCCGCAGCAGCGCGCGCAGCAACAGGTCATTCGAGAGTGCGGCGCTCACCGCTCGGCGCCGCCGAAGTGGCCGGCGATGGTGTCCTGGATAGCCTCCGCCGCCGCGCGCGGGTCGGTCGCGTCACGTATCGGACGTCCGACCACGATGTAGTCGGCGCCGTTCGCGAACGCCTGTGCGACGTCCACGGTGCGTTTCTGGTCGTCGACCGGGCGGTTCTCGACCGGACGGATACCGGGCGTCACGACCAGCAGCCGCCGGTCGAGGTGTTGCCGCAGCATCGGCGCCTCGAGCCCGGACGACACGACGCCGTCGCAACCGGCCTCGAGCGCGCGCCGCGCGCGCGACAGGACGAGCTGCGGGACGTCGCAATCGAAGCCCAGGTCGTCGAGGTCGCCGCGGTCGAGACTCGTCAGTACCGTCACCGCGAGCACCTTGACGTCGCCCTTGGCCGCCGCCGCAGCCTCCATGATCGACTGGTTGCCGTGCACGGTGGTCAGGGCCACGCCACGGTTGCGCAGGCGGCCGACCGCTGCGGCGACGGTCGCGGGGACGTCGAAGAACTTGAGGTCGACGAAAACCTTGTTGCCGCGCGAGACCATCCAGTCGAGCAGCTCGAAGTAACCGCCGGCCATGAAGAGCTCGAGCCCGAGCTTGTAGAATCGCACCGAGTCCCCGAGGCGCTCCGCCATGCGCCGCGCAGCATCGGTGTCGGCCACGTCCATCGCGAATATCAGCCGCTCGCGCGCGGGGATGCCCTTGTCAGGAGTGGTCATGACCTCGGCCCTCTCGTCTCAGGTCCGCTCCGCCGGGTCGAACAGCCGGCGGTGCTCGAGGATCGCAAATCGATCGGTCATCCCGGCGACGTAGTCAGCGACGGCGCGCGCGCGCCCCGCCCGGCCCGCCTCGGCTTCCATCCGCCGCGCCGCCTCCTGGTGCTCCGTCGGCATCAGGTCGACGTCGTCCATCAGGGCCTCGAACAACTCACGCAGCACACGGCGGGCCTTGTTCGTCATGCGCAGCACGCGGTAGTTGCGGTACAGGCGATCGCGCAGGTAGCGCTTGAGCTCGAGGTGCTCTTCGCGGACCGCGTCGCTGAAGCGCAGCAGCGCCGTCGGGTGGGAGCGCACCGCTTCGGCATCCGCCGGCGATGCGGCCGCCAGCGCGCTCCCGGTCGCATCGATCAGGTCGCCCACGACGTAGCCGATCATCCGCCGCACGACCTCGTTGATCAGGCGGCGGGGCGCAAGACCGGGGTAGCGGGCCGCAACGGCATCGTGCTGGCGGCGGAAGATCGCGATCCCCTTGAGCTCGTCGAGGCCGAGCAGGCCCGCGCGCAACCCGTCGTCCACGTCGTGGTTGTTGTAGGCGATCTCGTCGGCCAGGTTGGCGAGCTGCGCCTCGAGACCCGGCTGGCGACGCTCGAGGAAGCGGCGGCCCAGCTCACCCAGCGAGCGCGCATTCGCCGCAGAGCAGTGCTTGAGGATCCCTTCGCGCGTCTCGAAGGTCAGGTTGAGGCCGGTGAACTCCGCGTAGCGCTCCTCGAGCTCGTCCACCACCCGAAGCGACTGCAGGTTGTGCTCGAATCCGCCGAACTCGCGCATGCATTCGTTGAGAGCGTCCTGGCCTGCATGCCCGAACGGCGTGTGGCCGAGGTCGTGCGCGAGGCAGATCGCCTCTGTGAGCGCCTCGTTGAGCCGCAGCGCGCGTGCGACACTGCGCGCGATCTGCGCGACCTCGAGCGAATGCGTCAGCCGTGTGCGGTACAGGTCGCCTTCGTGATTGACGAAGACCTGCGTCTTGTAGACGAGGCGGCGGAAGGCCGTGGAATGCACGATGCGGTCGCGGTCGCGCTGGTATTCGCCACGATGCCGCGACGGCGGCTCCGGATGGCGCCGGCCGCGCGAGCGCGCCTCGAGCTGCGCATAGGGCGCGAGCGCACTGTCTCCGGCCGTCATGCGGCGCCCGCCTCGAAGTGCTCGCGCAGAGTGTCTGCGAGCGCTTCCGGGCGATAGTCCGCGGTGACCGTCGCCTCCCCCAGTCGCTTGAGGAGCACCAGCCGGATCCGGCCACCCAGGACCTTCTTGTCCATGCCCATCAGCTCGAGCGCGCGAGCAGTGCCGATGCCCGGCGCGGTGATCGGCAGGCCTGCGCGGCGGAGCAGGTCGCGGATGCGGCGCACGTCGGCCGCGTTCAGCCAGCCTTGCCGTTGCGACACCGCCGCCGCAAGCACCATGCCGATCGAGACCGCCTCGCCGTGCAGCCAGTCCACATAGGCGGTTGCGGTCTCGATGGCGTGCCCGAAGGTGTGACCGAAGTTGAGCTCGGCGCGCCGGCCGCGCTCGCGCTCGTCGGCGGCGACGATCCGGGCCTTGATCTCGCAGGAGCGCCGCACCGCATGCGTGAGGGCCTCCGGATCGTGCGCGAGCAGAGCTTCGATATTTCCGTCCAGCCAGTCGAGGAAGCCGGCATCGGCGATGAGCGCGTGCTTGACGACCTCCGCGAGCCCCGCCCGGAACTCGCGCAGCGGCAGCGTCGTGAGCGTCGAGGTGTCCGCGACGACGGCCACCGGCTGATGGAAGGCGCCGATCAGGTTCTTGCCCGCAGGATGGTTCACGCCTGTCTTGCCGCCGACCGACGCGTCCACCTGCGCCAGGAGCGTGGTCGGCAGCTGTGCGAAGGCGACACCGCGCTGATAGCAGGCGGCGGCGAACCCGGCCATGTCGCCGACCACGCCGCCGCCGAGGGCAAGCACGCAGGCGTCGCGGTTGAGGCGGGCGCCGGCCATGGCATCGAAGATCCGGGCGGCGTTGGCGAGCGTCTTGTGCACCTCCCCGTCGGGAAGTGCGAGCGCATGCACACGCCTGCCCGCGAGGCTGGCCCGGACGCGATCGAGATAGAGCGGGCCTACGGTCTCGCTGGTCACCACGAGCACGTCCCGTGCGGCGATCGACTCATCCAGGGCCGCGGAATCGCCCAGGAGCCCGTCGCCGATCAGTATCGGGTAGCTGCGCTCGGCCAGCTCGACGGTGACGCGGACCGTCATCCGTCGGGTCCCGTGTGCAGGCGAGCCACGATTTCCTCGGCGACGGTTCGCACCTTGCGCCCGTCAGTGTCGACCGCCACGGTGGCGAGACCCTCGTAGAGCGGCCCTCGCTCGGCCATGAGTCGCTCGAGCGTGCCGCGCGGGTCCGGGTGGGCGAGCAGCGGACGATGGCTGGTGTGACGGGTGCGCATGAGCTGCTGGTTCACGGAGGCCCGAAGATACACGACGCGCCCCCGCCCGCGGAGCCGCTCCCGGGTGCGCGGATCGAGCACCGCTCCGCCGCCTGTCGCGAGCACGATGCCGGCGCGGCTGGAGAGCTCGTCGATCACGGCGGCTTCACGCTGACGAAAGCCCGGCTCGCCCTCGCGCTCGAAGATGTAATTGATGTCCACGCCGGTCCGCCGCTCGATCTCTGCGTCGGCATCGACGAACTCGAGCGCCAGCAGGCGGGCGAGCTGCCGGCCGACGGCGCTCTTGCCAGAGCCCATCGGTCCGACGAGGAAGACATTCGCGTTTACCGGCATGCAGAAAGAAAAGCGGCCGCAGGATCGCTGCGGCCGCATATTCTCCCACCGGGACTGCGGGGCGTCAGTACAGGCTCGCACCCTCGCGGAGGATCTTCGGCGTCACGAAGATCAGGAGCTCGTCCTTGTTGTCGGTCCGGGACTTGCTGCGGAAGAGCACGCCCAGGCCCGGGATGTCTCCCAGGTACGGCACCTTGCTCACGATCTCGCGTTTCTCCGTCTCCATGATGCCGCCGAGGACGACGGTCTGCCCGTCGTTGACCAGCACCTGCGTCGTGATCTCGCGGGTGTCGATGCTGGGCACAAAGCCGCCGGTCGCGCTCGGCACGACCGCGCCGACGTTATCCTTGCTGACCGTGAGGTCGAGGATGATGCGGTCGTCCGGGGTGATCTGCGGCGTCACCTTGAGCGAGAGCACGGCCTTCTTGAACTGGGTCGTGGTCGCGCCGCTCGAGGCCGACTCCTGGTACGGAATCTCGACGCCCTGCTCGATGCTCGCTTCCTTGCCGTTCGCGGTAATCACGCGCGGCGCGGAGACGAGCTCGCCCCGACCCTCGTTCTGGGCGGCGGTGATCTCGAGATCGACGACGTAGTCCGAGTCGAGCAGCGTCATGGCGATGCGGGCCGCCGGGTTCGCGATCGGGAGGTTCACCATGTAGCGGTCGTCGACCGTCGGAGTCGTGACCAGCCCCCGCTGGTTGATGGCGCCGGTGGGGTCGAGGATCGGCCCGGACTCGCCGGGCACAGTGTCGAGGCCCTGCGAGCCCACGAAGCCCATGCCGTCGGAACCGCCGTGGTTGAACACCGCCGCGCCGCCGAAGCGCACGCCGAGCTCGCGCGTGAAATCGTCGTTGACGATCACGATGCGCGCCTCGATCAGCACCTGCTTGACCGGGATGTCGAGCGTGGCCACCAGCCGACGGATGTCCGCCAGGCGATCCGCCGTATCCTGCAGCAGCAGCGTGTTGGTGCGGTCGTCGATCGAGATGCTGCCGCGCTCCGAGAGCAGCGAGCTCTTGCCCTGCGACTTGATAAGTGACGCGAGATCCGAGGCCTTCGCGTAGTTGACCTGCAGGTACTCGGTGCGCACCGGCGACAGCTCGGTGACCGCCTTGCGCGCCTCGAGCATCTGCTTTTCGCGGGCCGCCAGCTCCTCGGCCGGGGCCACGAAGATGACGTTGCCCTCATGGCGCTTGTCGAGGCCCTTGGTGCGCAGGACGATGTCGAGCGCCTGGTCCCACGGCACATTCTGCAGGCGCAGCGTGACGTTGCCCTGAACGGTGTCGCTCACCACGATGTTCTGGCCGCTCGTCTCGGCGAGCAGCTGCAACACCGCGCGAGTCTCGATGTCCTGGAAGTTGAGCGTCAGGCGCTCACCCTTGTACTCCTTCTTCGCCTCGGCGGCGGCCTCCGCCTTGGAAACCGGCTTCAGCTCGAGCGCGTATTCGCGATCGGTCTGGTAGGCGGCCTGCTCGTACTCGCCGGTCGCGGCCACGACGATCCGCGCGCCCGTCGGCGAGGACATCACGTCGAAGGAATTGACCGGCGTCGCGAAGTCGGTGACGTCGTAGCGCCGAGCCTGGTCCGCGCCCAGCGTAGTGTTCGGGAAGTCGACCACGAGCCGCCCGCCCTCGCGCTTGAGGCTGGCCTGCGTCCGGGCGCCGCCGCTCGTCTGCACGACGATCCGGCCGCCGCCATCCGGCGAGCGGCGGAAATCGATCTTCTCGATCGTGGCGCCCGCAGCCGGCGCTCCGCTCACGGGAGCCGCCGTGGTTGCAGCCGGCGTCGCGGCCGTCGCCGCCGCCGCGCCACCGCTACCGCCGATGGTGACATAGACGGTGTTGCCGTCCGTGCGCACGTCGTACGGCTGCATGCGGTCCAGGTTGAACACGAGCCGCGTGCGGCCCGAGGCCTCCGCTGCGACGATCGTGTCGACCCCACCCGTCTTGACGTCGATGCGACGCGAGTCGAGTGCGAGTGCCGTGCCCGGGAGGTCGACGGCCAGCCGTGCCGGGTTGTCGATGGTGAACGTCACCGGCGGCGGCGCGGGCCCGTCCAGCACGAGACGTATCTCGACCTGCTCGCCGGGCTGCGGATGCAGCTCGACCTTTTCGAGGCGGCTCGCCGCCTGTGACCACGCCGTCTGCGCGGTCAGCGCGAGCATTCCGGCCAGCGCCGCGAGCGCTGCCAGGCCACGCGCGCGTTGCGCGACGGGCCGGCTCGGGCGGCGGTGGTTTGGGTGCAACGATGCAGCGGTCATGCTCGAATCTCCTTGCAGATCATTCGCTCAGCGCTATTGCGGCGGGCCGCTCGATGAAGCCGCCCATGCCGTCGGTAACGATCTCGATGAGCGAGATCTTTCCTTCCTCGATGGCCGTGATCCGGCCGTCACTCTGGCCAACCCGGCTGCCGGGCAAGACCCGGTGCACGAGTCCGTCCTGCGTCTGTACCAGTCCGTAGGTGCGGCCCGAGAGCTTGAGCGTTCCCACCATGCGCAGGGTGTCGAGCGAGAACTGCTCGAGGAACTCGCGCGGACGGTTGACGTCGGGACGAATCGCGCCCGGCACCGAGGCCGAGGCCGGCATCCCCTGGACGAACGGCGAACGCATGGCAGCGGCGGCGTAGCTGAAGGTCTCGTACGGCTTGACCTCCGGCAGCGGCTCGATGCGCCCGCCCGGCCGGCTCCTGACCTCGGCAATGCGGGCCTGCAGCTCGTCCATTTCGCTCGAGCAGCCGGCCACCGACGCAATCGCGGTGGCAATCAGGGCGGTTCGCTTGAATCTCGTCATGTGTTGGAAGCCTCTCCCGGTGCCGCTTCAAGGAGCCTTGGCAGGCGCAGGCTGCTGCTCGTCCTCTTCCAGGTAGCGATAGGTCTTCGCCGTGACGTTGAGCACGAGATCGGCAGGCAGGCCGCCCGCGCCCACACCACCACGGCTGTCGCCGGACGGCGTTATCTCGATATCGTGCAGCGTGACGATGCGCGGCAGCGCGGCGACTCCGCTCGCGAAGGCGCCCATCTCGTGATACCCGCCCGTGAGCCGGATGCGGATCGGCAGCTCCGCGTAGAAGTCCTTGCGCATCTCGCCCTCGGGCTGAAAGAGCTTCTCCTCCAGGCCCGCGGCCAGACCGCTCTGCGAGATGTCGACCAGCAGGTTCGGCACCTCGGTCTTGTTCGGCAGCTGGCGCAACATGGCGCCGAAGGACCTCTCCATCTCGGCCAGCTGATCCTTGTAGGCCTGCAGGTTGGCCGCTCTCCTCGCCTTGGTTTCGAGCGTCGCCCAGAGCTCGGTTTCCTTGGCGCGCGCCTCCAGCAACTCCGGCCGCTTGGCCTTCCAGACGAACCAGTAGTAACCCGCGCCGGCGGCCAGGATGAACAGCAGCACCGTCGTGCCGAGGCGGACGCCAAGCGGCCAGCGCCCCGGATCGTTCGGGTCGAGGCTGCGGAGCTGCTCGAAGAATGCCTTGAGCTCGTTCATTGGGCCGCCACCTTCTCGGCGCCTTCGCCGTCGACGGGCACCTGGCTGCGCTGGTTGGCGAACAGCGTGAACTCCGCACCGTGCGTCCGATCGGCGCCCTTCGTCTCCACGATCTGGAGCGACGGGTCAGCCAGCCATTGCGAATTGTCGATGTTGCGCATGAAGGCCGAGACGCGCGTGCTCGACTGGGCCACGCCGCGCACCTCGATGCGCGGACCGTTCTGCCGCACCAGCGTCAGGTACACGCCCTCGGGAAGCACCCGGACGATCTCGTCGAACACGTGGACGATCTCCGGCCGGCTGCGCTGCAACGTCTCGATGATCTCCATGCGGGCGATGAGACGTCGCTTCTGGTTCTCGAGCCCGTTGATCTCGGCGATCTGCTTGTCGAGCTCGGCGATCTCGGCCTGGATGACCGCGTTGCGCTCGTTCTGGTTCCCGATGGCGGCGCTCATCTGCACCCGACCGAGCAGAATCACGAGCGCCGCGGTGCCGAGCGCGGCCGCGATCCCGAAAATGAATTCCTGTCGCTGGCGCTTGCGCTGCGCCTCGCGCCACGGCAGTAGGTTGATTCTTGGCATGTCAGTCGAAGCTCCTCAGCGCCAGACCGCAGGCCGTGAGCAGCGCGGTCGCATCCTTCTTCACGCCCTGCGCGAGGGCGCGCGTGGAGATCTTCATCTGGCCGAGCGGGTCGCCGCGCTCGGCGGGTATGCCGACCCGGCTCGCGATCACGTCGGCGACGCCGGGGATGTTGGCGCAGCCGCCGCAGACCAGGATCTGCTCGGGCTGCTCGCGTCCGCTTCCGGAGGCGAGATAGAACTGCAGCGAGCGGCTGACCTGCTGGCACATGTCGTCGATGAAGGGATCGAGCACCTCGGCCTGGTAGTTGGCCGGCAGCCCGCCCTCCTTCTTGGCGCGGCCCGCTTCCTCCATGCTGAGCCCGTAGCTGCGCATGATCTCCTCGGTCAACTGCTGCCCGCCGAAGGCGAAGTCGCGGGTGTAGGTCACCTTGAGATTGCGCAGCACCGAGAACGTGGTGCTGCTTGCGCCGAAGTCGATGACGGCGATATAGCGCTCCATCCCGCCGTCCGGCATCTGGTGGGTAAGCAGGCGGCACGCATTCTCGAGCGCGAACGCCTCGACGTCGACGATCCGCGTCGCCAGGCCCGCCGCCTGCACGGCGGCCTGCCGCTGCTCGACGTTCTCGGAACGGGTCGCGACCAGCAGCACGTCGTACATGTCGGGGTCCTTCTCCGACGCACCGACGACCTCGAAGTCGAAGCTGACTTCCTCCATCGGGAAGGGGATGTACTGGTCCGCCTGCATCTCGACCTGTGACTCGAGCTCGCTGTCGCGCAGGGTGCGCGGCATCTGGATGACCTTGGTGATCGCGGCGTCGCCGCTGATCGCGACCGCGACTTCACCGCTGCGCGCGCCGGCGCGCTTGACGGCCCGGCGCACGGCTTCGCCCACGGCCTGGGCATCGACGATCGCCTTCTCGTTGATCGCGTTCGGCGGGGAGGGCTCGGCCGCGTAGGACTCCACGCGGTACGCGTCCCCACTCTTCGAAAGCTCGATGAGCTTGATCGATGAGGTGGTTATATCGAGCCCGATGACGGGCCGTGTTCTGCGCTGGAGCAACACTGGTGAGTCCTTCTAGTTCAAAGGTTTGCGCAGCGATTATGGTGTGGATTCATGCCCCCGGGCCACTATATATCAGCGGTCCGGCAAATAGAATTGTGAGAGCCTTGGCAATTCCGAACGCTCGCCGCACGACACCCTCCGTGGGTGGTCGAAATCCACGAATCCGACACTTGGGCGGGCGCCTGCAACCCCGGTATCACTGTCCGGCAGGATCTGCTGACTGACGGCCCCGGCGGCTCGCGCCCGATGCGGGTGCGGTGAGTCCATTCGGACCGGCAGCCCCGCTGTCACAGGGTCGAAACCCTTAGACCGGTGGCCTTGCGTCCCCATCTTTCGATGAGTTTGCCCTTGTGTCGCGGCTACTATGCACAAGCCTCCGGAACGCAGCATAGGACTACATCCCAGAATTCAAGATGCGATCGAGCTACCCGAGACTGCTGTTGATCCTCCTCGCGGCTGCGATCTTCGCGGCCTGCGCGCTCGCGCTCGGTTTCGCCGGTGCGCTGCAGTATCTCGGCCCGGAGATTCCGGCCGCTGCACAGCTGCGCGAGGTGCGTGTCCAGCTGCCGCTGCAGGTGCGCTCGCGTGACGACAAGCTGATCGCGCAGTTCGGCGAGCAGCGGCGGATCCCGCTCACACTTGCGGAAATTCCGCCGGTCGTGGTCGATGCATTCCTTGCCGCCGAAGACGCACGCTTCTACACCCATCCGGGAGTCGACTGGCAGGGACTCGTGCGCGCGCTGCTCAGCAACGTGGCTGCCGGTGGCGTTCGCGAGGGCGGCGGCACGATCACGATGCAGCTCGCGCGAAACACGGTGCTCTCGTCGGAGCGCACGCTGCGCCGAAAGCTCAAGGAAGTGTTCCTCGCGCTTCGTCTCGAGCGCGAGTTCACCAAGCAGGAAATTCTCACCCTCTATCTGAATCGGATCTTCCTCGGCCAGCGTGCATACGGGGTCGGCGCCGCCGCGGAGGTCTTCTTCGACAAGCAGGCGGCCGAGCTCAGCCTCGCGGAAGCGGCGTTGATCGCGGGCCTGCCGCGTTCCCCGTCGCGCGACAACCCGGTCGCGAGTGTCGAGCGCGCGCGTGATCGCCGTGCGTACGTGCTGCGTCGCATGCTCGAAACCGGACGCATCGACGCCGCGGCGCGCGATGCGGCAATGCAGGTTCCGATCGACGGGCGCCTGCACGGACCCGACATCGAGCTCGACGCGCCGTGGATCGCCGAGATGGCGCGTGCCGAGATGGTCGAGCGCTACGGAGCCATAGCGCTCACCGACGGCTATCGCGTCTACACGACGGTGGACAGCCGGCTGCAGACGATCGCCGACGAATCGGCGAGACGCACCATACTCGAGTACGAACGCCGACACGGCTATCGCGGGCCGATCGCGCAGATCGATTCGAGCTCTCTTGGCGACGACGCGACGGTGCAGGACGCGTTCCGCGAGCACGGCGACCTCGGCCCGCTCTCCGTGGCATTGATCGAGTCGGTGGCGGAGAAGAGCGCGATCGCACGCCTGCGCGATGCACGGCGCGTCGAGTTGCGCTGGGAGGATCTGTCCTGGGCACGACGCGCCCTGCCCGAGGACACGCTCGGGCCGGTGCCCGCCACCGCATCGGAGGTGCTCACGCCCGGGCAGCTCGTGTTTCTCGAGGCGCTCCCGGACGATCACTGGCGCCTCGCGCAGCAACCCGCCGTCGCCGGCGCGCTCGTTGCGCTCGATCCCAACGACGGCGCGATCCTCGCCGTCACCGGCGGTTTCGCCTTTTTCGACAGCAAGTACAACCGTGCGCTGCAGGCCCGCCGCCAGCCAGGGTCCGCGTTCAAGCCCTTCCTCTATTCGGCGGCACTGGAGCGTGGCTTTACACCCGCGACCCTCATCAACGACGCGCCGGTGATCATCGAGGGCGGCACCCCCGAGGAGGAGTGGCGGCCGCAGAACATCACCAAGCGCTTCTATGGACCGACGCCGCTGCGCGAGGGGCTCGTGCGCTCGCGCAACCTCGTGTCGATACGCGTGCTGCGCGGGACCGGTCTCGGCCATGCGATCAAGCACATCGGCCAGTTCGGATTCGGCGCGGACGCGCTCCCCGCCAACCTCACCCTGGCGCTGGGGACCGGGCAGGTCACGCCGCTCGAGATGGCGCGCGGCTTCGCGGTCTTCGCCAACGGCGGGTACCTGGTGACGCCGTATGCCGTCGAGCGCGTGACGGATGCGCAGGGAAGCACCGTGCACCAGGCGACGCCGAAGCGTGCCTGCCCCGCCTGCGTTCCGGCGATGGGCCCCGATGCACCCTCGACCGGACCGGTGCCCCCCGAGAATCGCGCGCCGATCGCCATTTCTCCTGCGAACGCGTTCGTCATGACCGACATGATGGTGGACGTGATCCAGCGCGGCACCGCGCAGCTCGCGCGGTCGCTCGGACGCCTCGATCTCGCCGGCAAGACCGGCACCACCAACGACCGCCGCGACGCCTGGTTTGTCGGTTTCAACGCCGATCTGACGGTCGCAACCTGGATCGGGTTCGACCAGGAGCGCAGCCTCGGGGAGCAGGAAGAAGGGGCCCGCACCGCCCTGCCGATGTGGGTGCACTTCATGGAGCAGGCGCTGCGCGGCCGGCCCGAGCATCGCCAGCCGGAGCCGCCCGGGGTCGTACGGATGTGGGTGTCCCGCGGAACCGGCGCGCCGGCGTCCGCGGGCGAATTCGGCGCGGTGTTCGAGACGTTCCTCGCCGGTCAGGTATCGCAGCCAGGCGCCGCGATCGACGGCCTCGCGGACGGCATCGACGCCGAAAGTGTGGAGCCGGCCTCAAGCCAGGAATCGATTTTCTAGCCACGCGTTGCGCGGGGCCGCGTTCTGCCGCTAGTGTTGCGCGTCCGCGCAAGCAATGGGCACTGCCGATGAGTCGACGTCCGAATCCCAGGGCGGACCTGCTGCGACAGGCCGTGGCCGACGAAGCAGCCAGGATCATGAACGAGCAGGGCGTCGACGATTTCCTGCTGGCCAAGCGCAAGGCTGCGGAGCGGTTGGGCGTCACCGACGCCTCGATCCTCCCACGCAACACCGAGATCGAGGCGGCGATGATGGCCCATCACCGCCTGTTTGCGAACGGCAGGCATGAAGCCGACCTGAGCGGCCTGCGCCGTGCTGCGCTGGCAGCCATGCGGATGATGGCCGACTTCCAGCCTCGGCTCGTGGGTCCGGTATTGAACGGCAGCGCGTCCGCGCACTCCGAGATCAACCTGCATCTCTTCTCGGAGACGCCGGAAGCCGTCTCGCTCCGGCTCGACGAACGCGGTGTGCCGCACGAGGTGCTCGAGCGGCGTGTTCGATTCGAGCGCGACCGCTCCGTGAGCTACCCCGCGTTGCGGTTCGTCGCAGGTCATCAGACTGTCGATGCCGTCGTGTTCCCACTGGACGGCATCCGCCAGTCGCCCTGCAGCCCGGTTGATGGCCGGCCGATGCGCCGAGCCAGCGCCTCGGAAGTCGAAGGTCTGCTGGGCTGAGCACCCGATCGATTCATGACGCAAGCCGCCATGCCCAGCCGACTGGAGGAGATCGAGGCGATCAAGCAGCTCAAGTACCGCTACTTCCGCCTTGTCGATACTGCGAACTGGGCGGAGCTCGCCGGCTGCTTCGTCGAGTCCGCCACGGTGCGCTACGTCGGCGGCTCGTATCACGTCGAGCGCAGCGGCCGCGACGCGATCCTCGACTATCTGGCCTCGGCGATTCACTCGAAGTGCATCGCCGTACACCAGGGCGGGCACCCGCGAAATCCGCCTGACCTCGCCGTCGACGGCCACCGGCACGTGGTACCAGAACGATTGGTTCCTCGACCTGCGCAGCAACACGAAGCTCTCGGGTGCTTGCCTCTACGACGATCGCTACGTCAAGGAGGACGGCGAGTGGAAGATCGCCCACACGGGCTACGAGCGGCTCTACGAGATCGTCGAGCAGCTCCCCGCAGCGCCCGTGCTCACCGCGCACTGGCTGGGCCGTCACGCGCGGCCTCCGGAGGGCTGAGCGGGCCGGTGCCGGGTCGCAGATTCGCAGTTATTGATCGAACCGCCAACGAATCGCCGAGGCTTCGCAAGATAACTGCGAATCTGCGACCCGGCGCGTCGCGCTTTTCGACCTCGACGTAGTCGCGCTGCACGGGCCCGGTATAGAGCTGGCGCGGCCGGCCGATCTTCATCTGCGGGTCGCCGATCATCTCCTGCCAGTGCGCCACCCAGCCCGCGGTGCGCGCGATCGCGAACATCACGGTGAACATCGAGCGCGGGATGCCGAGCGCGCTGTAGATGATGCCCGAGTAGAAGTCGACGTTCGGATAGAGCTTTCGGCCGATGAAATAGTCGTCCTTGAGGGCGATTTCCTCCAGCCGCAGCGCCAGCTCGAACAGCGGATTGTCCTGTCGCCCGAGGCGCGCGAGCACCTTGTGGCACATCTCGCGGATGATCTTCGCGCGCGGATCGAAGATTCTTGTAGACGCGGTGGCCGAAACCCATCAGGCGCGTGTTGTCCTGCTTGTCTTTCACCCTGTCCAGGAACTTCGGATGTTGTCGACCGTGCCGATCTCCTTGAGCATGAAGCAGCACGGCCTCGTTCGCGCCGCCGTGCGCCTGGACCCCAGAGCGCCGAGACTCCTGCCGAGATCGCCGCGTACGGATTCGTGCCGGTCCTGCCAGCGAGCCTCACCGTCGAGGTGCTCGCGTTCTGTTCGTGGTCCGCGTGCAGCATGAACAGCAAGTCGATCGCCTTGGCCGCGATCGGGTCGACTACGTATTCCTGGCCGGGACGGCGAAGAACATGTGCAGCATGTTCGCGCAGTAGTCGAGTCGTTGCGCGGGTAGACGAAGGGCTGGCCGAGCATGTGCTTGTAGGCGGCGGCCGAGATGGTCGGGATCTTGGCCAGGATGCGGTGGGCGAAGATCTCGCGGTGCCGCGGGTTATTGATGTCCATGGAGTCGTGATAGAACGCGGCCATGGAGGCGACGACCGCGGAGACCATCGCCATCGGATGGGCGTTGTAGTGGAAGCCGTTGAAGAAACGCAGCAGCGTTTCGTTCATCATCGTGTGGTAGCGGATCGACCGGTCGAACTGCTCGAGCTGGTCCGTGACCGGCAGCTCGCCGTGGGTGAGCAGGTAGGCCATCTCGAGGAAATTGGACTTGGTCGCGATCTGCTCGATCGGGTAGCCACGATGCAGCAGCACGCCGATGTC
>CAWIDH010000014.1:0-92450 GCA_963834855.1 uncultured Gammaproteobacteria bacterium | reverse complement strand
ATCATGACGGCTCTGCCGTGGACGCAGCGCGGGAGTCTATCGCTGGTCTCCGACGGCGCGCGCGATGCACCACACGTCGACCGAGCATGCACCGGCGCGTCGCAGTGCTCGCGCCAGCTCGGCGACGGTGCTGCCGGTCGTGATGACGTCGTCGACAATCACGATGCGCCGCCCGCGGACCAGGCTCGCGGCAGCCTCGAATGCACCGCGGATGTTGGCCTGCCGCTCGACGGGCGACAGGCCAACCTGTGGACGTGTCTCGGCGACCCGTCGCGCCAGTCCGGGTTCGACGGGCAACGCGAAGCGCCTGGCCGCGAAGCGTGCGATCTCGGCCGACTGGTTGTAGCCGCGCTCGGCGTGGCGGCGGGGATGCAGCGGCACGGGCAACACGCAATCCACGTCGAGGTGCAGGCCCAGGTCCGAGATGCTGCGGGCGAGGACCTCGCCGAGTACGCGCCCGAGCGCGAGCTGCCCCCCGTACTTGAGCGCCTGCACCATCGCGTCGAGCGGATGTTCGTATTCGCAGGCCGCGAAGCATCGCTGGTAGGGCGGCGCGCGGACGATGCACGCCGTGCACCGCGACCGGTCGCCCGTCGCTGCCGCGAGCGCAGGCGGTGCATCGCCGCACAGGGGCTGGTCGGGTCGGCCGCAGCACAGGCAGGCCGGCGGCAATCGGGGCAGCTCGTCCTCGCAGTCCACGCAGAGGTCGCAGCACGGTGGCTGCCCCGCCTCGCCGCAGAGCACGCAACGGGGCGGCAGCAGGCAGCCGAGCAATCGATCGATGACGCTGTCAACCGATGCGGCGTGCATTGGTTGACAGCAGCCGCGGGGGATGGAAATACTCGCCGCGCCAGCAGCTTGCCATCCCACGAGGCTGGCGCGCCGGGGCGCACGAGTCCCGTCGCAAATCTGCCGTAACGGACAAGGAATCAACATGCCGACCCTGAATCTCGACCGCCTGGGCGAGATCCGCATGGACTGGACGCTCGACGAAGCCCGCGAGCTCTTCCGGCTCCCTTTCAACGACCTCCTGTTTCATGCGCAACGCGTGCACCGGCAGCATTTCGACCCCAACCAGGTCCAGGTCAGCACGCTGCTGTCGATCAAGACCGGCGGGTGCCCGGAGGACTGCGCCTACTGCCCACAGAGCATCCGCTACGACACGGGCGTCGAGCGCGAGGAGCTCATGGACATCGCCGCCGTGGTCGAGGCCGCCAGGGAAGCGCGGGCGAACGGCGCCACGCGCTTCTGCATGGGCGCGGCCTATCGCAGCCCGAAGCCGCGACAGCTCGAGCGCATCAAGGCGATGGTGCGCGAGGTGCGCGCGCTCGGGCTCGAGACCTGTGCCACGCTCGGCATGCTGAGTCCGGCCCAGGCGCGCGAGCTCAAGGACGCCGGGCTCGATTATTACAACCACAACCTCGACACGTCCGAGGCGTTCTACGGTGAGATCATCACGACCCGGACCTACCGGGACAGGCTCGACACGCTGCAGGCGGTGCGCGACGCCGGGCTCAGCGTCTGCTGCGGCGGCATCCTCGGCATGGGCGAATCCGAAGGCGACCGGATCGCGCTGCTGCACACCCTGGCAACGCTGCCGCAGCACCCGGAGAGCGTCCCGATCAATCAGCTCGTGCAGGTGGCGGGCACGCCGCTGCACGGGCTGCCGCCGCTCGAGCCCTTCGAGCTGGTGCGCACGATCGCCACCGGGCGGCTGCTGATGCCGCGTTCGTACCTGCGGCTGTCCGCCGGCCGCACGGACATGGACGACGCCGTGCAGGCGCTCTGCTTCCTCGCGGGCGCCAACTCGATCTTCCACGGCGAAAAGCTGCTGACCACGCCAAACCCCGGGCGTACGCACGACCAGGGGCTTTTCGACCGCTTGGGGCTCTCGCCCGAGCCTCTCGCCGAGTCCGCGTCCTGATCGACCGCGCATGGCCGGCCTCGACGCCGCGCTGGTCCCGAGGCTCGCCGGCGTGCGGGACGCGCAGCGCTACCGCATCCGCCGCACGGTCGAGTCGCGCACGCCGGGAACCGCCCATGTCCGGGTCGACGGTCGCGACGTGGTCGCCTTCTGCAGCAACGACTACCTGGGCCTGGCCGATCATCCGCGGGTGACGGAGGCACTCGTCGAGGGCGCACGGCGCTGGGGCGTCGGCAGCGGCGCGGCGCACCTGGTGAGCGGCCACTGCCGCGAGCATCGCCTGCTCGAGGACGCGCTCGCAGAGTTCACCGGGCGGCCGCGTGCGCTGCTCTTTTCGACCGGGTACATGGCAAACCTCGCCGTGATCGGCGCGCTCGTCGGGCGCGGCGATCGCGTGTTCGAGGACCGCCTGAACCATGCCTCGCTGCTCGATGCGGGGCTCGCGAGTGGCGCGCGGTTCGCGCGCTATCCGCACGGCGACGTCGCCGCCCTGGAAAAATGGCTCGGAGCCAATTTTCGGACGGTCGTGGCGACCGACGGCGTTTTCAGCATGGACGGCGACATTGCGCCCCTTGCCGGACTCGCGACCGCATGCCGTGCCCACGACGCCTGGCTGATGATCGACGACGCGCACGGCTTCGGTGTGCTGGGCCCGCAGGGCCGCGGCTCGCTCGAGGTCGCCGGGCTCGGCGAATCGGATGCGCCAATATTGATGTGCACGCTCGGCAAGGCGCTGGGCGTGTTCGGTGCGTTCGTCGCGGGCAGCGAGCCGTTGATCGAGACGCTGATCCAGCGCGGGCGAACCTACATCTACACGACGGCGCTGCCGCCCGCGGTCGCCGCGGCGGCGCGCGCGGCCCTCCTCGTGCAGGCCGAGGAGTCCTGGCGCCGTGAGCGCGTGCTGGCACACGCGACGCGCTTCCGCGACGCGGCCACCGGCCTCGGACTTGCGCTGCTGCCGTCGATGACGCCGATACAACCGGTGCTCATCGGCAGCGAAGTCGCCGCACTCGCCGCGAGTGCGGCGTTGCTCGACAGGGGTCTCTGGGTCCCGGCGATCCGTCCGCCCACCGTGCCGGCGGGCAGCTCGCGCTTGCGCGTGACTTTTTCCGCCGCGCACACCGACCAGGACGTCGATCGGCTCCTGGCTGCGCTGGCGGAAGTCTCGGCGCAGGGCTCGGCGGCATGAACACGAACGCGCGCCCCGCCGCTTGCGAGCACCGGCCGCTGCTCGTGCTCTTACACGGCTTTGCCCTGCATGGGGGCATCTGGGGCCCCTGGCTTTCGCGGCTCGGCGAGCACGCCGACCTCGCGGTGCCCGACCTGCCCGGTCACGGCGGCCGCCCCTGGGACGACCGCATCCGGACTCTCACCGGTCTCGCCGAGGCGGTGTCCGATCAGGTCCCGGACGGGGCATTCATCGTCGGCTGGTCGCTGGGCGGCATGGTTGCTCTTGAGCTCGCGCGGCTCCGGCCGGGCCGCGTGGCCGGGCTCGTGCTCATCGCCACCACCCCGCGGTTCGTCGCAGACCGGGACTGGCCTCTGGGTATCAAGCCTCGCGTCCTCGAGGATTTCGCAAGGGGGCTCGCGATCGACTACCACCGCACCGTGCAGGATTTCCTCGCGCTGCAGGTGCACGGCGCGGCCGACCCACAGTCGACGCTGCGTCTCCTGCGCAAGGGCTTGCGAAGCCGTCCCGCACCGGATCCGCAGGCACTGGCAACCAGCCTCGACATCCTGCGACACGCTGATCTCCGGCCGGTGCTGCGAGGCATCGAGGCGCCGGCGATCGTCATCGCAGGCCAGCACGACCGCCTCACGCACCCGGACGCGGGCGAATATCTCGCCGGCGCGCTGCCCCAGGCCGACTTCCGAAGGATCGCCGGCGCCGGCCATGCACCGTTCCTGTCCCACCCCGCGGTCGTTGCTCTTGAAGGGCTCTCGTTCGTCGCACGCCATGCGGCAACGCCATCCGCGGCGCCCGCGTCGGGATGAGCGCCCAGATGCCTGGCCCGGACGAATTTACCCTCTCGAGCCGGGAGATCGCGCGATCGTTCGGCCGCGCGGCGCAGCGATACGACGCGGCCGCGGTGCTGCAGGCCCGCGTGCGCGAGGAATTGCTGTCGCGCCTCGAGCTCGTGCGTCTCATCCCCGCCACCGTCGTCGACCTCGGCTGCGGGACCGGCGTGGGCGCCGTGGCACTGCGCCGTCGCTACCGGAAGAGCCGCATCGTGGCGCTCGACCTCTCGCTGGGGATGCTGAGGGAAGCGGGCCGGCGCCGGCGCTTCTGGCAGCGCTACGAGCGGATCTGCGGCGACGCCGTCGCCCTGCCCCTGGCCCGCGAATCCGTCGACCTGATCTTCAGCAACCTGATGCTGCAGTGGTGCGACGACCCGGAGATCGTGTTCCGCGAATGCGCGCGCGTGCTGCGCCCCGGGGGATTGCTGACCTTCACGAGCTTCGGGCCCGATACGCTCAGGGAGCTGCGGGCGGCCTGGACGGCGGCGGATCGCTTCGTGCACGTAAACCGCTTCATCGACATGCACGACCTCGGCGACGCCATGGTGCGGGCCGGGCTCGCCGAGCCGGTCATGGATGTCGAGCGGTTTACGCTCACCTATGAGGACCCGCGTGCGCTGATGCGTGACCTGAAAGCCATCGGCGCCCACAACGTCAACGCTGGCCGATCGCGCGGACTGACCGGCCGGCAGGCGCTCTCGCGGATGATTGAGGCCTACGAAGCAATGCGGCGTGATGGCCGATTGCCGGCGACCTACGAGGTTGTGTACGGCCAGGCCTGGCGCTCCGAGGTTGCTCCTCGGCCCCGCACACCGGCTCTCGAAACCCGCATCCCGATCGACCGGATCGGCCGTCGGAATTGACAAGGCGCAATTGATAGACAGCGAAGTTTGTTGGCAATGCGACTGGCAATTGTCGGTGACTGCTTGATCCCGGGAGTCGGTGCGTGACCGCCCGTGCCAGCGCCGCGGGCAATCTACGTGACCGGCACCGACACCGGTGTCGGCAAGACACTGGTCGCCACAGGCCTGCTGCGCCTTCTGAATCAGCCGGGCCAGCGCGCACGCGGTCTCAAGCCCATTGCGAGCGGCGCGATTCGAACACCGGACGGCCTGCGCAATGCCGACGCCCTCGCGTTGCAATCCGAGGGACGACCGGGCGCGCCGTATGAGCTCGTCAATCCCTTCTGCTTCGAGCCCGCGATCGCGCCTCATCTCGCCGCCGCGGAGGCCGGGGTCACGACCCCGCTCCCGGCGCTCCTCGACTGGTACCAGGCGGCGAGCGCGGACTGCGACTGGGTGATCGTCGAGGGTGCAGGCGGCTGGCGCGTTCCTCTACATCCCGAGGGCTACACGAGCGATCTGCCCGAGGCGCTCGCGATGCCGGTGATCCTGGTCGTCGGACTCAGGCTCGGTTGCCTGAACCACGCGCGTCTCTCGTTCGAGGCGATCGAGGCCGGCGGCCGCTCGCCATTCGCGGGCTGGATCGGCAACCGGATCGACACGGGCTTTGCCCGCCTGGATGAGAATGTCGCAACCCTCGCCCGCCTGCTCGGACGCGCACCGCTGGCCATACTGCCGCGGATGGATCCGCCCGATGTCGCCACGGTCGCGCGGTTCCTGGCGCAGACCGGCGTCGATCGCAGGGTGTAACGGCACACCCGGCTTCGTGCCCGTGCCCTGCTCGGGCGGGTTAAACTTTGCGGCTCATGTCCGTGCGGCTGTGCGCCGCCTCGCCGACGGGCGAGGCGCGGGGAACAAGAGCGAACGTCCGTCGCATCACACCTGCGGGGTACGACGGGGAGGCCGTGGTCTCGGGCCGCGGCCGGTCAACACGGGAGTCTGGCAAGCAATGAAGAGTCCGAAGCGCGCCCTGGCGGCCGGCGTCGCCCTCCTCCTCGCAGGCGGCCCCGCGATGGCGGACTGGGACCTGAACCTGCGCGTCGGCGTCACGCCGCTCAGCCGCGAAATATACGACCTTCACATGCTGATCCTCTGGATCTGCGTCGCGATCGCGGTCGCGGTCTTCGGCGTGATGATTTATTCCGTCGCGACGTTTCGCAGGTCACGCGGCGCCACGCCCGCGACCTTCGATCACAGCACCGTGGCCGAGGTGGTGTGGACGATCATCCCGGTCCTGATCCTGGTGTTCATGGCCATTCCCGCGGCCCGGACACTCGTCGCGATCGAGGACAGCGCAGGCTCAGAGCTCACGATCAAGGTCACGGGTTACCAGTGGAAGTGGCAGTACGAGTACATCGGGCACGAAGTGTCGTTTTTCTCGACGCTGGCGCGCAGCCACGACGCGGCTCGCCAGGTCGACTCCGGCGTGAACCCGCGAACGATCGAGAACTACCTGCTCGAGGTCGACAACCCGCTGGTCGTGCCGCAGGGCGTCAAGATCCGCGTGCTGGTCACCGCTGCAGACGTCCTTCACGCCTGGTGGGTGCCCGACTTCGGCATGAAGAAGGACGCGATTCCGGGCTTCATCAACGAGCTGTGGTTCACGGCCGAGGAGGCCGGCACCTACCGGGGCCAGTGCGCCGAGCTCTGCGGCCGCGACCATGGCTTCATGCCCGTGGTCGTCGAGGTCAAGCCCAGGGCCGAATTCGACGCCTGGCTCGAGGCACAGAAGCGCGCCCGGGGCGCGGCGGACGCGGTTCCCTCAGCGGCCGGTGTGCCGGCGGCGCCGCCGACGGGCGATGACGCGGCCAGCATGGTCGCGGGCAAATCGGAGTAACCGACGATGAGTGCGACCACCGAGACTCTCGATCACGCCGGTCACGCCCACGGGCACGACGACAATCACGGACCGGCGAAGGGCATCCGGCGCTGGCTCACCACGACCAACCACAAGGACATCGGGACCATGTACCTGGTGTTCAGCCTGATCATGTTCCTGATCGGCGGCGGGATGGCGCTCGTCGTCCGCGCGGAGCTCTTCGTGCCGGGCATGCAGCTCGTGGACCCGGGATTCTTCAACACGATGACGACCGTGCACGCGCTGATCATGGTGTTCGGCGCGGTGATGCCCGCGACGGTCGGCCTCGGCAACTGGATGATCCCGCTGCAGATCGGCGCGCCGGACATGGCGCTGCCGCGCATGAACAATTTCAGCTTCTGGCTGCTGGTCGCGGCCTTCTCGCTGCTGCTGCTGTCGCTCTTCATGCCGGGTGGCGGACCCGCTTCGGGCTGGACGCTCTACCCGCCGCTGGTGCTGCAGACCGGTGACGCACTCCCGCTCGCGATCTTCGCGATCCACCTGGCGGGCGCCTCCTCGATCATGGGCGCGATCAACATCATCGTGACCATCATGAACATGCGCGCGCCGGGCATGACGCTGCTCGCGATGCCGATGTTCGTCTGGAGCTGGCTGATCACCGCTTACCTGCTGATCGCGGTGATGCCGGTGTTCGCCGGGGCCGTAACCATGCTGCTCACGGACCACTTCTTCGGCTCGACGTTCTTCTCGGCCGCGGGCGGCGGCGACCCCGTGCTCTACCAGCACATCTTCTGGTTCTTCGGGCACCCCGAGGTCTACATCATGATCCTGCCCGCGTTCGGGGTCGTCTCGGAGATCATCCCGACCTTCGCGCGCAAGAAGCTCTTCGGCTACGACTCGATGGTGTACGCCATCGCCTCGATCGCATTCCTGTCCTTCATCGTCTGGGCGCACCACATGTTCACCGTGGGGATGCCGCTCGCGGGCGAGATGTTCTTCATGCTGGCGACGATGCTGATCGCGGTGCCGACGGGCGTGAAGGTGTTCAACTGGACCGCCACGATGTGGAAGGGGTCGCTCTCCTTCGAGCCCCCGATGCTGTTCGCGCTCGCGTTCCTGTTCCTGTTCACGATCGGCGGGTTCTCGGGCCTGATGATGGCCATCGTGCCGGTGGACTTCCAGTACCACGACACCTACTTCATCGTCGCCCACTTCCACTATGTGCTCGTGCCGGGCGCGGTATTCGCCATCATGGGTGCGGTGTACTACTGGCTGCCGAAGTGGACCGGTCACATGTACGACATGAAGCTCGCGAAGCTGCATTTCTGGCTGTCGGCGATCTTCGTCAACGTGCTGTTCTTCCCGCAGCACTTCCTCGGGCTCGCCGGGATGCCGCGGCGCATCCCGGATTACTCGACCCAGTTCGCCGACTGGAACATGGTCTCCTCGATCGGGGGCTTCGGCTTCGGGTTGTCGCAGCTCCTGTTCGTGTACCTGGTGTGGAAGTGCGTGCGCGGGGGGCCTGCGGCGTCGGCCGTCGTCTGGGACGGCGCGCGCAGCCACGGGCTCGAGTGGACCGTGCCGTCGCCCGCGCCGTACCACACCTTCGATGAGCCGCCGACCGTCAGGGGCGGCGAGATGCACTCGTGACCGGCCTATCGGCACAGGAACGACGCCGGCGCATACGCCGCAATGCCGTGGTGCTCGCGCTGACGGCGCTCGCGATCTACGTGGCCTTCATCGCGTCCGGCGTGATGAAGGCGCAGCCCTGAGGCACGCCCGACGATGGACGACCGCACGCGCCGCCGCAACGCCTCGCTCACCCGCCGCCTGCTGCTGATGGCGGTGGGCAGCTTCGCGTTCGGCTTCGCGCTGGTGCCGCTCTACGACGTCATCTGCGAGATTGCCGGCATCCGCGTGAACACGGAGCCCTCGAAAGCCGTGGACTCGGCGACCGGCGTGACGCGCGTGGTCACGCTCGAGCTCGTCTCGGCGCTCGCGCCCGGGAGCGAGTGGGAGCTCACGCCCGTTGCCGACGCGGTCCGCGTCGTGCCGGGTCGGCTGCAGGAGGCGCATTTCCGGATCCGGAGTCGCGCGGGCGTTGCGGCGACCGGCCAGGCCATCCCGAGCGTCGCACCGGCCTACGCTGCGCGTTATCTCCAGAAGACGGAGTGCTTCTGTTTCACGCCGCAGAGCTTCGGCGCGGGCGAGGAGCGGGCGTTCGTCGTCCGCTTCATCCTCGACCCGCGGCTGCCGCCGCAGGTGGATCGGATGACGCTCGCATACTCGATGTACACCATGCCGGAAAAGGGCTAGTTCCATGGCGCAGGCGCACACGGTGCAGGACACGGGCAGGTACTACATCCCGCACGGCAGCAAGTGGCCGGCGATCGGCGCCGTCGCCCTGTTCACGACGATGCTGGGCGTGGCGATGCTGCTCACCGGCGTCGCTGCGTGGCCGTGGGTGTTCGGCCTCGGGCTCGCCGCCGTGGTGTACATGTTCATCGGCTGGTTCAGCGCGGTGATCGACGAGAGCGAGGAAGGCCTCTACAACGAGGGCGTGGACCGCTCGTTCCGCATGGGGATGATGTGGTTCATCTTCTCCGAGGTGATGTTCTTCGCGGCCTTCTTCGGCGCACTGTTCTACGCGCGGCAGCTGTCGGTGCCCTGGCTGGGTGGCGAGGGCACGAAGTTCCTCACCGGCACCTTCGTGTGGGGGGACTACGACGCGGGCTGGCCGACCAACGGCCCGGCCGACGTGGGCGGGGAGTTCGGCACGATCCCGGCGTTCGGGCTGCCGGCCATCAACACGTTGATCCTGCTGGTGAGTGGCATCACGGTCACCATCGCGCACCATGCGCTGCGGGCGGGCAATCGCACGGTGCTCAAGATCTTCCTGGCCGCGACCTTCCTGCTCGGATTCCTGTTCGTGGGCCTGCAGGCCGAGGAATACCTCCACGCCTGGCGCGATCTGAACCTGAAGCTCTCCACGGGTATCTACGGGTCGACGTTCTACATGCTGACGGGCTTTCACGGCCTGCACGTGACGATCGGCGCCATCATGCTGCTCGTCATCTGGCTGCGCGTCATGAAGGGTCACTTCACACCGGCGAAGCATTTCGCGTTCGAGGGCGTGGCCTGGTACTGGCACTTCGTCGACGTGGTCTGGCTCGGCCTCTTCATCTTCGTCTACTGGATGTAGGAAGAGGAAACACGAAAAGGGGACAGTGGTGGACGCCGGGCGGAGCGTCCCGACGTGCCGAAAAGGGGACATTCTCCATTTCGGGCCGATTTCGTAGAAGGTGAGGCTGCTGCCTGTTCCGAAATGGAGAATGTCCCCTTTTTCGCGCCGCGCCCATGGGCGGTGCCCGCCACGGCACTGTTGCTCGCGGGCTGCGTCGCGCTGGGCTTCTGGCAGATCGCGCGCGCACGAGAGAAGCAGGCGTTGATCGACGAATACCGGCGCGGCGGCGACACGATCGTCGATGCCACGGCCCTTCCGTTCGAGAGCCTCGCCCGTTACCAGAGTGTCCGCCTGCGTGGTGCGTTCGATCCGCAGCGGCAGATCCTGCTGGACAACATGCCGTCCGCCGAGGGGCGTCCGGGCTATCGGGTGCTGACACCGATGCGACGCGCGGCCACTGGCCCGCTGGTGCTCGTCGACCGCGGCTGGATACCGCTCGGCGGCAGCCGCGATCAGCTTCCCGACATCGGCGTGTCATCCGCCGAGCGCAAAGTGGCCGGCCGCCTCGGAGAGCTGCCACGGCCCGGGTGGCGCCTCGGCGCCGCCGACGCCGCCGGTTCCACCGGCTGGCCGCGAGTGATGAATTTTCCTGGCGCGGCGGATCTGGCGGCTGCGCTGGGTGAGCCCGTCGAAGGACGCATCGTGCTGCTGCACCCGGACGCTCCGGCAGGTTTCGAGCGCAAGTGGCGTCCCGCCATGCGCATGGGTCCCGAGCGGCACCTCGGCTACGCGATCCAGTGGTTCGGCCTTGCCATCGCCGCGGTGATCGTCTTCGCCGCGACGAGCCTGCGCCGCGGGTCACCGTCGGGTCGCGAACCGTGACGAGGGACATCGGGTCCGGAGTGACCCACGGCCGGCGCGGGCTGATCGCCCTGGCAGCGCTCTTCCTGGTCCCCCTCGCCATCGCGTTCTGGCTCTACTACGGCGGTGCCGGCTGGCGACCGGCGGGCGCGACCAACCGCGGCGACCTCGTCGATCCGGCGCGCCCGCTCCCCGTGCTCGAACTCGCCGGCACCGACGGCCGCCCTGGCGGCGGCGACATCCTGCGCGGCCGTTGGACCCTGCTCTACATCGGCGACGGCCGCTGCGATGCGCGCTGCCGAGACGCGCTGCACCTCACGCGCCAGACGCGCATTGCCCTCAACAAGGACATGGATCGCGTGCGCCGCGTGTTCCTCGCAACTGGATCGTGCTGCGATCGGGGCCGGCTCGGCGACCTGCACCCCGACCTCGTAGTCGCAGTCCCCACCGATGCACAGCTGGCCGCGCTCGTGCGCGAGGTCCCGGCGTATGACGGCCTGCCCGCGTCGGAGGCGGGTCGCATCTACGTCGTCGATCCGCTGGGCAACCTGGTGCTGAGTTATTCACCGGCGGCGCCGGACAAGGCGCTGCTCGACGATCTGAAGAGACTCCTCAAGCTGTCACACATTGGCTGAACGGGTGCGCACCGCATGAGACTCACGCTCTTCCACCGTCTGTGCCTGGTCGGCACCCTGCTTGCGCTCTGTGTCGTCGTGCTGGGTGCCTGGGTGCGCCTCTCCGACGCCGGTCTCGGTTGCCCGGACTGGCCCGGCTGCTACGGGCACCTGACCGTCGGGCAGGCCCTCGAGAATTCCGAGCTCGCGAACCAGGCCTGGCCCGAGCGGCCGCTCGAGGCGGGCAAGGCGCTCAAGGAGATGCTCCACCGTTATCTCGCGGCGAGCCTGGGCCTGCTGATCCTGGTCATCGCGGCATTCGCGCTCGCGAACCGCCATGATCCCGCGCAACCGACGAAGCTTCCGCTCCTTCTCGTGCTGCTGGTCGTCTTCCAGGGCCTGCTCGGCATGTGGACCGTCACGCTGCTCCTGAAACCGCTCTTTGTCGTGGCTCACCTGATCGGCGGGCTGGCGACGACTGCCATCCTCTGGTGGCTCAGCCTGCGCGCGGACGATGGAGCGCAGGCGGCGACCGGCCGGAAGCTGCGGGGCTGGGTCGTCGCTGCGCTGGTGATCCTGGCGGCGCAGATCGCGCTCGGTGGCTGGGTGAGCTCGAATTACGCCGCGCTCGCCTGCCCGGACTTTCCCACCTGCCAGGCCTCGATGTGGCCGCAGATGGACTTCAAGGACGCCTTCGTGCTGTGGCGCGGTCTGGGCGTCGACTACGAGGGCGGGGTGCTGGACCACCCGGCGCGCGTCGCGATCCATTTCACCCATCGCGTCGGCGCCGTGATCGCGGCGCTCGCGCTCGGATGCGTTGCGTGGCTGGCGGCCCGGCACGGCGGGTCGCGCAAGGTGCGCATCGCCGGCACGATGCTCGGGATCACGCTCGTGGCGCAGCTCCTGCTCGGGCCCGCGATGGTGCTGACGCACCTGCCGCTCGCGCTTGCGACTGCGCACAACGCCGTGGCCGCGCTGCTCACGCTCGCCACGGTGGGGCTGCTGCGCTTCCTGTCGCCCCCGGCACGCCGGCATTGACGGCGGTAGAATCGCGGGCCCGTCGCCAACGGACTTCGCGAGTGCCACCCGATCCTCATACCGCGCCCGCCACGGCGGTGCGCGCGAGCTGGCGCGATTACTTCGAGCTGGGCAAGCCGAGGGTCGTGGCATTGATCATCTTCACGGCGGTCGTCGGCATGCTGCTCGCCTCCCCGGGCCTGCCGCCGCTCGATGCCGTGGCGTTCGGCACCCTCGGCATCGCGCTCGCCGCGACCAGCGCCGCCGCAATCAACCACGTCCTCGACCGCCATTACGACCGGAAGATGGCGCGCACCCGGCATCGCCCGATCCCGACCGGACACGTGAGCGCGCCTCAGGCGCTCGCCTACGCGACGGCGCTGGGAGCGGCTTCGATGATCGTGCTCGCCGCACGCGTCAACGCGCTGACCGCAGGGCTCACCTTCGCCTCGCTCATCGGCTACGCGGTGCTCTACACCGTGTGGCTCAAGCATGCCACGCCGCAGAATATCGTGATCGGCGGCGCGGCCGGCGCCGCGCCCCCGGTGCTCGGCTGGACCGCGGTAACCGGCCAGGTCGATCCGCACGCGCTGCTCCTGTTCCTGATCATCTTCGCGTGGACGCCGCCGCACTTCTGGGCGCTTGCCATCGCGCGCCGCGACGACTACGCGAAGGCCGGCATCCCGATGCTGCCGGTCGCCTACGGCGTCGAGTTCACCAGGCTGCAGATCCTGCTCTATACGATCCTGCTGGTGATCGTCACGGTACTTCCGTACATCACGGGAATGTCCGGCCTCATCTACCTGGCATCCGCGCTCGTGCTCGGCGCGCTGTTCACGCGCCATGCGATCGCGCTCAGGCGCCGGGACGCGCCGGCGCACCTGCCGATGAAGGTGTTCCGCTACTCCGTGAACTACCTGATGCTGCTGTTTGCCGCGCTGCTCGTCGATCACTACGCCATGATCCGCATCGGCTTCCGGTATTGAGCGGCATGGCGCACCGTCCGCACCTCGCGGCACCGCTGCTGCTCGCAGTCGCCGTCCTCCTGATCCTGTACGTGTCCCTGTATCCGTTCCGCTTCTTGGCGGACGGACCGTCGATGCTCGCCGCGCTCGACCTGCTGACCTGGGCGCGTGCCTCGCGCGGGGACATGCTGAACAACGTGCTGCTGTATGCGCCGCTCGGATTCTGCATCGCGCTCATCGTCGAGCCGCGGCTCAAGCGTGTCGCCGCGCTCCTGGCCGCGGTGATCGGCGCGGCGGCGCTCTCCCTGTCGATGGAACTGCTGCAGGCGTCGATCGAGCCGCGCGTCCCGAGTCTCACCGACCTGACCCTCAACTGCGTCGGCGCGCTCGCGGGTGCCCTGGGCGGCTCGACCTGGCACGCCTTCGGCGCGCGCCTCGCTCCACAGGACGCCCCGGTCAACCGGGCCCGCACAGTCGCCGCGCTCATCGTGGTGCTCTGGCTCGTGATGCGGCTCTGGCCGCTGCTGCCCGACGCGAGCCTGGGCCAGTTGAAGCGCGCGGTGCGGCCGCTGTTCACACCGAATCTCCGCTTCGCCGAAACGGCGGCGTACCTGATCGGCTGGCTCATCGTGGCCGAGGCCGTTTTTCACCTCGTCCAGCGCCAGCGCGCGGTCGACGTCCTGCTGGTCATCATCGCCGTCGTACTGGTCGGCCGCACGTTCGTCGGCGGCAGCGTGCTCAGCGTCGACCTCATCGTCGCGCTCGTGCTGCTGCTGCCGTCGCTCGTGCTGATCAACCGGCTCGGGGAGCGCCCGCGTGCCGCGCTGCTGGCGGCGGCGCTCGTGGCGTGGCTCGCCTGGCCGGCGGCGGCTGACCTCATCGGCGGGCCGCGTGCGTTCGCCTTCGCCTGGCCGGGGTTTCCCGATTTCCTCGCGAGCCGGCCCGCAGTGCCGGTGCTCGCAGGCAAGGCCTTCGGCTACCTTTCCCTCGGCTGGCTGCTCGCCGGCGCCGGGCTCCTGCCGCACGTCGCAGCGGGACTGACGATGCTGCTCGCACTGTCGCTCCAGGTGCTCGCATCAGGGATGCCGGGCCCGGCGCCGGGCTGGGCGGACGTCGGCGTTGCGATCGCAGCCGCAATCATCGTCGCACGCTGGATGCCACAGCCGCGGGCCGCGGCACGCGTTCGCCGGTAAATGGATTCGCATCAGGAAAAGCGCTGCTGGTATTCCTGCGGGGTCACCCCGACGGTGCGGCGGAAGGCGCGGCGCAATCGCTGTTCGTCGCCGAAACCGCACTCGCGCGCGACGTCCTTCAGCCGCGACGCCCCCTCCTCGATGCGGCGCCGTGCCGCATCGATGCGCAGTCGGGCCACGTGGCTCCCCGGCGGGCGACCGATCCGCGCCGCGAACAGCCGCGCGAAGTGCCGCTCGCTCATGCTGCAGCGTCGCGCGAGATGCTTGACGGACAGGTCCGCGTCCAGGTGCTCGAGCATCCACAGTTCGAGGTCACCGAAGCGATCGTCGCGCTGCTGGGCCTCGAGATGGCTGCTGAACTGCGACTGGCCGCCCGGGCGCTTCACGAACATGACGAGCTCGCGTGCGACGGCGAGCGCGACGGCCTTGCCCCAGTCCTGCTCGACCATGCCCAGCGCCATGTCCATGCCGGCGGTGACGCCCGCGGAGGTATAGACACGGCCGCTCTGCACGTACAGCGAGTCGGGCTCGACGCGGGTGCGCGGCGCCGACCGCGCGAGGCGGTCGCAATAGGCCCAGTGTGTGGTCGCCGACCGGCCGTCGAGCAGGCCCGCCGCGGCCAGTATCAGCGCCCCCGTGCAGATCGATCCCACGCGTTGCACGCTGCCCGCCCGCGTGCGCAGCCAGGCGAGCAGGGCCGCGTCCCGCGCCGCGGCCTCGTAGCCGATCCCGCCGGCCACCAGCAACGAGTCGACGCGGCCGAGCTCGCGGTAGCCACGGGTCGCGAGCAGCCGAAGCCCGCCCGAGGTCTCGATGAGTCCGCGCCGCGCGGCCACGAGTTCCACCGCGTACGCGGGAGCACGCCGCCCGGCGTGATCGCGCAGCCAGCGGCTGGTGCGCGCGAAGACCTCGAGCGGCCCGGTGATGTCGAGCACCTGGGCCTGCGGGTAGCCGAGCATCGCCACGCGGTGGGTACGCCGGTCGCCGCTGCGTCACGCGCCAGCGCAGTCGATCGTGCAGCCATTCGACGACACCTCCGACGTGCAAGCGAGGACGATGCAGTCTCCGCCGCCGCGGCATCGTCACGCCACGCGGATGGCAGGAAATGACGCTCATGTTGTCATATCGGCCAGACCACGGCGGGATGAGAATCGCTTCCCGTCCACCCGACGGAGCGATGCGATGAACCGTCGAGACTGTCTGAGCAGCATGCTGGGCGCATCGGTCGCCCTGTTCGGTTCCCCGGCGGTCGGGCAGGCCCTGCCCAGGCGCAAGCGCGTCCGGGTGGCCTTCCTGCTCGGTGACTCCGCCAACGTGATCGATACCGCGGGCCCGTGGGAAGTCTTCCAGGACACGATGCTCGACGGCCTGATCATGCACTCGCACCCCTTCGAGCTGTACACGGTGGCACCCGCGCGCGGGCTGCTTCGCATGACCGGCGGGCTGCAGGTCCAGCCGCACTACAGCGTGGCAGACGCCCCCGAACCCAACGTCATCGTCGTGCCGGCGCACCAGGCGACCGACGCCTCGCTCGCCTGGCTCAAGCGGATGAGCGCGCACACGGACGTGACGATGTCTGTCTGCACCGGCGCGTTCAAGCTGGCGCAGGTGGGACTGCTGGCCGGTCTGCCGGCCACGACGCATCACGACTTCTGGGACCGCTTCGCGCGCGAGTTCCCCGACGTCGAGTTGCGCCGCGGGCTGCGGTTCGTCGACAACGGGCGTATCGCGACCGCCGGCGGCCTGACTTCCGGCATCGACATGGCGCTGCACGTCGTCGCGCGCTACTACGGGACAGAGGTTGCCGCGACGACTGCGCGGTACATGGAGTATACGAGCGACGCCTGGCGGTCCGGCGCCTCCGGCGCGCAGGAAGCCAGCAGGGCCGCCGCAAGCTAGGACGCGACTTCGCACGGGGCGCGGATTGCTACAATCGCGCCCCCCATGGACGTCTCCCACCTCCTCGACGCGCTCAACGACGCGCAGCGCCAGGCCGTCGCTGCGCCGCTCGCGCCGACGCTGGTGCTCGCGGGCGCGGGCAGCGGCAAGACGCGCGTGCTCACGCACCGCGTCGCGTGGCTCGTGCAGGTGGAGAACGTCTCTCCGCACGGGATCCTCGCCGTCACCTTCACCAACAAGGCCGCCGGCGAGATGCGCGGCCGCATCGAGACGCAGCTCGGCCTGCCGTCGGCGCCGCTCTGGGTCGGCACCTTCCACGGCATCGCCCACCGGCTGCTGCGGATGCACTGGCGCGAGGCCGGGCTGCCGCAGTCCTTCCAGATCCTCGACGCCGAGGACCAGCAGCGCCTGGTCCGCAAGATCGTGCGCTCGCTCGATCTCGACGAGGCGCGCTGGATTCCGAAGGAGATCGCCTGGTTCATCAACGCACAGAAGGACGAGGGGCTGCGCCCGAAGCATCTCAAGGACGAGGGCGACCCGACGCGGCGCCAGATGATCCGGCTGTACGAGGCCTACGAGGAGACCTGCCGGCGCAACGGCGTGGTGGACTTTGCCGAGCTGCTGCTGCGCAGCTACGAGCTCTGGCGCGAGGCGCCGGGTCTCGTCGAGCACTATCGCGCGCGTTTCGGCCACATCCTGGTCGACGAATTCCAGGACACCAATGCCATCCAGTACGGCTGGCTCAAGGCGCTCGCGGGGTCGAAGAGCCTCCCCTTCGTGGTCGGCGACGACGACCAGTCCATCTATCGCTGGCGGGGCGCCCGCGTCGAGAACCTGCAGCAGTTCCGTCGCGACTTTCCCGGCGTGATGCTCTTCCGCCTCGAGCAGAACTACCGCTCTACCGGCAACATCCTCGCCGCCGCGAACGCCATCATCGCCAACAACGGCGGGCGGATCGGCAAGAAGCTCTGGACCAGCGGCGAGCGCGGCGCCTCGATCCGCCTCTACCGCGCCTACAACGAGCGCGACGAGGCGGAATTCGTGGTCAACCGTATCCGCGACTGGATCGCACGCGGCGGCAAGCGTGCCGAAGCGTCCATCCTGTACCGTTCGAACGCGCAGTCGCGGGTGTTCGAGGAATACCTGCTCGCGGGCCGCATCCCGTATCGCGTGTACGGCGGGCTGCGCTTCTTCGAACGCGCCGAGATCAAGGACGCGCTCGCTTATCTGCGCCTGATCGGCAACCGCGACGACGATGCCTCCTTCGAGCGCGTCGTCAACCTGCCCGCCCGCGGCGTGGGCATGCGCACGCTCGAGGTGCTGCGTGCGTACGCGCGCGCCAACGCGACGTCGCTGTGGCGCGCGAGCGGAGCATGCACCGACGAGCTCGGCGCACGCGCCGGCGCCAGCCTGCAGGCCTTCCTTGCGCTCATCGAGCGCCTCGATTCGGAAACGCGCGAGCTGCCGCTGCACGAGCAGGTGGACCACGTCATCCAGGCGAGCGGGCTCACGGGGCACTACCGGAAGGAGAAGGCCGACAAGGGCGAAGCCCGGCTCGAGAACCTCGAGGAGCTCGTCAGCGCCGCGCGTGGCTTCGAGCCCGAAGACGCGACGATGGCGCCGCTCGCGGCGTTCCTCTCGCACGCGGTGCTCGAGTCCGGCGAGGGCCAGGCAGAGGCCTGGGAGGACTGCGTGCAGATGATGACGCTGCACTCGGCCAAGGGGCTCGAGTTCCCCGTCGTGTTCCTCTGCGGGATGGAGGACGGCCTCTTCCCGCACCAGCGCTCGATCACCGACGTTGCCGGCCTCGAGGAGGAGCGCCGGCTCTGCTACGTCGGCGCCACGCGCGCCATGCGCGACCTGTACCTCACCTATGCCGAACAGCGGCGCATGCACGGCGTGGACAGCTACGGTGCCCCGTCCCGCTTCATCGCCGAGGTGCCGGCCGAGCTCATCGAGGAGGTGCGCCCGCGCGTGCAGGTCTCGCGCCCGGCGTACGTGCCGGCGCGCGCGGGCCGGTTCACGGACGAGGCGCCGGGCGGGCTCAAGCTCGGCCAGCGCGTGCGGCACCAGAAATTCGGCGACGGCGTGGTGCTCAGCGTCGAGGGCCAGGGCTCGAATGCGCGCGTGCAGGTCAACTTCGAGCGGCAGGGAACGAAGTGGCTGATGATGGGCTACGCCAACCTCGAGACCGTCTGACCGGGCTACAATCGGCGCAAAATGGGGACATTCTCCATTTCCGCGATCCGGCTGTTTCGCGAGAAGGGAGTTTTCAGTGGAAATGGAGAATGTCCCCGTTTCCCAAGAACAGCGGACGTCGTAACCCTCAAGGTCTCCAACCGTGAAGATCATCATCCTCGGTGCCGGCCAGGTCGGCCGGACGGCGGCCTATCATCTCGCCCGCGAGGAGGACAACGACGTCACGGTGGTCGACGTCGACGACGAGGTGCTCCGCGACCTGCAGGACCGGCTCGACATCCGCACGGTGCGCGGCAACGCCGCGAGCCCGCGCACGCTCGAGCAGGCCGGTGCCGCGGGCGCCGACATGCTCGTCGCGCTCACCAACAGCGACGAGGTCAACATCGTCGCCTGCCAGGTGGCCTGGACGCTCTTCCGCACGCCGACGCGCATCGCGCGCATCCGCTCGCCGGATTTCACGCGCCGCCCGGAGCTGTTCGTGTCCGCCCAGGACAGCGCGGCGCCCGCGGGCACCGGCTTCGCGGTCGACATGTTCGTGAGCCCGGAGCAGCTCGTCACCAGCTACATCCACCGGCTGATCCGCTACCCGGGAGCGCTGCAGGTCGTCGATTTCGCGGGCGGGCGCGTGCGCCTGGTCGGCCTGCGCGCGGTGCAGGGCGGCCTCCTGGTCGGGCAGCCGCTGCGCAACATCCGCAAGCACCTGCCCGACGTCGAGACGCGCGTCATCGCGATCTACCGCGCCGGCCGCAGCCTGATTCCCGACGGCGACACCGTCATCTCGCCCGGCGACGAGGTGTTCTTCCTCGCCGCCACGAAGGACATCCGCGTCGTCATGAGCGAGATGCGGAAGCGCGAAGACCCGGTGCGCCGCGTCGTGATCGCCGGCGGCGGCAACATCGGCCTGCGGCTCGCGCAGGCGCTCGAGGAGGAGAACCAGGTCAAGATCATCGAGCGCGACCCGGCACGCGCCGCGCGGATCTCCGAGCAGGTGTCGAGCGCCATCGTGCTGAACGGAGACGCCGCGGACGAGGAGCTGCTGGTCGAGGAGAACATCGACGGCGTCGACGCCTTCGTCGCGCTCACGAACTCGGAGGAGGCGAACATCCTCTCGGCGATGCTCGCCAAGCGCCTCGGCTGCCCCAAGGTCATGGCCCTGATCTCGAAGCCCGCCTATGCCGAGCTGATGGAGACCGGCGCGATCGACGTGGCGATCTCGCCGCAGACCGTCACCATCGGATCGCTGCTCGCCTACGTTCGCCGCGGCGAGGTCGAGCAGGTCCATTCGCTGCGGCGCGGTGCGGCGGAGGCGATGGAGTGCGTCGCGCCGAGCCGCTCCGGCGGACCCGTCGTCGGCCGCCGGGTCGAGGAGATCCCGCTGCCCGAGGGCGCGAGCATCGGCGCGATCGTGCGCGGCGAGGAAGTCATCATGGCCCATCACGACACGGTCGTGATGGCCAACGACCACGTGATCCTCTTCCTCACGGATCGCCGGCACGTCGCAGCCGTCGGTCGCCTGTTCCAGGCATGAAGCTCGGCGCGACCGCCGGCCGGGTGGGGTTGATCCAGGAGGCGCAGTTCGCGCTGCGCCAGACCGTCTTCCCGATCGTCAACGTGCTCGCGGCCGTCGTGATGGTGTTCAGCATCGCGATGCTGGCGCCGCTCGTGCTCGCGCTCGCGCGCCGCGACGACGGCATGCCCGGTTTCATCTCGAGCGCCGCCGCTCTGCTTCGTCGGCGGCCTCGCGCTCTGGTTCGCGACGCGCCGCTTCCGGCGCGAGATGCGCATCCGCGACGGCATCATGCTGGTCGTGCTCGCCTGGACGCTGATTCCGGCGGTGGGCGCGCTGCCGCTGATGCTCGACGGCCGCGGCATGTCCTTCACCGACGCCTTCTTCGAGGCCACTTCCGGCCTCACGACCACGGGCTCCACGACGATCAGCGGTCTTGACGCGCTCGCGCCGTCGATCAACATCTGGCGGCACCTCATGCACTGGATCGGCGGCATGGGCATCATCGTGCTGACCGTCGCGATCCTGCCGCTGCTCGGCGTCGGCGGCATGCAGCTCTTCAAGGCCGAGACGCCCGGCCCGATGAAGGACTCGAAGCTCACGCCGCGCATCGCCTCGACCGCCAAGGCGCTTGTGGCTGGTCTACGTCGGCATCACGGCCGCGTGCGTCCTGGGGCTCAAGGTCGCGGGCATGGACTGGTTCGATGCCTTCTGTCACGCCTTCTCGGTCATGGCGCTGGGCGGGTTCTCGACGCACGACGCGAGCGTGGGGTTCTTCGACTCGGTGCCGATCGAGCTGGTGCTGATCGCCTTTCACGTCGTCGCCGCGATGAACTTCGCGACGCATTTCCTCGCTGTCCGGGGCCGCTCGCTGCGCGTCTACGCGCGCGACCCCGAGGCCAAGGCGATCGTTGCCGTGCTCGCGATCAGCTGCGTGGTCGCGTCGCTGTATCTGCTCGCCGTGGGAACGTATCCGGACCTGTGGACCGCACTTCGGTTCGCGTCCTTCAATGTCGTCACCCTGGCGACGACCTGTGGCTTCGCCTCGACGGATTTCGGGCAATGGCCGATCTTCGTGCCGATGTGGATGCTGCTGCTGTCCTGCCTCGTCTGCGCGGCCGGCTCGACGGGTGGCGGCATCAAGATGATCCGCACGCTCGTGCTGGTGCGCCAGTCCGGGCGCGAGATCCTGCGGTTGCTGCATCCGAGCGCGGTGCTGCCGCTGCGGATCGGCGGCCAGGTGATCCGCAACGAGATCGCGTTCGCCGTGCTGGCATTCACCTTCCTCTACTTCATGTCGGTCGTCGCTGCGACGTTCGCGCTGCTGCTGACCGGGCTCGATTTCCTGTCCGCCTTTACCGGCGTCGTGGCGAGCATCAACAACGCCGGCCCGGGACTCGGCCTGGTCGGCCCGGCATCGAACTACGGCGTGCTCGACGACCTGCAGACGTGGATCCTGAGCCTGGTGATGATCCTGGGCCGGCTCGAGATTTTCACGGTGCTCGTGCTGTTCACGCCGGCGTTCTGGCGCAAGTGAGACGTCGCGCTCGAAACAGGCTCGGCGCCCGCCGCGCGCCGGGAAAACGGTAGACTTCTGCCTCCAGTCTCCAAGCCGCAAGCCTGAGGAAATGGCGCGCAGAAAGCTCTCGTCACGGGTCCGTCGCCAACTGCAGCGCGGTTTCTTTGTAGTCACCCTGCTGTTACTGCTACTGCTGCTGGCGGCGCTGATCGCGGTCGCGGTGCTCGACAGGCGCGTCACCGCGCAGTTCGAGGGCCGGCGCTGGACGCTGCCGGCGCGGGTCTATGCCCAGCCCGTCGACCTGTACGTCGGCCAGGCATTGTCGGCGGAGCGCTTCGCGTTCGAGCTCGATCGCCTGGGCTATCTCGCGGTCAAGACTCCGAATCGGCCGGGCACCTATCGCCGGCGCGGCCAGCGCGTCGAAGTGCACGTGCGGGCGTTCCGCTTCTCCGACGAGCTGCAGCCCGCGCGTTCGCTGCGGCTCGGATTCAGCGGCGAGTCCATCAGTTCGCTGACCGACCCGAAGGGCGTCGACATTCCCGTGTATCGGCTCGACCCGCTGCTGATCGGCAGCATCTTCCCCGTGCACGGCGAGGACCGCATCGTCGTCTCGCCGGACCAGGTGCCCCCGATGCTGCCCGAGGCGCTCAAGGCGGTCGAGGACCGCAAGTTCGACGAGCACCACGGCATCAACCCGTCCGCGATCCTGCGCGCCGCGTTCGCCAACGTCCGCGCCGGCCAGGTCGAGCAGGGCGGCAGCACGCTGACGCAGCAGCTGGTCAAGAACTACTTCCTCGACAGCCGGCGGACCCTGCGCCGCAAGATCGAGGAGGCCGTGATGGCCGTCATCCTCGAGTCGCGGTTCGAGAAGGCGGACATCATGAACGCCTACATCAACGAGATCTATCTCGGCCAGGACGGCAGGCGCGCCGTGCACGGGTTCGGTCTCGCGAGCCAGTTCTATTTCGGCAAGCCGCTCGCCGAGCTGGACCTGCACGAGATCGCCCTCATGGTCGCGATCGTGCGCGGCCCCTCGTACTACGACCCGCGGCGGCACCCCGACCGCGCGCTCGAGCGACGCAACCTGGTACTCAAGCTGCTGGCGGCGCAGCGCGTCATCCCGGCTGACGCAGCAGCGGACGCATCCAAGCGCCCGCTCGGCATCACCGAACCCGGCCGGTTGGGCGCGGGCTACTACCCGGCGTTCCTGGACCTGGTGCGACGGCAACTTCGACGCGACTACAAGGAAGAAGACCTGACCGAGGCGGGGCTCGTGGTCTTCAGCACGCTCGACCCGTTGCTGCAGGACAAGGCCGAGCGCGCGCTCAGTGGCGAGCTCGAGCGTCTCGAGAAGTCGGGCCGCAAGGGAACGAAAGGCCTCGAGGGCGTGATTGTCGCGACCTCGCCGCAGACGGGGGAGGTCACGGCCGTCGTGGGCGGTCGGCGTTCTTCGTTCGACGGTTTCAACCGGGCGCTCGACGCCCGGCGACCCATCGGCTCGCTCGCGAAGCCGATGGTGTACCTGGCGGCGCTCGAGACGGAGGAGTTCACACCGGTCTCCTACCTGCAGGACGAGGCGGTGGAGCTCAAGCTTCCAAACGGCGACACCTGGAAGCCGACCAACTTCACCAACGAGCTGCATGGGCCCGTGCCGATGGTCCGCGCGCTGACGCAGTCGCTCAACCTCGCGACGGTCAACCTCGGACTCGAGGTGGGGCTCGACCGCGTGGCCGAGACATACGTAGAGCTCGGTCTCGAGCAGCGACCCAATGCCTATCCGTCGATGCTGCTCGGCGCGGCCAACCTGAGTCCATTGGAAGTCGCTCAGATCTACAACACGCTGGCGAATGGCGGGTTCCGATCGCCGCTGCGCGCCGTGCGCGCGGTCGTGGACGAGCAGAACAAGCCGCTCAAGGCGCCGGAGCTCGAGGTCGAGCAGGTGGCCAATCCGGAGGCCGTCTACGAGCTCGACCGGATGCTGATCGAAGTGATGAACCGCGGCACCGGTCGTCCCGCCCGCAGCAACCTGCCGCCGAACCTGGTCGTCGCCGGGAAGACGGGCACCTCGAACGACTATCGCGACAGCTGGTTCGCGGGCTTCTCGGGATCGGACCTGCTCGTCGTCTGGGTCGGCCACGACGACAACAGCTCGACCGGGCTCACCGGCACGACCGGAGCGCTCGCCGCCTGGTCGAAGTTGATGGGATCGATCGACACCGCGTCCTTCGAGCCACTGATGCCGGAGACACTCGAGGATCGCTGGGTCGACTACTACACCGGCGACGAGACATCGCCGTACTGCAGCGGCACCGCCCTGGCCCTGCCATTCCTGATCGATCAGACGCTGCCGCCCAGCGCGCTCTGCCCGCCGGACTCGGACGAGGGCGACTGGCCCGTGGTCCTGCCCTGGGGCGATCGCGCAACCGAACCGCGCGGCACCCCTCCCGCGCAAGGCGCTATCATCGCGCCGCCGGAAACCTGATCCACGGCGGTGTGCCGGGCAGTGGACCCCGCAGGCCCGGAACTCCTGAAACAGGACAGCCGAATGCGATTCGTCCACGCCTGCGTTTTCACCTGCTTCGTCGCCCTGGCGGCCTGCAGCACCGGACCGTTTCGGACCGAGGCACCCGCGCCGCCGCGCGATCGCACGCCACCGGCGCCAGGCGAGGGACCGACGGTCACGACGCCGCCCGTGATCACCGGGCCGACACCGGAGGTCGAACCGTCCATCGAGGTGCCGATGCCGCTGCCGCCGCCCCGCGAGCGCCCGCGGGCGCCGCCGGCCACGCTGAGCCCCGCGAGCAAGGCGCTGGTCACCCAGGCGCAGGGTCAGCGTAAGCGCGGAGACCTGCCGGGCGCGGCGGTTTCACTCGATCGGGCGCTGCGCATCGAGCCGAACAATCCGCTGCTCTGGATCGAGATCGGTCGGCTGCGCATGGACCAGGGAAACTTTCCGCAGGCGGAAGGGATGGCCCGCAAGGCGCTCGCCATGTCGGTCGGTGACGACGGCACGCAATCGCAGGCCTGGCAGCTGATCGCCGAGTCGTACCGTGCGCGCGGTCGAAACTCGCAGGCCGAAGAGGCCTTTGCCCGCGCCCGCGAACTCGCGCCCCTTTAGAAAAAGGGGACATTCTCCATATTTCTCCTTTGCGGCACGTGCGTCGCTGCGAGACGCATTCGTCGCCTCGGGCCGGCGAAATAGAGAATGTCCCCTTTTTCTACGTTGCGAGCTGCGCGAGGAACTGACTGGGTCGCGGCCTGCCAGGTGTAACGCAGCGCGTGAGCGCGGCAAGCGGCGGGGTCGAGCTCGAGCGCGGCGAGCGCGGCCGTGCGCAGGTTCTCATGGAGCACGCCGGTGACCCCGTTCACGACCACGTCCACCGGGCCCGTCACCGGATAGGCGGCCACCGGCACACCGCAGGCCATCGCCTCGAGCAACACGAGGCCGAAGGTATCGGTGCGGCTCGGGAATACGAACACATCCGCGCAGGCCACGACCTTCGCCAACTCCTCGCCGAAGCGATACCCGGCGAATATCGCGTCCGGGTAGCGGACGCGCAGCGTCGCCTCGGCCGGCCCGCCGCCGACTACGAGCTTGCTGCCCGGAACGTCGAGCGAGAGGAAATCCTCGATGCCCTTCTCCACGGCGACCCGACCGAAGTACAGCCACAACGGACGCGGCAGCTCGACGTGGTCCTTCGCCTGCGGGCGGAAGAGGGCGGTGTCGACACCGCGGCTCCACAGCGCGAGGTTACGGAACCCGCGTGATTCGAGTTGGCGCTGCATCGACGGCGTCGCGACCAGCGTGCGCGCCGCCGCGCCGTGGAAACGCCGCAGGTGCGCGTAGGTGAGCCCGGTGGGGATCGGCGCGCGCGCCCGAACGTATTCCGGGAACTGCGTGTGATAGGACGTCGTGAACGGTCGGCCGCGCCTGCGGCACCAGCGCCGGGCCGCCATGCCGAGCGGCCCTTCGGTCGCGACATGCACGGCGTCGGGGCCGAAGTGGTCGAGCTGACGCGCCAGCCCGCGGTAAGGAAACAGCGCGAGTCGAATCTCGGGATAGGTCGGGCACGGCACTGTGCGGAAATGGCCGGGGTGCACGACCTCGACGGCGTGACCCGCCTGCTCGAGCTCCCGCACGGTGATCGACAGCGTCCGCACGACCCCGTTGGTCTGCGGCGACCAGGCATCCGTCGCGAGCGCGATCCTCACGCGGCCTGAGGCACCAGGCGACCCTGGGCGGCCGGGTCCCGGAGGACCTGCACCTCCTCGGTCCAGCGCAGCAGGGACAGCCGCCCCTCGAAGTCCTCCAGCAGCGCGGTGCAACTCTCGACCCAGTCCCCGTCGTTGCAGTAGGCGATGCCGTCGATGTCCGTGATCTCCGCACGGTGGATGTGGCCGCAGATCATGCCATCGACGCCGCGACGCCGCGCCTCGAAGGCCACCGCGCGCTCGAAATTGGAGATGTAGGTGACGGCATTCTTGACCTTGTGCTTGAGGAAAGCCGCGACCGACCAGTACGGGTACCCCAGGCGTCGCCGCACCGCGTTGACGTAGCGATTGAGCCGGAGAACGAAGGCGTAGGCCCGGTTGCCGAGCGACTCGAGCAGCGGGCTCGCGCGGATCACGCTGTCGAACTCATCGCCATGCAGGACCAGGAACCGCCGCCCGTCGGCGGTTTCATGCACCGCTTCGGACAGGATCTCGACCTGCCCGAGGACCCAGCCGTGGAACTCGCGGAACGGCCGGTCGTGGTTGCCGGGAATGTAGATCACCCGCGTACCGCTGCGCGCCCGGGCGAGGAGGTTCCGCAGCACGTCGTTGTGCGCCTTCGGCCAATAGACGCTGCGCTTGAGACTCCACAGGTCCACGATGTCGCCGACGAGGTAGAGCGTTTCACACTCGACATTGTCGAGGAAATCAAGGAGATACTCTGCGCGGCAGCCCCGGAAGCCGAGATGGATGTCCGACAGGAAGCAAGTCCGGACTCTCAAGGTCGGTTTGGGCGGCATCGGGCTCATGGACGGCTCCAGTGACCTCGACTGCGGGCGCAGCGTGGCGTCGCTTCGTGACGGTGCCGTGACAGGGCGAGGAATTTGCCATGACGTTCATACGGATATGCCTGCTACCTCACAGTTGGCTCATCAAGTTGCCAGTCTGCGGCTGAACGATAAAATGGCCACGGAACACCTGAGACCACCCAAACTGCGAGCTAAGACACTAATTCGATCGGTATCACCCCACCGCGGCTGCGTTCTCCTAGTCACTCTGGCAGGCGCATGGCCCATCTTTCGGTCTTTCGGTCGTCTTGTCGACCAAGTGAGATTTGATTTGGCCGCGAGCGACGCAAATGCTGGAGTACGTGTCCTGTATGGCTGGCATGGCTCGGCGTTGTGGGCAGCGCATGCTGTTTTTCGCGCAGTTTCTACTTCTCGTGGATTTCAGTGTGCTTCTGTGGCCATTGAGCTCCTAAGGCCCGGCTCTCCCTCATGCTTAGTGTTGGTCCACAGCTACGACCGCATCTACGGCCGCTTAAGTAAATGATTGCGCTGCTGCAGAGGGTAACGGAGGCTCGTGTCGAGGTCGGCGACGAGCTCGTCGGCGCAATCGGGCCCGGGCTGGTGGTGTTCCTGGGAGTCGAGCCGAACGACAACGCGACTTCGGCCGAGCGGCTGATCGACCGAGTCCTGGCCTACCGCGTATTCGCGGACCCCGCGGGACGCATGAACCTGAGCGTTCGCGATACCGGAGGTGGCGTGCTCCTGGTGCCGCAATTCACGCTGGCTGCGGATACCAGCAAGGGCCTGCGCCCGAGCTTCACCGGCGCCGCCACCCCGGCTCACGGGCAGGCGGTGTTCGAGCACGCGGTCGCGCACTCGCGGGCCGCGCTCGGCGATCGGGTCGCCATCGGCCGCTTCGGCGCGCACATGCGTGTCAGCCTCGTGAATGACGGGCCGGTCACATTCCGTCTCTACATTGCGCCTGCCTGACGCCGGGCCCGTCGGGAGTATTGGCGTATCATCGAAACCCGCCGCAGAGGCACCGGAGACCGTTAATGGGAATCGGCTTTCGCGAATTGCTCATCATCCTCGTCATCGCCCTGATCCTGTTCGGGGCCAAGAAGCTGCGCAGCGTAGGCTCCGACCTGGGCGCCGCGGTCCGCGGCTTCAAGAAGGCCGTGAACGAGGGCGAAGAGGAGGGCACGCGCCAGATCAAGGAACTGGGCGGCAAGGACGCGGACTTCGAGGAGCGCGAGGGCGCCGCCAAGTCGGACAGCAAGACCAGCGTCTGAGGCATGTTCGAGGTCGGCTTCACCGAGATCGCGCTGATCTTCGCGATCGCCTTGCTGGTGCTCGGACCGGCGCGATTGCCGAAGCTGGCGGCCGACCTCGGTCGCTGGGCGGGGCGCGCGCGCGCAATGGCGCGGCAGCTGCGCGCGCAGCTCGAGCAGGAGGCGCAGTACGACCCCCTGAGGGAGTCACCGTCGGAGGGGCGGACGATCCACTCGCCGACGCCGACCGACGCGGGCGATACCGCGCAGCGGCCGGGCAGGCCCGATGAGTCCCGAGACTCGTGACCCGGAACAGCTGGCCGAAGGCACGCTGATCTCGCATCTGCTTGAACTGCGCGATCGGCTGCTGCGGTCGGTCATCGCCATTTGCGCGTTCTTCGTGCCGCTCGCGTTCTTCTCGGATGAGCTCTTCACGCTGGTCGCGAAGCCGCTGATCGACAAGCTGCCCGAGGGCAACTCGCTGATCGCGACGAGCGTCATCGCGCCGTTCATGACGCCGCTCAAGCTCGCGCTGTTCGCCGCGATCTTCGTCGCGATGCCCTACGTGCTGTACCAGGTCTGGGCATTCATCGCGCCCGGGCTGTACCGGCGCGAGAAGCGCTTCGCCCTGCCGCTCTTCGCCTCCAGCGTCGTGCTCTTCTATGCGGGCACCGCTTTCGCGTATTTCGTCGTGTTCCCGCTGATGTTCGCCTTCCTGACGATGACCACCCCGGTCGGCGTCAAGATGATGACCGACATCTCGAGCTACCTGGATTTCATCGTCCTGCTCTTCTTCGCGTTCGGGCTCGCCTTCGAGACGCCCGTTGCAACGGTGCTGCTCGTGGCCTCCGGGCTCGTCAGCATCAAGACGCTGCGCAAGAACCGCGGTTACGTCCTGCTCGGCATCTTCGTGGTCGCGGCGTTCCTCACCCCGCCCGACGCCATTTCCCAGTCCGCGATGGCGATACCGATGTACCTCCTGTACGAAGTCGGCATCCTGCTCGCGGCGTTCCTGCAGAAGAACCGGCCGGTATCACAGGCCGAGGAGGAAGCCGCGGATGCGGGGGAGTAGCCGGTTTCGGGCAGTGTAATCTGCGCCCACGAACGAAACGGCGACAACCGCATGCCACTGCTCGACGGCTCCCGGACCTTCTTCGGTCACCCCAGCGCGCTCGCGACCCTGTTCTTCACCGAGATGTGGGAACGCTTCACCTTCTACGGGATGCGGGCCCTGCTGGTGCTCTTCCTCGTCGACGCGGTGGCGAACGGCGGCTACGGAATGGACGACAAGACGGCCACCGCGATCTACGGCCTCTACACGGCGTCCGTGTTCATGGCGGCGCTGCCGGGCGGCTGGATCGCCGACCGGCTGATCGGAGCGCAGCGTGCCGTCATCGCGGGCGGCGTGTTCATGACGGTCGGCAACCTGATGCTCGCGACACCGGGGCCGCCGCAGCTCTTCTTTTCCGGGCTGCTGGTGATCGTGATCGGCGTGGGTCTCCTGAAGCCCAGCATCTCGACCCTGGTCGCCGATCTCTATCCGGAGGGCGGCGGACGGCGCGACGCCGGCTTCACGATCTTCTACATGGGCATCAATGCCGGCGCGTTCATCGGTCCGCTGATCGCGGGCTGGCTTGCGCTCAAGTTCGGCTGGCGTGTCGGATTCCTCGCGGCGGCGATCGGCATGCCGCTCGGCCTGCTGCAGTTCTGGCTGGCGCGGGAGCGGCTGGGCATCGCGGGCGCAAAGCCGCATCGCAACGATGCGGGCGCAGGTCTGCGCGGCGATTGGCTCAAGCTCGCAATGGTCGTGGCTGCGCTCGCGGCGCTGATGCTGGCACTGCTTTCGGGCGCGATCGCCGTGGATCCGGCGCCGCTGGCCAAGGCGGCGGCCTATGTACTCGTCGGCATGGCCGCTGCGTATTTCCTCTATCTCTTCACCGGCGCGGGTCTCGACGGGGTCGAGCGGCGGCGCATCGTCGTGGTGATGGTCATGTTCGTCGCCTGCGCGCTCTTCTGGTCGGGCTTCGAGCAGGCGGGCTCCTCCATGAACCTGTTCACGCAGCGCCACGTGGACCGGTTGTTCGGCGGATTCGAGATCCCGGCGGGGTGGCTGCAGTCGGTGCAGCCCTTGTGCGTCATCCTGTTCGCGCCGGTGTTCTCGGCGCTGTGGGTCGGTCTTGCACAGCGCAGCCTCAACCCGGCGGCGCCACTCAAGTTCGCATTCGGCCTGCTCCTGATGGGACTCGGTTTCCTGTTCATGGTCAAGGCGGCCGGCATCGCCGCGGGCGGCGTGCAGTCGCCGGTGTACTGGCTGGTGTTGACCTACCTCGTGCACACCTTCGGCGAGCTGTGCCTGAGCCCGGTGGGCCTCTCGACCGTGACCAAGCTCGCGCCGGCGCGCTTCATTGGACAGATGATGGGCGTGTGGTTCCTGGCGAGCTCGCTCGGCAAGCTCACGGCGGGCCTGATCGCGGGTACCTTCGACCCGAACGACGTCGCGGCGATGCCGGGGCGCTACATGAATATCGTGCTGTACGGGTGTGGCATCGGCGTACTGCTCCTGCTCATCAGCCGTCCCGTCACCCGACTGATGGGGGGCGTGCGTTGAGCCTTGCGCGTGGGGGGCAATTGGCTGACACTCCGCCGCCATAAGCGCGCCCGCGCAAACATTTGACGGGAAAGCAGAAATCATGGTCACGACGACTGCGACGACTCCATCGCTACCCGCGGTGACGCGGGACACCTGGCTCGGCCACCCGAAGGCGTTGTTCCTGCTGTTCGCGACCGAGATGTGGGAGCGCTTCAGCTATTACGGGATGCGGGCGCTGCTCGTGCTGTCACTGGTCGCCGGCGTCGAGACTGCGAACCCGGGCTTCGGCTTTTCGCAGGCCGAGGCGCTCAAGCTCTACGGCCTTTTCACCGGGTTCGTGTACTTCACACCGCTGATCGGCGGCTGGCTGGCGGACAACTACCTGGGCCAGCGCAAGTCCGTGATCATCGGCGGTCTCGTGATGGCGGCCGGGCAGTTCACGCTCGCCTCGGCGATCCCCGGCAACCTGGGCCTGTTCTACATCGGGCTCGTGCTGCTCGTGATCGGCAACGGCTTCTTCAAGCCGAACATCTCGACCATGGTCGGCGATCTCTACGCGGAGGGTGATGCCCGTCGCGACGCCGCCTTCACGATCTTCTACATGGGCATCAATCTCGGCGCCTTCCTCGCGCCACTCGTGTGCTCGACCTTGGGCGAGAACCCCGCGCTCGGCTGGCGTTACGGCTACATGGCGGCGGGCATCGGCATGATCCTGTCGGTGATCATCCAGCTCGCCTTCGCGCGCCGTTACCTGGATGAGATCGGCGTCGTGCCCGCGGCGCACCGCGCGCTCGCGAAGTCGGGCGGCCGGAAGGAACCGCTCACCTCCGAGGAGGTCGATCGGTTGCGCGTGATCTTCATGCTGTTCGTGTTCATCGTCCTGTTCTGGGCGGCCTTCGAGCAGGCCGGCGGCCTGATGAACCTGTACGCGGCGGAGAAGACCGACCGGATGCTCGGTGCGTTCGAGGTCCCCGCCGGCTGGTTCCAGTCGCTGAATCCGCTTTTCATCGTGCTGCTCGCGCCGCTCTTCTCGATAGGCTGGGCGCGGCTCGGGACACAGGGACGCAATCCGCCGACGCCCAACAAGATGGTCTACGGCCTGATCCTGACCGGCATCGGTTTCCTCGCCATGGTCGCCGCGGTCTATGACCAGGCCGCGAACGGCAAGGCCAGCATGATCTGGCTGGTGATCGCCTACTTCTTCCACACGACGGGTGAGCTCTGTATCTCGCCGGTGGGCCTGTCGATGGTGACCAAGCTTGCGCCGCTGCGGCTCGCCTCGCTGATGATGGGCGTGTGGTTCATGATCAACTTCGTCGCGAACTGGCTGTCCGGGATCATCGGCTCCTTCGCCGAGCAGCTCGGCGAGCTCGCGATCTTCGGCGGCATCGCGGTGACGCTCTTCGCGTTCTCGGTCGTGCTGTGGCTCCTGTCAGGCACGCTCGTGCGCTGGATGCACGGCGCCGAGAAAGTCACCCACTAGGGAAGGGGTCGATCATGAGCGGACCCCTGCGCCGCGCCGTGCTCTGCGCGCTTGCCCTGACGATCCTGCCCGGCGCGGCGCGGTCCGAAACCGCCGATGAGTTCGTCGCGCGGGTGAACCGCGAGCTCGCGGAGCTCGCGATCGAGGTCAACGCCGCAGGCTGGACGCAGGCGACCTACATCAACGTCGACAGTCAACTGCTGAATGCCAAGGCGAAAGAGCGCTTCCTCGCCTACCTGGGCAAGGCGGTCGAGGACGCAAGGCAGTTCGAGGGACAGTCGATGAGCGCGGCGTCCAGGCGCACGCTCGCACTGCTCAAGTTCAGCGTGTTGCGCGAGTCGGCGCCTGCGCCGGACGATCCCGCCAGGCGCGCGGAGTTCTCCAGGCTGCTCGCCGGGATGGAGGCCAAATACGGTTCGGGCAAGTACTGCCCGCAGGGACCGGAGTCGTGCCGGGACGAAACCCAGCTCAAGGCGGTGCTCGAATCGAGCCGCGACTACGACGAGCTGCTGGACGCGTGGACGGGGTGGCATTCGACAGCGAAGCCGCTCCGTGCCGACTACGTGCGCTACGTCGAGCTTGCCAACGAGGGCGCGCGCGGGTTCGGCTTCGACGATCTGGGCGTCATGTGGCGCTCGAACTACGACATGTCCGCGGCGGACTTCCAGCGCGAGGCGGCACGGCTCTGGGGGCAGGTGCAGCCGCTCTACAAGGAGCTGCACTGCTACACGCGCGGCAAGCTGGCGGTGAAGTACGGCGAGGAGCGAGTGCCGGCTGGCAAGCCGATCCCCGCTCACCTGCTCGGCAACATGTGGGCGCAGCAGTGGGATTCGATCTACGACCTGCTCGAGCCCTTCCCCGGCGTCAGCAGCCTGGACGTCGACTCCGCGCTCGAGAAACAGTCGTACGACGCCGTGAAAATGACGAAGTCGGCGGAGAGCTTCTACAAGTCGATCGCCTTCCCGGCCCTGCCACAGACGTTCTGGGAGCGCTCGATGCTGACGCAGCCGCGAGACCGCGACGTGCAGTGCCACGCGAGCGCCTGGCACATGGACGGCAAGGAGGACGTGCGGATCAAGCAGTGCATCCGCCCGACCTACGAGGAGCTGCGGACCATCTACCACGAGCTCGGACACATCTATTACTACCTCTGGTACAAGGACCAGCCCTACATGTTCCAGACCGGAGCGCACGAGGGTTTCCACGAGGCCGTCGGCGACACCGTCAACCTGTCGATGACCCCGGCCTACCTCGCCGCGCATCGGCCTCGTACCCGAGGCCGGGACCTCCCGCGAGGCGGTGATCAACCAGCAGATGAAGCTCGCGCTCGAGAAGATCGCCTTCCTGCCCTTCGGCAAGCTGATCGACGAGTGGCGTTGGAAGGTGTTCTCGGGCGAAGTGACGCCCGCGAACTACAACGCTGCGTGGTGGGCGCTTCGTACGCAGTACCAGGGCGTCGCCGCGCCCGTGGCGCGCACCGAGGCCGATTTCGACCCGGGCGCCAAGTACCACGTCCCCGCCAACGTCTCCTACACGCGGTATTTCCTGTCCTTCATCATGCAGTTCCAGTTCCACAAGGCGCTGTGCGAGGCGGCCGGGTTCAAGGGGCCGTTGCACGAGTGCTCGATCTACGGCAACGAGGTCGCGGGCCGGAAGTTCGGCGCGATGCTCGCCAAGGGCGCGAGCGTGCCGTGGCAGGACGCGCTCTACGAGCTGACGGGCACGCGCGAGATGGACGCCTCGGCGATTCTCGATTACTTCGCCCCGCTCTCGGGGTGGCTCAAGGAGCAGAACCGCGGCCAGAAATGCGGCTGGTAGGAAATTCGGCTCGGAGCTGAATATTCGGAATTAATCGGCTCTGAGCCGAATTTTCTCGAAGAAGAATCACATGACACCAACCACGGCACCGCCGCAGCTCACCGTTCGCGCCATCGTCCTCGCGATCATCCTCGCGATGATCCTCGCGGCCGCGAACACCTATCTCGGCCTCTTCGCCGGGTTGACCATCGCCTCGGCGATCCCGGCGGCCGTGGTCTCGATGGCCGTGCTGCGCGTACTGGGCGGCGGCGGCATCCTCGAGAACAACATCGTGCAGACGGGCGCCTCGGCGGGCTCCTCGATCGCCTCGGGCGTGATCTTCACGATCCCGGCGCTCGTGATCCTCGGCCACTGGGTCGATTTCCGATACATGTGGGTGCTCGCCATCGCGGGCCTGGGCGGCATCCTCGGTGTCTTTTTCTCGGTGCCACTGCGCCGCGCATTGATCGTCGATCAGCAACTGGCGTTTCCGGAGGGCAAGGCCGCGGCGGAGGTGCTCAAGACCGGCGAGAACCCGGGCGCGGGCGTGAAGATTCTCGGGCTCGCCGCTCTCGGCGGTGGCCTCGCGAAGCTCGCGGCGGGCAACGGCCTGCGGCTCATCCCGGACACCGCGGCAGCGGCGGGCTGGTTTGGCAAGAGCATCGCCTACATCGGCACCAACCTGTCTCCCGCGCTGCTCGCCGTGGGCTACATCGTCGGCCTCAACATCGGCGTTCTCGTCGTGCTGGGCGGCATCATTTCCTGGAACATCGCGATCCCGATCTACAGCGCGTTCTTCCTGGACGGCAACCCGGAGCTCGCGGAGGCGGTGGCCGGTGCCAGCGCCGAGGACGCGGCGTATGCGATCTGGTCGTCGCAGATCCGCTATCTCGGCGTCGGCGCGATGCTGATCGGCGGTGTGTGGGCGCTGATCTCGATCCGCAGCTCGCTGCTGTCGGGAATAAAGAGCGGGCTCGCGGCCGCGCGCGCCGGCTCCGCCAATGCGGTCGCGCACACAGAGCAGGACCTGCCGATGAGGGGAATCCTGGTCGGGATCGTGCTCTTCACGCTGCCGCTCTTCGTGCTCTATCAGAACATCGTCGGCAGCCTCGCCGTCAGCCTGCCGATGACGATCATCATGATCGTCACCGGCTTCCTGTTCTGCTCGGTATCGGCCTACATGGCGGGGCTCGTGGGCTCGTCGAACAACCCGGTTTCCGGCATCACGATCTGCACCATCCTGTTCGCGGCGCTGGTGCTGATCCTGCTGATGGGCCGAAACGCGCCGCTCGGCCCCGTGGCCGCGATCATGATCGGCGCGGTGGTGTGCTGCGCGGCCTGCATCGGCGGCGACAACCTGCAGGACCTCAAGTGCGGCTATATCGTGGGCGCGACTCCCTGGCGGCAGCAGGTCATGCTCGCCATTGGCGCAGCCTCCTGCGCGCTCGTGATGGCACCCGTACTCAACCTGCTGCTCAAGGCCTACGGCATCGGCGTGCCCACACCCGAGCATCCGGACCCGCTGCTCGCGCCGCAGGCGACGCTCATGGCCTCGGTCGCGCGGGGCATGTTCGGCGGCGCGCTGCCCTGGAACATGGTCGCGATCGGCGCGGCGGTCGGCGCGGCGGTCATCGCCTGGGACGTCTGGCTCAAGAACCGCGGCTCGGAATTCCGCGCTCCGGTGCTCGCGGTCGCGGTGGGGATCTACCTGCCGCTCGAGCTGTCGGTGCCGATCTTCGCCGGCGGGCTCATCGCGCATCTCGTCGAGCGTCGGCTCGGCGTGCACGGCGAATCCCCGGAGGCGGAGCGCGCCAAGCGCAACGGCATGCTGTTCGCCGCCGGTCTCATCACCGGCGAGGCGCTGATGGGGATCTTCATCGCGATCCCGATCGTGAGCTCCGGACGCGGCGACGTGCTGGCGCTGCCGTCGCACCTGCAGTTCGGCGAGTTGCTCGGCCTCGCGCTGGTCGGCGCTCTCGCCGCGTGGCTCTATGCCACCGGATCGCGGCGCGCCTGAGCACGTCGATGGGCCGGCAAGCCGGGCGAAGATCGTCGCGGCCTTCGCGGTCATCTATCTCGTCTGGGGCTCGACCTTCCTTGCGATCCGCATCGGAGTGCAGGAGCTGCCGCCGCTCTTGTTCGCGGCCGGGCGGTTCGTCATTGCGGGCAGCCTGCTCGCCGTCGTCGCGTGGGCATTACGCGAGCGATTTCCGCGATCCCCCCGCGCATGGGTGCACGCGGGACTGTTCTCGGTCCTGATGATTCCGCTCAGCAACGGCCTCAGCACCCTTGCGCTGCGCCACGTACCGTCGAACGAAGCCGCACTGCTCGCGGCCGGCTCCGCGCTATGGCTCGCGGGTCTCGGCGCGATCGGCCCGCGCGGCCACAAGTTGAGCGCGCGCTCGGTCACGGGCCTGCTGCTCGGCTTCGCGGGCGTGGCACTCCTGGTCTGGCCGCGCGACGCCGCGACGCCGGGGTACCTTGGCTGGCGGGCTCTCCTGCTTGCCGGCAGCCTGAGCTTCGCGGTCGCCTCGATCATCTATCGCGACGCGAAGCTTTCGGTCGGGCCAATCGCCTTCAACGCGGTGGTGATGTTCCTGGGCGGGGTCGTCCTCGCGATCGCCGGCATCGTCGCAGGGGAACCATCCCGCTGGCAGTGGAGCGGGCTGGGCGTGGCCTCCATGCTGTATCTCGCGCTCTTCGGCTCGGCGCTCGCCTATACGGCTTACACCTGGCTCCTTAAGCGCGCTCCTGCCGACCGCGTCGGGACCTTCGCCTACGTCAACCCGGCGATCGCGACCGTGCTCGGCTGGTCCGTGCTCGGCGAGGCGCTGCACCGCACGCAGCTCGCAGCCGTGTTCGTGATACTCGCGGGCGTAGCGCTCGTGACTCTCCCACCGGCCAGGTGAGGGGACATTCTCCATTTCCACCATGCGGCCGGCCGGCGCCGTGACCGTTGCTGGTGGAAATGGAGAATGTCCCCTTTCCTACTTGCGGAATCTCTCCAACCGGCCCTTTGAGCCGATCAGGCTGGAGCCCAGCCAGGAGACGATCCACACGATCACGGCCGCCCCCATCGCCGTCCAGAAATCGGAGATCGTGAAGCCGGGCACCAGTCGCGCCACCAGGCCGACCATCGCGGCGTTGAGCACGAACAGGAACAGCCCGAGCGTGACCACGGTGATAGGCAGCGTGAGGATGAACGCGATTGGCCGCACCACTGCGTTGACGACGCCGAGCAGCAGCGCCGCGATTGCGAGCTTGGCCGGCGTATCGAACGCGATTCCCGGCAGCAGCAGGCTCGCCAGCCAGAGACCGAGTGCGGAAATCGCTGCGCGCAGCAGGAAACCGACCATGCCACTCCTCCCGGCGGATTGACCTCGCGGGGATGGTAATGGAATCTGTCGGCCACACAAACCAGTGATGGGGGAACCGCATGGCACCCGTGGCTGTCGTGATCGTCATCGCCGTGCTCGAATACGCCGCGTTTGGCTGGCTGGTCGGCCGCGCACGGCATCGCTACGGCATCAAGGCGCCCGCGACCACGGGCCACGAAGTCTTCGAGCGTTGTTTCCGCGCGCACCAGAACACGCTCGAAACGCTGATCGCCTTCATCCCGGCGATCTCACTGTTCGCGATCTATGTACACCCGAACTGGGCGGCCTGGATCGGCCTGGTGTACGTCGTGGGCCGGCTGTTCTACTGGCGCGGCTACGTCGCGGATCCGTCAAAGCGAAATCCCGGCTTCACGCTGAGCGTGTTGCCGATCGTGGTGCTGCTGGTGGGCGCGCTGCTCGGCGCGGTGCGGGCGATGCTCGATGTGAACCCCGCGGGTTAGCTTCCGGGTGCGACGGGTTGCGGCCGCTGCAGCCGCGACTCGACCTCAACCCGCGCACGCCCGCCGGCGAGCAGCTCGATCAGCGTCAGCGCGAAATCGATCGCGGTCCCGGGTCCGCGCGAGGTGACGAGGCGACCATCGATGACGACCGGCGCCGTACTCAACTGCAGGCCCGGAGCCGACTGACCGTCCAGGAAGCCCGGAAAGCTCGTCGCCGCGCGCCCTGCAAGCAGGCCCGCGTGGGCGAGCACGCCGGGCGCCGCACAGATCGCGGCCACGAAGGCCCCGCGCGCACTGGCGCGCTGAAGCAGGTCCAGGACGCGCGGATCCTCCTTCAGGTGCGCCGCGCCCGGCATCCCGCCCGGCAGCACGATCATGTCGAATGCTGCGTCGTCGACCTCCGGAAGCCGCGCATCGGCACGCACGCCGATGCCGTGGGAGCCGACAACCAGCGCCGGGGTGAATCCCGGACCCAGTGCGGCGGTGCAGACCTCGATGCCGGCACGGCGCAGCAGGTCCACCACGGTCACCGCTTCGATTTCCTCGAAACCCTCGGCGAGCGGGACGAGCACCCGGGCCATGGGCGGAGGCGCTCGCGTCAGTGGGTGCCGGCGCGGGCGACCTGCGGGCCGAGGCTGCGGTCGCGGAGGTACTGCAGGGCCGCCTGCACGGCCGGATCATTCGCGGCGGGCTGCCCGGCGCCGCGCCGCGTGGGCGGCGTACCGGCGAGCACGAAATCCGGGTCGAGACCGCGCTCATGGATCGTGATGCCCGAAGGCGTGTAGTAGCGCGAGGTCGTGAGCTTGAGGGCCTGGCCCTGGCGCAGCGGGATCACCGTCTGCACCGAACCCTTGCCGAAGGTGCGCTCGCCCATGAGCGTCGCCCGCTCGTGGTCGCGCAGCGCGCCGGCCACTATCTCGGCCCCGGAGGCCGAGCCGCCGTCGATCAGCACGACGAGTGGCGCGCCGCGCAGCGCATCGCCGGCGGTGGCGTCGATCTCGAAGCGCGACTCGGGCGTGCGACCTTCGCCGCGCACGATGATCCCACCCTCGAGGAATTCGTCGGCGACGCTGGCTGCAGCCTCGAGCACACCGCCCGGGTTGCCGCGCAGGTCGAGCACGAGGCCGCGCAGGCGGGCATGGCGACCGGTGCGCAGTCCCGCGAGCGCGGCGTCCAGGTCGGCCGGCGTGGAATCGCTGAACTGGGTGATGCGCGCGTATCCGTAACCGCCCGGCAGCGGCTCGGCGCGGACTGTCCGTACGTGGACTTCGGAGCGCTCCAGGTCGAATGTCAGTGGCGCAGGCTCGCCCTCGCGATTGACCGCCAGGCGGACCCGTGAGCCCGGGAAACCGCGCAGCCGCTCGATCGCTTCGTTCAGGCGCGTCGCGCTGACCGGTACACCGTCCACCGCCAGCACCACGTCACCCGCGAGCACGCCGGCCCGGTCGGCCGGCGACCCCTCGATCGGGGCGACGACGGTGACCTGCTCGTTGACTGCGCTGACCTCGATGCCGATGCCGGTGTAGCTGCCGGCGGTGTTGACCCGCATCTCGTCGTACGCGGCCGCGTCGAGGAACGCCGAATGAGGGTCGAGACTCGCGATGACTCCGTCGACGGCGGCCTGCTCGAGCCGCCCGGCGGGCAATGCCTCGACATACTCGCTGGCAACGCGTTCCTTGACCTCCTCGAGCAGATCCTTGGGCGCAGCGGGAGGACGGGCGACCGGGGCCGATGCGTCCAGGTCCGCGAACACGTCGCGTACCACCGAAGCACCGGAGCCGATGAGGACCCCGGCCATCACGGCCAGCAGTGTCTGCGTGGTCTTGGTCACGTGCCGGAATGCTCAGGACGAGGCTAGAGTTTAGCCGTCACGAGCCTCTCGATCACGCACTCCAGTGCTTCTGGACGGCCGATCGAGAACCCCTGGGCGTATTCCACGCCCAGCCGAGCGGTGATCCGGCGGATTTCGTCGCTTTCGACGCCCTCGGCGACCGTCTGCAGGCCCATTGCCCGGGCCAGCTGGACGATGGCGCTCAGCATGGCCTGGGAGCGCTTGTCGCCGGGCACGTCGCGCACCAGGCTGCTGTCGATCTTCAGGGAGGTGACTGGCAGGGTCTTGAGGTAACTGAGCGAAGAGAGGCCGCGCCCGAAGTCGTCCAGCGCCACGTCGAAGCCCAGGTCGCGCAGCCGGCGTATGAGCGCCTCGGCCCGCACGATGTTGCCCACTGCCGCGGTCTCGGTGAGCTCGAAGGCCAGTATCTGCGGCGGCAGCCGCGCCTCGCGCAGCAGCGTGTCCAGGAAGGCGAAGAAATCCTCGTCGCCGAGCGACTGTCCGGAGATGTTGATCGAGAACCGCGCGTTCCTGTCGGCGAGCGGGCGCGCTACCGGCTTCAGCAGGCGCACCACGTTGCTCACGACCCAGCGATCGACCGCGGGCGCGAGCTGGTAACGCTCGGCTGCCGAGAAGAACTTGTCCGGCGCCACGGTTTCCTGCCGCTCGTCGGTCATGCGCAGCAGCAACTCGTACTTCGCTCCCGGGGCCGCGCCGTTCAGGGGCACGATGGCCTGCGCCTCGAGCCGGAAGGAGTCCTGCGCGAGCGCCTGGCGCAGCGTGCCCACCAGCGTGACGTCCGTGAAGCGGCGGACGATGCTCTGGTCGCTGTCCTCATACAGCTCGACCCGGTTGCGGCCACGGTCCTTGGCGGCCTTGCAGGCGATCTCCGCCTCCGCGAGCGCGTGCGCAAGCGGCTGCTTGCCGTCGGCGACACGCGCCACGCCGAAGCTCGCCGACACGTCGACGGGCCTGTCGCCGGCGATGAAACCGAGCGCCGCCAGGCCGTCGCGCAGCCTCTCCGCGAACTCCTGCCCGCGGTCGAGCGTCGCCTCGCCCATCAGCACGGCGAACCGGTCACCGGAGATGCGGGCGGCAAGCATCCGCGGCGCGAGCGAGCGCCGGATCACCTCTGCGACGCGCACGATCACCTCGTCGCCCACGTGCAGCCCGAGGTTCTCGTTCAACACGTGCAGGCGGTCGATGTCGACGTAGATGACGCAGTGCTCGCACGGTTGCGCCTCGACACGCAACGACGCCTGGGCGCGCTTCTCGAACGCTGTCCGAGTGAGCAGTCCCGTCGCCGGATCATAGGCGTTCAGCAGGATGTGGGCTGCGCGGCGGGCGAGCAGCTCGACGATCCGCACCTGGCGCAGGTCGAAGTCCGGCGCCGCGGGCTGCTTGAACAGCACGAGCATGCCGAGCACCCGCTGCGCACCCTGCATGACCGGGCAGCAGAGCACCTTGTACGGCACACGCCCGAGGGCAGCGGCCGCCTTCGGATCGTTGGCAACCAGGGTCTTGCGCTGCTGCTGCGTCCATGCCAGCAGCGGTCGATGGGTCTGCGTCAGCACGTCGGCGCCGGCCCGCGGCAGCGTGCCTTCGCCCGTGCGGCAGACCGCGATGTTGCGGTCCGGGATCACCAGTGCTCCGACGCTGCAGCCCAGGTGCCCCACGCAGCCCTGAACGAGCTGCGCGAAGTCCTCGGGCGAGCCGTTATTGGTCGTCTCGTCCTGCGCATCGCCCAGCAGCAGCTCCAGGTCGCCGTCGCGGACCACGAGGTCGCGCTGCAGCTCGCCGATGTCGTGCTGCGAGCCGAGCTCGCGCTGCAGGCATTCCAGCACGGGCCGCAGCAGTCCGTGTACGAGCGTGAACGGGCGCGCCTCGCCGCGCTTCGCAGTTTCGCGGCATACGACCCCCGCGGCGCCCACCAGCCGGTCGGCGCCATCGCGCAGCAGGAACACATAGGCCGCGTGCGCGGAGTCCGGCGATTGCATGCGACCCGGGCTGCGCTCACCCGGCCGCAGCTCCGCCGTCAGCGCCTCCTGCAGCAGCCGGCGCAGCTCGGGCACGTCGCGGCCGTCGCTCATCCACGCGGGCACGCCCATGTGATCGTAGATCGCGATCGACTCGGCGCGCGGCATCAGCATGCGGATGAGCTGCCCGTAGGGCTCGAGCGCGCCCGAGCGCGAGGGCGCGCTCGCGCCGCTGACTGCCGCCGCTGTCTGCATGGATAGAGCTCTAGGGAATCGGGACGGGTGCCATTGCGACATAGCGTGGCTGACTCGCTCCGGGCGGACCTTGACGCGAGCCGCAATTTGCCCTGCTCCGCCTGCCGTGGCGAGACGCGCATCTGACGCGTTTCTACATAATCAGGCCGCGCTTCCTGCGCGGACCGGTCGGACGCTCAGCGCCTCTGCAGCCAGATCTCGGGATTCACGGGCTCGCGGCCACGACGCACCTCGAAGTAGAGCGCCGGTTGGTTGTGGCCACCGGAATCACCGACGGATGCGATGACATCCCCGGCGGTCACCGGTTCGCCGACCTTGCGGAAGAGCTCTTCGTTGTGCCCGTACAGGCTCATGTAGCCCTTGCCGTGATCGAGCACGATCATGAGACCCATCCCCGGCAGCCAGTCCGCGTATACGACGCGCCCGGCGAAGGGCGCCCGCACGCGCGCGCCACGGTCGGTACCGACCAGCATGCCTTGCCAGCGCAGCGATCCGCCCGCGCGCGGCTGCCCGAATCTCGCCAGCACCTTGCCTGACGGCACGGGCCACGGCAGCTTGCCGCGCAGCTTCTCGAACGGCGCCTCCTTCGCGACCGGCACGTTCTCGAGCGCCTTGCGCAGCTCCGCGATCAGTCGCTCGAGTGACCTGGCCTGGTTCGTAAGGCGCGTGAGCTCGCCGCCGCGCGTCTTGATCTGCGTCTCGATGGCAGCCACGGCGCGTGTGCGCCGTCCCTGCGCGGACTTCAGTGCATCGAGCTCCTCCTGCTGGAGGGCTTCGAGCTCCCGCAAGCGCTCGGTTTCCGCAGCGATCTTCTCGCGCACCAGCGCGAGATGCTCGAGCTTGTCGCGGATGCCGTCGATGCGACCGGCGCGCGCGCGGCCGAAGTACCCGTAGTACGCGAGCGTGCGGCCGAAGGCCGCCGGCTCCTCCTGGTTGAGCAGCAGCTTCAATTGCTCCTCCCGGCCGTTGACGTAGGCTGCGCGCAACTCGCCTGCCAGCGCGGCCCGCTCCGCCGCGAGTTCCTCCTCGCGGCGCGCCTGCTCGCGCGTGAGCTCGGCGAGCTTCGATTCGCTCTGGACGCGCTGCTCGCGCACGGCCTCCAGCTGGCGGCGCGCCGCCTGCACGCTCAACTCCGCGTCGCGCAGCTCTACGCCGAGCCGGTCCCGCTTCTCGATGTCGGCGTTGACCGCCTTGCGGACCCGGTCGATGCGGCCCTGCACGCGCTTGAGCTCCGCCTCCTTCTGCGCGGGCGTCGGCTCGGCGGCGGCCCGGACCTGGCTCGAAAGGGCGAGCACGGCCAGCAGCAGCACGCACACGATGCCGCCCGGGCCGCGGGTAACCGCAGGCACCGACCGCCTGGAATTCGAGAGCCGTCCGCGCATCCGTCGGGGTTGACCGGGGTCTTCGGGAAAGGTCCGCAAGTCTAGCGTTTCGGCCGGGCTGCTATAATCCGCGACCCTTTTTCAGGCCCCCATGCAGCAGTTCCTCGAATACGTCGCCAACCACCCGGTGCTGGTCGGCGCCACCGTGCTCCTCGCGCTGGCGGCACTCGCCTACGAGCTGAGTCGCGCGCGCAGCGGTGGCCAGGCTATAGGCCCGCTCGACGCGGTGCGCCTGATGAACCAGGGTGGTGCGCTCGTGCTCGACGTACGGTCGAAGGACCAGTACGACGCGGGCCACGTGATCGACGCACGCAACGTCCCCAGCGCCGAGCTCGCGCAGGGTGTTGAGGCGTTGAAGAAATACCGCGACAAGCCGGTCGTCACCTGCTGCGAGACCGGCATGACTGCGGGCGCCGCGGCGCGCACGCTTCGCGCCCAGGGCTTCAGCAAGGTCGCGAGTCTGCGCGGCGGGCTGGAAGCCTGGCGCGCCGAGAACCTGCCGCTGGTGCGGACCGATGCCAGGGGCCGATGACCGCACGATGACGGGCCCGGGAAGCGAAGTCGTGATTTATTCGACCACGTGGTGCGGCTATTGCGCTCGCGCGCGGGGACTGCTGGACCTCAAGGGCGTCTCGTACCGCGAGATCAAGCTGGACGAAACGCCGGCCGAACGCGAGACGATGATGAACCGCGCCGGCGGCCGCCGCTCGGTGCCGCAGATCTTCATCGGCGAGCGCCACGTGGGAGGCTACGACGAGCTCTCCGAGCTGGAACGGTCCGGCGAGCTCGATCGGCTGCTCGGACGCGCCTGAAGCCGCCGGGCGCCGCAACCTTGAGACACACAACGAAGGACGGACGATGACCCAGGAAAACTCCCCGGCGGCGACGCCGCCCCCGGTCGACCCGAATGCGCCGGTGGTCAACCCACAGGCGGTCTACATCAAGGACTGCTCGTTCGAGGCGCCGAACGGCCCCTTCGTGCTCGGCGCGCAGGGCAGCCCGAGCGTCAGCCTCAACCTCGGGACGCGCGCGACTGCGCTGGCGCAGGACATGCACGAAATCATCCTGCAGGTGAACCTCGAGGCCAAGCTCGGCGACCGGACCATCTGGTTGCTCGAGCTGCAACAGGCCGCCGCGTTCCTGATCCGAAACCTGTCTGCGAACGAGCTCGCGCAGGTGCTCAGCATCATGGCGCCGAACTACCTGATGGCCTATGCGCGCGCGACGGTCTCCGATCTCGTCACCCGCGGCGGTTTCCAGCCCTTCATGATGCCGCTCGTGAGCTTCGAGGCGCTGCACGCCCGCGCCGTGGCGCAGCAGGCCGCGCAGCAGCCGCCGAACACGGCCGTCAACTGAGCTCACGGGCCTTGGCGGCCGCGCACATGGCCACCGAACGCGAGCGGCGGGCGATCGCCGTGATCGGCGCGGGCTCCTGGGGCACGGCGCTCGCCATACACCTGGCCCGGACCGGCCATCCGACGGTGCTGTGGGGACGCGATCCGGTCGCGCTTGCCGACATGGCCGCTGCACGCAGCAACCGGCGCTATCTGCCGGACGCGCCGTTCCCGGACCGTCTCGCAGTGGAAGCGGTCCTGACCCGTGCGGTGGGTCGGGCCGACGAGCTGCTGATCGCGGTTCCGAGCCATGGTTTTCGCCAGGTCATGACGGAGCTCAAGCCGCTGATGGGCGGCGCGACGCGCGTCGCCTGGGCTACCAAGGGGTTCGAAGTTGCCACCGGGCGCCTCCCTCACCAGGTGGCGGCCGAGGTCCTCGGCGAGTCGGTGCCGACCGCGGTTCTGTCGGGGCCGACCTTCGCGCGCGAGGTGGGCGCCGGCCTGCCGACGGCGATGACGGTAGCCTCGCGCGACGCCGCCTACGCCCTGTCGCTCGCGCAGGGTCTCTCGGGCCCGAATTTCCGCGCGTACACCTCCAGCGACATGATCGGGGTGGAGGTGGGCGGCGCGACCAAGAACGTGCTCGCCATCGGAGCCGGCATCTCCGACGGGCTCGGCTTCGGCGCCAACACACGCGTTGCCCTGATCACGCGCGGCCTGGCCGAGATGATGCGGCTCGGAGTGGCGCTAGGCGCGGAGAAGGACACCTTCATGGGCCTGGCCGGGCTCGGCGATCTCGTCCTGACCTGCACGGACGATCAATCGCGCAATCGACGCTTCGGCCTGATGCTGGCCTCGGGACGGTCGCGGGAGGACGCGCAGGGCGCCATCGGACAGGTCGTCGAAGGGGTGCTGGCCGCCCGCGCGGTGCGCGACGTGGCCCGCCGCGCCGCGGTGGAGATGCCGATCACCGAGCAGCTGTACGCGGTCCTGTACGAGGACGCTCCGCCCAGGGACGCCGTGGCCGCCTTGATGCGGCGTTCCGTAAAGTCCGAGGCTCGTTGACCCGCCCCGTGGTGGCGGCGCTGGCTTAGAATCGAGGCGGCGAGTTCACACAACCGGGGAAGTCGAATGCTGCGCGTGAGGCACCTGCTGGCCGGCAAGGGTCACGACGTCTGGACCATCGACGCCGAGGAGCCCGTGCTCGAGGCCATCCAGATCATGGCGGACCGGCATGTCGGCGCCCTCCCGGTGCTGCGCGGCGGGGAGCTGGCCGGCATCGTTTCGGAGCGCGACTACGCGCGCAAGGTCATCCTGCTCGGTCGGTCGTCGGCGGAGACACCCGTGTGGCAGATCATGAGCGCGCCCGCGATCACGGTGGTGCTCGACGACACCGTGCAGCACTGCATGGAGATCATGACCGAACGGCGCATCCGTCATCTTCCGGTTGTCGACGGTGACCGCATGGTGGGCATGATCTCGATCGGCGATTGCGTCCGCGCCGTGATCGAGGAGCAGAAGGACACGATTCAGCAGCTCGAGCGGTTCATATCAGGATGAGAGGCCATGGGCTGGAGGCTATAGGCTGGAGATCAGAACCGACGCTCTTTCTCTGGCTACAGCCTGCAGCCTATAGCCCATAGCCCATGTCGCCCTCCCTCGCCGTCGACTTCTGCGGCCTCCAGCTCACCTCGCCCATCGTGCTGCTGTCGGGCTGCGTCGGCTTCGGGGAGGAGTACACGCGGATCGAGGGTTTTTCCAACGCGGCGGTCGGCGCCATCGTGCTCAAGGGCACGACGCGCGAACCGCGGCTCGGCAACCCGCCGCACCGCGTCTACGAGACGCCGATGGGCATGCTGAATGCGATCGGCCTGCAGAATCCGGGCGTCGACCATGTCGTGCGGAAGATCCTGCCGACGCTCGACTTCTCCGAGACGCGATTCATCGCCAACGTCTGCGGCTCGACGATCGAGGATTACGTCGAGGTGACGCGCCGGTTCGACGATTCTCCGATCGACGCGATCGAGATCAACATCTCCTGCCCGAACATCAAGGAAGGCGGCGTGCAGTTCGGCAACTACCCGGAGATGTCGGCGCGCGTGGTCGAGGCCTGCCGCAAGGTCACGAAGAAGCCCCTCATCACCAAGCTCTCGCCCAACCAGACCGACATCCGCGAGAATGCCCGCCGCTGCATCGAGGCCGGCAGCGACGCCCTTGCGGTGATCAACACCATCATGGGCATGGCCATCGACGTGACGGCACGGCGTCCGGTGATCGGCAACGTCCAGGGCGGCCTGTCCGGCCCGGCAATCAAGCCGATCGCGCTGCTCAAGGTCATGCAGGTCGCCGAGGTCGCGCAGCCGCACGGCGTCCCGATCATCGGGCAAGGCGGGATCGCGAGCGCCCAGGATGCGCTCGAGTTCATCATCGCCGGCGCCGTGACCATCGGAGTCGGCACCGCGCTCTTCTACGATCCGCTGGTCTGCGGGAAGATCAATTCCGGTATCGCGGAATACCTGGCGGCCGGCAAGCTGCGATCGGTCGCCGAGCTCGTGGGTCAGATCGAAAAGCCGAAGAGGAAGATCGAGGCGAACTACTGCTGAAACGATTCACGCCTCGTCGAGCCCGAGCTCCTTCAGCTTGCGCGTAAGCGTATTGCGCCCCCAGCCGAGCAGCCGCGCGGCCTCCTGCCGGCCGCCGCGCGCCGTCTTGAGTGCCTCGAGGATGAGCGTGCGCTCGAACTCCGGCGTCGCCTCGTCGAGCAGGCCGGTACCGCCGGCGGCCAGGCGCGTCTGCGCCCAGCCCGCGAGCGCCTGGGCCCACTCCGCGGATACGGCGGCCGCGTTGCTTCCACCACCGAGGTCCGGCGGGATGTCCGCGCGCGTGATCTCGCGGCCGGCGGCCACCACGGTCAGCCTGCGACAGGCATTGACCAGTTGCCGCACGTTGCCGGGCCAGCTGAATGCCACCAGCATCGCCTGTGCCTCTTCGGTGAGCATCTTGGGGGCGACGCCGAGCTCGAGCGCCGCCACGTCGAGATAGTGCCGCAGCAGCTCGGGCACGTCCTCGCGTCGCTGGCGCAAGGGCGGCACGTCGATGCGGATCACGTTCAGCCGATGCAGCAGATCCTCGCGGAATTGCCCGGCGGTGACGTACGCCTCGAGGTTCTGGTGCGTGGCCGCGATCACGCGCACGTCGACCTTGACCGGCAGCTGGCCGCCGACCCGGTAGAACTCGCCCTCCGCCAGCACGCGCAGCAGCCGGGTCTGCAGCGCGGGCGACATGTCGCCGATCTCGTCCAGGAACAGCGTGCCGCCGTCGGCCTGCTCGAAGCGCCCGCGACGCAGCTCCGTCGCGCCGGTAAAGGCGCCCTTCTCGTGACCGAAGAGCTCCGATTCGAGCAGGTCCGCGGTGAACGCGGAGGTGTTGAGCGCGATGAAGGCCTTCGCGGCGCGCGGGCTGTGACGGTGCAGCGCGCGCGCGACCAGCTCCTTGCCGGTGCCCGACTCGCCCGTGATCAGCACGGTCATGCTCGACCGCGACAGGCGGCCGATGGCGCGGAACACCTCCTGCATCGCCGTGGCGTGGCCGAGCATCTCCGGGATGCGGCGCGACTCCGCCGCGGTCGTGTCGGTACGCTGGCCCGGCGAAGCGGCGCGGCGCACGAGATCGATGGCCTGGTCGATGTCGAAGGGCTTCGGCAGGTACTCGAAGGCGCCGCCCTGGTAGGCGGCGACTGCGCTGTCGAGATCCGAGTGCGCGGTCATCACGATCACCGGCAGGCGCGGCCGCTTGGCGCGTATCTCCTCGAGCAGGTCGAGTCCGCTGCGCCCGGGCATGCGGATGTCGGTGACCAGCACGTCCGGCTCGTCCCGGCGCAGGGCCGTGAGCACCGCCTCCGACTCGTCGAACGTGGTCGTGCTCATGCCGCCCTGCCGGAGCGCCCGCTCGAGCACCCAGCGGATCGAGGCGTCGTCGTCGACGACCCAGACGTTAAGCATCCCTGGCGAGCTCATGGTGGTCGAACGGCAGGAGGATCGTGAAGACGGTGCGTCCGGGCCGGCTCTCGAACTCGATCAGGCCGTCGTGCCGGCCGACGAGGTCCTGGGCGACGGCGAGCCCGAGGCCCGATCCGCCGGCGCGCCCCGTGACGAGCGGATAGAAGATCGTGTCCTTGAGCTCGGCCGGCACGCCCGGCCCGTCGTCCTCGACCTGCACGCTGGCCACGACGCGAAACTGCCGGCTGCCGATGCTGGCATTGGTGAGCGCGCGCGTGCGCAGCACGATGCATCCCTTCGGGCCCACCGCCTGCACGGCATTGCGACCGAGATTGAGCAGGGCCTGGATGACCAGGTTGCGGTCGAGCCGCAGCCGCGGCAGGCTCGGATCGTAGTCCCGCTCGATCCGCACGGCGTTCGGCGCCTCGGCCGCGAGCAGGTGCCCGACGTGCTGCACGAGCTCGTGGATGTTGACCGGCTCCTTGCAGGGCTGCTGGCCCGGCCCGAGCAGCGCATCGACGAGCCCGGCAAGCCGATCCGCCTCGGCGATGATGACCGAGGTGTATTCGTGCAGCGTACGGTCCTTGAGCTCGCGCTCGAGCAGCTGTGCGGCACCGCGCAGGCCGCCGAGCGGATTGCGGATTTCGTGCGCCAGTTGCCGGACCATCGCGCGGCTGCCACCCAGCTGCGTCAGCAGCGCGTTCTCGCGCAGGATGCGCTGGTGCTGCGTCACGTCCGTGATCTCGACCAGCACGCCACCTGGCCGGCCGGGCTGGTCGAAGGGGCTGACCGTCACGTCCACGACGCGTTGCGGCGAGCCGGGACTGGTCGCGAACGGCACTTCACGTCGCGAATGCGGCGCCGCGGCGGCACGCGCGCGCAGGATGAGCTGCTCGAGCTCCGCGTTGTTGCGCAGCAGCTCGCGGAGCGCGCGTCCGCCCGCCGTATTGCGGCTGACGGCGAACAGGCCCTCGGCGGGTTCGTTCAGGTGCAGAACCGTGCCGTCGCCGGCGAGCCACAGCACGCAAGTCGCCAGACCGTCGAGGATCTGGGTGAGCTCGGGCTCTCCGGCCCGTGTGAAGCTGCGTGGTTCGGCAGCCACGGTCACTCCGGAGCGGAGCGCCGGTGGCGACCGGCGGGGGTCAGGTGCCGGGTCGCGGCTGCGGCCGCGGCTGCGGCGGCGGCGGGCGCAGGTTCGGACCGACGTTCTGCGTGGGGGTCACGGTCGCCTGTCGGATGTGGAAAACGCGCGGCTCGCTGCGGATCTTCTCGTTGCCCTGCGCATCGACGATCCGGGCGATCATCGAGTGCGCGCCCCGCTCGAGGCCGGTGAGCGAATACTCGAGGCCCCGGCCTTCCACCTGGTTCCCGTCCAGGTACAGCTGCGACACATCCCCCGCCGCCAGGTCGGGTTCGGACCGCATCCGCACGTTCACGACGGTGTCGGCGCCGAAGAACGATTCGCCATTCTCCGGCTGGAAGATCTCGAGCAGGCTGTAATTCACGGCCGCTGGCTTTGACGGGCGGCGAGCGGTGCTCGTTGTCGGCGGCGACGTCTCCGTGACCGTCGGGGCATCGGCGGATGGTGACGGGCTCGTAATCGACGTGCGCTTCGCACCCGGCACGGGACGGTCGGAATAGTGCGTGACGCCCTGCGCGTCCACCCAGACCCACACCTCGTGCGTCGCGCCGTGGGATGCTCCCGCCAGGACGGCCAGCAGGCACCCGAGCGCCAGGATTCGAGTACTCATGGCGGCGGAGGATAGCTCCCGCGGTACACACTGACAAAGTCACGTCCTGCGATTCGGGAAGTACGTCATGCGCATGACTGCGGGGACGGCCCCGCGGCGCCGTGCCTGCTCCCGGTCGCGCGCCCGGGCATCAGACGCTGTAGTACAGCTCGAACTCGACGGGATGCGTCGACATCCGCAGACGCGTCACTTCCTGCATCTTGAGCCCGATGTAGGCGTCGATCACGCTGTCGGTGAACACGCCACCCTCCTTCAGGAAGCCGCGGTCCCGGTCGAGCGCGTCGAGCGCCATGTCGAGCGAATGGCAGACGGTCGGGATGTTTTTCGCCTCCTCCGGCTCCAGGTCGTACAGGTCCTTGTCGGCCGGATCGCCCGGATGGATCTTGTTCCTGATGCCATCGAGGCCGGCCATCACCATCGCGGAGAAACACAGGTAAGGGTTGGCCGTCGAGTCCGGGAATCGCACCTCGATGCGCCGCGCCTTCGGATTCATCACGTGCGGGATCCGGATCGAGGCAGAGCGGTTGCGCGCCGAGTAGGCGAGCATCACCGGCGCCTCGAAGCCCGGCACCAGGCGCTTGTAGCTGTTGGTGCTCGCGTTGCAGAGCGCGTTGAGCGCCTTGGCGTGCTTGATGATGCCGCCGATGTAGAACAGCGCGAGCTCGGAGAGCCCGCCGTACTTGTCACCACCGAACAGGTTCTTGCCGTCCTTCGACAGCGACTGGTTCACGTGCATGCCGTTGCCGTTGTCGCCGACCAGCGGCTTCGGCATGAAGGTGGCCGTCTTGCCGTAGCTCGCGGCAACGTTGTGGATCGCGTACTTGAGGATCTGAACCTCGTCGGCCTTGTTGGTGAGCGTGTTCGCCGCGACGTTGATCTCGCCCTGGCCGGCGGTCGCCACCTCGTGATGATGCACCTCGACCTTGAGACCCAGCTCCTCCATCGCGTCGCACATCGCGCTGCGCAGGTCCTGGAAGGCATCGACCGGGGGCACCGGGAAGTACCCGCCCTTGACGCCCGGCCGGTGGCCCAGGTTGCCGCCGTCGACGCTGCGGCCGGAGTTCCAGGCGCCCTGCACGGAATCGACTTCGTAGAACGCGCCCTGCATCGAGTTGCCGTGGCGCATGCTGTCGAAGATGAAGAACTCGTTCTCCGGTCCGAAGAGCGCGCTGTCCGCGATGCCGGTGGACTTGAGGTATGCCTCGGCGCGCTTCGCGAGCGAGCGCGGGTCGCGCTCATAGCCCTGCATGTTCGAGGGCTCGATGACGTCGCACCGCAGATCGAGCGTCGTCTCCTCGTAGAACGGGTCGATGACCGCGGTGGCCGGGTCCGGCATCAGGATCATGTCGGACTCCTGGATGCCCTTCCAGCCGGCAATCGAGGAACCGTCGAAGCCCTTGCCGTCCTCGAAGAAGGTCTCGTCGACCATGCGCGTCGGCACGGTGACGTGCTGTTCCTTGCCCTTGGTATCGGTGAAGCGCAGGTCGACGAACTTGACTTCCTTGTCCTTGATCAGCTTGAGCACATCGGCAGCGGTCGTCATGAGGGCTCCTCGAAAGAATTCTTGCGCAACCAAACGGGTGGCCGACGGCCGCTGTCGGCGGTCGGGCCGGTCGGTCAGGGATTGCGCGAGGATAATGCAGAAACCGTGCCAGCGCACTCTCATGACGCACGATCGCTGACGAATCGCGGCTCGAGGGGCTTTGCATCAACTTATCAGCACTAGGATGGTGCGCACGCGGGGTGAATGCGCCCTTCTGGTGCAGCACCGTCCGACCGCCGATCAGCGCCACCGCACCGCCGAGAGCTACCGTGCATGGCCGCGACCGTTCGTCGCCACGCGTGGCCCTCGCCTCCGGAGCGTCAGGCACGCTCCGCTATACTCTGCCGCCCTCACGCGCCTGCCGAAGCCGATGGCGAAAAAGCCGATCCAACCGCCGCGGACTTTCCAGGACCTGATCCTCGCCCTGCAGCAGTACTGGGCCCGGCGGGGCTGCGCGATCCTTCAGCCCTACGACATGGAGATGGGCGCCGGGACTTTCCACACCGCGACGTTTCTTCGCGCCATCGGGCCGGAGCCGTGGAGCGCCGCCTACGTGCAGCCCTCGAGACGACCGACCGACGGACGCTACGGTGAGAACCCGTTCCGGCTGCAGCACTACTACCAGTACCAGGTCGTCATCAAGCCCTCGCCGCCGGACATCATCGAGATGTACCTGGGCTCGCTCGCGGCGCTCGGCATCGACACACGGGTGCACGACGTACGGCTCGTGGAGGACAACTGGGAGTCGCCGACGCTCGGCGCCTGGGGGCTTGGCTGGGAGGTGTGGCTCAACGGGATGGAGATCACCCAGTTCACCTACTTCCAGCAGGTGGGCGGGCTCGACTGCCGCCCGGTGATGGGGGAGATCACCTATGGCCTCGAGCGGCTCGCGATGTACCTGCAGGGCGTCGAGAGCGTGTTCGACCTGGTGTGGACCGACGGGCCGCTGGGTCGGATCAGCTACGGCGACGTCTACCACCAGAACGAGGTCGAGCAGTCGAAGTTCAACTTCGAGCTGGCGGACGTCGAAGAGCTGTTGCGCCGCTTCGACGCCTGCGAGCGCGAATGCCAGCGCCTGCTCGAGGCGAGCGTACCGCTGCCGGCCTACGAGCGCATGCTCCAGTGCTCACACGCATTCAACCTGCTGGACGCCCGCAAGGCGATCTCGGTCACCGAACGTCAGCGTTACATCCTGCGCGTGCGCACGCTCGCCCGCGGCATCGCAGAGGCCTACTACGCGAGCCGCGAGTCCCTGGGATTTCCGATGCTGAACGCCGTGATTTCCGAAGACTTCGTGGAGACCGTCGAGCTCCCCGTCGCCCCCGCCGAGTCGGGCTCGTGAGTCGCCGGGACTTCCTCGTCGAGATCGGCACCGAGGAGCTGCCGCCGAAGTCGCTGCTTGCGCTGGCTGATGCGTTCGCGGCCGGGATCGGACGCGGGCTCGCGGATGCCAGTCTCGCGCACGGCGCGGTCGAGCGGTTCGCAACCCCGCGCAGGCTGGCCGTGCGCGTGCGGCGCCTGGCCGCGCAGCAACCGGACCGCAAGATCGAGAAACGCGGTCCGCCCGTCGGGGCAGCCTTCGACCCGCAGGGTGCGCCAACGCAGGCGGCGCTCGCCTTCGCGCGCAGCTGCGGCGTCGAAGTCGGCGCGCTTGGACGTCTCGAAACACCGAAGGGCAGCTGGCTCGTCCACCGCGCCAGCGAGGCCGGCGCGGCGACACCGACATTGCTCCCCGACATCGTCAGAGCGGCGCTCGACTCGTTGCCGATCGCACGGCGGATGCGCTGGGGCGCAGGCGGCGCCGAATTCGTCCGCCCGGTGCACTGGATCGTGATGCTGCTCGGCAGCGAGGTGGTCGATGGTGAACTGCTGGGCGTCCGAACGGGCCGGATGAGCCGGGGCCACCGGTTCATGGCTCCGCGCGAGCTCCGGATCGCGAGCCCGGCGACGTACGTGGCCGCGCTCGAGCGACGTGGCCGGGTGCTGGTCGACATCGAGCAGCGACGCGATGCGATTCGCAGCCGCGTCACGGCGGCCGCCCAGGGTGTCGGCGGGCAGGCGGTGATCGGCGAGGGCCTGCTCGACGAGGTCACCGCGCTGGTGGAGTGGCCAGTGGCACTCGCCGGGCGGTTCGAGACGCGTTTTCTCGAGCTCCCGGAGGAAGTCCCGATCGCGGCCATGCAGGATCACCAGCGCTGCTTCCCGATGCGCGATGCCGAGGGACGCCTGATGCCCGGGTTCGTCACCGTGGCAAACATCGAAAGCGCGAATCCCGCACAGGTCATCGCCGGCAATGAGCGGGTCGTGCGGCCACGGCTCGCGGATGCTGCGTTCTTCTACGCCGAAGACCGTAAGCGCCCGCTCGAGTCACGCCGTGAGGAACTGAAGCGCGTGACGTTTCAGACCAGGCTCGGCAGCCTGCACGACAAGAGCGAGCGTGTGCGCCTCCTCGCGGAGACGATCGCGACGGCGATCGGCGGGGACCCGGCGCTCGCCGGCCGCGCAGCGGCGCTTGCAAAATGCGACCTGCTCACCTCGATGGTGGGCGAGTTTCCCGAGCTGCAGGGTGTCATGGGGCGGTACTACGCGCTGCACGACGGCGAACCCACCGAGGTCTGCGACGCGATCCGCGAGCAGTACCAGCCACGGTTCGCCGGGGACGCGCTGCCCGAAACCCGAGCGGGCATGGCGCTCGCCGTCGCCGACAAGCTCGACACCATCGCGGGCATCTTCGCGATCGGCCAGCGTCCGACCGGCACGCGTGACCCCTTCGGGCTGCGCCGGTCCGCACTGGGATTGCTTCGCATCAGCATCGAGCGCCGGCTCGACCTGGACCTGAGGTCCTTGATCGACCGCGCACTCGCCTCGCTTCCGTTTCCCGCCCCGGAGGGCTGTGCGCGGGAGGTCTACGACTACGTCATCGAGCGGCTGCGCGCCTATTACGTCGAGGGCGGCGTCGGACCGGCCGTGACGACAGAGATGTTCGACGCAGTGCTCGCGACGCAACCTGCCTCTCCGCTCGATTTCGACGCACGGCTCCGCGCGCTCGCCGAGTTTCTCGTGCTGCCGGACGCACCGGGACTCGCCGCGGCCAACAAGCGGATCGCGAACATCCTGCGCAAGGCGGGCGCGGCGCCGGGCGAGACGGTCGACCCCGAGCTCCTGCGGGATCCTGCCGAGCAGGTCCTCGGCGAGCAGGTGCTGGCGGTCGCACGCAAGGTCGAGCCGATGTTCGCGGCCCGCGAGTACACCGGAGCCCTGCGCCTGCTCGCCGCCTTGCGCAAGGCGGTCGACGATTTCTTCGACGGCGTGATGGTCATGGACGAGGACCCGGCCTTGCGCGGCAATCGCCTGGCGCTACTCAACCGGATCCAGTCCCTCTTCCTGCAGGCGGCGGATCTCTCACGCCTGCCGGGCTAGGACCACATGCAGCTCCTGGGCTCGCTCGTCTTTACGATCCTGCTGTTCGTGACGACCGCCGTCTTCGGCGTGATCGTACTGGCGACGGCCTGGCTTCCGATCCACACGCACTACGCAGTTCCGCGCGCCTGGGCGCGCTGCCTGTTCGCGATGCTCAAGGTCCTCTGCCGGCTCGACTACACGGTCGAGGGCCGCGAGCACCTGCCGAAGGAGCCGTTCATCTCCATGTGGAAGCACTCCTCCACCTGGGACACGATCGCGCAGATGCTCATCGTGCCGCCGGCCTCGTGGATCGTGAAGCGCGAGGTCATCTGGATCCCGATCGTAGGCTGGGCAGTGGCCACTTTCCGGCCGATCGCCATCGATCGCTCGGCAGGCGGCTCGGCGGTAAAGCAGGTCGTGACGCAGGGTCGCGACCGGTTCGCTCGAGGCCTCGGAGTGCTCATCTATCCGGAGGGCACGCGCATGGCGCCCGGCGAAACCCGCAAGTACGGCCTGAGCGGTGCACTCCTCGCCACGGAAACGGGTCGGCCAGTCGTGCCGATCGCGCACAACTCCGGCTACTTCTGGCGCAGGCGCGGGCTGATGAAGTATCCCGGCACCATCCGCGTCGTGATCGGGCCGCCCATCGATCCGACCGGCCTCGATCCGCGTCAAGTCAACGAGCGGGCGCAGCGCTGGATCGAAGCGACGGTCGCGGAGATCGTCGCGCGCCCGGGTGGGCAGCCCGGATAAGCGCGCGGTTCCGAGAACTCGCCGCGCCTCCTGCGGCCAATCAATTGTTTCTGTTCAATCGGCTGGAAGATGCCCAAGTCATCTTCGTATCATCAAGCTGCGTCTTAAATTCTGACGTGAAATGTCAGGTTGACAAAACGGGTCCGTCCAGCGCCTGCATCACAGGCCTATGCCGGGAAACGCCGGCCGCGTCACGTTTCCCGGATCTGCGCTTGGCTCGCCTGGGTCCTTGCTGATACACCAACCTCGCGAACGCTGAAACAGGGCAAACCCGCCGAAAGGCGGGGACGCAAAGCCTCCGGTCCTCGGGTGTCAGTGCCCAGGATAGCGGGGTTGCCGGCAAGGCCAGGACCGTCGTCCGGACGGTTCCCCTGTCGTCATCCGCCATCCGGCCACTTTCTCCCATGACCGCAGCTCGCCGGGCCCGTGAGGGCTCGTTGGGTCCATCGCGCGGCCGCGGGCCGACGCGAAGCAGGCGGCGGCCTCGACGGGAGTGGTACATATGCGCAGCGGCTCTGTGGTGTCACGGTGGCAGGGGGTCATCGTTCTCGTCGTCCTGTCTCTCATGACCTTCGAGGAAGCCCATGCGGACCGCTGGCGCAACTGGCCCAACAACAGCACGCCACAGATCACAGGCACTCCCCCGACCGATGTCGTCGCAGGACAGACCTACACCTTTCGGCCGGTCGCGACGGATGCGGACGGCGACCGGCTCGGGTTCTCCATCCGTAACCAGCCTCGCTGGGCGAGCTTTGACAAACGCACCGGCGAGCTGCGTGGCACACCGGGCAGTGCGAACGTCGGGAGTCATGCAGACATCCAGATCATCGTCAGCGATTTACGTTCGTACGCTGCGCTGCCGAAATTCACAATTCAGGTCAGCAGCGGGACGACTCCCCGGTCAGACCAGCCACCCACCATAGGCGGCACCCCGGCCACCGCCGTGACTGCCGGCAGCGCCTATGCCTTCCAGCCGACCGCCTCGGACCCCGAGGGCGCTCCCCTTTCGTTTGCCATCAGGAACCGTCCGTCGTGGGCGAACTTCGACGCTTCGAGCGGCCGGCTGTGGGGCACGCCGGCGGCGTCCCATGTTGGCTCGTACGGCGCCGTCGGCATCAGCGTGACGGACGGCCAGAGCCTCACGGATCTTGCGCCGTTCGACATCCAGGTCAACGCCGCACCCAACCAGGCACCGCACATCGCCGGGTCGCCTGCTACGTCAGTGACCGCCGCACAGACATACTCGTTCACGCCGTCCGCGAGCGATGCCGACGGCGATCCGCTGACCTTCAGCATCCAGAACCGCCCGGCCTGGGCGACATTCTCGACATCGAACGGTCGCTTGTCGGGAACGCCGACCAGCGCGCAGGTCGGGACCTGCCCGAACGTCGTGATCAGCGTGTCGGACGGCAAGACTGCGGCCGCACTTCCGGCGTTCGGCGTCGAGGTGACGCCGGCGCCGAACCGTGCGCCCACGATCACGGGTCAGCCGGCGGGCTCCGTCACGGCCGGTCAGCCGTATTCGTTCACGCCCGCGGCGGGCGATCCGGATGGCGACGTGCTGTCGTTCGCGATCCAGAATCGCCCGGCCTGGGCGAGCTTCGATGCCTCGACCGGCCGCGTGAGCGGCACGCCAACCACCGCCAACGTGGGAACCTACGGTGGCATCGCCATCAGCGTGACCGACGGCCAGACCTTCACCGATCTCGCGCCGTTCAGCATCCAGGTCACTGCTGCTCCCAACCAGGCGCCGGTCATCACCGGCACGCCGAGCTCGTCGGTGACCGCCGGACAAGCGTATTCGTTCAGCCCATCGGCGAGTGATGGGGACGGTGACGCACTGACCTTCAGCGTCCAGAACCTGCCGGCCTGGGCGACATTCTCGACGTCGAACGGTCGGCTGTCGGGAACGCCGACCAGCGCGCAGGTCGGGACCTACCCGAACGTCGTGATCAGCGTGTCGGACGGCAAGGCCTCGGCGTCGCTCGCGCCGTTCAGCATCGCAGTATCCGCCGTGCCCAACCGCGCGCCGACCATCACCGGCCAGCCGGCGACATCTGTCACCGCGGGGCAGCCATATTCCTTCACGCCATCGGCGAGCGACGCCGACGGTGATGCGCTGACCTTCAGCATCCAGAACCTGCCGGCCTGGGCCACGTTCTCCTCGTCGACTGGCCGGATGTCAGGAACGCCGACCAGCGCGCAGGTCGGGACCTACCCGAACGTCGTGATCAGCGTGTCGGACGGCAAGGCCTCGGCGTCGCTCGCGCCGTTCAGCGTCGCAGTATCCGCCGTGCCCAACCGCGCGCCGACGATCACGGGTCAACCGGCGACGTCCGTGACGGCGGACCAGCCGTATTCGTTCACGCCCGCAGCCAACGATCCCGACGGCGACGTGCTGACGTTCAGCATCCAGAATCGTCCCGCGTGGGCGACGTTGTCGCCGTCCACGGGACGCTTGTCCGGAACACCGTCCGGCACTCAGGCCGGCACGTACCCGAACGTCGTGATCACTGTGTCCGACGGGAAGGCAAGCGCCAGCCTGCCCGCGTTCTCCGTCATCGTTGAGCCGGTCGTGACCCGCTCGGTCACGCTGTCATGGCAGGCACCGACCCAGAACGAGGACGGGACGCCGCTGACGAACCTGGCGGGCTACGAGGTGCACTACGGACAGACCTCGGGGCAGTACTCGCAGACGCTGCCGTTGCCCGACGCCGGATTCACTAGCGTCACGGTCGAGGACCTCACGCCCGCGACCTGGTACTTCGCCGTCAAGGCTGTGAACTCGGCTGGCGTCGTGAGCAGCTTCTCGAACGAGGCCTCGAAGGCCATCAACTGAAAAAGAGGATCAGGTCAGACTGCCTTTCGAGTCGCAACGACAGTCGCTACGACTCAAGGTCAATTCTCAACTTTCAATATGAAGTCGGTCGCTGGGGCTCGACTGCCCACGCGGGACGGTGGATTGCCAACCCATGCCTGACCGGCCCGCTCACCGCGGACGGATGAACCCGGGTTGTTCCCGCTCAGACGTCCAGATAGGTGACGGCGAGCGCGTTGCGCTCGATGAACTCGCGACGCGGCTCGACCTGGTCGCCCATGAGGGTTGAGAAGATCTCGTTGGCGCCATGCGCGTCGTCGATCCGAACCTGCACCAGGCGGCGCGTCTCGGGGTTGATGGTCGTGTCCCAGAGCTGCCCGGGATTCATCTCCCCGAGACCCTTGTAACGCTGGATCGACTGGCCGCGGCGCGCCTGGTCGAGCAGCCACCAGAGCGCGTCGCGGAAGGAGGGGATTTCCTGGCTCGCCTCGCCCTTGCGCACGTAGCTGCCGGCCCCGAGCAGGCCTGACAGGCTCCGGGCGAGCTCGGTGATCCGGCGGTACTCGCTCGAGCTGAAGAATTCGCGGTGCAGGTGCTTCTCAGTCGAGCTGCCGTGCTCGGTGCGCGCGATCAGCAGGTGCGGCGGCGTGCCCGGCTGCAGCGCGACGCGATAGCTGCGGCCCGCGACGTCCCCGCTGTTGAGCAGTCGCTCGAGGTCGCTGCCCCACTCACCGAGGCGCCGCGGATCCTCGGCTTCCGCCGCGCTCAACTCGGGCAGCAACAGCATCTGCTCGAGCACCCGCTGGTCATAGCGCCGTGCGGAGCGACGCGCGGCGGCCTGGAACTCCATGTAGCGGCGCGCGAGCGTGTCGAGCACCGAGGCCGGCATCGCCGGAGCGTCGGCGCCGGCGTGCAGCTCTGCGTCTTCCAGCGCCGACTTGAGCAGCATCTGGTTGAGCTCGGCGTCGTCCTTGACGTATTGCTCGCTCTTGCCCTTCTTGACCTTGTAGAGCGGCGGCTGCGCGATGTAGATGTGCCCGCGCTCGATGAGCTCGGGGATCTGGCGGTAGAAAAAGGTCAGCAGCAGCGTCCGGATGTGCGAGCCGTCGACGTCCGCGTCGGTCATGATGATGATGCGGTGATAGCGGAGCTTTCCGAGGTCGAACTCCTCCTTGCCGATGCCGCAGCCGAGCGCCGTGATCAACGTGCCGACCTCCGCCGAGGAGAGCATCTTGTCGAAGCGCGCGCGCTCGACGTTCAGGATCTTGCCCTTCAACGGCAGGATCGCCTGCGTGCGGCGGTCGCGACCCTGCTTCGCGGAGCCGCCGGCCGAATCGCCCTCGACGATAAAGAGCTCCGAGAGCGCCGGATCTTTTTCCTGGCAGTCGGCGAGCTTGCCGGGCAGCCCCGCGATGTCGAGCGCGCCCTTCCGCCGCGTCAGTTCGCGCGCCTTGCGCGCCGCTTCGCGCGCGCGGGCCGCGTCGATGATCTTCGCCACGATCGCCTTCGCCTGCGTCGGGGTCTCGAGCAGGAACTCCGACAGCTTCTCTGCGACCAGCGACTCCACGACGCCCTTCACTTCCGAGGAGACGAGCTTGTCCTTGGTCTGCGAGGAGAACTTCGGATCCGGCAGCTTGACGGACAGCACGGCCGTCAGGCCCTCGCGCGCGTCATCGCCGGTGGTCGGCACGCGATCCTTGCGGTTCGCGAGCTCCCGCTCGATGTAGTCGTTCAGGGTCCGCGTCAGGCCCCCGCGAAAACCGGCCAGGTGCGTGCCGCCGTCGTTTTGCGGGATGTTGTTCGTGTAGCAGTACATGGTCTCCTGGTAGGAATCGTTCCATTGGAGCGCCAGTTCGACGCCGATCCCGTCACGTTCGGTGCGAAACCAGACACAGGACTCGTGTATCGGTGTCTTGCTGCGATTCAGGAAGCGGACGAACTCACGGATTCCGCCTTCGTGGTAGAACGTCTCGCGCTGCTCATCGCGCTCGTCAATCAGTTCGATTCTTACGCCAGAGTTAAGAAACGAGAGCTCTCTCAGTCGTTTCTGTAGAATTTCGTAGTTAAACTCAATATTATTAAAGATCGTGTCGCTCGGCTTGAAGCGGATCACCGTTCCCCGGCGGTCGCTTGGGCCGACGACCGCCAGTGGCGCAAGCGGCACGCCCAGGCTGTACTCCTGTCGGTGCTCCCTGCCGTCACGGTAGATCGTGAGCAACAGGGTTTCGGACAAGGCGTTGACCACGGACACGCCGACACCGTGGAGACCACCGGAGACCTTGTAAGAGGAGTCGTCAAACTTCCCGCCCGAGTGCAGGACGGTCAGGATCACCTCGGCCGCAGATCGACCCTCCTCGGGGTGAATATCCACAGGTATTCCACGGCCGTTGTCGGCGACCGTGACCGACTGGTCGGCGTGGATGGTGACGATGACGTCTGTGCAAAAGCCCGCGAGCGCCTCATCGACGGAGTTATCAACCACCTCGAAAACCATGTGATGCAGACCGGTGCCGTCGTCGGTGTCACCGATGTACATTCCGGGGCGTTTGCGGACCGCGTCGAGGCCTTTTAAAACTTTGATTTTGCTGGAATCGTAGACGTCCGCGCCGCTCATGGAAGGCCTGCTTTTATGTGACGTGAGATTATATCAGACGGGTGAAAACACCGTGTTCCACGTGGAACCTCGCGGCGGGTAGCAGGCGCTCAAGTGCGGGGTTCTCGACGTCTAAGGCGGTGACGAAGAGCTGGAGCGGCTGGTCGAGAATCTCGCGCAGGAGACGGTCGAGGCTCCCCTTGTCCAGCTCGGCCGCCGGGTCATCCACAAGCAGCGCGACCGCTCCCGCTCCCCGGTCCGAGTCGCATCGTAGCTGCCCCAGCAGCATCGCAGCAGCCACCAGCTTCTGTTGGCCTCGGGACACTCGATCTCGCGCCAGGGCGTTGCCTACTCGGACCTGTAAGTCGGCTCGCTGTGGGCCAACGTGAGTCAGCCCCTTCGCCCGATCGCGTTCCCAGGAGCGCGCCAAGGCCTCGGGCAGGCTGCGATCGGCAGCCCAGCCCTGACTCAGGCCAAGATCGATCGGCAGCCCGAGGAGTCGCTCGCCCATCGACTGAACGTGTGGCCGGAGCCGCTCAAGGTAATTGCGCCTTGCCTCGGACACCTTCGTGGCGGCATCGACCAGTTCGTCGTCCCAGACTCGGACGAGCTCCGCCGACGCGTGCGACCGCAGCGCCGCATTGCGCTGACGCAGGGAGCGCTGGAACCGCTGCCAGGATTCCACGTACCTTGGTTCCACGTGGAACACACCCCAATCCAGGTAGCGACGTCGCTGCTGCGGCCCCTCCTCGATGAGATGGTGGAGCTCCGGGTCGATCGCCTGAACGGGAAAGGTGGTCGCCAATTCAGCGATCCCGCCGATCGCTTGGCCGTCAAGTCGGGCCTCAAGACCGCGGTCACCGTACGCCAAGCCAAGCATACCGCGACGATGGCTCAGGTTGAGCCGTCCGGCGGTCGTAAGGCGGTTCGCGCCCGCGCGTATGAGGCTATCGTTGTGCCGGCCGCGAAAGGAGCGCGCGCGCCCAAGGAAGTAGATCGCTTCCAGGAGGCTTGTCTTGCCCGCGGCGTTTGGACCGCTGATCAGGTTGCAGCGCGCGTCGAACGCCAGGTCCGCGGATTCAATACACCGGACGTTTTCGACGTGCAGCCGCTCGAGCGCCATCCGGTTCCTGTTGGCTACAGCCTCATCGGCATGACCACGAAGCTGGCACTGCTGTCGGCCGCCGCGCGAATCAGGCAGCTACTGTTGCCGTCCGTCAGCCCGAGTTGAACTTCAGGCTCTTCGATGGCTGCCAGGGCGTCCAACAGGTAGTTCACGTTGAATCCGATCTCGAGCTCTTCGCCTGCATAGCCGACTTCGACTTCCTCCTCCGCTTCCTCCTGCTCCGGGTTGTGCGCTTGAATGGTGAGTGCATTGGGCTTCAGCGCGAACCTGATCCCCCGGTACTTCTCGTTCGACAGGATGGCAGCGCGCTGCAGCGCGTGCCGCAAATCATCGCGGACGGCGGAGACCACGCGCGGCGGGTTGACGGGTATTACCCGACCATACTCCGGGAAACGACCGTCGATCAGCTTGGATGTAAAGCGAATATCGCCGATCTGGACGCGAACATGGTTCGATCCAATGCTAATCTCGATCATCTCGTCGGTTGTGCCCAGGATTCTCTGAAGCTCCAGCACACCCTTGCGTGGAACGATCACCTGCTGGCCGGCTTTGCCTCCTTCGGGCAGCTCAATCTCTGCCATTGCCAGACGATGACCGTCAGTCGCAACCGTTCGCAGCATTTTCGAAGAAGTTTCCAGTAAGAGTCCGTTCAGATAGTACCGAACGTCCTGTTGGGCCATCGAGAAATGAGTCTTGTCGAGCAGGCGCTTGAAGTCCTTCTGCGCGAGGCTGAGGGTCTGCTGCGCGTTGATCTCATCGACGGTGGGAAACTCGCTCGCCGGCAAGGTCGACAGGGTAAAGCGGCTGCGCTTCGCACGGACGAGCATGCGCTCGCCTTCCAGGCTCAGGGTGATTTCGGCGCCCTCGGGTAACGCCCGACAGATGTCGAGGAGCTTGCGCCCCGGCACGGTCACGTCGCCGTTGCGCTGTACGTCGACCTGCGAGCTCGCGACGAGCTCGACCTCGAGATCCGTTGCCGTGACGGAGAGCTGTCCCGCTTTCGCGGCCAGCAGCACGTTCGCGAGGATCGGCATCGTCTGCCGCCGCTCCACCACACCGATGACCGCCTGCAGCGGCGCAAGAATCACTTCGCGCTTCGCGATGATCTTCATCTTCTTCAGTTCCAGGATCTATCTTTATATGTATTCGATTACTGTTGTATCTAGCACAGCGCGAGCTTGTGGAGAACCGTATTTTCCCCAGCGCCCGCATGCAATTGCCGAAGGCGTAACCAGGTCCGCAACTCCGACATCGCCTGTCGGCGGACTGTGGATGAAATGTGGACCAGTATCATCCACAGCTTTGCAACATCATCCCGTCAGCGTTCTCAACAGGTTGAGGTAGTCCTCGTTCATGCGCGTCTGCGTCTCGCGCAGTTCCTTGATCACGCGGCACGCATGCAGCACCGTCGTGTGATCACGCCCGCCGAACGCATCGCCGATTTCCGGCAGGCTGTGATTGGTCAGTTCCTTCGACAACGCCATCGCCACCTGGCGCGGGCGAGTGATCGAACGGCTGCGCCGCTTTGACAACAGGTCCGCGACGCGGATCTTGAAGTACTCGGCGACCGTCTTCTGGATATTCTCGATGGTGACGAGCCGCTCCTGCAGCGCGAGCAGGTCACGCAGCGCTTCCTTCGCGAAATCCAGCGTGATCGGCCGACCGGTGAACTGCGAGTTCGCGACGACGCGGCGCATCGCGCCCTCCAGCTCGCGCACGTTGGAGCGGATCCGCTTGGCGACGAAGAACGCAACTTCCTCCGGCAGCTCCACGCCGCCGGCCGCAGACTTGCTCATCAGGATCGCAACGCAGGTCTCGAGCTCGGGCGGCTCGATGGCGACCGTGAGGCCCCAGCCGAAGCGCGACTTGAGGCGTTCCTCGAGTCCTTCGACTTCCTTCGGATAGCGGTCGCAGGTCAGGATCACCTGCTGCTGGCCTTCCAGGAGCGCGTTGAAGGTGTGGAAGAACTCCTCCTGCGAGCGCTCCTTGCCGGCAAAGAACTGGATGTCGTCGATCAAGAGCGCATCGAGCGTTCGATAGGCATTCTTGAACTCGCTGATGGTGTTGTGCTGCAGCGCGCGCACCATGTCGCCGACGAAGCGCTCGGAGTGCACGTACGCAACCCGCGCGTCCTTGTTGCGGGTCCGGACGTGGTTGCCGACCGCGTGCATCAGGTGGGTCTTGCCGAGGCCGACCCCGCCGTAGATGAAGAGCGGGTTGTACGCGCGCCCGGGATTCTCCGCGACCTGCACCGCCGCGGCGCGTGCGAGCTGGTTGCTCTTGCCCTCGACGAAGTTGGCGAAGGTGAATTCCGGGTTGAGCCGGCCGCCGATCTGCGGCAGCGTCTCGATACGCCGCGGTCGCAGGTCCATTCGCGTTGCAGGTTCCGGCGCGATCGCAGCCCGCGAACCAATCTCGAAGACGACCTCGGGCGCCGGCGGCGCGACGAGTTCCAGGACGATCTCCCCGATCCGGCCGGCGCAGTTCTGGTTGACCCAGTCGATGACGTAGCGGTTCGGCGCGAGCAGCCGCAGGCACCCACCATCCTCGACCGCCTGCAGCGGGCGGATCCAGGTGTTGAAGTGCTGTTCGGGCAACTCCGCCTCGAGGCGGCGGAGGCACTGATTCCAGAGCGAAGTCTCCACGACCGACGAGCCTGGGCTGGGACGGATGGGGTGCCGAAGGGGAAAGGGCGGGGAGTGTATACCGGCGGCGCGCCTGTGGATATCTCGGTTTCCGGTTGACGCAACGGCGACGGATCCGTATTCTTTCGCGCCCTTTTCAGGGCCAGTCGAACCACCCATTACTGGCCTACAGCCGGGCAACACGGAGCCGTCATGAAGCGCCCCTTTCAGCCGAGCAACCTGCATCGCAAGCGCACGCACGGCTTCCGCGCACGCATGGCCACCAAGGGCGGCCGCCGGTTACTCAGCCGTCGCCGCGCCAAGGGCCGCAAACGCCTCGCGGTCTGACCTGACCCCACCGACGGCATCCAATCGTCTCCCGGCGCGCGGCCTGCCGCGCACTCACCGGTTGCTCGCCAAAGCGCAATTCGATGCCGTGCACCGCGCGGGTCTGCGCTCATCCGATGCGTTCTTCCTGGTTGCCGCGCTGGTGAACGGGCTCGATCACCCACGACTCGGGCTCGCAGTGGGCGTGCGCGCAACGGGCGGTGCCGTGGCGCGTAATCGCGTCAAGCGCAGGGTCCGCGAGTACTTCCGTCAGCATCAGCATCTCCTGCCGACCGTCGACCTGATCGTCAATGCGCGGCCTGCGTCGGCCCGGGCCACGCATGCCGAAATCTCGGCGAGCCTCGCCGCTCACTGGCGGCGCGTGAGCGAGCGATGCGCGCGATCCTGATCGGCCTCATCTCGGCCTATCGCTACTGCCTGAGCCCGCTGCTCGGGCCGAATTGCCGCTTCCACCCGAGTTGCTCCTGCTACGCGCAGGCGGCCATCGAGCGACACGGGGCCCTGCGCGGCAGCTGGCTGGCGGCCTGCCGGATCGCGCGTTGCCACCCCTGGAATCCCGGCGGCTACGATCCCGTCCCGGACGCGCCGCCGTCGTTCAATCGGACTTCTCATGGCTAACCCGCGCATTTACCTGTGGATCGCCCTCGCGTTGCTGCTCTGGATGAATCTGGTGCAGTGGAACCGCGACTACGGCGCGCGCGCGCCTGCACCGGCTGCGACGAGCGCCACGCCCGCCGCCGAGGCACCGGGGGCGACGGAAGCGCCGGACGCGGAGTCCGCGCAGCTGCCCTCACTGCCTGCGGCACCTGCAGCGCCTGCGACGTCGACGGCAGGCGCGAGCACCGCGCCTGCGCTGCCGCCGGCGGCCGGCGCGGCGGCGCCACGCGTGCGCGTGCTGACCGACGTGCTCGACCTCGATATCAGCCTGCAGGGCGGCAACCTCGTGCGCGCCGATCTGCTCGCCTACCCGCACGACAAGCGGCCGGGCAGTCCGCCGGTGCGCCTCCTGGATGTCACCGAAGCGACGTACAACGTCGACCGCAGCGGCTTGCGTGCGCTGAACGCGGCGAGCGAACCGAACCACCTGGCCGCGTTCACGAGCCCGGCCGGCGAGTACCGGCTCGCACCGGGCGCATCTGAGCTCCGCGTGCCGCTGATCTGGACCGACGGGGCAGGGGTGACGGTCGCGAAGACCTACGTGCTCCGTCGAGGGCGCTACGACATCGAGCTCGCCTACCAGGTCGACAACCGTGGGGGCTCGGAGTGGTCGGGGGCGTCATACGTACAGCTCGCGCGGCACTTCGTGAAGCCGAATCGCTCGATGTTCGATGTCGAGAGCTACGCTTACCGCGGACCGGCGCTCTACAACGGAAAGAGCTACCAGAAGCTCGACCCCGAGGACGACGAGGACTCGCAGTTCGCGCAGGGCATCACCGACGGCTGGATGGCCTCGTTGCAGCACCACTTCGTGAGCGCCGCCGTACCGCCCAAGGGCGAGGAGTATCACTACACGCTGGGGCGCGAGGGCGAGCACTGGGTATCGAGCTACCGGGGGCCGCTCAAGTCCGTGCCAGCCGGGACCACGGGGCGGTTCAACGAGACGCTGTTCGTGGGACCCAAGCTGCAGGACCAGCTCAAGGCGGTGGGCCCCAAGCTCGAGCTCACCGCCGACTACGGCAAGCTGACGATCCTTGCCGAGCCGCTCTTCTGGCTGCTGCAGAAAGTATACGGTGTCGTTGGAAACTGGGGCTGGGCGATCATCATCGTCACATTTTTATTGAAACTGGTCTTCTACAAGCTGACCGAGACCAGCGGCCGTTCGATGGCGAAGATGCGCACCATCGCGCCGCGCATCAAGGCCATCCAGGAACGCTACAAGGACGACCGCGAGCAACTCGCGCGGCAGACGATGGAGCTCTACAAGCGCGAGAAGATCAACCCGGTCGCCGGGTGCCTGCCGATCCTGGTGCAGATCCCGGTGTTCCTCGCGTTCTACTGGGTGCTTCTCGAAAGCGTCGAGATGCGCCAGGCGCCGTTCATGGGCTGGATCCAGGACCTGTCGTCGAAGGACCCGTATTTCGTCCTGCCGATCCTGATGGGCGTGGCGATGTTCGGGCAGTTCAAGCTGAACCCGGCGCCGCCCGACCCGATGCAGGCCAAGGTGTTCGCCTTCATGCCGGTCGTAATGACGGTGATGATGGCCTGGTTCCCGGCCGGCCTGGTGCTCTACTGGCTGACCAATACGCTGCTGTCGATCGCGCAGCAGTGGAAGATCAACAAGGTCGTCGAGGCCGAGGCCAGTAAGGCCCGCACGTGAACGCTGAGCAAGGAAATTGGCTCAGAGCTGATTTTTGACGATTGATCGGCTCCGAGCCGAATTGTGTCCGAGTGGCCCGGAGCTGCTCCTGCGGGGCGATCGGGTCCGAGAATCGGCTGCCGGCACTGGCTGTTGCATTTCCAACAGTTCGGCATAGAATGTGCTGGCAGCACAGCAGCGCCATGGATACCAACCTCGCACACAAGCCTGATGCCGGGCGTGTTCTTGCCGCGGCCCTGGTGAACGCCGGAAAGGAACTCGGCCTGACCCAAGCCGCCCTTGGCGCGGTGATCGGCCGGGACCGCACGGCGCTCAGCCGTGGCCAGCTCGACCCCGACAGCAAGCCGGGCGAACTGGCGTTGCTGGTGATCCGTGCCTATCGAGCGCTCTTCGCATTGGTCGGCGGCGATTCCGCGGTCATGCGGCATTGGATGCACACGGAAAACCTGCACACGGGCGGCGTACCCGCCGAACAGATCCGCAGCGTCCAGGGCCTGACGCGCGTGGTCGAGTATCTCGACGCAATCCGCGGCAAGCCCTGATGACCGACATCTGGGCGGCCGTCGGCGGCGACGCGCAGCCGCGTCCGCTCGCGGGCGAGATCCTTCGGCTGGTTGAGAGCCAGGAGCAGGTTGCGACCAACCGGCTCGTGGCAACCCTCGCCGAGCAGGATCTCCTCGAATCGATGCTCGAGGCGAGCAAGCCACGGCTGCCGAAGGGTGCCGCCCGGCTCGACTACCTCCTAGCGACGCCGTTCCGTTACCCGCCGTTGCCACACGGGTCGCGCTTCGGCGGCCGACACGAGCCCAGCCTTTTCTACGCGGCGCGCAGCCTCACCACCGTGCTCGCCGAGTCCGCGTACTACCGCTTCGTGTTCTGGCAGGGGATGCGCGAGCCGCCGCCCGTGCCGCTGCGCACGCAGCACACGTTGTTCGGCGCGCGACTGCGCGCGCGCCGCGGTTACTCGCTCCAGCTTCCGCCCTTCGAGGCCTTCCGGTCGGTGCTCGTGAGCCGCGACGACTATGCGGCCGACGCAGCAGCTCGGGCGCGCCCTGCGAGAAGCCGGCGCCGACGCAATCGAGTACGTCTCGGCACGCGACGCGGAGGGCGGACTCAACGTCGCGCTCTATGTGCCCTCCGCCCTCGGCCAGCCGCGCCCGACCTTCAAGGATGAGTGGCTCTGCGAGACGCGCGCCGACGAGGTGACCTTCTACGCGCGGCGCGACGCCGGCGTACGCGCGTTTCCGCTCTCGCAGTTCACGGTCGACGGTCGGCTGCCGGCGCCGGCGGCCTGAGCGCGCACGCGACGGGGGACATTCTCCATTTCCGCAGTCCTGCTGAGCTGTCCGACGACGACTGCGGGAAATGGAGAATGTCCCTATATTGCGGCGGGTGGGACTGCAATCCGGCGACACGATAGCTGCGCTTGCGACGGCACCGGGCCGGGGCGGCATCGGGATCATTCGCGTGTCCGGGCCTGCGTGCACGGCGATCGCGACGGGCGTGCTTGGGCGAGTACCCGCACCGCGCTCGGCCGAGCTGCATCGCTTTCGCGATGCGCAGGGCGACACGATCGATTTCGGGCTCGCGCTCTTCTTCACGGCACCGCAGTCGTACACCGGCGAGGACGTGCTCGAGCTGCACGGTCACGGCGGGTCCGTCGTCATGGACCTGCTGCTCGCCCGCGTGCTCGGGCTCGGCGCGCGAGCGGCCGCGCCGGGCGAATTCACGCAGCGCGCCTTTCTCAACGACAAGCTCGATCTCGCGCAGGCCGAGGCGATCGCGGACCTCATCGACAGCGGTTCGACCCAGGCGGCGCGCGCCGCGGTCCGATCGATGGAGGGCGAGTTCTCGCGCCAGGTTCGCGAGCTCGCCGAGGCCGTGCTTTCGCTTCGCATGTGGGTCGAAGCCGCGATCGACTTCCCGGAGGAGGAGATCGACTTCCTCGCCGACCGCGGCCTCGCGGAGCGGATGAGCGACCTGCGCGACCGCTTCGAGCGCCTCGACGGCGCGGCGCGCCAGGGCGCCCTGTTGCGCGACGGCCTGACGCTGGTCATCGCCGGCCGGCCGAACGCCGGCAAGTCGAGCCTGCTCAACCGGCTCGCGGGTTATGACGCGGCGATCGTGACCGCCTCACCCGGCACGACGCGCGACGTGCTGCGCGAGCGCATCGAGATCGACGGATTGCCGCTGCACGTGCTCGATACCGCGGGCCTGCGCCGCGCGGCGGACGAGATCGAGAGCGAGGGCATACGGCGCGCCGAGCGAGAGATCGCGCGCGCCGATCGCGTGCTGTTCGTGGTGGACGCCGCGGATCCGGAGGCCGTCGCGGCGGTCGACGCCGATCTCGAGGCTCTGCCCGGCGGCACGCCCGCAACGATCGTGCTCAACAAGATTGACCGTACCGGCGCCTCGGCGCGCGTCGAGGCGGGCGAGCCTCCACGCCTGCGTCTGTCGGCGGCGACGGGCGAGGGGCTCGAGCTGCTGCGCGCGCATCTCAAGGAATGCGTCGGCTACTCGACACCGGGCGGCGGCAGTCTCTCCGCCCGGCGCCGGCACCTGGAGGCATTGCGTCGCGCGCGCGCCCATGTCGACGAGGCGGCGAGGCTGCTCACCGGGCGCAAGGAGGGCGAGCTCGTCGCGCAGGAGCTCACCGACGCGCAGCGCGAGCTCGGCGAGATCACCGGCGAGGTGACGAGCGACGAGCTGCTCGGGCGGATATTTGCCAGCTTCTGCATCGGAAAGTAGAAGTAGAGTTGGCGCCTGCGCGCCAGGAAACCGGGGATTCACGGCAGTGATGAGTACGAGCGAGCGAGGCAGGGATGAGCCCCTCTACCTGGACGACCTCTACGTGGGCCTGCGCTTTTCGACCGAGTCCCACTCACTGGATGCGCAGCAGATCAAGGTATTCGCACGCCAGTTCGATCCGCAGCCCTTTCATCTCGACGAGGAGGCCGCGAGCCGGACGTTCTTCGGAGGGCTCGTGGCGAGTGGCTGGCACACCGCGGCGATCACCATGCGCCTGCTGACCGGCATGAAACCGCCACTTGCCGGCGGAATTCTCGGCGCTGGTGCAGAGATCAGCTGGCCGACAGCCGCGCGGCCGGGCGACGTGCTGCACGTCGAGTGCGAGGTGACGGAAATCAAGCCGTCGCGGTCTCGACCCGACCGCGGTATGGTCATGATGTGTTGCGAGACGCGCACGCAGCGAGGGAGCGTAGTGCAGGTCCTCAAGCCGCGGCTGGTGGTGTTTCGGCGCGACGCGGCGAGGTAGGCCCTCCACACGGACGCTGAGAATCCGGTTGAGCACGCCCAGGATCTGTGTCTTCGGCGCGGGAAGCATCGGCTGCTATGTCGGTGGCCGGCTTGCGGCGGCGGGCGCCGAGCTCACCTTGATCGGACGTGAGCGGCTGGGTCGCGAGCTCGCGCGCCATGGCCTGCACCTGACCGACCTCAGCGGCACGGATGTGCGCGTCGGCCCGGATCGCCTTCGTTTCGCCACAGATGCGGCTGCGGCGTCGGACGCCGGACTCGTGCTCGTTACGGTCAAGTCCGCCGACACGTCGCTTGCCGCTCAATCGCTCGCGTCCGTGCTCGGGCGCGAAGCGATCGTCGTGAGCTTTCAGAATGGCCTCGGCAACTCGGATCTCCTCAAGGAGACACCTCCGGCAGCAAGTCGTTCTCACGGGCATGGTGCCCTTCAACGTCGTCAACCGCGGGCAGGGTGCCTTTCACCAGGGTTCCGAAGGCTCGCTCGACGTCGAGGGGCACCCCGCGGTGGCCGGGTTCGCGCGCCTGTTCGACGCGGCCGGGCTGCCGCTCACGCAGCACCCGGACATGCGGCCCGTGCAATGGGCAAAACTGCTGCTCAACCTCAACAACCCGGTCAACGCCCTGTCCAACCTGCCGCTCAAGCAGGAGTTGTCGCAGCGCGCCTACCGCCGCTGCGTGGCGCTCGCGCAGCGGGAAGCGCTGGCGCTGCTCGGTGCGGCTGGCATCCGGCCCGCCCGGCTGACACCGGTGCCGCCGCGCTGGATACCGGCTCTCCTGTCGCTGCCGGACGGGCTGTTCACGCGAGTGGCCGACACGATGCTGGCGATCGATCCGCTTGCGCGCTCGTCGATGTGGGAGGACCTCGAGGCGGGCCGCAGGACCGAGGTTGACTGGCTCAATGGCGAGATCGTCCGGCTCGCGCGGTCCCAGGGCCGCGAGGCACCGGTCAACGAGCGGCTGCTGAGCCTGATTCGGGCGGCCGAAGGCGGCGGGCCGCGCGATTGGAGCGGCAGGGCGCTGCTCGCCGAGCTGAACCGGGCTGCCGGCGAGACGGTCAACGCCCGCTGAGCGGTGCCGGCGCCTGTTGGCGACCGACAAGTCGCTTAGAATCATGGCATGAAGAACAAGCAGGAGCCCGGGAAGCCGCGCCGGCAGAAGCGCGCGCCGGCGTGCGCCGGACAATCGAACGACGATACTCGCGCCGGACGCGGCGCCTGATCACGCCGATCGGCCGCTGCGGCCCAGGCAGACCTCCGCCATGTCCGACGATTCCGCCGCATTTGCGCGCCCCTTGGGGCCGGCGCTGCGCGACTATGCCGCGGCAGAGCTCGACGCGGCGATCAAGTTCCTCGGGCGCCGCGGTGGGCAGGTGCACGAGGGCGTGCACCAGGCACGCAAGGCGCTGCGCCGCACGCGCGCCACGCTCGCGCTCGGCGGAAGCGCGCTCGGCCCTGGGGCAAAGCTCATCGACCGGGAACTGCGGCACATCAACCAACAGCTGTCGAGGCTCCGCGACACCCAGGCCCTGATCGAAACCCTGGACCGGCTGATCCAGAGGGAGTCGTCCATCGATGCCGTGCTGTTGCTGCGCCGCGCCAGGCGCGCGGCGGCGAGGGCCCGAGCGGCACGGGCACGCCGAGAGCTGGAGCGCGACCCCGCCTTTCGCTACAAGCGCTCCCTGCTCGGCACGCTGCGGTCGGCGCTGCCCTCGCTGTCCTGGTCGGAGCTGAACGACGTGCAGGTAAGCTCCGCGATGCTGCACAGCATCGGCCAGTTCGCCAAGGCGGGTGCACGTGCGAGGTCCAGGAATCGCGATGAGGACTGGCATCGCTGGCGGCGCCGGGCGCGGCGCGTGTCGCAACAGCAGCGTGCGATGGGCGATGCCGGGGCGCACCTGATCCCGGCGCAACAACCGAACAAGGCGCTGGCCGAATGGCTCGGCGAGGCGCAGGACTACGCGCTCCTGCACGATCACTGTGGACGCAATTCCCCCTTTGCGAAGGCGGACCGGCGTGCGCTCAGCGCGCTCGCGGACGAACGCAGGCAGCGATTTCGAGGGCGCGTCGAGCGAGCGGCTGACGACGCTGCAGCGCCCGATGCGACACCAGGGGCATGAAGAGGTCCGCATCCGCGTTCGTGGTCTCGTGCGTTGGTTTCGGGGCATCATTGTTTCGAAACAGGTCGGTTGTCGACGCAGCGCGGGTGTCGGATGCGCCGGAGGTAATGCCCATGAAACAGTTGTCCGGGCTGGACTATGCGTTCCTGCAGCTGGAGCGCGGCAACAACTACATGCACGTCGCGGGTCTCGGCATCTATGACCCGTCGAGCGCGCCGGGCGGCAAGGTGCGCTTCAAGGACATCCTGCGGTTCTTCTCGGCCCGCATCGAGCGCTTCCCGCACTTCCGTCGACGGCTCGTGGTCGTGCCGTGGTCGCTCGACCGGCCCTGGTGGGTCGAGGACGCGGACCTCGACGTCGAGTTTCACGTGCGCCACATCGCGCTGCCGCAGCCGGGCGACTGGCGCCAGCTCTGCATACAGGTCGCACGCCTCCATTCGCGTCCTCTCGATCGGAGCAAGCCGCTCTGGGAAGCCTACGTCATCGAGGGGCTGCACAACGTGCCGGGCGTGCCGCCGGGGAGCTTTGCGCTCTATACGAAATTGCACCATGCGCTGTTCGACGGCGAGGCTGCGAGCGAGCTCACCCGCGCGATCCACTCGCTGTCGCCGGACGACGTCGAGGCCGAGGAAGGTCCGGCTGTCACCGTCCGCATCGCGGACCGCGAGCCCTCGGCGGTCGAGATCTATTCGCGCACGCTGGCCAGCAACCTGCAGAAGCTGCCGGACCTGACGCGGTTCTCCCTCGAGACCGCCACGCGCATCGCGGGGCTCGGCGCCGGGGTCGTACGGCGCATGGCGGGTGACCGTGAGCACTTGAAGGAGAAGCTCCGGGCGCTGGTGTCGGGAGATCTCACTTCGGTCCTGCCGCGGCTGCCGCCTGCGACCCGTTTCTCCGGGCAGGTCTCGGCGCACCGCGTCGTCGAGGCCGTCGGCGTGCCGATGGCGGAGCTGAAGCTCATCCGGCAGGCGGTCGGTGACGCCACGATCAACGACCTGTTCCTCACGATCGTCGGCGGTGCGCTCAATCGCTATCTCGGCAGCCGGGGCGAACTGCCGGCGACCTCCATGGTCGCGGGCGTGCCGATGACCGTGCGTGGCAGCGACAAGAGCCAGGACGGCAACCAGGTCGGCATGACGCTGATGCCCGTGCACTCGGAGATCGCCGACCCGATCGAGCGGCTGCACGCGATCCGCGCCGACGCCGCCGCGGCGAAACGCATCAGCGACGCGCTGGGCCGGGACATGGCGATGAACGTCCTCGAGCACCTGCCGACGCCCGTGGCCGATGCGGTGCTGCGCAACGTGCGCCTGCCCAGGCTCTCCCTGATCGTGTCGAACGTGCGTGGCCCAGATGCCTCGCTCTACATGGCCGGTGCACGGCTCGTGGCCAACGCGCCGATCAGCATCGTGGTGGATGGCATCGGGCTCAACTGCACCGGCTTCAGTTATGCGGGGACGCTCTGCATCTGCGCGGTGTCCTGTCGCGAAATGCTGCCGGACCCGGAGTTCTTCGCGTCCTGCCTGCGTGAGGCCTTCGCCGACCTGGCGAAGGCGGCCGCCGAGCTGGGAGAGAGCGGGCTCGTTGCGACCGAGCCAGTGCTGCCGAAGGCCGCTGTCGCGGCCGGCCGCGCGCCACGGAAGCGCGCCCGCCAGCGCAAGGGCAACGGCCGCCGGACCAGCCAGCGCGCCGCGGCGCCCGCGACACACTAGCGAGGCGGCAACAGCGCACCGATGCACACGCGGGACTGCATGCCCGCGGCGCTGCGGGCGGCGCTGCGGGAGCTTTTCGACGATCGGGTCGACGACGTCGAGATCGTCGAGAACTCCCTCTATGCCCGGCTTCACCGTGGTGCCCGTGCGACGACGCGGCGCAACCGCATCCTGCTCCCGGGTCCGGCCCGCGAGTTCTTCGCCGACCCGGCGCTCGTGCTGCACGAGTATTTCCACGTGCTTCGGCAATGGAACCGCGGCCGCCTGAGCATCGCCCGCTACCTCGCGGAGTCGCTGCGCCACGGCTACTGGTCGAACCGCTATGAGCGCCAGGCGCGGCGCTTTGTCGACCTGCGCCTGCCCGCCCTCCGGAAAAAGCTGGCTGAAAAAATGGCTCGGAGCCATTTTCCAGAGCCGGACTGAGAGCGGGGATCGGGCTGCAATCAAAAAAATGGCTCCGAGCCATTTTTTCCATGCCGAATTTTCCGGTCGTACAATGCGCGACCCGGAGATCCCGACATGCGCTTCGCGGAACAGTTCGACGTCATCGTAATCGGCGGCGGCCACGCCGGCACCGAGGCCGCGCTCGCCGCCTCGCGGCTCGGCGCCCGCACGTTGCTGCTCACCCAGAACGTCGAGACGCTGGGCCAGATGAGCTGCAACCCGGCGATCGGCGGGATCGGCAAGGGCCACCTCGTCAGGGAGATCGACGCGCTCGGGGGCGTGATGGCGCGGGCCACCGATCTCGCCGGGATCCAGTTCCGCACCTTGAACGCAAGCAAGGGACCGGCCGTGCGCGCAACGCGCGCGCAGGCGGACCGCCAGCTCTACAAGCGCGCCATCCGCGCGGCGCTCGAGAACCAGGCCGGCCTCCGCCTGTTCCAGCAGGAGGTGGCGGATCTCTGCATCGAGGCCGGCCGCGTCCGCGGCGTCGTGACTGCGTCCGGCGTCGCCTTTGCGGCTCCAGCCGTCGTGCTCACCGTCGGCACGTTCCTCGCCGGGCGCATCCACGTCGGCCTGACGCAGTACGCCGGCGGCCGCGCGGGCGATCCGCCATCGAGCCGACTCGCCGAGCGGCTGCGCGAGCTGCCGTTGCGGGTCGGCCGGCTCAAGACCGGCACGCCACCGCGCATCGACGGCCGGACCATCGACTACACGGGGCTCACCGTGCAGCCGGGCGATACGCCCACGCCGGTGTTCTCCTTTCTCGGCCGGCGTGCCGATCATCCGCGCCAGGTCGCCTGCCACATCACCGCGACCAACGAGCGCACGCACGCGCTGATACGTGCTGCCACGGACCGCTCGCCGATGTTCACGGGCGTGATCGAAGGCGTGGGCCCCCGCTATTGCCCGTCCGTCGAGGACAAGGTCGTCCGCTTCGCGAGCCGGACCTCGCACCAGATCTTCATCGAGCCCGAGGGGCTCGATACGCACGAGGTCTATCCGAACGGCATCTCGACCAGCCTGCCGTACGACGTGCAGGTCGAGTTCGTGCGCAGCATCCGTGGCTTCGAGCGGGCGCACATCACGCGCCCGGGCTACGCCATCGAGTACGACTACTTCGACCCGCGCGACCTCGCGCCGACGCTCGAGACCCGCGCGGTGCCCGGGCTCTACTTCGCTGGCCAGATCAACGGCACGACCGGCTACGAGGAGGCCGCGGCGCAGGGCATCGTCGCGGGAGTCAACGCAGGCCGGAGCGCGCTTGGACGCGAGCCGTGGTGGCCGCGCCGCAGCGACGCCTACATCGGCGTGCTGATCGACGACCTGATCACGCGCGGTGCGTCCGAGCCGTACCGGATGTTCACGAGCCGGGCCGAGTACCGGCTGTCGCTGCGCGAGGACAACGCCGACCGGCGCCTGACTCCGGTCGGCCGCGAGCTCGGGCTGGTGGACGATGCGCGCTGGGCGTTCTTCGAGCGCAAGTGCCGCGCGGTCGATGCCGAAACCACGAGGCTGCGTGAGTCCTGGATCCGTCCGGGCACGGAGGCGGCCGCGCGCGTCGAGGCAAGCACCGGGCTGCCGCTATCGCGAGAGCAGCGCGCGAACGAGCTCTTGCGCCGGCCGGAGCTGACCCACGCGGCGCTGTCGGCCGCGCTCGACACCGGGACCACGCCGGCGGGCGACGACTGGCTTGGCGATGAGCGACTCGCGGTCCAGGTGCCGCTCGCGCTCGAAGTCGAGGCCCGGTACGCAGGCTATGTAGAGCGCCAGCAGGAGGAGATCGACCGGCAACGCCGTCATGAGGAGACCGTCCTGCCGTCGTGGCTCGACTTCACGGTCGTTCGAGGGCTTTCGAACGAGGTGCGTCAGCGCCTCATCGACCATCGACCGGCGACGCTCGGCCAGGCGGCACGCATACCCGGCGTCACGCCGGCCGCGATCTCGCTGCTCCTGGTGCACCTGAAGCGCGGCGCGCCGGCCGTGCCGGCCGTCCGCTCAGTGCGAGAAGGCTGAGCTCGCCAATGCGCGCGCGCTTTGCGGCTCTCCGCCGGCTCCCGGTGCCGGCGCTGCTCGCCTGCGGTCTGCTTGCCTGCGGCCACGATGCGGGCCCGGCGCAGGGTGACCGTGCCGGCGCGGGCCAGAAAGAGTCCAGGTCGACCAGGCTCGGCCAGTCGATCGACGCTCGGAGCCTCCGCCGTGGCAACGGACCGGAGCCCGAGTCCCTCGATCCGCAGCGGGCCCGCTCGGATTCATCGCTCAACGTCATCCGTGACCTCTTCGAGGGTCTCACCATGGTCGGCAGCGACGGCACGGCCGTGCCGGCGGCCGCCGAGTCGTGGACCGTCTCCGCCGACGGCCGCGAGTACCGTTTCCGGCTGCGCGAGGGGCTACGCTGGTCGAACGGCGACGCGCTCGTGGCGGCGGACTTCGTCGCCGGAATGCGCCGGCTGGTCGACCCGACGACGGCCTCGCAGTACGCGCAGATCCTCGAGCCCGTCGTCAACGCCGCGGCCATCGTCGCCGGCAAGCGGCCGCCGTCGGACCTCGGCGTCGAGGCGCCGGATGCGCGCACGGTGACCGTCCGGCTGGTGAACCCGGCGCCCTACCTGCTCGGGCTGATGGCGCATCCGAGCACCTTTCCAATCCACGCACCGTCGCTGGCCGAGCACGGCGAGCGGTTCACCCAGCCCGGGCGGCTGGTCGGCAACGGCGCGTTCGTACTGGAGGAGTGGGTGGTCGGCTCGCACATCGGCCTGCGGCGCAACCGCCGCTACCGGGACGACGAACATACGCGGCTCGACCACGTGCGGTTCGTGCACATCAACGACCCGAGCGCCGAGTTCCGCCAGTACCGCGCCGGCCAGATCGACGTAAGTTACGTCGTGCCGCAGCCGCAGTTCGCGTGGATCCAGCAGCATCTGCCCGGCGAGCTGCACGTCTCGCCTCAGCTCTCGACCTATTACTACGGCTTCAATCTGACGCGGCCGCCCTTCAAGGACCGGCCGGGACTGCGCCGCGCACTGTCGCTGGTGATCGATCGCGAACGCCTGACCACGGCCGTGACCGGTGTCGGCGAGACGCCGGCCTACGGATGGGTGCCGCGCGGCATCGCCGACTACACGCCGCAGCAGTTCGACTACGCGAACACGCCCTACGAGAAGCGCGTGCGCGCGGCGCGCGAGCTCTACCGGCAGGCAGGCTACTCCGAGTCGAATCCGCTCGAGGTCGAGATCCGCTACAACACCGGCGAGGTGCACAACCGCGTCGCGGTTGCGATCGCCGCGATGTGGAAGGAGACGCTCGGGGTCGAGACGACGCTCTACGCGGAGGAGTTCCGCGCCCTGCTGGCGTCCATCCAGGCGCGAAGCGAAACCCAGGTCTTCCGCTCGAGCTGGATCGGCGACTTCAACGACGCCTATTCCTTCGCGCAGCTGCTGCAGAGCGATTTCGGCATCAACCTTACCGGGTACTCGAACCCGCAGTACGACCGGCTGCTGGCCGAGGCGATCCGCCATCCCGACACCGCGCGGCGTCGCGCGCTCCTCGAGGAGGCGGAACGGCTGATGCTGTCTGACCACCCGCTGCTGCCGATCTACTTCTACGTGAACAAGCACCTCGTCAAGCCCTACGTGCGGGGCTGGGCCGACAACGTGGTGAACGTGCAGTACAGCCGCAACCTGTGGCTCGAACCCGCGCACTGAGCGCCGGGTCACATTTCAGGTTTTACAGAAGCCATTGGGGTTGAGAGCACCCTTGCCCGCCGTCGACAATACGACTCCCCTCGGGATGATCGACGCATGGGCTGGTTCCTGTTGTTCGCAGTGACTGTTTTCGCGCTGTATTTCTGGCGCGAGCACAAGGTTCAGCAGCGCGACCTGCAGAGCGCGCAGGCGCCGCATCGCATCGGCGAGCGCTACATCGGCCAGGTGATGACCCTGACCGAAGGCATCCGCAACGGCGCGGGCAAGGCCATGCTCGGCAATCGCAACTGGGCGCTGCGCGGCCCGAACGTCCCGCCCGGGACGCGCGTCCGCGTCACCGGTGTTGACGGCAGCGTCCTGATCGTCGACCGTCTGCCCGGCTGAGCCTCGCCGCCGGCCGTCCCGTCAAGGCACGCGGACATCGCCGAGGCGCTGAGCTGCCGAGCTCAGGGCGCCGTGACCAGGTCGTACTCGGCGTTCACGTTCGCGCTGAACTTCATCTCGCCGGGCTGGTAGGTGGCCTCGGGCGCCATCTTGGCATCCGCCATCGCCATGCTCGTCCGCAGCACGGGTACGGGTGGTGCGCTGCCCGAGCCGTTCAGGGTGCGCACCGTGCCGAGCTTCACGCCCGCGGCGCGTGCGAGCGCCTCGGCGTTGAGCCGCGCATCGTCGACCGCCCGAGCCATCGCCTCGCGCTCGAGCTCCTTGCGGCGGCTCGAGTCGAGCAGCGGATCGCCGACCTGGTTTACGCCGACGTCGACGGCACGCTCGAGCAGCGTGCCGAGCTTGTCGAGGTCGCGCAGCTCGATTTCGACCTGGCGGCTAACCATGTAGCCGAGCAGCACGCGCTCGCGGTCTTTCTCGTTCCAGCGGTACTCGGGGTGGACCTGCACGCGCGTGGCGTTGACCTGCTTCGGGTCGATCTTGAGGTCTCGCGTGAGCGCAAGAACGCGGTCCACCGTGGCAGCGACCGCGGCGCGCGCCTCCTGCATCGACGGCTTGCGCGCCTCGACGCCCAGCGTCACGCGCGCGATGTCGGGCTCGGCGCTGACTTCCGCCATCCCGCTGACGCTCACCGTGCGTGGTCTGGGCTCATCCGCCATGGCGGCCGCTCCATGAAGAAGAATGCCGGCCAGGACGGCCAGCCGGACCCGCTGCAACCACATCTACGACTCCTCGAGGTCGATCGACCCTGCGGTGCGCGTTGAGCGCCCTTCTCCCAGCTTGTACGCAAAGTGTATGTCATCGGGGTCAATCGACGCCGGCCGGGCGATTATTTAACATTCCCGTCCCACGGCCCGGGGAAGGCCGACCACCAGAATCGGAGAGCGCAATGACCTCCAGATCCGCCCCGATCGCGCTCGGTTTCATCGTGGCGATGCTGGCTGTTGCGGCGCAGGCCGACCCCGACCCCGAACGCGGCGCGGACCTGGGCTACACATGCCACGGCTGCCACGGGATCGAGAAGTACAAGAACGCATTCCCGGTCTACAGCGTCCCCAAGCTCGGTGGCCAGCACGCAGCCTACCTGGTGGTCGCGCTCAAGGCGTATGCCGCCAAGGAGCGCGCTCACGCGACCATGCATTCGCACGCGGCGAGCATGAGCGAGCAGGACATGTCGGACGTCGCCGCCTATCTCGCGGGAGCGGAGATTGCGCCATCCGGTCGCGCGGTGGGAACGGCGCCGAAGGCGAGCCATACCTGCGTGGCCTGCCACGGCAATGACGGCAGCGGAATCCTGCCCGAGTATCCAAGCCTGAACGGCCAGCATGCGGATTACCTGTCCGAGGCGCTCAGGGCGTACCGTTCCGGGCAGCGCAAGAACGCGGTGATGGCAGGCATGACGGCGGCGCTCACGGACGAGGACATCGCGGATCTCGCGCGCTACTACGCGGCGCAGCGCCCTTCGCTCTGCTCGACCGACGTGATCCGCAAGACCGGTCGCTGCATGTAAATGGGGACATTCTCGATTTCCCGCGCGAGTCGACGTTCTAGTCTCGGGTCTTGAGGCTGGGGAAATCGAGAATGTCCCCATTTCCGGTTGCATTGCCGGTTGGCAACGGGGTCTACCGTATCGACGTTGAATACCTGCGGCCCGGCCTCGCCGCGAGTCATCTCATCGTCGACAAGGGCCGCGCGGCGTTCGTCGACACGGGGGCGGCGCCGGCCCACCCGCGCCTGATGGCGGCGCTCGCGGAGCTCGACCTCGCGCCGGAGCAGGTCGACTACGTCTTCCTGACGCACGTCCACCTCGATCACGCAGGCGGCGCCGGCCAGCTCATGCGCGCCCTGCCCACGGCGACGGCCGTGCTGCATCCGCGGGGTGCGCCCCACATGGTCGATCCCGCGAAGCTGATCGCCGGCACGCTCGATGTGTACGGCGAGGAGCTCTACCGAGAGCTCTACGGCGAGATCCTGCCCATTACGGCGGACCGCGTACGGGTCGTGAACGACGGCGACCGGCTCTCGCTCGGCACGCGAACCTTCGAGTTCCTCGACGCGCCGGGCCATGCGCGCCATCACTACTGTGCGCACGACCTCGACCACGGGGACATCTTCAGCGGCGACACCTTCGGCATCTCCTACCGCGAGTTCGACACGGCTGCCGGCCCGTTCGTCTTTCCCACGACGACTCCGGTGCAGTTCGACCCGGTGGCCCTGCACGCGTCCATCGACCGGCTGATGTCGCGCAAGCCGCGCCGCATGGTGCTCACGCACTTCGGGCCCGTCGAGGACCTCGACCGGCTGGCCCGCGACCTCCATGCCTCGATCGATGAGTTCGTGCGGATCGCGCAGCGGTACGGGCAGGCGTCGGACCGCACCACCCGGATCGCGCAGGAGATGTTCGACTACCTGGACACGCGGCTCGACGCGCACGGGTACGACGGCGATGCCGGCCTGCGTCACGAGCTACTCGACCCCGATATCCGGCTCAACACGCAGGGGCTCGAGGTGTGGCTGGGCCGTGCCTGACCGCCGGCATTCGCGTAGGCTGGCCACATGAAGACGTTCAAGGCCCTGCGGATCCATCGCGACGACGGCAGGATTCACGCGCGCTTCGAGCAGATCTCGCTCGACGACCTGTCACCGGGCGAGGTGGTCGTGCGGGTCGGCTGGTCGACCATCAACTACAAGGACGCGCTCGCGGCGACCGGGACCGCGCCGATCCTGCGGCGCTACCCGCTGGTCGGGGGCATCGATCTGTCCGGCGAGGTCGTGAGCTCGACGGACGCTCGTTACGCACCCGGACAGAAGGTGCTCGTGACCGGTTGCGGGCTCTCCGAGACGCACGACGGCGGTTACGCCGAGTACGCGCGCGTGCCGGGCGACTGGCTGGTCGAGCTGCCGCCGGGCATGGACGAGGCGGACGCGATGAAGATCGGCACGGCGGGCTTCACTGCGGCGTTCGGCATACACCGCATGGAACAAAACGGGCAACGGCCGGACGGTGGCCCGATCGTCGTCACGGGAGCCACGGGCGGCGTCGGCAGCATTGCGGTCAACATGCTGGCCGGCCGCGGCTACGAGGTCGTGGCCGTGAGCGGCAAGCCGGACGCCGAGGCCTACCTGCGCGAGCTGGGCGCGGCGCGCGTGCTCGCGCGACAGGACATCGACCTCGGATCGCGGCCCATGGAGAAGGCGCTCTGGGCGGGCGCGATCGACAACCTGGGCGGCGAGGTGCTGACCTGGCTCACGCGCACGGTCGATTACTGGGGGAACATCGCAAGCATCGGTCTCGCGGCGAGCGCCGAGCTGCACACGACGGTGATGCCCTTCATCCTGCGCGGGGTTTCCATCCTTGGGATCAACTCCGTGGCCACGCCGCGAGCTTCGCGTCTCGAGGTCTGGAACCGCATCGCCACGGACTTGAAGCCCGCCAAGCTCGACCGTATCGCGAATCGGGTGGTCGACTTCGCCGATCTGCCCGCGCAGTTCGATGACTATCTGAAGGGTCGGGTCATGGGTCGGGCCATCGTCCGTATCGGCCCGGCGACCTAGGTCGGTGTCTTGTCGCCGATGGATCAACTCGCCGCTTCCACCGCCGCCCGAGCCGGAACACTGACGCACCTCGAGCGGCTCGAGGCCGAGAGCATCCAGATCATGCGCGAGGTCGTCGCCGAGTGCGAGCGGCCGGTCATGCTCTACTCGATCGGCAAGGACAGCGCGGTGATGCTCGACATCGCGCTGAAGGCCTTCTACCCGGCGAAGCCACCTTTCCCGCTGCTGCACGTCGACACGACGTGGAAGTTCCGCGCGATGATCGAGTTCCGCGACCGCATGGCGGGCAAGCTCGGTCTCGACCTGCTCGTCTACACGAACCCCGACGGCCTCGCGCAGGGCATCGGCCCGTTCACGCACGGCTCGGCCGTGCACACCGACGTGATGAAGACGCAGGCGCTGAAGCAGGCGCTCGACAAGTACGGTTTCGACGCCGCCTTCGGCGGCGCGCGGCGCGACGAGGAAAAGAGCCGCGCCAAGGAGCGCATCTTCTCCTTCCGTTCCGCGCAGCACCGCTGGGATCCGAAGAACCAGCGGCCCGAGCTCTGGCGGCTGTACAACGCGCGCAAGCACAACGGCGAGAGCATCCGCGTGTTCCCGATGTCGAACTGGACCGAGCTCGACATCTGGCAGTACATCTACCTGCACGACGTCCCGATCGTGCCGCTCTATTTCGCCGCCGAGCGCCCGGTCGTCTCGCGCGCCGGCACGCTGATCATGGTCGACGACGATCGCATGCCGCTCGCGCCCGGCGAGCGCCCGGTGATGAAGAAGGTTCGCTTCCGCACGCTCGGCTGCTATCCGCTCACCGGCGCCATCGAGAGCGAGGCGGACACGCTGCCCGCGATCATCCAGGAGATGCTGCTCACGACCAGTTCCGAGCGGCAGGGCCGCGTGATCGACCACGACCAGGCGGCGTCGATGGAGAAGAAGAAGCAGGAGGGCTACTTCTGATGGCGCACGTCTCGGACCTGATCGGCACGGACATCGAGGCCTACCTCGATGCCCACGAGCACAAGAGCCTGCTGCGGTTCATCACCTGCGGCAGCGTCGATGACGGCAAGTCGACGCTGATCGGCCGGCTGCTCTACGACTCGAAGATGATCTTCGAGGACCAGCTCGCCGCGCTCGAGGCGGACTCGAAGAAGGTCGGCACCCAGGGCGGCGCGCTCGATTTCGCGCTGCTCGTCGACGGGCTGGCGGCAGAGCGCGAGCAGGGCATCACGATCGACGTCGCCTACCGGTTCTTCTCCACCGACAAGCGCAAGTTCATCGTTGCGGACACGCCGGGGCACGAGCAGTACACGCGCAACATGGTGACCGGCGCCTCGACCGCCGATCTCGCCGTGATCCTGATCGACGCGCGCAAGGGCGTGCTGACGCAGACGCGCCGGCACAGCTACATCGTCTCCCTGCTCGGAATCCGGCACGTCGTGCTGGCCGTGAACAAGATGGACCTCGTCGACTGCTCGAGCGAGATCTTCGAGACCATCGTCAACGAATACCGCGACTTCGCGCGGCAGATCAATCTGCCCGAGGCGGTGGCGATCCCGGTGTCCGGGCTGCGCGGCGACAACATCAAGGATCGAAGCGCGCAGATGCCCTGGTATCACGGGCCGACGCTGATGGGTCACCTCGAGACTGTTTCGATCGAGGACCACGTGACGCATGCGCCGTTCCGGTTGCCGGTGCAGTGGGTCAACCGCCCGAACCTGGACTTCCGCGGCTTCGCAGGCACGATCGTGAGCGGCGCGGTCGCCCCCGGTGACAAGGTGCGGGTCCTCCCGTCGGCGCGCGAAAGCCGCGTCTCCCGCGTGGTCGCCATGGGCGGGGACCTTCCGCGCGCGGTCGCCGGTCAGTCCGTGACCATCACGCTCGAAGACGAGATCGACGCCAGCCGCGGCGACGTGTTCGCGGGCGCCGATGCCGCGCCGGGTGTGGCCGACCAGTTCGAGACGACCATCATCTGGATGAGCGACGACCCGATGCTCCCGGGCCGCCCGTACTGGATCAAGATCGGCACGAAGCAGGCCACGGCGACCATCACCGAGCCCAAGTACAAGGTCAACGTCAACACGCTCGAGCACCTGGCCGCAAAGACGCTGGCCTTGAACGAGATCGGCGTGTGCAACCTGTCGCTCGACCAGACGATCGCCTTCGACCCCTACGCCGAGAACCGCGACACCGGGCGCCTTCATCCTCATCGACCGCTTGAGCAACGCGACGATCGGCGCCGGGCTGATCCACTTCGCGCTGCGCCGCTCGCAGAACATCCACTGGCAGGCGGTCGAGGTCAACAAGGCCGCGCACGCAGGGCTCAAGCGCCAGCAACCCACGGTGCTGTGGTTCACCGGTCTCTCCGGCGCCGGCAAGTCGACGATCGCGAACCTGGTCGAGAAACAGCTGCATGCGATGGGCCGGCACACATACATGCTCGACGGCGACAACGTGCGCCATGGGCTGAACCGCGACCTGGGATTCACCGATGCCGACCGCGTCGAGAACATCCGCCGCGTCGCCGAGGTATCGAAGCTGATGGTCGATGCCGGGCTCATCGTCATGGTGAGCTTCATCTCGCCGTTCCGCGCGGAGCGGCGCATGGCGCGCGCGTTGTTCGCCGAGGGCGAGTTCCTCGAGGTGCATGTCGACACGCCGCTCGCCGAGGCCGAGCGGCGCGACGTCAAGGGCCTGTACAAGAAGGCGCGCCGCGGCGAGCTCAAGAACTTCACCGGCATCGATTCGCCCTACGAAGCGCCCGAGCATCCCGAGATCTACGTCGACACGACGCAAGCCAGCGCCGAGGAATCGGCCGCCGCGATCATCGAGCAGCTGCGCACGAAAGGGCGGCTCGGGCCGGCGACCTGAGCGCTGGCCGAGGCCGGGCGGTGCCGGCTGGCCCCGATGGCCCGGCTGGCTGCAAAATAGCGCGCGCGCAAGCCATCCAGGCATCCGGGAAATCCCAAGTACATCGTGCAGGCGGTCATTCGGCTCTATCGCGAGGCACGCCGGCGCAAGGTTTTCCGCACCGCGGCACTGTACGTCCTGGGCGCCTGGGCAGCTCTGCAGGTCGCGGCGCTGATGTTTCCGGGGTTCGGGATCCCCGAAGCCGCCATTCGTGCGCTGATCTGGGCCGCCGTACTGGGGCTACCGGTGGCGGTCGTCTTTGGCTGGCTGTTCGAGATCGGCCCCGGCGGGATCCGCCGCACTGCGCCGCTCGGCGCGGGCGAGACGGTCGAACCGCGTGCGCTGGGGCGCAGCGACTACCTGATTCTTGCAGCCTTCGCGGCGATTGCGGTCGTGCTCGTCTACCGAACCGCGCAGGACGTCCGCGAGACACCAAAGGACGGGGCAGCTGCGGTGCGAACCGATGCAAAGCGAAGGCACCGCACGGCTTCGAGAACTCGATCGCCGTGCTGCCCTTCGCCAACATCAGCAACGACCCCGACAACGAGTATTTCTGCGACGGAATCTCCGAGGAGATCCTCGACCGCCTGTCGCGGGCGGCCGGCTTGAACGTGATCGGCCGGACCTCGTCGTTTGCCTTCAAGGGCAGCGACTACGGCATCGAGCGAATCAGCGCGCTCCTCGGTGTGCGCTACGTGCTTCAGGGCAGCGTACGCAAGGCGGGAGATCAGCTCCGCGTATCGGCGCAGCTGCTCGACGCGGGCGGCGTGCAGGTCTGGAGCGAATCTTTCGACCGGCAGCTCGAGAACGTCTTCGAGATCCAGTCGGAGATCGCCGGCGCGGTCGCGAACACGGTCGCCTCGCAGGTGGTGCCGGAGACCGACGTCGGTCATGAGCCCGACCTCGATGCCTACGAGCATTACCTCACCGGACGCACGCTGCTGCACAGGCGCGACTCGTATCGGGCGCGCGAGGAGCTGCAGCGGGCGGTCGAGCTCGACCCGCAGTTCGCCGAGGCCCATGCCGAGCTCGCGATCGCCCAGGTGCTCGATGACATCCCCGAGGCCATGGATCGCGCGCGGGCGTCGGTGCAACGCGCCCTGCAACTGAAGCCGAAGCTGGTGCGGGCGCGCGCGGCCGAGGGATTTCTGCTTCATGAATGGCGACCCGCGCGACCCGGCCGGTGCCGAGCGGGTGCTGCGCGAGGTGCTCGACCAGGACCCGAACATGAGCGATGCGCTGAACTGGCTGCAGGGCGCGGTGCAGGAGCAGGGGCGGGACGACGAGGCCCGCGCAATCCTCGAGCGCGCCGCGGTCCTCGACCCGCTGCATCCATCGATCGTCGGCCAACCTGGCGGGTCAGCTGTACGAGGCTGGTGAGGTCGACCGGGCCATTCGCCTCCTCGAACGGCAGCTCGAGCAGCCAAGGCCGCTGGTTTCTTTGTCTACGGCGCATTGGCTGGCATCTACCAGGCCAGCGGCCGCCTGGTCGAGGTCAATGCGCTGGCAAAACGGGAAGCATTGTCCGTCGCCAGAGGGCCCGATTTTACTTTGGTGCTGAGCTACGCCTTGCTGGGGGACTATGCTGTCGGCCGAGGCGTGGAACACGCGCGCGTTGCGCGAGTTTCCAGATTTGCCGGGGCCCCGGATCATGGCGATCGGCATGCAGACCGCGCAGGGTCGATACGAGAACGTTGGGCGACAGATGCGCGAATTGTTCGGGGATCTCCGCGCCCCGCCAGCAGGAATACGACAGGAATTTGCAGTTGATTTCTGGCGCACTTCTGGCGCGCGCCGGCGAATACGGCGCCGCGATCACGTTCCTCGAGCCGCTCGTCGATCCTGAATCGCCCGCCGACGACCTACGCGGATGAGTTCTGGCGCAACGGACTGCACGCGCTCGCATGGGCCTACCGGCATACGGGTGCCGACGATAAGGCGGCGCGTCTACTCGCAAGCGCGGCTCGGTTGTGCGACGACGAACGCGCCGCGGGCCGGCTGCGCGACGGGTTGAAGCTGCACAAGTGCGCCGAGACTGAGCTGTTGCGGGGCAATACGGACCGGGCGCTCGCCGAGTTCGAACGGGCGGTCGCCGCCGGCTGGCGAGAGCATTACCACCGTCAGAACGACCCGTACTGGGCGGCGGTGCAGGATCGCCCGGCGTATCGCGCGCTGATTGAGAAAGTGAAGGCGGACATTGACCGACAGCGGGCGGAGGTCCAGCGAATCGACGCACGGGAGGACTTCGCGGCGAAGGTCGATGCGGCGAGGGGCGAAGCGGCCCAGCCGACGAAGTGATTCGCGGGGATTTCAGCGTCGAGGAGTCGGCTGTCGAGATCGTCGAGCAGCTGCGCGCGCGCGGTTGCGGACGTCCTGTACTTCGGGCGCAGACAACGCCTCACGCGGGTCCATGCGCAATGAGGATTCGACCGAAATGGTGGGGAATCCTTGTATTCCCCATATGAACCGTCTAGAAGAGATTGCAAATGACGTCTGGGCCGGGGCCTTGCGCGGCTAGGTACGTGGGAGGAAGCCGGTTTTTGGGGGCCGATTGCCGCGCAGAGCGTTCGTAGCGAGATCCTGGTTCGAACCCATCATTCCTGATGCCCGCCGGCCGACGGCGCGGCCTCCGGCGACTCTTCCCGCTTCGTTCGCGCTGATCGCCGCACTCTGCATCGCCGGCGGGGTGGCGTCCGCCCAGGACGGCGACCTCGAACAAGTGATCGTCACCGGGTCGCGCATCGCGCGGCCGGATTTCGATTCGGCCAGTCCCATCGTCTCGGTGACCGAGGAGCTCTTCGAGCGCAGCGGGTCGGGCACGGTCGAATCCGCGCTCAACACTCTGCCGCAATTCGTGCCGGCGTACACGAGCACGTCGAACAACCCAAGCAACGGTGGGCAGGCCAACGTCAGCCTGAGGGGGCTTGGCCCGACGGCGACATTGGTGCTGGTGGACGGCAAGCGGCTGATGCCCGCGAATGGCGACGGCGTCACCGATCTCAACATCATCCCGTCGTCGCTGATCGAAAGCGTCGAGATCATTACCGGCGGCGCGTCTGCGGTCTACGGATCCGACGCGCTGGCGGGCGTCGTGAACTTCAAGCTCAAGCGAGATTTCGACGGTGTCGAGATCGACGGCACCTGGGGTCAGACGGATCGCAGTGATGGCACGCAGTACGAGGCTGGCTTGACCGCCGGCACCGACTTCGCGGCCGGCCGGGGCTCGATCGTGGGCTACGTCGGCTACGCCGATCGCGAGCTCGTGACGCATGGGGACCGCGAATTCTCCAGGTACCCGATGCGGTACAGCGGCGTGCCGGGTGGCGGCACGCTTGGTCCGGGAAACTCGTTCCTGCCCAGCGGCTCGGAGTTCATCGAGGAAGGCCGCGTCAACCTGATCAATGGTGACAATCCCATCAGCCCGGCGGTGTTCGATGAGTTGATGGTTTCATACGGTTTTGCACCAGGCCAGGTTCCGTACTGGCCGGAGCAGGTTCGTTTCCCCAACGCGCAGTTCGGGTTCAACGAGAACGGCACGCTGTTCACGCAGGGGAACCGCGGCTTCTTCTCCAACCAGATCCCCGCCGTATTCAATTTCCAGGGCGTAGAGGACCCGGTGTTCTTCAATCCGTACCTCTACACGTACAACTTCGCTCCGGTGAACGCCCTGCAGCTGCCTCTTGAGCGGAAATCCGCCTTCGCGCGGGCAGAGTTCGAGCTGAGCGATTCGGTACGGATCTACGCGCAGGGCCTGTATTCGGACTACTCGGTGACCCAGCAGCTCGCTCCGACACCGCTGGTGGACGTCTTCATGCCGGTGGACAATCCCTTCGTTCCGCCCGACCTGGCGCTGCTGCTCGCGTCGCGACCGACACCCGACGAACCCTTCTCCTTCGAGAAGCGCGTGTCGGAAACCGGGCCCCGTACCGGGACCACTGAATACGACGTATTCCAGGTGACCCTGGGTCTTTCCGGCGAGGTCCTCGAAGACTGGAAGTACGACGTGTACGCGCAGGTTGGCGCCAACGACCAGGTCAACCGCCAGACCGCCAACCTGCTGACCTCGAAGATCGAGGAGCTGACGTTCGCACCGGACGGCGGTGTGTCCATCTGCGGTGGGTTCGATCCGTTCGGTCTCGGATCGATCTCGCCCGCGTGCATGGAATATATTTCGACGGATGCCTCGAATCACGCCGAGGTCGACCAGACGATCGCGGAAGTGTCACTGTCGGGTGCCCTTGTCGCATTGCCGGCGGGTGACCTGAAAGCGGCGTTCGGTGTCTTTTACAAGGAAGACAAGTACCAGTACACCGCTTCGCCCGTGGCCAGCGTCATTCTTGAGGCCACCGATATCGTTCCGTTTGATCGGGAGGACATACAGGGGTTCAGGGCGTCCGACGACATCAAGGGAGCCGACGACAATCTCGACCTCTACGCGGAGTTACTGGTGCCCTTGCTCCGGAACGTCCCGGGAGCGGAATCGCTGGAGGCCGTCGTCGGCTACCGGTTGTCGGACTACGCGTCCGCGGGCAGTTTCGATTCGTGGAAGGCGGAGCTGATCTACCAGCCGATCGACGCCGTGCGACTGCGCGGCTCCTACCAGCAGGCCGTTCGCGCGCCCAGCGTGTACGAGCTTTACCTCCCGCAGCTACCCACGTTCGCAGACTTCTTCTTCTTTCCGGATCAGGTGGACCCCTGTGCCGCAGGCAGCCCGGCGAGGACCGGACCGGACGGCGCGCAGGTCGAGGCCTTGTGCCTCGCTCAGGGCATACCCGCATCAGTATTGCCAGGCTTCCTGGGTTCGGACTTTGTGTCCGGAGGAAAGGCCGGCGGAAATCCCGATCTTGGCCCGGAGGAGGCCACCACGAGCACGATCGGCGTCGTCTGGACATCGCGGCTGTCGAGTACGCTGTTCTCGAGTCTGCAGGTTTCCCTGGACTGGTACGAGATCCACATCACCGACAAGATCGAACAAGTGCTTTTCTCCGATTTCGGCCAGTTCTGCTACGACCGCCAGTACAACCCGGACCTGTCGGTCACGAACCAGTGGTGCGCGATGTTCTCGCGCAACCCGGTCTCCGGCACGGTTAACGCCTTCCAGGAATTGAACCGAAATGCGTACGACTGGAAGACGAGTGGTGTCGATGCCCAGGTCGACTGGCGATTCGACGTCGGGCCGGGCCAGGTCGGCGTGAGCTGGCTGGTCTCGTGGCTCGATTCCTTCACGGCGACGGCCGAAGGCAGCGTCGGGGCGACGGACGAGTGGACTGGAACGATCGGCTTCGACCCGCCCACCCGCGTCGTCGGCGCATCGCTGCCGGAATGGAAATCGAACTTGCACCTGAGCTACAGCTGGCGTGACCTCACCATGGGTGCGAGCTGGCGGTATATCGACTCGATGAAGGACACAGACTCCGACCTGGACCCGGAGTTCGAAGTCCCGCAGGTCGACTATTTCGACTTGAGCGCGAACTACGAATTCGCGTCCGGATTCCTGGATGGGCTCAGCATCGGGATCGGGGTAGAGAACCTGACCGACGAAGACCCGCCGATCTTCCCGAGCTTGATCCAGGCCAACACCGATCCGTCGCAGTACGACGTCTTCGGCCGCCGCTACTACGCCAGCCTCCGCTACGCCTTCTGAAACGCCGCCCTCCGAGAACCTAAGCCGCCTCGAGGACGAGGCCCACTTTGTCGACGGCATCCACGACCACATCCCTAACCCAGCTCTCCCGGGATTACGCGCTCGTACGAAGCGGGAACACATGACCGGAACAGCGCCCATCATCGTCCGACTCTTCCGCGAGGCGCGGCGGCGCAAGGTCTTTCGCACGGGCGCGCTGTATGTCGTCGGCGCGTGGCTCACGCTGCAGGTCGCCGACGTGCTGTTCCCGGGATTCGGGATTCCCAATGCGGCAATCCAGGCATTGGTCTGGGCGTCGGTGCTGGGCCTGCCACTGGCGCTCGCCTTCGGCTGGCTGTTCGAGATCGGCCCCGAGGGCATCCGCCGCACGCTGCCGGCGGACGTTGAGTCGACTGCAGTCCCGCTGCCGCTCGCCCGGCGCGACTACCTGATTCTCGTGGCCTTCGCGGCAATCGCGCTGGTGCTCGTCTACCGGGCGGCGCAGGACGTACGCGAGACGCCAAGGGACGAGACGATCGCGGACACGATCGGCACTGCGAGCAAAGGCGAGGCACTGCCGAACTCGATCGCCGTGCTGCCCTTCGCCAACATCAGCGACGACCCTGCCAATGAGTACTTCTGCGACGGTGTTGCCGAGGAGATCCTCAACAAGCTTGGTGGGATCCGCGAGCTGAACGTGATCGGCCGCACCTCATCGTTCGCCTTCAAGGGCAGCGACTACGGGATTGACCGGATCAGCGCACTGCTCGGCGTGCGCTACGTACTGCAGGGGAGCGTCCGCAAGGCGGGCGATCAGCTGCGGATCTCGGCGCAGCTTCTCGATGCGGGCGGGCGCCAGGTGTGGAACCAGTCCTTCGACCGGCAGCTCGAGAACATCTTCGAGATTCAGTCCGAAATCGCCGGAGCGGTTGCGACGACGGTCGCCTCGCACGTCACGACGCAGCCCGATACCGGCCATCAACCCGACCTCGAAGCCTACGAGCATTACCTGACGGGGCGTACGCT
>CAWIDH010000013.1:0-109076 GCA_963834855.1 uncultured Gammaproteobacteria bacterium | reverse complement strand
TCCGTTAGGAGACGTGGGCAGGCGAGGGGTTCGGGCGTACGCGGCCCGCAGCGGCCAGACCGAGGAGGCATACCTGAAGCAGCTGGGGGAACTTTTGACCCCCGAGATGGCCGGGTCCGCCTTAGTGAACCTGGTACGGGCAGACCCGGCGACCACTGCCGCCGGGTACCTGCTCACCGCCGCCGGGCTGCAGAAGCTGCCCACCTAACCTCTGTACAACCCCCATAGGGGAGAGCGATGAAAATCAAATTCGCCCTGGCAGTCATCACCAGCAGTCTTATTGGTCTATCAGCGCTTCCGAGCGAAGCGACTGAGACCACTATCGAGCAAATGCCAGCCGAACTCGAAACTCGGTTTGCACTCAGCGCATTGCCTCCGGCGCTGCGGGACAGAGCAACCGTTTATCTTCTTGATCCTGAGAAGGGCTATCAACTTTCCCGACAGGGAACGAGTGGCGTCGCTTGTCTTGTAGAGCGCACTGTCTGGGAATGGGTCGACTTTCGCAACGACATCTATATTCCGCTCTGCTACGACGCCGTAGGCACAAAGGCTCACTTAAAAGTCATCATGGACGCGGCCACGCTTCGCGCGCAAGGAATGAGCCCCGTTGCTTTGAAAGGTGAAATTGAGAATCGCTACAGGAACAAGACCTATAACGTTCCAGAAAAAGCAGGTCTGTCCTATATGGTCGCGCCGGTGATGCGCGCACTGGGGCCTCCTGACATGAAAATTCATACGATGTCCATGCCGCACCTGATGTTCTACGCCCCGAGCATCACGAACGAAGACATCGGCGCAGTTCCAAATCTCAGCGTTCATTCCAGTCTTCGTTATCCGTTCATTGATAAACAAGGTATCGCTGAGCAGAGCTACATGATCCAACTCATCGGAGAGGCAGAGCAGGCCAAGATCCTGGCTGACGAGAAGACTCTTCTCGATGATCTCTGCGCCCATCGCGATGTTCTTTGCCTTCCGAACAATAGGCACTGACCTGTTCTATTGCCTGTTAGCCGGCACAAGCGATTCCTGGGCACACACGACGAGGGGCTATGGGTATTCAGGCGTTATTTGGAATCAGCATCCTCATGAGTTTCGTGGCTTTTGGGTTGGTCACGAAGCTTTACATCTGGCCTCGACTTCGGAGGCTGGAGCGCGACGAGGCGCTCGTTCCATTGGTGGTGCCTCACACGTTTCGATTCATTGGACTCAGCTTCCTTGTGCCTGGGGTTGTCTCTCCCTCGCTACCGTCGGCCTACGCCGCTCCCGCCGCATACGGCGATTTGGTTGCAGCCATACTCGCAGTCGCGGCCACCATCGCACTTTCCAGGCGTATGTCCTTGGCCACCCCGGTCGTGTGGGTGTTCAACGTGTGGGGTGCGGCCGACCTCCTATTTGCGTTCTACCAAGGGTTCAGGGTCGAGCTTGACGCCAGCATGTTCGGTGCCGCGTTCTTCATTCCAACGGCGGTAGTGCCGCCCTTACTTATCCTGCATGGCCTGATATTCTGGCTTCTCGTTCGACCTAGGCCGTAAAGCGCCGCATCGAACCGTGCTCCTAACCGCGCGCTCCACAGGACGTGCGGTAGGCTCCACTGGAGTGTCCGCAGTGCTTGAAGGGTTCAAGTTTCTGGCCGTGGTCAGCGGGTCGTTGTTCGCAGGCGCGGCCCTTTACATCAACGTTGCCGAGCATCCGGCGCGGATGCTTCTTGAAACCCGTGCCGCGGTACGGCAGTGGGCACCGAGTTACCAGCGGGCAACTTGGATGCAAGCGCCTCTGGCATTAGCGGGTTTTGTGGCCGGTGTGGCTGTCTGGCTCATGGGCGGTGGCGGCGGGTGGCTCGTCGGCGCTGTGTTGGTCGGCGCTGTCGTACCTTTCACATTCATTGGCATCATGCCGACTAACCATCGGCTGCTCGCGACTGCTCGGGAATTGGATTCCGCCGAGACGCGGGCGCTGCTGAAGAAGTGGGGGAAACTTCATGCTGTGCGCACGCTGTTGAGCCTCTGCGCTACCGGGGTGTACGTTTGGCTTGTCGTTCGGGCGTAGCAACCGGTTGCCGCGGTCGGTGACGGATGAAGTGCCAAGACGCGTAGGTCAGCGCGCCGCCGCTGACCGGGATGTTAGCTGCCATGCCTTCCGAGGGAATAACGGCCTACCAAGAGACTTTCGTACAGCGGAATGAACATCGGATCTACGTCCGAGAATACCCGGGGGCGGAGCCGACAATCATTCTGATGCATGGTTTCCCGGACAACCTGCACCTCTACGACCGTCTGGTTCCTCATCTCTCGCCACCGCGTCGTCTCGTTGTCTTTGATTTTCTTGGATGGGGCGCTTCGGACAAACCCACTGGCTATCCTTATACCGCCAGCAGTCAGGTCGGTGACCTGGATGCCGTCATCACCCAACTGCGGCTGCAGCAAGTCATCCTCGTCGCGCACGACGCCTCTGGTCCACCTGCCATCGACTGGGCCCTTTCCCAGCCCGAGCGTGTTGCCGGACTGGTGTTGTTGAACACGTACTACTGCACCATGCCGACGCTCCGGTCCCCGGAGGCAATCTGGCTGTTCTCGACACCTTTGGTCAGAAACATCGCACGACCTGTCTCGCAGATGTTTGGTCATTGGATTTTCCGGCGCATGTATCAGTGGCAAGTTGGAAGATTCTTCAGAGACGCGGAGGTCAGAAATGAGTTCTTGCCGCTGCTGTATCAACAGTTCGATGCCACGCCAGGCGTTCGTCCTGCCTTCTTTCGCCTGAACGAGGACTTGTTGCCCACGATAACGTCACGCACAAAAATGCTCCCGAAGCTTAGAGAGTTCAGACGGCCGGTCCGGATTATTTTTGGCGACGCCGACCCTTACTTGAATAAAGGCGTCGCCCAGCGCTTCCATGAACTCTTTCCAGCGTCTGAGCTATTTCTGGTGCGAGGTGCTCGACACTTCGTCCAAATGGACGAGCCCGCACAGGTGGCACGGTTGATTCTTGCCATGCCACGTTCCGTTATCGAGGCGGTCTGATACGGGGAACGAAATCAGCAAGATCTCGGGGCCTTCAGGCTGTCCCTGCAGTCGCCGGTCCGCCTCGTGTGAGCGTCAGGTCGATCTGCTGCTCGGCGGCGAGCCAGTCCTCCAGCTCGTGGCCCGTGCGGAAGCCGCGGCGCTCGGCCATGAAGTAGGCCGCCTCGCAGATCATCGCGTGTCGCTGCTCGCGGTTGATGACCCCGGTCCCCGCCCGGGCCTTTGCTCGTGCGGGTGGGGTGGTCGCGACGACGCTCCGCGGCTGGCTGCGCTTGCGACTGGGACGGTTGGTCATGGTCATAGTTAAGAACCTCATTGCGCACTTCATTGCGCTCTCGACCAATATTGTACCGAGAGCATGACGATTGAACGAACGCGGGCTCTCGCCGGCGATCGATGCCCGTCAATCGGGGGGCGTTTACACGGTGGGTCCCTTGCCGTCACCATTGTTTTTTGCTAAGCGGCCGGCTCGGGTAGTCCACAGTGGATGTCGATTTCGATCGTCATCATTCGACGTAGAGGTATGAACCCAGAGTGATCAAGGAGGTCGACCCGTGAAAATCACCGTAGAGACCGTCGTGAAGGCCGATTTGAACGCCATCTGGCGTGCCTGGAACAACCCGGAGGACATCAAGCAATGGAACACCGCCTCGGACGACTGGCACACGACCAGGAGCGCCGTCGATTTGCGCGAAGGCGGCACGTTCTCATCGCGGATGGAAGCAAAAGACGGAAGCGAGGGATTCGACTTTGAGGCAAGGTACACGCGAATTGTGCCCCAAGAGCTGATCGAATACAGGTTAGGCGACGGTCGGGATGTTGAGGTTCAGTTCACGCACGCCGCGGACGGAGTCCTTGTAAGGGAGACCTTTGAGGCGGAGTCCGAAAACGAACCGGAAGTCCAGCGCCAGGGCTGGCAGGCTATCCTGAACAACTTCGCCAGACATGTTGAAGCGAAGGCAACCGCCCGGTGACCACATCCATGCTCGACGCCGCACGGGTTACCGTGTGCGTGTCCCTGGAGACGCAATGACCGATTCTATCGACCGTTCCCGTTCCATCCCCGATGGCTGGCACACGGTGACGCCACGGCTGGTAGTCCGGGAGCCCCAACAGCTCGTCGAGTTCATTAGGTATGTATTCGGCGCGACAGGGGAGTATCGGCCAGACAGGCCGACCGTGCTGAGGATCGGCGATTCCCAGATCATGATCAGCGCCGCTGACATGCGCGACCCGGCACCCGCCTTCCTCTACGTATACGTTGGCGACACGGACGGTACCTACCAGCGCGCTCTAGACGCCGGCGCCCGGTCACTCGAGAAGCCATCAAACGTCCCGTATGGAGATCGTCGGGGCATGGTTAAGGACAAGTGGGGCAATACTTGGCAGATCGCCACGTATTTGGGGAATGCCGCGTAGCTACGCATTGGAGCAGACCGTGATACGGCGGGGGTCGACGGGCCGTTAGGTCTCAGGGGCATTCCATGGCGCACGTCATCCACTCCATCAACATCACGGTAAGCGGGTCATGTGACCATGCCGATGCCGTGGCCGATGAGGACCATCATCGTTACGCGCTTGACGCCCTTTCGATCAGGCGCAGTGCTGCTTCGCTACGGGACTGAGGCCTAACGCATGCAGCCGACCCGAGAACTTGACCCGATAAAGTTGACACTCTGGCCTAACTACCGAAGGAGGTTCGGATGGCCAGAATCAGGGGTCCGAGAAAGGTCTCGCGCTACACCGCGGAGTTCAAGCTCAAGGCGGTGAAGCTCAGTCAGATCGACGGCGTGCGCGTGCAGGATGTCGCGTAAGCGCTCGAGATTCATCCGTTCATGCTCTCGCGCTGGCGCAAGCTGGTGCGCGAGGGGCGCGACGCGCAGCCCGCCCTCTGCGAGCGCGCCGGCGCAGTGCTCACCCGGCGAGCGGCCCCCGATGACGATGACGTCGTAGTCGCTGGCTCATGTCGGCAGCGGCTTGCCGGCCTGCTCCCGGACGATGTATTCGGCGTACCAGTCTGGCCAATCCGCATCGTGCTGGCCGGTCCGCTTCTCGTGCTCGCCGTGCGCAGCTGCCGCACGTCGGAGCGCGGACGCGAGCTCAGCAGACGACGTGAATGTCGTGTCGTCCGCGTCCACGCGTCCGGGCAATCGCACGGTGATCTCCTGCAACAGCCATCTGTTGCCGTCCGGATCGCTAAACGAGGCGTACGAGGCGTAACTGCGTCGGCCCGGATCCGGACCGCTAAGAGGCGGCTTTCCTGGACCGGCACGGTGGAACACCTCGCTCACCTCGACACCGCGATCGACGAGCTCGGCGCGAGCTGCCTCGATGTCAGACACGACGAGAAAGAGTCCCTGTGCCGAGCCCGGCACGGCCGCCGTGACCCCCGTGCCGAAGTGGATGGAGCATGGCGAGCCTGGAGGCGTGAACTGTACGACCCGAAATTCGTCGCCGATGACGAAGTCGGCGTCGAGTCTCCAACCCAAGCCGCCGTAAAAGCGCTTGGCGCGATCGACGTCCGAAACAGGAATCCCGACGACCTCGAGCCTCATGTGGACATTTCGCGCGCTCGGGGTCTTAATTACAGTTTCGCTGCGCACCTGAGTACTGCTCATGTCGATCTCCTTACGTCAGTAATTGTCGACGTCCATGACGGCTTGGACGAAGGCTTGGGGCGCCGTCGCCAGCCTCACGCTCGCGCGTGTGAATCACAACCTTACCCAGTGCCTGGCTGCCGATCAGATACCCGCTCACCGCGACGAGAGCCTTGCAACGTTCGGGCCAGAGCGCTGCAATGATGTCGGCCGTTCGGGCACCCCAATCACAACCGGCGACAATCGCCTTCTCAATCTGGAGAGCATCCATCAAGGCGATGACATCGAGAGCGAGCGCCGCTTGCTCGCCATTCCGAAGCGTCTCAGCTGAAACAAAGCGCGTCGTGCCATAGCCCCGAAGATACGGGACGACGACCCGATAGCCGGCCGACGCCAACACGGGGGCTACGTCGACGTAGGTATGAATGTCGTAGGGCCAGCCGTGCAGAAGGACGACTGGAGGACCGTCGATCGGTCCCGCTTCGGCGTATCCCGCGTTCAAGACCCCGGTGTCGATTTGCTTCAGCGACGCGAACGATACATTGGTCCCCGGTTTTACCGAGGGCAGATGCGCCAGCTTGCTTCCGTTGGTCTCGGCACGAGCTGTCGTCGTACTGAGCTGCGCGGTGGTGATAGTCATGGCGACGGTACCAAGGAAATGACGACGGTCATGGTTGATTACCTCGCGCATGCCGTCGCCTCCGGGCGTCATCGCTTCTGGTACGGGTGGAAGATGTAATCCTTCGACTTCACGGCCGTATGGCACGCGTGTCCGCAGTCTGAGACGCCGGTGGGATCGACCGTGAACTTGTCGGATGCGGGTTCGTAGTTGAACAGCGCGTATCCCCATCCGCCGCTTTTTGGAAAGCTCTTGCTGTCCTTTTCGATCACGAAAGCCTGCGTGAAGACGTCTGGCACATCCACGACGAAGGGGGCCTCCGTACTCTTCTTCGGCTTCCACTGGAGCTTCACGATCTTGGAGCCATCCGGGAAAGGCTGGCCGTTGCCCGGCACGCCGGCCTTGTACGCCTCGATCATGGTCGGATTGGCGACGATCACCTTGAGCACTTCGTCGGTCCGGGCGGAAGACACCACCGCCCAGTCCTCGTATCCCTTGAAGTCGGAGAACGCGATTCCGCTCGGCGATTTCAGCGAGTACTTGTCCTGCGCGTAAACGGCCGTGGCGCCCAGGGCGGCGAACACTGTCGTGCTTATTGCAATCGTGAGCTTGCTATTGCGCTTCATGATTTGACCCTCGTGATTGGAGGAGCTCATTTCTTACCCGGCGATTGGAACGTCACGGTCTTTGACGTAAGGACGCCGCCTTCGGGATCCACCGCCTCGATGAGCACCTTGTGCTCGCCGCGCGGCAGGTTAATGAGGATGATGGTGTCGCTTTGGCCATAATCCGCCCACGCCCACGGCAGGTCGTCCACGGTAATGTGCAGATGACCGACGCGAGGGGACACGTCTTTTGCGGCAGGCCCGCCGATGGGCAGGATGCGCAGGTTCTCCACCCGGTACGGGATGAAGGCGAGACCGTTGACGAGCGGACCGGGGAGTGGTGGCTCCACGAACAACCTGGGCGCGGGCTCTTTCTCGACGGGCACGACGAGCGACCCCGCGCTCTGGGCTAGCGCGCTCGTTGCGAGCAGCCCGCCAGCCGCAATGGCGGCAAGTGTCTTGGCGAAGATGTTCATCTTTGCTCCCTCGGACTTGGTACGCGGAACGCGGCACCAACGAACCAGAGGCAATGCAGGCGCGATTAGAAGTCGACATTCGGCACCGATTCTCGTGGGGGTGAGGACGGCCGCAACCACCTCCTCGGCCTTGTAGAACTGTCCGTGATTCATGGCCTTACTCCTCGTCTGGAACGATGTCTGGAACGATGGAAGTCACTCCAGCTCGCCCAACCATCTCAGGGCGGACAGGCTCGGCATGAAGAAGTACTCGCCGCCCCGGAGGACATTGAACGTCTCGATCCCGTGGACGCGGCGCCTGACCGGCTCCCTCGGAATGGTGAATACGGCTTCTTCGTCCTGACGCCCGATGATCGGGTCGCGCTCGCCGCCGATCCCGCATATCGAAACTGGACAGGAGCTCGATGAGCGACTCGCGGATCCGGCGGTCGTCGTCAACGATGAAGACCATGCAGTCCTGCGCCATTGTTACGATGGTACGTCCGGCGCGGTCACGACGCATTCATCCATCACACGAGGCAGGGCGGCTGGAACGATGCTGCTCGCAACGAACGCGTTGGCCCAGAGCCCAGCGTCGCTCGTCCGTATCAGCCTTCATTTTCCGATACCGGAGCAGGCGAAGAGTCGGCCCGACGGTTAGTGTCGCCCAATCAGATGCGAAACCATGATCATCAACGCAGCCAGACTCAAGATCGTGCGTACCGCATGTAGCAGGTTTGCTCGGAGCCCACTGGGCTACTGCAGGCTCGCGGACTCGTGTCCGAGCACCTTTTCGATAGAGATCGGCAACGAGCGGACCCGCGTGCCGGTCGCGTGATAGACCGCATTGGCGATCGCAGCCCCCATCCCGGTGATGGATAGCTCGCCGACGCCCTTTGTTCCGAGCGGGGTCATGGAATCGGGTTGTCCCACGAACAGCACGTCGATATCGCGCACGTCCGCGTTCGCCGCCACGACATAGTCGGCCAGCGACGTTGTCACCACACGGCCGGTACGGTCCGACACGGTTTCCTCCAGCAGAGCCATGCCGATTCCGCCGGCGATGCCGCCGATGATCTGACTGCGGGCCGTCTTCGGGTTGAGAATCCTGCCGCCATCGACGGCCGACACGACTCGAGCGACGCGGATCGTTCCGAGATCCGGATCGACGTGAACCTCGACGAAGTGCGCGGCAAATGCACCGGCGTGCGCGCGGTCGCCCGTTGACGGGGTCGTGAAGGGGACGAAGCGGCCCGCGCGGGGAACCATCGTAGCCGACGAGGTCTCACCCGGCGGGGCGCTCTCCGCTTCAATGGTGATCTCGTCCAGACCGTGCCGCGTGAGGATGTCCGCATATGTTTCGAAGCGCGCCGGATCGTCAGTGATCTGGATGCCTCCATCGCGAACCGTGACGGTCTCCAATCGACATCCCCTGACCGGAGACACCTCGTCATCGCTGACGCGATTCACGAATGCGCGGACGAGATCGAGACAGGCCGCCTGGACGGCGTTGCCGAGTGCGCCCGTCAGGCCGGATCCACCTTGCTGCGGCGCCGTCGGCATGGCGCTGTCACCCAGACCGAACCGCACGCGCTCGATGGGCACGCCAAGACAATCCGCGGCGAGCATCGTCATCACGGTGTAGGTGCCGCACCCGATATCGGTCGCGCCGCTGCGGACGAAGACGGTTCCATCCCGCCGTATCGATGCGATGGCGCTGCATGGGGGCTGATACGCGAACAGTGTCGCTCGTGCCATGCCGTATCCGACCAGCTGCCCCCCGTTCCGCATCGACCGGGGCTTTGGATTGCGGGCCGCCCAGCCGAAGCGCTCGGCACCCTGTCGATAGCAGTCGAGCAGCGCATTGCTCGACCATGGCAGGTTACTTACCGGATGCACGTGCGCGTGATTCTTTACTCGCAGCTCGATCGGGTCGATTCCCACGGCATACGAGAGCTCGTCGATGGCAGACTCCAGCGCGAATGAGCCCTCGGCTTCCCCAGGTGCACGCATCCAGCCCGGTGTCGGAATGCTCTGGCGAACCTGAGTCGCTCGCGTGGATACATTGGGGCACGCGTATGCGTCGATGGTCCCCGGCGTAATCAGATTGATCAGCTCGTCCGACATGCCGATCGGCGATGTCGAGACATGTTCAATGGCGGTGAGCTGTCCGTCTCGACTCGCTCCGAGCGAAAGCTGCTGAATGCTGTTGGGCCGATGACCGACCGAGGTGAACATCTGGGCGCGCGTCAGCACGACCTTCACAGGCCGCTTCGTGATCCGCGCGCCGAGAGCCGCGAGTGGCACATGCGGCCAGACGCGCAGCCCGGCGCCGAACGCGCCGCCGACGAAAGGTGCCAGCACGCGGACGCCGGCGGGATCGACGCCGAACGCAACTGCCAGCGTGTCGCGCACATTATGCGGCCACTGGGTCGTGTCATGGACGGTCAGCGCATCGCCATTCCAGACCGCAACGGTGGCAAACAAGCCGATCGGATTGTTCGTGTTCGCCGCCGTGGTGTAGGTCTGGTTGACCTGCACGTCGGCTGCCGCGAGGGCCCGCGCTAGGTCCCCACGCACGTGATCGGGCGTCCATGGATGGGACACCCGCGAGGCTCGGGGATCGTCGTAGGCGAGGACCGGCGTGTCAGGGTGGTACGTGACCTCGATCAGCGCGGCCGCCGCCTGCGCCTGTTCCCTCGTGTCCGCGACGACCATTGCCACGTGCTGGCCGTAGTGCAGAACGACATCGTTCTGGAGCGGCGGCAGCGGCGAAGGACCGGACCAGGTGATGGGCCCACGCGCCAGCGCCGGCGCATTGACGTGCGTAACGACGGCCAGCACGCCAGGCGCCCGCTCGGCGGCATCCACCGCGATGTGACGAATTCGCCCGCTCGTCACCGTGCTTTGCACCAGGACCGCGTGGGCCATCCCGGGAAGGGTGACGTCGATCGGGTAGGTCGCGGCACCCATCACCTTGAGCCGCCCGTCCACGCGATCTCGCGCGGTGCCGACTACGTCAGCAATGGTCGCTGTACTCATGGCTCCGCATCTCTCGCGGAGGCAAACGCGCGCACGATGGTGCGTTTCGCCAATTCGATCTTGAAGTGGTTGTGCTCTCGCGCGACGGCTCCGACCAGGGCGATCTCGGCTGCGTCGCGAAACGTGGCGTCACTCGCCTTGCGGCCGGTCAAGCTCCGCTCGGCCTCGGTTGCGCGCCATGGCTTGGTCGCGATCCCGCCCAACCCCAGCCTCGCTGCTCGAATGGTGTCGCCATCGAGATCGAGGACGACGGCCGCTGACGCCAGCGCGAACTCGTAGCTCGCCCGGTCCCTGACCTTGAGATAGTGCGAGCGCCGTGCCGCCGGCAGGTTTGAAATGACGATGTGGGTGATCAGCTCGCCGTACTCCAGCGCGACTTCGACGTGCGGCGTGTCGCCAGGGGCACGGTGGAACTCGCCAAACGGAATCGAACGCGTGGTGCCATCGGCCCGCACCGTGTGAACGTCGGCATCGAGGACGATCATCGCCACGCACATGTCGGATGGATGCGTGGCAATGCAGTGTTCACTGACGCCCAGCACGGCGTGTCCGCGGTTGAAGCCCTCCAGCGCATCACAGCCGGAGCCCGGCTGTCTGCGGTTGCATGACGCGTGAACATCTCTGAAATAGGGGCATCGGGTCCGCTGCAGGATGTTGCCGGCGACCGTCGCCATGTTGCGGATCTGTGTGGTGGCGCCCGAGAGGATCGCTTCCGACAGCACCGGGAAGCGATCGCGCACGACAGGGTGCCACGCCAGCTGACTGTTGGTGACGGCCGCGCCGACAGCGATCGCGTCATCCGACACGTCGATGCTCGACAGCCCGAGCGGCCGGACATCGACAACGGTGTCTGGCGTAAGCACATCGATCTTCATCAGATCGACAAGTGTCGTTCCACCAGCCAGGAACATCGCGCCAGGGCGGGCGGCCACGGCGCTCGCCGCATCCGTCGCGCGAGCCAACCGTTCATAGGCGAAGGCCTTCATGACCGCACCTCGTTCGCGAGCACCTCCCTCACGGCGGCAACGATGTTCGGGTAAGCGCCACAACGACACAAATTGCCGCTCATACGCTCGCGGATCTCCTCGTCTGTCAGCGTCGCGGCGTCGACCGTTTGTCGAACGTCTCGCGTGACGTGACTCGGCACGCCCGCGTGCACCTCCTGAACGGCGCAGACGGCCGAGAGGATCTGTCCAGGCGTGCAGTAGCCGCACTGAAAGCCATCGCAGTGCAGGAAGGCGGTTTGCATCGGGTGAAGCTCATCGCCTTTGGCGAGGCCTTCAATGGTGACGACGTGCTGGCCCTCGCACGCCGCCGCAAGCGTCAGACAGGACAAGACACGCTGGCCTTCGATGATGACCGTGCATGCGCCGCACGCGCCCTGATCGCACCCCTTCTTCGTGCCGGTCAGACCGAGCACGTCGCGAAGCGCGTCCAGCAGCGTCAGGCGCGAGTCCAGCGAGAGTTCGTGGGTCGTGTCGTTAACGCGGATATGGGTTTTCACGTCGATCACCTCGTCTCAGCCTGCCTCCATCGCTGGTCGCAGCAGCTGCACCAGGCCGCCCGCTCAGCGTAGGACGAGATGCCGTGGTGAACAAGACGACCGTGCCGACTCAACATCCAACCGGATACGCGTCTGTTGCGCCGCCGGGAATCAAGCGCCAAGGTTGGCTGAGCGTGTGCACGACTTCGAGCGGCAGGTTGGCAGCGGTCGCGAGCGAACGCGCTTCCATGGGGGCCTGCTGCGACGCTCCGACGGCCGGCCTGCCATATCACAGGCCATACTCCCCGTCCTATCCCTTCGCCGGCGAATGGCGGCGACCATACTCGATCTGCTCCTCGGCGCTCGGCCGTCCGCCGGGCGTCAGGTCGAACAGCGTCCAAAGCGGCTCGACCGTGCCCATATGCCGCATGTCCTGACCCGGATCCGCCGGCTCGAAAAGCAGCTCGGACGCCCAGTGCAGCCGGATTGCCCCGTCAGGCCATCGCTTGAACACGGTCATGATGGGTGCCTGCTGACCATCCGCGCCCTCGCCATGGTAGTCGCGCTTGAAGGTGTTGTTCGCGGCAGACAGCAGTCGGATGTGTTTCCATCCCTTGTCGCGGGCAAACGCCGAAACTCGCTCGATCGGCGCCTTTGCGACCACGGCGAGGTTGCCGCCGAGCCCCTCGAAATGGGGCATCGTTCCCTCCCACATGTCGATCAGCGCGGTGCACGAAGGGCAGGGCCCCTCGGCCAGCGGCACCTGGGCCATCGCCCCGGCCGTGGGACCGGGCCGCCTATCCTCGGCATGGCGGGGGAACATGTAGTGGTAAAGCAGCAGCGTGTCCCCGCCGCGGAACAGCGCGGACAGACGCACTGTCGACGGCGCGCCGTCCGCGCCGATGCAGTCGAATAAGTAATCTTCGTGCACTTCGCCGCCCGGTGGTAGCGCCCTCAGCAAGGCCGCGACGGCCTCCATCTCCCGTCTCAGCGCAACCTCGCGCTTCAGCAGCGCGGCACGCGCGCCCCGGTACTCCGGCGTTTCGTTCGGGAATGTCACGCCCATCGTCTTCTCCCCATGTTCCACATCTGGCGCGAACGATTCGTCCCGTTCACGCCCGTCCAGCGGGTCGGGCAACGGACGAGGCGCAGGCGGTCAGGTGTCCCGCCGTCTCCATTTTCCGCCGCGTCGGTACGGCCGAGGCGTGTACGGACGACCGGGAATCGTCCCTGCCTCCACAAATGGTCGATCCATGGGCGCCGAAATCGACAACAACGGGCGTTTCAGGATGACAGGCGGGTGCCTGCGTCAGCGGCACATCGATGGGCTACCCGCAAGCTCTCCGGCGGGATCGCCCAACATCGCCATCTTGCACTAGTCTGCGTTCCTGCCTCGGTTCGTCAACCCGGAGCGCGGGCCGGCCCCCCGCATATTCATGCTCGGGCTGTGGTTCACGCTGCTGACGACGCTGGATTCGCGCTGATGGGGAGGAGACTCGAATGCTGACTTCGGCTGACACCGTGTTTCACGGCCTCGCACTACTCGCGTCGCTCGGCTGCGGACTGAACGGCGGCTTCTTCTTCGCGTTCTCGGTCGCGGTGATGCGTCGACGCCTGCGCGGAACGCCGGCCACCGCCATCATGTGCCAGCGCCGAGTGCGTCCCGATGAAGACTGATCGATGATTCTCGTCACTGGTACGACCGGCTATGTCGGCGGCGCTGCGGCGCGACGCCTGCTGGCCGGCGGCCATCCGGTCGCGGTGCTCGCGCGGGATGCGCGCCGGCTCACGTTGGACCCGACTCGCGTTTCGGTGCGCCTCGCCGATTACGACGACCGGGCCGGGCTGGCACATGCGTTCGTGGGGATCGAAGCGCTGCTCTTTGTTGCGAGCGACGGCGACCGGCGCGACGTCATGCGCCACCACGTGAACGTGATTGATGCCGCTGTAGCGTCACGAATACAGCGAATCGTCTTCACGAGCATCATGGACCTGGACGCGGATTCGCCCTTCTATTTCTCGCCGGTCTATCGCGACGCCGAATCGAGATTGCAGGCGACCGGCATCGCATGCGTCTTCCTGCGCTGCGGGCTCTACGCCGATCTCGTGCTCGAGCACTGGCTGCGGCCGGCGCTTCCATCGGGCGTACTGTCGCTTCCGGTCGGGCAGGGGCGCGTCGCGCTCGTGACGAGAGACGATGTCGCGGAAGCCGCGGCGGCTGCGGTGACCACGCACTTTCGCGCCGGGGACGTCCACGAGCTGACGGGTCCGCGGGCGTTGTCGTTCAACGAGATTGCAGCGATTGCAAGCCAGGCGTGGAAGACGTTCCTCAGATTCGAAACGTGCACGCCGGATGACTATGGGCGGAGGGCGCGTGCCGAACTGGCGGATCCGTGGCCTGAAGCCTTCTCGAGCCTTTGCGGCTCGATCGGCGAGGGCCGTTACCAGCGCGTGGGGAAGGGCATCGAGCGTCTGCTCGGCCGTCAGCCCACAAACCTGCAGGAGTTTCTGAGGAGTTCCCGAGCCCCTGTCGAATCGAGAGTGCTCCCAACGACGAGGGCTGAGTAAGTACTTCACTCAGTCGTTGGAGGAAGTGACAGAGGAGCGACACGCGCGACGTTTCAGCCGCGCCGCCGCGTCGCCCGCACGACGGCGCCAAGCTCCATGATCCCGCGGCGGATGGTGGCTGGCGGATGCCGTCCGTAATTGATCAGTATCGTTGGAGCGCCGCTTCCCGGCCGCGAGCGGTAATTGTCCAGTCCGACGATGGCGAGGCCGCGACGGCCTGCTTCCTCGACGATCGCCCGTTCGTCGTCGCCGGCCGGCAGGCGCACGGCCGCATGAAGGCCCGCGGCGATGCCCAGCACCTCGGTATCGGGAAGCATTTCTGCCAACGCTTTCAGCATTGCGTCGCGGCGCTCGCGGTAGTGCGAGCGCATGCGGCGCAAGTGGCGGTCGAAATCGCCGCGCGCCAGGAAGCGCGCGAACGCGTGCTGATCGATTCGCGGCCCACCCCAATCGGCCAGGCGCTTCTCCCTGTCGATTGCCGCGCGCAGTTCGCGCGGCACGACCAGCCAGCCGAGCCGGAGCGCGGGGGCGAGGGTCTTGCTGGCGCTGCCGGCATAGATCACGCGATCGGGCTCCAGTCCCTGGAGGGCGCCGAGGGCGATATCGCGGTATAGATGCGCCTGGTCACACCCTCAAGGAACCTGTTTGCGTCATGCAATGCCTCAGCAACCTCCTTCTCAACACCGACAGCTACAAGGCCAGCCACTGGCTGCAGTATCCGCCCGGTACCGACGCGACGTTCTTCTACGTCGAGTCCCGCGGCGGCCTCTACGACCGCACGCTCTTCTACGGCCTGCAGGCCATTCTCAAGGAATACCTGGCCAAGCCGATCACGCACGCGGATGTCGATGAAGCCCGCGACGTCTTCGCCGCCCACGGCGAGCCGTTCAACGAGGCCGGCTGGCGCCACATCATCGACCGGCATGGCGGGCATCTGCCGATCCGCATCCGCGCCGTACCCGAAGGCACCGTCGTTCCGACGCACCAGGCCCTGGTGACGATCGAGTCGACCGATCCCGCTGCGTATTGGGTGCCTTCCTACCTCGAGACCATGCTGCTGCGCCTGTGGTACCCGGTGACCGTGGCGACCATCAGCTGGCACGCCAAGCAGACGATCCGGCAGTTCCTCGAGCGCACCAGCGACGATCCGGTGGGGCAGTTGCCGTTCAAGCTGCATGACTTCGGCGCCCGCGGCGTATCCAGTGCCGAATCGGCCGCGCTCGGCGGTTCGGCCCACCTTGTCAACTTCATGGGTACCGACAACGTGTCGGGCCTGCTGGCGGCGCGTGCGTACTACCACGAGCCGATGGCCGGTTTCTCGATTCCCGCGGCCGAGCACAGCACGATCACCAGCTGGGGCCGCGAGAACGAGGTCGAGGCCTACCGCAACATGCTGCGGCAGTTCGCGAAGCCGGGCTCCGTCGTCGCGGTGGTCTCGGACAGCTATGACATCTACCACGCGATCCGCGAGCACTGGGGCAGGACGCTCAAGGACGAGGTCATCAAATCCGGCGCCACGCTGGTCGTGCGCCCCGACTCCGGCGACCCGGTGGACGTGGTGCACCGGTGCGTGGTGCTGCTGGACGAGGCCTTCGGCCACACGGTCAACGGCAAGGGCTACAAGGTGCTGAACCACGTTCGCGTGATCCAGGGCGACGGGATCAACCCGAACAGCATCCGTGCCATCCTCGAGCGCGCGACCAGCGCCGGATACGCCACCGACAACCTGGCCTTCGGCATGGGCGGCGGACTGCTGCAGCAGCTCAACCGAGACACGCAGAAGTTCGCCCTCAAGTGCTCGGCGGCCCGCATCGACGGTCGCTGGATCGACGTCTACAAGGACCCGGTCACCGACAAGGGCAAGCAAAGCAAGCGCGGCCGCATGACCCTGCTACGGCACCGGGAGCTCGGCACCTTCCAGACCGTGCCGGTGCCGCCCGAAGCCGAGTCCCTGGCCGATGTGGTTAAGCCGCTGGGCTATGACGACGCGATGGTGACGGTCCGGGAGAACGGACACCTCGTCCACGACTGGACCTTCGCCGAGGTCCGCAGTCGCGCCGACGCCACCCGGCTCTAGTGCACCGCGTGTATCTCACGCGTTCCTGATCGACTCCCAATGCCCCAGACGCTCCGCGATCAACTCGGCGCGTTTCCGATCGTCGCGTCCGTCCAGGATGCTCAGGTCCTCAGGATCGGCGCGCAGGTAAACCCCCGACGTCCGTGCGCTGACGTTCGGGTCAGTGTCCGAACGCGTTGTCCAGTAACCGGCCGCGCGATCGGCAGACTCAATTCTGATCTCCCCCGTCCCGTCCAACCGAGGCGCGTTCGGGTGCCGAGGCCGTTCGAGGTTGTGGTAGTAAAAGATGCCTGGGGGATCCCTCTTTTCCCTTGTCGCCTCGCTCCAGTATCGCGCTGACAGTGTGCCATCCGCTTGCCATGAGCGGCCTGTCAACTCCAGCATCCCGGCGCGGTCTCGCGAGATCCGCAAGAGGCTCACGGCCGAAGGCTCCTCGGAGCTGCGCTCCGTCAGGGAAAACTGCCACCACATGCCCTCGATCCCGGCGATGCGGCCCTCGCTCTCGATCGCCGTACGAAGTTTCTGGTTGACGCCTCTCATCTCGGCAGCGGTCATCGCCTCCCCATACCGTATCAAGGTGAGACCGAGGAGATCGCTGGGAAGTTTTGCGCCACTCGCGTGGAGAATGAAAGTTCGTCGCATGCCAAGGACGCCGCCAAACAACCCAGCCTCGAAGACAACGTTGTCTCGCGGAGAAGCCTGGCCCGCTGTGTTGGCGTCGGATGGGGCCGGGCTGTTGGTTATCCAGTCGTCTTGAGCGAACACGAAGGCGGCGAAATCGACCTCGTGCACGAGCTCAAGGAGCCGCTCCAGTGTCGTGGTCCCGGGATTGAATGAAGCGGTCCAGGGTTCTACGTGCGCGACGTCTTCGAGACCGCGCGTCAGCGACTGCAGGAGCTTCGCCTGCTTGGCCGATGAGCCCAGGAAGATGCGAGGCTTGTCCATCCTTTCCTCCCGACAGCCGTCCGACCGCGTCCGTGGCCGTTGCCGATGCACCCCCACCACGCACGAACTCCCCGTGTGTCGGCTTAGCTTAAAGGAATCCCGGACAGTTCCGCACACGGGAAGCGCTCCGGCTGCGGAAACGCCTGGCTGTGCAGCATGCAGCCGGCCTCAAGAATGCCTACGAGTGCATCAAGGCGTTCTCGGAGGCCGACTTCACGGAGGACCTGAATCTCATCAAAGGGCGCCAAAGCCATATACTACCCCGGTGCACCTCACGGCCTGACTGCTACGCATCAGGATCAGGTGAACGTGGATCGTGCTGGCGTTTCTTCGCAGCTGAGCGGTCGTGCCCGACGCGGCCTCTCCGAATGCGGAGAGGCCGATCCGCATCCCACCACGAATCTCAGCAGACATCGCTGATCGCAATTGCCGGAGTCACCCATGGAGAATTCGGTACTCTCGCTCGCGCTCACGGGTGTGGTTCCCCCCGTGTGCGACGCTGAAGCCGGTGAAAGACGTCGCAGCAACCCGACGGTGTCGCAGGTCAATTCATCGACAGGCGACGGATCTTCGACAGACTCGCAATACGAGGAAGTTGCTCTTGATCAGACAGATGTTGCGGAAGCCTTCGTCGAAGCACGGGAGTTGCGGCCGGGGGACGATGATCTGCCAGGTCGCGGACGCGGAGGATACCCGCAGGACTGACGGTGCCGATATGTCAAGGAGGCCCCCATGACCACGTACAAGGTCGGCTACCTGGTCGGTAGCCTCGCGAAAGCCTCCATCAATCGCAAGCTCGCGAACGCGCTGGTACGGCTCGCGCCGCCGCAACTCGAGCTTGTTGAGATTCCTTTCAAGGATCTGCCCATATACAGCTACGACTACGACGCGAACTTCCCGGACGTGGCGAAGACCTTCAAGCAGGCGATCGCCGCCGTCGATGCCGTGCTGTTCGTCACGCCGGAATACAACCGCTCGATTCCGGGCGGGCTCAAGAACGCGATCGACTGGGCGAGCCGCCCGTACGGCAAGAACTCGTTCGCTCGCAAGCCGTCGGCGGTGATCGGGACGTCGCCGGGCGCGATCGGCACCGCGGTCGGGCAGCAGCACCTGCGCAGCATGCTGAGCTTCTGCAACTCTCCGCAGATGAGCTCGCCGGAGGCGTACATCCAGTTCACGCCTGGACTCATCACGGACGACGGCGAGGTGACCGCCGATTCGACGGCGGAGTTCCTGAGGACCTACATGACCGAATACCACGCGTTCGTCGTGCGTGTCCTCACCGTGCTGCCGAGGGAATGAGTGATCCGTTCGCTTGATCCCTGCCATGCCACGGACAGGTAGCGAGTCGCAGATCCCGACTCACTCGGTCTGAAATGCTCGGTCCGCACCGTCTTCCCTGCGAAACGCCCGAGGCGCACCAGCCTTCAGACGTGGGCGGCCAAGGCACACACTGGGTGCTGCCCGCCACGATTCTCGGGTCGAGCATGAGCTTCATCGACGGTTCGGTCGTGAACGTCGCTTTGCCGGCAATGCAGCACAACCTCGCGACGAGCTTCGGGACTCTGCAGTGGGTCGTCAATGGTTACATGCTGACGTTCGCCAGTCTGATCCTGCTCGGCGGCTCGGCCGGAGACCGCTTTGGACGACGACGCATTTTCCTGATTGGTCTGGGCACCTTCGCCCTGGCCTCGTTTGTTTGCGGTGTGGCGCCGTCGGCGTCCTGGTTGGTCGCCGCACGTCTCGCGCAGGGGGTGGGCGCCGCCCTGCTGACGCCGACGAGCCTGGCGATCATCGGCTCAGCCTACAGCGGCGAGGCGCGCGGGGTGGCGATCGGCACCTGGGCCGCAGCGGGTGCGCTCACGATGGCGCTCGGGCCGCCGCTCGGCGGTTGGCTCGTCGATACAGTTGGCTGGCGCTCGATTTTCTTCGTCAATCTCCCGATCGCCGCGGCCGCGCTGCTGTTCGCGCTCAAGCTACCCGCGGATCGAGGCATCAACCGATCGGAACCGCTGGACGGCAGCGGTGCCGTACTCGCAGTCCTGTCGCTCGGATTGCTGACCTACGGCTTGATCGCGCTCGGACAGGGCGCGCTGATTGGAGGCGCCGTCGCTTTGATCTGCACGGTTCCGGTCGCCTGGATTTTCATTCGACGCGAATCACGCGCGCGGTCGCCGATGATGCCGCCGTCGCTGTTCCGCAATCGCAACTTCAGCGGGGCCAACGCCCTGACGGTCCTGCTCTACGCCGGGCTGGGTGGTGCGTTGTTCCTGCTGCCGTTCCTGCTGATCCAGGTTCACGGCTACAGCGCGACCGCGGCTGGCGCCGCGTTTCTGCCATTCTCGGCGATCGTCGGCTTGGGGTCCCGCTGGGCGGGCGGACTCGCTGATCGGTTTGGCTCGCGCCTTCCGCTTGTGGTTGGTACGACGGTCACCGCAGCGGGCTTCGTGATCCTGGCGTTATCCGGCAGCAACCCGAGCTACTGGAGCGGCGTCCTTCCCGGTCTCACGGTCGTCAGCATCGGCATGACCATTACGATTGCGCCCCTGACTACGACCGTGTTCGACTCCGCACCGAACGAGAAGAGCGGCGCGGCCTCTGGCATCAACAATGCCGCTGCGCGTACGGGCAGCCTCGTTGCCATCGCCGCGCTTGGTCTCGCGTTCGGCGCGACATCGCCGGATGTCGGTGGCTCCGCGTTGGCTAACGCGTACCGTCTTGCGATGATCTCGGCAGCGGTGCTCGCGGGTTTGAGCGCGCTCACGGCGGCGCTGACCATCGGCCCCCCGAAACAATAGCGCGATCGCAAGCCGCCGGGGCGTGATGTGCGGTCCTCGTCAGCGGACTTTGAGAGCTAGACCGCAACCAGAGGAGCCATATGCCGAGTGACACGAGCGGGGTTTGTGGCGAACCGCCGGCGCGGCTAAAGGTCCGACTTCTCGGTGTAGTCGAGATCATCTTGGACGGCCGGCGTCTTCGCGCCTTCAACTCTCTTCGCTTGCAACGGTTTCTGGCGTTGATCGCGTTGCGGAGAGGCCCGCAGCACCGCTCAGGACTCGCGTTCGAGCTCTGGCCCGACTCCGACGAACGTCAGGCGCGCACCAACCTCAGAAAGCTGCTCCACGACTTCCGTCATTCCCTGCCCGACATCGCCGAGTTCGTCGAGATCGACAACGAGACCGTGCGGTGGATTCCGACTGGGCCGAGCGAGGTCGACGTGCTGAGGTTCCAGGATGCCATGGCGGCCGGTGATCTCGAGCTCGCCGCGCGCCTCTATTCGGGCGATCTCCTTCCAGCTTGTTATGACGACTGGGTCCTGGACGAGCGAGCGAAACTTCGAGCTGAGGCCTATGGGGCCCTCGTGCGGCTGACAGAAGACGCTGCGGGGCGCGACGACCACAAAGCCACGATCAGGCATGCCCAACGCATCATCGACCTGGAGCCGACCGACGAAGCGGCCGTTCGACTTCAGATGGAAGCACATCTCGCGCTTGGCGATAGAGCCGCGGCGCTGCGCTCCTACCACCGGTACGCGCAGGTGCTTGAGCGCGACCTCGCGCTCGCACCGGGCGAGGCGATCGGGGCCATGTACCAACAGCTCCGGGGCGGCACACTCAACCGCGGCGAAGTGCAGCGCAAGGACCCGGCACCCGTCGGCGAATCGCCTTTCGTCGGCCGCGACCTCGAATGGAACCAGCTCAACCAGGCATGGAACACCGCGCGGGAGGGTCGGGCACATCTCTTGTTGGTGACCGGGGAACCGGGGATCGGAAAGTCCCGTCTCGCACTGGAACTCGGCCGCCGCGTTCGAGCAGAGGGCCACTTGGTGGCCTCCGCTCGTGCGTACGAGGCTGCAGGCAGACTGCCGTGGGGTCCCGTCGTCGACCTACTCCGATCGGATGCTCTCCGAAGCCACATCGACACGCTCGACACGGTCTGGAGGGCCGAGCTCGCTCGTCTCCTGCCCGAACTTCGCGACGCTTCCCAGCCATCTGCACCGCGCCAGTCAGGCGACCTGGCTCAGCGCCATCGGTTGTTCGATGCTGTGAGCCGAGCCATCGTCGTCGGCGACCGCCCGCGCTTGCTGATCATTGACGATCTGCAGTGGTGTGACGCCGAGACCATTGAGTTGATCGGTTTCGTTGTTCGTTCCGGACGCACGGCACCGGTCCTCGTCGTCGGTACTGTCCGCTCGGAGGAGATCCCACAGCATCATCCCCTCGTTGGACTCGTCGACGCCCTGGGCCACGACCAGGCAGTGACCACCGTGCCACTCGACCGACTCGACGAAGCCACCACTGCGACGCTCGCTGCTCGGCTACGCGCTGAAGACACGATTGATCCGAAACTGGCGGCACGACTCTGGAGCGAGACCGAAGGCAATCCACTCTTTGTCATCGAAGCTCTTCGAGCCGGGATCTCCTCTGATGGAAGTCAGGCAGTGCTCACACCGACGATGCGGGCGGTGCTGCGCGCCCGACTGGGCCAATTGACTGACGGCGCTCGGCGACTAGCCGGGGTGGCGGCCGTCATCGGTCGTCCCTTCTCGGTCGGTCTGATGGTCTCGGCCACTGGGATGGATGAGCACGAGCTCGTTGATCATGTCGACGAACTCTGGCGTCGACGGATCATCCGCGATCAGGGGCTCACGTACGATTTCAGTCACGACAAGCTTCGGGCGGTTGCCCTGGAGATGGTCAGTCCAGCTCGTCGACGTCAACTCCACCGGGCCGTCGCCGAGGCGATCGCGGTCGAGCTCCGCAACGACATCGACGCGGCCAGCCCGCAGCTGGCCGCACACTACGACCAGGCCGGCATGGTCGAACCGGCCATTGATGCCTACCGCGTGGCGGGGGCCCGAGCGGTAGCCGTGTCGGCCCTCGATGAAGCGGTCACCATGTTTCGGCGAGCGCTCTCACTGCTCGCTGACGTGCCAACGTCACCCGACCGCGATGCGCTCGAACTCGACATCCGGATCGCCCTCGGATCACCCCTTGTTGCCCTCGAGGGCTACGGCTCCGACGGTGCGCACCAACTCTACCAGCGAGCCCTTTCGCTTTGCCGCAAGCTTCACAGACCCGTGGACCCACCGATTCTCCGCGGTCTCGGCCTCGCCCGGCTGCAGGGCTGCCGCTTCGACGATTGCGATGAACTCGCCCAGGCCCTTCTCGACGATGAGAGTCATGATCCGATCGCCAGGACAGAGGGCCGATATCTCCTCGGCGTGAGCGCGTTCTGGCGGGGCGATCTGGCCAGGGCCCGCCACTATCTCGATGGCGCTATCGAAGCCTATGACGTGTCCCATCGCGACGAGCATCTGCGCGTTGTACGCCCAGGACCCGAAGGCGGTTTGCCTCGTGCGGCTGGCCTGGGTCGAGCTGTGGGCCGGAGATGCCGGCCGGGCCGACGAGACAGCCCGATCTGCTCTTGAGATCGCCGTCGATCTCGATCATCTGATGACGTTGGGGTACGTCATCACTTACGCGGCGATCATCGCGGCCGAATCCGAGGATCTCGCCCGCCTCGCTGAGCTCCTCGGGGATGCCGACCGTCTATGGAAGCGTTTTTCGGACCGCTACCTCATGGTCGTCCTGGAGGCCCTTCGGGGCTGGCTGGACGTCTGCGAGGGATCGGCTGGGGGCATCGAGAAGATCGTGCGGTCGGTGGCGCGCTCGCGTACCGAAGGGGAGACCCTCCACCTGACCTACACACTCCTTCTCCTCGCCCGGGCTCGCGGCATGGTCGGCGAGTTCCGCCAGGGACGAGCCGCCACACGCGAGGGGCTCTCGTGGTCACACGGCTGCAACCAGCGCTATCTCGAGGCCGAGCTGTGGCGAGTCGACGGTGAGCTGGCTTATCGCAACGGAGAAACCGAAGCCGCCGCCGCTTCGCTGCGCAGTGCCGTCGAGATCGCCACCGCTCAAGGGGCGGGCTGGTTGGAGCTTCGGGCGCTCCACTCCTTCGCCAGTCGATTTCCCGATCAGACACTGCGTGAGCAACTTGGGGACCTCATCGAGACTATTCCGTCGGGCCATGATCTCCCGGCGTTCCGGGCAGCAACCGGCCTTCTGAGCGAGTCCGGTTGAGAGGGAACGCTTTCGGAACGCCGGAGGGCGCATCCTTTGCAAAACGGAGCAGAGGAGCGCCCAATGAGCAACATAATCAAGGCATTGACCGAAACGGTACGCGGTCGCGTTATCGGAGAATCGTCGAGATGGCTGATCAATGGCTATTCAAGAGCGAAACATATGACAACTGCAATTGCGCTGTGAATTGTGGTTGCCAGTTCAACTTGCCGAGCACCCATGGATACTGTCAGTCGGCTTTCGTCGGTAACATCGTTGAAGGCCATTTCAACGATAAACCGCTAGCGGGGCTGAATTGGGCAGCGCTGTACAAGTGGCCTGGCGAGATCAAGGACGGAAACGGAAAACGCCAGATCGTTATCGATGAGCGTGCGGATGAAGCTCAACGGGTCGCGCTTGAAACAATTATCTCAGGCGGGGCATGCGAACCACTGAGCAATTTATTCTCCGTATTCGCGTCCACATGCTCGGAATTTTGCGAGACATTGTTCCTGCCGATTGATCTCGAAGCGAACTTCGAACTCAGAACCGCAAGGGTTGATATACCGGGCATCATGAGGAGTATCGGCAGACCGATCGATCAACGAGTTTAATGGCGAACCGTTCCATATTGCGCTGGCACGACCGAGTGGCAGTTTCGAGTTTACCTACGCGGAGATCGGACTGGGGACGACCTCGGTGACGGGTGATATGGAGATGGCGTTCGAGGATTCATATGCGCATTACTGTGTTCACCACTTCGACCAGGATGGCATGGTCCGCGAAAGATCGAGGCTCACGGCCTGGCTTGATGCGTGACCGCTTGCGCGGGTGAGAAAGCCAGATGCGACTGACGCGTGACCGCGTTGACGCCACACTCGAGGCAGTGATCAGGCGCGATCGCCTGGTCGTCATTTCCGCGCTTTCTGCGGTCATCGCGCTGTCGTGGGCGTATCTGCTGGCCGGCGCCGGCATGGGCATGTCAGCGTTCGAGATGACCCGCATGTCGCAGCTCGGGACGGCAGGGGGCATGTACGAAGGGGGCATGGCCGGCATGGCGATGATGACGCCTGCAGTCTGGACGCCCGGCTATGCAGTCCTGATGTTCTTCATGTGGTGCGTCATGATGGTGGCGATGATGCTGCCCAGCGCGGCGCCGATGATCCTTTTGTTCGCGACGGTCAATCGCAAGCAGCGCGAAACCGGCCATCCCTATGTCGCGACGAGCATGTTCGCGATCGGCTATCTTGCCGCCTGGGCTGGCTTCAGCCTGGTCGCGGTGATCCTGCAGTGGGGGTTCGAGCGGACCGGTATCCTTTCACCGATGCTCGTCGCGACCAACGCGATGTTCAGCGGCTCCCTACTGCTCGCCGCGGGCCTCTACCAACTCACGCCGATCAAGCATGCCTGCCTGCGCCGCTGCCGATCGCCGCTTGCATTCCTTAGTACCCATTGGCGACAGGGCGCCCGTGGCGCGCTCCGCATGGGTCTCTTGCACGGCGCTTTCTGCGTCGGCTGCTGCTGGTTCCTGATGGGGCTGATGTTTTTCGGCGGCGTGATGAACCTCTACTGGATCGCTGGCCTCGCGGTGTTGGTACTGCTCGAAAAGACTGTCCCCGCCGGGCACTGGCTCGGCTACGCGACCGGTGTAGTCTTGCTCGTCTGGGGTGCCGGGATGCTGGCGGTCGCGTTCTGATGCGAAGCGGGAAAGCTGGCGTCTGATTGGGAGGAGAGGAAGGCGGATTTTCCGCAGGCCTTGCTACCGCCCGTACTTGGCCAGCAGCGCCTTGAGCTCCTCGATCGGGATTGCTCGGACGGTCCGGCCGTTGCCGGTTGTGTCTGTCGCTTGCAGCATCGAGTTGTAGATTGCTTCTTCCGTGGCGTCGAGCACTGCCTCGAAGAGGGCCGAGGTGGCATCGGTCGGCAGGACGATGCGCGACTGCGGCCTCTCCACGCTCGTGACGCGAAGTGACGGATGCGTTGAGAACGCGATGGCGAAATCGCCGCTGCCGTTCGAGTAAGTCGACCCGGTGCGCGCCATCGCGTACACCGCTCGGGCCGCGAGGCGCTCCAGGTTGCGTGCGTCGAGTGGTGCGTCCGTGGCCACGACGATCATGCAGGAGCCGTCGGGCGAACCTGCCGGAGCGCTTCCCTTGGCGATCGGCGAGAGCTCGCGCCAGACGGGCACGCCGGCGATCGTGAGTCGTCCGCCGTAGTTGGATTGCACGAGCACACCGACCGTCCAAACCCCATCGTGCATCGGGACGCGTCGCGACGCCGTGCCGATGCCACCCTTCCAGCCAAAGGCGCTGGTGCCGGTGCCGGCGCCAACCGCGCCTTCCTTGACCGGACCTGCGGCGGCAGCACGAATCGCCTCGATCACGTGCGACCGCGTCACGTGACCGCCTCTGATGTCATTGAGGTCGGCGTCGTTCGTTTCTCCCACGATCGCGTTCACGGAGCGCACGTGTTCGTTCCCAGGCTGGGCAAGAGTCCACGCGACCAGGCCTTCGATTGCGGGCCCGACCGCGAGAGTGTTCGTGAGAACGATCGGCGTTTCGATCGTTCCGAGCTCCTTTACCTGCGTCGATCCGGCAAGCTTGCCGAACGCATTGCCGACAAATACGGCGCCCGGCACCTTCTGCTGAAACAGGTTGCCGTCATGAGGGAGGAGCGCGGTCACACCAGTGCGAACGCGGTCGCCGGAGATCAGCGTGACGTGGCCGACCTTCACGCCCGCAACGTCTGTGATTGCGTTGTGCGGGCCTGGCTCCATGACGCCGGGTGCGATACCGAGCTCGCGCGCGCGGGGACGATCCTCGGCGGCGGCGCCCTGCTGCGCCACAAGCACGACGAGCGTGGCGGACGCGATGAGTTGTCCAAGCTGCATCCGTGAGGTTCCTGCGATGCGTGGCGTTCCACGCTGGTGTTCCTCAGTCTCGCCATCGTCGTGCACGACTGCAAGGCCTGGCGCTGCGTGTGCGGGATGGACCCCCGCCGTCGAACCCCGCTATGCTGGATCCAAGCGCGCGACACCGGAGGCTTCCATGCGTGTGATCTCAGGACTCGTCGCTACGGTATTGACCGGCATCGCAACCGCGCAGCCGCTGCCCGATCCGCAGATAGACTACTGGACCGTACCCTGGGAGAACTCCCGCCCTCGCGACCCCGACCTGGATCGCAACGGCATCGTGTGGTTCGTCGGCCAGACGGGTGACTACGTCGCCTCTTTCGATCCGAAAAGCAAACAATTCAAGAAGACCGATCTGGACAAAGGCAGCGGTCCACACAACCTGATCATCGGAGAGGACCACGCGATCTGGTACTCGGGCAATCGCGCTGCGCACATTGGCCGCCTCGATCCGGGCAGCGGCGCGATCGAGAAGATTGCAATGCCTGCGGACGTCCGCGATCCGCACACTCTGGCCGCCGACGGCCGGGGGCACATCTGGTTCACGGCCCAGGCTGCCAACTACATCGGTCGGCTAACTCTCGCTGGTCGCAAAGTCGACGTCGTGAAGGTGCCGATCGCGAACTCGCTGCCCTACGGCATTGCCGTCGATGCGAGCGGACGACCGTGGGCAAATCTGCTCGGCACCAATAAGCTCGCGACGCTGAAGCCGAAAGGCCTCGAACTCGAGCTGATCGATCTGCCGCGCAGCGAAGCGCGAACTCGCCGCATCGCTGTCGCGGCTGACGGCGGCATTTGGTACGTGGACTACGCAGCCGCACACATCGGCCGCTTCGATCCGAAGACGCAACAGGTCAAGGAATGGCTGCCGCCGACCGGAGAGAAAGCACGACCGTACGCAATGGCCATCGACGATCGTGGACGCATATGGTTCGCCGACAGCGGCGCACAACCCAATCGACTCATGGCGTTCGATCCGAAGTTGGAGCAGTTCGTAGTCAACACCGAACTGACGAATGCCCGCGGCGCGGTTCGCCATATGGTGTTTCACAAGCCGAGCCGTGCGCTCTGGTTCGGAACGGATACGAACTACCTGGTGCGCGTAAACGTTCCGTGAAGCTCGAGTCGCTCGAAGTGCCGGCCTACAACGCCTCCATGGAGGGTACGGGTCTTCACGAATCGTCGCTGCATTGCGTCCAGCAGAGTTATCGGAATGCCGGTGAACGCCGCTGCGACTCCGGCGGATGCGCAGCATGCTGATCGGAGGGACCGAGTGGCACGTTCTGCAGGCAGACGGAACGGGCAGCCCGCCATAGCGGGCTGCAGCTGCACGTCCGGCCGCCGGCACTGAGAAGCGAAACACAGTGCCACCGTTCGCGTGACGCGCGATGGAATCCCAGTGCCAAATCCAGTGCCAAATTGGGGGATTTGCGGGGTCGCGCGGTAACATCAGGGATCGACGCTCGATTGTGGACGGAGAATGCCATGGCGGTACCCGGAATTGACGTGAATATGACTGCCGCCGCGCGCGTTCTCGCCAACTACGTCGACGGCGAATTCGTGGCGTCCGGCCGGCGTTTCGACAAGTTCTCACCGGTGGATGGTTCCCGCACGGCGGTCGTGTGCGAGGCAGACCGGGCGCTCGTCGACCGCGCCGTTGCGGCTGCGCGGCGTGCGGTGCGGGGCGACTGGGGTCGCCTTGCGATGGCGGAGCGCGCCGCGCTGCTGCACAAGGTGGCGGACGGCATCGAGAAGCGCTTCGACGATTTCGTGACCGTGGAAGTCGCCGATACCGGCAAACCGGTCGCACAGGCACGCACACTCGACATCCCGCGCGGCGCGGCCAACTTCCGGGTCTTCGCCGATCTCGTCAAGAACGCTCCGACCGAGAGCTTTCACACCGACACGGCCGACGGCTCGGGTGCGCTCAATTACGCGGTGCGTCATCCACTGGGCGTCGTGGGCGTGATCGTGCCCTGGAACCTGCCGCTGCTGCTGATGACGTGGAAGGTGGCGCCCGCGCTGGCGGCGGGTAACGCCGTCATCGTGAAACCGTCCGAGGAAACGCCGTCGAGTGCCTCGCTGCTCGCCGAAGTGATCCACGAAGCCGGGCTTCCGCGCGGAACGTTCAACCTCGTGCACGGGTTCGGCCCGGACTCCGCAGGAGAGTTCCTGACGACTCATCCCGGGATCGATGCGATCACGTTCACCGGCGAAACCACCACCGGCAGCGCGATCATGCGAGCGGCAGCGCCCGACGTGAAAGCCGTCTCGTTCGAGCTCGGCGGCAAGAACGCCGCGATCGTGTTCGCGGACGCGGACTTCGAGGGCACGGTCGACGGCGTCGCGCACTCGGTGTTCGCGAACTGCGGCCAGGTGTGTCTGTGCGCCGAGCGCATCTACGTCGAGCGACCGATCTTCGAGCGGTTCGTCGGGGCGCTCGGTGCGAAGGCGCAGGCGCTGCGCATCGGCGACCCCAATTTGACGACCACCGACATGGGGCCGCTCATATCGCGCCAGCATCGCGACAAGGTGCTCTCGTATTACCGCCTCGCGCGCGAGGAAGGCGGCCGGATCGTCGCCGGTGGCGGCGTGCCGAAGCTCGGTTCGCCATTCGACGACGGCGCATACGTCGAGCCCACGGTGATCATCGGGCTCGCGGAATCCGCCCGCTGCGTCAAGGAGGAGATCTTCGGCCCGGTATGCCACGTCGCGCCGTTCGACACGACCGAGCAGGCGATTACGCTCGCGAACGACAGCCGTTACGGCCTCGCGGCGTCGGTCTGGACGCGTGACCTGCGCACCGCGCATCATGTCGCGCAGCATCTCGAAGTCGGCCTCGTGTGGGTGAACACTTGGTTCCTGCGGGACCTGCGCACGCCGTTCGGCGGCGTCAAGCTGTCGGGCATCGGGCGCGAAGGTGGCGTGCACTCGCTCGGGTTCTATTCCGAACTGACCAACGTCTGCGTCAAGCTGTGAGCGCCAGTCTCGAACCCATCGCGGAGAGGCTCGATGCCGCGGCGGGGGTGTCATCTGATTAGCAAGGTGGTTGACGACAAGGCGCGTCCGCGCGGGCCCTTTCCGCACATCAAGCGTGCGGGGGATTTCCTGTTCGTTTCGGGCACCAGTTCCCGGCAGCCGGATGACAGTATCGCAGGCGTCGGGGACATCCGGGTGCAGACGCGTGCGGTGATCGAGAACGTCCGCGACATCCTGCGCAGCATGGAAGCGGATCTGTCCGACGTCGTCGAAGTGACCAGCTACCTGGTCAACATGAACGACTTCGCTGGCTACAACGAGGTGTACGCGGAGTTCTTCGATTACGAGGGCCCGACGCGCACGACCGTCGCCGTGCGAGAGCTGCCGCATCCGCGCCTGCTGATCGAGATTCGCGTGGTGGCCTACAAGCCCGTCAACGCTTAGCCTTGCGGCGGACGCGACGGATCCGCTTCGCGGGCCTGGTCGCAGCCATCCTGCGCGCGGTCGGCTTCGGCCGTCGCTTCGCCGGCGCCTTTGCGGCGCGCTTCGCTGCCGGTGCGGGCGTGAATTCGATGATCGCGGCGCCACTGCCGTACGTCGGTCCGTACGCATGCACCTTGGCACCCGCGTAGCGTCCACCGAGGCCGCCGAGGATCCACGCGAAATGCTTGAAGCCCATGTCGACCCGTGCCTCTTGCGCATATTTCGGGCAGGCCGCCTCGAGCGCCTTCGCGTTTCCGGCGACCAACAAGTCGAGCATGCGCCGGTTCCAGTTATCGTCCGCCTTCGACGCAATGCGATCCCGGGCGAGATCGATTTCCTCGCGAATGATGCTGCCGGACAGACCGCCCACGGCCACGAGCGCCAGGCGACGGCCGAGCTTGTCCGCGCAGGCAACCGCGGCCGCCGCGAGCCTCTCCGTCGTCTTCCAGTCGTGGTAGACGTTGTTGGCGGCGATCACGAGCGGCAACGCGCCACGCGGGTTCAGGTAATTGTTGGCAATGATGGTCCCGGTGTCGATCGGGAACCCGTCGTAGTCGACGGGTTTCGACCGCACGCCGAAGAGCCGGTGTCGCGGCGATGATCGCTTTCGTCAGCTCGACGTCGGCGCGGATGTCGAACGCAAGATCGCCGTATTCGTGCCAGTTCTCATCCACGTGCACGCCGCGGCTGCGCGGGCGCGCCTGCCAGAGCTCGTCGAGGACCGCGATCCACTGCGTCGAATAGACAGCGATCACGTCCGGTTTCGAGGCCGCGAGCGCGGCGGCCGCGGCGCGATAGCCGGTGTCGAGCGCCTTCCACGGCGGGTTCTCCGGGCGCAGGAACGGCAGCGGGCTGCCATGGACCAGGAATGCCGACACGACGGGCATGGGCTTGCCTCGGTTGTTGATGGTTGTGCTGTCAGGCCGCGATCGGCCGCTCGTTGAACGGCAGCTGGCTGCCGTACCGGTCGAGGTTCCACTCCATCACGGCATTACCGGTGCCGATCACGTTGCCATAGCCGTGCAGTTCCGCGGGGACGTTTGGATAACCCATCGCCGCGTACATCCAGGTGAGCGCCCCGGACTTCACCTCCGCAAAGGCTTCCTGGATGAACTGCGGCAGTACCTTGAACACCTCCTGCGTCTGACCGCGGCGCATCAGGTCAATCATGCGCATGTCCCACTTGTAGCCGTCGAACGACTGCGGATGCTCCTTCGACATGTCCTCGGGGATCAGCGGCTCCTGGTGGAAGTGCCAGTGGCACAGCGTATTCGACGCGAGCAGCACCGCACGCCGCCCGGTCTTCTCGATCGCGCGCCGCGTCGCCTTGCCGAGTGTGTCCATTTCCCCGAGGCCCTCACCGAGGTTCAGGTAGTAGGGGGAATTGTTGGCGGAAAGGCCGACCACCGGAATGTCCCACTGCGGGCGCATCATGTGCAGCGTGGTGATGGTCCCGTAATCGACGCGGAAATTCGGGTTGCGCATCATGCGGGTGACGAGCCCGGCGCGGCGGGCCTCGTCGCAGCAGGCCTCGGCGAGCTCGACATCGACGTCAAGCGCGAAATCGTAGCGGAACAGGTTCGGAAAGATCGGGTCGACCGATTTCCCTTTCAGGTGCGGCACACCGAGAAAGTGATGGCCGAGCTGCGTCGTCCAGTGCGGGGAGTGGACGAGCAGCACGTCGGGTTTCAGTTCGGCGAGCGTCTTGCGCGCGCGTTCGTACGCCCAGCGCAGCTGTTCCCAGCCGCACTGCGAACGCGGTTCGTTCTGCGGCGGATTCTCGCCATACACGAGATGCGGCGGATGCGGCGCGAGATACCCTGCAACGATCTTTCCCTTGGCCATGTCAACCTCCCGAAACGGTCAGCGACTGCGCGTCGCTCAGCGGATCGCAAACGGCCGGCCCGGCGAGCCGGTCGCACCCTTGAACGGCACGGCTCCGAACACGAACGCGAACTCGTAGACTTTCGCGTCGATGAGCCGGGCGAAGTCGAGATTCTCCATGATGTAGATGCCGTTCTCGACCAGGAATTTCTGGTGATTCGGCGCGAACAGCTTCGGATCGGGCCCTGGGATCGCTTCGACACCCCAGTTGTCCGTACCGACGAGCAGCACTTTCTTCGCGACGACCCAGTCGCCGGCCGCCGGACTGAGACCCGGGACCCCGCTGTTGAACCTGTCGTTGTCGGTCTTCCAGAGCGCTGACCAGCCCGTGTGGTAGAAAAGCGCGTCACCCGGATGGATGTCCGCTTCGGACATTCCCTGCTTCGCGAGCGCCGCCTTCAGATCCTCGATCGAGATTTCCTCGCTGCGCTCCAGCATGCGCCCCTTGTAGGCGGCAACGTCGATCAGGATGCCGCGCGTGAAGATCGGCGTGACGTTTTCGACGCCGAGCTTTCTGCAGCCGCGACCGTCGCCAATCTGCGCTTGCGAAATGCCGTTGTAGTAGCGCTGCTCGCTGGTGTCGCCGGGCTTGCCGTGCTCGGTGCCCATGTGGCACAGCGCGTCGAACTGCGTGCCGTCCTGCGTGACGTGACCGCTGATGTAGTCCTCGTTCCAGAACAGCTTGTTCTCTCCGGTGGCGCCGTAGGTCGGGCCGCCGGGCACGAGCAGCGTGTACTTGCGGCGGAACGGCGTGAGGCTGAAGAGCGGCATCGACTCTTCGTAGACGAAGGTCATGTCGTAGATCGTGCCGGTCGTTATGAGCCGGGTCGCCTCGAGCACCTTGGCCGGTGTGAGCCGGTTGAGCGCGCCGCGCTGGTCGTCGGCGCCCCACTCGGACGGCCACCACTGCTCGCGCGTGTAGTCCTGCGCAGTCGTGGTGCCCGCCGTAGCGATCAGGACCATCGCAGCCAGTGCCAGCCCCACTGTGCTTCGATCCACGCGCATCGTTCTCTCCCTCGAGTGGCCCGATACTATAAGCCTGAAGTTACGCCGGGCGACGAGCACCCGCTGCCCGGCGGCTGGTCACGGTCGAAACGGCCATGGCCCGTCTGCCGGGACAGACGCGTACTCGAGTCCGTCTGCTCCGATCGCTTCACGACGGAGCGCGCCTCCCAGGCTGGCTCTCCCCGTTCAGTCGCGCCGCATTTCCCCCGTTCCGGCCGCGTCGAGCTGATGACTGACCGGGTCGATGACCACGCCATACAGCTCGCGGGCCTTGGCGACGGAAATCAGGCCGTTGACGACGTCATCCCGCACTTTCTCGGCCGGCCGCTTGCGTGGATCGCCGTATCCGCCGCCACCGCTCTGGTAGATCTCGAACACATCGTTCTTGTCGAGATGGTAGAAACTTTCCGCGTCGACGTTGACGGTCTCGGCGCCCTTGCGCAGGAACAATTGGTGGGGCGGAGCGGGCCTGCCCCCCTGGAGACCGTAGGGCGCCGTCGCAGCGCTGACCCCGCCGCCGAAATTGGCCGCAGGAATGTCGTCGGCATCGATCTTCCAGCGGTAGATGGTGCCCATTCCGCCGCGCCATTCGCCGGCGCCGGCGCTGTCCGGCCAGAACTCGTACTGCAACACCGTGAACGGATCCACGAGCTCGTGTAGCTCGGGGTCCGGTGCACGCAGGCCTCCGGCGCAGACCACGGTGCCAAGATGATCCCACCCGTCGTGCCCGTAGGCGCCCCCGCTGCCGCCTTTGGCCATGAAATGTATGTCGCCGAACGGCCGGCCGGTGCGTGGATTGAGACCCATCGTGGCCGGTGCGCACCAGCGCGACCAGCCCGCGTCCACCTTGTCGGGCACGGCCTGCGCGAGCGCAACCCAGGCGCACTCGATGATGGCCTGCGCAGATGAGATCGTGCAGCCCGTGACGGGCGCCGGTTCCCGCGCATTGACGATCGTGCCTTCGGGCGCGATGACATGCAGCGCGCGAAGCGCGCCCTCGTTGAAGCGGATCTCCGAGCCGATCGACATGAAGAGCGCCAGGAACGAGGACGATGCCGTGTTCGGCAAGGTGCTGTTGACGTAACCGGCCGCCTGCGGGTCGCTGCCGGTGTAGTCGAAGGTAATGTTCTCGTCCTCGACCGTGAGCGCGAGGCGCACCGTGATCATCCGGTCCTTGTTGATTCCGTCGTGATCGATCAGGCGCTCGGCGGTGTAGACGCCGTTCGGGACGCTCCGGATTGCCGCGCGCATCTGCTGCTCAGATACGTCGAATATCCGCTGCATCGCCGCGTCGAGTGTCTTGCGGCCATACTTGCTGAGCAGCGCCTTGAGGCTGCGCTCGCCGATATTCACCGCTCCGACCTGGCAATGCAGATCGCCCTCGACGAGGAACGACAGGAAGACGTTGAGCAGGATCGTGTCCCAGAGGCCCTTGTTGGGTTTGCCCTTGATATAGAGTTTCGCCGGCGGGATGCGGATGCACTCCTCCCAGACGCTTTTCGCACCCGGGTTGTACCCGGCGACACCGCCGCCGCCGACGTCGGCATGATGCCCCTTGGACACCGCCCAGAAGGCGATCTCCTTCCCGTCGAAGATCGGCTTTGCGATCGTGATGTCCGGTGGATGATTGTTGCCGCGAAACGGGTCGTTCAGGATGAAGATGTCGCCGTCGTCTATGTCGCCTTCAAACGTCTTGGCGATGCTCTTGATCGCATACGGCAGGGCGCCCATCAGCACCGGGATATAAGCGGTCTGCGCCACGAGACGCAGCTTCGCGTCGAATATACCGGTGACGAAATCGCGCGCCTCGGAAAAGATCGGCGAGCGCGAGGTACGCAGCATCGTCTGCCCGATCTCCTTGCTGATTGCATCGAGACGGTTGCCTATGACGGAAACCTTGATTCGGTCGAGCCGATTGCCTTTTGTGCTGCTCATCGGTCAGCCCTCACTGCGTAGCTGCTTGATTACGGCCTTGAGATTTCGACCCTTGGGGTACATCAGGAAGTTGTTGTACTCGTCGCACTTGAGATCGAAGTCCGGCGGCACGACGATCGTCGTCGTCGGCTGCGAGATGATCGCCGGCCCGCGTATCGTATGCCCATTCTGCAGCACCAGCCCGTCGTAGACCGAGACCTCGCGAAACGCGCCGTCGAACCATGCCTTGCGCCTGCCGATCCGGGTCTTTTCGACCCCCGTCGGGGCGGGTCGGAAGCGTTCGAACCTGGGCTTCGGTGTCAACCCGCGGCCGGTCACGCGCAGGTTGATCAACTCGACCGGCGTCCCTTGCATCGAATACCCGTACAGGGTGTCGTGGCGGGCATGGAACTGGTCGACCAGCTGGGCGAGGTCGGCGTTGCGGACAGTGCCGTTGCCGGTGACGGGGACCTCGACTTCGTTGAACTGCCCGACATAACGCAGATCGGCCGAGTAGCCGACGACGATCTTGGCCTTTGCCACGCCCTCCGCTCGGAGGGTCGCGAGGGCGGTGTCGGTCATCTCCTTGTATAGCTGCGTGACTTCGCGCACGACGACCTTGTCGAGGTCGCGGGCGTAGGTGCGCACGTAGTCGTGCTTGAGGTCCGAAATCAGCATCCCCGCCGCGCAGAACACCGACGACTCGCGGGGAATCAGCACCAGCGGGATCTCGAGATCACGGGCGATCGGCGCGGCATGGATCGGGCCGGCGCCGCCGGCGACGATCAGCACGAATTCGCGCGGGTCGTAGCCGCGCTGCACCGAGACGACGCTGAGAGCCGCGGCCATGTTGGCATTGATGACCTGGTAGATGCCGTCGGCCGCTTTTGCCACGCTCATCGATGCCGGCTGGGCAACGTGCTGCTCGATGGCGCGCGTCGCCGCATCGACGTCGAGCTTGAGCTTGCCGCCGTGGAAGGCGCTCGGGTCGATGTAGCCGAGTACCAGGTCGGCATCCGTGACCGTCGGCTGCGTGCCGCCGCGGCCGTAGCATGCGGGGCCCGGTTCCGCGCCGGCGCTGGCCGGCCCGACTTCGAGCAGCCCGCCGGTGGCCAGGCGCGCGATCGATCCGCCGCCGGCGCCGATGGTGTGGATGTCGAGGATCGGCGAGGCGATCCGGTCATCGCCAATGACGCCATCCGTCGTGACGCTGGGCACGCCATCCTTGACGAGCGCGACGTCGAACGAGGTGCCGCCCATGTCGACGGTGATGAGGTTCTTGAAGCCGTGCGTCGCCCCGTAAAAGATCCCGGCGCCCGGCGCGCCTGCGGGTCCGGACAGCAGCGTGTTCGACGCGAAGCGCTGCGCCACCTCCGGGGACATGACGCCGCCGTTTGACTGCATGATCAGCAGCGAGCCCTTGAAGCCCCGTTCGGCCAGTGCCTTGTCGAGCCGCGACAGGTAGCGCACCAGGATCGGGCCGACGTAGGCGTTCAACGCGGTCGTGCTGTGACGCTCGTAAACGCGGATCTGCGGCAGGATCTCCGTCGAGAGCGACACGTAGGTGTCCGGCATCTCCTCCGCGAGGATCTCGCGCGTGCGCAGCTCATGACGGGGATTGCGGAACGACCACAGATAGGACACGGCGACCGCCTCGACGCCGTCCTTCTTAAGTGCGCGCGCGGCGGCGCGCACGTCGGATTCATTGAGCGGCGTCAGCACCGCGCCCTCGACCGAAACGCGCTCTTCGACGACATGCGTCAGCACGCGCGGGATCAGCGGCTTCGGCTGCGCGTAACGTGCGAACTGGCGCTCCTTCATGCCGCGCCGCATGTTGAGCACGTCCCGAAAGCCCTTCGTCGTGATGAAACCGGCCTTGGCGCCTGTGCCGGTCAGCACGGCGTTGGTCGTGATCGTCGTCCCGTGCACGATTGACTCGACGTGGTCCAGGAACTCGTCGAGCTCCATGCCCTGGTCGCTGGCGGCCTGCTCGAGGCCGTTGAAGAACCCGATCGTCGGATTCTTCGGTGTCGTCGAGGACTTGTAGACCCGCGCGGTCTCGCCCGCCGACGAGATCAGGAAGTCGGTGAACGTTCCGCCGACGTCGACGCCTACGCGAAATCTCATGTTCCGACCTCGGGCCTGGACTTTGCGGGGATCTGCTTGTAGATGAACGTCATGCACGGGGTGCCCGCGACCCGGCCCTGCGCGTCGAATTCGCCGAACTTCGTCTTCATCATGGGCTTGCCCCATTCCGCGGGCAGCATGTCGAACCACAACGCGGTGTGGCCGCAATAGTACGGTACGCCTGTCCGGCCGAAGCTCCACGCGTGCGGTTGCCTGCTCAGGCCGTGATTGAGCGGATGACGCGGGTCGCCCTCGATCTTGCCCTCCATCATCAGGCGCTGGCCGCTCGGGCAGTAATCGAGGTGAAACGTGAACTTCTCGTCGTCCTCGGTCACGCGGAACTCGTAACGATGCGAGCGCAGGAACATCGCATAGACGCCCGCGAGAGTCGCGGCGCCGGCGTCGGCCAGCTGCTCGTACAGCGGCCTCCACAACCGTTCGCCGAGGTAGCGCCAGGCCTTCTCGACGCCGGCCTCGCCCAGTTCGTCCTTGATGAAATCGCAGAACACGGCCGACATGTCACCGTAGAAATCGTGGATCGGCTTCGCTTCCTCGAGCATCGCCTCGACGCCCTGCAGCGCTTCGTCGGTGCGGCCCGCCTTGATCGCGGCGATCGTCCGATCACGCGCGGTCGTGGTCCATTCAGCTCGCTGAGTCGCGGTTGCCATCCGGGGATCCTCCGAAGACACGTTGGCGGCCGAATTACTTTAAGCTTATAGTAGTTCCGCGATTGATCAAGCCGTGTCGAGCCCCTCGGGGCCGCTTCCGGCGCGGCGGGAGAGTCAGCAACCATGGCTCCGGAAACCTCGGCCGCGCAGACGACCGCCCGCGACGCCGAAGAGCAGATCTTCGAAACCAACGCCGGAATACCGATCGAGGAGCTTTACAGCGAAGCCGATATCGAGGGCTTCCACCCCGGCCGCGATCTCGGTCAACCGGGGGAATACCCGTTCACCCGCGGGCCGTACGCCGGAATGTACCGCACCCGGATCTGGACGCGGCGCTTCCAGGTCGGGTTCGGGTCGCCGCAGGAAACCAACCAGCGGATTCGCTACCTGCACGCGAACGGCGCCAACGGATTCGTCATCACCATCGACCTGCCGACCTCGTACGGTTTCGATTCCGACGACGCGATCGCCGACGGCGAAGTCGGGGTGACCGGGGTTGCGATCAGCACGCTCGAAGACATGGCGGCGCTGTACGACGGTTTTGGCCCCGACCAGGTTTCCTACGCGCTGTCGATCCGGCCGCCGGTGTCGAGCGTCACGCTGGCGATGCTCGCGTGTGTCGCGGAAGACAAGGGCGTCCCGCTCGAGAAGGTCATCGGCACGCAGCAGAACGACCCGTTCTACCAGATGAGCGGCGGGCCGCTGCAGACCATCACCGAGTTCTTTCCGCTCGACGGCACGCTGCGGCTGTGCCTCGACAACATCGAGTTCATCTCCACGCGTATGCCGCGTCTCAACTGGATGGTGACCAACGGCTACAACCTGCGGGAGACCGGCGTCAATGCGATCGAGGACGGCATCTTCACGCTCGGGCACGCCTTCGACATCTACCGGATGGCGGTTGACCGCGGTCTCGACATCAACACGTTCCCGCGCAAGGCGTCGTTCTTCCTGTCCGCATCGATCGACTTCTTCGAGGAAATCGCCAAGTTCAGGGCGATGCGCCGGCTTTATGCACGCGTGATGCGCGAACGGTTTGGTGCCACGAATCCGGAGTGTTGGCGGCTGCGATTCTCGGTGCAGACCGCCGGCAACACTCTGACGACGCAGCAACCGGAGGTGAACATCGTGCGCGCCGCCTACGAGGCGATGGCGGCGGCGTTTGGCGGCGCGCAATCGGTGCACCTGTGCTCGTACGACGAGGGACATGGGCTGCCGACCGAGGAATCGTCGCGGATCGCGCTGCGCACGCAGCAGGTGCTCGCCTACGAAACGGGCGTGACGCGGACCATCGATCCGCTCGCCGGTTCGTACTACGTGGAGGCGCTGACGAACCGGATGGAGCACGAGATCCGCAGGGGGATCGACGACGTCGACTCGCGCGGCGGCATGGCCCGGGCGATCAAGGAGGGTTGGCTCGAGTCGCAGATCAACACGGCGCGCTACCGCAACCAGGACCGGATCGACAATCACCAGCGCACGCTGGTCGGCGTCAACCGGTTCACGATCCCGCGGGAGCAGGAGATCCCCGTCAAGGTGCACAAGCTGCGCGCCGATGAATGGGGCGCAGCGCGTGCGGACTACCTGCGCAGCTACCGTGCAAACCGGGATGGGCCCCGTTGGGCCGAGGCGATGTCACGGCTCGAGCTCGCCTGGCGCGCCGGCGAAAACATGGTCCCGCTGATCATGAATGCGCTGCGAAAGAGCGCCACGATGGGCGAGATCCACGAAGCCATGCGCCGGGCGCAGGGCGTGCGACCGCGTTGAGGTGAGGCGCATGAGCGACAAGCGACGCCTGCTGCTGGCGAAAACCGGGCTCGATTGCCACGACACCGGAATCGTGACAGTGGCACAGAAGCTGCGCGACGCCGGTTATGAGGTCATCTACCTCGGCCTGCACAATCACCCGGACCAGGTCGTAAAGGCCGCCATCGAGGAGGGAGTGGACGGCATCGGCGTGAGCTACCTGTCGGGGCAGCACATGCCGCAGATGCGCAAGCTCCTCGAGGCGATGCGCAGGGCGAGCTTGAGCTTGCCGATCTTCTGCGGCGGCGTGATTCCCGAGGAGGACGCCACGGCCCTGAAGTCGATGGGCGTTGCGGCCGTGATTCCGCCCGGCACGATGACCGCCGAGATGCTCAGCATCGTCGACCAGGCCCTGGCGTCGCACGCGCCGCACTGACGCTTCCCGCCATGACGCTCGATGAGATCGTTCGGCGCAATGCCTTGCGTTTCCCGCGCAAGACGGCGCTCGCGATGGGCGATATGCAGCTGACGTGGGCGCAGCTCGATCACCGCGTCGATCGGCTCGCCGGCGCATTCGCCGCCACCGGACTCGCCGCGGGCGACCGGATCGCAGTGCTCCTCGGCAACTGTCCGGAGTATCTCGAGATCTATTTCGCCTGCGCCCGATCCGGCGTGATCGCCGTGCCGCTCAACTACCGGCTGACGCCCCGCGAGATCGTGCAGGTTCTCGAGCGCGCCGCGCCCGCGGCGCTCGCGTTCGGCAGCGACTATGCCGCGGCCGTCGATGCCGTCCGTGGCTCATTGACCGCGTCCGATCACGACCTGGCGTATCGACGGCACCGCGAGCACGGAGCTGCTCCGGACCCACGATCGCGAGGTCAGCTACGAAGCCGCCCTGGCGGCGGCGCGCGACACGCCGCGCGAATCGCCGGCCCGGGATACGGACACGCTCGCGGTATTCTTTACCAGCGGCACGACCGGGTTGCCGAAGGGGGCGATGGTCTCGCACGTCAATCTCGAGGCGAACGGCTACAACCAGTGCATTGCGGACGGCAGCCGGCCCGATGACGTCAATCTCGTCGCGACCCCGCTCTATCACATGGGCGCGGTGTTCATGGCCGTGACCTACATGATGCTCGGCTGCACGCAGGTTATCCTGCCGCAGTTCACGCCGGTTGCCTGGCTCGCGGCGCTGCAACGGCACCGTGCATCGGTGTCGTTGCTGATTTCCACGATGATCAATTCCGTGCTGAACGAGCCGAAGTTGCCCGAGTTCGATCGCAGCAGCCTGCGGCTGATTTTCTACGGCGGCGGCCCGATGCCACGCGCGGTGCTCGAGCGGGCGATCGCCGAGTTCCGTTGCGGCTTCACGCAGGGGTACGGGCTGACGGAAACGCTGGAAGCCACGTTCCTCGTTGCAGCCGACCATGTCGCGGACGGGACCGAGGTGCAGCGTCGCCGCCTCGCCTCCGCCGGTCGGGAGGCCGTTGGGGCCGAGGTCCGCATCGTCGACGATGCCGGGCGGGACCTGCCGTCGGGCGAGGTGGGCGAAGTGCTGATTCGATCCCGTTCGGTGATCGACGGCTACTGGCGGCAACCCGAGGAAACCGCGCAGGCGATCCGCGGCGGCTGGTTCCACACGGGCGATCTCGGGTTTCTCGACGAGGACCGGTATCTCTACATCGTCGATCGCAAGAAGGACATGGTGATCAGCGGTGGTGTCAACATCTACACGAAGGAGATCGAGAGCGTCCTCTACGCCCATCCCGCGGTGCGGGAAGCCGCCGTGCTCGGCCTGCCGGACGATCAATGGGGCGAAGCCGTCACGGCGGCGGTTTCACTGCGCGAGGGAATGCACGTTTCGGCGGACGAGCTGATAGCTCATTGCGGCGTCGAGCTCGCAGGTTTCAAGAAGCCGAAGCGCGTGGTGTTCCTGCCAGAATTGCCGAAGAACCCGAGCGGCAAGATCCTCAAGCGCGAGATCAAGCGCTCGCTGCTCGAGGCTCCCGCCCGATGAACGCGGCCCCGTTGCCCGCGCCCGCTCTGGCTCGCGCGGTCATGCGCGGCGAGCGGCGGGCGATCGCCCGCGCGATCAACCTGGTGGAACGGGAGTCCGGCGATGCGGCCGAACTGCTGGGTTGCCTGCGCTGCCAGGTGGGGCGGGCGTATCGCATCGGCGTGACCGGCCCGCCCGGAGCGGGCAAGTCGACGCTCGTGGCACGCCTCGGCGCGGCGCTGCGTCTCCGCCGCCAGTCCGTCGCGGTCGTCGCGGTCGATCCGTCCAGCCCGTTCAGCGGCGGGGCACTGCTCGGAGATCGGGTGCGCATGGCTGAGATCTGGAGCGACGACCGGGTCTTCATCCGCAGCATGGCGGCGCGCCACGCGCTCGGCGGCCTTGCGGCGAAGACGATCGACGTGGCGGACGTCCTCGATGCGGCGGGCTTCGATGTCATCCTGCTCGAGACCGTCGGCGTCGGGCAAGGCGAACTCGACGTAGCCCAGGCGGCCGATACGACGGTCGTGGTCCTGACACCGGAATCGGGCGACGAAGTCCAGGCGGCGAAGGCCGGCCTGATGGAAATTGCCGATGTGTTCGTGTTGAACAAATGCGATCGTCCGGGCAGCGACGCCGCGTTCGCTGCGATCCGCGCGATGCTGAACCTGAAGCAGCGCGACCTGCCGCGCAGTGACTGGTTGCCGGCCCTGGTGCGCACCGCGGCGGAAACGGGAAGCGGCATCGATGACGCGCTCGCCGCGATTGATGCGCACCGCGGCCACCAGCAGGGCAGTGCGCGCCTGCGTCGACGCCGCATCGATCGTGCCCGTCGGCAGGTGCTGGACCTGGTCAGCGACCGCGTGCGGCGCGGCGTGACGCAGCGCCTCGGGGAGCCGGAGAATGCACTGCGGGTCGAGCGCATCGTCGACGGCACCGATTCACCGCAAAGTCTGGCCGACGATCTATCGAAAGGAGCAGAACGATGACCCTCGAAGAGCGTCTCGCCGCGTTTCGCAGCAGGTTCCTGAGCCAGGTCCCCGAGGAGATCCAGCAATTGATGCGCGGGGCCGCGACCCGGCTCGAGGAATCCGGTGCGGCGCTGCGCGCGGCAAAGGCCGGCGAGCGGGCGCCCGAGTTCGCGCTGCCGAACGCGCACGGTCGGATGGTTTCCTCGCGCGAACTGCTCGACCAGGGACCGGTCGTACTGAGTTTCTATCGCGGCGACTGGTGTCCATACTGCAACCTGGAACTGAAGGCGTTGCAGGAACGCGTTGCCGAGATCGAGTCGCTGGGCGCCAGGCTGGTTGCCGTGTCACCGCAGACGCCGGGCGCGACGACCGACACGGCGACCCGCAACCAGCTGACCTTCGAGGTGTTGAGCGACACGGGCAATGAGGTCGCGAAATCGTTCGGCCTCGATTTCGAGCTGGCCGAGGAGCTGCGACCGATCTACAAGAACTGGGGCGCGGACCTCGAGAAGCTGAACGGCGACCCGCCGTTCTCGTTGCCGATGGCCGCCACCTACGTCATCGGCACGGACGGCACCATCATCGAGTCCTTCGTGGACACCGACTACACCGAACGGATGGAGCCCCAGGCCATCATCGACGCCTTGCAGCGCCGCACGTGAGGCCGCCGTGACCTATCGCGCGCCTATCGAGGACCTGCAGTTCCTGATCGGGGATGTGCTCGACGGTCGTGGGCTGTTCGCGCTCGAGGCGTTCAGGCATGCCGACTTCGAGATCGTCGCGAGCGTGCTTGGCGAGGGCGCGCGACTGGCGGCGGAGGTGATCGCGCCGCTCAACCAGCCGGGCGATCGGGCGGGCGCGCGAATCGAGAACGGCACCGTTTCGACGGCGCCGGGGTTTCGGGAGGCCTATGCACGCTATGTCGGCGACGGCTGGCCCGGCCTCGACATGCCGCGCGAGTACGGCGGGCAGGGCCTGCCGCGCATGCTGCAGGCGGCGTTCGCGGAAATGGTCAACGGTGCCTGTCTCTCGTTCGGCATGTTGCCGCTGATGTGCCGCGCGTCGGCCCGATTGCTGGCGGAGCACGCCCCGGCGGCGCTCGCGGCCGAGTACGTCCCGAGGCTCGCCGCCGGGGAGTGGGGTGCGACGATCTGCATCTCGGAACCGCAGGCCGGCTCCGACGTCGGACGCATCCAGTCGCTCGCGACGCCTGCGGACGACGGCAGCTACCGGTTGTCGGGCAGCAAGATCTTCATCACCTACGGTGACCACGACCTGACCGAGCAGATCTGTCACATGGTGCTGGCTCGAACGCCCGGTGCGCCGTCGAGCACCCGGGGCATCAGCCTGTTTCTGGTGCCGAAACGCCTGGTCGCAGCGGACGGTGGTCTCGGGGCGCAGAACGGCATGCGCGCGCTGCGCCTCGAGCACAAGATGGGGCTCAGGGCGTCGCCGACCTGCGTGATGCAGTTCGAGGACTGCACGGCATATCGCATCGGCGAGCTGCATCGCGGCTTGCACGCAATGTTCACGATGGTCAATACGATGCGGCTCGAAGTCGCGCTGCAGGGCGTCGCGGTCGGCGGCGCAGCCACCTGCAGGGCCTTGCAGTACGCGAGCGAGCGGGCGCAGGGCGGGGATCCGGAGCGGGCGCCCGTCGCGATCAGCGAGCATCCCGACGTGCGCCGCATGCTGCTCACGATGCGTGCCCGCATCGAGCCACTGCGTGCGCTGGTGCTCGAGACGGCGCGGAATCTCGATCTCGCCGCAGCCGCGCCAGACGGGGCGACTCGCGCAGCGGCTGCGGCCCTCGCCGAATGGCTGTTGCCGATCGGCAAGGCTCATGGCACCGACATCGGGTTCGAGGTTGCAAACCTCGCCGTTCAGGTCTTCGGTGGCCAGGGCTACGTCAGCGACGCCGGCGTCGAGCAATACGTGCGCGACATACGCGTCGCGTCGATCTACGAAGGCACCAACGGGATCCAGGCGCTCGACCTTGTCACCCGCAAGCTTGGCACGGACAGCGGCAGGCGATTCGACGTATTTGCAGCGCGGGTTCGCGCGGATCTCGAGCGCCTGGCGGGCTCACCGGAGGTCGGCCGGATCCACGCGGCCGTGCGCGAGGGCCTCACCAGGCTCGATCGCTGCACGCGGCGGATGGTGGAGCTGAACGCCACGTCGCCGCGGGACGCCGCGGCGGGAGCGACGCCGTATCTGCGGCTGGCGGGGATCGTCGCCTGTGGCTGGATGTGGCTGCGGATGGCGGCGGCGGCCACCGGCGAGTCGCCGTTCGCCGCCGGCAAGCGGATCGGCGCGGTGTTTTTCGCTGAGCAGCTGATGCCGGAGGCCGCGATGCTCGAATCGCAGGCATGCGCCGGTGCAGCAACGCTCGACGCGCTGCCGCCGGGCGCGTGGTCGTCGTGAGAGCCGGGGTCGTCGAAGCGGCGCGCCACGCATGATGCAGTTGCCACGGGTCTTTCCGACCGTCGTCCACATGCTCGCCGAAGCTGCGCGGGCCGAGCGGGACCGCGAGGCGCTCGTCTGCGGCGCGGACCGGATCACGTACGAGGAGTACCTCGCCAGCGTCGCCCGACTGGCGCACGAGCTGCTTGCGCTGGGTGCGGCCGGCGGGCGCGTTGCGCTGGTGATGGTCAACTCCGTCGACATCTGCATCGCGATGTTCGCGACGCACGCGGCGCGCGCCCAGGTCGTGCCGCTGAATCCGATCTACACGGCCCGGGAACTCGCCCCGATCATCGCGGACGCGGCACCGCACGCGATCATCTACGACTCGGCGGTGGCTGCGACGATCGAGCCGCTCGCAGGATCGCTTGCGATCGCACACCTGATCCGTGTCGGATCGGATGCGCGCCGCCTGATCGGCGCGGCGACGGTGCCGGACCACGCGGAGCGCGCATTGCCGGACCCGCGGCCCGAACCCGATGAGCTCGCGACACTGCAGTACACCGGCGGCACGACCGGGCGATCCAAGGGCGTCAACCTGACGCACCGAACGGTGTCGACGAACATCAGCCAGCGCGAGGCGCTGGTGCCGACACGGCGCGGTGTCGAGCGCATCCTGTGCGTCATGCCGCTCTTTCACGCATACGCCTCGGCGATGTGCCTGCACAACGCCGTCTATTGCCAGAGCACGCTCGTGATCGTGCCGCGGTATCAGGCGGACACCGTGTTCGACCTGCTCGACCGCGAACGCATCACGGTGCTCGCCGGCAGCCCGACCGTCTTCACGGGCCTGCTGGCCAGCCCACGGTTTGCGGCGGCCAGGTTTCCGGATCTCGACGTGAGCTACTCGGGATCGGCGCCCCTGCCGGAAAACCTGCTCGCGCAATGGGAGCAGGCGACCGGCGCGCCGGTGATCGAGGGGTACGGACAGACCGAATCCGGACCGGTGATTTCGTTCAACCCCCTGCAGGGTGTGCGCAAGCCCCGATCGGTCGGCGTCGCCGTTCCGGGCACGGAACTGCAGATCGTCGATGCCGCGGCCGGCCGCACGGTGCTTGGTGCCGGGCAGATCGGCGAAATACGTGTGCGTGGCCCGCAGCTGATGTCGGGCTACCGTGGACTGCCTCGGGAAACCGCCGACGCCCTGCGCGACGGCTGGCTGTACACCGGCGATCTCGGTGAGCTCGACGGGGACGGCTACCTGTACATCCGCGATCGGAAGAAGGACATGTGCCTGGTCTCCGGGTACAACGTCTATCCCCGCGAAGTGGAGGAGGTGCTGTATCTGCACCCGGCGGTCGTCGAGGCTGCGGTCATCGGCGTCGACGACGCCTATCGCGGGGCGGCGATCCGCGCGTACGTGGCGCTGAACGACGCCTCGGTCACGCAGGCCGATCTCGACAGGCACTGTCGCGGCAATCTCGCCGCGTACAAGGTGCCGCGCGAGTACGTATTCCTGGCGAGCCTGCCGAAAACGCCGGTCGGCAAGATCGACAAGAAGGCGCTGCGCTGACGCCGCCGGCGAGCTGCCGACGGCGCCTGGATCCGCAGCAGCATTGCCGCCCTCAGTCGAACTTTATCTTGAACGTCAATCCCGCCCAGCGCGGCGCGCCGTACGCATCCTCGTTGCAGCCGCACAGCGTCGCGAGGTCGAAGCCGATCGTGCGATAACGCTCGTCCGTGAAATTCTTGACGAACGCCGCGAGCTCCCAGTTGCCGCCGTCCGGCGCGTAGCCGAATCGCAGGTTGCCGAGCACGTAGTCGTCGTACTTCTCCGAATCGAAATTGCGCAGGTTGTGATAGAAGCTGTCGGTATAGCTTCCGTCGATCTGCGCAGAGAGCTCTCCGCCCAGCGCGGGCCACGCGTAGCGCAGCAATGCCGCGAGCTGCAGCGGCGGCGCAAAGCTCGGCTCGACGTCCTTCAGCACCGGCTCGACACCTGGCGTGCTGGAGGACAGTGCCAGGTCTTCGACGGTCGCGTCGAAGTAGCTCGCAGCCAGCGTGATGTCGAGGCCGTCGACCGGTGTCACCGCGAAATCGAGCTCGACGCCCTTGGATTCCGCCTGCAGATTGGACACAGTGCCGGACGACTGGACGAACACGAACGCCTGGTAGTCGTCGTAGTCGTAGTAGTAAGCGGCGCCGTTCAGTCGTGCGCGGCCGTCCATGAGCGTCGACTTGAAGCCGACCTCGTACGCGAGCAGGCTTTCCGGTTCGTAGCCCATATCCGCCGGAGCGAGTCGCGGCGAACCGTCGACGAGTTGTGCGTTGAAGCTGCCGGCCTTGACCCCACGGTTGACACCGCCATAGAGGAGCAACCCATCGCCCGGCCGGTACTCGAGCTGCAGCTTGCCGGCCCATAGATCGTCGCTTGTGTCCTCGGCATAGAATGAAGTCGGGTCGGTATCCGCCGATGTCTCCGGGAACGGGAACAGGAACACCGAGTTGATGAAGCGGTCGTCCTCGTTCAGATACGCGGCCTGTTCGAACCTGAAGTCCTTCTCCTCCTTGATCGCGCGCGCGCCCGCTACGAGAGTCCAGCGATCAGTCATTGCGAAGTCCACCTGGCCGAACAGTGAGTAGGAATCCGTATCGAGCTTGATGTGCCCGACCGTATCGACCGGCACACCGAAGATGATCGGGCTCGAGAACGGCGAGTTGGCCTCGAAAGAGAGGCCGTTGTTCGTCTCGTTGTCGATCTGCAGGTAGTAGAAACCGGCGACCCAGGACATGCGGTCCGTGGTGCCGTTGAGTCGAAACTCCTGTGTGAACGTGTCGACGTCCGCCTGCGCGATGAACATGGACTGCGCATACGGCGCTGCATCGACGTCCATGTTCACGAACTTCTCGAAGCTCTTGAAGTCCGATAGCGACGTGAATTCGGCCTCGCCCAGATCCCAGGTCAGCTTCAGACCGGCGCCCGTCGTCTCGAACTCGTTCAACTCGGTGTATGCGATGTTCTTCGAGACGTCGAAGTCCTCGCCGTCCGAGTCGATGTAGCCGAACAGGTCGCCGCCCGGTACGGGACGCAATCCGTCAAAGTCACCGTCGATGGCCGGGATGTCGATGCCTACGCCGCCCGGACCGATGGCTTCGCGCGTTTCGCCGGGCGCCGCATTGATGGTGTTGATCACGCGACCCTGAGCGTCGAACTCCGCGACGGTCGGGGTCGACTGATACGGTCCCGTCGACGTGTCGGTCTTCGCGTAACTGGCCGACAGCAACATGTTTACGTCGTCGGTCGCGTCGAGCGACAGCTGGCCGCGCACCGCTGTCGTGTCGTCGTTCCACTCGTCCTCACCCTGGCCCGCGACCGGCGGTTGTCCGCTCAGCCCTTCGGGATACCTGTTGTCGAAGATTTCGCCATAGGTGTTGTACAGCGCGGAGAGCCGGCCGGCGAGTCGCCCGCCCAACGGTCCACCGACGGCCGCTTCGGCTCGAAACTGCCCGTATTCCGCGCCCGTGAGCTCGACGTACGCGTCGAATTCGCGGCTCGGCTTGCGCGTGATGTAGTGAATCAGACCGCCGGTCGCATTGCGCCCGAACAGCGTTCCTTGCGGCCCCTTCGCGACTTCCACTCGCTCGACGTCGAACGTCGAGAATGACTGACCCTGCGCCATCGCGATGTAGGCGTCGTCGATGTACACGGCGACCGGAGCTTCGACCCAGTCGTTGAAGTCGTTCTGCGTGACCCCGCGAATCGTGAAGATCGCGGTCTGTCCGCCGATGCTTCCGCCCAGGTACACACCCGGTGTCATGCGGGCGAGATCGGTGCTGCCCTGGAAGCCGAACGCCCGCATCTGGTCGCCGGTCAACGCGCTGATCGAAATGCCGACATCCTGGATCGACTGCTCGCGTTTCTGCGCGGTCACGATGATCTCTTCCAGGACGCCACGGGCCTCCTGGGCCGAGGCGGCCGTACAGATGCAGGCGAGCGCTGCAAGCGGAGCCCGCCGGCAGCCGTGTCTCACTGCGAGGAAAATCTGCGAATTGACGGGCCGGGTTCGAATGATCGTGTTACGCATAGCCCCCCCAAGGGTTGCTGGTTACCGATCGCCTGCCGCGGGCGTCGATGGTTGCGACGCCGGAGATACTTTATACTTAAACCTATCAGACCGTTTGCCGAATCACAACAGGCGCGACAGGCGATCCAGCAGGGCAGGTGAGCGGACAGCCATCGATGCAGCAGATCTGCAACAACCCGTTGATCGTCCAGCCGGTGCGTCCCCTGCCGGGGCGGGTTGCGGTCATCGGTGCCGGCACGATCGGCCCGGACATCGGCTACTACCTGAAGGGCGCGATTGCGGATCTCGAACTGGTCCTGATCGACCTGTCGCAGGATGCGCTCGATCGTGCCTCGGCACGCATCCGTTCCTACGCCGACAAGGGGCTGGCCAAGGGCAAACTGACCGCGGACGCCGCGGCCCGGACGACCGCACGCATCACGACCAGTACCGACTACGCGGCGATCCGTGGCTCGGACTGGGTGATCGAGGCTGCGACGGAGAACCTCCCGGTGAAGCGCGCGATCTTCACCGAGGTTGAATCGCTCGTGGCTGCGGATGCGTTGATCACATCGAACACGAGCTCATTGCCTGCCGCCCGGCTTTTCTCGCATCTGCGGCATCCGGAGCGTGCAACCGTCACGCACTTCTTCGCGCCGGCGTTTCGGAATCCGATCGTGGAAGTGATCGACTGGCCTGTCCTCGATCGCGAGCGGCTGCAGCACTTGCGCTGGTTGTTCGCGACGACGGGCAAGGTTCCACTCGTGGCGGCCGACGCGGTCTGCTTCATGCTCGATCGGATCTTCGACAACTGGTGCAACGAGGCGGGTCACCTGCTTGCCGATGCGACGGCCGAGGAAATCGACAGCGCCGCGCAGGAGTTCGTCGCTGCCGGTCCCTTCTTCGTGCTGAATCTGGCCAACGGAAATCCGATCATCGTCGAAACGAACGACCTGCAGGCCGAAGTCGAGGGCCAGCACTATCGGCCGGCAGCGGTATTTCGCTCGGTTGAGCGCTGGAAGACCGTTCCGCCCGGCCAGCGGGTCGAGGTGCCGGCCGCAAAGCGGGCGCTGATCCGCGACCGGTTGCTCGGGATCCTGTTCTCGCAGTCGCTTGACATCCTGGATCGCCGGATCGGGACGGCTGCTGACCTCGAGCTCGGCAGTCGCCTCGCGTTTGGCTTCAAATCCGGCCCGCTCGAATTGATGAGTGCGGAACGCTGCGCCGGAGGTCGAGCGGATCCTGCAGCGACTGCGTCGCGAGCGCGCCGGCATGCCGGGCCCCGCGGAAGCGCTGCAGCATTACCAGCGGTTCCGGCGGCACGTGCTGGTCGATGATCTCGAGGGCGTCAAGGTGCTCACCGATACGCCGGCCCGAGGCGCTCAACGCACTGCACGACGCGCTCAACGACGAGTTGCTCGATGCCATCCGCGAGTTCGAGGACGATCACGCGACCCGCGGCTTCGTCATCACCGGATATGGCCACCGGGCGTTCTGCGCCGGCGCCGATATCGGACGATTCCCGTCGATGCTCGGCGATGCGGCGGCCGCGAGCGGAATACGCACGAGCCTGCTCGCGCCTGCTGGTGCACATCGATGCGATGCGCAAGCCCGTCGTCGCCGCGCTCAACGGCATGGCACTCGGCGGCGGACTGGAACTCGCGATTCGTTGCCACGGGCTGGTCGGCGTGCGCGAGGCCTGGCTGCAGTTCCCGGAGATCACGCTCGGCATCGTTCCGGGTATCGGAGCGATGGTCGTTCCGTATCGCCGCTGGCCGCAGGCATGCCAGGTGTTTCACGGCATGCTCCGCGAGGCCGAGAAGTTGACCGCGGAGCGGGCACACGCTCTGGGCATCGTTGCCGAGGTGGTCGACGCGCAATTCGAACTGATTCCAGCGGCGCTGCGGCTGGTGCACCAGCTCGAACGCGTTCCGTACCAGAAGTGCGATGCGCCCGTGAAGATTGCGCCACTGCCGGCCGTGGATGGTGCGGACGCCGGGCGATGGAGCCGCGAAATCCGCTCGATCATGGATCGCGCAATTGTCAGCGCCGCCGCCGCCGACCGGTGGTCGCAGGCTCTGGAGATCGGCTACCAGGCATTCGGCGAGAGCGCCTGCACCGCGGCGGCACGCGAGGGCATCGCGGCGTTCGGCGAGCGGCGCCGTGCTGATTTCTCCCGCACCGGATGATTGGGTGCCGGCGACGTTCGGATATCAGGAGGGAATCGCCATGAATTTCAGCTGCATGATCTGGCCGTTTTCCGGTGCCACGGTGGCGCCGGTCGTTCGCCTGGCGCAGACCGCCGAGCAGTGCGGATTCGAAAGCGTCTATGTCGGCGATTCGCAGATGATCTGGAACGACGTCTGGGTGACGCTGGCCGCCTGTGCCATCGGCACCACGCGGGTGAAGCTGGGCACCGGCGTGACGAATACGGTGACGCGCCACCCGGCCGTCACGGCCAACGCCGCCATGACGCTCAATATGCTGAGCGATGGCCGCGCCAAGCTCGGGCTCGGTGCCGGTGATTCCTCGGTGCGCACGGCCGGCCTGTCCCCGGCGCGGTTGCCGCAGCTGCGCGAACGACTGATCTTTATGCGCGCCCTGCTCGATGGCAAGGAAGTCGACGCGTTGCGTCCGCCCGAGGAAGCCGACAAGCAAACCTGGGGCCGCGTCGATCGCGTCCGGCTCGTCGGTGCCGACCGATGGGGGAAGTTTCCGGTGCAGTTCGCGTGCATGGGACCGAAGTCGGTCACGATGGCCGGTGAACTGTGCGACGGCGTCATCGTCGACGGGCACATGGGTGGCAACGCCGAGGGCGTGCGTGCGACGGTCGCGGCGGCCGCGGAAGGCGCGCGCGTCGCCGGCAAGGATCCGAAGACGCTGCGATTCATCGCCGCAATCGATGCGGCCATCGACAGCGACCGCACGAAAGCGCTCGACAAGGTCCGGCCCACCGCGGCGCGCAACATCGCACGCAAGCCGTGGCTCCCCGACACGCTGGGCGTCGAACACGCCGACGTCGTCAAGGCGGTCAGCGAGTCCTACAGGTTCTACGAGCACCTCGACCTGACGGCGAAGCACCGCCAGCTGATCCCGGATGCGGTCGCGATGAAGACCTGCATCGCCGGCACACCGCAGGACTGCATCGCCAAGGGCAGGGAGCTCAAGGAGGCCGGGATCACGGAGATCTCGATCTTCATCACGTCACAGGACGAGGCCGGGTCGCACAACGTGCTGCAGCGCTTCGCGAGCGAAGTGATCCCGTTCGTTTAGGAACCCTGGGACTTTCGATCGCTGACGCGGATGACGACCGCCATCGCGGTATCGCCGGCGGCGCAGCCGGTGAAGAGCCCCGTCCCGCCGCCGCGCGCAACGAGTTCTTCGATCAGCTCGATCGTGCCGCGCAGCCCGGTGGGCGCGTTCGGGTGGCCGTAGACGAGCGAGCAGCCATAGTTGTTCATCGTCCGGGCGTCCGCGCCCGTCGCGCGCGCGAATACGATGTCGTTCACGGCGAACGGATTGTGCGTCTTGATCGCGCGCAGCTCACCGATGCGCGCTCCGGCCGCGTCGAGCGCACGCCGCGCGGCTTCGATGGGCGCCTCTGGCATGAACCCAAGCGCGGCCCGTGCGACGCCGAATCCGCACAGTTCGATGCGAATCCGGGGCTCGCGGCTCAACTCCCGCGCCCGATCCGGGCTCGCGATGATCATGGCGGCGCTGCCGTCTGCAGGGTGAGTCTGACCGCCGAAGGTCACCGTGCCGCCGTCGATGACGGGCTTGAGCCGCGCGAGCCCTTCGACGGTCGAGAATCGCACTCCTTCGTCGGTGCTGAGCTCCGCGACGGTCTGCCGGAAGCGCATGTCGGGAACCGGGAACGGCAGCGTCATGTAACGCTTCTGGAATGCGTGGTCGTCGGCCAGCGCGGACCGGTACTGCTCTTCACGCTGCAGGACCAGCTCATGCTGTTCGGCCATGTCCACGCCGAATTTTCCCGCGACGTTTTCCGCGGTCTGCGTCATCGAGTGGCCGCCAAGCGGGTCGCAGGCCATGTTCTGCATGATCCAGTCCTCGGCTTCGCCGGTGCCGCCCGGCGCCGCTGGATTCGGGTAGAAGACATGGGGGCCGTTGGACGTGCGATCGCAGGCGATCGCAAGCGCGCAGTGCGCCAGTCTCGCGTCGACCTCCTGACTCGCCGCAAGCATCGCGCGCACGCCGGTGGCGCAGGCCTGCGACACGGTCGGACCGCCGACGTGACCGGCTCCTGCGAGGCCCATCAGCCATGGCAAGCCGTAGAACGAGCCCCTCTCGGGCCGGGTCATGCCGAGCACGCCGTAGTCGAACAGCTGCGCGTCGATCCTGCGCCTCGCGAGCTCGTTGCGGGCGACATGTGCCGCAAACCTCAGGCTGTGCAGACCCGACAGCGATCCCTGCCAGCGCGCAAAGGGCGTCGACCAGTAGGCGCCGTACGGGATTTCAGCAGCATGTGGCATGCAACAGCCCCAAGGACGTGGAGAGGTCTGGGGTCCAGATCGCACCGAGCGCATCGACGCCGGCAGCCGCGACTCGACTTGGGCCGGAGGCCCGACATATGCTTTGAGCCTCAACTATATCAGCTGCGCGAAGTTCGAGTCATGCCGCGTCGTAGACCCTCGATGGCCGTTGCACTGAATAACCCTGCGGACGTCGAAACGCGCGGTGCAGCGACCGATCATCAATCGCTGCGGCTCTGGTTGCGGCTGCTGGCGTGCACGAACTTGATCGAAACCAGGGTCCGGCAGCGACTGCAGACCGTGTTCGGGACGACCCTGCCGCGCTTCGATCTGATGGCACAGCTGGAGCGCGCGCCCGGCGGGCTCCGGATGGGTGACCTGTCACGCCGCATGATGGTGACGGGCGGCAACATCACCGGGATCGCCAACACGCTCGAGCGTGAAGGGCTCATTTCGCGGCAAGCCGACGCTGTCGACCGGCGTGTCTACCGGGTTCAGTTGACGCGCGAAGGGCGTCGCGTGTTCGAGCAGATGGCGCACGAGCACGAGCAGTGGATTATCGAGCTGTTCAATGGGCTCTCCGATCGTGACAAGCACGAGCTGGCGGGTCACCTCGCTGCGTTGAAACAGCACCTCATCAACCGCACTGCTTGCCCGACCTTGGTCGAGTCAGACGGACACGAACGCGAGGACCCTCGGCGCTCCGGACTTCATGGCGGCCGGTGAAAACACCGGGCGCGGGTGGTACTGTGCCGATCGGTAACGGAGAGCGCAGGATGACGGCGCCGAACCGGAACGAGAGTACGAATCGAGGAACTGCTGATGGTCAAGATAACAACGCTCGATGGAGGCAACGTTTCCCTGGACGATGCAACGCTACGCGATTTCGGGGGCGCGGTCCGCGGCGAAGTCCTCACGAAGAATGACGACGGATACGACGGGGCACGATCGATCTTCAACGGAATGATAGACAGGCGGCCCGCCCTGATCGTGCGTTGCACGGGCGTCGCCGACGTGATTCATGGCGTGAACTTCGCGCGCGAGCATCGTCTTCTGACTGCCGTGCGCGGCGGTGGTCACGGTGTGGCGGGCAACGCCGTCTGTGACGGCGGCCTCATGATCGACCTGTCGCTCATGAAGTCGGTACGCGTGGATCCGCAGGCGCGCCTCGCATGGGTGCAGGGCGGTGCGGCGCTAGGCGACGTCGATCACGAGACGCACGTGTTCGGGCTGGTCGCCCCCGGCGGCGTCGTGTCCACGACGGGCGTCGCCGGCCTCACGACCGGCGGAGGCTACGGCTGGCTGCGCGGCAAGCTCGGCATGTCCATCGACAATCTGCGTGCGGTCGAGATCGTGACGGCGGACGGCGAGCTGCGTCGCGCGAGCGATACAGACAATACGGATCTCTTCTGGGCGGTGCGTGGCGGCGGCGGCAACTTCGGGGTGGTAACGACGTTCGAGTTTCGGCTCCACCCGATGCCACCGCAGCTCATGGTGTGCAATCCGATCTACGCGGCGGAGCGTGCCCGCGACGTTCTGCATGGATGGCGGGCATTCATGGCGAAGGCGCCCGAGGAATTCACCACGGAGTTCTTCTTCTGGACGATTCCCGACCATCCGAACTTCCCCGAGGAGACGCACGGGCAGCACGTGGTCGTTCCCTGCGGCGTCTACTTCGGGCCCGTCGAGGAAGGAGAGAAGTTCGTTCAACCGCTCCGGGAGCTCGCGCCCGTGCTCCTGGATTTCAGCGGCCCGCAGCGTTTTATCGACATCCAGCAGATGTTCGATCCCTACCTGCCGTACGGCAAGCTGCTGAGCTACTGGAAGGCGCTCTACATGGACCGCCTCAGCGACGACATGATCGATACGCTCGTCGAGGTCTTTCTCGATCGGCCGGCCGTGGCCTGCCCGTTCGTGCTGCACGATCTCCGCGGCGCGAGCCGGCGCGTGGCGGACGACGCTACTGCGTTTCCTGCCCGTCAGTGGGCCTACCTGATGGAGTACAACTCCTCGTGGGCGGATCCCGCGCAGACCGAGGCGGTCGTCGCGTGGACGCGGCGCATCTGGAACGAGATGCGGGAGACGTACTCGCAGGAGGGCGGCGGATACCTCAACATGACCAACTACAACGAGGACGGTGAGCTGCTGGTGGAGAAGACCTATCGCGAGAACTACCGGCGACTGCAGGAGATCAAGAAAAAGTACGATCCCGCGAACCTGTTTCGCATGAACCCGAACATCCTGCCGCGGCGTCGCTGACTGCCCGCGGTCCAGCTGGAGCGATGTGCGGATCACACGTTCCCGCGGAACGTCTCGGAATGATTCTCATTCGAGACTGTGATGAGGCACGGGAAGTGTGGCTGGTTCGGCGGGCCGTGGGATCGACGACCGGGTCAAGTATGCGGTCGAAGTCGCGCGGCGAAGGCGAGGGTCGCGCGCGCGAGCGCCGTCCGGTCGGCGAGCGTGCTCATGAGAGTGCTCGTCACGAGCGTCGTGACGCCGCAGCGGTGCTCCCACTCGCGATCCGCGGTGTCGATCACCAGCCCGTCGAGCAGCCGGTCGTAGTGCTCCGCGATGGCCCGGGGTGACACGTCGATGCCGAGCTCCCGCATGATCTTGGCCGTAGGTCCCTTCACAGCGCGTCCGCCGATCAGCGGACTCACCGCGACCACCGGCGCGCCGCGCGCCTGAAGCGCCGCCGCAAGGCCAGGCACCGACAGGATCGGATCGATGCTGAGATACGGGTTCGACGGACAGATCACGATGGCGCGGAGCCGTGGGCTCGCGAGCGCCTCCTCGAGGCCCGCGGCCGGTCTAGCCTGCCCCGCGCCATCGAACGAGATCGCGCGGACCGCGGGCGCGGCACGCAGCTTCACGAAGTACTCCTGAAACGGCAGCGAGGACGTGGAGGTGTGTACCCGCGTGCGCACCGGGTCGTCGCTCATGGGCAGTACGCGGCTTCCGATGCCGAGCCGCCGGCGAACGTCGTCCATGATCGCGCTCAGGGTTTCGCCGGCCGCCAGCCGGCGCGTGCGTTCGACGTGCAGTGCGAGATCGCCGTCGCCGAGCCGGAACCAGGTCTCGCCGCCGAGCTCTTCGAGCGCGCGCATGAAGGTCCAGGTCTCGTCGCGTCGGCCCCAGCCGAGTTCGGGATTGCTGAGCCCGGCGAGCGTGTACAGGGTCGTGTCGAGGTCGGGCGAGACGTGCAGCCCCAGGTGCACGAAGTCATCGCCGGTGTTGACGACACAGGCGAGCGCGCCGGCCGGGAGCTCGCGGTCGAGGCCCAGCGCGAGCTTCGCCCCGCCGATGCCGCCGGTGAGCGCGACGACCTCGAGGGAGTTCATCGGAACAGGTCGTCTTCGATTGGCCGCAGCAGGCAGCGCGCCGGCGCGTCGGGCGCGCGTCCAGGCGAGGCCGCGCACCAGCACGCAGGGCGTGCCTTCGTCCGCCTCGCCCATGACGAGCCCGGCGGCGGCGGCGACGGCATCCGCCCAGCCGACCTCAGTCGACTCGAGCGTTCGGCCATCGCGATCGCGCTCCCCACGCCGATCCCAGAGCGACGGCACGCCCGCGGCACCGAGCGCGACGTTGGTCGTGCCCAACCGCCAGGGCCGGCCGAAGCTGTCGCTGATGATCACGCCGGGCGCCACACCGGTGAGTTTTGCAAGCTCCGCGCGAAGTTGCGCCGCCGTCTCGTCGGGCGCCACAGGCAGCAGCAGGACGCGGTCCCTACCGCCGACGTTCGAGCGATCGACACCGCCTTGGGCCATCACGTAGCCCAGGCGGTGGCGAACGACCAGCACGCCGGGCTTCGCCCGCAGCACCTCGACGGACTCGGCGAGGATAGCCTCGATGAGACGCGGATCCTTGCCGGTCACGGCCGCCAGCTCGCGCGCACGCCGCGACGGCGTCATCGAGCTCAGATCGAGAAACCGGTCCTCGGACTTCGACACGATCTTCTGCGCGATCACGAGCACGTCGAAGCGCGCGAGCGGCGGATCGATCGTCCGAAGGCCCTCCGCCAGCAGCGCGGCGAGGTCATCGCCGGGACGGATCTCGGGCAGACCCGGTAGCGCGATCAGGCTGACGGGCGACGGGCGCCGCTCAGCGGGCTTGTCCAAGCGCGTGGTCTCGTAAGGGGATTCGGGGCATTATTATCGCGGAGCCGGCCAGACACCGCCCGGCGCCGTGAGGGGCCGGACTTGAGCTGCTGGGCGATCGTTGCGATCAACACACGCCCGCGCCGCAAGCGACGGCTGCGCGCCACGCTCGACGGCGCCGGCCGCGACGCGTTGGCGAGTCACATGCTCGCGCGCGTGCTGGCCGCGGCGCAGGGCGCGCCGTCCGTGGCGCAGGTGCTGATCGTCTCGCCGGGGCAGGACGGCCTGCCGGCGGGCCACAGCGTGGTGCACGACGCGGGAGCGGGCCTGAACCGGGCGTTCCACCTCGCCCGCGAGCACGCCCGTGCGGCGCATGCGCGCGAGCTCGTACTGCTGCCCGCGGACCTGCCGCAGCTCGACGCCACGGACGTCGAGGCACTCATCGAGGCCGGGCGCCGCGGCGGCATCGCGATCGCGCCCGACCGCGGCGGGACGGGCACGAACGGCTTGTACGTAGCAGGCGACCTCGACTTCACCTGTCGCTTCGGTGTGCACAGCCGCGCACGCCACGAGGCCGAAGCGCGGCGACTCGGCATCGAGCCGGCCCTCGTGGTGCGGCCGGGGCTCGCGACGGACCTGGACACGCCCGACGACCTGCGCGCGCTCGAGCGCAGGGCAGGGCTGCCGGTGGCCCCAGCTCCGTGCCCCGGGGAACGCGCATGAGCGGCTGCCAGTCCATCGAGCGGTTGCTGGCCGATGCGCGCGCGGGCCGCCGCCTTGGCGATGCCGACGCGCGAACGACGCTGCTCGAGAGCACGGGCGAGGTGCTGCTTCCGACTGCGGAGGCCCTGACGCTCGAGGGTTACGGTCGCGACGTCGGCTACTCGCGCAAGGTGTTCATCCCGCTCACCCGGCTCTGCCGTGACGTGTGCCGCTACTGCACGTTCGCGGAGGTGCCGAGGAACGTGACCAAGGCCTACCTCGACATAGACGACGTGCTCGGGATTGCGCGCGCAGGCGCGGCGGCGGGCTGCAAGGAGGCGCTCTTCACGCTCGGCGACAAGCCCGAGTTGCGCTACGCAGCCGCGCGCCGCGCGCTGGCCGCGCTGGGGCATTCGACCACGCTCGAATACCTGGAGAGGGCCGCTCGCGCCGTGCTCGATACGACGGGCCTGCTGCCGCACCTGAATCCCGGCGTCATGGATGAGAGCGAGATCAGGCGCCTGCGGCCAGTGAGCGCCTCGATGGGCCTGATGCTCGAAAGCGCGTCGGATCGCCTGTGCGAACGCGGCGGCCCGCACTGGGGTTCACCGGACAAGCGGCCGGCGGTGCGTCTGGCGACGATCCGCGCGGCCGGCGAGGCGAGCGTGCCGTTCACGACGGGTCTGCTGGTCGGCATCGGCGAGACGCGGCGCGAGATCATCGACTCGCTCCTCGTGCTGCGCGAGCTGCACGAGCGCTACGGGCACATCCAGGAGCTGATCATCCAGAACTTCCGGGCGAAGCCGGACACGCCGATGGCGGGGGCGCCGGATGCATCGCTGGCCGTGCAGCAATGGACCATCGCGGCGGCCCGCCTGCTGTTCGGACCGTCGATGTCGATCCAGGCGCCGCCCAACCTGCGAAGCGGCGAGCTGCGACAGTTGATCGCCGCGGGCATCAACGACTGGGGCGGCGTCTCACCCGTGACGCCGGATCACGTCAATCCCGAGGCTGCGTGGCCGGAACTGACCGAGCTCGCGCGGCAGACGGAAGCCGCGGACCGCGAGCTCGTCGAGCGGCTTGCGATCGTGCCGTCCTTTGCGATGTCGGCCTCCCGGTGGGCCGACGCGGCGCTCTCGCCGCGGATCGAGCGGCTGCGCGACGCCCAGGGCTACGCGCGGAGCGACGACTGGTATGCGGGCGCGCTCACCGCGCCGCCGGCGGTCGCCACCGCCCGGGGTCGCGCGGCGCGCCGCGTGTCGCCCGCCATCACGCGCCTGCTCGCCGCCGCCCGCGACGGCGAGCGGCTCGATGAAGCGGCGATCGTGATGCTGTTCCGCGCCCGCGGCGTCGATCGCGCGGCCGTGCTCGAGGCGGCGGATGCGCTGCGGCACGCGGCCGTCGGCGACGGCGTGAGCTACGTCGTCAACCGCAATATCAACTACACCAACATCTGCACGTACCACTGCGGGTTCTGCGCGTTCTCGAAGGGACGCAGCGCGAAGAGCCTGCGCGGGCCGGGATACCTGCTCGATCTCGAGGAGGTGGCCGCGCGCTCGCGCGAGGCCTGGGAGCGCGGCGCGACGGAGGTCTGTCTGCAGGGCGGCATCCACCCCTCGTTCACCGGCGAGACCTACCTCGACATCGTCGCGGCCGTGAAGAACGCGGTCCCGGCGATGCACGTGCACGCCTTCTCGCCGCTCGAAGTCACGCACGGCGCGCGAACGCTCGGCCTGCCGCTGCGCGTCTTCCTCGAGCGACTCAAGGCGCAGGGACTCTCGACGCTGCCGGGCACGGCGGCCGAGATCCTCGACGATGAGGTGCGTGCGGTACTGTGCCCGGACAAGCTGTCCACCGGCGAATGGCTCGAGGTCATGGAGACCGCGCACGGCGTGGGGCTGTCGAGCACTGCGACGATCATGTTCGGCCACGTCGACCGCCTCGAGCACTGGGCGCGCCACCTGCTGCGGGTCCGCGACCTGCAGGAGAGGAGCGGCGGTTTCACGGAGTTCGTCCCGCTGCCCTTCGTGCACATGGAGGCGCCGCTGTGGCGCAAGGGCCGTGCGCGCTCGGGCCCGGTATTCGACGAGGCACTGGCCATGCACGCCATCGCCCGCCTCGCGCTCTTCCCCTGTATCACGCACGTGCAGACCTCGTGGGTGAAGATGGGCGCGGCCGGCGCCGCGCTTGCGCTTGCGGCGGGCGCGGATGATCTCGGCGGCACCCTGATGAACGAGTCAATCACGCGAGCGGCTGGCGGCGCCCACGGGCAGGAAATGAACGCGGCACGCATGCAGGAGGTCGCGCGGAGCATCGGGCGCCGCGCCTGGCAGCGCACGACCCTGTACGGCGTAGCACAGCCGCGCCGGCCTGTGCCTGCGCCCGGCGAGGCGCTGCACCGGTTCGAGCCCGGCGGACCACGCAGCGTTCTCGCGGGCGGCGCGCCATGAGCAGTACAGCCGATCGTCCGACGCTCGCCGTGCTCGGCGGGACAGGGCATCTGGGCAGCGCGCTCGCGCGACGATGGGCGCGGGCCGGCTACCCTCTCATCCTGGGTTCCCGCGACTCGGGCCGTGCCGCCGACGCGGCGGCAAGCCTCGCGGCCCAAACCGGCGCGCGGGTGCGCGGGCTCGCAAATCGAGCGGCCGCCGCGGCCGCGGACATCGTCGTCGTAACCATGCCGTACGCCACCCAGCAGGCTGCTCTCGAGGAGATCCGCTCCGCGGTGTCGGGCAAGCTGGTAGTCGACACGACGGTCCCTCTGATGCCGCCGAAAGTCATGCGCGTTCAGCTGCCGGCCGAGGGCTCGGCGGCCGCTCGCGCGCAACGGATCCTGGGCCCGGACGTGACCGTGGTCTCTGCGTTTCACAACGTCGCGGCGCACAAGCTCGCGAGCGCGGACCCGGTCGACTGCGACGTGCTGGTCTTCGGCGACGAGAAGGCGGCCCGGGAGCGCGTCGTCGCGCTCGTGGCGGCCGCCGGGCTGCGCGGCCTGCACGGCGGGGCGCTCGCCAACTCGGCGGCGGCGGAAGCGCTCACGTCGGTCCTGATCTTCATCAATAGGACCTACGCCGTGGACGGCGCCGGGCTGCGCATCACGGGCGAAATGCGCGCGGGCGTGTGAAGGCAGGCGCCGCGGGGTGCACTCTGCGATCGCTAGCCGGACCCTTAGGATTCGTGTTCGCCGTCGAGCAGACGGCGCAGGTCAGGCGCAATTTCCATCCGCTTGAACGCGCTGACATTGGCACCGCCTGTGTTGCCGTCTGGCACCCACAGCCACGTGAATAGAGCCGCGCCGATGATCCGGCCGATCTGGCCGCGAACTTCACGCGAATCTCGCCGGCCCCATGCAAGGCTCAGCATCGCGCAGTGCGCGCGCACGTGCGCAAACGTATTTCTTTGCCCGAGTACGTGAGCTCTCTCCAGACGCGAGAAGGCGGCGCCGAGTTCGTTTGCAACGCTGAGGCGCGCAGCTTCCTTCATTTCGAGCTCGTAGGCCTCACGAAGCACAGGGCGCATCACTCTATCTCCCTTCGATACGCCCAGGCACAGCGATACGATCAAGAGGGCCTTCCGGTGAGCCGGACTCTAACTCACGGCGGACTAAATTAGGGCATCAGGTCTCCATCTACGCCACCGCTGTGCGCAACTCCCGCACCCTCGCGAGGGAACTGCGCAAAGCCTGAGCCTCCTCCCCCCGGGCGGTTACGTACCTGTTCGAACGGGGCTACGATGAAGCCCTGTCCGCTTCGAGGGCTCACTCATGCACTTCTCGTGGTCACGCAGCATTGGCGCACTCTCGATGCTGATGGTTTCGCTGGCCCAGGCTCAGGTCCCGACATCCGCGACATCCAGCAAACCCGCCTCGCCAACCACCGCGGCGCGCAACCAGCAGGCAAGAGCCAGCCTGCCCATGAGCGACGCGCGTGACCTGGAAGAGTCGCGGCGCGGGTTCATCGCGGCGCCGGCCGACCGGAGGATCCTCGACGGGAAGGGGGCAGTCGTCTGGGACATGGCGCGCTACGACTTTCTCATGCAGGGTCGCAGCTACGACAGCATCCATCCGTCGTTGCAACGCCAGGCCGAGGCGAACATGGGCTTCGGGCTCTACGAGGTCGTGCCCGGACGCATCTACCAGGTGCGCGGCTTCGACATCTCCAACATCAGTTTCATCAAGGGCGACACCGGCTGGATCGTCTTCGACCCGCTCACCACCAGGGAGACCGCGGCCGCGGCGCTCGCCCTGGTCACGGAGAAGCTCGGCAAACGCCCAGTGCTGGCCGTGGTCTATTCGCATTCGCACGCCGATCACTTCGGCGGCGTGCGCGGCGTGGTCGACGAGGCGGACGTCAAGAGCGGCAAGGTAACCGTGATCGCGCCCGCTGGCTTCATGGACCATGCGGTGTCGGAGTTCGTCTACGCCGGTGCCGCGATGAACCGGCGCTTTCAGTACCAGTACGGTTCCTTCCTGCCGCACTCGCCGCAGGGGCACGTGGACCAGGCTATCGGCAAGACGACGCCGGTCGGCGGCGTCACCCTGATCGCGCCCACGCATATCATCGAAGGCGACGGCGAAGAGCTCACCATCGACGGCGTCCGGATGGTGTTCCAGAACACGCCGGGGACCGAAGCGCCGGCCGAAATGAACACCTGGTTCCCGCAGTTCAAGGCCTTCTGGGCGGCCGAGAACATCACCGGCACGATCCACAACATCTACACGCTGCGCGGTGCTCTCGTCCGCGATGCGCTCTTCTGGTCGAAGCAGATCAACGTGGCGCTGTACCGCTTCGGCGGCGAGGCCGAGGTGATGTTCGCATCGCACAACTGGCCGCGTTGGGGGAACGCGCGCATCCAGGAGGTGATGCGGGCGCAGCGCGACGCGTATGCCCACCTCAACAACTGGGTACTGCACCTGGCCAACCAGGGCGTCACCATCAACGAGATCCACAACGTCTACCGGCAGCCGAAGAGCCTGCAACAGCGGTGGGCGGCGCACAGCTATCACGGCTCCGAGGAGCACAACAGCCGCGCCGTGATCAACCGTTACCTGGGCTATTGGGATGGCAACCCTGCCACGCTGATCCCGCTGTCCCCGCGCGAAACCGCGCCGCTGTACGTCTCGATGATGGGCGGCGCCGAGAAGATTCTGGCGAAGGCAGGCGAGCTCCACAGCCGCGGCGAAGATCTGCAGGCGATGGAGCTGCTCAACAAGCTCGTCTACGCCGAGCCTGACAACACTGCGGCCAAGCAGTTGCTCGCGGACGTGTTCGAGCAGATCGGCTATCAGAAGGAGAGTTCGAGCCTGCGCAACGCCTTTCTGGCGGCGGCGCTGGACCTGCGCTCAGGCATGCCTTCTGCGCCGGCGCCCGCTGTCGGCGCGGACATCCTGCGCTCGTTGACGACCGAGCAGCTGCTCGATCTGGCGGCGATCCAGCTCGACAGCGAACAGGCCGAGGGACAGCGGTTCACGTTCAACCTCGTGATCCCCGACAGCGGCGAGAAGTTCGTCGTCGAGCTCAGCAATGCCACGTTGACGCACATCAAGGGCATGCAGGCGGGCTCCCCCGACGCGACGCTGACCGTCGATCGCGGCGACCTGCTGCCGCTGATGGCGGGCATGGTTCCGATGGAGACGCTGATCAAGTCCGGCAGGGCCACGCTCGACGGCGACGGCGCGGTGCTGGCCCGGCTGCGCAGCCTGCTCGTGAGCTTCAAGCCGGATTTCGAGATCATGCCGGGCACCCGAGCCTCGGCTCACTGAGCCCTGTTCGTACTGCAGATCCTCTGAGTACAGCTCTCGCTTGCGTCATTTCCTATCGACACCCGTCACAAGCGTGTAGCTCGTGCTGCGCCCGCCGCCGGTCCTTGCGCAGCGCGCCGCGCTCGACGAGATCCAGGATGTCGCGGTAGGCCGTGTCCTGCGAGCACTTGGTGAGCTTGGCCCACTTTGATGTCGTGAGCTTCCCCTCGAAGCCATCGAGTAGCCTGTTCAGCACCTTGACCTGGCGCGCGTTCAGAGACTGCTGCGAAAAGCGCTCCCAGAAGCGCGCCTTCTCCAGTACTGCGCCGAGCGTGCCTTGCGAACCCTCGATCGCGCGCCCCAAGCACGAAAGGAACCATTCCTGCCATGGGGTGACGTCGAGCGCACCTTTCTGCGTGCGCTCGAGCGTCGCGTAATAGTCGCTCCGCTCGCGGCGGATTTGCGCTGACATGCTGTAGAAGCGCTGGCTGCTCCGCTCGGAGCGGGCGAGCGCCAGGTCGGCGATCGCGCGCGCGATGCGCCCGTTGCCGTCATCGAAGGGGTGGATAGTGACGAACCACAGATGCGCGAGCCCCGCGATGAGAAGCGGATCAGTGTTGCCAGGCGCCTCAAACCAGCTCAGGAATCGCGTTCATTTCATCGGGAACGCGCACCGCGGGCGGCGGTTCGTAGTGCACCTTCTGCCGGCCGATCGGCCCCGAGATGACTCGCATGGGCCCGCTGCTGTCATCGCGCCAGTTGCCCACGGTGATTTTCTGAAGTCCGCTTCGGCCCAGGGGGAAGAGCGCCGCGTGCCAGCCGAACAGCCGGTCGGCCGTCAGGGACTGTGCGTAGTTGGTGGTCGCGTCGAGCATCATCTCGACGACACCCTCGACATCGCGGTCGGCCGGCACCAGCCCGCCAATGTCCATGCCAAGCCGCCGTGCGAGCGAGGATCTGACCTGATCGGTGTCGAGTTTTTCGCCCTCGATCTCACTGGAGCGGACCACATCCTCAGTCAGCGTGCTCAGCTGGGCCTCGAGGCGCAGGTTGAGGCCGAGGTCATGCATCCTGCCCAGCAGACGACCCTGCTCGCGCGAGACCTGTCCGAGCAGGGCGGCGAGGTGCCCGCTGTCCCAGGTCAGATCAGGCCAGGTTTTCTTGCGCCCAGATATACATCTAATCTCCGCAGTCTCCGCGGAGATTATGCCGCCTTATTCTCCGCACCCGCGAGAATTATCTCCGCATCCTGCGCGGAGATAGAGTTGCCTATTCTCCGCACCGAACTGTGGATAACCCAATTAATTCAGTACCCTGTGGGTCTCGCCGTCGCTACACGAGCAAATACCCGGACTTGCTGCGCTGCAACAATCCCACGGTACACTGCCCATCGAACGGCATGTGTCTGCCCTGGCCGCCGCGCAACGATGGACGAAACATGGACTTTGAAACCCCGCCGACTCCACCCCAGCCGTCGGCCAACGGGTACCCGTCAGGCCTGACGCGGATCGTTCAGCTCGCGAACGGCACGTCGGTACTGCTGCGGCCGATTTGCCCCGAGGACGCCGCAGCGGAGCGGGAGTTCGTGCATCGGCTGTCTCCTAGATCGCGGTATCTGCGCTTCCTGGGCCCGGTGAACGACATCACGCCCGAATTGCTCTCGCGCTGGACGGAGATCGACTACACGCGAGAGATGGCGCTCGTCGCCGTGATCGCCACGCCCGACGGCGAGCGCCAGATTGGTGTCGCTCGCTACGTCGTGCTCGACGATGGCGTGACCTGCGAGGTTGCCGTCGTGGTCAGCGACGACTGGCACGGCAAGGGCGTTGCTCAACAACTCCTGGGTAGCCTGATCGAGGCGGGCCGTTCTCGCGGCCTGAGGACAATGGTTGGCATCACTCTGTCCGAAAACGAGCGCGTCAAGAGCCTCGCCCGGCGGGCTGGCTTCGAGATCGCACCAGATACGGGCGACCGGCAGCTCGTAGAAATGTCCTTGTCACTCGCATAGCGACCAGGATTGCGAACGCGCGTACTCCGTTGATCGGGCTGAGTCGGGCGCGTATGTTGCGAACCACCGTGCCCGAACAGTCAACGTCAGCCAGGGAGCCCGCCTGGTTAATTCTCGCATTCCAGATGCCTCCGCAACCCGGATATCTGCGCGTCAAGGCCTGGCGGCGACTGCAGTCCGTCGGCGCCGTGTCGTTCCGAAATGCCTTATATGTGTTGCCAAAGAGCGAAGATGCGCTTGAGGATTTCACATGGATTTTGCGCGAGATCCAGGCCGGGGGAGGGGGCGGCGCAATCTTTGAGGCGAATGCCGTGGAAGGGCTCACCGATAAGGACCTCCGGTGTCTTTTCAACGATGCTCGCGAGGAAGACTATCGTAGCTTGGTGACTGAGCTGCGTGACTCTGTCTCGAGCACCCATCGTCGTCGCGCTGTGCCCGATGAGCCGTCGGCCGAAACGCAGCGCTTTCGTCAGCGGCTCAGCGAAATCGAGAGGATCGATTTCTTCAGTGCCACCGGCCGTGAAATCGCGGAAGCACTCTTGCAGAAACTGGAGCAGCGCACAGTAGACAGCGCACCGGAGCCGCCGATGAGACGACGCGCCAAGGCTAAACCCCAACTTGAGAGTCGTACATGGGTGACTCGGGCAGACGTCCATGTCGATCGCATGGCGAGCGCCTGGCTCATCAAGCGGTGGATCGACCCCAAGGCGCGATTCAAGTTCGTGACTGATCGGCACTATCGCCCGGAGAAGGATGAGCTTCGTTTTGACATGTACGAAGCGGAATACACGCACGACGCTGAACGCTGCACGTTCGAAGTGCTGCTTGACGTGATCGGGCGAAAGGATCGAGCGCTCAAGGCCATAGCTGAGATCGTGCACGACCTGGATCTCAAGGATCGCAAGTACGAGCGCGATGAGACGGCGGGGGTCAAGCAGATTCTGAGCGGCATCATCGCGAGCCACGCAAGGGACGAAGACCGGCTGGAGCGCGGATACATGCTGTTTGGCGAGCTCTATCGATCGTTCGTGCCGGACAGCTAGGAAGAGAATCGTCTATCGGGCCCTTCGCTCGGCACAGTGCCCGTCGCCCATTCGACACACGGACTCGCTGCCGCCTGAGCCCATCGTTCTGCGCTCGCGTCCGACCGCAGAGGTCTCAAACAAGAACTACCGCTGAGCGCTGCGTCGCCGCAGTCAGGGCTTGCCGGCTTCTGCGTGTGTGGGATATACTCGTATCACATGAATCAAGTTTGTGATATTAGCGTATCCGAGCAGTTGGTGTGACTCGCAGAGAACTCTCCCGCATGGTTGCCAGTCTCGCGATGGCCTTAATGCCTTGGTCAAGGTCCGGCGGATCCGAGACCGCGGCCACCGGGGACCTTGACTACCTGCGGGCGGACTTTCCGGCGCTCCTGCAATCAGTGGGCGAACGCGCCCTTGTTTACCTGGATAGTGCGGCAACTACACAGCGCCCGCTTTCCGTGATCCAGTCGATGGTCGACTACTACTGCCGGGTTAACGCAAACCCGGGGCCCGCATTGCATGCACTGGCACGCCGGGCGCATGAGTCCTACGAGGATGCTCGCCAGACGATCGCCAGATTTCTGAACGCTGCGGGTGCCGACGAGATCGTCTGGGTTCGAGGAACGACTGAAGCGATCAATCTCGTGGCCACTGCGTGGGCACGATCGGCTTTGCGCCCGGGCGACGAGATTCTTCTGACTGTTTCAGAGCATGCGTCGAACCTCCTGCCATGGCGACTCGCTACGGAGCACACGGGAGCGAAGCTTCGCTTCGTCGATGTCGATGACGAGGGGCGAATCCTGCTCGCGGATCTCGACCGACAGCTCTCAGATAGAACGCGCCTCGTTGCATTCAGCCATGTGTCAAACGTGGCGGGCTACATCAATGACGCCCGGGAGATCTGCACGCACGCGCATCGGGCCGGCGCGAAAGTGCTCGTGGATGCTGCGCAATCTGTCCCTCATGTCGGTGTTGATGTCCAAGGCATCGGGTGCGACTTCCTTGCGTTCTCGAGCCACAAGATGCTGGGACCGATGGGAGTCGGCGTCCTGTGGAGTCGCCGCGAGATCCTGGAGGCGATGCCGCCGTACCAGGCGGGCTCCAACATGGCGCACGACGTCGATCGCGAGACACAGCAGCTCGAGCACGGTGCTCGCAAATTTGGCGCAGGGACCCCCAATGTAACCGGTCCGATTGGTCTGGCGGCTGCAGTTCGATATCTCGAGGCGATAGGGCGCAGCGCGATTGAGCGGCATGAGGAGAGATTGACGACGTACGCACTCGAGCGATTTGCAGAAGTTTCCGGCCTGCGCCTGCTCGGTCCCAAGGAAGCGACTCGACGAATACCCGTCTTTTCGTTCGTCCTATCTGGCTGGGCACCCGGTGAGGTCATGCGTCGACTGGACGAGCAAGGCATCGCCGTTCGGGCCGGAGATCTTTCCGCGTTGCCGTTGCTGAAGCGTTTCGGCGTCAACGCCGCAGCCAGAGCGTCGCTGTACCTGTATTCGCGGCCCAGCGACGTTGACCGCCTGGTCGAGGCCCTGCAACACATGTCCCGCGAACCCCGTCGACCTAGTTGAGCATTGACCATGCGCCAGATCACCCGTCAAGGAATTCTGCCGTGCATTCGCGACAGAGGGCTCTCACGCAGGACGTTCCTGGGAGCGGCATGTGCAATCTATGGAGCGCTCGCTTTGGCCCCCACCGTGGTCAGTAACGAACGTCTCATGGCACAGGATGCGTCGGCCGCACGCCAGCAGCTGACCGGGAAAGGGGAGACCGCCGAGGCCATTGGTCGGCGCTGCTGGTCATACGTACAAGTGCTCGCGGATGATTCTCTGGAGGGTCGCAAGGCAGGCTCCGAGGGTCACCGGCGCGCGGCACGTTACGTGGCTCAGCACTTTCGCGAGGCAGGACTTGAACCATTGGCGAATCGAACCTACGAGCAGGTCGTGGGACTCGAACTGCGACAAGTCCGCGAGGAGCAATCCCGCGTCGATTTAATCAGGCAAGGGTCGGTCGAGCCGCTTACGCTCGGTGAGGACGTAATCTTCAATCTCCGTGGCAACAACGAACGGACGCTGGACGCGCCGTTGATATTTCTGGGCTATGGCCTGCAGACGCCAGATCGGAGCGTCGATGATCTTGCCGGGCTCGACCTGAACGGGAAGGTGGTTGTCGCTTTCAATGCGACACCCGAAGGCCTGCCTGGAGCATTACGGGCCCACTTTGGATCGCCCGCCGAGCGTTGGAAGGCGTACAAGGCAGCCGGGGCTCGAGGGATCATCCTGATCCTCAATCCCTTCAGCATGGATGTCCCCTGGAAGCGACTGGCGCTCCGTCGGACTGATCCATTCGTGGCCCTGGCCGATCGCTCGCTTGATGACTATCCCGGCCAAGAGCTTTCGATGACCCTGAATCCTGAACACGCGGACAAGCTGTTCGCGAATTCTGGTTACTCGTTCAACGAGATTCTCAAGGCTCTCCGAGACGGCCTGCCGCTGCCTCGCTTTGATCTGCCGGTCCGAATCCGCGCATCGGCAGATCTGCAGATCACCAGGACGGATTCACAGAATGTCGTCGCGGTCATTCCCGGAACCGACCCCAAACTGCGTAAGGAATATGTTGTGGTATCCGCGCACCTGGATCACCTGGGCGTATTCGGGACGGAGGAGGACCGCATCTACAACGGTGCGATGGACAATGCGATGGGAATCGCTGCTCTCATGGAGATCGCCAATCAGGTGCGTGCCCGGCAGCTGCGCCCGAGACGGTCAATCATCCTGCTGGCAGTCACCGCAGAGGAGTTTGGGCTTCTGGGGTCCCACTATTTCGTCGCGGCATCGCGTCGGCTCCCGATCGTGGCGAACGTGAACACCGACCTGTTTCTGCCCATCTCCCCGCTCAAAGCGTTGATGGTTTTTGGCCTTGATGAGTCCAGCCTCGGCGATGACCTTCGTGCCGTGGCAACTCAAGCCGGGCTGCAGGTGCAACCAGATCCGCAACCCCAGCGGTTCCGCTTTATCCGGAGCGATCAGTACAGCTTCATCCGAGGTGGAATTCCGTCGATCGCCTTCAAGAACGGGATTGCCGAAGGCAGCCCGGAGGAGGCCATCGAGAAACGGTGGTTCGCGCAGCGCTACCACGCACCAGCGGATGATCTCGGTCAGCCGGTGGATTTCGCCGCAGTCGGCAAGTACGCGGAGGTCCTGCGCGAAGTTGTGTTCAGGGTAGCCAACCAGGATGAGGCGCCGGAATGGAAGGAGACGAGTTTCTTCAAGACTCTGTAGCGCTATCAAACGGAAACACTGTATCGAGCGGCCACCTTGAGCATAGGTTCTGACCAAACAAGGGCGTAGAGCGCCTCACGAATCCCGGCCGGACAAGGGCGCGGTCTACTTTGTTCGCGGCCGCGCCGTCGCCAGCGCCTCGTCCAGCATCTTCACCAGCGCGTCGCGATCATACGCATAAGGCTGGCCTTCGTTGAGCTGCACCAGCTGCTCAATCTGCTTGCGAATCGTGACTTCCGCCTCGCGCTGCTCCGGCACCACCATGTAGCGGCGCTTCGGGTTCTCCTCGAACAAGGCCTGCTCGACTGCCGCCGCCACTTCATCCGGCTTCTTGTACTTGCTGCGATCCGCGAAGCGGTTTTCCATGCCGGTGCGCCGCACGGCGCTCTTGCCGATGTCCGTGTCGTAGTTGCCGGGCTCGACGACGTTCACCTGCACGCCAAGCGGCGCCAGCTGCGTGGCGAGTGAATCCGTGAAGGCCTCAATGGCGTGTTTGCTCATGGCGTAGGCAGACAGGTCGCGCGACGCGAGGATTCCGGAGATCGAGCCGATGTTGGTGATGCGGCCTTTGGCGGCCACGATCAGCGGCGTGAATGCCTTGGCCATGCGGTACGGGCCATAGACATTCACATCCATGAGCAGATCGAACTCCTCCATGCTGGTCTCGGCAACCGAGCCGAGCGTGGCGATGCCGGCGTTGTTGACGAGTCCGTACAAGCCGCGGCCGCCCTTCGTGATGGTCTCGACGGCGGCGTCGATGTCCTTTTGCTCGGTGACGTCGAGTCGCACGGCCTGCACATTCCTGATGGCGTTCAGTGCGTCGAGGTCGGCCTGTTTGCGCGCGCCGGCGTAGACGAAATATCCCCGGGACGCGAGGTGTTCGGTGATCTTGCGGCCGATCCCGGTGCTCGCGCCGGTCACCAGCACTGCCTTTGGCGCTTCGATGGCGGGTGCTTCGGGAGGGGTCTGCGCGCGGCAGACGAGGGGCGCGGCGCCCAGCAACACGAGCAGCGCAGTGACCAGGAAACGCATGGGCCATCCACCTTGATTTTGTGAGTGTCCGTGAATACTACCGTTGCCGCGTCGAGGCTCTCATCGTGCAGGTGACGTTACTCATGCCATCCCAATGTCTTCGTGCCAGACGTCAGGATGCGCCTCGATGAACGCCGTGAGCAGGCCCACGCATTCGGGTGAGTCCAGATCAAGGACGTCCACGCCTCGCTCACGCAGCCAATCAATTCCGCCGCGGAACGTGCGCGACTCGCCCACCACTACTTTACCGATCCGGAACTGGACGATGAGCCCGCTGCAATACCAGCATGGAGCCAACGTCGTGACCATGACTGTATCCTGGTACCGACGCTGACGGCCTGCCTTTCGGAAGGCATCGGTCTCACCGTGCACCGATGGGTCGTTCTCCTGGACACGACGATTGTGACCTCGCCCAAGCAGCATCCCGGCTCGGTCAAAGAGAGCTGCCCCGATCGGAATGCCACCTTCAGCCAAGCCAAGCCTTGCCTCCTCGAGAGCAACGTCGAGCATCGCCTGGTAATCAAGCCCGTCTTTCATGCATTGCTGCCCTGTTGGATTTTCCACGCGTGAGGCTCATGCCTGTTCATGAATCGTCTGTTCCCCGTTGAGGGAGCACCGTAACATCAGAGCGCGCCGACGCATACGGCCCTGTGAGCCGAGTCGGACGGTCCTGTTGTCTCTGTCGCTGCGGGCGGCGGTGGTGTACGTTCCTTTCCTGCAGCAGGCGGGAGGAACGAATGAGCTGGCCGAAGCAACCGACGCAACGCGACATGACTCAGACCTTCGACGCGATCATCGTGGGAGCCGGCCAAGCGGGGCCTCCCCTGGCTGGCCGTCTGACCGATGAGGGCATGAAAGTCGCTCTCGTCGAGCGCAAGCTGTTCGGCGGCACCTGCGTGAACACCGGCTGCACGCCGACCAAGACCCTGGTGGCGAGCGCGTATGCCGCCCATCTGGCGCGCCGCGCGGCGGAGTATGGCGTCAAGACAGGTGGGGCAGTCGCCGTTGATATGAAGAAGGTCAAGCTCCGGCAGGACACCGTGGTCCGCAACTCCCGAGATGGCGTGGAGGCATGGCTGAGGAGCATGCCAAACTGCGCCGTCTACCGCGGCCACGCGCGGCTCGAATCATCGCGCGAGGTGAGGGTAGGCGATCAATTGCTGACCGCTGAGAAGATCTTCCTCAATGTCGGCGGCCGCGCGAACGTTCCTGATCTGCCCGGCATCGACCAGGTGAGCTATCTCACCAACACCACCATACTCGAACTGGACGTACTGCCGCGCCATCTCGTGATTGTCGGCGGCAGCTATGTCGGGCTCGAGTTCGGCCAGATCTATCGGCGCTTCGGGAGCGAGGTCACCATCGTCGAAATGGCTGATCGCCTGATCCAGCGCGAGGACCCCGAGGTCTCGGTCGCAGTCAAGGAGATCCTCGAAGCCGAAGGGATCCAGATCAGGCTGAGCGCAGAATGCGTTCGCTTCGAGGCGCGCGGGCAGGACATCTGCGTCCACGTCGCCTGCAGTGCTGGTGAGCCGTCGGTTGTCGGATCACACGTGCTTCTGGCTGTCGGTCGCCGTCCGAATACCGACGACCTCGGGCTCGAAACGGCGCGGGTCGAGATCGACAAGCGCGGCTATATCGTTGTCGATGACGAGTTGCGCACCCGTGCGAACGGAGTCTGGGCATTGGGCGACTGCAATGGAAAGGGAGCGTTCACCCACACGGCTTACAACGACTTCGAGATCGTCGCCGCCAATCTGCTCGATAAAGGGTCACGTCGGGTAGGCGACCGGATACCGGCTTACGCTCTTTATACTGACCCGCCGCTTGGGCGGGTCGGGCTGACCGAAGTCGAGGCGCGGGCCGCCGGAAAGCGCGTCCGGGTCGGGCTCCGGCCGATGACGAGGGTCTCGCGCGCAGTCGAAAAGGGCGAGACGCAAGGTTTCATGAAGATCATCGTCGACGCCGAAACCCGCTCTGATTCTCGGCGCCGCGATCCTCGGAACAGGGGGCGATGAGGCGATCCACGGGATCATCGACATCATGTACGCGGGGGCACCCTATACGACCCTGCAGCGCGCCATGCACATCCATCCGACAGTGTCGGAACTGATCCCAACAGTGCTCGGAGAGCTCAAGCCGCCGGTCTGAGACGTAAAATCAGTTCCCACCGCTTGCCCTGCAGGACTCGTGCACGAGTTCGCAGGACTGAGTTCGGCGAGTCAGTCCTTCACCGGCAGCGCGCGGAGCTGGTTGACCATCGCGCGGCGGTGATCCTCGAACGCCCTGCGGCCGGCCGGAACCTCCTGGTTGCCTGGAAAGGCCCCATCGAGCATCTCGTAGAGCTCGCGCACTTCGTCGCGAAACTCCGAGTGCGTGAGGATGTACGGCGCGTTCCTCCGGATGCCCTCGACGACATACGCGCCGAGCTCAACGGGGTCCATCCACGACGCCGTCATCTGCACTGCCGCCGCGCGTTCGGCGTCATTCCGGGCGCCGGCCTCGATGATGCGCGTGCGCGTACCTCCCGGGAACAGGCACGAGACGCCGATGCCATGCGGGGCAAGCGACATTCGCAGCGATTCGGTGAACCCGCGCACGGCAAACTTCGCGGTCTGGTAGGCGCCGAGGCCGGGCAAGGGAAGCGGGACGATGCCCGCCATCGACGATGTGTTGACGATGTGTCCGCCCTCGCCGTGGGCCAGGATCAGCGGCGTGATGATCTTCACGCCGTTGACGACGCCGCCGAGGTTGATGCGCAGCGCGCGGTCCCACGCATCGAAGTCCGGATCGTGCGTATCGCCGCCACCGCCCACGCCGGCGTTGTTACAGAGCACGTGGATCCTGCCGAACCTGCGAATGGCCTCGTCGGCCGCGGCCTGGACTTGCCCGCGATCGCCGACGTCCGCATGAATGAAATGCACGTCATTGCGCCCAGCCAGGGCCTGTTGCTTCTCCAGCAGGTACTCCCGGTTGAAATCGACGGCGACGACCTTCATGCCGAGCTCGAGGAAGTTCTGCACCAGGCCGTAACCGATGCCGCTTGCGCCGCCGGTCACGAACGCGACCCTGCCGGAGAAATGCTGCATCGATGGGCTCCCGGATCCTCAGCTGGGGTGGGAATGGATTGGTATTCGCGGGCGCACGTGTTGCCTCTCAGCGCGCCTCGCCGGTGAACGTGCGCAGGGCAGGGTTCGTCCTGTTGGGCATCGCGAGCGCTGCCTTGACTCCTGGCCGTTCGTACATGCGCTGGACCCATTCCGTGAAGCGCGGTGCGCGCTTATCGAACTCCTTCTCTGGAAACATGCGTGCCATGGCCATGCCGCACATGGAGAACAGGTTGATATCCGCCAGCGTGTACATGCTGCCTGCAATCCATCGCGTCTCGGCAAGCTGCTTCTCGGCCTTATCCACGGCCACCTCGATCTTGCGGGTCGCGTTGGCGAGATCTGCTTCGCTGAAGCCCGAGCGCGCCGTGCGCCATTTCTCGCGCTGTTCGTGGAGCGGAATTCGGGACAGCAGCTTCTCGAATTCACCCGACTCGATCGATCGGGCGATCACGCCGACCATCCGGTGCCAGCCGTGTATGGAGACGTAGTTCATCACGTGCTCGTCGGTGAACTTGTTCCAGTAGCGCATGCGCGCCTTGCCCACCGGGTCGGCGGGTCGGAGCGAGGGCGCGTCGGGAAAGGCATCTTCCAGGTATTCGCCGATGACGGTGGTGTGGGTGATGATGACGCCGTCGTGATCGAGCACCGGCACCTGGCCCTCGGGATTGATCGCGACGAACGAGGGCTCGTGCTGCTCGAACTTGTGCAGATCGACATAGACGCTCTCAAACTCCAGGCGTTTTTCCTTGAAGGAGATCAGTGCCTTCAGGGAATTGGCCGCGGGTTCGGCGTGGTAGAGCTTCAGCATGACTTTGCCTCTGTCTGAGTCAGTCGTTGGTGGTCAGTCGTTCGGGGCGCCCCAACGCCGGATGAGGATCAACGCTTGTCGACCGGAGCGGGCGCACGCGCCTGGAGCATCGCGACGAGCGCCGGATCGAGCTTCGTGGGCATCGCCTCGATCAGCGCCGCGTGACGCGCCTCCGCCATGGGCCGCCACTCGCCGTGCGTGATGATGTGCAGCTCGTCGTTCAGCACGGCCCGCAGCACGAGCGAGCCCACCTCAGCCGGGTCCATCATGCTCGGGAACGGCACCTTGGTCGCGCCGGCTTCCTCGGCCTCCCGGAACGCGTCGCCCACGCCGAATTGCGGCGGGCGGTTGCGGGCGAGCTCGCCAATATTCGTCCTGACGGGACCGGGACACAGGACGGAGACCCCGATGTTCTCCTGCAGGAGCTCCGTACGGATGGTCTCCGAGATCGTCACGACCGCGGCCTTGGCCGCGACATAGATGACGAACTGGGCGGGCATCGGGACGAGTGCGGCGAGCGACGCGGTGTTGACGACATGCCCGCCCTCACCATGCGCGCGGATGCGTGGCAGAAAGGTCTGCAGTCCGTTGACGACTCCGCCGAGATTCACCGCCAGGCCGAAATCCCAGTCCGCATAGGTCACACCCTTGAACGGTCCCTGGATACCGACGCCGGCGTTGTTCACGAGCACGTGCAGCTTGCCGAACACGCGTTCGGTTTCGTCCGCGGCGGCAGCCAGGGCGCTTCGATCGGTGACGTCCAGCCGGATCGCATGAACGTTCGTTGACTGGCCGCGCCGGTCGAAGGCCGCCAGGGCCTCATCGATGTGATCCTGCCGCAGGTCGGCGAGCACCACCTTCATGCCCGCCTCGACGAACGCACCGGCAATGCCGAGGCCGATGCCGCTGGCGCCCCCGGTGATGAATGCTACTTTCCCCGCCACGTTCTTCATTCCGACGTCTCCTCGTCGCCCTGGCGCGTGTCTCAGCTGCGAACTATCTCGCGATCGGCACGGTACGTCTGCTCGTCCGCGGTGACCAGATCCGTGCTCGCCGCATAGAGGCGGTCTCTGCACCGGCCGTTCCGTGGCGCGTCCATGGCCACGATTCCTATCGCAAGCACCGTATAGAAGTAGCACGCAAGTTATTGAGAATGCTAGGATTGTTTTGCATCAGGTCACGATACAGCGGTCAGGGGTTCTCAAGCGCACCTCCGGCCACTTGTCGCCCCAGCGATTGAGTCTACGGGCGCGCGTAACGTTCGTGCAGTTCCACCGGTCGGTCGGTCCGACGCAGGGATATGTTGAGCAACTCGACGCCGAGCGAGAATGCCATCGCGAAATAGACATAGCCCTTGGGCACGTGGTGATCGAGGCCATCCGCGATCAACACCACGCCGATCACGAACAGGAACGCCAGCGCCAGCATCTTGATGGTTGGGTGCGCCGACACGAAGCGGCCGACCGCTCCGGCGAAAGCCAGCATGATTGCGACCGACACCATGACGGCCGCGATCATGATCCTGATGTCGTCGACCATCCCGACGGCCGTGATGATGGAATCCAGCGAGAACACGATGTCGATCAGGATGATCTGAAGGATCACCGCGCCGAAGGTGCCGCGTATCGCTGACGAGGCTACCCCCCTCGGGCCTTCGAGCAACTGGTGGATTTCCCGCGTGCTCTTCCAGACCAGGAACAACCCGCCGCCGATGAGGATCAGGTCGCGACCCGAGATCTCGTTGCCCAGCACCGTGAACAACGGCGCGGTGAGCGCAATCATCCAGCTGAGCAGAAGCAGCAGGCCGATCCGCATGAACATGGCGAGGAACAGGCCAATCCTGCGGGCGACCTCTCGTCGCGCGCTCGGCAGCTTGTCCACGAGGATGGAGATGAAGACGATGTTGTCGATCCCGAGCACCAGCTCGAGGCCGGTCAACGTGAGGAAGGCGATCCAGGCCCGCGGATCGGTCAACAGCTCGACCATGTGACCTCCCGGCGGTTACCAGGCCCGCCACTGCGCAAACTTGTCGGGAATCTTGTGGTCGGTGGTCAGCTCTCAGCGCGATCATGATCTTGATCGATGAGGCAATCGATCAGCCACTGCCCCGCGGGACCGTGCGGCGCGACATGGCGTCAACCAACAAAAAGGGGCCAGAGAAAACTCGTGGCCCCGATCATTCGGTCGTCAAGTCCGGGATCAGAACTCCTTGGAGAAACGGAGTCCGAACTCGCTCGCATCATTGCTCAGCATGACCAGCACGTAGTCGCCCGTATTGAGCCTCGCGTTGTCATAGCGCTCGTCCGTGACATTGCGACCGTAGGCCGCGACCGTCCAGTCGCCGCCAGTAGGCCGGTAACTGATGTCGAAATTGATCAGGTCGCGGCTGTCGATAAAGGTAAACCTGCCCGGGTCACTGCTGGGTTCGCCGAACATTTCGTCCCGGAATGACCAGTCAACGCGAGTCGTCACCTCTCCGCCGCCAACCGGAATAGTCAGCTCGGGACTCACGGATGCGGTCAGTTCAGGTGTCAGCGGGGCAACCGCGGCCGGATTTGGATCGTCAACGTCAGCGTCGATGTAACCCAGGGTCGCGTGGAGACGGAAGTTGTCGGTCGGCGCCCAGGTGCTTTCCAACTCGACGCCCTGCGAGGTCTGATCCACGATGACGCTCTGCGTATTGAAACCGCCCCCGATCGTCGTGCTCACCTGGTAGGGCAGGTCCGAGTATTCCGTATTGAACACGGCGATACTCATCTGCAGGCTATCCAGGGGCTGTCCTTTCAGGCCCACCTCGTAGTTGACCGCAGTGACGTTGTCGTTGGCCACGAAACAGTTCGGCCTGCGCGAGCATGCCCGTGGCGAAATTGAAGGAGCCGATCAGGCAGAACGGGCGCGCAGGGTACTGGCCGGACTGATAGCCGCTCTGGACCGCGCCATAGAGGGTCATCCGCTCACCGAACTTGTATGAGGCCGACACGTCCCAGCTCGTCTCCGACCAGTCGCGGCTGTTGGACTCGTCGATCGTCTCGAACAGTATCGTGTGCGCCGACTTGTCGTCCTGCGTGTACCGGACCCCGGCCGAAAGCCGCAGTTGATCCGTAATGGCGAATCCGACATTTCCGAAGACTGCCTGGCTGTCCGCGTCCTGTTCCAGGAAGAAGTCGCCGCCGTTGGGGGTCGTACACGGCACAGGCGGGGGGACCTTCGAGCCGCAGTTGAATGCCGTGTCATTCTGGAAGTTGTGTCCTTCCTCCTCGAACCAATACAGGCCCAGCACGTAATCGAAGGCACCACTCTTGCCCAGGACCTGCAATTCCGCCGACTGCTGATCGGCTTCGCCGACTTCGGGGAACGAGAGGAAGTTGTCGAAGAAGCTGTCGTCGTCGAGTCCACTCTCGTATTCCGAGTGGCGGTCGCTCGCCAGCAGCCTGAAGTTGAGAGCGTCCGAGACCTCGTAGTCAACCGTAAGCGATACGCCGTAGGCCTGGTTCGTCACCTCGATCTGGTCGGCCTGGCCGGTGTTGTTGTCGTACGGATCGCTGGCTTGGTCGGAATTGCGGTAACCAGCCCGAAACGCTGCGCCGTTCGGAAGCTCGTCGATCAGCGTGTCGTACGGCCGCAGGCCGTTGTCGCCGTCGTTGCCATCCGCGGCCACCAGGAAAGACAGGCGATCCGTCGGCGTCCACAGCATTGCGACGCGCCCGGAAATGTCCTGCATTTCGCCGACTTCCTTGTTCGGATCCTCGATCAGCAGAAAATCCCCGAGCCCGTCGCGCCGCTGGTAGGCCGCCGTAAAGGACATGGCGACCTGGTCCGTAAGCCGCAAGTTCGTGTACACGTCGCCGTTCAGCCGTCCGCGGCTCCCGGCCATCAATGACACTTTTCCGCCTTCCTCGTCGCCCGGTTTGCGGGTGATGATATTGATGGCGCCACCGATCGAATTGCGCCCGTACAGGGTGCCCTGCGGGCCGCGCAGCACTTCGACGCGCTCGATATTGGTGAGATTCCAGTTCTGGCCAACCTGGCGGCCGAGATAGATGCCGTCCACATAGACACCGACGCCCGGTTCCGTCGTGATCAGGTGATCCTGCAGGCCGATGCCGCGGATGAACGGATTCGCCGACGAGGTGTGGCCGGCCGAAAAACCGGTGACATTCAGGTTCGGCACGAACTTGCCGATATCCACGAGATCCGTGATGCCCTGCCTTTCGATGGTTTCTGGCGAGAACGCGCTGATCGCCACGGGGACGTCATAGATGCTCTGCTCGCGCCTCTGAGCAGTGACGATGATCTCTTCGAAAACCGAGTCCTGGGCAACCGCGACCTGGCCGAAACCGACCGCGGCGATCGGCACGGCGCTCATGATGATCGCCAGATTCTTCTGGTTCATTCGCATCCCCCATGAATGATGGCCGATTAGCGCATCGGGGAGAGCTTATGTATAAGAATGCTTTTTATCAACTAGTAAAAGATTTGACCAACCGTACGCTCTTCTCCGGGGGAATCGATGTTGTTCGTGGACGTCATCCGAGCCAAACGCGATGGGCGCGCGCTGTCAGCGGAACAGATCGCGTTCTTCGTGCGCGGCCTGGCCGACGGCAGCATCCCGCCCGAGCAGGTCTCCGCGTTGGCCATGGCGATCTGCCTGCGTTCCATGTCGTTCGAGGAGGCCGCGGCGCTGACCACGGCGATGGCCGCTTCGGGGACGATTCTGCGATGGCGCGCCGAGGACCTGGGCGGCCCCGTGGTCGACAAGCATTCGACGGGCGGCATCGGCGACAAGGTGAGCTTCCTTCTGGCGCCGATCGCTGCAGCCTGCGGTTGTTTCGTGCCGATGATTTCAGGTCGCGGTCTCGGCCACACCGGCGGTACGCTCGACAAGATCGACAGCATTCCAGGCTATCGTTCCACGCCGGATCTGGCGACGTTCGAGAAGGTGGTCAGGTCCGTCGGCTGCGCCATCATCGGGCAGACCGCCGATCTCGCCCCGGCGGATCGGCGCCTCTACGCGATCCGGGACGTCACTGGCACCGTGGAATCGATTCCGCTGATTACGGCCTCGATCCTGTCCAAGAAGATCGCGGCCGGGCTGGGCGCCCTGGTAATGGACGTCAAGGTCGGCTCCGGAGCCTTCATGGCGTCCATGGAACAGGCACAGGAGCTGGCCCGCAGCATCATCGGGACGGCCGGCAGCGCGGGGCTCGAGACTCGCGCACTGATCACCGACATGAATGAAACGCTGGGACTGTCGGCCGGCAATGCCGTGGAGATCCGTGAGTCGGTCGTCTATCTCACCAACACCCGGCGCGAGCCGAGGCTCAACGAAGTCGTGCTGGCGCTGTGCGCGGAAATGCTGGTGCTCTCCGGCGTCGAGACAGACAGGGCAGGGGCTCTGCGGCGCGCCGATGCCGCGGTTACCTCGGGCAAGGCTGCCGAAGTCTTCGGGAGAATGGTCGCTGCACTGGGCGGGCCGAGGGATTTCCTCGAACGGCCCGATCACTACCTGACAGCCGCGCCTGTGAAGGTGTCGGTTCCTCCACCGGAGGACGGTTATCTGGCCGCGGTGGATGCGCGTGCGCTGGGCAACGCGATCATCGAGTTGGGAGGCGGGCGCCGCCGCGCGGACGACAAGCTGGATCTGTCGGTCGGATTCACCGACATCGCGCCCATTGGTACGGCAGTCGACCGCGGGCATCCGCTTGCCGTCGTTCATGCGGCCAGCGAGGCGGATGCGCAGCGCGCGATCCACAGCATGCGCTCGGCATGCACTATAACGTCATCGCCGCCTCCGCCGCGGCCGGTGATCTACGAAACGCTCGGGGGAGAAAAGGAACGATGAGATGGATGAGCCTGGTGGGAATCGCCGTGATCCTGGGCGTCGCGGTACTGCTGTCGACCAACCGAAGGGCGATCAGCCTCCGCATCGTCGCGAGCGCGTTCGCGCTGCAGGCAGGGATCGCGGCACTGGTGCTCTACGTTCCCGCCGGGCGGCGTGCCGTTCTGGCCATCTCGCACGGAGTTGAGGCCGTCATCGGGTATTCGCAGGCCGGCATCAGCATGGTGTTTGGCCCTCTCGCCAGCACGAGCGAAGGAATCAGTTTTGCCGTGCACGTCCTGCCGGTTGTCATCTTCTTCGCGGCGCTGATGAGCATCCTCTATCACCTTGGGATCATGCAATGGGTCGTGAAGGTCATCGGCGGCGCGCTTCGCTGGGTCATCGGTACGCGTACGGTCGAGTCTCTGTGCGCCGCCGCCACGATATTCGTCGGCCAGACTGAGTCGCCGCTCGCCATACGTCCCTACCTGCGTCGTCTCACGGAGCCGCAGGTCTTCACGGTGATGGCGACGGGCATGGCCTCGGTGGCCGGTACGGTGCTCGCCGCCTATGCGCAGCTGGGGATCAGGCTCGAGTACCTCCTGCCGGCTTCATTCATGGCTGCGCCGGGCGGCCTGCTGATGGCAAAACTCATCATGCCGGACGATCCGGCCGATGCGCGCCAGACCCAGGAAGAAGATGTGATGCTCAAGGGCGAAGGCAGCCGGCATGCGAACGTCATCATGGCTGCGGGCGTCGGTGCGATTGATGGCATGAAGCTCGCGGTGGCAATCGGCGCGATGCTCATCGCATTCGTAGGGCTCATCGCTCTCTTCAACGGCCTCGTCGGCTGGGTTGGAGGGCTGTTCGGCATCGAAGGGCTGACGCTGGAAAAAATGCTTGGCGCCGTCTTCGCGCCGTTGATGTACCTGCTGAGCGTGCCGTGGGCCGAAGCCCAGATCGCAGGCAGCTTCTTCGGCGAAAAGCTGATCCTCAACGAGTTCGTCGCCTACCTGCATTTCGGGCAGATCGCGAAGACGCTGAGCCCGAGGGCCGAGGCCATTACGACGTTCGCGCTGTGCGGCTTCGCCAACCTCTCCTCCATCGCGATCCAGATGGGCGCCCTGGGCAGCCTGGTTCCGGAGTTGCGGGAGTTCATTGCCCGCTACGGCCTGCGGGCAGTGGCGGCGGGGTCGCTTTCGAACCTGCTCAGCGCGGCGCTCGCCGGATTGCTCCTGGATGTCTGAGAAAGCGCACTGACCGCGCGCCGGCCACCTATGGAAGGCGAAACGAGGCGGGCAGGAGCTCGTCCATCGTGTAGCGCCGCGGCTGGCCCCTGTCGTCGAGCAGGATGATGCGGGTGCTCTGGTCCGAGAATTCGAGAATGCGCTGCCGGCAGCCGCCGCAGGGAGTGCACGCCTCCAGAGCCTGCCGGCCGCCCACCGCCGCGATCGCGACGATCCGGGTGCCACCCGCCGCGACCATCGCGCCGATGGCGCTGGTCTCGGCGCAGATTCCCTCCGGATAGGCCGCGTTCTCGACGTTGCAACCGCTGTGGATCCGGCCCTTCTCATCGAGAACTGCCGAGCCCACGTGGTAGCGGGAGTAGGGCGCGTGAGCACGCGCGCGAACAGCCTTGGCTGCTTCGATCAGTGCATCGTCGTCGCTCATGCGGACCGCCGCCCCGGATTGTTGGGGTGCGTGGTCCAATCGGCTTTCTCGCGCGCAATCGGGCGACCGGTGCGCGGATCGATGCCGCTCGTCACCGGGCGCATGGTGATGCAGCCTTCCACCGGACATACGCTGACGCACAGGTTGCAACCGACGCACTCGGCGTCGATCACCTCGAAGCGCCGCACGCCGTTCACCGACGTCGTGATGGCCTGGTGCGCCGTATCCTCGCAGGCGATGTGGCAGCGCCCGCACTTGATGCACAGGTCCTGGTCGATCCAGGCCTTGTCCACGTGGTTGAGGTTCAGGTACTGCCAGTCGGTCACGCTCGGCACGGCCTTGCCGACCAGCTCGCGCACCGAGGCGAAGCCCTTTTCGATCGAGATAGTTGCTTCAGCCCATCCACCAGGTCATCGATGATCTTGAACCCATAGACCATCGCGGCCGTACAGACCTGGACGTTGCTTGCCCCCAGGGCGAGGAAGTCGACCGCGTCGCGCCAGTCGGTGATCCCGCCGATACCTGAGATCGGCAGACCTGCAGTCTCCCGCGAGCGGGCGATCTCCGCGACCATGTGCAGGGCAATCGGCTTGACGGCCGGGCCGCAGTAGCCGCCGTGCGAGCCTTTGCCGTCGGTCGCGGGGTAGATGGTCAGCGTGTCGTAGTCGACGCGCATGATCGAGTTCAGCGTATTGATCAACGACACCGCGTCGGCGCCGCCGTCCCTGGCGGCCTTGGCCGCGGGCAGAATATTGGTGATGTTGGGCGTCAGCTTGACGATCACCGGCACGCGCGCGTATTTCTTGCACCACTCGGCGGCCAGCTGGATGTACTCCGGCACCTGGCCCACAGCTGAGCCCATGCCGCGCTCGGACATGCCGTGAGGACAACCGAAGTTGAGCTCGAGTCCGTCCGCGCCGGTGTCCTCGATCATCGGCACGTACTTCGCCCAGCTCTCCTCGCGCATGGGCAGCATGATCGAAACGATCAGCGCCCGTTCGGGCCAGTCTCGCTTGATCTGCCGGATCTCCTCGAGGTTGACGCCCAACGGCCGGTCGGTGATCAACTCGATGTTGTTGAAACCGATCACGCGCCGGTCATTGGCGTGAATCGCGCCGTAGCGCGGACCGGTGACGTTGACGATTGGCGGATCTTCCCCGAGGGTCTTCCAGACTGCGCCTCCCCAGCCCGCTTCGAAGGCCCGATTGACGTTATAGGCCTTGTCCGTCGGCGGCGCTGATGCCAGCCAGAAAGGATTGGGGGATTTGACGCCGAGAAATTCGCTGGTCAGGTCGGCCATTGCACTAACCTCGGCCCGGTGCACCCGCGGGTGTCTCCGGGCCCTTTAGAAATCTGTCGATGGACAGGGCGGCGAGCTTGCCGTCCTGCACTGCGGATACGGTCAGGTCCGTGCCGCCGTGGATGCAGTCACCGCCGGCCCACACGCCCGGCAGCGAGGTCCTTCTTTCCTCGTCGACCACGATTCTGTCCTGCTGCAGCTCGATGAGCTCCGCGGTCCCGGCGAGGCGCTCCCACAGGACCTTCTGTCCGATCGCCTTGAACACCACGTCCGCATCGAGCACGAATGTGTGTCCCGTTCCTTCCAGCCGCCCGCCCGCTGCGATCTTAGTCGTCTCGAACTCGACGGCGCGGACACGTCCCTTCGCGGTCAGCAGCCTGCGCGGGCTCGACCAGTACCTGACCGTCACTCCCCGCACCTGGGCGAACTCCTGCTCATAGGGGCTGGCGTTCATGTGCTCCCGGCCGCGCCGGTAGGCGATGGTCACTTCCTCAGCACCCAGGGCCTTGCTTTGAACCGCGATGTCGATCGCGGTCATGCCGCCGCCGATCACGACGACTCTCCGGCCGACCGGCAACTCCGCTCTGTTCCTTGCCTGCCGCAAAGTCGCGATATAGTCGACAGCGTTCGCGACGCCCTCGAGCTGCTCGTTGTCGAGGCCGAGTGCATTGACCCCAGCGAGGCCGAAGCCGAGAAACACGGCGTCGTATTGCGCGCGCAGCTCACCGAGCGAGAGGTTCCTACCGAGCTCCATGCCGGTGCGCACGTCGATGCCGCCGATGCCGAGAATGTACTCGACCTCGCGCGCGGCGAAATTGTCGGGCGTCTTGTACGCCGCGATACCATATTCGTTGAGGCCGCCCAGCTTCTCCTTCGGCTCGAACACGATCGCGTTGTGCCCGAGCATCGCCAGCCGATGCGCGCAGCTGAGGCCGGCCGGCCCACCGCCCACCACGGCGATCGTGCGCCCGGTTGCCGGCGCGCGTGCGAAGAGGGGGATGGATTGGTCGAAGACCGGGTCGGTGGCGTAGCGCTGCAGCAGGCCGATGCGCACCGGCCGGTCTTCGTGCGTGTTGCGTACGCACGCCTGCTCGCACAGGACTTCCGTCGGGCACACGCGGGCACACATGCCACCCATGATGTTCTCGCTGAGGATGGTGTGTGCCGAGCCCTTGAGATTGCCGCTGCGAATTTTCTGGATGAAGCCAGGAATGTCGATGCCAGTCGGACATGCGGTTGTGCAGGGGGCGGCGTAGCAGAAGTAGCAACGATCGGCGTCGATGATCGCTTCGGACGGCGCCAGCGGCGGGTGCATGTCCGCAAAGTTGTCCGCTATCTGCTCGTCGCTGAGACGTCCCGAACGGACGTCGGCGGTATCGGTGACCGGTTTTCTGCTGCTCACTGAAACCTCGCGACCGCGCTCACTCGTCGACCTGCGCCGTCAGCGACGGACCGGCCGCGGTGCGCTCAGCTCCAGCTGTTTCCTGACCGCGTCGTAGTACGGGGGATACGCCGGGCGCTCGACGTGCCTGCCGGCTCCGCGTTCGACCCGCAAATCGCCCTTTGCATACACCAGCTTCCCGCCACTCACGGTATGCGACGCGCAGCCTTGCACGGTCATGCCCTCGAAGATGTTGAAGTCGACTTTCTGACGATGCGTCCTGGCGGAAAGCGTCTTGCTCGCGGACGGATCCCAGACCACCAGGTCGGCATCGGCGCCGAGCGAGATGCTGCCCTTGCGCGGATAGATGTTGAAGATCTGGGCCGCGTTGGTGGAGGTGACGCGCACGAACTCGTTCATGGTCAGCCGTCCGGTACTGACTCCGTGATGCCACAGCACCTCCAGGCGGTTCTCGATTCCGGCCGTGCCGTTGGGGATCTTCCGGAAATCGTCCTTACCCGCCGCCTTCTGATCCGCGCAGAACGTGCAGTGATCCGTGGCGGTGGTCTGCAGATTGCCGGACTGCAAGCCGCGCCACAGTGCGACCTGGTGCTCCGGCGAGCGGAACGGCGGGCTCATCACGTGGGCCGCGGCGCGTTCGAAATCCGCATCGCGGTACACCGAATCGTCGATCAGCAGGTGTCCAGCGAGGACCTCGCCGAATACGCGTTGCCCTTCGTTGCGCGCCCGGGTGATCGCCTCGAGTGCCTGGCGCGAGGAGACGTGCACCACATAGATCGGCACCTTGATGACTTCGGCGATGCGGATGGCACGATTGGCAGCCTCGCCCTCGACTTCGGGCGGGCGCGACAGCGGATGGCCCTCGGGCCCGGTGATACCGCGCTTGTAGATCTCGTCCTGGAGCTTGAAGACCAGGTCGCCGTTCTCCGCATGCACGGTGACGATCGCTCCCAGCGTCAGCGCCGTGGAGAAGCTGTTCACCAGCGTTTCGTCGTCGCACATGATGGCGTTCTTGTACGCCATGAAATGCTTGAAGCTGTTGACGCCGTGCTCGCGGACGAGAGTCGCCATGTCCTCGCGCACGCTCTCGTCCCACCAGGTGATGGCGACATGGAACGAGTAGTCCGCATACGGCCTTCTGCGCCCATTCGCGCCACTGCCGGTAGGCTTCCATGATCCGCTGGCGCGGATTCGGGATGACGAAGTCGATGATCATCGTCGTGCCGCCAGCCAGCCCGGCGGCAGTGCCCGACTGGAAATCGTCGCTGGCCACGGTTCCCATGAACGGCAGCTGCATGTGGGTGTGCGGGTCGATCCCGCCCGGCATGACGAACTGGCCGCCCGCATCGACGACTTCACTGCGCGCGGGCGCTGCGATGCCCTCGGCAATTTCCACGATCTTGCCATCCGTGCACAGGACGTCAGCCCGGTAAGTCTGATCGGCCGTGACGATGGTGCCGCCCTTGATGAGTACCGACATTTCAAGCACCTCTATCGTTGTCGCGCAGCGTTTTCGTGCAACGGCGACTCGCTACGCACCGCTCGCGACGGACTCCGCAACGGCGGATTTCTGCATGCTCCGCCGGCTGCTCAGGTAATAGATGCCCGCCCCGAGCAGCGAGCCGGTGAACCATCCGTAGGTGTAGAACCACTGCAGCGCGTCCGTGACGATCGCGATCAGCGTCAACCCGACCGGCACGAGAAACGCCACGAACCCAGCGACGTTCCATGCCGGGTACGGGCCGCTATCCAGGTATAGCCCCGGCAGGTCGAACTGCTGCCTGCGCATCGAGGAAATAATCCACGACCATGATGCCCGCTATCGGACCGAGCAGGCTCGAGTAGCCGATGAGCCAGTTCGAATACAGGCTGTCGACGCTGATGTCCGACTCGAGCCAGCCAAGTCGCCTGAGCAATTCCCAGCTCCATCAGCGCGATGCCGATGAAGCCGGTGAGCACACGCCCTTTCTCTGATTGATGAGCCGGGGCGCCACGTTCTGAAAATCATTGGTGGGCGAGACGATGTTCGCCGCCGTGTTGGTGGAGATGGTCGCGATGATGATGATGATCATCGACACGACGACCCAGAAGGGGCTGTCGATGCGGCCGATCAGGGTGATCGGGTCGGAAATCGTCTCGCCGACCAACTGCGCTGAGGCCGACGTCATCACCACGCCGAGACCGGCGAACAGCAGCATCGTGAGAGGCAGGCCCACGACCTGGCCGATGATCTGGCTCTTCTGCGATCGCGCGAAGCGGCTGAAGTCCGGGATGTTGAGGGACAGCGTGGCCCAGAAGCCGACCATCGCCGTGAGGCCCGCGAAAAAGTATGCGAGGAACGACGCGTCCGCCGGGCGGTTGCCGGGTCGCGCAAACAGTTCGCTGATGGAAGCCTGTGGCCAGGCCCACACGAGCAGCCCCGCGCCGACGAGCAGCAGGAGCGGCGCGGCCCAGGCTTCGAGGTGCTTGATCGATTCCGAGCCGCGGATCACCACCCACACGTTCGCGACCCAGAAAATGAAGAAGCCGAGGACCTCGCCCACACCGCCGAGCTGCGCCCAGCCTATCGGAGATTGCCGACAACAGCAGGTGCACGGCAATCCCGCCGAACAGCGTCTGGATGCCAAACCATCCGCAGGCCACCAGTGCGCGAATCAGCGCGGGAACGTTGGAGCCGATGATTCCGAACGAGGAACGCAGCATGACCGGGAACGGAATGCCGAACTTGGTGCCGCCGAAGGCGTTCAGGGTCAGCGGTACGAGCACGATGACGTTGGCGATGAATACCGCCCACAGCGCCTCGCCGACGGACAGACCGAAGTACGTCGTCAGCACGCCGCCCAGCGTGTAGGTCGGCACGCAGATCGCCATGCCCACCCACAGTGCGGCGATGTGCCACGTGTTCCAGGTGCGCTGTGCGACCCGTGTCGGCGCAATGTCCTCGTTGAATCGCGCGCTCGCAGCGAGATCCGCGCCGACTTCGAGCTCGTAGAACTCGCCGACCTGCACCGCGCGGCTCTTTGCCGGCTCGCCCGCCATCAGCCTTGCACCAGCGAACCGTAGGCTTCCGGCCGGCGGTCGCGGAAGAACTGCCACGTGTCGCGGACCTGGCGAATCATTTCCAGGTCGATTTCGTGCACCAGCAGCTCGTCCCGATCGTAGCTGGCCTGCGCTTCGATCTGGCCGCGCGGATTGACGATGTAACTGGAGCCGTAGAACTCACCCATCCTGTCGGCCCACGGTTCCTCCTTGCCGACGCGGTTGATCGCGCCGATGAAGACGCCGTTCGCCGCAGCCGACGCGGGCTGCTCGAGCTCCCACAGGTACTTGCTCAGCCCCGCGACGGTCGCGGACGGATTCACGATGTACTCCGCGCCGTTCAGGGCCAGCGCCCGCCAGCCTTCCGGGAAATGCCGGTCGTAGCAGATATAGACGCCGAGCTTGACGTATGCGGTCTCGAACACCGGGTAGCCCAGGTCGCCCGGCTTGAAGAAGAACTTCTCGTAGAAACCCGGATCGACCTGCGGGATGTGCGTCTTGCGATACTTGCCCAGGTACTTGCCGTCGGCATCGATGACTGCGGCTGTGTTGTAGTACACGCCGGTCATGGCTTCCTCGTAGACCGAAACGACCATGACCATGCGGTGTTTCTTCGCGTACTCCTGCATGAACCTCGTCGTGTGGCCGTCGGGAACCGCTTCGGCAGCTCCATACCACTTGCGATCCTGGCTGGGACAGAAATACGGCTGCGTGAACATTTCCTGGAAGCACAGCACCTGCACGCCGCTGGCTCCTGCCTTCTCGATGAAGGGAACGTGCGCCTCGAGCATCCGGTCCCGGATCTGCTCGGGGCGCATCGACGCCTCGCCCTTCAGCCCCATCTGGATCAATCCGCACTTGAGCTTGCGCATCTGGCCCCCGAAAAAGTCTCGCCGCAATTACTTGTGTGTGGGGAAGACGTACTCGGCACCGGCACCGATCGACGTGGGCCAGCGCGAGGTCACGGTCTTCAGCCGCGTGTAGAAGTGCACGCCTTCCGGACCGTAGATCGCGTGACTGCCGAACAGCGAGCGGTTCCAGCCACCGAAACTATGGAACGCCACCGGCACCGGAATGGGTACGTTGACACCGACCATGCCCACCTGGACGCGCTTGGCGAAATCGCGCGCCGCATCGCCATTGCGCGTGAATACCGCGACCCCGTTGCCGTAGTGGTGCTCGTTCACCAGGTCCACGGCCTCCTCGTAGTCGTGAGCGCGCACGACGCAGAGGACCGGACCGAAGATCTCTTCCCGGTAGATGGTCATGTCCTTGCTGACGTGATCGAACAGCGACGCGCCGAGGAAAAATCCCTTCTGGCGCGCGGCCGGCGCTTCGCGGCCATCTACCAGGAGCGTCGCGCCTTCGGCCACGCCCTTCTCGATGTACGACGTGACTCGCTTGCGGTGCTGTTCGGTAATGACGGGTCCCATGTCGGCTTCGGGATCGGAGGCGGGGCCGATGCGCAATGACGAGGCGCGGCGGGCGAGGGCAGCGACCAGTCGATCCGCCGTTTCCTGCCCAACCGGCACGGCGACGGAAACGGCCATGCATCGTTCGCCCGCTGAGCCGTAGGCCGCACCCATCAACGCGTCCGCTGCCTGATCGATATCGGCATCCGGAAGCACCAGCATGTGGTTCTTGGCGCCACCGAGCGCCTGCACGCGTTTGCCGGCCTTGCTCCCGGTCGTGTAGACGTGCTCGGCAACCGGGGTCGAGCCGACGAAGCTCACCGCCTTGATGTCGGGATGAAGCAGGATCGCATCGACCGCTTCCTTGTCACCGTGAACGACGTTCAGGACGCCGCGGGGCAGTCCTGCTTCGTGCAGCAGTCCGGCGACGAACATCGCTGCGGACGGGTCGCGCTCGGAAGGCTTGAGGATGAAAGTGTTGCCGCAGGCGATGGCCACCGGGTACATCCACAACGGAACCATGGCGGGAAAATTGAACGGAGTAATTCCCGCCACGACGCCCAGGGGCTCGCGGTCGCTGTAAGTGTCGATGTTCGGGCCGACGTTGCGGCTGAAATCCCCCTTGAGCAGATGGGGAATGCCGCAGACGAAATCCACCACCTCGATGCCGCGAGCGACCTCGCCCAACGCGTCCGCGTGGGTCTTGCCATGCTCGGCGCTGATGTGGCGGGCAATCTCCTCGCGATGTTCGTCCAGCAGCGCCTTGAACTTGAACAGATAGTTGGCGCGCTTCGCCGGCGGCGTTTCCGCCCAGCCCGGATAGGCTGCCTTGGCCGCGGCGACGGCGCCTGCGACGTCCTCGCTGGACGAGAATCCAACCCACCCGGATTCCTCGCCGGTGGCCGGATTGAAGAGCGGTGCGCCGCGCCCGCTGGTGGTCGCCGCAGTCCGGCCAGCGACGAAATTGCAGACGACGTTTCCGTTCTGCTGCGCACGCTGTGCTGTAGACATTTCGTTTCCCCGCGGGACTTGGCCCAGCAGGCGCCAGTACCAGGAAGAGTTGGCAGGCGAGCGGACAGCGGGACTGCTCGACCTGTGTAAGTAGACAGGATTTAGGCACAGACCCTTGTGGGGGTCAAATTCGCCAAGGCGAGGCAAGCCCCTGGAACACGAGACGTCACAGACCAGTAACGACGGTAAACTGCTGGCCGTCCATACGGCGGTCTATCTGCTCCGGTACACATCCGTGCTCAGGTACTTGAGGCCGGAGTCGGCCATGAGCGTGACCACTCTCGCCTTCGGCCCGAGCCGCTCCGCCACCTGGACCGCGGCGACCACGTTGGCTCCGGAAGACGTCCCAGCGAAGAGCGCCTCCTCCCGCGCGAGGCGCCTCGCCATATCCTTCGCGTCGTCCGTTTTGACCGGCAGGATTTCGTCGACCAGCGTCGGGTCCCAGAGCGGGGGGGTGTATCCAATCCCTACGCCTTCGATCTTGTGAGGCCCGGCTGGACCTCCAAGCAGTACCGACGATTCCGCGGGCTCGACGACGACGATTCTGATGTTCGGCTTGTGCCGCTTCAGCACCGTGGCGACTCCGCGCGATGAAGCCGCCGTACCCACGCAGTGAACGAAGGCGTCGATCTCTCCCTTCGCCTGGCTCCAGATCTCCTCGCCGAGCGAGTAATAACCCGCGATGCTGTCATGGTTGTTGAGCTGGTCGGTCCAGTAGGTGCGCGGCTCCTGGCTCAACCCACGAGCCGTCTCGATCATGTCCAGGATCAGCCTCCTGGTCGTGCGACCGCCCTCGCTCGGGACGAGCGTCAGCTCCGCACCCAACGCCGCCATGTGATCCCGCTTCTCCTGGCTGAACGCATCGGAGCTCACGATCTTGAGCCGGTAGCCCTTGGTGGCGCACACCAGCGCAAGCGAGGTCCCCGTGCTGCCACCCGTGTACTCGACGACCGTGTCTCCCGGCTTGAGTCGGCCGTCCTCCTCCGCGCGCGAGATCACCGCCTGCGCCATCCGGTCCTTGAGGCTGCCGGTGGGGTTCTCCCACTCGAGCTTCACCAGGACGTCCGCGCAACGGGGTGGAACCACCTTGCGAAGCCGAACCATCGACGTGTTTCCAATGGCTTGGAGAATATCCATGCGTCGAACTCCGTACGCGACGACCGGGCCGCTGATCCTCCCTGGCCGCGCGCCTACGCGAGCAGCGACTCGATGTGCACAGGCAGCTTGCGAATGCGCTTGCCCGTCGCGTGGAAGAGGGCATTGGTGATCGCCGCGGCGACGCCGACCTCGCCGAGCTCGCCGATCCCTCGGGCACCCAGGGCCGAAGCGTGCGGATCGTGCTCGTCGGCGAAGAACACGTCCATGTCCTGCGGGATGTCGGCGTTCACCGGCAGCATGACGCCCGACAGGTTCTTGGACACATAGCGTCCGTAGCGTGCGTCGATCGCGCTCTCTTCGAGCATCGCGCGGCCGTATCCCCAGATGATGCCGCCGATCATCTGGCTGCGCGCCGTGAGCGGGTTGACGATGCGGCCGGCCGAGTAGCCCGCGACACAGCGACGCATGCGCGCAAGCCCGAGAGGCTCGTCGACTTCCATTTCGACGAACAAGGCACCCCACGTGTACATCGCGTAGCCGGATTGACCGCCGTGCGCATCGAAAGCCACCTTGCCCGGCAGGGCGAATGCCCCGTCAGCGCTCACCTCGTCGATGCCTCGTTCGCGCAGCAGTGCGGGCCACGTCTCCGGAGCAGGCGCGGCTCCGCCCCCAGAATCGCAGCGAGCCGATCCTTCAGCTTGCGCGCAGCGTCGATCACGGCGGACCCCGTGCTCATGGTGGTGGAGGAGCCGAACGTGCCGCCCGTTTCCGGCAGGCCGGTGTCGCCGAGGCGCAGCTTGATGCGTTCGGGCGGGACGCCGAGCACCTCGCCCGCGAGCTGCGGCATGATCGTGTACGGGCCGGTGCCGATCTCCTGGCAGCCGGCTTCGATCGTGATGTCGCCGTTCGCCGCGAGACGCACGCGCGCCGTCGAGGCGAAACGGAAGGTCGACATGATCGCCGATGCCATGCCCCAGCCGATGAGCTTGCCGCGGTCGGTCATCGAGCGGGGCGCCGACGGGCGCTTGGCCCAGCCGAAGCGTCGCGCTCCTTCCTCGTACACCTCGCGCAGTTTCTTAGACGAGAACGGCTTGCCTGACAGCGGATCGGTCTCGGCATGATTGCGCAGCCGCAGCTCGAGCGGATCGAGGCCCAGTGCATACGCCAGCTCGTCCACCGCGCTCTCGAGCGCGAACATGCCCGGACCCTCGTGCGGCGCCCGCAGCGCGGTCGGCGTGCCGACGTCCGCTTTGACGATGCGGGTGCTCGCAGCGAACGCGGGCATGGCATAGAGGCCGCGCGTGCCCGCGGAACCGTATTCGACATAGTCGTCGAACCGCGACGTGACGTTCGTCGTTTCGTGCACGACCGCGGTGAGTTTGCCGGCGCGGTCGGCGCCGAGGCGTACGCGCGAGCGCACGACGGGCTGATAACCGCAGCCCGTATAGCAGCCGACGCGATCGATGCACAGTTTGACTGGCCGCCCGGCAATGCGTGCCGCGAGCGGCGCGAGGATCTGGTGCGGCCAGACGTAGCCTTTCGCGCCGAAGCCGCCGCCCGTGTATGGGCAGCGGACGTGAATCTTCGCCGGTGGCATCTGCAGCAGCGCGGCGAGCGCGTAGCGGATGCCGAAGGTCCATTGCGTGGCATCGTGCACGTGCAGCTCATCGCCGCGCCACTCGGCGAGCGTGGCCGAGGGCTCCATCATGTTGTGATGGCGCGTCGGCGTGACATACTCGGCATCGACCTTTGCCGCGGCATTCGCGAGCGCCGTGTCCGCATCGCCCTTGCGCACGTCCAGCTCCGCGAAGGCGTAGCCGTTGCCTTCCTTGCGCGGAATCACCACCTCGCCGTGCTCGAACGCCACGGGTGCGGCGGACGCGTACTGCGCGTCGACGAGCGCGGCACCGTGCTCCGCCGCCTCGAGCGTTTCCGCAAGCACCAGCGCTACGGGTTGCCCCTCGTACTGGACCTCGGTGGACTGCATTGGCGTGAATGACTGTGCGGCGGGGGGCACCGGCGCTGCGGCGAGGCGGGGCATGTCGGCGTGCGTCAGCACCGACATGACGCCCGGATGCTCGAGGGCTGCCGAGGCGTCGATTCGGGTCACACGGCCGCGCGCGATCGGAGAGGTCACCATGACGGCGTGCAGCACGTTGCTCGGGCTGCGCTCGCCCGCATAGGCCGCATCCCCGGTGACTTTGGCACGCCCGTCCGGACGCCGTGGTGCCTGGATCATGCGGCACCTGCCGCCGCCAGCAGCGCACGGTGCGCCGCGTTTCGAGCGAGAGCGGACCTTGAACTCGTTGCCCTTCGGCGGGCGGGCATCCGCGAGCGCGGCCTCCAGCGCCTGGCCGACGCGCTCGCTCCGCAGCGGGATGCCCGCCAGGGCGCGCTCGGCGGATGCGAGCCGCCAGGGCTTCTGCGCCACCGAGCCGAGCGCAACGCGCGCGCTGCGAATGCGCTCGCCGTCCAGGTCGATCGCCACCGCCGCCGAGACCATCGCGTACTCGTACGACTGCCGCTCGCGGACCTTGACATAGGCGGAGCGGCGCGCGGCCGCGTCCGCAGGGACGCGAAAACCGGTGATGATCTCGCCGACCTGCAGGCGATTCTCGAGCGCCGCCGCGTTCGTGGCGCGTGTGCCGCCCTGCGCCGCCGCCTCTTCCTGGGTGAGCAGGAAGTCGCCGATCGGCATGGTCCTCGCACCGTCCGGGCTCGAGATCTCGACGATCGCATCGAGCACTGCCAGGGCCACCGCCGGATCGGACGGATGCGTAGCCACGCACGCCTCGCTGCCGCCGAAGAGCGCGAGCCGGGCGTAGCCGCTCTCCCGCGCCGCACAGCCCGACCCCGCGACGCGCTTATTGCACGGCCACGGCATTCCCTTCGCGCCAGCCGCCTCGGCGCGGAAGTACGGACAACGGGTCTTCTGCAGCACGTTGCCACCGATGGTGGCGAGATTGCGCAATTGCGCCGACGCGGCGGCCAGGCACGCCTGCGAAAGCACGGGCATGGCGCGCCGTACGACCTCGCTGGTCCCGATCTCGTTCAGGGTGTTGAGGGCGCCGATGCGCACGACTTCGCCGTCGAGCGCAATGCCTCGCAGACCGCCGAGCCGGCCGATGTCGGCGACGGCGTCGGGGTCGGCGATTCCGAGCCGCATCCAGTTGAGGAGCTCGGTCCCCCCCGCGATGAACACGGCACCCGCCGCGGCCGACGCGACGGCTTCGTCGAGGCTGTTCGGGCGGAGGTATGCGAAGTTGCGCATGCGACTTCAGCCCTGTTTCGCCAGCTGTAACGCAGCCTGGCGAACCGCGGCGACGATCTGCGGGTACGCGGCGCAGCGGCACACATTGCCGCTCATCCATTCAGAGATCTCGGCGTCGGAGCCGGCATGCCCTTCGCGAATGCAGGCCACGGCCGAGACGATCTGCCCCGGCGTGCAGTAGCCGCACTGGAAGGCGTCGTTGTCGATGAACGCCTGCTGGACGGCATGCAGCGCGCCGTCGGCGGCAGCGATGCCCTCCACGGTGGTCACGTCTCGCCCGTCGCACGATGCGGCGAGCGTCATGCACGCGTTCACGCGCTGATCATCGAGCAGCACGGTGCACGCGCCGCACGCGCCCTCGTTGCATCCCTTCTTCGTGCCGGTGAGCTCGAGGCGCTCGCGAAGCAGATCGAGCAGGGTTACGCGAGCTTCGTGCTCGATGGAGCGGACGACGCCGTTGACCCGGAAGCGGGTCGTGAGCGTACGGGACCCGAGCTGTGCCGCTCCGGACGAGGCGGCAGAGGCGGCCGGTGCGAGCGGCGCCATGCCAGCGGCAGCGGCGACGACCCCCGCCCCCTTCAGCAGCGCCCGCCTCGAGACCGGTCGTTCACGCATCGTCTTCCGCCTCCTGCAGGCATAGCAATATCAAGAAACCGGTGGTTGCGAAACAACCACTGAGCCGACGACCCATGTGTTCTCATCCCTCGATTCCACTCTCGAATGGGCTCTGCCTGGCGCCGTGCCAGAGGTAGTTGCAGATCGCAGCCGTGAAGAACTTTATATCCCTCGGATGCCGCGACGAGATGAGGTTGCGATCGATCACGACCTCGCGATCCTCCCAGATACCCCCGCCAGTCACGACCGCCGGCTCCACGGCGAGCTCCCGATACTGCTCGGCCGAAAGTTCACTGTCCCCGGTGAAGCCTGTGATTCGACGGTTGCGGACGATCCCGGCATTGGCCGCGAGCAGTGTGCCGCGACAGATACAGGCGACGAGCTTGTCGGCCTCCGCGATCGCGCGCAGGAACGCCTTGACGCGCTCATCCTGGCCAAGGATCACGGGACTCTTGGCGCCGCCGGGAATCAGAACCCCGTCGAAGTCCCCGGCGTCGACTTCAGCGATGGAATGGTCGACATCGTACGTGCCCACCTTCTTGAAATAGCTGTAGATCTCGATCGGCGTCTTCACCAAAGAGACAATATCGACCCGTGCGCCCAGGAGCTGCAGCGCGAACCGCGGCACCAGGCACTCCTCCTCTTGAAAGCCATCCGCGACCAGCGCGGCAATCCGTACGTTCGACACCTGTCACCTTCCTGCTTCAGCAGCTTGAACGCGTGGGTCGACTGGTGGCGCCGGGAGCCTGGGATGTCACTTGCTCACAGCGGACGCCATGGATGATGAGACTAGACCGGGCAGTCCTATCCGCTAAGCGGATTCCGTGGATATCATCTATCCATGCCACGAATGCCCAAGCCGAACGCGACGCGCGACCATGAGGCCGTGAGCCTGGCATCCTTCGACCTGAATCTGCTGCGCGCACTCGATGCGCTGCTCGTCGCACGCAGCGTATCGGGGGCTGCGCGACGGCTCGACTTGAGTCAACCCGCGACCAGCGCCGCCCTGGCGCGCTTACGGGAAATCCTGCACGACCCGCTCCTGGTGCGCAGTGGCAATCGCATGGTGGCTACGCCACTGGCAGAGGAGCTGCAGCCGCGTCTTGCGCGAATTCTTGAAGACATAGGCACCGCGCTGAGCGCGGCAGCAAAGTTCGACCCGGCCACGACGGAGCGTCACTTCCGCATCGGTGCCAACGATTACGCCACGCTCGTATTGCTGGCGCCGCTTGCGCAGCAGTTGCGACAGGTGGCGCCGCGCGCCACCCTCGAAATCCTGCCGTTCGACACGGCGCAGGACATCAGCCTTGTCAGCCGCGAGTTGGATCTCGTCGTCGCCGACCGGTGGAGCGTGCGCGGCATTCGCGACCTGGAGACGCTGTTCCACGAGTCCTTCGTGAGCATTGCCAGGGCCGATCACCCGCGGCTGTCACGCCGGCCCACCCTCGAGGAGTTCCTGGCTGAGGACCATGCGCTGATTTCCACGCATGGCGTGGTGCCCGGCGTGGTTGACTTGGCACTCGAAGGGTTGACGCAGATGCGGCGCGTCGCGCTCACGGTGCCGCACTACCTGGCCGCGCCGATCATCGTCGCGCACACCGACCTCGTCATGACGCTGCCGCGCCGCGTTGCAGACTGTTTCGCCAGGGTTTACAGCTTGCGCACGTTCCCGCCACCGCTTGAGCTGGAGGGTTTCGATGTGGTGATGGCGTCTCATCCGCGCAGCGTGGCCGAACCGCCCATTCAGTGGCTCAAGCAAGTCGTGCGCGCGGTTGCCGCGGACGTCGGCAAGACCGAGCGTTCGCTCACTTCGCGCCGGCAGCGCAGATTTACATAAGGGGTGATTCATGGCTTGACGCCGACTGCAACTGTGCCCGTCATCACACTTGGATTACGCGGCTGCCCGTTCGGAGGGGTGGCTTCAGTCACGGTTCACTCGCCTGCGGTAGATTGCCGGCCGTGCTCATTGGACGTACCGGCGTCCGCGCTCGGCGACAAAGGCACGGAGGAATCTGCATGCGATCACTTGCGGTACGAAAGCGTTTGCGCCAATCAGGGCTTGCCGTTCTGTTTGCAGCAGTCCTCGGTGTTGCGTTGCCTGCGTTTGCGGACCCGCCGTCTCATGCGCCCGCGCACGGATGGCGTAAGAAGCATGATCCCTACTACCTCGGCTATACCGGCCGCCAATGGGAGCACGACTACGGGATCATCGATGGTCGATGCAATCGCGATGCGATTGGCACCGTCCTCGGCGGCGTCGTGGGCGGGGCAATCGGTTCGCAGGTCGGTGAGGGCCGTGCGGTGGCCGTCATCCTCGGTACAGTGATCGGCGCGGTCATCGGTCATGAGATCGGCCGCAACCTGGATGATAAGGATCGTGCTTGCGTCGGTCATGCGCTCGAGCTTGCGAAGGACGGTCAAAGCGTCCGCTGGCTAAACGAGAGATCCGGCATCACCTATGTCGTCAAGCCCGTCGGTGGCGTACGGAACGCCGGTACGTGCCGCGACTTCGAACTGCAAGCCTCACGCGATGGCCGAGCGGAATCGCAGAAAAGCCACGCGTGCCGTACCGGTGACGGCACCTGGCGGATGAGCCAGTAGACACTGACCACGCGCGCACCGATCGCGCGTCAATGCGCGAGCTCGCTCACCTGACGGAGCCCGGAAGCGAGCCAGGTGGAGCCGAGCGCCTGACACCCCGATCGAACTGAATTCTTTGTAAGTCAGTGACTTGCGGATCCATTTCCAGCCGCAAGTGACCAGCATGGCGATGCCCTCTGGTCGCGAAACTGAAACATGCAGCGGGGACGATCCGTCAGCAATTCACGAACCGCCGCGGGTACGCCGGCACTGAACACAGCTGGTAAAGCGGTGATCCCTGCCGCACATTCACCACGGGTCCATCTGTCCGGAGGCCGACCATGGATGCGCTGCCACCGCTCGACCACGACGAGATCATCCTCCGCATCGGCCGCGATCTGGCGGACAGCTACGATGAAGAGCTGGAGATGGAGATCGAGGATCACCACCCGCTCCCGGGAGTGGTTCCGGCGGTCGATGCCGAGGCGGAGAGGGACTATCGGCGACAGTACTTCCAGCAGCTCTTCCGGCTCCAGGCAGAGCTCGTGAAACTGCAGGACTGGGTGGTCGCCGCACGGGAGAAGGTCGTCATCCTGTTCGAAGGGCGAGACGCCGCGGGCAAGGGCAGCGCCATCAAGCGCATCACGCAACGGCTCAATCCACGCGTATGCCGGGTGGTGGCGCTCCCGGCGCCGAATGACCGCGAGCGCACGCAGTGGTATTTCCAGCGCTACGTGCCACACCTGCCCGCGGCCGGCGAAATCGTCCTCTTCGACCGCAGCTGGTACAACCGCGCAGGCGTCGAACGTGTGATGGGTTTCTGCACGCCCGAGGAATACGAGGAGTTCTTCCGCTCCGTCCCGGAGTTCGAGCGCATGCTCGTGCGCTCGGGCATCCGGTTGCTCAAGTACTGGTTCTCGATCACGGACGAGGAGCAGCACCTGCGGTTCCTCGGCCGTATCCACGATCCGATGAAGCAGTGGAAGCTGAGCCCGATGGATCTCGAGTCCCGGCGTCGGTGGGAGGACTACACCAAGGCGAAGGAGGTCATGCTGGAGCGCTCGCACATTCCGGAGGCCTGGTGGTGGGTGGTACAGGCCGTCGACAAGAAACGAGCGCGACTGAACTGCATCGATCATCTTCTGAAGCAGTTCCCCTACCAGGAGGTGCAGAAGACGCCAGTCGTCCTGCCGCAGCGCGAGCGCCACGAGCACTACTCGCGACAGGCAGTGCCTGCCGAGATGCTGGTGCCCGAGGTGTATTGATTGAGCGAACCGATTCACACGTGCGAGAAGCGCGCCCACAGGGGGCGACCGCGCTCGCCGTTGCATGCATTGTTGGCGGTGGTGACGGGATTGACGTGCTCTGTCGCCGTAGGCGACATCCTGATCGAGAACGTGACGGTCATCTCGCCGGAACAGGCCAGGCCGTCGCCCGATCGCCATGTACTCATTCGCGGCGAGCGCATCGTTGAGATCAGCGAGAAGCCGATCGTGGCGACGTCCTCGACGACGCGCATCGACGGTCGGGGCCGATTCCTGAGCCCCGGGCTCATGGATTCACACGTGCACGTCAGCACGCCGCCCGGGCTGCCGCTGGCCAGTGGAGACAAGGCGATCGCCGGACTCGCTCAGGTGTACGCGCGTCAGCAACCGCGCAGCTATCTGTATTTCGGCGTGACGCAGGTGCTGGATCTCGCAGGCTTCGCGGAGGGCATTGCGGCCTTCGAAGCGCAGCCATTACACCCCGACATCTTCCGCTGCGGTGCGGTGATCGTGCTCGACGGTTATCCGATGGCGATGGTGGACAAGAGCATCCGCTATCAACTGATGCCCAACTATGTATACGAACCTGCAAACGCCGCACACCCCTTGCCAGCCGGCGAAGACGCGTCCAGGCACACTCCGGAAGCCGTTGTGGGCGGTATCGGGGCGAGCGGCGCCCGGTGTGTGAAAGTCTTCATCGAAGACGGGTTCGGCGAGCGTTCCGATTGGCCAATGATGAGTCCGGCGATGTTGCAGCGTGTGCAAGCCGAAGCGCGCAGACATCGGTTGCCAGTGATCGCGCACGCGAATGCGATCGACATGCAGCGGATCGCAGTCGATTCGGGCGTCGACGTCCTTGCGCATGGCCTGTGGAACTGGAACGAGTACACCACGAGCGAGGGAATGCCGGAAGCCATCGCGGTGCACCTGCGCAACGTCCACGCCAGGAAGATCGGCTTCCAACCGACGCTGCGCGTCTTGCCTGGAACCGCCGACCTGTTCCGCGCGGATACGCTCAAGGATCCGATGTACGCGAAGGTCGTTCCGCGAGAGCTGCTTGCCTGGTACGCGAGTGAGGCCGGCGGCTGGTTCAAGAGGGAGATGCATCGTGATTTCGGCGGCGCACCGGACGTGGAGATCGCGCATACCCTGCTGCGCGTGAATGACCAGAACATGCGCGCGGTGCGCTACCTGGCCGCACTCGGTCATCCGCTGCTGCTGGGGAGCGATACGCCTTCCGCACCGACTTACGGCAATCAACCCGGCTACGACACGTATCGCGAGATGCGCCTGATGGCGCAGTCCGGTGTCTCGCTGCCGGCGATCTTCCAGGCGGCAACCATCAACGGCGCGCGCGAGTTCGGGCTGGACAAGGACTACGGAACCCTCGAGAGCGGCAAGATCGCCAATCTCCTGCTCCTCAGGTCCAACCCGCTCGAGTCGCTCCGCGCCTGGAGCGAGATCGATCTCATCATCCTGCGCGGCGCAGTGATTGAGCGGGAGTCCCTCGCCGCTGATCACTGAGAGACGGGAGTGCGGCGCGAAACGAGATCCTCGCGAAGAATCCGCAGCACCTCGGCCACGGCTTCATCGTTTTCGTAAACCTGGTGTCCCGACTCCACGACAAGCGTCGAGGCGGCGCCCGGCAGGAGTGCGCTCGCGAGTGGCACGACGCCATCTGTCTCGGGCTGCCGGCCGGGCAGGGTACCGGCAATGGTGTGATAGGGAATGCCGGCGACGGGCATCAGCGTCTCGCCCGCGCGCCGGACGGGTTGCAACGACTGGAGCGACGTGATGCTGTTGACGTTCGCTTGCAGATAGGCCTCGCGCAGTTCCTCGCGCACCGCGTCTGGATTCTCGAGCGTAAGCCGTCGTAGTGCCTGGAGCTCCGGCACGCGACGTCCAACCAGCTTGCGGAACACGCGTCCGAGCCACTCATCGGCCCGCGGACTGCCCCGGTGCGGCGCAGCCAGGAAGATGGCGCGCGAAACGCCGGGATAGGGCTCGAATCGGAAGACGCTGTGCATCAGTTCGAGATCGGCGGGATCGCCGCGCAACGCCTCGGGCGGCACCGTAAACGCCGCCGACCACAGCACGTCGCCGCTGTTCACGCACAGCATCCGTGAGACCACGCCGCCCAGGCTGTGCCCGATCAGCACCATGCCCGATCGCGCCGGATCGTCGGCTTCCGGATCGAGCACGTTCCAGGCCGCGTCGAGGTAGCCTTGCATACGCCGTCGGGTCACCAGCAGCGGCGCATTGGTCTGATAGACCATGTGCCAGACCTGGAAGCGCGCACGAAGATCGGGTGCGCCCCATAGCGCGTTCGACAGGCGCGCCCAGGCGAGCGGACTGCTGCCCAGTCCGTGGATCATCACGACCGGGCGCTTGTTCGGATCGTAGTCCTCGAGCAGGTAGAGGCCTGCGCGCCGACCCACCTCGTCTCCGCCGAGCAGACCCCATACGCTCAGCCGGCGCAGGTCGGAGGTCTCCACTTCCCTGGCATGGAAAGCCGAGGTGTCGAGCGCGAGCGGGTAGCGCCGGCTCCCGACCGCGAGCGGCCCCGATGCGAGCGGATCGGCGATCACCAGCCGCGGCATCAATGCATCGCGACCAGGAGTGGACTCGAACCAGGCGGTTGCCGAGCGAAACACGCCCTCACGCGGCAACAACTGGCACAGCGGACGGTCGTCGCAGCGCGGCGCCATCACGGCCAGCGGCACGCCGAAGCCGCGGCTGACGAAACGCTGTCCGCCGAAGATCGTCGCCGGCACGTCCTGTGCGCGCATGAGCGTGAGCGGGCCCTCGAGATAGGGCGAAAGCTTGCGAAATTCGAGTGTCATACCGAGACCGCCGATTCGGGTCGGTCCCTCGGACCAGCGTCGTGGCGAGCCCTGCAGCGCCAGCCCGAAAAAAGCGTCCGTGCAGTCGGTCGCGAGCGTCGCAGCCTCTATCGCAACGGCCCGGTCCGCGGCGCCCATCGCCTGGTACGCGATTGCTGCGCAACGCGACCACGGCTCGATCGCCGTGCGCTCGGTCTGTTGCCGCCTCGCCCAGTCAGCCCAACTGTGAGCCTCGATCAGGAACCGAGCTGCGTCATCGGCGTCCACGGAGCACCCGTCCGCGGGCACACAGGCGGGCGACGGTTCGAGCCCGGCAGCCGGCGTCGATTGCTCGGGCGCCAGGGAGCGGCAGCCGGTCATCGCGAGCATGAGGACGATGGCGGCCAGTCCACGTGACCGCACGTGACTCGTGTCGATGGCAGGATCTCCGTTCAGCCGGTGTCGGCTTCCGGCGCCTCATGGTAGGGGATTCAGGAGATACTCTGCCGCGAGCGGGAAGGGGAAAGGCAAGGAACCTATGATTTCTCTGATCCTGGTGATGGTGTGCGCGATCGCGGCCGGTTGGCTGGCGAACCGTGGCCAGGTGCCGTACCCCATCGTGATGGTCCTGGCAGGAATCGGCCTCGGGTTCGCGTACAACTGGCCGGAACTGGAGGTGGAGCCGCACCTGATGCTCGCCATTGTGTTGCCGGCGGTACTGTACCCGGCGGCCACCGAGACCTCGTGGCGCGATTTCCGCGCGCACCTTCGTCCAATCCTGCTACTCGCCATCGGCCTGGTGGCGACCACGACGCTGGCCGTGGGGATGACGTTCAAGTGGCTGGTGCCGCAGACGCCATGGGCGGTCGCATTCGCGCTGGGCGCCGTCGTCTCGCCGCCGGATGCGGTGGCGGCGACGGCCGTGCTGAGACGGTTTCGGCTGCCGCGCCGGATCGTTACGCTCCTCGAGGGCGAGAGCCTGGTGAACGACGCGACCGGCCTGGTGCTCTACCGGTTCGCCGTGGTTGCCGCGCTGACCGGCGCATTTTCCGGCTGGGCGCTCATTGGCGAGTTCGGTCTGATCGCGCTGGGTGGGATCGTGATCGGCATCGCAATGGGCTGGATCACGTCGCGTCTGCAGGAGCGTCTGCGCGACCCGATGCTCGAGCTGGCGACGTCGTTGACGACGCCTTTTGCAACTTACTGGCTATGCGACTGGCTGCAGGTGTCCGCTGTCCTGGGCGTGGTCGCCGTCGGACTCTTCCGGTCACGGTGGTCGCATCTGGGCACCTCGCCGCTTGCGCGCCTCAACATTCGCACCGTCTGGCGCGCGGTCGTGTTCGTGGTCAATTGCCTCGTGTTCGTGCTCATCGGTATCCAGTTGCCGATGATCGCCGAGTCGCTCGGCGGGCAGCAGGCCCTGTCCTGGCCGCGTGTCGTGGTCTTGATCGCCGTGTTGAGCGTCGTCGCAATCGGCGTGCGGTTTCTCTGGATCTTCACTGCGACTTACGGCGTGCGTTTGCTGGTGCCTTCATTGCGTCGTACTGATCCTGCCTCCGCCCGCGTTTCGACTCTCGTCAGCTGGAGTGGAATGCGGGGAGTCGTTTCCCTGGCCGCCGTGCTCGCGCTGCCCGTGGTGTTGCCGAACGGTGAGCCGTTTCCGCAGCGCGATCTCGTGATTCTTCTCACCTTCGGGATCGTGTTCGTGACGCTGGTCGGCCAGGGGCTCACGCTGCCGGCTTTGGTGCGGGCACTGCGCCTCGAGAGCGACACCTCCGGGGAGTCTGAATCCGAGCTCGCGCGCGAGGCGATGCGCCGGGCGGCGATCCAGGCCGTGAACAGGCTGGTCGCCGAGCACGGGTTGCCCGCGCACGAGGCCGTGGCGGTGAAGCGTTTCTTCAACAGCCGGTCACTGCAACGGTCAGGTGGCGGGCTTTCGCCCGACAGCGAGGCGCGCCTGTGGCTGGGCGCGGCGGCCGCGCAACGCGAAGCGCTGATCAAGCTGTGGCGGAACGGCGAGATCGGCGACGACGTGCTGATTCGTCTCGAGCGTGAAATCGATCTCGCCGAAGCGCGCTTGGCACGCGACGAGTGAGTAAACGCCGGTAGGGGAGACCACATGAGATCCAAGGCACGATTCGTTATCGCGATTCTGCTCACGTTCGCAGCCGTTGCGGGAGCATCCGCGGATGAGGTCATTCGCAGCCGGTTCGCCACGGTCGATGGTGTAAAGCTTCACTACTTGCAGGCCGGCAGCAGCCCCGAGCCACCCATCGTGCTGCTGCACGGCTACGCGCAGACGAGCCACATGTGGCGTCCGCTCATTCCGACGCTTGCGAAGCGCCACACGGTGATCGCACCGGACCTTCGAGGCGCGGGCGGGTCCGACAAGCCGACGGGCGGCTACGACAAGAAGACGCTGGCGCAGGACATTCATGCGCTGGTGCAGTCCCTGGGCTATTCATCCGTGCGGATCGCCGGTCACGACATCGGCCTGATGGTTGCCTACGCATATGCCGCACAGTATCCGCAGGAGGTGGAGAGCATCGTCCTGATGGACGCCTTTCTGCCGGGAATCGGCGACTGGACGCAGGTGTGGCTGTTGCGCGACCTGTGGCACTTCCACTTCTACGGCGAGACGCCACTCAAGCTCGTCGCCGGTCGCGAGCGCACATACTTCGAGCATTTCTGGAACGACTTCGCCGCCGATCGCACCCGCTCGGTGTCGGAGAAGGATCGCCAGACATACGCGGCCGCATACGCGCAGCCGGGCGGGATGCGTGCGGGATTCGAATACTTCAAGGCCTTCGAGCAGGACGCCAAGGATTTCGCCGGCTTCGCGAAGAACAAGCTGCCGATGCCGATGCTCGTGCTTTCGGGAGAGAAGGCATCGGGTGAGTTCCTGATCGAGCAGGGACGGCTGGTCGCCAACGACGTCCGCGGCGTGATCATCAAGGGGTCCGGGCACTGGCTCATCGACGAGGCGCCGGAGCAGACGATGGCCGAACTCGTCGCGTTCCTCGATTCGAGCACGCCGGGCACGGCGCTGAAGAGGATTGCGCCGACCGAATTCGAGTGCGCTCGCGCACACGGGCGCGTCCGCCGGGACGTCCGGCGTCTCCGGCATCGAAACCAGCGTGCTGAAGGGTGATCCCGCGGGAGGCGGGCTGTACACGATCCTGCTGCGGGTGCCGGCCAACACCCGGATACAGGCGCACTCGCATCCCGACGATCGGATCGCGACGGTCGTGTCCGGTACGTGGCGCTTTGGCTACGGCTCCGCCTTCGACGAGAGCAAGCTGAAGGCGCTGCCGTCCGGCAGCTTCTATACGGAGCCGCCGGGCCTGCCCCATTTCGCGCAAACCGGCGAGGAGCCCGTCGTACTGCAGATCACCGGAGTCGCACCGACGGGCACGAAGTACGTGCAGGAGCCCGCTCGTTGACGTGTCGGCGGGGCGCGAGCGGACTCAGGTTCAATCGTCGGCCGGTTCCTACGAGTGCCCGCGGAGGTCGGACGATGGTTGGCGCAGCCGCTTCGCGGTAGCGTGCCCGCGGTCGCCCATGCAAGGAGTGCGGGATGGCAAAGCGGTACGGTGAGCTGGCGTCGCGCAAGGTGGCGCGCGCCATGCGCGAGCGCAAGAAGGGGACGCTGCGCAGCGGTCGGTCGGGGAGGAAAGTCACCAGTCGCAAGCAGGCGATTGCGATCGGCCTGTCGGAGGCGCGTCGTGCCGGCGGCAAGGTGCCGAAGGCCCCAAACCGCCGGCGCGCCAGGAAGAAATAGCCTCGCGGCTGGGCTATGGTAGGATGCGCCCCCCAACGCGCCCGTAGCTCAGTTGGATAGAGTACCTGGCTACGAACCAGGGGGTCGGGAGTTCGAATCTCTCCGGGCGCGCCACGTCTCCCTCTGCGGATCAGTGACATGCGACCTCCTCGTGTGCCGACATCGGTAGAGTCGGCACCAATTGCGTCGCAAGCAAGAGTGCTTGCCAGGAGTCTCAGGGCAAACGTGTGAATGTCCGCTCTCGGGGGGCGCAGCCGTCCGCTTCGGGGGGCCACAAGCAGTCATCCGCTGCAGCGTAGCAGGACCGCGCGGACTACGGCCGCCCGGGAGTCCGCGAACTGGCCCGGTCTAGCAGCTGGAGCCGCTCGTCGATGCGATTTCAACGCTATGCGCAAATTGACGCGCAAATATTCAGGTGTCTATTGAAACTAATGACCTAGGATGAACGCCGCCCATTGGGCAGCAGCATTGCCACCTATTGCTGAGTTACAAGACAGTAGGATGCGGGATAGTAGTTTCTCGACCCTAATGGTTGTTGGGCCGCGAGCGGTGCTGTTCCGCTCCGGTAGTGAATTACTTCCGGAAGTTTGAGTCAGAAGCGTCGGCTTGGTTGGTGCGGAGGAAGATCCCATGGCCAAAGGCGAGTGCAATTGCGGTGTGGTTCAATTTGAGATCGACGCGGATCTTTCTGATGTCTTCGTGTGCCACTGCTCGATTTGTCGCAGATCCACGGGCAGCAATGGCATCGCGGTGGTGGTCGTTCCGAACGACAGACTCCGGTGGGTTCAGGGCGAAGATCACATCGTGATGTGGAGCAAGCCGAATTCAAATTGGCAGACTTGGTTCTGCAGGGTCTGCGGCTCTCCGGTGCCCGGCCGGAACGACCCAGCAAGAATGTTCGTGCCAGCAGGTTCCCTTACCCAAGGAGGTGACGCGCTAAGGGTCGTCCACCACATGTGGGTGGGCTCGAAGGCCGTCTGGGACGAAATCGGAGATGCAGGCAAGCAACACGCGGAGCAGTTTCGCGGTTAGCATTTCGGACATGCGAACGCTGCATGCACGCGTGCAACTACGTCGATTCCGGTTGGGTGGCACGGCCGTCATCGTGTTCGCGACGACGCTGACGCTCTGAACTGGCAACGCCCTGCCACGCGCCAGAAGTTGAGTCTCATGTTCTGGCACAAGTTCAGGCTCGACTGGTCGTACGCGCTGGGCGAGCTGCTCATCGTTACGGTCGGCGTGCTGATTGCGCTGGCCGTCAATAACTGGAACAACGAGCGATCGGAAAGGGCGCAGGAGCGCGATGTGGTGGCTCGTCTCATCGCCGACATTGAGGGCGATTTGCGTCGTTTCGACTTCCAGCTGAAGGCGGTCGAAAGGAAAGAGCAGAGCCTGCAGCGCTTGAGAACCGCATTCGCGAACGGCGGCCCAGAAGACGCTGCGGAATTCCTCGACGACATCGTCAGGGGGGCCAATTTCGGCTGGAATCAAATGTCGCCGAATCGAGCGACCTTCGATGGCTTGCTGGATTCGGGGCGGCTAGCGCTGATCGAAGACGCCGGCGTTCGAGCGTTGATCGCAGAGTACTATCGTTCCGGTGAGCAAGCGCTCAATCGGATAGACGAACGGGAGACCGCATACCCTGCCCTCTCGTATCAGCTTGTACCCAGAGGTCCAGCTACTGTGACGGCCAGCGGCGCGGGTGACGTTACGTTGCAGCCCGGTCTCAGTGACGACGCCCTGAACAAACTCGTCAAGACCGTTCAGCGGTCGCCCCTTGAAGGCCACTTGATCGCCGAGATCAACCTCGCGCGGTTCATTCGCGGCATAACGGAATACCTGCGCACCCAAGGCAGCGATCTGCTGGTTGGACTCAAGGAGTATCAGAAGAAGATCGCGTAACGGAGGACGGCGTCTGCCTGCAAGTCCCAGCGCGAGCAGTCCGCACCCAACCAGCGCGCTCAGCAGCGAACCCGCCACGACTTTTTCTCCCCTTGGTATGCGGAAAGCGATCGTGCCAAGCGCTTGCCAATTCATCTGCTTCCCCCAGTCCGACTCTTCACTCGGGGCATTACGCGATGGCGGCGTGCCCATGCGGCCTGCTGATCGCCCCGATGCAGTTACTGCCGGTCGGCAGCTGGCAAGTACGACCGCCGACCCTGCGGCCGGGTATCGGCGCTCGCGCTTACATCTGAGCACCCGCCAACGTCACCGAGCCACGCTGAGCAACGACATTGGAGACTTCTTGTCGATGGAAGACGCGCGGAGCAGAATTCTGGCGGTGGCGGGACTTGCTCAGCGACAAACGCAGAATCGTTCGTAGTGCTACCGGGCGGCGCATGTTCAAGTACTTACTGATGATTGCTGTTGTCGCATGCATCGCGCTTTCTGCGGCATCCACTCGCGCCAATGGACTGAGCAGGATCACGGGAATTCATCTCGATCTAACTGAGGGTACCCTCGAGATTGAGCCGCCCGATTTGGCGGTGATTCCTGAAGTCATTCAGAACCTACCAGAGGATGTGCGCGAAGCATTGCTTAACGCTACTGCGCCACTGCTCGCAACGGCCATACGAGAATCGCGGAAGCAAGCGATAGATCGGGGCGTGAGCCCGATTCCACCTCACATTCGGTCTACGCTTCAGCCTTACTTCCCAACGGCGATTCTCGACAAGGCCCGATGGACCACGGCAGCGGGAATCAGTCTCGATGGGGCACTTACAAATTGGTTCAATTTGGAGGGCGCCATAACGCTAGGTGAGGTCATCGCGTTCAGCGATGGTATGCAAGCTCAGCAGGATGTCGAAGTTTGGGCGCATGAGCTGACGCACGTCATGCAGTATGAACAGCTAGGCATCGAGACGTTTGCCTTCGAGTATTCGTACGACTTCACTGACCTGGAGGATCAGGCCAGAGAGAATGCCAGCCGGACGATGGCCAGTATTGCCGCAGAAGAAAACTAACAAGCCGGGAATTATTGCTTCGTCGGTAGGAAGCCGCGGTGCAGCTACTGCCGCGGGACAGGCGTCGGGCAACTCTGGCCGCCGACGATGAGACCGGGG
>CAWIDH010000012.1:0-67623 GCA_963834855.1 uncultured Gammaproteobacteria bacterium | reverse complement strand
GGCTCGCCACGGCCGATCGCGAAGTAACGGATGCCGAAGCTCTTCACGAGGGCCGGATCGTACAGGTTCCGGCCATCGAAGATGACCGGCGCGCGCAGTCGCTCGCGGATCACGTCGAAGTCCGGACTGCGGAACTCCTGCCACTCGGTCAGGATCGCGAGCGCGTCCGCGCCCTCGAGCGCCTGCTCCGCGGTCTCGGCGAGCGCGAGGTCGGCGCGCCCGCCGTAGATGCGGCGCGCCTCGCCCATCGCGACCGGATCGTAGGCACGCACGCTCGCGCCGGCCGACCAGAGTGCCTCCATCAGGTCGCGGCTCGACGCCTCGCGCATGTCGTCGGTGTTCGGCTTGAAGGCCAGCCCCCACAGTGCGATCGTGCGTCCCCGCAGGTCGCCGCCGAAGAACGCGTGGATCTTGCGGAACAGGACCTGTTTCTGCCGGGCGTTCACGGCCTCGACCGACGACAGCAGTCGCGCGTCGAAATCGTGCTCCCGCGCGCTGTGCACCAGCGCCTTGACATCCTTCGGAAAACAGGAGCCGCCGTAGCCCGCGCCCGGGTAGATGAAGGCGTAACCGATGCGAGGGTCGGAGCCGATGCCGAGGCGGACCTTCTCGATGTCCGCGCCCATCCGCTCCGCCAGGTTCGCCATCTCGTTCATGAAGCTGATCTTGGTGGCCAGCATCGCGTTGGCCGCGTACTTGGTCAGCTCCGCCGATCGCACGTCCATGACAATCACGCGGTCGTGGTTGCGGGTGAAGGGCTCGTACAGGGATCGCAGGAGCTCCGCGGTACGCGGGTTGTCCGTGCCGACGACGATGCGGTCGGGCTTCATGAAGTCCGTTACCGCCGCGCCTTCCTTGAGGAATTCCGGGTTCGACACGACGTCGAACTCGACCTTCGCACCGCGGGCCGCCAGCGTGCGCTCGATGCGCTCGCGGACCTTGTCGGCGGTGCCAACCGGCACCGTGGACTTGTCCACCACGATGCGGAATTCCGTCATGTGCCGGCCGATGATCTCGGCGACGGCGAGCACGTGCGAGAGGTCCGCGGAGCCGTCCTCCTCGGGCGGTGTGCCCACCGCGATGAATTGGAACAGGCCGTGCCGGACACCTTCGATCGCGTCCGTCGTGAACCTCAGGCGACCCTTGTCGGAGTTGCGCCTGACGAGCTGCTCGAGACCGGGCTCGTGGATCGGGATTTCGCCCTTCTGCAGCCGGGCTACCTTGTCCGCGTCGATGTCGACGCACAGCACCTGGTTGCCGGCGTCGGCGAAACAGGCGCCGCTGACGAGGCCGACGTAACCCGAACCGAATACGGTAACTTTCACGGCTAACCCTTTGCTTTAGTTATTGTTTGTAGCCAACGACAGCCGGTTGTCGCATCGCATGTCAGCCAAGTGGTAAGTCGCCGAACGCGGCGCCTTTCGCGCAATTTACCGGTGCGGAACACCCTGCGTCGGCGCCGTAACGACACGTCACCCATCGTAAACCAAACGCCGCACCAGGCCGCAACGTCGGGCCGGCTGCTTCTACCTCAATCCGGCGCTGGTGCGACCGGCGCTGATCCGGCCTCACGCCGTCCACGCAATCTGCGGGTCTCGATGCTCGTGACTTTCGATTGCAGCGTCCGCTGGATGTCGCGTCGATTCCAGACGAGGTCAATTTCCTCCGGTCCCGGCTGGTATTCGCGTACAGCGGAAATCAGCAGCCTCCGGGCACCCGGCACGTCGAACTGGCCCATTGCGACCAGCAGGTCATGAAGCAGCACCTGTACCTCGTCCCAGGGCAGTGAATGCTCGACCGCCCTCAGAATCATCGGGTGCTCGGTTCCGGTCACGTTCTTCCCGATCAGCAGCTCCTCGAACATTTTCTCGGCCGGACGTAGACCCGTGAACTCGATCGCGATGTCGCCCTGCGGATTCCCCTCCTCCTGCACGGTGAACCCCGACAGCTTGATCATCCGGCGCGCGAGCTCGGCGATGCGAATCGGCTTGCCCATGTCGAGAACGAAGACGTCACCGCCCTGCGCCATCGACCCTGCCTGCAGTACGAGCTGCACCGCTTCCGGAATGGTCATGAAGTACCGCATCACGTCCGGGTGCGTGACCGTGACGGGGCCGCCCCGGCGGATCTGCTCGCGGAACAGCGGTACGACCGAGCCTGACGACTCGAGGACGTTGCCGAACCGCACCATGCAGAATCGCGTGCGACTACCCCGATGATGCAACCCCTGCAGCACCATCTCGGCGAGGCGCTTCGTCGCCCCCATCACATTGGTCGGGTTCACGGCCTTGTCGGTCGAGATCAGCACGAACGTCTCGACGCCGCACTCGAGCGCCGCTTCACCCGTGTACCACGTACTGATCACGTTGTTGTGGATTCCCTCGATGACGTTGTGCTCGACAATCGGCACGTGCTTGTAGGCTGCCGCGTGATAGATCGTCTGTACTTCGCAGGACTGGATGATCTCCCGGACCCGATACTTGTGGTGCGCATTGCCGAGCAGACCGGTCAACTCGACCTTGTGCCCATCCTGCTTCATCTGCCGCGCGAGCTCCTGCTCGATGCTGTAAAGCGCCAGTTCGGACATCTCGAACAGGACCAGCCGTCGCGGGCGACTGCGCAGGATCTGCCGGCAGAGCTCCGAGCCGATGGATCCACCGGCCCCGGTGACCATCACGACCTTGCCACGGATGCAGGCGTCGAACAGGTGCTCGTTCGGTGACACCGGATCCCGGCCCAGCAGGTCCGCAACGTCGACGTCGCGCAGGTCCTCGACCTGCGCCTCGCCGGCAAGAAGGTCCGAGATGTCCGGTACCGTCATGACCCGCACTGGCAGCGGTTCGATGCGCTTGATGATCCGTTGCCTGAGTTGCCGGGACTGCGAGGGCAGCGCGAGCAGCACTACGTCGACGTTCCTCGACTCGACCAGCTGCGGGAGTTCCGCGGGGCTGAAGACCCGGATCCCTGCAACCACGCTGTTCCTGAGCGACGCATCGTCGTCGAGAAACGCCACCGGCTCGAAGCGGCCCCCGCTGCGCAGCGCGTTTGCGACCTGTGCGCCCGCTGTCCCGGCTCCATAGATAACCACGCGTGCCGCGCCAGGCTTTCGCGCATACAGCACGTGCCGGACCAGCAGGCGACTGCCCCCGACGTAAACGAGTGCGACCGCCCAGTAAATCGCGAAGGTTTCCCACGGCAGTGCCTCGGTCGAGAACAGCTCGTTGATGCCTCCGAGGAAGAGCACGGAAACGGTGACACCCGCGAACACGACGCCGACGACTTTTGAGCCTGCAAACCGCATCACCGCCCGGTACAAGCCAAGCCTTACGAACACCGGGAGGCTGGTACACAGCGCGGCGAGATACAGCCATGGCTCGGGGCCGTAGGCATCGGGTGCAGTCCCCTGCTTGAGCCATACCGCAGTCGAGAGCGCTGCAGGAACGCAGACGATGTCGGCCGCGACCATCAGCAATCGCTTGCGTGACCTGGGCAGGACCGCGAGCCAGGCTGCCAACCGCTGCGCAGGTCCGATGATCGATCTCGTCATTGCTGCTCCCTTTGCCGCAGCGATTAGCAGGTTGCGCGGCAATCGTCCACTGCTACTTTGCCGTGCACCGGCGATCGGGCGGCAATTCTAGCCGTGGAGCTATCAACATTGCACGCTCGACGCCATCAGTATGACGCGCCGCGATCCTCCACCGGGGTTTGCGCAATCCTAGGACGATCCAGCCAATTCTAGCCGCCGAACATGTACTTTGACATGCTGAAAGTTCTTCAATTTTCAGGGGAGGAATCGTGGACAAACGTGACTCGAACAGGCTCAGACCCGCGCCCTTGGCGCTGCGTCGGCTCGCCCGTGGTTTCCGGGGCGCCGGGCGAGCGCCGCGGCCCGTGGTGCTATCGTTCCCTCTTGAGGCCACCCCAAGCCTTCGCCCAAACTACGATCCATTTGGCCAAGAACCCGGCTCGGATTCTGCGAAGTTCCCTGTCCTCCATGAAAAGAGCGTTTGACGTCGTGATGTCGATGCTGCTGCTCGCGTGCTGAGCCCGCTCCTGCTGGCATTGCCATGGGCGTGCGGCTGTTCCTCGGTGTGCCGTCCTGTTCCGGCAGCCGCGTCCGGGGCTCCATGCGGTACCATTTCAGTTCTCAAGTTCGGGACCATGACCGAAGAACGCGACGATTCGGGTGTACTCCTGGATGACGTGCAACGGCTCACACCGTTTGGCAGCTGGCTCCGGCGCTGGAGCCTCGACGAGCTCCCACGACTACTGAACGTATACCGCGGTGAGGCCAGCCTTGTCGTTCCGCGGCCGTTGTTGACCGCCTACATCCCATTGTATTCGCCGCGGCAGGCGCGCCGTCACGATGTGCGGCCCGGCGTGACGGGTTGGGCACAAATAAATGGCAGAGACACCTATCGTGGGAAGAAAAGCTCGAGCTTGACGTCTGGTAGTAGAACACCAGTCCTGTGCTCGATCTGCAGATTATGGTCGTCCTGCCGCCGCGTTCTGAGCGGGCATGGGGTCACACGAGACGGCGGCGTCACGATGCCGCCGTTCACCGGAAAAGATCGGCATCCCGCTGATGTCGGCCACGATCACGTACTCATCTCGTCTGCCGGGCGCCGAGTTGGATTGATTGAGTGTTTCCGCGCGGACGCTCGGTTCTTGATAGACCTCTGCGCGTGGTGGCGATCGACGCGCAGCCCGGGCTTAGCGCTGCCTGCGCCCGTGCCGACGTCGCGTACCAGGCGCCACGCTGCACCGCACCGGAATTCATGGCCTTCGTCCGCGAATTGTCACCCGCGAGCACGTGAACCTCATCGTCCCGACCATCGATACGGAACTGATTGCGTTTGCAGGAGCTGCCGCGTCGTTGCGGGCACAGGCGTCACCGTAAATATCTCCAGTGAGCGTGTCGTTGAGATCGCACGCAGCAAATACCTCACTGCTGAAGTGCTCGGCGCTGCGCGACTTCCTGTGCCTCGAACCGCCCTCCTCTCGACCTTTCTGATGAAGCGGCCGGTCTGGCGGTGGCCCTTCATCGTCAAGCCGATTGCCGGCAGCTCGTCCGTCGGAATCGTTCCTTCCGTTCACTCCACGACCTTGTGATCTGGCCGGGCAAGCGGATGAACACATCATCCAGGAGCTCTGGCAAGGGCAGGAGTACACGGTCAACGCGTTCTTCGATGCGTCGGGAGCACTGCGTTGTGCTGTTCCACACAGGCGTATCGAAGTGCGCGGGGGTGAGGTGAGCAAGGGCCGCACGGAACGATTGCCCGACCTCGAGCGGATCACGACCCAGCTGTCCGTGGCGCTACCCGGCTGTCTGGAGCATTGTGCTTTCAGGCGATTGTTACCCCGACTGGCCAGGCGGCGGTATTCGAGATCAACGCGCGCTTCGGCGGCGGTTTCCCGTTGGCGCACGCTGCCGGTGCTCCTTCTCCCGCTGGCTGCTCGAGGAATCCGCAGGGTTGGCAGTTCCGCATCCGATAACTGGCGTCCGAACGTGACGATGCTGCGCTACGACGCGGCAATCTTCTCCTCATCCGCCCGTGCACACGCGAGTGATTGCATTCGATCTGGACGACACCCTATATCCGGAGAGCGAGTATGTGCTGAGCGGGCTTCGCGCAGCCGGTGACCTCGCCGCGCGCCCGTTCGGTTTGCAGAACCTGGCTGCGGAAGCGATCGCGCTGTACGAGTCGGGCAACGTGGACGTTATTCCAGCAGGTATTGCGCGGACATGGACTACCGGAAACCGAGGCTGTCATCAACGCGCTGGTCGTCGCCTATCGAAGTCATCGGCCGGAGATCCGCCTGTTCCCTGACGTAGCTGAAGCATTGCCAAGCCTCGCGCGTCTGTGCCGGCTAGGGTGATCACCGACGGCTACCTTCGCCGCAGGAGCTGAAGGTGGCCGCACTTGGCGTAGCAGCCCTGTGCGATCCGGTGATCTACACCGAACGACTCGGGCGGCAGCACTGGCAGCCTTCGCCAGTCCCATACTTGGTGCTGGAACGCGCATGCCGGGTCGAGGCCGCTCGATGCATTTACGTGGCAGACAATCCGCGCAAGGACTTCGTCGCTCCGCGCTCCCGTGGCTGGACAACGGTGCGAATCCGTCGGCCAAGGACGGAGCATGCGGACGTTGAAGCGCAGCAAGGGCACCATCCCCTAGTCGAGCTACCCGATTTCGGAGCACTCGCGCGATAGGGTCGCTCCCCGCTTAAACTCGCATCCTGCCTCGGCCATCGTAGCCATCAGGTCAACGGACATGAACACGACACCCTTCCACGGTGGCACCGAACGATCCGGCAGACAGAACCGGTCGGCACCATGGCCCCACTACGAACCTGACGAGATTGCCGCTGTGCAGGCAGTTCTCAGCTGCTGGCAAGGTGAACTACTGGACGGGGCAGGAAGGCCGCGTTTGTCAAGACGGCGTATGCCGCGGCGGCTGGCACTGGGCGTTCCGCGGTAGCAAACGGGACAATCGCGCTGGAACTGGCACTTCGCGGTTACGGGGTTGTAGGCCGAGTGGTGAGGATAGATGACGACGCCCAAAAGTTACGTAGCCAGTAAGCCAACTGCAGAGTAATGCTCGGTGCGCATCCCCGTGGCTTTACCGACGTCGACACGTGACAGCCAGAACATTACCGCCGAGTGGATTTGACCGCGTGTGATGACACCAGAAACACACCGCCGCGATCGTTGCCGTTCATCTTGCCGGATGGCCATGTGGGAAATGGAGGACCATCATGCGTGCTTGCCCGCGACACCGAAGGGTGTACGCGGTAATCGAGGACTGCGCCCAAGCGAGCGGCGCAGCTTTATCGCGGTCGCCCCGTCGGCGGGCTGGGCACGGCCGGAGCGTTTTCATTCTGCCAGGACAAGATACATCACGACTGGCGGCGAGGGCGGGATGGTGACAACCAAAGCGACCGCCTCTGGTCTCAGGCGTGGTCGTTCAAGGATCACGGCAAGAGTTACGACGCCACATACCTGCGTGCACACGCACCAGGTTTTCGCTGGGTGCATGATTCTTTTGGGACGAATGGCCGTATGACCGAAATGCAGGCCGCCATCGGGCAGATCCAACTGCGGAAGTTGGAGCGCTGGGTTCAGGCACGGCGAAGCAATGCCGACCGCCTGCGTGACGCGCTGGCGAGGGTGTCCTGTGTGCGCGTACCGACTCCCCCGCCGCCACATCTATCATGCTTACTATCGCTTTTACTTCTTTATAGTACCGTCAGCCCTCAAGTCGACATGGTGAGCGCGAGCGACTCGTCGCCGAGATCGGTGCTGGCGGCGTGCCGTGCTTCGTGGGCTCCTGCTCCGAAATGTACCCCAAGAGAGCCTTCCAAGCGGCTAACCTTTCACCTGCTACCCGGCAGCCGATTGCGCATGAACTCGGCGAGACCAGTGTTGCGTTGCTGGTGCATCCGACACTGAGAGAGCAGGACATGCAGCGCGCCTGCGAGATGCTGCGCGTTGTCCTATTGCGGGCGACACTATAACCACCGAAGCCGTACGGGTAACGTTGCGGATGCCGCCGCTCTCATTGCCCCCGCAAGGTCCTACTGAAAGGGGACGTGAAGCACGCGATCCGCGGGTCCTGCGTGCGTACGACGAACACATTACCCTGCAGCTCAGACGGATGATCGATGCTCCGCTTGTCAGGGCGATAGAGCTCGAAGTCGTACCCTCGTAGCAGCGCGAATACTTCCTTCTGCTTCTCCGTCACCTCTACCATGAGGGAGATTCCGGGTCTCGTGCAATGTCGGCTGCATGCCCTGGAGCACCGCATGTTCTGCTCCCTCAACGTCGATCTTGACAAACGACGGCACCGGTAACCGCTCCTTTTCGAGGAAATCATCGACCTTCGTACATGGGACTTCGACTACCTTCCGCGCTACCCGGCCAGCAAAGGCGAGTTTCTCGTTCTCGGCGAGTACCGCGTAGTCCTCAAGAGCGAGTTGTTCTGCCCTGTGAGTTCCTCCACGTGCATGCGCGCCGTGCCAGTGTAGTCGGTCGCCGCCTTTTGCCCATGATGTACACCCGGCCGCTGAACTGTATGTTCTTGCGGAGGTACCTTAGATTGTCCCGGCGCCGGCTCAAATACAACTAAGCGTCCATTAGTGCCGACCAGGTGGGCCAGGTGCAACGACACGTATCCGATCAGTGCGCCAACTTCCAGCACCGTGTCGCCTTGGCGCACGAGCGCAGCAAACAGGTTCATCGTGTCCCTTTCCCGCCGTCGCCCGTGATACCAGTAGCCCTTATGCTTGAATAAATCGAGCGTCACGAGGTCATTCGTCCAATGATGACGAATCGTTATGTCCCCAACGCTAGCGCGCCGCAGAAGCGGCAGGACAAGGCGGCGGAGAAAATTCACTCGATGGAGTTCTATCATGCTTCAAACCGCGAGGTGGCGGCATTGTACATGCACGCACCCGCACCCGGCGGAGCCCGAACCCGCACGTCTCAGGTCGGCTTCCGGGCAAGAGGCTACCACTTCTTCGGGCGCTCGCCCGGCCCCTGAACACCCCTCACGGAATCCCGGCGGTCTGCGATGGTATTCAAGGAATGGCCGTTGATCGACTAGCGAGATCGTGTCCGCGGTCACAGGTGGAGCCTCGAGGAACGCGATTTCCCGTTGCATCCTGGTGCGCGGCTCGGTGACATCCGCACTGGCTTGCGAAGCTACGCTGTAGTTGCACGTCGCCGCCATCAGGCGATAGCGCCTCGCCGTCGCCGCAAACCACGTGATGTCGCTATCCATGCGGGCGCGGATTTCGCCGCGCAGATCCACTCATCGCCACAAGAAAATCAACCCGAAGAAACGCATCACCTCCCTGCATGGCCCGCTCTATGGCGTCCCGCCATCCGGAGCCAGCTGCCCGAAGATTGCCGCGAAGCTGGCGGTACCTCGTCGGATCGAAAGATGCTCATCGTAGTACTCTCGAGCTCTGCGCCCCATGGCTTGGAGTTGCTGATGGGACAACTGCGCCAGTGAGTCGGCCGCCGTCGCGAGCGCGACTGCATTCTCAGGCTCCGCGAGCACTCCTGCATCGGCGCGCCGGACGAGGTCGGCGGCATCACCCTTGACGGCGAGTAGCAGCGGCTTGCCGGCAGCCATATACGCCTGCGTCTTGGATGGAATGGTTACCTCAAACAACGGATCGTTGCGCAAGTGCACCAGGAGGACATCGGCCGCACCAAGCAGCGCGCCCACCTCGGCCATGGGGACAGGAGGAAGAAAGACGACGTTGCGCAAGTCCAGGCGCGTCGCCTTCGCCTTGAGCCGCGTAACCTCCACCCCTCCGCCCAACATGACGAAACTGACCCGCGAATCTCGCTCCTGCAGCAAGTGGGCAGCCTCCAGCACCGCGTCCAGCGCCTGAGCCTTGCCCATGTTGCCCGCGAACAGAACCGTGAATCGGTCAGGGCCGGGAAATTCCGACGGCACCCGTCCACTCATCGCTGGCCACAGAAGTCTCGTCGGCCCAGTTGTAGATCACTTCCACTCTTGCCTCGGGCACGCCTCGCCGTACCAGCAAGCGCTTGAATCCCGGGGAGAGTACGACGATGCGATCAACGCGTCGGTAGACCCAACTACACACCGCAGACACGAGGCGAAGGGCACGATCACTATTGATCATGCCGGTTGCACGCAGAGTATCCGGCCACATGTCCTGAATGTCATAGACGACAGGCGTCCGCGTCAGGACGCGCAGAATTGCCGCAGTGACCCCGACAGTCAGAGGCGGGTGATATGCATAGATGATGTCTGCCCTGCGAGCCATGCCGAAACCGAACAACAGCGAGGACACGGCGAAGGTTCCGTAGTTCGCGACCCGACCCAGGATCGTATGCCCGTGGCTCGGATACAGCGGCACCCGGGTCACACTGATGCCGTCGATCACGTCACGCTGCAGCAGTCTCAGGCGATAGCCCGGGTACAGGCGTCCCGTCGGATAGTTGGGAAAACCCGTCAGCACTTCAACGTCGAAGCCCTGTCGCCGCAACTCTCTAGCGAAAGCCAGTCCCTTGAACGTCGGCTCCGGATCGAACCATTGCGTCAGGAGGAGGACGCGGATTGCCATGCGTCAGTACTTCTTCCACACCACGCGGTTCACGTAGTCCGTGTAGCTGAGGACGATGCGCAGCACCTTCTCGGACACGTTCGGCGCGTCGTAGTCGGTGACCAGGGTCAGGCGCCGCTGCTCGCCTCGCGGCCGAGCCCCAAGGATCGCCAGCGCTTCCGCACACGGTCCACGTTCAATCCCGTCATCATCACGGCCGCCTCTTCCATCCCTTCTGGCCGCTCATGAGCCTCTCGAATGTTGAGCGCTGGGAAATTCAGGATCGAGGACTCCTCAGTGATCGTACCGCTGTCCGAGAGGACAGCCCTCGCGTACGTCTGCAGCTTCACGTAATCGTGGAAGCCAATGGTTTCAGGAATCGCACCACCGGGCGAAAGCGCGCCTCCGACCCATCGATGCGCTTCCGTGTGCGGGGGTGAGCCGAGACCACCACTGGGAGACACCAGTCCTCCGCGACGGCGTTCAGCCTGGCCACAAGCTTGCTCAAGGCTTGCGTAGGATCGACGTTCTCCTCCCGGTGCGCACTGACGAGGTAATACTGGTCGGGCTCCAGTCCCAGCCGCCCGAGACCGTCGAGGCCTCTATCCGCGGGCCGATAGTGCGTCAGCACCTCCTGCATCGGGCTTCCTGTCTTGATGACCAGGTCCGGAGTGAGGCCTTCCCGAGCAGGTACTCTCTGGCGATGTTGCTGTAGGTCAGGTTCACGTCTGCCGTTGGTCGACGATCCGACGATTGATCTCTTCAGGGACCCGCTGATCGAAACACCGATTTCCTGCCTCCATGTGGAAGACCGGTATCCTGCGTCGCTTTGCCCAGATCACTGCGAGGCAACTGTTGGTGTCCCCAAGAATCAGCACCGCATCCGGCCGCTCCTCGGCCAGCACCTGATCCACGGCGATGATGAGATTGCCGATCGTCTGGGCGGCATCTGCCATCCCGGTTGCGCTGTCGAGGAAATAGTCCGGCTTGCGAACGCCGAGGTCCTCGAAGAACACCTGGTTGAGTTCGTAGTCGTAGTTCTGTCCCGTGTGCACCAGCACGTGTTCGCAGTACTCGTCCAGGCAGGCGAGCACACGCGACAGGCGGATGATTTCGGGTCGCGTTCCGACCACAGTCATGACTTTAAGTTTCTTCATCGTCACTCAATGACAGGTAGCAATCACCATGCCCCTCACAGCGGGCACGCGAACGTGTCCGGCCCCCCCGGTTGCGATCTCGTTCGCCCACAGCAGGACGATCAGCTCGCCTTCGCCGACGTTGGTGATGTCGTGAGTCCAGCCCGGCACCGTCTCCACCACGACGGGCCGGTCGCCGCAGGCTTCCAGCTCGCTCCAGCAACTCGTAGGTTCGCGCGACGATATCACCGATCGTCGCGCCAGATTGTCACCGACGGCGTTGAGGTAATGATCCGGGCGCGGCAAGCCGAGGTCGCGGAAGAAGATCTCGCTCAACTCGTAGTCGTGGTTCTGACCGGTATGAACTATACGCCTCGACAGACTCGTCGAGTCGGAGGACGACCGCGACAGCCGGATGATTTCCGGGCGCGTTCCGACTACAGTCACGACTCTCAAGCGGCGGCTCATCGCAGCACCGGCTCCGGGAACGTGTCCGCATCGGCCGGATCGAAGAATTCGGTGCGACCAGAACAGCGTCATCAACTCCCCATTCCCGGTGTTCTCGATACTGTGAGTGTGCAGCGTCGGCATGTCGATAAAAACCGGTTCCGCGCCGCTCACGGCGAATTCGGCACCGTATCATCGAACAGCCGCCGCAGCAGACGGATCACTGCATCACCCGAGATGACCGCGAATCGCTCGAATTTGCGGAGATGGAAGTGATTGCCCCGGGTAACTCCGGGGATGTGTCGACGACACGAAGCATTGTCCGCCATGCCTGGATCGACACGCATTCGAAGAGCGTACCGCGATGGTCGCGACGCTCATGGATACGAAACCGGATAGTTTGCGGGAAAGAGATATGACCGATACGTATTGAAGAGTCTGGATAGATCCAGTGGCGAATCAAGTTCTGGAATCACCAGCTGTTCGTATTGCTTCGCCAGCAATCGCAACCTCTCGAGCAACTGACTTACCGAAAGCGGCGATCCCGATATCCGGCGCACCCCGGACTCTCCACCGACAATGGCCTCGAAAACCGTACGGCTCACATCCTGGGCGTGCAGGAGCTCCAGGTCACCGTCGACATTAATCTCGGGTTCTTCCCGGCAAGAAAGCTGGTGACAGAAGGTCGAGACGACTGAATTGTAGAAGGGCTTTCCTCCTTCACCGAACACGTGTGGCAACACGAGGACGATGCACCTCGCACCGGCGCGCTCTGCCCATGATTCGAGAATCCGCCCCGCGCGAAGTTTGGACCGGCCGTAAGGGGTGTCGCGATTGACATGCGTGCTCGACGAGACCGACGGTCGCCCTGGATCGCGACCTGTCGAGGAATTTAACGAGGCGTTCGGCAAGAGACAGGTTCGCATTCGCAATCTCGCCGTCCTTCTCCCCGATCGATTCCGGCGAGATGGACGACTGCGTCACAGCGGGTTACCAACTCCTCCAGGAATGTGTCGTTCCAGAACTGATCGCGGGAGCAGGGAATGACTTCGACGCGCGGCTCCTTGTGCAGAAAGCTGCGAAGGTGCCATCCGATCAGGCCGGAGGACCCGGTTATTCCGATGGTTGCGGCCGGTCGTCACCTCGCATCGCTCAGCTCCGCACGCACCTCGGGAAGAGACAGGAGGAGTTCGACGTATTTCCTCGACGGCAAGTCGTCTCGTGTTTTGCGAGTTGAATGAGCGAGTTGCTTGCCCTCGCCCTATCGCCTAACGTGAAGTACTTGTCATAATTCAGATCGCGGTCGTCGAGAGCCACACGATAGTACAACCCACCCATATCTTCGGCACGCGCGAGCTCTTCACGGGACGCCAGCGTTTCGTGCAACTTTTCCCCGTGCCGGACGCCGATGACCTTGATGCTGACGCGCGGCTTGAACCGAGTCCGCTGCAACGCCTTGGTCAGGTCGGCGATCGTCGACGCGGGAGCCTTGCGGATGAGTATGTCGCCGGCGCTGGCTCTTTCCTGAACGCAAGGAGGACCAGATCGATCGCATCGCTCAGTTTCAACAGAAACCGGGTCATCTGCGGCTCCGTCACAGTCAGCGCCTCCCCGGCCTTGATCTGGCGAATGAACAGGCGGAATGACCGAGCCCCTCGAGCACATCACGTTGCCGTAGCGCACCGTACAGACGAGGGTCCGACGCGTCCGTATTGCAGTCGAGCGGTACTCTGGGCAACTTTCTCTATCAGAGCCTTGGTCATACCCATTGCGTTCACGGGATACACCGCCTTGTCCGTCCCGAGGACATACCACTCGGGTACGTCGTGAGCCGCGGCAGATTCGATCACGTTGTAGCTTCCGACGACATTCGTCATGACGGCCTGCATCGGGAAGAACTCGCAGGACGGCACCTGCTTGAGCGCGGCAGCTTGCCGGGAACACGAGGTCGACGCCCGCCATCCGCCACCCAGTCCACGCTGTGGCCATCACGCCGCACGTCTCCGATGTGAAAACGAACCCGTGGATTACGGAGGGAAAGCCGCATCACTTCCCTGCTTGAGCTCATCGCGGCTGAAGACGCGGACCTCTTGGAACTCCGTCCGCAGCAGCGAGGTGAGCAACTCGTTGCCGAAGGAACCTGTGCCACCGGCGATCAGGATCGTCTTGCCCCGGACGCCGTCCACCATTCCCCCTCCCTACCGCACCGCGCTGCATGGGCCGGCGACGGATATCACGTGATCCCCGGCACGTCATCACCCGCCAACCATCTCTCCAACCGGCGCATCAGCAGATTGCGGAACGGAAGAGTCCGCTGCCCACGGCTGTACGCGCGCCCCCGGGCCCCCATCTCTGCTCGCTCACGGGGATCGAGGGCGCAGAGTTCGCAGTACGCGTGATGCGAGCGCACTTGCGTCGCCTGCTCCGCACGTCAGACCGGCGCCGGATTCGGCGACGATACGCGCACCTTCGCCGTCGACCATTGCGATGATCGGGCGACCGGTCACGAGATAGGCCTGCACCTTGGCGGGCACGGTCAGCGCGAAGGTCGGGTCCGGGTCCCGCAAGACACCAGTAACGCATCGGCAGCCCGAAAGAACACCGGCATGCGCTCCGGCGGAAACGCGCCGGGCAGCGACCGTTGCCTCTGTCAGGCCTCGGCGGTTCACTCCCTCTTACCCATTCCGGCGGCGTGTCCGGTGCCAACCAGGATCCAGTGGATATCGCTCCGATGTTTCAGCTCCTTTGGTGGCGTCTAGCATGGGCCGGGAAGTCCTGGGCCGCGCCAATATTACCAGCGTAGAGAACCCGGAATCCGGCGGGCAATTCGTTCGTGGATGCGTCGCGCGGGCTGCTCCGCGAGTCGCTCAGGACCGGCTCCGCCCAGTTCGGAAAGTAGAACAGTCGTCGCGGATCAATCCCATGGCGCTCGATGCGCGGACCAAAGGAGCCGCGACTGCATCAACACCCAGTCACAGCGACGGTAGATCCAGCCCGTGTACGCCAGTCCACGATGCGCAGGGCCGAGGCCCATCTTACGGACCCAGTCGCCTCGAGGCTCTCCGGCCACAGATCGGCACCCAGAAAATAGCGGTGTCCGCTTCAGCGTACGAATGATGGCCGGAGGTACTCCGACAGTGACAGGGGACGGCTCATGCACGAACACGGCATCGAAGCGTCCACGGCACCGGAATGGACCGATTAGAGAAGCGAACAGCGCGAAGCTCACGTAATTCAAGGCGAGGCGGACCCCGCGCCCATTGCCTCTACGAACGAGAGGGACCCGATAAATCGTCAGATTGCGGGCCCGCTGAGTCCATGGACCGAGCGCCGTATACCCATCGAAGATACTCGCCCGTCGGGTAGTTCGGCAAGCCGGGGCCAAACTACAACCTTGTGGCCAGGCTCGATTAGCCAGTCGACGAGGTCGTTAACTCGGAAGTTCTCCGGCCTGAAAATACTGTGTGACGACCAGCAACCGAAGCGTGCGCCCCCCCTCTGACGCAATGAGCGATACGTTACGGACACCCTCGATTGTGGACATAACACTCATGCATCAGGCGCTGGTGCGAGCGCTGTCACCAGCGACGACTTGCCGCGAAAGCGCAATCCCGCGCTCGCCTGCGGCGCGCCCCAGGACATCCAACAGGTTCGATAGATGTGTCGTCTGGGTGAAATGCTGGTCGAATCTTCTCAGGCTTGCCCGCTGCATGTCCTCCAGCAACTGGCGGTTACCTGCCAGTTGCAGCAGTCGTTTGCGACCGTCCTGCCCGACTCGCGACCGACAAAGAGCCGATTCACTCCGTCCTCGAGCAAGGCCCCGATGGCACGGAACCGCGTGGCCACAATCGCGATTCCAGCGGCCATCGCTTCGATCAGAGAACGGGCTGGCCCTCATTGACGTAGCGAGTCGGGAGTACGACGACATCTGCCCAGGCGAATGCATCGACTTTCTTCTGCCCGGTCACGAGCCCGCAGTGCTTGAGCCGTCCGCGTTCCGGAAACGCCTTCAGTTGTGCTTCGAACACCTCCCGGGACTTCGCGAGATCGAAGCTTGGTGGATCATCATGGCTACTCATGAACTCACCGCAGAAACGAACCTCTATGTTCGCGCCGGACGCATCGCTTCTCGGGTACCATCGAAGAGTTCCAGATACCCCTTGGAAACGATGAGATTAGAGAGGTATAGCACGCGCAGTGGTCCTTTCTCGAGGGTCGCAGCAGTGCGATCTCGCCGATCTGGGCGCGACGCAAGTCCGTCAGTCCGTTTGCAACTACCCACAGTCGTTCATCTCGCACCTACAAAATCGAAGTCATTTCTAAGGCTCTCAGAAAGAACGATGATCGCACTAACCCTGCGCAACGTCGCCCGAATCAGGTCGGAGAACGGTACCAGACGAACTGTAGAAGGCGCCATCGACGACTATGTGTTCGATCTCCGGATGGGACTATTCGTGCGGGCGCTTCATGCGGAGAGCGGCATTGGCCCGATCATCGCTTCCGCGTACGTCGCCACGGTGGGCGATCCGGTGCACTACCGCAACGGCCGACAGCTCGCCGCCTCCCTGGGACTTGTGCCACGGCAGCACTCCACGGGCGGTAAACCCGTGCTGTTGGGGATCAGTAAACGCGGGGATCGGTACTTGCGTACCCAGCTCATCCACGGCGCCCGCGCGGTGCTGCGCCATGTGGCGGGAAAACCGACCCCTTGAGCGTGTGGCTGCAGCAACTGGCCAGACGGCGTGGGGTCAACATCGCCGCCGTGGCGCTGGCGAACAAAACCGCGCGGCGCCTGTGGGCGATCCGCGTGCCGCTAAAGGCGCGCCGCTGGCGGCGTAGCCGGCCGTTCTTCACGAGAGGACGGGCGAGCGCCCGTCCAATCGATGCTTCGGTCGGCCTGGGTCCAGGGACAGTGCGAGACATTCAGCGCACCGCCAATAACTCCACTTTCCAGAAAAAACTCCAGTCCTATATGTCGCGATGCGCGAGGCTTCGCTCAACGCAATCGCAAACGGGCATGCGCCAACGCTTTCAAGATCATCCTCCGGCCGTGCTGACCGATCCTCCACTGCTCAGGCGATGACATGCGCGGTTTGTCTCTTGAGTAGCTTATTGGCGGCAATCTCGGCAGAACAAGGTCGAGCAGTACGCGCGCAAGCCAGGCTATTGCCGCTCCGACCAATCCAAAATGCGTTGCCAGCCAATACAGCGCGACGAAATAGAACCCCAACTCGGACAAGTGAAACATGGCGGTGACTTTCGTACGGCCATGCGCATGCAGCACAGTAGCGGTAGGTGCGCTATCGAGTTGAACCAGATCGCGACGGCAAGAATCAGAACGATCGGGTGCGGGTCTTTTTGCAAAGGCCGGAGTGAGCCACCATGCGAGAACGGGTTGGGCGAAGACCGCTGCAGCCGCGCACGCAAGCAACATCACTAGGCAACGCGCCGGTAGTTCCTCTTGTACGTATCTGCAAGCAAGCACCATTAGACGAAGCGAACCTCGGAAGCAACGCCGCGGCGAGAGCACCGGGAATGATCAACAAGCGTTGAAGGGCCTCCTGGGGTATAGCATAGAACGGCAACTGATCGGCGCTTACCGCAACGGCGACGAAAAAACGATCCCCGTAAATCATCATTGGGCCGACTATCCCGGAGACTGTCACCCAAACGCCGTAGCTGAGCAATGGCCTGATGCGAGATTTCACGTTGGACGGATTGGGTCAAACACCAACCTGCGATCTCATGCATAACAAACTGATCAAGGCAGCAGCCACGCGCACGCCAACCAGATAGAGGGCTATACACCAGAGATGGTTGCCGTGCAGCGTGAGCGACACAGCAGGAAGCGCGAACATGCACAAGCCAAGAAAAAGCCGGATTGCATTCGACGCCGCAAACCGCTCCGGCCCCCTCCAGCGCGCCGCGCACTCCGCTCGCCACGGTAGTCGGTATGATCCCAAGCGCTGCAATCTGAAAAGCAGTCTGGGTATCGGATTGCCATTGCGGGCTGACCTTCAACCAATCGTGCGAAAGATATGGGGCAATGGACAACATGATCGCCGCTCCTACGGCGCCAGTCGCAAGAGTAATGAAGAGTCCGGCATGCAGTGCTTCACCCACACCACCATCGTGGCCAGCGGCGCGCAATTTGCTGATTTCTACCGTGAGCGCTCGCCCCACTCCCATATCAAAGAGCCCGAAATAGCCGATCAGGGCCCAAATCAAGGTCACGACACCGAAACGCTCGTTTCCCAACCGTTCGAGCATGAAAGGGACGAACAGCACGCCTGCCAGCAGCGGCAATCCCATTCCCGCGATATTCCAATCGTATCTCGCTTCAGCGACATAGGCTCAGTGCAGCATCAGCAGAAATAGCGAAACGCGGAGACGCCATCGAACGTCCTGCAAAGAGATGTGCGGCGTATCAATCGAGAGCGGCTTCAACGCCGACCGAAGTCGCGCGCTTGATCGTATACGAACATTTGTTGAGTGGTTTGTCCATGAATCACCAAGTGGAATCCTGCCACGACCGGTCTTATATTCTGATTGATACCTGGAACCTTAACAGACATTACCGCGCAGAAGAATTACCCGCGTGCTTGCCAGGTACGCAGCTGTTTCTGGATGCCTTGGCTGCTTGGTAACTCGTGCCTCATCGGCTACGCAAGGATGTCGGCACTCAAGGCATCGCCAGCGCACCCGTGTCGCGACCCCTACGGTAAACCGTAAGCTCCCAGTCAAGGACACAAGTCAGAAGCAAGCTCCCGCACTGCTGTTTGCCTCGCCACGAACATCAGGGGCGGCACTCGGCCGAGGCTGTCGTCCGGCCGCTCTCTGGGGTGGCCCCGATTTCACGGACGGTCGTGAGTTTGTGATTTCTGTCTCGGGTGGGTTTCCTCTCTTCAGGTGAAGCGTCTCTCGAACTCCTGCGGTGAAAGATAGCCCAAGGACGAGTGCTTGCGATGCGGATTATACCAACCCTCGATCGATGCGAAGATCGCTGCGCGCGCTTCATCACGAGTCAGAAAGTGATTGCGGTCGAGCACCTCGCATTCCAGGCTGGCGAAGAAGCTTTCGGCCATCGCGTTATCGAAACAGTCGCCACGCTGCCCATCGAAGGTTGTACACCGAGCCGCTGACAGCGCGTTCCAAAGGCAATCGCCGTGTACTCGCTACCATGATCGGAATGATGGATCACCTCGTGCGGCGAGCGTTGCGCATAGGCCATGTCGAGCGCCTTGAGACGGCTTGCCCAAGCCAGCATCCATCGCCCAACCGACGATCAGACGCGATAACACATCGAGCACGATCGCCAGGTACAGAAAGCCCTCGGCCGTGGGGATGTAGGTCGCGTCCGCGACCCACAGGGCATCGGGCCGGTCGGCAACGAAGTGCCGATCCACCAGATCCGGCCCCCAGCGCTCAGCGTTGCCGCTGCGCGTGGTGCACAGGAAACGGCGCTTCTGCACGCCCTTCAAGCCGGCCCGTTGCATCAGGCGCGCGACGCGCTTGCGCCCGACACGTACGGCGTAGGTTTCACGCAATTCCGCGTGCACGCGCCGCGCTCCATAGGTGCGATGGGAACGCTCGTGGATGCTATGGATCGCGCCATCACCTTCACGTCCCTGCGGGCATGGGCCGACAATGGACGATCCTGCCACTCGTGGAAGCCGCTCGTGGAGACCTTCAGCAACCGGCACATCGTGCTCACCGGAAGGGTGGCCTGGTTCGCCTTCACGAATCCGTAGAGCGTTTCGAATTCGGCGCGGTCTCCTGTGTGAACCAGGCCGCGGCTTTTGAGAGAATCTCCCGCTCGAGCTTGAGCTGGCGGTTCTCGCGCCGCAGCTTCGTGAGCTCGTCCCGCTCGGCGGTAAGCGTCCGGTCTGGGCAGGTTGACGGGATGATCAGGCGGCGAGTTGGAGGGTTGGTAGCTGCGCGGCGAGATTCCATGGCAGCAACTCGTCGATGCGGTTGATCGGGTGTTCGGCGATGCGCTCGAGCACGTGACGCAGGTAGGCCTCCGGATCCAGGTCGTTGAGCTTCGCGGTGCCGAGCAGCGTATAGATCGCTGCGGCGCGCTCACCGCCCGAGTCCGCCCCGGCGAACAGCCAGTTCTTGCGCCCCAGACGCACAGGCGCGCAGCGCCCGCTCGGCGGCATTGTTGTCGATCTCGAGGCGGCCATCGTCGCAATAGCGCGTGAGCGCCGCCCAGCGCGACAACGCGTACTTGATCGCGCCGGCGAGCTCGCTCTTCTTCGACAGGGTGGCGAGCGTCGCGTGCAGCCAGTCGTGCAAGGCCGCGAGCGGCGGTCCGGCGCGGGCCTGGCGCACGGCGCAACGTTCCTCGGGCGGCCGGCCGCGGATCTCGGCCTCGATCGCGTAGAGCTCACCGATCCGGGCGAGCGCCGCCTCGGCCAGGGGCGAGCTCTGTGCGACCTGCAGGTCGTAGAACTTGCGTCGCACGTGCGCCCAGCAGGCCGCTTCGGTGATCCGCGCGCCGTACAGTTGCTCGAAGCCGGCATAGCCGTCGGCCTGCAGGACGCCGGTGAACGAGGCGAGGTGTCGCTTCGGCCGCTCACCCTTGCGGTCCGGCGAGTAACGGAACAGCACCGCCGGCGGGTCCTCACTCGCGGCCGGCCGGTCGTCACGCACGTAAGTCCACAGCCGCCCGGTTCGGGTCGTGCCGCGGCCCGGACACAGCACCGGCACCGGGGTATCGTCGCCGTGCAGCTTCTCGGCAGCGAGCACATGGCGGCCGATCGCTTCAACGAGCGGATCGAGCAAGGCACTCGCCCCGCCGACCCAGTCGGCGAGCGTGGAGCGATCGAGCTCGACGCCTTCCCGGGCGTAGATCTCGCTCTGCCGGTACAGCGGCAGGTGAGTGGCGCGGCGGAGTCGCACCGCCGCGCTCTCCCAGAACCGTACGTGAACCTCTCGGCTCATACGGCTCCTAATGTCCGGACGTTGCGATACACAAGCGGCCAGTGCGCGAACAGCGCTGGCGATCGTCGGATCACGGAAGCCAACCACTCGCGCGCCCCTCTCGGCTGCTGCCGAAGGCGCTTGAACGTGCGGCGTGCCCACGCGACGAGGTGGACGTCGATCCGTCGCAGCGTCATCGCCAGGACGGATTTGTAGAACTGACCGTAGTAGTTGATCCAGCCACGGATGTACGGTGCGAACATCCTCGCCAGATCATCGAGTGCCTTGTCCGTGCGGGTCTGCAACGACCAGCGACGGATCGCACGTCTGATTTCCTTCAGCGCCGTCGACGACGCCGCCGGAAGGAACGAGACGCCGTACTTCCCGTTCGGCCACGCCGCCAGCCTCGGTCTGAACGTGTACCCGAGGAAGTCGAACGTGATGACCGGATGCCGGCCTTTCCGATTGGTGTCCTTGCAGTAGACGATCTTCGTCTTCTGCGGATGCAACTCCAACCGGCAGACCGCGAACCGTGCCGCAAGCGCGGCACGCAAGGCCTCGGCCTCGGCACGCGTCCGGCAATGGCAGATCGCATCGTCCGCGTAGCGCTCGAACGCTACCGCCGGATACTCGCGATCCATCCACTTGTCGAACGCGTAGTGCAGGAACAGGTTGGCCAGGATCGGACTGATCACGCCACCCTGAGGAGTCCCCGCATTCCGAGGCTCGATCGTGCCATCCTCCCGCTGCATCGGCGCCTTCAGCCAGCGATCGACATAGAGCAGTACCCACGCGCAGTCGGTGTGCCGACGCAGCGCACGAAGCAACAACTCCCAGTCGAGGCTGTCGAAGAACGCCTTGATGTCGATGTCAAGCACCCAGTCGTACCGCCAGCAACGCTGACGAGCCCGGGCCACAGCATCGAGCGCCGAGCGACGCGGTCGGTACCCATAGGAGTTGGGATGGAACACAGGTTCCAGCCGTGGCTCAAGGTACCGGCGGACCACCTCCTGAGCGATGCGATCGGCAACCGTCGGGATCCCCAACGGCCGTGTTCCGCCACTCGCTTTCGGGATATCCACGCGCCGCACCGGCGGCGGGAAGTAGCTTCCCGAGGACAGTCGGTTCCAGAGCTTGTAGAGGTTGGACTTGAGGTCCGCCTCGAACTCCGCGATGGACTGTCCGTCTACTCCAGCCGCTCCCTGGTTCCCCTTCACTCTCTTGAAGGCTTCCCAGACCTCCCGCTTGGAGATATCGAACGGCTTCGTCGTGCTCACGCGGCTCATCCCGTTACCGGTTGGCCGCGAGCACGACTGGACATCGCAGTCCCTTCGGTCCCGCACCATTACGATGCGTTCATCCCTATTACGGACTGCTCCGTCCCTGTGCCTCGCTTCGGTACGCTGGTTCTTGCGGGGATCACCCACTTGAACGTCTCCCTTGGCATCGAGGCGACAGGTTCCCACGTTCCGTACGAGAGCCTGATCCGGGTTCACGCCGCCTTCAGGCCGGATGCCATGTGGGCCGGGCTGTAGGCTCCGCCCGCACTGATCCCGGAGCGACCACTCCTCTCCGGTTTTGACATCGTCGATACGCTTTCGGCTTGTCATCAGCGGTTCGCTTGCGCTCGTCTCCCCGGACCTCACCTGACGGGATTACGTCCCGCCTTTTCTGCAACGCTCACCACGAGCACTCTTGATGCCCGCAGCTTGCAGCGGTTTGGAGCCTGCGCCTACTCGCCGGCTCCGAAGGACCTGCCTTCATCTCTCGTACAGCTCCACACCTCCTTACGTTCAGTGTGTTCGTGGCACACGGTGATCGGCGTACTTGGAGACGAGCACATGGGCCAGCAGCCCCGGGCCGGCGAGACCCCGCGCGATCGGCCGCGAGGGCGCCGCGACCTGCACGATCGACTGACAGGGCCCGCAGACTGAACTTCGGCCGCACGTGGCGGATCACCTTGAAGCGCGCCGGCACGTACTCGAGCACTTCGCGATGTCCTCGCCGGCGGCTTGAGCGGCCCGCCGCAACCCGGGCACGCGCAGGCCGGCCGATGCACCTGCTCCTCGCGCGGCAGCTGCGCCGGCAGACCTCTTCCCCTTATTGACTGTCTCATAAACAATGCAATATCTAGAAAAAAAAGGGGGAAGCTCGGATTGGGTAACACAGCCGCGCAGCGCGCGTTGCGAGTCGCGGACGTTGCGTAAGCTGCTGAGTAAGGCGTGCGCGAGGGTGTGGATATCGCCGGGGCGGCCGTTGGCGAGGGGGTGCTTAGCGGCGTGCCAAGCCGCTACGATGGGATTGAGCTGCGGGGCGTAGGCCGGCAAGGGTTCCAGTGCAGCCGCGGATACTTGCGCAGCAGATCGCGCACCGATCGAGGGTCGTGGATCGTGGCGCCATCCCAGATGACGATGACATGGCCGCGCAGGTGACGCAGCAAGTACCAGAGAAAGTCGTAGACCTCGTCCTGAGAGATGTTCTTGGCGTGCAGGTGGAAGTACAGCCCGAGCCCGGCGGCGCCGGGGGCTCACCGACTAGTGGCCTGTACCAACTGATTGTGTACCGATGTGTCGGCTTGGATCGGCGTACTTCCACTTCACGGTTTTTGGCGCTCGGTTGTACTGCCGGATGTAACGCATGAGCTTCCTCTTTAGATCGGTGACGGACGTGAACACGCCGCGGGCAATGACATCGCGCTCGATCTTGCCGAACCACAGCTCGACCTGGTTGAGCCAGGACGAGTAGGTTGGGGTGAAGTGCAGGTGAACGTTCGGATGCTCTTCGAGGAAGGTCGCGACCTGACCGTCTTGTGGGTCGAGAGGTTGTCGGCGATCACGTGGATCTCTTTGCCGCGTGGCTGGTTCACGACGATATCGGCGAGGAATGCGACGAACTCGGCGGAGGTGTGCCGGGCCGCGGTCTTGCCCAGCACCTCGCCGGTCTTGGTGTTGAACGCAGCGTAGAGCGACAAGGTGCCGTGGCGGAAGTACTCAAAGCCGTGACGCTCGAGCCGACCCGGCGACAGCGGCAGCACCGGATCCTTGCGATCCAGGGCTTGGATCGCCGTCTTCTCATCGACGCAGAAGATCGCGGCATGCGCCGGCGGGTTCAGATACAGGCCAATGATGTCCGCAGCCTTCTTCTCAAAGTCCGGATCGTTCGATGCCATGTAGCGTTCGATCCGATGCGGCTTGAGCCCGTGCTTGCGCCACACCCGCGCCACCATCATGTGGCTCACGTCGAGATGCTCGCCCAGCTTGCGCGTACTCCAGTGCGTCGCGCCGTCCGGCGGCGGCCGTCGTGTGACGTCCAGGATCCGCGCCTCGAGTTCCGGTGTCAGGACCGTCGCCACCTGGCCCAGTGCCGGCTGTAGAGTCCCGCAATCCGCTGCTCCTCAAAGCGTCGCGACCAGCTCGCCAGAAAGCCTCGACTGCACGGTACGCGATCGCACGCCTCGTCCCACGTATGGCCTTCCGCCAGCAGCAGGATCGCTCGAGCGCGTCGCGCGTCTTCCGCACGCCCCATTCGACTCGCCCACTCGGCGTTCCAGCTCCATACGCTCCGTTTTCGTCAAGCTGATGGTGTTCGCCATGAACACCAGTATAGTCTATAAATGATTGTTACAGACCACTAGCCGCCGATCACCGAGATGCGATCACGGCGGTAATAGTGGCGATGGAGCGGGGTTTGACCGATGGGTGCCCAGGTGCGCCGGATCGGTGGGATCATCATGAAACCGGATTCGTCGGCGAAGACCAGATGGGCACCCAGCCGCGCAGCGTTTTTTTTACTCGCGGCCATTGGCGGCGCTTCCAGTCCTCGATGCGTGCTTCGTCGCGCTCGAGAGCGCGACGTTCCGGCTTCTGGCAACTGAAGCCCAGCTCATGCAGCAGGCGCGCGACGTGACTGCGATGGAACCGCACTCGGCAGTGTTCCTGGATGACCAGCGCCACGCGCGCGATCGTCCACAGCTCGGTGCTGAAGCCGTGGGCGATCGCACCTCTGAGCAGCAGTTTGGTGACCCGTCGGCGCTGCGCCGCGGTCAACATCGGCGGCCGCCCGGGGGATCGGCGAACCTTGAGCGCTGCTTCTCCACCGCGCTGGCGGGCACCGCGCCAACGCATCACCGAACTCGCGGCGCTGCCGACTAGGCGGCCCACTTCGTTAAGGGAATACCCCTCATCGAGCAAGCGCAGAGCCTGACGGCGGCGGGCCTCAATCAGCTCAGCAGAACCCTTGGGTCTTGGCACCGACGTGCTCCCGTTGGGGAACGGCGTCCAGTATTGCATTCTTTACGAGACAGTCAATAATGCTCGGCATAACCCTGACTGCTACGAGTCAGGCCATGGAGTCTAGCCCGCGTTGATTCTGATCATTATCATGGCATTTCCGCTGATCAAGTTATGGCTGAAACAGGAATACGCCGACCAGGCGGGGCCGGTACTTCGGTACTGGCCGTCGGCACTCTGGCCACTTCGTTGTGGTCAGCGGTCCGATCAGCACTGATCTTGCTGGTTAACCTCCATGGGTGCTGACCAACTATGACGTATGACTACTACGGTAACAGCAGAGTTGACATCGCTCCTCTGCTTCCTAAACGAATCAATTCGATCCTTGAACTTGGATGTGGTTCAGGTGGAACGCTGAAATGGATTCAGCGTGAGTGGCAGCCGGAGCGTTGTGTCGCCATTGAGTTTCACTCAACTGCGGCTGGGCTGGCCCGATCGAGCGGGATCACGATAGTGGAGAAGGATATTGAAAGTATGTCGGCCGACGACTGGGCTGGCTTAGGGAAGTTTGATGTCGTACTGGCACTCGACGTTCTGGAGCATTTGGTTGACCCGTGGCGCGCCGTACGAGCGGTGAGCTCGGTTATTGAGCCAGCCGGAACGTTCGTTGCGAGCATCCCAAATGTTCGGTCGCATGGAGTCTTGTTCCCACTGGCATTTCGCGGGGAGTGGTCCTACGGGGAGTCTGGTCTCCTCGATCGAACTCATCTCCGGTTCTTCACAAAGCGATCGGCTCTGGCGTTGGTCGAAACCGCATTCACAGTGAGGAATGTTACGAGGACCTGGTCATCCAAGGCGCGTTTTCTCGATGCCGTCACGCTCGGCATGCTTAGTGATTTCCTGACGACTCAGTATCTGGTGCAGGCTGAGCCTAAGCCGCAATTGTTGTGAACGCATATGAACAGCCTGGTTTCCCATCAGCATTCCATATTGGTACTCGGCGCCTGTAAGGCACCACTCGTGGCTCTGCTGAGTACTATCGAACGAACGAAATTCTTGCAGCACAATGGCCCGATCCAGGTGTTGCCGGCGAACTTGCCGGCAGGAGGCGGCGGTAAGTGAGCTCATCTGCCATTGATAGCTCGCGCGCCGATGACGCGCTCGACTTCCAAGCATTATATAGCCAGCTTTGGGCCGGACGTTTATGGATCGCAGCCGCTTCGTTCTCGGTCGCGTTGTTGGCTGCGAGTGCAGCCTTCGTGATGACACCTGTCTATCGAGCCACCACGGTGCTCATTCCCGTGAGCGCCGAAAATGCCAGTCTAGGTCGTGCGTTGGGCTCTTCGATCGGATCTCTGGGAGGACTCGCTGCGCTGGCAGGTCTTGATCTCAATGTTTCGGATTCCGTAACAAGGGAAGCCCTGGCTGTCTTACGATCGCGGCAGTTCGCTGACAGGTTCATCAAGGAGAAGAACCTCATGCCGCTGTTCTTCCGCCGCAAGTGGGATGAGCGAGCCGGCAAATGGAAAGTGTCAGTGAAGCGGCAGCCGACAGAGGCCGATGCTTCCAAGTATTTCGATCGTCGTGTTCGTAGCGTCACCGAGGACAAGAAGACCGGTCTCATCACTCTGCGGATCGTTTGGCGTGATCGCGAGGTTGCTGCCGCGTGGGCCAACGAGCTCGTTGCGCGTCTGAATTCAGAAATGCAGCATCGCGCGATTACACAGGCCGACGCATCGCTTGGCTTTCTCAAGAAGGAGTTGGAAGAAACGAATGTCGTGGATACGCGCGTCGCGATCAATCGGTTGATTGAGAATCAGATTAATCAGCGCGTGCTGGCCAACGTCACAGCGGAATATGCGTTCCGCGTAATTGATCATGCGCTGCCAGCGGACGAGGACGATGTTGTCAGGCCGAAGAAGTTTCTGATGGTGCTGATCGGAGCCTTTCTCGGATTTCTTGCTGGTATTCTGGCCGTCTCGATGTTCCGTCGCCGCTGAAAAGCTGTCGTAATGGCGTCGCGCGAAGGAAGTAGGGGTCCATGCGGAGTTTGCAATGTTCTCTCACGCGTCGGCCTTCTCGGTTTCTGGTTGGAAGTGGACACCATAATCAGTCAGCATGAGCGCCAATGTTCCTGGCCGTAGCTTCGGCACAGCGGCTCTGTTCCCTGGTCGGGGCCTAAATGACATTCTCCGCAAGTTTGCTGCGGTGATGTTAGCGTTGTTCACGGCCGCAACACTGACCGTACCGGCGGCAGTGTTGAACAAGGTCCTCTTTGTGATTCTGTTTGGACTGATGCTGGTCGCGCCCTTGGCGCGGACGGGGAGAATGAAAGTTCGAACACTTTCGCCGCTCATCATTCTGAGCGTCTTCTTTTATGGCTTCGCGCTGTCGTTTGTTGGAGAAACAGATCGACCACTTACCAACCAGCTCATGCTGTCAGTCGTGGTTCTGCCGCTCATTTACTTTGTAGACTGGTACGGAATTGACTTCGAACGGATCATCCGGATCTGTGGTGTATTCCTCTGTTTGTTCAGCGGAGTAGCGATTTTTGCAGTGGTCATTGCTCCCGACTCCTCTGTGGGTGCCTTCTATGCCGATTACTTTATTGAATACAGCCAAGGCGCAGCTGGTGAACGTGGATTCAGCGATGAGACCATGTTCTTCTTTCGAGTGGGTGCTGCGCCGTTTCTTTTCCTTCCATACTGCCTGTTCATGCAGTCCTTCCTCCGGGACCGCCGATTCCTCGATCTGATCGCCCTGCTGCTTATTGGTGCTCTGATAGTTGTGACAACGTCGCGCGCATTGATGCTCGTTTGTCTGATTGCATCGGGCTATCTCGTATTGATCAGGTTGCGACCTTCGCGCCAGCTCGTTGCACTGTGCATAACAGCAGCGGCTGGAATTTTTGTCATGGACTACCTGCTCACACACACAGGGATCTTCAGTCTTCGTGAGTACTCGAACAGTATCAAAGTCGGGCATATCGTGTCTTTCTTTGAACACATGACTCCCGCGAGGATACTTTTTGGAGAAGGGCTGGCGGCGTATTACTTCTCCAGCGGGTTAAACTCCATGACAGCGCAGACCGAGATAACGCTGCTGGATACGATTCGGTTTTTTGGAATCCCGCTCACTGCGCTGGTATATGCTGCGTTACTCTTTCCGACGCTGCGCCGCGAGGCATATCGGAATGAGAAGCGCACTGCTGTTTTCCTGTTTCTGCTCTATCTTGCAATGTCGTTGACCAATCCTGTGCTCTTCAACTCATACGGTCTTTTGATCGTAGTCTGGTACTGGTCCAAGACTCTGGATCTTGGGCCGCGGCAGGGCCCGGAGACGAAGGAGCCGGTGACATGAACACCTGCTGCGTTGTGGTTTCGTACAACCCAGACATTGCTCAACTCGATCGGCTTTGCCAGACACTCGTGAGTGCCGGGGCCAGAGTTGTCATCGTTGACAATACCGAAAGGAAAGGGAGTCGCGGAGATTTGACCGTCGCGGGTTGTACCGTCATTGCATTAGGTAGAAACACTGGCATTGCGCATGCTCAGAATGTTGGCATCGAGGACGCCATCGCTGGGTGTGCCGAGGCGGTCATACTGTTCGACCAGGATAGTGAACCGGACGCCGCATTCCTGGGGCATCTGCTGACAGGTCTGACGCCGGGCAAGCCGGGCGTAGTAGCTCCAATTTGCCTCGAACGAGACACAGGTCTGGAGATGCCGTCATATCGACTGGATCGCCTCGGCAGGACGCACAAGGTTTTCTCTGCCGGATGCACGGCGCCGACGTCGGTCGATATGGTGATGGCATCTGGTTGTGCAGCGACGGTCGCGACATTTACAGCCGCGGGACGCATGGACGAGGATTTTTTCATCGACTCGTGGATTTTGAATGGTGCCTGCGTTGCCGTCGTTTGCAGATCCCCATCCAGGTCATGCCGCGAGCAGTCATGCGGCACTCGATCGGGGAGCGGGCCTTGAACCTGGGGTTCATGCGCGGGACGGTGCACGGTGCAGCCCGTTCCTACTACAAGGTACGCAATTGTTTCCTGCTGTTCCGCAAACGGCACGTTCCCTTTCTCTTCGCGCTACGCGCGACGCTTCTTGCTGTCCTCAGTCAGGTGCTTATGCTGCCATTCGTTCAGGGCAGGCTTTACTACATGGAGACGTTGCTGTTGGCGATTCGTCATGGTTTGGGCGGCATGGTCGGCGAGAATCCTACCCCGCCTACCCGCGGCGCGCGACGCGTTTAGATCTCGGAGTGTAGCGTGTCTATGCGGGATTCTTCATCGATTGAAGGCGTCAGTGTGTGCATGGCCACTTTCAACGGTGCCGCCTATATCGAGGAGCAGGTGCAGTCGATTCTGGACCAACTGTCACCGACGGATGAATTGATCGTGGTGGATGATAATTCGACGGACGATACAGTGCAGCGGGTGGACGCCTTTCGCGATCCGCGAATATTCATTCATAGCAACGACCGCAACCGCGGTCACGTGCTCGCTTTCGAGAAAGCAATTGCGCGGGCGCGGCATTCGTTCATTTTGTTAGCCGATCAGGACGACCAGTGGCTGACGGGACGTCTCCATTTGCTTGTGCAGGCGCTGCGGGGATCAGACGCGCTGGTGGTCTCATCCAACAGCGACTACATGGATGCCGAGGGTTCGAGGATCAGTTGCGATATACACCGGCTGACGGTGCAGGAATCGCGTCAACATCTCAGGAACATACTGCGCATATTCATTGGCAGGGCGGGTTACTACGGCTGCGCAATGGCATTTCGACGGAATATCGTCTCGTTGATCCTGCCCATACCAAGGTTTGTTGAGTCGCATGATCTGTGGATTGCGCTGGCCAGCAATTTTCTGAGGTCCAATCTGCACATCGAGGCAAATACACTTACCCGGCGCATACATGGTGGGAATGCGAGCCTTGCCCGTCGCAGTCTGTATATGAAACTAAGATCCAGGGCTATCTTCTTGCGATCGCTGGTTGAACTGGCCAGGCGCTGTTGGAAGCAACAGTGGACCGGGCAATCGGCGATCAAATAGTCAGTACCAGCGATCCCCTGATCTCGCCTCGTCATGAGCGCGGGACTGAAGCGAAACGATCAATGGACAGCGCTGTGGGCATTCGATAGAAAATAGGCCAGGATGAGGAAAGCCTTCGAAGTGCTGAGAGCGCGAGGATTCTGCGGCCTGTTGAAAGCCGGCTACCGGCGCGTTGTGTCGGATCGGCTTCAATACTATCCACATTGCAAACCTTTGTTTGAATCACGGGTAGGCCTGGAGATTGGCGGTCCGAGCGCCATTTTTGGGCGACGTGGTTGCATCCCCGTGTACCCAGTTGCCGCCCGAATGACAACTGCACCTTTGGTAGCAGTACCGTGTGGGAAGGAGACATCAGCGAAGGTGAGACATTCTTCTTCAGCAAGAGCAAGTCACCTGGTCGCCAATACATCGCAGAGGCGGGCAATCTCGAGTGTATCGGCGATTCGGAGTATGATTTTGTTCTTTCTTCGCACTGCCTGGAACATCTGGCCAATCCATTACACGGACTCACGGAGTGGAAGCGTGTTCAGAGGTGGCTCCGGTTTTTCGGACACGGGTTTAAGTGGATTTCGAGCCCGGGCACGACGTGACCGGAGGAACGAGATCCATGAAGAAGCCGAGACGCAACCATTCCGCGGCATTCAAGGCGCGGGTGGCCTTGGAAGCGATCCGCGGTGAGAAGACGGTGGCCGAGATCGCGGCCCACCACGAGGTGCACCCGAACCAGGTGACGAGTTGGAAGAGCCAGCTACTCGCAGAACGCGGCGGCGATCTTTGGCGGCCACGCGATTGCCGACGACGGTCGAGAACGGATCCGGGAGCTGCACGAGAAGATCGGCGAGTTGACCGTGGAGCGAGATTTTTTAGAAGGCGCGCTCGGGAAGTTCCCCGGCCTGAGCGGCAAGCGATGATCGATCGGGGCGGCGAACTGACGGTGACGGCGCCAAGCCAGCTTGTGGGGCTCGAGTCGCTCGAGCGTGTACTACAGCCGCGGCCGGTGCCCGAGCGGGACCTCGAGCTGATGCGGCGGCTCGACGAGCTCCACCTCGGAGCTCCGTTCTACGGCGCCCGCAAGCTCGCCGCGCAGTTGCGCAGGGAGGGGCACGCGGTGGGCCGCCGGCACGTGACGACGCTGATGCGCCGGATGGGGATCGAGGCGCTCTACCGCAAGCCACGGACCAGCCTGCCGGCGCGCGGTGCGGCGATCTACCCGTATCTGCTGTCGGGTCTGGCGATCGAACGGCCGAATCAAGTCTGGGCCTGCGATATCACGTACCTGCCGATGGCGCACGGCTTCCTGTACCTGGTCGCCATTCTCGACGTCTCCAGCCGCAAGGTGCTGGCCTTCCGGCTCTCGAACACGCTGACGGCGGACTTCTGCGTCGAGGCGCTCGACGAGGCGCTCGTCGAAGTTCGGTCGGCCCGAGATCTTCAACACCGACCAGGGCGCGCAGTTCACGAGCGACGAGTGGCTCGCAGCGTCTCAAGGACGCCGGCGTCGCCATCAGCATGGACGGCAAAGGCCGCTGGATCGACAACGTGTTCATCGAGCGGCTGTGGCGCAGCGTGAAATACGAGGAGGTCTATCTGCACGCCTACGCGAACGGCACCGAGGCGCGCACGTCGCTGATCCCGTACTTCGGCTTTTACAACGCGCGGCGTTCTCATCAGGCGCTCGACTACCGGACACCGGACGAGGTGTATTTCGGCGCGCTCGGCGACACGATCGCCGGCGGCGGCCTGACGATCGACCATGACCGAGACCACGATCGAGAAGCGGATTTCGGGGGGTACCGAAGTAGCGGGTACCCCCTCGATAGCCGCTCCTGGAGCTTTATACGCGGTCGTTTTTCGAGACAGAGAAAAACCGAGCCGCAAGAGCTTCTGCCGCCTGCGGCGGCAGACCGCCTTTCTTCCAGACGATTGACGAGAACCGAAGACGACGAGACCATCATCATCAACCGCTCAGGCAGATCCACTTATCCCAAGAGAAATCTGTCCGAACAAGCGGAGCCACCCCTTTCTCAGACAGGATGGCCTTCTGGTTCTCATTGTGCCGCATAAGGACGGGACCTTCGATCACCGTAGGTCGGTCACCTCCATGAAGCACTTGATTCAAGATTATGACGCTCAAACGACGGAGCGAGATTTGACACACTTGGAGGAAATTCTGAAGCTTCACGATCTCGCCAAAGATCCCGATGCTGGAACTTTCGATGCCTTCCAAGAACGATCGAAGCGAAACTGTGAAAACAGATGTCTGCACTATCATGTGTTTGATACGCGTCTTGCGATTGAAGTCATCAACCATGTACGCCTGCAAATACTTGCTGTAGAACTATTTCATCCGTGCCACATCGTTGTTATTGCAAGAAAGCTTGCGAGCGATCACGCAGTCAATAACGAGCGGTTCAGAGGGGTTGATAAAGCTCCGTGTTGGGTTAGTCCGTTTCCGTCGGATCACGGGTAGTGGAGACCATTGGCGCGTTGAGTCACGGAGCCACAGGTGCTCCAGGCAGATGACACTTGAGTCAGATTGCTTTACGGATCGGAATCTTGTCATTCGGACCTGCGCGAGATCCGCATTCTCAGTCGGGACGAGAAGCAGCGGGACGATATGCGCGAGCGCTATCAGAGCCAGAAGCTTAGGTTCTATATTGGCGACGTGCGCGACTATCGAAGCGTGGCGGCGGCCCCCATGCGCGGTGTGGACTGCTGCTTCCAGGCGGCAAGCGCTGAAGCAGGTTCTGTCCTGCGAGTTCCATCCTATGGATGGCTGTACGCACATGCGCGCGGATTCCAGCACGAATAACGCGCAAGCAGCACCAGCGACGATCACACCTTGAACGCCGGAATGTTCCAAGGGCCGACTGGGCGGCCCGTAATTGGCGAGATTCGTGACCATCTACGGACCGGGTCGCACGATATTCGAGGCTGCCGGACGTTCTGCGCACTGGACTACGCCACTACTTCGCCGCCGTAGTCCGCGCGATATTGCTGTGATCGGCTGCGGCCAGTTTGCCTTCGCGACCATTGGGTACTTCCTGCGGTCCAGCGGTCACGAGATTGCCGTCTGCTTCGATGTGGACCAGCGGGCGCGCGAATCGTTTGCCCGTGCCTTTCGAGTGCCGCGTATCTGTGTCAATGCGGAAGAGATGTTCGAGACACCTGGTGTGCGCACCGTGTACATTGCATCCAACCATGCCTCGCACGCGCGCTACGCTGTGCGCTCGCGCTGCGCGCGCGCATCGTGCGGATGATGCCGGGTGTGCCCGAGCGGCGCACGCACGACTATCGTCGCCACGGCACGACCACACTGTTTGCGGCCTTGGACATCGCCACCGGCCAAGTGATCGGACAACTCCATCGTCGGCATCGCGCCAAAGAGTTCCTCTCGCGCGGCGACCTGCTACACATCCTTACGTTGCCCCCGGACCCGGCTTCGGTAATCGCCGCCGATGAGCGGTCGCCACCAGCCATCGTTCGACAGGAACCACTCAAACGTTCGCCGAAGACCATCGCCGAGGGGGGTCTGTGGTCTAATGCCCAGACGGAGGTCGATCTTCTCACAATTGATAGCGTAGCGGCGATCGTGTCCGGGACGATCCTTGACGAAGGAGATTAGGCTCTCCACTTTCTCGCCTCGAACGGCCGGACACCCCGGAAAGCGGCGCGACAATTCCGATCGGGTTGCAAACAGGTCGTCGGCAACCTCGCAGACTAACTTGACGAGAGTGATGTTCTCGCATTCCGATCGTCCGCCGATGTTGTAAACCTCGCCCGCGATGTCCGCGCTCGAGGATCGCTTCGATGCCGCGGCAATGATCCGACACGTGCAGCCAGTCGCGGATGTTCCTGCCATCGCCATAGACCGGCAGCGCGCGCCCTCGAGAATGTTGACGATGCATCAGCGGGATCAGCTTCTCCGGAAAATGATATGGCCCGTAGTTGTTCGAGCAGTTGCTGATCGTCACGTCCAGGCCGTACGTGTGATGATACGCGCGCACGAGGTGATCGGACGCCGCCTTGCTGGCCGAGTAAGGCGAGTTCGGCGCATACGGCGTCGTTTCCGTGAATGCCGGATCGCTCGGGCCCGAGCGATCCGTACACCTCATCCGTCGAAACGTGGTGAAAGCGATGCGTCGGCACGGCTCGTTCCTCGAGCCAGACCTTGCGTGCCGCCTTGAGCAGTGAATGCGTGCCGACGACGTTTGTCTCGATGAACGCATCGGGTCCGAGGATCGACCGGTCGACATGCGACTCGGCCGCGAAGTGGACGATCGTGTCGATACGCTCCTCGCGGAGCAGCGTTCTCGACCAGCGCCGTGTCGCAGATGTCGCCGCGAACGAAACGAAACTCCTGGCCGTCCTTCACGGCGCGAGGCTCGCGGGTTGCCGGCATACGTGAGCGCATCGAGCACGACGACTCTCTCGCCCGGGTGCTCTCGCAGCCAATGGTGAACGAAGTTGCGAGCCGATGAAGCCTGCGCCGCCGGTGACCAGCAATCTACGCAACTGGCATCTCCCCGAGTACCGCGCGCAGGTTGGTACGCCAGTGCGCGCAGGCATGCCGAGTCACGGCCCGCGTCTGACGGCTTGTCGAGCACACTGAATCGCGGCCGCCGCGCCGGCGTTGGATATTCACTCGTTGCGATCGGCGTGACGCTCGACGGCTTCGCAGCAGCGCCAAGCGCCGTGGCCTCTTCGGCGATCGCCACCGCGAAGTCGTACCAGCTTGCCACGCCGGAATCCGTCCAGTGATAGGTGCCGCGCGATCTGCGGACGCTCGACGATCCTCCAGATCGCCGCCGCCACGGATGCTGCCGCCGTCGGTGTCCGATCTGATCCGCGACGACGCGCACGCTGCCCGTCTCGTCCATGAGCCTCAGCATGGTGCGCAGGAAATTGCAGCCGCTCGCGGCGTACACCCAGGCGGTGCGCAGGATCGACCGCTCGGCCCGCCAGCAGCTGAATGTCACCGCAATCTCGCCGGCCAGTTTCGTCGTGCCATAGACGCTCAGTGGCGCGGTCGCCGCGTCCGGTGCGTAGGGCTGCGACGCCTCGCCGTCGAACACGAAATCGGTCGACAGATGAATGAGGCGCGCGCCGATCTGCGCGGCGGTCGCGTCGGCGATGCTTCCGCGCGCCCGTCGTCGTTGACGTCACGCGCGTCGCTCCGGCTCGCTCTCGGCCCGATCCACCGCGGTATACGCGGCCGCATTGATGATCACGTCCGGGCGCGGCATTCAGCAACGCTGCGTGACCCGCTCGGGATCCGTGATATCGAGCTCGGCGTCGCGAGCGACGCTTACTCAGGTCCACGCCAGCAGGAGTTGACTGACCAGCGCCGTTCCGACCTGCCCACCGGCGCCAGTGATGAACACGTTCACGGGAAGTACTCCGCAGTCTCGAACGCCACGCCGGCTGCATCCTTCGCAGAAAGTCGCGGCGACACGCCCGCAGGCAAGCGGCCACTCGATCGCCAGTTGCGGATCATTCCACTGAATGGTTCTTTCCGCCTGCGGCGAGTAGTACTCCGTGCACTTGTACAGAAAATCCGCGGATTCGCTAAGCACCAGGAATCCGTGCGCAAAGCCCGGCGGGACCCAGAGCATGTGCCGTGCTCTCCTCCGACAATTCCGCGCCCACCCACTGGCCGAACGTCGGCGAGCTCGCGTCGCAGATCGACGGCCACGTCGAAGACAGCGCCGCTGACTACACGTACGAGTTTCCCCTGCGGCTGCACGATCTGGTAGTGCAGCCCGCGCAACGTATGCGCGAGTCGACCGGCTGTGATTGTCCTGTACGAAGTCCGTCGTCGATTCCACCCGCAGCGAACTTGCGCTTCTCCCAGCTCTCGAGAAAGTACCCTCGGTCGTCGCCGAAAACCTTCGGCCGGATCAGAATAACCTCGGGAATGCGCAGTCGCTCGAATTCCACGATCAAAATCGCCCGGACAAGACGTCCATCAGGTAAGCCCCGTAGCCAGTCTTGGCAGAGCGTCTGCGCCAGACGATCGAGTTGCTCCGCATCGATGTATCCCGCGCGGTATGCGATCTCTTCAGGACAGCACACCTTCAATCCCTGGCGCGTTTCGATCGCCTCGATGAACATCGCAGCCTGCAGCAGCGACTCGTGCGTGCCGGTGTCGAGCCATGCGATGCCGCGGCCGAACATCTCTACGCTCAGTCGGCCCTGTGCGCAGATAGGCGCGATTGACGTCCGTGATCTCCAACTCACCGCGCGCCGAAGGCTTGCAGGCCGCGGCGATATCGAGCACGTCGTTGTCATAGAAGTACAGGCCCGTCACCGCATAGTTTGATTTCGGCTTGAGTCGGCTTCTCTTCGATCTCAAGTGCGCGCACCCGAGGCGTCGAAGTAGACGACACCGTAGCGCTCAGGATCCTTCACGTGATACGCGAACACGGTCGCGCCCCGCTCGCGCTCGGCCGCTCGTCGCAGCTGATCCGGCAACCCATGACCGTAGAAAATGTTGTCGCCCAGCACCAGCGCTGCTCGATCCGAACCGATGAACGAGCGCCCGATGATGAACGCCTGCGCGAGTCCTTCCGGACGCGGCTGCTCCGCATAGCTCAGGGTGATGCCCCACTGACGACCGTCTCCCAGCAGGCGCTGAAAGTGCGGCAGGTCAACCGGCGTGGAGATGAGCAGGATGTCCCTGATGCCGGCCAGCATCAGCGTGCGACAGCGGGTAATACACCATCGGCTTGTCGTAGACCGGCAGCAGTTGCTTGCTGACGCCAAGGGTGACAGGGTGCAATCGCGTGCCCGAGCCGCCGGCGAGCACTATTCCTTTCAGGCCCACAGCCTGGAACTCGCACGCCCGGCCGGGTTGATCACAACGAACCGATCGCGGCCACGGCCACGGCGAGGTTGTAGATGATCGTCGTAACCGCGGTCCACAGCGGCAGCGGCCGCATGCGCTCCGCGTCCAGCGGCACGACGATCGTGTCGCCCGGCTCGACATCACTCGAACGCCGGAACCAGCGATTTCCCGCGCCGCCCTCGACGCTGCCGTTGGCACGCACGATGTAGATGCGCTTGTCGTCCGCCCTCTGGGTCGTGCCGCCGCTCAACCGCATGTAGTCGTCGCGGGAGAGCGACGGATCGTAGAGATGCGACGTGGCGTTCTGCACTTCGCCGATCACCGTCACTTCCTGCGCCTGTCGCGGCACGCGCAACGTATCGCCCTTCTTCAGCAGAACGTCATCTTCCGCGCCCGAACCTGAGAGGATCTTATCGAGGTCGATGACGAGGCGGCCAACCGGCTCGGATTCGCGCAGATCCGCGAGCAGTGCCTGGCCCGCTCCGAGTACGCCTGCCTGCCCACCCTGGAGCGCGATGCTGCTCAAGTCCTGCTCCAATCGATCCGCGAGCATGTCTATCTGCCGCCGTTCGCGTTCACGCAGAGTCTCGCGCGTGAAAACGCTGCCCTTCGCGAATGCGTGCGGGGTCAGGCCGCCCGCGCGCGCGAGGACCGAGCGCAGTGTGTCGCCGCGCTCGATCGGGTACTCGCCGGGGAACTTGACCTCGCCCTCGAGAAGGATCGTTTCCTGCGATCCGGCCCACTGCGAGATCTCCTTCACGACCAGGAAGTCGAACGGCGCTAGCTGCATGTTCGCCGCTGCATCCCCGGCGATGACGCGCGAAAGGTCGATACTGATCACGTCGGTCCGGCGAGTCTGCCCGTCGTGCACTTCATAGCGGGCGAGGTCCGCTTCTCCGCCATAGGCATCCTGCGCCAGGCCGCCACCCGCGCGGATGAGGTCGCTGACGGTCATGCCGGGCTCGAGTGGATACTCGCCCGGGGCATTCACCCGCCCGGACACACGCACAAGCTGCGACGGTTCGCCGCTGACGGCCTGCATGCGCAGTTCATCGAGTATCGGGTCGAGCATCGCCTGGCGACCGGCCTCGAGATCGAACACGACGATGCGGTCACGCGGCGCCAGCAGCGGATTTGCGTCGGACTGCGGAGCCTGCCAGGCCGCAGCGAGGTCCGCCGACACCGCCTGGATGCGTCGCGTGCCGACCTGTTCGCGGCGGATGAGCACGTAACGCTGGTCGGCGTTCGGCTTGAGCTCGGCCACCGACCGGATGACGTTCGTGAGCCGGATTCCTGAACGGTACTGCACGACGGACGGCCGCAGGACGTGGCCACTGACTTCGATCGAGTTTGCGTAGGTGGGCTTGACGCGCTCGACGCGCAGCACGTCGCCGGTCTGCAGTCGCATCGCGCGACCCTGGGCGCTCGCAAGATCGATGTCGACCATGACCCGCTCGCGGCGCTCGTCCACTCGTTCCAGCCGTGTGAGCGCCGGATCCGCCTCCGGCGTCAGCCCGCCGGCCAGCCGCACGACCTCCGCGGCCGTGTTCTCGCCCTTGAGCTCGTAAATCGCCGGCCTGCGGACCTCACCCGATACGCCCACCGTCAGCCCGACCGGCGGTATGAAGATCACGTCCCCGGTCTGCAGGCGCGCATCGTTCGACGAATCACCGTTCAGCAGCAGGTCGTAGAGGTCCAGCCGCTTGATGAGCCTGCCGTTGCGCTTCAGCTGGATGTCGCGCAGCGACCCGATCGGCTTGACGCCGCCGCTTGCGAGGAGCGCGTTAGAAATCGCTGCGAGCCCGCCGATCGTATACGAACCCGGCTGCTCGACCTCGCCGACGACGAATACCCGGATCGTTCGCAGGTCGGCCATGGAGACACTCGCCTGCGTCCCGATCATCTGCTCGGACACCCGGGACTGGATACGCGACCGCGCGTCCTCGAAACGCATGCCGCTGACGGCGATCGGGCCGAGCTCGGGGAAGCTGATGTTTCCGTCGCGGTTCACGAGCAGCGAATGACGCGCCTTGGTGTTGCCGACGAGCTGCACCTCGAGGCGGTCGCCCGGTCCGACCACGTAATCGGCCGGAACCGGGACGTCCCTGACGGACGCAAAGGTCGAAGGAGCGCGCGGTGAACAGGTCGTAACCGAAGGGCTTGAGCGCAGGCTCGAGCGGCAGCAGCGTCACGCGTATCCGGAAATCCTGCAGCAGGCGCTCGACGGTCAGCCGCTGCGTGGCCTGGTACGCGGTCAACCCGGCGACCGGGATCGGCGCGAATCCGGGCAGGTCGAGCGTGCCGGAGCGCGTGATCCGGTAGGGGTTGCCGCGGCGCACGGCCTCCATCAGCCGCTCGAGGTTCGCCGATTCGGCGTCGCTGCGCTCGATCACTTTCGCGTCCGCGGGTTTCGGCGTCGTTGTTGCCGGCGCCGGCACCGTCGGAGCTAGCCTGTTGCGACGTGCCGAACTGCACTCCCGGCAGGAGGCGCTGTGTCGCGGCTTCGGGCCTGGGCGTCAGGATCCGCTCCTGGCCCTCCCATTCGAGCGGCAGTATCTCGACGATCAGCGTGTCGTCGGGCGCAAGTCTCGGCTCGCCCAAGGCGGTCCGATCGCGGGTCACCTCCTCGCGCCCGACACGCTGATCGGCGCCCGGCATCGTCCCGGTACGCTCGTCCTGGCGAGTGCCGGTTCCGGTCTGGTCCAGGACGCGCGAGTCGCCCGACCTCCCCATTGCCTCCAGGATCGCCTGTTGCTGGTCCGGCGGAAGGTTCTGAAAGATCTCGATCTGTTCGGCCGTGGGCGTCTGCGCGACCCCCGACGGCGCGTGCATGACGCCGAGGAACAACCCGGCCACGACCAGAAGAAGGCGGCCAGGCCACACCCGAATGAAACTCTGCATGCGTATTCCTAACCCGCCCGTCCCCGTATCAGGGCCGCTTCAGCGCAGCGCCTGGCTCCAGGTGACAAATCCGCGGACACCCTCGTCGATCAGGCCGGTACCGGACCGTATCCTGGCTCGTATGACCGACCCGAAACCGTAATGTTACCCCATGCCTGCGCCCGGCCCGTCGGGCTCATCGTGCGTCCGGAATGGCGCGGCAGGGACGCGACGCTGCCACGGTCCGCATTCGGGCCCAGACGCGTAGCCTAGTACGCGCGCCTCAGTTCGACGAAGCCGCGGCCGGCCACGTAATCGGACCCGTCCTCGCGGCTGCCTTGGTCTGCGCCGACTCCGATCGCGAGCATTGTCGACCCGAGCTGGCGCCGGTAGGAAATCTCCAGGTTCCAGCGCTCTTCCGGCTGGTCGACCACGGTGTGGAACAGGCCGCTGGCGCGCTTGTCAAGCTCGGCTCGTCGGAGCAGCGCATCGAGCCGAGACCCGTCGGCGGTCACGACGGTGACACCGGCCGAAAACATCTCCCCGCCATAGAACATCGAATGGCCGAGGGACCGTTGGTAATAGCTGTATCCCTCGACATCGATACGGGCCGCCGCGGTAGGCACAGCCAGTCGACCCGGCCGCACAATCCGGATTGGTATCCGCCCATTCGAGATGCGCTCGCCAGGAACTCCCGGAACTGAATTCCCCCCAGATCTCGGTGCCTGCCTGCCTCAGGCGAAAGATCGGCCTGCGATTCGATTCGTCCTCGCCGATGTCGTGGTAGTAGAGCGCCCAAGGCCCGCTGTCGAACGGAGACGCCCAACGCAGGTCCCAGCCGGCCATCTGATTGCCGGGCTCTTCGTCGGGATCGACGTTCTCGCCCGGATTGTCGTCGCCGGTGACCAGGTTCTCGAACGTATCCCAGTCGCAATTGCGATCGTCGCCGCACCACTGCGCTGTGCGCATCAAGCCGATTTCCACCGCGTCGAAAGGCTTGACCGTCACCCTGAGTCCGAGGAAATGCGGGTGGTCGACGTCCGTCCGGTGGCCCTCGAGGTAGCCGTAGTAAGCGTTGATGGACCATGGCCCGAGCCAGGACAGCCATCGCGTCTCGAACGGCTCCGTATATTGGCGGTCGAGCCCCAGCGCGGGAAACGGACGCGCATTGTTGCCCAGGATATTGCTGCCTTCCCAGCCCGGGCCCCACCAGCGTTCCAGGTATCCGGCCGAGAGCATCCAGTTGCCGAGCGTCGCGCCTATGTAGCTGCCATCGGGCCGCACCGACTTCCCGTCGCTCGGGTCGAGCAACGGCGGTGGCGGCAAGACGCAAGGCGAATCGATCGCCGAGCCAATCGATGGCTCCCTCGATTTCACCTTCCTCGCGCGGCACGGACTCGAATGTCCTGAGGTCGGTGGGTCGCGCACTCGCGGCCACACGCCAGTCGAGCGAGGCGCCCGTGCGTGTTACCGACCGCCCCCGGCGTTGCACACGCCGGAGTGCTGCGAGCGCCCCCGGGCTCGCCTGCGCCACATCGGGAGAGCTCTCCAGCTCACGCAGAACCTGCGGCCACGACATCGGCCACACGGTCAGCGGCACGTCGATGAGGCCTTCGTCCACCAGCAGCTGATGTCATGGCGTGCCCCGGCGTCGCCGGCCTCGAGCCATGGCGACGCGGCCGAGGCGTCATCGACGGCGAACACGGTCGATGCGAGCGCCGCAATGCCGACGGCTCGTATCAGGAAGGATCGTTGATCCGCGCGGCCACGGGGCCGCGTATCGAGTAAGGCGGCGGATATCAATGGAGGTTCCCGGGAACGGGCGCCCACGCTACCCGATATGCACTGCCGGTGAAAGTGCCTGCTCTCAGGCTCCGTCCTGTCCGCGCCAGCGCCGCACGTGTTCGAGAAGCGCCGAGAGACGCGGCAGCTGCGCTGTCGCAGCACCCGACTCGACGGCGGGCACGAGCGTCGCCGCAAGCTTCTTCCCCAGCTCGACGCCCCATTGATCGAACGGATTGACGTCCCAGATGACGCTCTGCACGTACACCTTGTGCTCGTACCAGGCGACCAGGCGGCCGAGCGTGCGGGGCGTAAGACGCGGGAACAAGATCAGGCTGCACGGACGGTTCCCCGCGTGCACCTTGTGCGGGGCCAGGCGCTCGATGTCCTGTGCGCTCGCGCCCGAGGCCTGCAGGTCCGCACGCACCTGGGCCAGTGTCTGGCCGAACGCGAACGCCTCCGCCTGCGCGAAGCAGTTCGCGAGCGCGAGATTCTGCTGCTTCTGAAACCGGCTCGACGCGTTCACCGGCGCGAGGAAGTCCATCGAGCACCGCGCGGTGCCCTGGTGCAGCAGCTGGAAGAACGAATGCTGCGCGTTGTTGCCCGGCTCACCCCAGATGATCGTGCCCGTCGGGTAGTCGACGGCAAGGCCGTCGAGCGTGACGCTCTTGCCGTTCGATTCCATCTCGAGCTGCTGCAGATAGGCCGGGAAGCGATGCAGCCGGCTGTCATAGGGCAGCACCGCGTGCGAGGTCGCACCGAGGAAGTTCGTGTTCCAGACGCCGATCAGGCCCATCAGCACGGGCAGGTTCGCCGCGAGCGGCGCCGAGCGGAAGTGCTCGTCCATGTCGTGGCCGCCCGCGAGCAGCTCCTCGAACGGCCCCATGCCAAGCGCCAGCGCAATCGAGAGCCCCACCGCGGACCAGAGCGAATAGCGGCCGCCCACCCAGTCCCACATCGTGAAGCGCCGCTCCGCCGCGATCCCGAATGCGTCCATCGCCGCCGCATTGGTCGACACCGCCACGAACTGCCGCCCGACCGCCTCCTCGCCGAGCGCCTCCACCAGCCACTCGCGCGCGGTGCGCGCGTTGCTCAGGGTCTCCTGGGTCGTGAACGTCTTCGAGCAGACCACGAACAGCGTGGTACCCGGATCGACCTGCTCGAGCACGTCGGACAGCCCCGCGCCGTCGACGTTCGAGACGCAATGCAGGCGGATGGCGCGATTCCGGTACCGAGCCAGCGCCTCGGTCGCCATGACGATTCCGAGGTCGGAGCCGCCGATGCCGATGTTGACGACGTCGGTGTAGCGGGCGCCGCGGTGGCCGGTGATGCGGCCTTCGTGCACGCCGGTGACGAACTCAGCAATCCGCTCGAGCTCGCGTCGCACCAGAGGCATCACGTCGCGGCCCTCGACCGCCATCGGCCGCCCCGAGCGGTTGCGCAGCGCCATGTGCATCGCCGCGCGGTGCTCGGTGACGTTGACCGGCTCCCCGGCGAAGAGCGCCGCGATCCGTTCCTCGAGCCGGCAGGCGTGCGCGAGCTCGACGAGCAGTTCGATCGTGCGCCGGGTCAGCCGCTGCCGGCTGTAATCGAACAGCAGCTCGAGCGACTCGACGTGGAGCGCATCGAAGCGTGCGGGGTCGGTCGCGAACAGGTCGCGCAGGTGCGCGGATTCGAGCCCGGCTGCGTGCGCCTGCAGTGCCTGCCAGGCCGGCAACGCCGTTCGCTGGGACATCGGAACCTCCTGCCCGATCAACCGAGGTTGACGACCTTCGGGTCGGCGGGCGCGTCCTTGCCGTAGTAGTCCAGGTACCAGTCGACGAACCGCCGGATGCCGACCTCGACCGGCGTGGCGGGCGTGTAGCCGACGTCGCGCTCCAGGTCCTCGATGTCGGCCCAGGTGTCCGGCACGTCGCCCGCCTGCAGCGGCAGCATGTTCATCTGCGCCTTCCGGCCCAGGCACTCCTCGAGCACCTGGATGTACCGCAGAAGCTCGACCGGCCGGTTGTTGCCGATGTTGTAGAGCCGATAGGGCGCGCGGCTCGTGCCCGGGTCGGGCGCCTCCCCGTCCCAGTGCGGATTGCCGGTTGCGATCCGGTCGCAGGCGCGCACCACGCCCTCGGCGATGTCGTCGACGTAGGTGAAGTCGCGCCGGTGGTGCCCGTAGTTGAAGACGTCGATCGGCTTCCCGGCGAGGATGTTGCGCGTGAAGAGGAAGAGCGCCATGTCGGGTCGCCCCCACGGCCCGTACACCGTGAAGAAACGCAGCCCGGTCACGGGCAGCGCGTAGAGATGCGCATAGGTGTGCGCCATCAGCTCGTTGGCCTTCTTGGTCGCCGCGTAGAAGGACAGCGGGTGATCCACGTTCTGGTGCACGGAGAACGGCATCCGCGTGTTCGCGCCGTAGACCGAGCTCGTCGAGGCGTACACGAGGTGCGCCACACCGTTGTGACGGCAGCCCTCGAGGACGTTCGCCGTGCCGACCACGTTGCTGTCGACGTAGGCGAGCGGATTCTGGATCGAGTAGCGGACCCCGGCCTGCGCGCCTACGTGCACGACGCGCTCGAAGCGCTCGCGCGCGAAGAGCTCCGCCATGCCTGCACGGTCGGCCAGGTCGAGTCGCACGAAACGGAAGCCGGCCTGCCGCTCGAGGATCGCGAGCCGGGCCTGCTTGAGGCGGACGTCGTAGTAGTCGTTGAGGTTGTCGAGGCCGACGACCGCATCACCGCGCGCGAGGAGCTTCCCCGCCGTGTGGAAGCCGATGAAACCGGCCGCCCCGGTGACGAGGATCTTCATCGCCTACAGTCGCCCGTCCACTTCGTCACGGCCGAACACGTACTTGATGTCGTAGAGCACGTGCCGTTTCTTCGCGAGCGCACGGACCTTCCTGATGCCCATCTCTCGGAACTGCCGGTGGGCCACGCCCATCACGATGGCATCGTAGGTCCCTGGGCGCAAGCGCTGGACGGGCGACAACCCGTATTCGTGCTTCGCCTCCGCGGCGTCGACCCAGGGATCGTAGACCTCGACCGCCGCGCCGAACTTGGCGAGCTCGTTCACGACGTCCACGATCCGCGTGTTGCGCACGTCGGGACAGTTCTCCTTGAAGGTGAGCCCCATGACCAGGATCCGCGAATCGCGCACCTGGATGCGCCGGTGGATCATCAGCTGCGCCACCTGCTGTGCGACGTAGATCCCCATGTTGTCGTTGATGCGGCGTCCCGCGAGGATCATCTCCGGGTGATAGCCGATCGCCTGCGCCTTGTGGGTCAGGTAATACGGGTCGACGCCGATGCAATGCCCGCCGACCAGGCCGGGCCGGAACGGCAGGAAGTTCCACTTGCTGCCCGCCGCATTCAGCACCTCCTCGGTGTCGATGCCGAGCCGGTTGAAGATCAACGCGAGTTCGTTGATCAGTGCGATGTTGACGTCACGCTGCGTGTTCTCGATGACCTTGGCCGCCTCCGCGACCCGGATGCTCGAGGCCTTGTGCGTGCCCGCCGTCACGATCGAGCGGTACAACGAGTCGACGAACTCGGCCGCCTCGGGCGTCGAGCCCGAGGTGACCTTGCGGATGGTCGTCAGCCGGTGCTCCTTGTCGCCTGGATTGATGCGCTCGGGGCTGTAACCCGCGTGGAAGTCGCGGTTGAACCTGAGCCCGGAGACACGCTCGAGGATGGGAACGCAGATCTCCTCGGTGCAGCCGGGGTAGACCGTCGACTCGTAGACGACGATGTCGCCTTTCTTGAGGACCTGCCCCACCGACGCGCTGGCCTTCTCGAGGGGCGAGAGGTCCGGACGCTTGTGCCCGTCGATCGGTGTCGGGACGGTGACGATGAACACCCGGCACGACTTGAGATCCTCGAGCCGCGTCGTGAACGCAAGCTGACGTGCCGCGGCGAGCTCCTCGCGGCTCACCTCGAGCGTGCTGTCGCGGCCGCGCTTCAGCTCCTCGATGCGCCCGGGCTTGACGTCGAACCCCGTGGTGCGGAAGCGCTTGCCGAACTCGACCGCGAGCGGCAACCCCACGTAGCCGAGGCCGATCACGCCGATCCTGAGGCTGCGACGGTTCATGAACGACTTGTTGTTCACGGGCAAGGGCGGATCCCGGGGTTGCGAATGGTCGCGGAAGGATGCCACATCCGCGCTGGCGACTTTGAGAGGCGTGTCAAGGCGGAGCCCGCGTTTCCGTCACAGCAGGTAGATCACGGCCAGCAGACCGACACCCGTCATGACCACGAAATACGGCAGCGCCATCCAGACCATGCGCACGTAGCCGAGCCGGATCAGCGGGGCCAGGAGCGAGGTGAGCAGGAAGAGGAACGCCGCCTGGCCGTTTGGCGTGGCGACGCTCGGGATGTTCGTCCCGGTGTTGATCGCGACGGCCAGCATCTCGAACTGCTCGCGGGATACGGCTCCCTGCAGCAGGGCCGCCTTGATCTCGGTGATGTAGATCGTCGCGACGAACACGTTGTCGCTGATCGCGGACAGCACGCCCGTCGCGAGATAGAGCATCGCGGCCTGCATCCGGCCCTCGAGCGCGAGCACCGCGCGGATGACCGGCTCGAACAGGTGCTGGTCGTGGATCTGGGCGACGATGACGAAGAACACGACCAGCAGCGCCGTGAATGGCAAAGCGGCCTCGAACGCCTTGCCGATGCGGTGCTCCTCGATGATCCCCGTGAACGAGGTGGCCAGCACGATCACCAGCAGGCCGATCAACCCGACCTCGGCGACCTGGAAGGCAAGCGACAGGACGAGCACCAGGGCGACGACGGCCTGGACGATGAGTGCCTGCCGGTCGCGGGGCGAGGCGCGGGCCTCGCGCTCGTCGACGTGCGCCTGCAGGACTGCCCGCACCTCGGACGGGAGCTCGGCGCCGTAGCCGAAGAGGCGGAACCGATCGATCAGCCAGCAGGTCATGAGACCCGCGACCGCGACCGGCAGCGACACGGGCGCGACCTCGAGGAAGAACTGCCCGAAGATCCAGTCGGCCTGCTTGGCGATCAGCAGGTTCTGCGGCTCGCCGACCTGGGTGGTCACGCCGCCGATGGCGGTGCCCACCGCGGCATGCATCATGAGACCGCGCAGGAACGCGCGGAACTGCTCCAGGGTCCCTGTGTGCAGCTCCGGCACGCCTTCGTCGCGGGACGGGTCATGGGCGTCGTCATGTCGCTTGCCGGACGCGGCCCGATGATAGACGTCGTAGAACCCGAGACCGACGGTAACGATCACGGCCACCACGGTCAGTGCATCGAGAAACGCGGACAGCACCGCCGAGACGGCGCAGATGAGCAGCGCGAGCGTCGACGAGGAGCGCACCCGGAGCAGGATGCCCGTGAACACGTAGAGCAGCAGGTCGCGGAGAAAATAGATGCCCGCGACCATGAAAATCAGCAGCAGAAGCACGGGAAGCGCCTGCACGACCTCCTCGTAGGCGCTCTCCGGCGTCGTCAGGCCGATGAGAACGGCCTCGAGGGCGATGAGCCCGCCAGGCTGCAGCGGATAGCAGCGCAGCGCCATCGCCAGCGTGAAGATGAACTCGAGCAGCACGGCCCAGCCCGCGACCGTCGGACCGAGGGTCGCGAGCACGACCGGGTTCGCCACCAGGAAGACGAGGATGAGCTGCTTGTACCAGGCGGGCGCGTTGCCGAGAAAGCTGCGGCCGAAGGCCTCCGCGAGTGTGCGCGTCATGAGCCGCGTTCGAGCACCCGCCACACGGTGCGGCCGCCGCTCGTGCGGTCGAGGAGCCTGAGCATGTCCTCGTGCGCGGCCACCTCCGATGCAGTCGCGCGCATGACGAGGAGCGGCCCGTCGGGCCGGAGAGCGCGGCCGGCGTCAGGGGCGGAAGATTCCGCCGCGCGGGAAGACTCGAGCGTCAACGCGCCCTGCCCCCCCGTCATCGCGAGGTAGACGTCGATCAGCAACTCCGCGTCGAGCAGCGCGCCATGCAGCTCGCGCCGCGTATTGTCGACGCCGTATCGCCTGCAGAGCGCGTCGAGACCGTTGCGTTGCCCCGGGTGCAGCCGCCGCGCGAGCGCGAGCGTATCGAGCACGCGCTCGGGGGTGCACACCTGCGGCCTGTGGCGTGCCGAGCCGGGCAAACTCGGCGTCGAGAAACGCGAGGTCGAAGGCTGCGTTGTGCATTACGAGCTCGGCGTCGCCGATGAACGCGATCAGTTCGTCGGCGATGTCGGCGAACCGCGGCTGACTTGCGAGGAACTCGGCCGTGACGCCGTGCACGCGCAGCGCCGCGAAGTCGAGCTCGCGCTCGGGTCGCAGATAGCGATGGAACCTCCGCCCCGTGCGTCGCCGGCCGATGAGCTCGATGCACCCGATCTCGATGACGCGGTGCCCGAGTTCCGGCTCCAGTCCCGTGGTCTCGGTGTCGAGGACGACCTGTCGCATGCGGTGCGGCCAGCGCCCGAGTCAGCCGAGCACGGCGGCCCGCAACGCCGTCACGACCCGCCGCTGCTGCTCCTCCGCGAGGTACGGATGCATCGGCAGGCTGATGACACGGCGCGCCGCGCGCTCCGAGACCGGGAAGCTGCCCTCGCCCTGGCCGAGGGCGGCGAACACCGGCTGCAGGTGCAGCGGCATCGGGTAGTGCACGGCCGTGGGTATCCCCTGTGCCTTCATCCGCGCCTCGACGCCGTCGCGGTCATCGACCTCGACGGTGTACTGCGCGTACACGCTGGTGTTGCCGGGCGCGAGCCACGGCGTCACGACGCGGTCCTCCTCGCCGGCGAACGCCTCGCGGATGAGCTCCCCGTAGCGCGCGCCGATCCGGCCCCGCGCCGCGACCTCGTCATCGAAGATCTCGAGCTTGGCGAGCACCACCGCCGCCTGCAGCGTGTCGAGCCGTCCGTTGATCCCCAGCCTCGGGTGGTGATAGCGGCGGTCCTGCCCGTGCACGCGGATCTCCCGCATGAGCTTCGCGAGCGCGTCGTCGTCGGTGAACAGCGCGCCGCCGTCGCCGTAGGCGCCGAGCGGCTTCGAGGGGAAGAACGACGTCGACCCGATCTCCGACAGCGCACACGAGCGCCTCCCGTTCTGGGTTGCGCCGAAGCTCTGTGCGGCATCCTCGATCACGGGCAGTCGGTGACGCTCCGCGATGGCGTTGATGGCCGCGTGGTCGGAGCACTGGCCATACAGCGACACCGGCATGATCGCCCGGGTGCGCGGCGTGATCGCCCCTTCCAGGCGCGCCGGGTCGAGGTTCCAGGTTCGTGGATCGATGTCGACGAACACCGGCGTAGCGCCGATGAGCGCGATCATCTCGCCGGTCGCGATGAAGGTGAACGGCACCGTAATCACCTCGTCGCCGGGCCCGATGCCGAGCGCCATGAGCGCGATCAGCAGCGTATCGGTGCCGCTGGCCGCCGCGACGCAGTGCTTCATCCCCACATACCGTGCGAGTGCCGTCTCGAGCTCGGCGACCTCGGGACCGAGGATGTACTGGCCGTGCGCCAGCACCCTCGCCATGCGCTCGTCCATCGCGGGCTTGATCCGCCGGTACTGTGTCTTGAGGTCGATGAAGTCCATGTTGTTCTGCGCTGCCCTTGGCGGGCGACAGTTTACACGCTGCCGTCGCGCCGCCGGGCGGCCCCGCGCCGGTTAGGAACCTTAGGATGCCGCGAGCAGCTCGTCGATCGCGCGGTTCGCGAGCGCGTCGGCCGCCTCGTTGCCGGCGTGCCCGGAATGACCGCGCACCCAGTGCCACTCCACGTCGTGGCGGGCGGTCTCGCGCTCGAGCGCGAGCCAGAGGTCGGCGTTCTTCACCGGTTTGCGATCCGCGGTCTTCCAGCCGCGCGCCTTCCACTGCGGCAGCCATTCGGTGATGCCGTTGCGCACGTATTGCGAATCGGTGTAGAGCCGCACGCGGCAGGGACGCTTGAGCGCCGCCAGCGCCTTTATGGCCGCGGTCAGTTCCATGCGGTTGTTGGTGGTGCCGGCCTCGGCACCGTAGAGCTCGCGCCTGGCTTCGCCGGAAACGAGCAACGCGCCCCAGCCACCGAGGCCCGGGTTTCCGCGGCAGGCCCCGTCGGTATAGATCTCAACGTCCGTCACGCGACGTTTCTCGGCGTCGGCTCCACGATGCCACCCACCACCGTGCGCGGCCGGCTCCAGGTCGGACGGATCGGCGTGACGCAGTGCACCCGCTTGACGGCGCGCAGGAGGTACGCCCCCGCGAGCGGCGGCGCGAGCATCGGTCCGCGTCGCTCGAGCCAGCTGGGCCCGTCGTGGTGCAGGCGTCGCGACCAGGGCGGGGCGAACAGGTAGCGGCGCGTGCTTGCGACCTCGAAACCGAGCAACCGCAGCCAGTCGCGCAGGCGACCCTCGCTCATCAACCGATCGGCGGACGGCGGAAACCGGCCGCCGGAGGCTCGATGCCGGAGACCCCAGGGGCCGTGCGGATTGAAGCCGCAGATCAGCACCTGGCCTTCGCCTCGAAGCACTCGATCGACCTCGCGCAGCAGCTCGTGAGGCCGTGGCGCGTACTCCAGCGTGTGCGGCAGCACCACGGCCTCGACCGAGCCGCTTGCAATCGGCAACGCGTCGTACTGCGCGCGCACCGCGCCCGGCCCGGTCGCGTCCGGCGCGATCCAGCGACGATTCTGCGTGCGGGCCATGGCAGAGAGTTCCGTGCCACGGCCCCAGGCGCCGACCTGCAGCAGCTCGAAGCCGAAGACGTCGGCCAGCGCGTCGTGCATCAAGTCGCGCTCCAGGTCGACGACCCCGCGACCCAGAGGCGTGTCGAGCCAGCTCGAGGTCTCTGACATATTCCTCATGGCGGACAAGGATAGCCGCTCGATGGCCGGAAACGCGCAAAAACGTGCGACATAGTGTGGAATTTTCCGGGCCGACCCGTTCTAATACCGGCGCCCGGATTCATGGCCCGTCACCGGGGGGATGAATGCTCGAAGTGACCCGTCCGGCGCAGCCGTCGTTGATCCCGGGGATACCCGTCCCGTCGAAGAACACGGCCTGCGGCTGCGCGCGATCCTCGTCACCCACCAAGCCGTGAACTGCGTTCACGCGACAAGTCGACGCTGCCGACTACGATCGGCATCGAACGACGGGTGGAAGGATGGGTTTCGCTGAGATGACACGTACCCCGGCCATCGGCCTCACGCTCCTCGCCGCGGCGCTGTGGCTCGCGGGTTGCAGCACCACCCGTACCGGCGAGTACTCGAGCCTGCCGCCGGCACCGCAGCATCCCGAGCCGTCCGAACAGGCGATCCCGGCGCCCCCCGTATCCGTGCCGGCGTCCGACCCGGGCGACGCGCCCGACCGCTATCCCGACCTGCTCGATCGTATCCGTGCCGGTTACGCGCTCACCGACGTGCGGCACGACGCGGTCGACCGCGAGCTCGCGCACTACCGCTCGCAGCCTGAGCTGCTGGACCGCACGTTCCGTCGCGGCGCCCGTTACCTTCATTACATCGTCACGGAGATCGAGAAGCGGGGCATGCCGATGGAGCTCGCGCTGCTGCCGGTGGTCGAGAGCGCGTTCAATCCCGTCGCCTACTCACGCAGCCGCGCCTCGGGCCTCTGGCAGTTCATGCCGCGCACCGGGCGGCACTACGGTCTCGACCAGACCTGGTGGCTCGACGAACGACGTGACGTGATCGAATCGACCCAGGCCGCGCTCTCCTACCTGCAGTACCTGCATCGCTACTTCGACGGCGACTGGTTCCTCGCGATCGCGGCGTACAACGGCGGCGAGGGGACGGTGCGCCAGGCGGTGGCCAGCAACGCCCGCGCCGGGCGCGGGACCGATTTCTTCGACCTGAGCCTGCGCAGGGAGACGCGCTATTACGTCCCCAAGTTGCTCGCGATCCGGCGGATCATTGCCGACCCGCAGGCCTACGGGCTGCAATTCGCACCGATCCCGAACCGTCCCTACTTCGACGTCGTCGAGCCGGGGCGGCAGGTCCACATCGGCAACGCGGCGGAACTCGCGGGCGTGACCCAGGACGACATGTTCGCGCTCAACCCGGCCTACAACCGCCAGACGACGCCGCCGAAAGGGCCGCACCGACTGCTGCTGCCCATCGAGCGTGCCGAGGTCCTGCGGCAGGCGATGCTGAGCCCGGACCAGGCAGCGAAGCTCTGGATCGCGGCGGTCAAAGAGCCGGACGTCGGCAGCCACTACGTGAGCAAGGGCGAAACCCTTTCCTCGATCGCGCGACACCACGGCGTCTCGCTCGGCGAGCTCAAGGCCGCGAACGGCATCAGGGGTTCGACCATCATCACAGGCCAGCGCCTCGTGATCCCTGGCCGCAGGGACGCCCCCGCCTACCGCGCAGCGGCCGTGAGTGCGCAACCGGCAGCACTGACCGCGACTGCGGCGGCACCCACCGCGGTCGCGGACACGGGGCCCGCGGTGCATACCGTGCGCGCCGGCGACACGCTCTGGGGCATCGCGCGGCTGTACGGTGTGTCGGTGCCGGAGCTCGCGGCCGCGAACGGCATCCAGACGCAGACCCGCCTTGCGCTCGGCACGCGGCTGACTGTACCCGCCTCGTCCGGCACGTACACCCGCGTCGCTGCGGCTGAATCGACCCGGATGACCTACAAGGTGCGGCCGGGCGACACCCTGTCGCAGATCGCAGAGCGCTTCAATGTCACCATCCGCCAGCTGATGGGCTGGAACGGGCTGCGCAACGCGTCCGCGCTACGCGCCGGCCAGCGCCTGATACTCTACGTCGACCCGAGCCGCTTCAGCGGAGGTTGACATGGGTTTCCTCGCCGGCAAGCGAGCCTTGATCGTCGGGCTCGCCACCGAGCGCTCGATCGCGTACGGCATCGCCTCGGCGATGCGTCGCGAGGGCGCCGAGCTCGCCTTCACCTACCAGAACGACCGACTCAAGGAACGCGTCGAGGAGATGGCGCAGGGCTTCGGGTCGGCGCTCGTGCTGCCCATGGACGTCGCACACGACGGCGAAATCGACGCCGCGTTTGGCAGGATCGGCGAGGCCTGGGGATCGCTCGACGTGATCGTGCACAGCGTGGCGTTCGCGCCGCGCGAGCAGCTCGCGGGCGGCTATCTCGACAGCTTGACGCGCGAGGGCTTCCAGGTCGCGCACGACATCTCGAGCTACAGCCTCGCCGCGCTCGCCAAGGCCGGCCGACCGCTGATGGCGGGGCGGCGCGGCGCGATCCTCACGATGACCTACCTGGGCGCCGTGCGCTCCATTCCGAGCTACAACGTGATGGGGCTCGCCAAGGGGAGCCTCGAGGCCAACGTCCGGTTCCTGGCGGCGGATCTCGGCCCCGCCGGTACCCGCGTCAACGCGATCTCGGCCGGGCCGATCAAGACCCTGGCCGCGGCCGGTGTCAGCGGCTTCCGCAAGATGCTCACCCACGTCGCGGCGGCCACGCCATTGCGCCGCAACGTCACGATCGAAGAAGTCGGCAACGTCGCGGCGTTTCTCTGCTCCGACCTGGCTTCCGGCGTCACCGGTGAAGTGGTGTACGTCGATGCCGGCTACAGCCACGTCGGGATGGCGTTTCCGGAGGAATGGGGACATTCTCCATTTCCGTGACCGTGGTAGACTACCGACTGCAGTGACGGAAATGGAGAGCGCCTATTCAAACGCTTTTTCGTTGCGCTTGATTTTCGCTCCACGCTCGACCGACTGCAGATAGGCCGCGAACTCGGACGCGCCGGCGCGACCCGCGACGGCGCGCATCTCTGCGCCCAGCCGTGCCGCCTCTTCCGGTGACTGCGTCGATCCCGGACGCCGCGCATGCACCACGAACAGGACCGGGTCGCCGGTCGCGAGCGTCGCCTTGCCCGCGCTCGGGCGGCCGGCTTCCGGCGCGGGTGCTGCGAACAACGCTTCGAGCAGTTCGGCCGGGAGCTCGGCGTTGCTCCGCTCGACCGTCACCTGCCCCGCAGCCGTGACCCCGAGTTCCGCGACTACCTCGTTCCAGCCTGCACCGTCCTTGAGCCGGGCGATCGCCGCGTCCGCTGCAGCGCCCGCGGCCTTGTGCGCGGCCTCGCTCTTGAGCTCTGCCTCGATCTCCGCGCGCACGGCGGCCAGCGGCTTCTGCTGCCGCTCCGAATGCGCCGTCACGCGCAGCACGACGACCCGGTCGTCGTCGATGCTGATCGGCGCGCTGTTCTGACGATCGACGAGAACGTCGTCGGCGAATACCGCTTCGATCACCTTGCGCTCGGCGCCGAACGGTCCACCCCCGTCGCGCGTGTACGACTCCGCGGTGCGCAGCGGGAGCCCCAGCTTGCGCGCCACGGAATCGAGCTCGCTCAACGCCGCGAACGACTCGTCGGCGAGCTGCTGGGAGCGCTCGTAGAACAGCGACTGCGCCTGGTCGCGGCGGTATTCGGCCTCGAGCTCGGCCCGAACCTCGTCGAAGCTGCGCTGGCGCGCCGGGCGGAGGTCGTCGAGGCGGATGATGTGGTAGCCGAACTGCGTCTTGACCGGGCCCTTGATTTCGCCCTTCTGCATCGAGTACAGCGCCTCGGCGAAGGGCGCAACGTAAGCGTCGCGCGTCGACCAGCCGAGGTCCCCGCCCTGCGCCTTCGAGCCGGCGTCGTCGGAGCTCTCGCGCGCCAGCGCCGCGAAGTCCGCGCCGCTGCGCGCCTTGGCCATGAGTTCGTCGGCGCGCTTCCGCGCCGCCGCATCGTCGCTGCCGGACTCGACGAGGATGTGGCTCGCCCGGCGCTGCTCGCTCTCGACGAAGCGCTCGGGGGCGACCTCGTCGTAGTACCTTCGCAGCCCCTCCTCGGTGACCTCGACCCCGGCCGCGACCTCGTCAAGGTTGAGCTCGACGTACTGCAGCGACACCGTCTCGGGCGTCATGTATCGGGACTTCTGCGCTTCGTACCGGCGCTCGACCTCGCCCGCGGCCACCGACGCCTGCGCATCGAAGTTCGCCGCCGGCAGGACCGCGTAGTCCACGTCGCGCCGCTCGCCTTCCAGCTCCAGGCGACGCCTGAGCTCGCCCGGCGTCGCGAAGGACGACACCGCGATACCGCGCTGCAGCTCGCCCACCTGCAGATCGTCGCGCAGCTCGGCCTCGAAGGCGGCCTCCGTCCGGCCCTGCTGTCGAAGCAGCGCAGCGTAGCGGTCGCGCGAGAACCGGCCGTCGACCTGCAGGGCCGGGATCGAGTTCAGCGTGTCGACGATCTTCTGGTCGCTGATCCGGTAGCCAAGCTCGTCAGTCCTCTGTCGCAGCAGCTCGCGCCGTATGAAGTCGTCGAGCAGCGAGCGCTGCTGGCTCTTCACGAGCTCGTCGGGCAGCTCGTCGCGCGTCTGCCGCTGCAGCTCGGTCTGGCGTTCCTGCCAGGCACGACGCACCTGCTCGAGGGGCACGCTCTCGCCGTTGACGCGCGCGGCTGCCGAGGTCGTGGCACCCTCGAACTGTATGCCCCAGAAGATGAACACCACCGCGATCGCACCGAGAGAAAGTCCCGGCGACCCAACCGGAAATCCTGTCGCGTATTCTCTGCAGCATGGCGTTACGCGTCCGCGGCCCGTGGGCCCGTGTGTATTCAAGCGAAAGGCCCGCGCGAGCGGGCCTTCATCGGTTCGGGAAATGGCGGAGTGGACGGGACTCGAACCCGCGACCCCCGGCGTGACAGGCCGGTATTCTAACCGACTGAACTACCACTCCGCGTGTACTGGTGGGTGCTGAGGGGTTCGAACCCCCGACCTTCGCCTTGTAAGGGCGACGCTCTCCCAGCTGAGCTAAGCACCCGGCACCCTCTGGGAGGCCGATTAGTTTACGGCATCCTTCAAGGCCTTGCCAGCCTTGAAGGTCGGCGCGCGGCTGGCCGGAATCGAGATCGCCTCACCGGTGCGCGGATTGCGCCCGGTGCGCGCTGCGCGCGCTTTCGCCGCGAAGATTCCGAAGCCGGAAAGGGCCACGGTGTCGCCCTTCTGCAGGGCTTCGGTCACCGTCGTGAGCACTGCCTCGACAGCGCGCGCCGCGTCCGACTTCGCGAGACCCGTGCGCTCGCTCACGGTGTCGATCACGTCATTCTTGTTCATACGTCTAACCTCCGATGGTTCGAAACGGCGACGGCACCGCGCGCCGCACCGACGGGCGCACGATCAGTGCGCGTGTACCTTGCCCTGGCGCCGTCCGGCACGCTTGGCGCGCTTCTCGTCGACGACCTCCGGCGCGACCGTGATCGGCTGGGGCTGCGGCTGCGGCATGTTGCGCAGCGCGTACTGCAGGACCTCGTCGATCCACTTGACCGGCTTGATCTCCAGGCTGCCCTTGATGTTCTGCGGGATCTCCACGAGGTCCTTCACGTTCTCGTCGGGGATCAGCACCGTGCGTATGCCGCCACGGTGCGCCGCCAGCAGCTTCTCCTTGAGGCCGCCGATCGGCAGCACCTCGCCGCGCAGCGTGATCTCGCCGGTCATCGCCAGGTCGCCGCGCACGTAGATGCGGGTGAGCGCGGACACGAGCGCGGTGCACATCCCGACGCCCGCGCTCGGGCCGTCCTTGGGCGTCGCACCCTCGGGCACGTGTATGTGCACGTCGGCCTTCTGGTAGAACTCGGGGTCGAGCCCGAGCACGGCGGCCCGGCTGCGCACGACGGTCATCGCGGCCTGGATCGACTCCTGCATCACCTCGCCCAGCTGCCCGGTGTGGGTGAGCTTGCCCTTGCCGGGCACGATCGCGGCCTCGATCGTCAGCAGCTCGCCGCCGACCTCGGTCCACGCGAGGCCCGGTCACCTGGCCGATGTGATCGTTCTCCTCGGCGCGCCCGTAGCGGAAGCGCTTCACGCCCAGGTATTTCGGCACCTGTTTCGGCGCCACGGTGATCAGCTTGCGGCGCGTGTCGAGCAGCAGCTCCTTGACGGACTTGCGACAGATCTTCGACAGCTCGCGCTCGAGGTTGCGCACGCCCGCTTCGCGGGTGTAGTGGCGGATGATCTCGAGTATCGCCGGGTCGGTGACCTTGATCTCCTCCGGCCTCAGCCCGTTCTGCTTTACCTGTTTCGGCAGCAGGTAGCGGCGGGCGATGTTCGCCTTCTCGTCCTCGGTGTAACCGGGCAGCCGGATCACTTCCATGCGGTCGAGCAGCGGCGGCGGGATGTTGAGCGTGTTCGCGGTGCACACGAACATCACCTCGGACAGGTCGAAGTCGACTTCCAGGTAGTGATCGCTGAACGCGGAGTTCTGCTCCGGGTCCAGCACCTCGAGCAGCGCGGCAGACGGGTCGCCGCGGAAGTCCATCGCCATCTTGTCGACTTCGTCCAGCAGGTACAGCGGGTTCCGGACCCCGGTCCGCGCCATGTTCTGGATGATCTTGCCGGGCATCGAGCCGATGTAGGTGCGGCGGTGGCCGCGTATCTCGGCCTCGTCGCGCACGCCGCCGAGCGACATGCGGACGAACTTGCGGTTGGTCGCCCTGGCGATGCTCTGCCCGAGCGAGGTCTTGCCGACGCCCGGCGGCCCCACCAGGCACAGGATCGGTCCCTTGAGCGTCTGCACGCGCTGCTGCACGGCCAGGTACTCGACGATGCGCTCCTTCACCTTGTCCAGGCCGTAGTGATCCTCGTTGAGCACCCGCTCGGCCGAGGCGATGTCGTGCTTGACCTTGGTGCGCTTCTTCCACGGGACCTTCACCAGCCAGTCGACGTAGTTGCGCACGACCGTCGCCTCTGCCGACATCGGTGACATGAGCTTGAGCTTCGCCAGCTCTGACCCGGCCTTCTCCTTGGCCTCCTTCGGCATGCCGGCGCGGGCGATGCGCCTCTCGAGCTCGGCGATCTCGTTGGGCGCGTCGTCCATCTCGCCCAGCTCCTTCTGGATCGCCTTCATCTGCTCGTTGAGGTAGTACTCGCGCTGGCTCTTCTCCATCTGCTGCTTGACGCGGCCCCGGATGCGCTTCTCGATCTGCAGCACGTCCATTTCGCCCTCGATCAGGGCGAGGATGTGCTCGAGGCGGCGGCGCACGTCCTGGATCTCGAGGACCTTCTGCTTCGCGTCGAGCTTGAGCGACATGTGCGCGGCGACGGTGTCTGCGAGGCGGCCGGGCTGCTCGATCCCCGCGAGCGAGGTCAGGATCTCGGGCGGCACCTTGCGGTTGAGCTTGACGTACTGCTCGAACTGCGAGACGGCCGAGCGGACGAGCACGTCCATCTCGCGCTCCTCGTACTGCTCGGTATCCCCCAGCGGCGCCACCTGCGCCGCGAAGTACTCGCCTGCCGTGAGCGCGCTCACGGCGGCGCGCTCGGTACCCTCGACCAGCACCTTGACCGTGCCGTCGGGCAGCTTGAGCAGCTGCAGGATCGTGGCGATGGTGCCGACCTGGTAGAGGTCCTTTGGCGCCGGATCGTCCACGTCCGCCTGCTTCTGTGCGAGCAGCAGGATCTGCTTGTTCACCTTCATGGCCTGCTCGAGCGCCAGGATCGACTTCTCGCGACCGACGAACAGCGGGATCACCATGTGCGGGTAGACCACGACGTCGCGCAGCGGCAGCACCGGCAGCGCATCGGAGGTGATGGTAGATTCGGTCGCTGGTTCTTCGGTCGTCACTTAGACAGGCCTCCGGGGCATCGCCCGCGACGCGGGCTTGGACGTGGGTGCAGCCGCCGCCACGCCGGGCGTCGGGCCGCCAGAATACGCGCTCATCATTGTGGAGCGGCGATCAGGATTCAAGTGCGAGCGCGAACGACGAGAAAGGGGTCAGACCTATTTTCGCCCGTGGTGGCCGATGATCATCGCGCCGCGCGCACGGGAAAATAGATCTGACCCCTCTTTCAGTGATCCGACCCCGTGCGGCGCTCCTCGACGGCCGCGAGGCGCGATTCGTCGGCCCCGTACACCAGGTACGGCTTGCTCTCGCCCTCGATCACGTCCTCGTCGATCACGACCTTCTGAACGTTCCGCATGCCCGGCAGGTCGTACATGATATCGAGCAGCACGTTCTCGAGGATCGTCCTTAAGCCCCGCGCGCCGGTCTTGCGCTGCATGGCGCGGCGCGCCACGGCGCGCAGCGACTCCTCGCGGAACTCGAGATCGACGCCTTCCATGTCGAAGAGCTTGCGGTACTGCTTCGTGAGCGCGTTGCGCGGCTCGGTCAGGATCTGCATCAACGCGGACTCGTCGAGCTCGTCGAGCGTGGCCACGACCGGCAGGCGGCCGACGAACTCCGGGATGAGGCCGTACTTGATCAGGTCCTCGGGCTCAACGTCGTGGAACAGGTCGCTGCCGTGCTGCCGCGCGTTGGGTTCCCGCACGTCGGCGACGAAGCCGATGCCGCTCTTCTGCGTGCGGTTCATGATGATCTTCTCGAGGCCGGCGAAGGCGCCGCCGCAGATGAACAGGATGTTCCCCGTGTCGACCTGCAGGAACTCCTGCTGCGGGTGCTTGCGGCCGCCCTGCGGCGGAACCGAGGCGATCGTGCCTTCGATCAGCTTGAGCAGCGCCTGCTGCACGCCCTCGCCCGATACGTCGCGCGTGATCGACGGGTTGTCGCTCTTGCGCGAGATCTTGTCGATCTCGTCGATGTAGACGATGCCGGTCTGTGCCTTCTCGACGTCGTAGTCGCACTTCTGCAGCAGCTTCTGGATGATGTTCTCGACGTCCTCGCCGACGTAGCCGGCCTCGGTCAGCGTCGTCGCATCCGCGATCGTGAACGGCACGTTGAGCAGCCGCGCGAGCGTCTCTGCGAGCAGCGTCTTGCCGCTGCCGGTCGGCCCGATCAGCAGGATGTTGCTCTTGGCGAGCTCGACCTCGTCGCGGGCGCGCTCTCCGGACTTCGTCTGCAGGCGCTTGTAGTGGTTGTAGACGGCAACCGACAGCACCTTCTTTGCGCGATTCTGGCCGATGACGTACTCGTCGAGGACCCGCTTGATCTCCTGCGGCCTTGGGAGCTTCTCGCGGGTCTTTTCCGCCTTCTCCTCGAGCTCCTCGCGGATGATGTCGTTGCAGAGCTCGACGCACTCGTCGCAGACGAAAACCGACGGCCCGGCGATCAGCTTTCGAACTTCGTGCTGGCTCTTGCCACAGAACGAGCAGTAGAGAAGCTTGCCGTCGTCGTGCTTGCCGCGTGAATCATCCGCCATGCGCTGACCTTGCTCGAAACCGCCCCCCGGGGCCCTGCGGGACCGTCGCTGACGGCCTCGGATCGCTTATACCACGCGGCACCAGACCGCGCAAAAACCCTCGTGCCTACAGTTACTTAACTGAGCGCGGGGCCTCACTGGCGGACTGCCATACCGGTCTCCGCGCGGCGTGCCAGGACACCATCGATCAAGCCGTAACTTATGGCCTGCTCACCCGTCATGAAGTTGTCCCGATCGGTGTCCTGGCGGATCTTGTCGATCGACTGGCCGGTGTGCACCGACAGGATCCGGTTCAGGCGGTCGCGCGCATCGAGGATCTCGCGCGCATGGATTTCGATGTCCGTCGCCTGGCCCTGGAAGCCGCCGAGCGGCTGGTGAATCATCACCCGCGAGTGCGGCAGGCAGAATCGCTTGCCCTTGGCTCCGCCCGCGAGGAGCACGGCGCCCATGCTCGCGGCCTGACCGACGCAGATCGTGCTGATGTCGGGGCGGATGAACTGCATCGTGTCGTAGATCGCGAGCCCGGAACTCACGGAGCCGCCCGGCGAGTTGATGTACAGCGCGATGTCCTTCTCCGGGTTTTCCGACTCCAGGAACAGCAGCTGCGCGACGACGAGGTTCGCCATGTAATCCTCGACGGAGCCGACGATGAAGATCACGCGCTCCTTGAGCAGCCGCGAGTAGATGTCGTACGCCCGCTCTCCGCGAGCGGTCTGCTCGACGACCATCGGGACCAGGTTCAAGGAATGAGGCGAGGTAGGCATGGGCGGATGGGAGCGGTGGAGGTGTCGGTAGTGTAGTGGAAGAAGGCCATACGCTGGGGGCAACCATAAACCTATAGGCTCGTCTCACGCTCCAAAGTTCATGATTTCGCGGAACGACGCCGGCTGATCCGTCACTTTCGCGCGCTCGAGCAGGTGGTCGACGGTCTGGTCCTCGAGGACTGAGTTCTCGATCTGTCGCATCGCATCCGCATTCTGCCGATACGCCTTCAGCACCGGGCCCGGGTCCGGGTAGCCGGCCGCGAGATCGGAGAGCCGCTCCTCCACCCGCGCGCGGTCGAGCTCGATGCCGCGCGAGCGGATCAGCTCGCCGACCAGCAGGCCGAGTGCGACACGCCGACGCGCCGGCTCGACGAACTGCTCCGCGGACGGGAGCTGCGAGACTTCCTTTGCCCCCATGCGTCGGCCGGCTTCGAGCTGCATGTCCCGTACCTGGGCCTCGACCAGGCCGCGCGGCAGGTCGACGGGATTCGCCTCCAGGAGCCGGTCGAGCAGCTGCTGCTTGACGCGGGCGCGGACGTTGTCCTGGAGCTCGCGGCGCATGTTGTCGGCCACTTCGCTGCGCAGCTGCTCGATGCCGCCCTCGAGGACGCCGTATTCACGGCAGAAGTCGTCGTCGAGCTCGGGCAGGTGCTTCTCCTCGACGAGCAGCACTTCGATGTCGAAGTTCGCGATACGCCCCGCGAGATCCTTGTTGTGGTAGTCGTCCGGATAGCGCACGTCGATCGTGCGACGCTCGCCGCCGCGCGCGCCCGTAACACCCGTCTCGAAGTCCCTGAGCATCCGGCCGCCGCCGAGCAGCACGCTGACGTTGTCGCCCTTGCTGCCCTCGAAGCTCTTGCCGTCGATGTGACCGGCGAAGTTCATGGTGATCCGGTCGCCCTCGCGGCTCTCCCGTTCCACCGTCACGAACCTGGGACGTTGCGCGCGCAGGTTCTCGACCATTGCGTCCACGTCGGCATCGGCGACCTCGGCCACCGGGCGCGCGACCGCCAGGCCGTCGACCACCCGGAGCTGGACCTCGGGCAGGACTTCGAACACCGCCCGGTAGCGCAGGTCCTCGTCGGGCGAGGTCGCGATGGGCTCGATGCGCGGTCCGGCCGCAGGGCTCAACCGCTCCTGGCTCACGGCCTCGGCGAAGCTCGACTGCACGAGGTCCGTCAGGACTTCCTGCCGCACCTGCGCGCCGAACTGCTGTCGGATCACCTTGAGCGGCACCTTGCCGGGACGGAAGCCCTTGAGCTTCGCCGTGCGGCTGACGCGCTTCAGGCGCTCGTCGATCGCCTTCTCGACCCGCTCCCGCGGGACGCTGACTTCCATCCGGCGCTCGAGGGCGCCGGTCGATTCGATCGAAACCTGCATGCTCATCGGTCCTCGTACAGCACGAGAGTCGCGCGGGCGGCCGCCCGGAAAAGCCGCGTATTCTGCCACGGGGGCATAACTCCGCGCAGTACCTGCGCCTGGTGCGAAAGGAGGGATTCGAACCCTCACGGGGGTTACCCACTGGATCCTAAGTCCAGCGCGTCTACCAGTTCCGCCACTTTCGCCGCGTGGCGCCGGCACACCGTGGTGCGCCGCGCGGATTATAGGGAATGGACCTCGCTCCCTGGATGTGCCCGGCCGGCCGCGGTAACCGGGCCGGCCCGGCCGATATGCGCCGGGCGGCCGCAAGGGCATCCCGTGACCTGACCGAGCGTACGGCCACCCGGCTTGCAGTAGCATGAAGTCCGACCCGCCCCCGGGGGCCCGTCGACAGTCGGCAGGTATGAGCTATCCATCATTCGAGGAGTACACGGACGCACTTCGATTGCCACCCGGGACGGTATTTTCCGACCCGGTGCTCGCGCGGGGAACGGTGCGCAAGAGTGCCTCCGGCATCCCCTTCGCTCGCAGCGGCAATTTCGCGCTGACCTACGAGGTGACATCGGGCGGGTCGCGCTACGCAGTGCGCTGCTTCCACAAGGAGGCCGATTCGCTCGAGCGACGCTATGACGCGATCGCGCGCAAGCTGCGCTCGGTCGCGAACCCCTACTTCGTCGAGTTCGAGTTCCAGCCCGCAGGCATCCGCACCGAGAGCGGCCAGTACCCGATCGTCCGGATGCGGTGGGCGGATGGCCGCACGCTCGCGCAGTTCGTCTCCGATCATCGCGACGACCCCGAGACGCTGCTCACGTTGCGCGAGACGCTGCGTGACCTCGCGCAGGTGCTCGAGGACAACGACATCGCGCACGGCGATATCCAGCCCGGCAACGTCATCGTACGCAGCGCAACCGAGCTCGCGCTGATCGACTACGACGGGATGTTCGTCCCGGAACTCGAGCCCTGGGGCGGCACCGAGCTCGGCCAGCGGAACTTCCAGCATCCCGGGCGCAGCTGGGTGCACTTCGACGAGCGACTGGACCGCTTCTCCTTCGCAGTGCTCGACGTCGCACTCGAGGCCTTGGCATTGCAGCCGGCGCTCTGGGAGCTGACCGGAAGCGACGAGGCGGGCATCGTCCTGCGCGCGGCCGACTTCGCCGATCCTTCCAGCTCTGCCGCGTTCGGTGTGCTCGTTGGGCTCGACGGGCCGGGCGCAAGGGCCAGGGAGCTCGCGGCCATATGCCGGTCGCCGTTCGGGCGCATCCCCTCCCTCGAGGACTTCCGCGCCGGCCGCCGCATACCGGCCGCCGGAACGATCACGTTCGCGACCTCGGCGAGGCCGACGAAGCCGGCCTACATTCCCGCGTACTCGGTGCTCGATGCGACGAACTTCGCGCGCTGCTGCGCGCACATCGGCGATCGGGTCGAGCTCGTCGGGCGCATCCGCCGCGTGGTACGCGAGCCCGCGGCCGGCGACGATCCGCCCGTCGTGCGGGTGGAATTCGGTGACGCGCAGGAGGACATGGTGTGCCTTGCGTTGTGGCCCGCAGACGGTGTCGCGGCCGTCGCCTGCCCGACGGACCTGCAACCCGGGCAGTGGCTGTGCGCGATCGGCCTGGTCGATCCGATCCTCACGCAGACGAACGATGGGCAGTCGTATAAGAGCGTCTCGATCGTGATCACCGAGCACTCGCAACTGCGTCTCCTGACGGAGGCCGAGGCGCTGCATCGGCTCGCCGCCGAACCCTCGCCGAGCCTTGCGCGCCGCGACGCAGCCATCACCATCGGCACCGATCCGGCTGTGCCGGGCTTGCTGGTGCGTCCGACGCCCCAGCCGTTGCCGGCCCTGGCGACGGCCGTCAGCACACTCACGCCAACGGAAGCGACTGAGCTGACCGAAGACAGTCCATTCGTTCACTCGCCAGCTGTCGCAGAGCAGCACCCGGCAGCGACCCTCACATTCGTCGAGAGCGCACCGCGCCTGGCACCGACTACCGACACTGTCGAGACCGCACCGACCACCGCTCCTGTCGAGAGCGCACCCGGACCAGCACCGACCATCGCCCCAGTCGAGAGCACACCGCGGCTGGTGCCGACCGCCGTCGACATCGAGGCTCCGGTCGAAACTGCACCGCGACCGCAAGCCACGCCCGCCCCTGTCGGCACCGCACCCCGACCGGCAGTCCCTGCTCCTGTCGAGGCTCGGCCGCGCCCGGCAGCTTCTGCCCCCGTCGAGACCGCGTCGCTGCCGGCACGGACCATCGCACCCGTGACCGGCCCCGCACCCGCGACCGCCCCGCGCCCAGCCGTAGGTGTCGCGCCCGCCGTGCGTCCGCCGCTGCCGCCCGCGAGCGGCACGCCCGTCACGGCGGTGCCGCTCCCAGCCGCCGCCGCGCCCATCGCGGGCACGCTGCGGCCGGCTAGCAGCACGACTGGTGTGAATGCACCGCGGCCGGTGAGGCCGGTCCCGGTCGCCGGTGTGCCAACCGGCGCTGGTGCACGCGTCTCGCACGCGTCGCCACCTGACCCGTTCGACGACGTGCTCTCCACCCGGCCGCACGTGACGCAGCCCGCGCGTCGCGCTCGCCGCCGGATCGATTGGCCGCTCCGATGGCCATTGCTGGACCGGCTATCGATCCGTGCGCGAGCGCTGCACTGGCCGACGCTGAGCTGGCCCTCGATCCGTTTGCGAGCGCTGCACTCGCCATCGCTCTGGCCCTCGTTCCGTTTGCGAACGCTGCACTGGCCGTCGTTGAAATGGCTGCCCTGGCGAAGTCTGCATTGGCCCGACTTGCGCGGGTTGCATCTGCGTCGGCCGTTAACGGGCGGCGTGTCGGCGCGCTTGCCGACACTACGCGAACTCGTCTCGAGCCCGACTCTGCAGGAGGCCCTGCGGGGTGTCCGCGTGCCGGCAGGACTGCAGAAGCGGTTTCGCGGCATGCATCCGGCCTGGTGGCTCGTCGCGGGTCTCTCCGTGGTCGTGCTGCTGCAGACCTGGGTCATCGCGCGCGCGCCGGATGTCGCTGCACCTGTGACGGGCCGCGCCGAGCCGGGGCAGGTGCCGGCGCCAAACGAAGGAGCGATCGTGAGATCGAGCGACGCGCCAGCCATCGCCGCCGGCGGGCCAGCCAAGCCCGTGGCCGCCGCTCCGCGGCCCGTTCCGACTCTCGCGAGCCTGCAGACAAAGCCCGGCACCGCACGCGCACCTGCGCGACCGCGCCTGCTGGCACACGAGGACCTGCGCGCCGCGGCACGGCCGATCGCGACGATCGCCGGACCGATCAACGTCGTGACCCGCACGGGCACGCCTCCGTCGAGCGTAGTGACCGTGAGCGGTACGCCGCTCGACGACAGCCGCGCTGAGATCAACGTGCTCGCGCATCGATCCGTGTTTTCCGATCGCGAGGTGATCGTCGGGTTTTCCGATTGCACGAGCGCGTCGCCCGCGTGCGATCGCAAGGAGCCGTTCTGGTTGCTGCTGCGAAAAGGATCGCCGCCCGTGTTGAAGCGCTCGCCGGGACTGCGGGCCAATCAGGGCGCGGGCCAGGTGACCGCGGTCACGAGCGGCGTGCACGTGGACCTCGGCCTCTGGGACGGCGTGCGCCAGTCCGCCATCTTGACCAGCCTCGACGGCATCTACATCACGCGCGTACTCGAGGCGCCGACGCCGCTGGCGCGCGAGGCCTGCCGGATCGTTAGCGCGACACTCGAATCCTGCGCGGCGAGTCGCGACTGCAGCTCCTTCGACGCGATCACCCGCTCAGTACCTCCCGCGAACATGGCGACGGTGCGCCGCCTGTTTCACGAGTCGACGGGGCTGAACGCGGCGATGTTCCGGTCGGTCTGCGTGCGCAGCTGCGAACTCGGCATGACGCCGACGAGCGCGCTCGTGCGACGTGAAGTCTGCAGCGGTGCCGAGCCGGGGCAGTGGATCAGAACGTCGCTCGGCGAGGCGTGACGGCCTGCACTAAGAAAAAACGTGGTAAGCCATTGAATTGGCGGGCCGTGTAGGACCTCAGACACCGGCACGGACGCCAATGCTCAAACGCTACTGATTACAGTCCTGGCAGCGGATTCACGAGGCGTCCTGAGGCCCACTGCGGTCTACGAGCACATTATGCGTAAGCGGGTTCACATTATGTAAAGCCGCGTACGCTGAATCACGCTGCGTTTTGGTCTATGTGCAGGCGTTGCACGGCCCGCGCGGCGACAGGGATCGTTCGGCAGGTGATTCGTCTAGACACGATCAGCGCCCTTCATGCACAACCACGCGCTCGCGGCCTGCTGCTGGCGACTCGGCATCCCTCGGGTTGTCGCGACTGTCATGTTCGGCCTGATGCCGTGGCTCACTTCGTGCAGCGGATCGGACCAGGATGCGCCGACTGCGTCAGCTCCTGATTCAAATCCTCCGCCGGCTTCAAATCCTCCGCCGGCTTCAAATCCTCCGCCGGCTGCAAATCCTCCGCCGGATTCAAATGCTCCGCCGGTCGCCGGCGACGACTCGCTAAGCACGCCAAGCGGGGTGTCGGTAGTCGTCGAGGTTCTCGCCAACGATACCGATCCAGACGGCGATAGCCTGCGGCTCGTCGCGGTGACGTCCCCGGCGCACGGCACGACCAAGGCGAATGCCGACGGGTCGGTTACCTATAGCGCCGGCCGCTGGTTTGCCGGCAGCGACGCTTTCGCCTACACGGTGACGGATGGGCGTGGCGGATCCGATTCGGCGGCGGTTTCGATTACTGTGCTCGCGGCGCAGCCCGGCGATGCGCTCCGCAACCTGATCGCGGCCGCGCCGGAAGGCTCATGGACGCGGGTGAACTCGAACCGATTCGAGGACGTCTGGACGCCGGAGGAGCAGCGCGCGCGGGTCAACGGAGCGGCGTTCGGTCAACCGTTCAAGATCATCGCGGCCTGGGCTTCGATGGCCTGGGACTCCAATCGCCGGCAACTGATCATCTGGGGCGGCGGGCACGCAAACTATGCGGGCAACGACGTCTATATGTTCGACGCCGCGAACTTGCGCTGGCATCGGGCGTCCCTGCCAAGCGCCGTGCACGCACCGTTCGGCGACCTGACGCTTCTACGCCATCGACGGCGCGGCGAACGCGCCGATTTCCGCGCACACCTACGACAACCAGGAATTCCTGCCGCTGCTCGACCGCTTCATCACCTTCGGCGGCGCGAGCTACAACACCGGCGCGCCATTCCTGCTGAACGACGGGTTGACGAAGACAGGTCCGTATCTCTGGGATCCGAGCCGGGCCAGCGCCAACATGGTCGGGGGTACGACCGGTTCGCACGTCGACCCGGCGATCTTCCCGGGCGTGATCGGTGCGCGAATGTGGATGAATCGGGATGCGATCGTGACCAACGGCATCGGCGCGCAGCGTCCGAGGTCGTTCGTGAACGGCACCTCTGCCTACGTCGTGGAACAGGGTGTCGAGTCGCTGCTCGTATCGGAGACACCGCACACGGGAGGCGACCTGTTCCGCTACCGGATTGCGGACCTCGACGAGCCCGCACTCGATCAATGGGACCTGGTCGGTCCCGGCCAGAGAGATCTACTCCGACCAGGGTGCGGGTGCTTACGACCCCGTGCGAAGGGTCTACCTGCGCACTGCCCGCCTGGGCACGCGCTACGGCATCGTCATGTGGAACGTCGCGACACCAGGTCCGACGAACTACCCGATCAAGTTCATCCCGCCGAATTACAACGGCGAGTTCGTGCTGTCGAAGCTGCACGGCATGGACTTCGACCCGCGGCGCTCGGTCTTCGTGCTGTGGGACGGCGACCGCAAGGTGTGGCATCTACGACCGCCGGTCACCGGCCCGGCATTCACGGCTACTGGCTGGACCGTTGCGCCGGCACCAGTGTCCGGCACGGCTGCGCCGGCTCTGCTGGCATCCACGGGTGTCCTGGGAAAGTGGAAGTACGTCAAGAGCCACGACGTCATGATCGGTCTGGGCCACGGTCACGAAGGCCAGGTCTGGGTTTACAAGCCGACCGGCTGGCGGCCACCCTGAGCGCCGCC
>CAWIDH010000011.1:0-57923 GCA_963834855.1 uncultured Gammaproteobacteria bacterium | reverse complement strand
CGCTGGCGACCCTGCGAGTCGAAATTCGCGGGATCCAGCCAGCGCCGGAACGCGGCATCGATTCCCGGCCACTCGCTGTCGATGATCGAATACCAGGCCGTGTCGCGGTTGCGACCCTTGTAGACGAGAGCCTGCCGGAAGATGCCCTCGAATGTGAATCCGAGCCGCTCCGCCGCGCGACGAGAAGCCGCGTTCAGTGCGTCGCATTTCCACTCGTAGCGCCGGTATCCGAGCTCGAAGGCCTGCCGCATCATCAGGTACATGGCCTCGGTCGCCGCGGGTGTCCGCTGCAGCAGCGGCGAGAAGGCGAGGTTGCCAACCTCGACGACGCCGTACGCCGGCTCGATCCGCAGATACGACCCGATGCCGGTCGCCCGGTCGAGCGCGACGTCGACAACGGCGAAAAACAAGGCGTCCTCGCTGGCAGCGCTCTTCTCGATCCACCCGCGGTACTCGGCGCGCTCCCGGAAGGGACCCGAAAACAGGTAGGTCCACATCCGATCCTCGCGGTCGAGCGCATTGGCATCGAACAGCGAATCGGCGTGGCGCTCGGCGGACAGCGGCTCGAGCCGGCAGAAACGCCCCGGCAGCACGGTGCGCGGCGGGCGTGGTCGGGTGGTCCAGCCTGGAACCGGCGGACCGATGGGCGGCGTGTCGCTCATCGATTTTGCTCTCAGGCGGCGGGCGCCGCTTCGACCGCGCCATCGGTGAACTGCAGTGCGGCGAGACGCGCGTAGAGCGCGTTGCCGCGCACGAGCTCCGCATGCGAGCCGGCGGCCACGATGCGACCGTGGTCCATGACCACGATGCGATCGGCCTTGAGCACGGTCGCCAGGCGGTGCGCGATGATGATCGTGGTGCGGTCCCGCATCAGGCGCTCGAGCGCCTGCTGCACCAGCCGCTCGCTCTCGGCGTCGAGCGCGCTCGTCGCCTCGTCGAGCAGCAGGATCGGCGGGTCGCGCAGGATCGCGCGGGCAATCGCGATCCGCTGGCGTTGTCCGCCGGACAGGCGTGTGCCGCGTTCGCCGAGGAATGTCTCATAGCCATCCGGCAGGCGCCGGATGAACTGGTCCGCCGCCGCGGCAAGCGCGGCGGCTTCGACCTCGGCGTCGGTGGCGCCCGGGCGCCCGTAGCGGATGTTCTCGCGCGCCGTGGCGGCGAACAGCATCGTCTCCTGCGGCACGAGGCCGATGCGCTCGCGGACCTCGCGCGGATCGGCACGCGCGATGTCGATGCCGTCGATCAGGACGCGGCCGGCTGCGGGATCGTAGAACCGCAACAGCAGCTGGAACGTGGTGCTCTTCCCCGCCCCCGACGGGCCGACGAACGCAACGGTCTCGCCGGGCGCGATCGCAAGGTCGAAACCGTCGAGCGCCGCCGTCTCGGGGCGCGACGGATATCGGAAGGTGACTTGCTCGAAGCGGATCGCCCCGCGGCCGCTCGCCGGAAAGTGCACGGGATCGGCGGGCGCCACGATCGCGGGGGTGGCGTTGCGCAACTCGACCAGGCGCTCCATCGCGCCGGCGGCACGCTGGATCTCGCCCCACATCTCGCTTAAGGATGCGGCTGCCAGCGCGACGTACACCGCGTACATCAGGAACTGGCTCAGTTGTCCGGCGGTCATCTCGCCGCGCAGGACCGAATGGGCGCCCACCCAGAGGACCCAGGTGACGCCGCCGAACGCGAGCATCGTGGCCGCGGCGGTCAGGAACGCGCGCACGCGGGTGCGGCGGACCGCGGCCCTGAAGGAGTCCTCGACGGCGGCGTCGAAGCGACGCGCGTTTACGTCCTCGAGCGTGAATGCCTGGACGGTCTGGATCGCATTGAGTGATTCGCCCGCGAGCCCGCTGGTGTCCGCGATGCGGTCCTGCGAGGCGCGCGACAGCCGCCGGACGCGCCGCCCGAGCGTCACGAGCGGCCCGACGATCAGCGGAATCAGCACGACGATGAGCCCCGTGAGCTTCAGGCTCGTGATGGCGAGCATGATGAGGCTGCCGATGATCGTGATGGTCGAGCGCAGGGTGATCGACAGGTTCACACCGGCGATCGACTGCACGAGCGTCGTGTCCGCGGTCAGCCTCGACAGGACTTCGCCCGTGCGCGTGACCTCGAAGAAGGCCGGGTCCATGCGTATGACCCGCGAGTACACGTCCGAGCGCAGGTCCGCGATCACCCGTTCGCCCAGCCAGGTCACGAAATAGAAGCGCAGCGCGGCGAATGCCCCGAAGACCGCGGCGGCGGCCAGGAACCCGACGAAATAGCGGTTGAGCGTTTCGGCGTTGCCGGCCGTCATGCCTTGGTCGATCAGGTAGCGCAGCGCGACCGGCAGCGCGAGCATGGCGGCTGAGGCGGTCAGGAGCGCCGCCACGGCGAGCAGGATCGTGCCCCGGTAGGGGGTGAGATACGGCCACACCGCGCGCAGCGGCTTGAGCGAGCGCGTCTTCGGGCGGTCGGGAACCGAAGGGTCGGCCATCGGTCAGTCCGCCGGCTCCATGCACTGGAAGTCTTCGATCCGGCTCGCATCGCCGCCGGGAGAAAGTCGCGCGACGAGCGGGTAGGCGCAGACCGGGCGGCGCCACTGGATTGCACCCGCGGCGTCGCGGCGCTGCGATTCGATCGACTCCGGTGCGATTCCGCGCTCGACCCAGGACTCGAGCGCGGGCAACGGGTCGAAGCCGGCGTCATTCGCGCCCGGCCCGTTCGAGAGCCCGCAGTGATCGAAGCCCGGCAGCATGAAGAGGCGTGCGAATCCCGCCGCCGGGTCCGCGGCGCCGGCGGCTGCCTGGACGGCCTCGTAGTACTCGACCGTGCGCAATGGAGTCACGATCGGATCGGCCCAGCCGTGGTAGATGATGAGCTTTCCGCCGCGCTCGCGAAATGCTCGAAGGTCGGGATGGTCGGCGTTGTAGAGCGTCGCCATGTGGGCAAGCCGCGGCGGATCCCGGTCGAAGTCGAAGTCCCGCGGCTCGTACGTTTCGCCTGGGTCGTGCGCGAATGCCATGTAGCGCAGGAAGTCGCGCGCGAAGATCGGCACGAGCGCCGGGTTGCGCGTCCCGGGCACGCCGGTGAGCCAGACCGGCCAGTACGGCTCCGATCCGCGCGGTATGCCGCCGGGGTAGAGCTGTCGGTCCTGCGAGTCGCGCGGTCCGCTGTACCACTTCTCGAGCACCGCGACTTCATCCGCCTCCAGGCAGCTGCGGACCTTCGCCTCGCGTGAAATTGGCTCGGAGCTGATTTTCTGGCCGGAAATTGGCTCAGAGCTGATATTTCCGGCCGCGGCAGTATTCGGCACAGAAAAAATTGGCTCCGAGCCATTTTTCGGGGCTGGGCACGCGAGCGCGGCGGGCTGCCAGTCGCAACGCCTCGGGTCGTCGATCAACCCGTCCGCGGCGCCATCGCGAGCGTCGCAGGCCTTGGTTACGGCCGCGGCAATGGTCGCAACCTTGTCGCGCGACAGGATCTCGCTGCCGTCGGCCCGCTGGTTCGCCTGGGTGACCCAGGCGCCGTGCGTGGCAACCAAGCCGGTGTAATCGAGCGCGGGAGCGCCGGCGATGATGCCGTCGAAGTCGGCCGGGAAGCGCTGTGCCTCCATGAGGGCCATCCGCCCGCCGGTCGAGCACCCGGCAAAGTACGCCTGTTCCTGCGGCCGACCGTAGTACGCGTGCAGCAGCGCCTTGGCGACGCGCGCCGTTTCGGTGACCGCGCGCCACCCCCAGTCCGTCTCACCGATGCGGTCGTTCAGCGCCCAGCGCCCGTCGGTCACGCTGCTTCCCCAGTGGCCGCCGTCCATGGTGGCCGCCGCATAGCCTCGCCTGAGCCCGTGGTTCATCGCATTGGCAATGCCGGGTCGCTCGCTGTCGAGCCGGCCGCAGAATCCTCCGCACCCGACCATGTAGAACTTGCCGTTCCAGTTCTCGACGGGCAGGCGCAGCTCGAAGTTGATCGCCGGCACGACGACTCCGCGCACGCGGCAGAATCTCGGCAGCCCGTCGCGTGCCTCGACTTCGACGCTCGACAGGACCTTCGTGTCGTCGACGTGCGCGGAGTTCAGGTAGTCGCACTGCGTCGCGCCGCGCGTGTCGGCGGACCGGGCCGGCGTCGCCGCCGACGCGAAAAGCAGGATCATGGCTGCGGGAAGTGCGGATTTCATGCGGGCGCGTCCGGACCGCGGAGCATAGGCATCGGCCGCGATCCCCACAACTACGGATGAGGCGCGGCACGCCTTGCGCTATTCTCGTCGAGTCGTTCCCGGGTCCGGGGCGGCTGAGGTTGCGACATGCGCGAATATCGCAAGTTCTATGTCGACGGTGCCTGGATCGGCCCCGCCGTGGGCCATTCCTTCGAGGTCATCAACCCAGCGACCGAGGCGGTCGTGGGCGTGATATCGCTCGGTGACAGGATCGACGTCGATCGCGCGGTCGCGGCAGCTCGTCGCGCCTTCGATGTCTATTCGCGGTCGAGCCGCGAGGAACGGCTCGCGCTCCTGCAGAGGATCATCGAGGTCTACACGCGGCGGATGGACGACGTCGCGAAGGCGATCACCGAGGAAATGGGCGCGCCGCTCGCGAGCGTGTCGCGGCCGATGCAGGCGCCCGCCGGCCTCGGGCATTTCAAGGTGGCGCTGTCCGTGCTGAAGGAGTTCGAGTTCGAGCGCCCGCAGGGAGCGACGCGCATCGTGAGGGAACCGATCGGCGTCGTCGGCATGATCACGCCCTGGAACTGGCCCGCGAACCAGATCGCCTGCAAGGTCGCACCCGCCCTCGCCGCCGGGTGCACGATGGTGCTGAAGCCGAGCGAGATGGCGCCGCTGTCGGCGCACGTGATCGCCGAGATCCTGGACGAGGCGGGCGTGCCGAAGGGCGTGTTCAACCTCGTGAACGGTGACGGACCCACGGTCGGCGCCGCGCTCGCCTCGCACCCGGGCATCGACATGATTTCCTTCACGGGGTCGACGCGCGCCGGCATCCTGGTGGACAAGGCGGCGGCCGACACCGTCAAGAAGGTGGCGCTCGAGCTGGGCGGCAAGTCGCCGAACATCCTCCTCGAGGACGCCGATTTCAGGAAGGCAGTCGGGCAGGGCGTCGCCGCGATGATGTTGAATACGGGGCAGAGCTGCAACGCGCCCTCGCGGATGCTCGTACCGTCGCTGCGCCTGGGCGAGGTGGAGCAGATCGCCCAGGCGGCGGCCGCCAGAGTCAAGGTCGGCGATCCGCTCGATCCCGACGCGACGATGGGTCCGCAGGCGAGCGGTGCCCAGTGGCGCAAGGTCCAGGGACTGATCGATACCGGGATCAAGGAAGGCGCGCGCCTGGTCGCGGGTGGTCGGGGGCGGCCCGAGGGGATGCGCAGCGGCTTCTATACGCGGCCGACGATATTCAGCGGCGTCACAAACAACATGACCATTGCGCGCGAGGAGATCTTCGGCCCCGTCCTCTGCATTCTCCCGTACACGGACGAAGAGGAGGCGATCCGCATCGCCAATGACACGCCTTACGGGCTGTCCGCCTACGTGTCCTCCGGCGATCTCGAGCGTGCGCGCGCCGTGGCGCGCCGCATCCGCGCGGGCAACGTCCACCTGAACGGCCAGACGCCCGACTTCGCCGCGCCGTTCGGCGGCTACAAGCAGTCAGGCGTGGGCCGCGAATGGGGTGCCTTCGGCTTCGAGGAATTCCTCGAGATCAAGGCCGTCATCGGTTACAGCTGATTCGGCATCATGGATACCCTGACGCGTACCGAGCATCGATCGCCGTGGATGGACGAGGAGCTGGACCTCTTCCGGGACGCCGCGCGGCGTTTCGTCGAGAACGAGATCGTCCCGAACGACGCGCGCTTCCGCGAGCAACATCACGTCGATCGCGAGCTGTGGTCGAGGGCGGGAGAAGTCGGGCTGCTCTGCACGGACATTCCGGACCGTTATGGCGGCGTCGGCGGCGACGTGCGCCACGAGGCCGTCGTCGTCGAGGAACTCGCCCGGCGCGGCATCACGAGTCTCGGTCACTCGGTCCACAGCATCGTCGCGCACTACCTGCTCAATTACGGCACCGAGGAGCAGAAGCATCGCTGGCTGCCGCGCATGGCCAGGGGCGAGCTCGTCGGCGCGATCGCGATGACCGAGCCGGGCGCGGGCTCCGACCTGCAGGCGGTCAAGGCACGCGCACATCGCGACGGCGATCACTACGTCATCAAGGGGTCGAAGACCTTCATCTCGAACGGTTATCACGCCGGCCTGGTCGCCGTGGTGGCGAAGACCGACCCCGCGCAGCGAGCCAAGGGCATCTCGATCGTCATGGTCGAGACCAAGGACCAGCCCGGCTACCGGGTCGGGCGGGTGCTCGACAAGATCGGGCAGAACGGCTGGGACACCGCGGAGCTCTTCTTCGACGACGTGCGCGTCCCGGCGGACTGCCTGCTCGGTGGCGTCGAGGGCCAGGGCTTCGCGCAACTCATGGACGACCTGCCCTACGAGCGCACGCTGCTCGCGATCGGCGGCGTTGCAGCGATGGAGTATGCGCTCGCGCTCACGGTCGACTACACGCGCCACCGCAAGGCCTTCGGCAAGGCCCTGCTCGAGATGCAGAACACGCGCTTCAAGCTCGCGGAGGTCAAGACCTGGGTGCACGTCGCGCGTATCTTCATCGACGACTGCATCGTGAAGCTCAGGGACGGCCGGCTCGACACGGTCGATGCCTCGATGGCCAAGTGGTGGATCACGGACCTGCAATCGAAGGTCGCCGACGAATGCCTGCAGCTCTTCGGCGGCTACGGGTACATGAAGGAATACCCGATCTCGCAGCTCTATGTCGACGCGCGCGTACAGCGCATCTATGGCGGCGCCAACGAGGTCCTGAAAGAGATCATCGCGCGGTCGCTTTGACGCCGCGGGTAGATCCTACCCGGCCCGCGTAATTGCTACAGCCCGGTTCCCCTGGACCCGTCCAAATCCGGCGCGTTGACGCCGCATCGGCGGCTGGCACGGTGCTTGCAATCAGGTGCAGGCCGGTACGCCGGTGCCATTCATCGCATAGGAGTCAGACATGAACTGGGAACAGGTCAAGGGAAACTGGAATCAGGTCAAGGGGAAGGTCAAGCAGCAGTGGGGAAAGCTCACGGACGATCAGCTCGACGTGATCAGCGGTCACCGCGACGTGCTGGTGGGCCGCATCCAGGAGGCGTACGGCATCACCAAGGACGAGGCCGAGCGGCAGGTCCGCGACTGGGAGGCGAAGCAGAGCCGCGGCTACGAGACCGATCGCGTCTACGATACCGAGGACGACGAGGTGGCGCCGAGGCCGGTGAAGCGCAAGGCCTGAGGCTGCAGTAACCGATCGGGAGCCGCGAGCTCCGGATCGCGTGCGCCGGGGAGCCGTGCTCTCCGGCGCACGCGCATGCATACGTCGTGCCCACTGTGCCGTTCGCGGCTCAGCGCGGCATGTCGGGACAGAGATAGGGTACCTTGGCGGGCACGAAGCGGTGCTGTTCGCTGCCGCCGGCGAGCTGCATCTGCAGCACGAGCTCGTCGTCCCCGACGCTCAGCACTTCCGCGTGGATGTCGATTCCGTCCTCCTGCCATGTGATGCGGCCCTGGCCCTCGCTGCTCCATCGAGAGAGTCGATACGTCTCGAAGCAGGAGTCGGACAGGAGCGTTCCGTCCCCGAGGAAGATCTTCATCGAGCCGAGCGGATTCATCTCGCCAGGTCGTACCCAGACTCGGTTGGTGAACGCCGCGCCCGGCGCCGCACCGGGATCGCTCGCAGGCGTCGGACCGGCGGAAGGCGCCGCGGTCCCCGCGTCGGTCGTACCCGGCGCATCGTTAGTCGCGGCGGAGTCAGTATTCGCGGGGGAGTCAGCACTCGCGGGCGCGGACGGTGCCGCGCTCCTGTCGCACGCGCCGAGCAGGACGACCGCAAGCAGCACGAGCATTCGTCTCATGGTCGAGGCCGCCTCCTTGAGCGAGGATCCGTCTCCAGCGAACGATAGCCGCCCGTCAGATTGCGCGCCATTGTGCAGCACCACGGCCCGCTTCAGGGCGATGGCGGCTCGGCGTTCTCAAAGATGGTAACGAGCTCGAGGTCGCCGTCGCGGACCAGCCCCTTTCCTGGGCAATACACCTTCCTCGAGACGTGGCCGGGCTCGAGCGGGGTGGTTTCGTTGACCCGCACGCAATCCTCGAACGAACCGGCGGGAACGTTCACCTCGAGATCGACGGCCATGTGCTCGGCGCGGTCCTCGGCGATCCCGGGCGCCAGCTCCTGCACGTAGCGAGACCCGAGGAGGAATGCGCGGTCGGGCATGATGATGCCGGGTTCGGCGCCGCGCCTGCCGGCCTGCCACGCGCCGTCGTGACTCACGATGCGGCCGTCTTCGTAGATGTCGACCTGCTCCCCGAAGTAATAGACGTCGCGATCGGGTAAACAGGTCGCGAAGAAATTGCGGGAAATCTCGACCAGCTCGCCGTCCGCGGTCTCGAACTCCTGGACGACGCGTGTCGGGATGATGAGCGTCTTGCCGTCGTCGCGGAGCTGGATCGTCTTCGTCTGGCGGGTCACGGTGATCCAGAGCTCCTCGAGCTCGTCGCAGTCACCCGCGGCAAAGCAGCGCTGGTTGCTGAAATACGCCTGGCGTCCCGGGCGCAGGATGAAATAGGGATTTCCGCCGAAGGCGTGGAAGTGGCACTCTTCGATGGGGAAGTCCTCGGTGAACGGCCTTGCGTCCGCGACCATCGCACTGCTCGCAATGAGCATCGCCATCGCGAGGCCACGACCCGTGTACGTCTGCAACATGATCCGACTCCTTGCCTTGCTGGTCGGGTACTTTCGTTCTACGGGTATGGACGGGCGGATGTGCTCGATCCTTCGCGAGGCAGCATCGGCTGGCCGGCCGCTGGCCCTGCCGCGAAGGATCCGGCCCCGGGCAACGTCTCAGCTGCTGTGGAGGCCATTGGAACGGCTGCGGGCGAGGGGGCGGAGCGGCGCGGGCGAATGAAGATGGCGGAAACGAGCGGTCCGGTCCACATCGACCTTGCCCTGGCGAGACAGATCCTGGGCGGGGACGAGCAGGCGTTCCGGCGGCTGTTCGACAGTTTCTTTCCGCGCCTGTACCGGTTCGCCCTGGTTCGGTTGCGCGGCGACCACGATGCGACGAGCGAAGTCGTGCAACTGACCTTCTGCAAGGCGATCGAGCGGCTCGATTCCTACCGGGGCGAAGCGGCGTTGTACACGTGGTTCTGCCAGATCTGCCGCAACACGCTGGTCGATCACTGCCGCAGCCGCGGCGCCGACGCGCGCCACCTGGTGCCGCTGGAGGAGGAGCCCGAGCTGCGGGCGGTGATCGACGCGATCACGGCCCCGGCGATCGAACGCCCCGACGTCGCGGTGTGGCAGGACGACGTGCGCCGCCTGATCCAGGCGACGATGGACGTGCTGCCGGATCGCTACGGCGACGTCCTCGAGTGGAAGTACGTCGATGGGATGGCCGTGCAGGAGATCGCGCAGCGGCTGGCGATCGGCCCAAAGGCCGCCGAATCGCTGCTGACGCGCGCACGGGAGGCGTTTCGCGCCGCGATGCTGGAAATGGCCGTGACGCGCGACGCGCTCCGCCCGCCCCAACCGTAGTGAGGATCACGAGCGAACCATGAACAGTGACGAGAAGCGGCCGGCGGGTGCGACGAGCCCGGATCCGGAAGTGGTGGCGGACCTGATCCGCAGAGCCGGTCGCCGCGCGGCGCCGCCGGAGACCGCCTACAACCAAGCGCTGGACGTGGCGACGAACGCCTGGCGCCTCAAGGTCGAGCAAATGCAGCGTCGGCGACGATACCTGCAGATCGCGACCGGTCTCGCCGCGGGGATCGCCACCCTGGCCGTGCTGCTTGCGATCCTGCCGCGCGATGAGCGAACGCCGACCGTACGCGTGGCTGCGCTCGAGCGGATCATCGGCACGCTCGAAGTCCGGACCCCGGCCGATGCCGGCTGGCAGCTGCTCCACGACGACTCGGCGGTCCTGGACGCAGGCACGCGGCTGCGGACGGGCGCAAGCAGTCGCGCAGGACTCAGGCTCTACGGCGGTGCGTCGCTGCGGCTGGCCGAAGGCACCGAAGTCGTGCTCGCGGACCCGGTGAGACTCGAGCTCATCGCGGGGCGCGCCTATGTCGACAGCGGCAGCGGAGTTCGTGCGGGGAAGGCCGTCGAAATCGTCACGCCGACGGCGACGGCGATCGAAGTCGGTACGCAGTTCGAGGTCGGGCTGCTGGACGACACGTATCGGCTCCGCGTGCGGGAAGGCCACGTGGTGCTGCGTCACGGCGACGATCAAAGCGAAGGCGCGGCCGGCGAGCAGCTTGTGATCGGGCCCGATGGCAGGGTCGAGCGCACGGCTATCCTGGCGACCGACCTCGACTGGCAATGGGTCGAAACCGTCGCGTCGGCACCGGACGTCAACGAGCGGCCCGTCACCGAGCTGCTCGCCTGGGTCGCGCGCGAGACGGGCCGCCGGGTGCGATTCACGGACAGCGAGGTTGAGCGCCGTGCGGCGACGACGATCCTCCACGGCAGCATTCGCCACCTCGCGCCGCTCGAAGCGCTGAGCGTGATGCTCGCCACGACCGACCTCGAGTACGTGGAGCTTGGGGACGGTACACTGCTGATCAGGACCAGGTCGACACAACTGAGACGGACCGTGCACCAGGGAGCCGTGGCCGCCCGTCAGCGCGTGCGCGCTGTCCATCGCCCGCCAGGGCGCGCTGCCGTGCGGTGCTGTACGGTCGCAGCGCTCATCGGTGCGGCGTCCGCGTCGCCTGCGGCGACTCCCGATCTCGCCGGCCGACGATTGACCGAGGTGATCGCGAGCCTCGAGGATCGCGGCATCGCCGTGCTCTACAGCAGCGACCTCGTGCGGCCGTGGATGCGCGTGAAGCGGGAGCCCGACGCGACCGAGCCGCGCGCCATCCTCGATGAAGTCGTCGAGCCGTTCGGGCTTGCCGTCCGGCCCGGACCCAACGGCTCGGTGCTGCTCGTGCGCGCGCCACCCGCCAGCACTGCGGCGCCGTCGGCCGTAACAGCGCCGTCGCTCGGTGTCGGTGTACTCGAGGAGGTGGTCGTGACGACCAGCCGCTATCACCTCGCGCCGGCGAGCGCGCCGCCGATCCTCCTCCGCGCCACCGAGCTCGAGCGGCTCCCGGACCTGGGCGACGACCCGCTGCGGGCCTTGAGCCGCCTGCCCGGCGCGGCGGCCAGCGACTTCACCGCCAAGGCCAACATCCGCGGCGGAGAGGCGGACGAGATGCTCGTGCGATTCGACGGGCTGCGGCTGTTCAACCCATTCCACTTCAAGGATTTCCAGAGCGTCTTCAGCACCATCGACCCCGGGATCATCCGAGGTATCGACGTCTACACGGGCGCCTTTCCCGCCGCCTTCGGCGATCGCATGAGCGGCGTCATCGATATCGCGTCGCTGCAAAGCGGGAACGCGCCACAGCGCGAGCTGTCGCTCAGCTTCTTCAATGCATCTGGCCGCGTCGCCGATTCCTTCGAGGACGGCCGCGGCCAATGGCTGCTGGCCGCCCGGCGCAGCAACCTTGACCTGCTGCTCAAAGTGCTCGACGAGAAGCGCGGCAAGCCGACCTATACGGATGCCTACACGCGAATCGGCTACCAGTTCACGGACGCGCTCGCCCTGACTGCAAACGCGCTGCTCTTTGATGACGACATCGATCTCCATGACACGGACCTGGAGGAGCAGGCCGAAGCCGTCTACCGCGACGAGTACTACTGGGCGCGTCTCGACTACGAGCCCGGTCCGAAACTCCGTGGCAGCCTGATGCTCGCCCGCAGCCAGCTCGAAAGCGATCGGTTCGGGACGGTCGAACAACCAGGCATCGCGAGCGGCCGACTCGAGGACCGGCGCAGCTTCACGGTGAATTCGCTGCAGACCGACTGGCAGCTGGCGAGCTCGTCGCGTGTCGCCTATGCCTTCGGCGCGGAGTGGCGGCGACTCGAGGGGCGCTACGATTACAGCGACGAGGCCGAGTTCGACCTGCTGTTCCTGACTCCAGGTGCGCCCGACGAGCCGATGCGGAGCCGGGATTTGTCGGCGAGGCCGTCGGGACACCAGGTCGGCGCCTACGCCAGCGTGCGACTGCAGCCGTCACCTGCGTTCGCGGCGGACCTCGGTCTGCGCTGGGACAACGAATCGCTGAGCCCCTCGGGCGGTACGCGCTGGAGTCCGCGTCTCGGCCTGCTCTGGAGTCCCGGGGAGCGCGCCGGCATCCGCGTCGGATGGGGACGCTACTACCAGTCGCAGGCGATCAACGAGCTGCAGATCTCCGATGGCGTCGCCGAGTTCCGACCCGCCCAGCGTGCCGACCACTGGGTCGGCAGTCTCGAGTACGCATACGACTCCGGTGTGGAGCTGCGCATCGAGGCCTACTCGAAGGACTACGTGGACCTGCGGCCGCGGTTCGAGAACCTGCTCAACACGGCCGTCCTGCTGCCGGAGCTCAAGCCCGACCGCGTTCTCGTCGCGCCCTCGGAGGCGAGCGCTCGTGGCGTGGAATTCACCCTCAGCCGGCGTGACGAGGGGCCGCTCGACTGGTGGTTCACGTATGCATGGTCCTCGGTGCGCGACGAGTTCGCCGACACCGACGTCGACCGCAGCTGGGACCAGACGAACGCGATCAGCGCGGGCCTGGGCTGGCAGAGCGGTGACTGGGACATGAGCATCGCGGGCCGCTACCGCACGGGGTGGCCGACGACGACTTTCGAGCTTGCTTCGACCGACCCGCTGCCGCTCGTGAGCACCGGGCCTCGCAACGCAGAACGCCTGGGCGACTACACGAGCATAGATGCGCGGGTAGCGCGGAAATTCAAGCTGGAGCGGGCCGGCGAACTGACGGTGTTCCTCGAAGTGACCAACCTGTTCAACGAGCGCAACGAATGTTGCATCGAGTACGAGTTCGACGACGAGGAAGCACCGGAGGGGCTCGAAGTCGAGACGACCAACTACCTGCCCCTATTTCCCTCGCTCGGCGTGATCTGGCGGTTCTAGCCGCGATCTTCTCTCGGCCGCGGCAGTTGCTCGCTGACGCTGGCCGCGATGGCTCGGCTCGCCGGCGCTCGGCCCGGGTGCCTCGTGGGCCGCAACCACGATCGAGGGTCGTTGCAGGGCTGAAGATGGTGCCCCGCACGTCTGGTCGGCGCACACCGCATCGTCAGCGGTATCGCGGAATCGTCGCAGAGTCATGACTTCCGAGTGGTCCGCGACGTCTACCTGCGGCGGATCAGACGTCGTTGCGGCCCACGAGACACCCGGTCCAAACGCCGGCTCGCCGATGCCGCGGTGGCTGCAGGCATCGCTGATGCCGCAATTGGGTCACGAGCCGACGCGTGGACGCGGTGTATCCCAGCCGCGACGAGGCATCGGTGTGCACAGGTAGACGTCGCGGACCACTCCTAGCGAAGGTCGCCTCGACGATTCCGCGATACCAACGACCGTTCGGCGTGCTCCGACCGGATGTGCGGGGCACCAATCTTCAGTCCTGCAACGACCCTGATGCGTGGTGAGCGGCTGGGGATACACCGCGGCCGGGCGTCGGCGAGCAGCCAGCCACCGCGGCCGGGCGGCGGCGAGCAGCCACCGCAAACGCAGACGGTGGCGACAACGCGATCCTTCGCGCAGTCGCGACGCCGCCGGATCAGGCGCGCTCGAGGAGGGAGGTGTAGATTCGCAGGTCGGCTTCGGAGAAACAGCAGAAGATGACTTCGTGCAGCGACGGGAAATCCGGGGCTGCGGCACGAACGGTGGCCACCGCAAGATCGGCAGCGAGCTCGACCGGGTATCCGTAGACGCCGGTGCTGATGCCCGGAAAAGCGATCGTGGCGATCGCCTTCTGCGCGCCGACCTCGAGCGAGCGGCGGTAGCACGAGGCCAGGAGCTCGGGCTCGCGGCTCCGGCCGCCGTGCCACACCGGCCCGACCGTGTGTATGACGAACCGCGCAGGGAGCCGGTAGCCGCTCGTGATCTTGGCGTCGCCGGTCCTGCATCCGCCGAGCAGCCGGCACTCGCGCAGCAACTCCGGTCCAGCGGCGCGATGGATCGCTCCGTCGACGCCCCCGCCGCCGAGCAGCGATTCATTCGCGGCGTTGACGATCGCGTCCACGGCGAGCGTCGTGATGTCGGCCATGATTGCGCGCAGGGAGATCGGCATGGATTCAGGTTCCATGGCGCGGGGCCGGACGCAGATGCACCAGGTCGCCGCGCTCCAGGTACTCCATCTCCTCCGGCGTCGATGTCCGTCCGAGCACCGCATTGCGATGCGGTTGGCGGCCGAACCGGGCGATCACATCGCGATGCCCGCGCGCCTGGGACGCGGAGTGTTCGAGCATCGCGCGTTGACCCGCTGGTGCATCGCGGGCCAGCTCCTCGGCCAGTCGGACGGCAAGCTCGAGGTCGCGGATGTCCTCGGAATGGCCGAGCGGCAGGAAGAAGAATGTCTTCTCCCACGGCGACTCGATCGTCGCGTAGTGCCCGAGGTCGATGCCCTCGCGCGTCAGCGCGCGCGCCTTCGGGTCGAGCGCATATGCCAGTGCCGTGCCGCGATGGATCGTCCGCGGAAACTGGTCGACCACGATGATGAGCGCAAGCCGTGAGCGCGGCTCCGCGGACCAGCCGTCAAGCGCGCCGCGCGCGGCCTGCTCGAGCAGCGGTCGGAACCGGCGGTTGATCTCACCGTCCGCGCCGCCGCGGAACCACCATTCGAGCTGCTGAGGCGTGACCTCGGGGCCGGCACCGGCAAGGCTCGGAAACCAGAACCGCAGGATGTCGTCGGGTGCATCCATGCCGCGATCGCCTCGAGGTCCATCCTCACAGGGCCGGCAGGGCCGGCTTGAGTACCATCAGGGCGGCTGCCACGGCCGGTGCCAGGGTCGCGACCGCTCCCCACAGCTTCCATGACCGCGACGCCTCCTCGTAGGCCGGCCAGTCGACCTTGCCGCTGCCCACACCGGCGCTCGCGAGCGCCTGCATCCGCCGCTGCAGCGGCGCGACCCGCACCATGAACGCCAGTCCCGAGATGATGAAGAGCACGATCGACCAGAGGATCCAGCCCGTGCCCAGTATCGGGAAGTGCCCGACGATCGCTGCGGCGACGCCTGCGATCACGATCAGGATCACGCCCGGCATCGTGAACCAGCGGTCACTGCGGGTGAGGCCCGCGCAGGCGTGCGCGATCAGCGCCGGGTCGCGGGTCTGGTCGGCGTGGATCTTCCACATCACGCCCGTCGTGATGTTGCCGACGAACAGGATGACCGCGAGGATGTGCAGCAGCTTCCAGATGAGGTAACTCATTCGGCGTTGCCTCCCGGTGGGCCCGATGTGAGGCTTGCAATGATACGGCCGATGCCGAAGCGCGGGGGAAGGCGGTGCGATCACAGTCATTGGGTGCAGTCGTGCAGAATGAGGGCCGGGCCGACCCCGTCGCACGGCCGGGCGGTGCAGGACTCCGATGACTCTGCAGGGGACAGGATCATGATGACCATCGATCGCCTGGGTGCGGTGCTTGCCACCGTGCTGTGCGCAACCACCGGGGCTGCCTGGGCACAAAAAACCTCCGACGTATCGGACGTTGCCCGCGGCCGCTACCTGGTCGTGGTCGGCAGTTGCAACGACTGTCATACGCCGCGGTTCATGCAGGACGGCATGAAGGTCCCCGAGGAGACCTGGCTGACGGGTCTCGACGTCGGCTTCCAGGGTCCGTGGGGCACGACCTACGGCCCCAATCTCCGGCTCCTCGTGAGCACGCTCACCGAGGACGAGTGGCTGACCCGCGCGCGCGTGCAGCGCCTGCCGCCGATGCCGTCGGCCGCGCTGCAGGCCATGAGCGACGCCGATCTTCGCGCGATCTACCGCTACGTGCGTCACCTCGGGCCGGCGGGCGAGCCCGCACCCGCCTACGTCGCGCCGGGCGGCAAGGTCGTCGCGTCGTACTACGATTTCGTGCCGAAGCCGCCGGCGCCGGTGGGCGCGACCGGCGAACTCATCACGCGCTTCGGCCTCGAGGAATCGGAAAAGCCCGTGCGTGAGCGTGCCGGCTGGACGCCGCCGCGCAGGATCCTGGTCTGGAACCGTGCGCCGCAGTTGCTGCCGACGTTGCAGCAGGTTGCTCCCGGGGTGGAGCTCATCGCGGCCGCGTCCGAAGCCGATGCCGTCAAGCTGGCTCCGCAGGCCGACGCCGCAATCGGCTTCTGCTCGGAGGACGTGCTTTCGGCCGGTGCCAGGATTCGCTGGGTCCAGGTGTATTCCGCCGGGGTCGAGGATTGCGTGGCCGTGCAGGCGCTCCGCGATCGCGACGTGCTGCTCACCAACATGCAGCGCGTGGCGGGCCCGGTCATGGCCGAGCACGTGGTCGCGATGATGCTTGCGTTCGCGCGCGGTCTGCAGTTCTACATTCCGGAGCGGGCGGCCGGCCGCTGGGCGGAGGACCTGCCGCCATCGGCGAAGATGGTCACGCTCCAGGGCAAGACCGTGCTGGTGGTCGGCCTGGGCGGGATCGGCACGGAGGTCGCGCGGCGCGCACACGCGCTCGGCATGCGGGTAACGGCCACGCGGGCCAGCGGGCGCGAAGGCCCGCACTACGTGAGCTACGTCGGGCTGCCGGACGAGCTGCTCAAGCTCGCGGCAGACGCCGATTTCATCGTCAACACGGCGCCGCTCACGCCGGCGACGACTGGGCTGTTCGACGCGAAGTTCTTCGCGGCTGCGAAGCCGGGCGCGTACTTCATCAACGTCGGGCGCGGCGGCAGCGTCGTGCAGAATGACCTGGTCGCCTCCCTCAGGAGCGGCCGGCTGGCAGGCGCGGGTCTCGATGTGACCGATCCCGAGCCGCTGCCGGCCTCGAGCCCGCTCTGGAAGATGCAGAACGTCATCATCACGCCGCACGTCTCCGCCCGATCGGACCTCGGCAACGAGGCGCGGTTCGCGATCGTGCAGGAGAACCTGCGTCGCTACGTCGCGGGCGAGCGCATGCTGTCGGTGGTGGACCTCCAGAAAGGCTATTGACCGCGTTCGAGCAGTGCACGGATCTCGCCCAGCTCCCGGCGCAGCTCCGCGACGGCCTCCTCCAGCGCGTCGATCCGCGTCGAGTCCGACGTACGCGTCACCGGCCTGGCGTCGGGAGGTTCCGCGGCAGGCGGAGGCGAGTCGCCGGTGAAGAGCTGCATGTAGCGTGGCTCGCGCCGGCCGGGCTCACGCGGGAGCCTCGCGACGAACGGACCGTCGGCACGGGTCGCAAGCTCGCCGAGCGCGGCTTCGACCTCGGCCGCGTCCTTGATTTCGGCGAGGCGGCCGGCGCGCGAGCGCAGCTCGCCCGGCGTCTGCGGCCCGCGCAGCAGGAGCTCGCAGACGATCGCCGTCTGCTGCGGTGTGAACTTGAGGGAACCGAACTCGGTGTTGCAGAAGAGGTGCTGGTACTTCGCAACGCGGTTGCCCAGGCCGAACCTTTCGAGGATCAGCTCCCGGCGTGCCAGCGCGCCGAGGGCGGCCTGCACGTCGCGCTCGTCGAGGCTCATCACCGGATCGCGGTTGTTCTTCTGGTTGCAGGCGTTGGTCAGCGCGTTCAGCGACAGCGGGTACTGGTCGGGAGTGGCGATCTGCTTCTCGATCAGGCAGCCGATCACGCGGGCCTCGATGTCGGATAACTGGGGGATCATGGTGGCTTTCCTGGTGTCGCTGCAGCCAAGCATAATCGACCGGTCAGATCGCGGGGTGTATCGATGAACGAGCGCGACGGCTCCACGGGCAAGGGCCTGGCCACCATCTCGCTGATGGGGCTCAACCTCGCGCTCTGCATCGTGCCGCTCCTGGTCGTCGCGATTCTGAAGCTCGCCGTGCCGGTTGCGGCCTGGCGCCGGTGGACCAGCCGCGCCCTGACCGCAATCGCGGAGTGCTGGATCGGTGCCAACGGCGCGATCTTCCGGATGATGCGGTCCATGCCGATGACGGTGGCCGGGATCGAGCGACTCGAGCCTCGGGAATGGTACCTGGTCGTGTCCAATCACCGCTCGTGGGTCGACATCCTGGTGCTGCAGTCGATCTTCAACCGGCGCATCCCGTTCCTGAAGTTCTTCCTCAAGCGGGAGCTGATCTGGGTGCCGTTGCTCGGGCTCGCGTGGTGGGCGCTCGACTTCCCGTTCATGCGGCGGTATTCGTCGGCGGTCCTGGCACGACATCCGCACTTGCGCGGCAAGGACCTCGAGGCGACGCGCCGAGCGTGTGAGAAGTTCCGCGGGATGCCGACGTCGGTCATGAATTTCGTCGAGGGCACGCGGTTCACGGAGGCCAAGCGCGTCGAGCTCGCATCCCCGTACCAGGAGCTGCTCCCGGCGCGGGCCGGCGGCATATCATTCGTCCTGTCGGCGATGAGTGGCATCCTTCACTCGATGCTCGACGTGACCATCGCCTACCGGGCGCGTACGCCCACCTTCTGGGATCTCTGCTGCGGCCGCCTCGACCGGGTCATCGTCGACGTCCGCAGGCGCGCCATCGAGGCGTGGACGGCGCAGGGCGACTACACGAATGACGCGGCGTTCCGCCAACGGTTCCAGGCCTGGCTCGCGGGCATCTGGGCCGAGAAGGACTCGTTGATAATTCGGCTCAGAGCTGAATATTGCTGATAAATCAGCTCTGAGCCGATAAACCAGGATAAATCAGCTCTGAGCCGAATATTCCCAAGCGTGTGCATCATCGGCGCGGGCTCCTGCGGGCTGCCGGTCATCAAGGCGCTCAGCGAACGAGGCGTCCCGGTCACCTGTTTCGAGCGCACTCCGCACATCGGTGGCATCTGGTGCATCGCCAACAAGCCGTATGGCGCGACCGCGGCCTACGAATCGCTGCACATCAACACCGACACGCGGATGATGGAGTACCGCGACCTGCCGATGCCGACGGATATTCCCGACTACCCGGGGCACGACGACATCTACAGGTATTTCCGTTCGTACGCGGATCGGTTCGGCCTGTGGCCACATGTCCGGCTCGACACGACGGTGACCCAGGCGCGCCGGCGCGAGGACGGGATCTGGCAGGTCACGACCAACCGGGGCGGGCAGTTCGAGTTCGACGTGCTGGTGGTCGCGAACGGCCACCACTGGGATCCGCGCTGGCCGGAACCCTATCCCGGGCATTTCGACGGCCTGCAGCTGCACTCGCACGCGTATCTCAGCCCGGATTCACCGCAGCCTCTGCGCGGCAAGCGCGTGATGGTCGTGGGCTTCGGCAACAGCGCGATGGACATCGCCTGCGAGCTCGGCCAGCGCACGGTCTGCGAACGCTGCATCCTGTCGGTGCGCCGCATCGGCTGGGTGATGCCCAAGTGGGTGTTCGGCCGCCCGGTCACGCGCCAGTTCGTGGACATGCCGCACTGGGTCCCGTGGTGGGTCGGCGGAGCGGCGGTGGGGTTTCTTGCGCGGATCGCTTTCGGGCAGCCCGCCGACTATGGGTTGCCGCAGCCCGACCACCGGTGGTTCCAGGCGCACCCGACGATCAGTCAGGAGTTCTACTCGCGGGTCGGGCACGGCGACGTGGCGGTCAAGCCCGGCATCCGCGAGTTTGACGGCAAGGCGGTGCGCTTCACCGATGGCACCACCGAGACGGTCGACGCCATCGTCTGGTGCACGGGGTACAAGGTCGGTTTTCCGTTCTTCGATTCCGATTTCCTGCCGGTGCGCGACAACTACCTTCCACTGTGGAAACACACCGTGTCGCCGGGCATCCCGAATCTCTTCTTCGTCGGCCTGTATCAGCCGCTGGGCTCGATCATGCAGCCGGCGGAGCTGCAGGCGAAGCTGATCGCCGAGCACCTGTGCGGGGAGGTCGCATTGCCGGACGAGGCAACGATGCGCACGGAAATCGAGCGCGAGCGCATCGCCGTGCGCCGGCGCTACGTGGATTCGCCGCGTCATACGATGCAGGTGGACTTTGCGCCCTTCCTGCACGAGCTGCGCCGAGTGCGCGAGCGGGGCGCGACGATCGCGCGCCGAAGCGGCAACCCGCTGCCCGTGCCGGCGCGCGCAGCCGTACACCCGGCTTCCGGGCCGCCGGCTCCCGGAGTTCCGGCCCGCGCAGATTCGGCTCTGGAAAATTCGGCTCTGAGCCGATTTTCCGGGTAGCGCCCGTCAAGAAATTGGCTCTGAGCCAATTTTCGTTACGCGGGCATAATTCCGCTCCGGGTCAATTTTTTCCGGCTATTGTTCTCGAGCGCCATGTCCTGGGACCTGCCGTCGCCCTTCATCCACGAACGCGTCGCGGTGCACGCCGAGATCGACGGTTATGGCCACGTCAACAACGCGGTTTACGTCACGTGGCTCGACGACTGTGCCTGGGCCCACTCGACCGAGCGCGGCGTCCCGCCCGAGGTGTGCCGCCGGCTCTGTCGCGGCATGGCGGTCTGGCGCACGCAGATCAACTACCTGCGCCCGGCGCTCGAGGGCGACCACATCCAGGTGGCGACCTGGCCGGTGCTGAACGACGGGCGTCTGCGCATCGACCGCCGGTTCCAGATCCGCAGGCGAGAGGACGGCGAGACCCTGCTGCGCGCCCTGATCCACTACGTCTGCATCGACCTCGAAAGTGGTCGCCCGCGGCGCATGCCCGCGGAGTTCGTGAAATACGTCGTGGCGCCCGACGTCCAGGCGGCCGTGGCTCGCGAGACGCAGCCGTTCCTGCCCGGCGTCGAGCCGTGAAGCAGGACGAGAAATCGCCACACGCACGCGAAACGTAGCGGCGGGTAGTTCCAGCGCCAGCTTCAAGGCTCTTCCGTGCTTCCGGGTCATTCGTCCTCCCAGCCCAGCGCCCCCAGGACCGAGGCGAACTCCGGTGCGACCGGCGCCGAGATGCCAAGCGGCGTCCCGGTGACAGGATGCGCGAAGGCGAGCCGCACGCATGCGAGCATCAGCCGGCGAACGCCGTACAACCGCTCGAAGAGCCGGTTGTGTGCGCTCCTGCCGTAGGTCGAATCGCCCACGATCGGGTGCGAGATGTGGGCGAGGTGACGACGGAGTTGATGCCGTCGCCCGGTCAGCGGTTCCAGGCTCACGAGCGCGTAGCGGCTGCTCGGATAACGGTCGACCCGATGCGGCAGCTCAAAGGTCGCAAGCCGCGAGTATCGCGTGCGCGCATCCTTCGGTGGCCCGTCGGCCGCCGGCAGCACGTCGTCCTTGACCGCTCCAAGCGCATGGTCGATCTCGCCGGACTCCGGCGGCCAGCCCCGCACCAGGGCCACGTACGACTTCTCGACCTCCTCGCCTGCGAAGGCGCGCGACAGGGCACGGGCGGTGTCCGCGTCGAGCGCGAAGGCCAGCGCGCCCGACGCGCCCTTGTCGAGCCGGTGCACCGGATAGACGTATTGGCCGAGCTGATCGCGCAACAGCTGAACCGCAAAGCGCGTCTCGCGCGCATCGACGACCGAGCGGTGCACGAGCAGCCCCGACGGCTTGTCGACGACGACGAGCCACTCGTCGCGGTATAGGATCGGAAGCTCCGGGCCCGCACTCACGCGCCGGATCCAGTGTCCGTTCGGGAAAGGGGTACGTGGTGCATTCGGAGAAGCTGACGGCGTGGCAGGAGGGTGGCGAGACGATACGCCTGCTGGGGCGGCGGATCTTCACGCGCACCGCCGTCGCGGAGGACCGCAAGGCACTGCTCCTGATCCACGGCTACCCGACCTCGAGCTACGACTGGCACGTGTTGTGGGCGCCGCTCGCGGAACGCTATTCGCTGTACACGCTCGACATGCTCGGGTTTCGGTTTCTCCGAGAAGCCGCGCGATGCCCGGTATTCCATCGAACAGCAGGCGGACCTCTGCCAGGCGCTGCTGGCGGAGCACGAAGTCGGGACCGTGCACGTGCTCGCGCACGACTATGGCGACACCGTCGCGCAGGAGCTGCTCGCGCGCGAACCCGAGGGTCGCTGCCGGGTGCGCAGTGTCAGCTTCCTGAACGGCGGTCTCTTCCCGGAGACACACCGCGCACGGCTCATCCAGAAACTGCTCGCGACACGCCTGATCGGCCCCGTCATTGCGCGCACCATCACCTACGGGCGGTTCGAATCGACCATGCTGTCGATTGCCGGCCGCAATCCGCCGGCCAGCGAGGACCTGCGCGATCTCTGGACCCTCATCGAGCGCGAAGACGGGCGGCTCGCGCTCGCACGGCTGATTTCCTACATGAGGCAGCGACGGCGCAACCGCAAGCGCTGGGTCGGCGCATTGATCGACACCACCGTGCCACGGCAGCTCATCTGCGGCGCAATGGACCCGATCTCGGGCGCGCACCTGGCAGCGCGTTATCGCGAGCTGGTCCCGGAGCCCGACGTCACCCTGCTTGACGACGTCGGCCACTACCCGCAGCTCGAGGCGCCGCAGGCGGTGCTCGACGCGTACTTCCGGTTCCGCGCGTCGCTCGAGCGCGCGCGGGTCGAGCCGCCCGTGCCCTCAACCTAGGTATCGAGCAGGAATACGCGCACGAGGATGTCTGCGATCCCGACCAGCGCCGCGCCGGCGATGAGACCCGCGCAGATCGCCTCCTGTGAATCCACCCACAGGTGGAATCCCTCCGATTGCGGGCGCTTGCCGTAGACCCGGCCCGCCGCCCAGAAGAGCAGCGACCCCAGGAACATCATCAGCGAGGACTCGGGCGGTACGACGACGCCCAATCCGATCGCAAGCGGCGAGAGTGGGAATCGATGGTGCGAGTGGATCCGCATCGCCTCCATGACGAGCGCTGCGGCGGCAGCGATCACCATCGACCAGATGATCGACGTCGTGAGCAACACCTGGCCTTCGCCGGCGCCGCCGAAGATCGTCGTGACCAGGTCCGAGACGCCCTTCCACTGCACGGCGCCAGGAAAGGCGAACTTGTCGCTCACCATCGTGTCCTGAACGCTCACGGCGCCGCCCGGCACGTAGCGGTCGAGCCCGAAGAGCAGGAAGTAGAGCGGGGTGGCGGCGAGCGCCCCGGCCACGATGCCGATGCCGTGGCCGATCGCCTGCTGGCGCGGCTTCGCGCCCAGCATGTAGCCGGGCTTGATGTCCATCAGCAGGTTCGACGCGTTGCTTGCGACCTCCGCGGACATCACGGCCGTCATCAGGTTCGGCGCTGGCGTTCGCGGCTCGATGGCGCCGACGATGAACTGCGGGATCTTCGACAGCGAGCTCGAGGGCGTGATCCCGGTGAGCGCCGTGCTGCTCGCGGCGATCAGCGCGAGCAGCAGGATGAGCGGGATGGATGCGGCGCCGAGCAGCCAGTGCACGCCAAACCACGTCTGCGCCATCCACACCCCGAGCGCGCCAATGAGCGGCACGCCGACCCACGACACGCGCAGCGGCAGCTCGATGTCGCGCAGCACGTCCTCCCGCGGAAGCTCGCGCTGTCGGCGGGTAAGCATGCGCCAGGCCTGGACGAACACGTCCGGGCGCGCGAAGAGCGCGACCATCGCCGCGACGACCATCATGGTGATGCCCCACCACAGCGACCATGTATTGAGAATATGCGCGCGCCCGAAGACCGCCGTGCCGGCCGCGACGGAGCCCGACCGCGGCGCGATCTCGCCGGCCGTGATCATGATCGGCACGATGACGACGAAGTTGAGCACGGCGCCCACGAGCAGGCTCGCCGCGGTGCGGATGCCCATCAGCCCGCCCGCGCCGATCATCGCGAAGTCGAGCGAAGGCGAGAGCGCGAGTTGCCGGAGGTCGACGCCCGCGAGTCTCGGCAGCGGTGCGAGGCCCTTGTCCGCCAGGGCGTAGTACCAGCCGTCGAGCGAGAGCGGCAGGTGCCACGCGGATGTGAGCCCCAGCCACTTCTGCTGCACGAGCCGCATGATGTTCTCGCCGGAGAGGACGCCGACCGAGCCCGCGATGCCCGCCGCGGCGGCCAGCACCTTGGCCTTGTACATCCCGGACTTCTCGCCCGCCGTTTCGTACAGTGCATCGAGCACGACTCCGCAGGCCCGGCCCTCCGGAAACGGATGCTGCTCGTCGTTGATGAACCGGCGCTTCATCGGAAACGCGACCAGCACGCCCATCGAGGACAGCACGACGTTGAAGCACATGATCTGCCACCAGGGCAGCACGGCGTTGGTCGCCCACATGTAGGCCGCAAGCCCGGAGGTGAGCGGCATCGTCATGTAGCCCGCCGCCGTCGCGATCGACTGCGTGCAGTTGTTCTCGAGGATGGTCATGTCGCGCGCACCCAGCCGCGACAGGATGCGGAACATGGCGAACGCGAGGATCACCGAGGTCAGGCCCACGCCGAGCGTCCAGCCGGTCTTGGCCGCGACGTAGAGGTTCGTCGCGCTCAATACTCCGCCGAGCAGGAAACCGGTGACGGCTGCACGCAGCGTGAGCTGCGGCATGTCGCCGCGAAAGACGTTCTGGAACCACCAGCGGTCTTTCTGTTCGCGGCTCCAGTCGCGGACCTGTTCGTCGGTGAGGTGCGGAAGCGCCATTGCGGGTCTTGTCGGTGCGAGCGCCGAGCATAGTCGCAATGCGCCGGCTGCGGCAGGAGTGACGTTCCGGGATGGCCAGGCGCACCGGGTCGAAGACGCCTTGCATCCATGCAAGCTGCGCCCAGCCGGTCGTTGACGCCCTAATTCTGGCGTGGTCTAGTTAAAACATGGGGTTGCGGTGCGCTCACGCGACATATACGGGCCAACTGCACGCTTTCAGGGTTGCGTTTCGTCCATCTAACTGTTGTTAGACGGCAGTGACCTGTCTCCTCAAGCTCTTTCGGACAAGGCACCCCTTTTCCGCTCTGCGTTGGGGGAGCATTATTCGGCGTAGCACAGATCGACGGCGGTAGGTGCCATGCGCTATGACGAATCCCGCATCGACGAGGCAGTTCTCGCGCTGCTATACCTGACCTCGTTTGAAGAGCATGGCGTTGCGCGGGCTTGGAAGGGACATGACTGGGACGCACTCAACCGCCTTCATACGCAAGGATTGATCGACGATCCCCGCAATCGCAACAAGTCGATCGTATTTACTCCCGAAGGCTTTGCTCGAGCGAAGGCTACCTGCGAGAGACTGTTCGCAGCGAGGGGTGGGGAGTAGTTCAAGAATGACCTGCCGTCCAACTACGCGTTCGAGCCGCCCGAGAACTTGACCCGATAAAGTAGACACTAGCGTTTAGGTGGCCTTCAGCGCCGAGCGATGATTGCTGCCAGCTCGCGGTTGGAAGTCCCAAGTGCCAGCAGCGACTTCACGAGCAGATCCAGTGACACGGTGGGGTCCCCTGCCTCCATCTTGGCGACACGTGACTGACTGGACCGCAGCTCCTGGGCGAGCTGCGCCTGCGTTACGCGGCGCGAGCGGCGGCGCATCTTCAGTCCATCCGCCAGCTTCAAGCGGAGTTCGATGTAGGCCTCCTCCTCGGCGCTTAGTCCCAGGAACTCCTTGGCGCCGGCGGTCTTCCATCCTTTGCCGGCGAGTCTCTTGCGCTTACTTTCCCGCATGGTCGTACTCCTTCAAGCGTCGCCGGCACGCTTCAACGACGGCCTTAGGCGTTTGCCGGGTCTTCTTCGAGAACACCTCAGCGATTACGATGGCGTCGGCATCTATCCGATATATCAACCGCCAGTTGCCGGAGGAATCGTTGACGCGCAACTCATGGCAGCGTGGCCCGACGCTCGGCATCGGACGCGACTGTGGCAGAGCTAAGCGCTCTCCCCGCTGCAAACGCCGCAGCAGGAATCCCGCCTCCAGCCGACCTTCCTTGGATAACGGCGGGCTCCTGACCTCGCCATGCAGCCAAGCCAGCGGCTTGTCCTTCGGACTCACGGCGCTTAGTATATGTCAGTTCTGACATATACGGCAAGGCCACCCAACACCGCGCTTGAGCGCAGCCGTGACCGATAAAGTGCTCACAACACAACAGGCCGGCGGGCGGCGCGCTCAGCTCAGCCGTTGGGCTTCAAGGTAGAGACGGGGAGTCATGACCGTTTCAGCTGAGCAAGTTGAAGCTGGGCAGGCGGTATATACCAGGAGCACCCTCCGCGCCTATGACTTCGTAGTGCTCGTCGTTTCGAATCAGTTTATTTGGAAATGCCCTTCTCGACGGATCGAAGAGCACTACAACAAATACGTTACAGGAAACCATCTGGATGTCGGGGTCGGCACGGGTTATTTCCTTGATCGCTGCCAATTTCCGTCGCGGACGCCACGCGTTGCTCTCATGGACCTCAACCAGAGCGTGTTGGAATATGCGTCAAGCCGCATCGCAAGATACAAGCCGGAAACGTATCGCCGAAACGTACTTGAACCCATCTCCATAGATGCCAGGAAGTTCGATTCCGTCGGAATCAACTACCTGCTTCATTGCATTCCGGGTTCGATCGAGTCGAAGGCGGTCGCCTTGGACCATCTCAAGGCACTGATGAATGGTGATGCGGTTCTGTTCGGTTCAACCTTGCTTCAGGGTGGTGTTTCGCGGAATTGGCTTGCGAAGCGATTGATGAGCACGTACAACAAGAAGGGGATTTTCTCGAACCAGCACGACGATCTTGATGGTTTGAAACGAGCGCTTAGTCAGCGGTTTCGAGACGTCCTGGTCGAAGTCGTAGGTTGCGCCGCAATCTTTTCAGGCCGCGCTTGAAGCCCGACAAGCCGCTCCAACCTCGCCTCGCGCGGCCGTTGAACCGGAACGTTTAGAGGCGTCACGTTGGGCGTCATGCCGGATCCTGGCCGTCGCGCAGTCGCAGGCTCCCGAACCGTGACCACCCTCGCTGTGCTCGCGCTGTTAGTGATAGCCGCATATTTGCTCCTGTATCACGAGTGCGCGGATGGGGGCGCGATGGCAGGTATGTATCGAGCGTGCCGCTGCAAGGGAGTCGAACGAGTCGTTTTAGATCAGACAGCGGCTGATGGGCCGCGCCGCAGCGTGTGTATTGGTTGGGTGACATCGCGGAGTTGCTATCGATACCGTGGTGGCCCGCAAATCGACTGCGTCGACCCGTGACGCCTACCTACCGTATATGGACCAGGCGTTGGGCGTCATGCCAAGGCCTTGAGCTACCCGCACCTCGGTCATCTCGTGTAGCAACGGGAGTCCAGACATGAGCACACGCATCACACAGACACTCCTGGCAATCATTGCGCTCCTTCTCCTGGCTCACTTGCTTCGACCGGTCGGCGTTCTTCCAGTCCCCAGCGCACATGCGGCGACAGGTGTTGAGGAGGTTCTTCGCGCCAAGCTGAATCGAGCTTGTGGCGGCCAACGGCCAAGTCGTCGCGCAGTTACACCCTGGTGAAGACGGGGGCGGACAGTTGCGCCTTCGTAGTGCAACGGGCGCGGTTCGTGTAAAGCTCGGGGCAACACCTGACGGATCAGGCTTGATTCTGATGGACGGCGAGGCGGAGCCTGCGGTTTGGGTTACGACAGGTCGTGCTGGCACCAGCCTTACCTTGGCGCAGAAGGGTAAGGACAAACGTGTCCTCGCGCCTTGAGTCTTGCCGCAGTGCCTGTATGAGCCGCAGTGATCGGCCAGGTCTCGTGAATATGCTGGCTATCGCGATTCTGGCCGCCGCGTAGTCCAATCGCTGGTGCACGTGTGTCTGGTCCAGACAAACACGGTGGCTCGATCCGCTTCGGGTTCTTTTTCGTGCAGACGGTTACATGAACACACCACATCCCTCGATCCCCACCGATTTCGACTTCTTCATCGGCAGCTGGAACGTCAGGCACCGCCGGCTCAAAGAGCGCCTTGCGGGCTGCACGGAATGGGACGAGTTCGCCGGTACCACGGTCGTGCAGAAGATCCTCGGCGGCTTCGGGAACATGGACGACAACATGCTCGAACTGCCCGGCGGGTCGTATCGTGCGGTGACGCTGCGCTCCTTCCACCCCGATAAGAAGCAATGGGCGATCTGGTGGCTTGACGGGCGAAACCCCTGGAGCCTCGATCCGCCGGTCGTCGGCCAGTTCACCAACGGTGCGGGTGTTTTCCATGCCGACGACCACTTCAACGGCAGGCCCATAAGAGTTCGCTTCATCTGGACGGTGCCCAAACCCGACGCGCCGCATTGGGAGCAGGCCTTCTCGGTCGACGCGGGCGCCACCTGGGAGACGAACTGGACGATGGATTTCTCCCGCCGTTCATAGGCGAGCATCGCGCGTCCGGCAAAACGAGCCGTTCGGCCGTTCGCGGCAAATCAGGCCAGCGCGCCGCCCGCAGCAAGCGCCAGCCACCATGCCGCCACGACGAGTGCAATTGCCACAACACCGATGAGCAACTGGCCCCGGCCACCCGTCGGCGCACGGTGTGACGCGCGTCCGTGCCACCAGCCGGCAGCCGCGCCGGTGACGAATCCTGCCAGGTGCGCGAGCACGTCGGTGCGTTCGCCACCGACACCCAGGAACGCGAGCAGCGCGACGCCTGCGACGATCGGCGCGTAGCGATAGGCCCATCGCTCCGCGAGCGCGTGACGCTGCCGCCAGCCGTAGGCCGCCAGCAGCCCCAGCGTCGCGAAGACCGCGGTGGAGGCGCCGGCGGAGGAGTGCGTGGCGGTCTGCACCAGCGCGGTAGACAGGTTGGCGAGCGTCGCCGCACCAAGAATCGATGCCCACGCGACACCCGGCCCGAGGAGCTGCCCGGCGAAATACCCGAACAGCATGCCGAAGCCCAGGTTCGCGACCAGGTGCGCGACGTCGAGGTGCAGCGTGAGCGCCGTGACCGTGCGCCACAACTCGCCGCTTTGCACCGCGCCGGCCTTGAGCGCGCCGGCGTCGAACCAGTCCGCGTCGTTCGCGCCGATGCCCGCGAGGTAGCCGACGACGAGCAGCGTGAGCGCATAGGCCAGCGCGCCGATGCCTGCGTGGGGCTGCAGCACCGGATGCGCCGCCGGCTTCGGGCGTGGCGGGTTCTCCCGCTCGTAGCGTTCGATCTGCAATCGGGCGTGTGCTTCCTCCGCCGCAGCGACGAAGAGATGCCAGCGCCCGCCGGCGAACACGAGCTGAGAACCAATGCCGACCGCCTGAAGCACGAGCACGCGCTCCTCGCACTTCGGACGCGACAGGTCCTGGTAGACCTCGACGAGATCGAAACGATCTGTGCCGCCGGGATCGGTCATCGCGCCTTGCGCGCGGCCCGCAGGCCGAGTCCTTCTCCAATCCGCACGAGCTCGACTGCAGCGGCCTCGACGCATTCGCGGCCGCTCACGATCGCCTCCGCGGCGCGGTGAAAGTCCATGAGCTGGAACTTCGCCAGGTCGGGCTTCAGCACCAGGTCCGGCGGGTCGGCAGCGAGGCGGCTGCGGGTGATGTGCTCCTGCATGATGCCGACGGCGCTTGCCATGACCTCGAACAAGCCAGGCTCGTTGCGCCGCGCGCGGAACGATTCGACGAGGCCGTCCATCAGGCCGGACCAGCTCTTCAACAATGCGGTCCCTTCGGCGTTCGCCGAGGTGTTCTCGGCCGTCACGGACCGCGCCGGCGCCGTACTACCGCCCTTGTTGGCGCGCATGGCAAAACGAGTCACTGGCCGGCTCAGGTCCACCGCGATGACGACGTCGGCACCGAGCGCGCGGCACAGCGACACGGGTACGGGATTCACCACGCCGCCGTCGATCAGCCACCGCTCCTGGTACCAGCTCGGTGCAAAGAGGCCCGGCAGGCCACTCGAGGCGCGGATGGCGGCCATCATCGACCCGGTACGCAGCCAGATCTCCTCGCCGGTGTAGAGGTCCGTGGCGACGGCGCCGAAGGCGATCGGCAGGTCCTCGATGGCCGGGTCGCCGATGCGCTGGGCGATCGCGTGCATCAGCCGGTTGCCCGTCATCAGGCCTCCGCCGCGAAACACGGCGTCGACCAGCCGCCACACGTCCCGCTGCGTCAGCGTCACGACCCAGCGCTTGAGGTCCTCGAGGTGCCCGTTCGCGTACGCTGCCGACACCAGCGCGCCGACCGAGGCGCCGGCGACGACCTTGGGCTTGAATCCGCGCTCGACGAGCGAGGACAGCACGCCGATGTGCGCCCAGCCGCGCGCCGACCCGCTGCCGAGCGCGAGTCCGAGCCGTGGCCGCCTGGATGCTTTCCGCGCGCCCACCTCAAGGGCGCAATGCGCGGTAGAGAAAGGGCAGGCTCACGTCCATGCGGTAGTCGACGTCCGAGTGGTCATCGTCGAATTCCTCGTAGCGGTGCTCGATGCCGGCGGCCGTCAGCCGTTTCGACAACAGCCTCGTTCCATAGTGGATGTGGAACTGGTCGCGCCAGCCGCAATCGATGTAGATACCCCGCAGACTGCGCAGGTTGCGACGATAGCGTTCGACCAGGTTGACGGGGTCGTGCCGCCTCCAGCGGCGCCAGCGTCCCGGCACGGCCTCGCCGGTCTCGAAGTGGAACGGGAAGCGGAAACCGAGCGGCGCCTTCGGGTCCGGGTCGTACGTCGCCGCCATGCAGACGTTCATGATCGCCATGCCCTCGGCGTGCGAGAGCTTGGGCTTCTTCCACATGGCCTCGAGAAACCGCTTTGCGCGCCCGTCGTCAAAGCCCTGCATCAGCACGCGGTCGCCGCGCGCGACCTCCGCCGGCGTCTGCCGCCCGGCGCGCCGCGGGGGACGGCGGTACTTCGCGAGCACGTTGAGCGTGTTGGGCCAGTCGCAGTGGTAGATGAACTCGAAATACACATCGCCCGAGTGATCGGCGATCGCACCCCAGTGCCGGGCGTGGCGCATGCCGTGGATGATCGCTCCATACCCGCCGGAGGACTTGCCGAAGCAGCCGCGATGCTCGCGCGAGGCCAGCGTGCGGAACTCGCGGTCGACGAACGGGATGATCTCCTTGAGAAGATAGTCGGCGTAGCGGCCGATGGCCGAGGAATTCACATACTGGTTGCCGCCGAGGCTCGTGAAGCAGTCCGGCATCACCAGGATCACCGGGCCCATGCGTTTCTCGTGTATGAGCCGAGCGGCGCGTTCCGCGAGGTTCTCGCTGAACGGTTTCCAGTTGAGATGCGCGGGCCCGGACCCGGTGAACCCGACCATGTCGCAGAGCACCGGGAACCTCGATCCAGGGCCGCTGCGCCGACGGTCGTACTGCGGCGGCAACCAGACCGCGAGCCGCCGCACATGCGGGTCGCCCAGCGGGTTGTCCGCAAGCACCTTGGAGCGGTACTCGAGCATCACGGTCGTTCCGGCGCCTCGTATCGGACGCTTGCGTGCCATTTCGTTCTTCCTTTTACGTGTTCGCGCCTCCGCGGCTGGCGCGCTACTTGCGGTCGCGGATGTCGATGAAGGTCAGGAATTCGCTGCGTGTCCGGGCGTCGCTGCGGAAGGTGCCAAGCATCTTGCTGGTGATCATCGAGACGCCGCGACTGTGCACGCCGCGCGTGGTCATGCATTCGTGCACGGCCTCGATCACGACGCCGACACCCTGTGGCTGCAGCACCGTGTTGATACAGGCGGCGATCTCGGCGGTCATCTTCTCCTGCACCTGGAGGCGCCTGGCATAGGCATTGACCACGCGCGCCAGCTTGCTGATGCCGACGACCTTGTTGGTGGGCAGGTAGCCGACGTGCGCGCGGCCGATGATCGGCGCCATGTGATGCTCGCAGTGCGACTCGAACTCGATGTCGCGGAGCACGACCATCTCGTCGTATCCGGCGGTTTCCTCGAACGTGCGGCGCAGGTACTCGCGGGGATCGACCCCGTAGCCGCTGTACCAGTCCTTGAATGCCGAGACCACCCGGCGCGGCGTGTCGCGGAGGCCCTCGCGCGCCGGGTTGTCGCCGGCCCAGCGCAGGAGCACCCGCACGGCGTCCTCGGCCGCCGCCTGGTCGACGGCCGCGCTCTTTGCGGCCCTGGTCTTCGCCATGACTAGACTCCTTTTCCGCCGCGCCGCGCCCGCCCGCGCCACAGTGTGAGAAGCGCGTACCCGGCGATCATGCCGCCCAGGTGCGCGAAGTGCGCGACACCCTGGCTCGTGCCGGTGACGCCCAGGTAAAGCTCGAGCAGCCCGTACAGCGTGACGAACAGCCACGCCGGCATCGGAATCGGCGGGAACAGCAATATGATACGGCGTTGCGGATATGCCATCCCGAATGCCAGCAGCAGGCCGAACACCCCGCCGGATGCGCCGAGCGTCGGCACGGGCGGCCGGGCGATGTTGCCCAGGACGAAGAGTTGCGTGACGGCGGCGCCCACGACGCAGACGAGGTAGTAGACGAGGAACCGTCGTGACCCGAGCAGTCGCTCGATGTCACCCCCGAACATATAGAGCGCCAGCATGTTGAAGAACAGGTGAGCGAGACCGGCATGCAGGAAGCCATAGGTCAGGAGTTGCCAGGGGCGAAAATGCGGCGCTCCGGGGAACTGATCCGATGCGATGGGCCACAGCGCGAAGGGTTCGATAAGAAGATGACCGGTGAAGGTCTGCACCACGAAGATCGCGATGTTCGCGATGAGGAGTGCCCGGGTGATCGGCGGAATATGACCCTCTGGCATTCGTGGATCCTATCGGAAACCGCCTGGCGCGGTTTCACTTCACGCCTGCTGGCGGGATGCGCGCTGGCCTGTATCGGAGTCCAGGCGGAGGCCGGGCGCAGCTACGGCTCGCTCGACTTCGAGCCCTGTACGCTCACCTCGCCCGGCCTGCCGCTCACCGTGGCGGCGCAGTGCACGGGCGTCGACGTGCCGGAGGATCACGCAAGGCCGGCCGGTCGCCACGTCGATCTTGCGCTCGCCTGGGTGCCGGCGAGCGCCCGCAAGCCCGCCGCGGACCCTGTTTTCATGCTGGCGGGCGGCCCGGGCCAGTCTGCGCGCGAGAGCTTCGCGGCCGTGTCGCCCGCGTTCCGGGAAGTCCTGCGTAGACGTCACGTGCATGCTGCTCGACCAGCGCGGTACCGGGCCCGGCAACCCGCTCGATTGCGAGGTCCCGGAGGACGGGGAGGTGCCGGCCGCGGCCGGGGCGGCCCGCCCGGAGGAGGCGCGACGGCTGGCCGCGCGTTGCCTGGGGCAGCTCGATGTGGACCCGCGTTTCTACACGACGAGCGACGCGGTGCTGGATCTCGAGGCGGTCCGCGCGCGTCTCGGTGCGCCGACCATCGACCTGGTCGGCATTTCCTATGGCACGCGTCTCGCGCTCGAGTACCTGCGCCGCTATCCGTCGCGGGTGCGGACCATCGTGCTGGACGGTGTGGTCCCTCCCGAGCTCGCGCTCGGCGCCGAGCACGCGCGCAACCTCGAGCAATCGCTCGACGCGCAGCTCGAGCGGTGCGCCGCGGATGAGGCGTGCTCGAGTCGATTCGGCGCGCCGCGCAGCGCGCTCGCGCGGCTGCTCGAGGAGCTGCGCCGTGAGCCGCGCGCGGTGAGGTACGAGGATCCGCTGACGGCGGAGCCGCGCGAGGGCCTGCTCACCGTGGACCTGGTCGCCGGTGTGGTGAGGTTGTATGCCTATGCGCCACAGCTCGCGGCGATGCTGCCGATGACCATCGCGCGTGCTGCGGCGGGGCAACCCGAGCTCCTGATGGCGCAGGCGCGGATGATCGACGACCTGGTCGGCGAACAGTTGTCGCTGGGTCTGCAGCTGTCGGTGAGCTGTGCCGAGGACGCACCGCTCCTGGTCGCGAATCCCGCCGACGACGAGACGCTCCTCGGTTCGTCCTTCGTTGCCGCCATCAAGGCCGCCTGCGAGGTCTGGCCACGTGGCCGGATGCCCGCGGATTTCCATGCGCCGGTCACGAGCGACCGACCTGCGCTGCTGCTGTCCGGTGAGTTCGACCCGGTGACGCCGCCGCGTTACGGAGAACAGGTGCTTCGCGGCCTGTCGGCCGGCCGCCATCTCGTCGCGCGCGGTCAGGGTCACAACGTGATGACCGTGGGTTGCCTGCCGAGGTTGATGGCGGACTTCATCCAGACCGCGGACGCGCGGTCGTTGGATGCGGGCTGCCTGGAGCGCCTGATCGAGACTCCGCCGTTCGCCGGCGCGTATGGGTGGGAGCCGTGAGCGTGCGGCTCGGGACCGGGGTGCGGCGATGATCGAGGTTCAGGACCTGCACAAGTCCTTCGTGATCCGCGGCGTACCGCTGCACGCCGTGAACGGGGTCAGCTTCACCGCCGCCGACGGCGAGATCACGGGCCTGCTGGGGCCGAACGGCGCGGGCAAGACCACGACGCTGCGCATGCTCTACACGCTGATGCAGCCCGACCGCGGACGGGTCCTGGTGGACGGCCATGACGCGGCCGCCGATCCGGACAAGGTACGCGCACGTCTGGGCGTGCTGCCGGACGCGCGCGGGCTGTACAAGCGGCTCACCGCGCGCGAGAACATCGAGTATTTCGCACGTCTCCATGCGATCGACGAGGCGACCATCGCGGGCCGCATCGAGCGGCTCGCGAAGGCGCTGGACCTGGGGGAGTTCCTCGACCGGCGCACGGAGGGGTTCTCGGGCGGGCAGCGCACGCGCACCGCCATCGCCCGCGCCCTGGTCCACGACCCGCGCAACGTCCTGCTCGACGAGCCGACCAACGGGCTCGACGTGATGACCACGCGGGCATTGCGCGGCTTCCTGCGCGGGCTGCGCGCGGAGGGACGCTGCGTGCTCCTGTCGAGCCACGTGATGCAGGAAGTCGCGGCCTTGTGCGACCGGATCGTCGTGATCGCGAGCGGGCACGTCGTCGCGCAGGGCACGCCGGAGGAGCTTCGCGAGCGTACCGGCGCCTCGAACCTCGAGGATGCCTTCGTCCGGGCCATCGGCAGCGACGAGGGCCTGCTGGCGTGAGCGCGCTCTGGACCGTGCTGCGCAAGGAGCTGCTCGACGCGTTCCGGGACCGGCGGATGGTCGTGATGGCCTTTCTGATCATGCCGCTCGCGGTGCCGACGCTGCTCGCCGGGATGGGGGCGGTGGGCGCGCGAAAGCAGCTCCAGAAGCTCGAGGCCACGCTCGAGCTGCCGGTGATCGGCGCCGAGCGCGCGCCCAACCTGATGGCCTGGCTCGGCAGCCACAACCTGCGCATCGTCGTTGCGCCCGAGAATCCCGACGCCGCGGTTCAGCGGCAGGAGCATGAAGTCATCCTGCGGGTCGCGGCGGACTACGCCGCTCGCTGGCGCGCGGGCGAGCCGGCGCGCGTCGAGCTGATCTTCGACAGCTCGCGGCCCGTGCAGACGGGCACCTCCGTCGCCCGGGTCCGCAACCTGCTGGAGGCGTATTCGGGGCAGGTAGGAACGCTGCGGCTCATCGCGCGCGGTGTGCATCCTTCCGTGGCCGATCCGATGCAGCTCGCGATGCACGACGTGGCGACGCCCGAGTCGCGTTTCGATCTCTCGCAGCAGCTCCTGCCTTACCTGCTGCTGCTGCTCGCGTTCATCGGCGGCATGCAGCTCGCGATCGACGCGACCGCGGGCGAGCGCGAGCGCCAGTCGCTCGAGCCCCTGCTTGCGACGCCGGTGTCGCGTGGCGCGCTGATCAGCGGGAAGATCCTGGCGACCGCCGTGTTCACGCTGGCCTCGCTGCTCGTGACCCTGCTTGCCTACCGGGTGGCCTTCGCCGTCATTCCCGTCGAGAGCCTCGACATGACGCTCGAGGTCTCGGCACGGGCGCTCGCGCAGCTGCTGGTGGTGATCCTGCCGATCGTCCTGCTCGGCGCGAGCGTGCTCACCGCGCTGGCCGCGTTCGCGCGCAGCCATCGCGAGGCGCAGGGCTACCTGCCGGTGCTCGTGTTCCTGCCGATGGTGCCGACCCTGTTCCTGCTGGTCTCGCCGGTCAGGACCCAGCTCTGGATGCTCGCCGTGCCGTTCCTGGGCCAGAACCAGCTCATCCTGCGGGTGCTGCGCGGGGAATCGATCACCTGGCTCGAGTGGACCGTGAGTCTCGGAGCCGGATTCGCGCTGGTGGCCCTCGTCTGGTACGTCGCGGCGCGCCTGTATCATCGCGAGCAGCTGGCGATTTCCGCCTGAACGAGCGGGCGGGATCAGCGCGCCGCCTGACGCAAGGGATGTTCGACCGCGAGCGCGCTCCGGCGTGGCGTCGCAGGGTTATGGCCCCGCCGGTTCGACGAGCTCGCAGAACTTCTTCAGATCGATATTGCCGCCGGAGACGATCGCGACGATCGGGCCGGAGCCCGCCTTCCCCGTGAGCGCGGCCGCGAGCGACAGCGCGCCCGCGCCCTCGGCGATCACGCGCGTCTTCTCCGCCATGAGCCGCATCGCGCGCTTCGTCTGCTCGAGCGTGACGACGACGACGCCTTCGACGAGCGGGCGCATACGCTCCCACATGCGGGGGAAGACGCTCTTGCCCCCCGCGCCGTCGACGAATGACGCCTGCCACTCGGGGAAGACCTGCGGCGAGCCGAGCGCGAAGGAGTGTGCGGCCGGCGCGGCCGTCTCGGGCTCAGCGCCCCATACGGCGATCTCCGGCCTGAGCGCCTTGATCGCGCTCGCGACGCCCGTGATCAGTCCGCCGCCGCCGATGGCCGCGATGACGGCGGCGGCATCGGGCGCGTCCTCGAGGATCTCGAGCCCCATCGTGCCGTGACCGGCGATGAAGTCGTGATCGTCGAAGGGATGAACGAAGGTCCCGTCGACACCGGGGAACGCACGCTCGTCGAGCGCCTGCCACGCGACCTCGTACGGAACGGGCACCAGCCGCGCGCCGAGCGCCCGCATCCGCTCGATCTTTGCCACCGGGGCCGCGTCGATCACGACGACCGTGCACGGCACGCCCGCCTGCCGCGCCGCGTACGCGACGCCCTGGCCCGCGTTGCCCGCGCTGATCGTCCACACGCCGCGGCGTCGCGCTTCGGGCGAGAGCATCGCGACTGCGTTGGCGGCGCCGCGCAGCTTGTAGGCGTTGATGGGCTGGAGGTTCTCCAGCTTGAGGCGGATGTCCGGAAAACCCGATCCGAGGTCGAGCCGCACGAGCGGCGTGCGCACGATGGTGTGCGCGATGCGCCTGCGCGCCGCCTCGATGTCGGCGAGCGCGATGGGACGGACGGGTTCGAGCGAGGCGGGCACGTCGTGGCTCCGCCGCGATCGTACCATCGGCGCAGCGTGCGCGTTAGAGTAGCGTCATGAGCAACGAGCTCGAGAAGGCCGTGCGCAGACTCTGTCTCGCGTTCCCCGAGACGGAGGAGCTGATCTCGCACGGCTCGCCGAATTTCCGCGTGCGCAAGGGGAAGATCTTCGCGACCTACGCCGAGAACCATCACGGCGACGGGCGGCTCGCGCTGTGGCTCAACGTCCCCGACGGCGTCCAGGATGCGTACGTGCGCGACGAGCCCGAGCACTACTTCGTCCCGCAGTACGTCGGTCCGCGCGGGTGGCTCGGCGTGCGTCTCGACAAGGGGCTGGCATGGACGCGTGTCGCCGAGGCCGTGCGCATGGCCTGGGAGCGCGTGGCGCCGCCGCGGCTCGCGGGCACCCTGGGCGCTACGCCGGTCACGCCGGCGCCGAAGCGCCGGCTCACGGCCGCCGACGTCGATCCGAGGAACACGCCACGCGGGAGGAAGGTGCTGGCGTCCATGCGGAAGATCTGTCTCGCGCTCCCCGAGACGTCGGAAGGCGAGCAGTTCGGCCAGCCCGTCTGGCGCGCGGGTAAGAGGGTCTTCGCGCAGGCGTACTGCTACGACGGCGGTCTGTGGCGCGCCGCGTTCTGGGTCGGCGTCGATCAGCAGGGTCTCATGACGCAGGACCCGCGCTTCTCGATCCCGCCGTACATGGGCCACATGGGCTGGATCGCGCTCGACGTCTCGAAGCGGCACGACGACGCCGAGCTGCGCGCGCTCGCGCTCGAGAGCTATCGCCACTTTGCCCTGAAGAAGATGCGCAGGGTGGCCGCTGACGCCGAGGGTCGCGGCGCGGCTCAGGATCGCTCCGCACGGATGGACAGATGACTTCAGGTTTCGACTGGAGGGTTGCAAGCGAACAATACCAGTCCACGGTGGATGCTAGGAACAGGCCGCTCGAGTGGGCGTGAGTCTCGGAACCGGGTCGCGCTGGTGGCCCTCATCTGGTACCTCGCGGCGCGCCTGTATCATCGCGAGCAGCTGGCGACTTCCGCCTGAACGATCGGGGCGCGGATTGAGGATGCGGATCGGGATCATCGGCGCGGGCTTGAGCGGGCTCGCAACCGCCTTCCACCTGTCCCGCGCGCGGTCCGATGCGGAGCTCGTCGTGTTCGAGGCGGAGGACCGCCCGGGCGGGACGCTGCGTACCGTCGAGATCGAGGGCTTCCGCTTCGAGACCGGAGCGAACGGCTTTCTCACCAACAAGCCCGACTGCCTGCAGCTCGTGAACGATGTCGGCCTCGAGGGAAACCTGCTGCCGAGCTCTGAGGCGGCGCGCAAGCGGTACGTCTACACGGACCGGCTGCACCGCCTGCCGGATTCACCGCAGCTTTTCCTCGGGACCGATCTCCTCACCTGGCGCGAGAAGCTGCGCGTCGCCGGCGAGGTATTCGTGCCCGCACGACGCGACGGCGGAGAGGAGACACTGCGCCAGTTCGGCGACCGGCGGCTGGGCCCGGCGTTCACACGCGTCTTTCTCGACGCGATGTCGGCCGGGATCCACGGCTCGACCCCCGACCACCTGTCGGTCCAGGCGGCGTTTCCGCTGGTGGTGCAGCTCGAGCGCGAGCACGGTGGATTGCTGCGCGGCATGATCGCGCGGCGCGGCCAGGCGGGCCCGGGCGGCGTCCTGACCAGCCTCGCGGGTGGCATCGAAACGCTCATGCGCCGGCTCGCGGAGGTGACGCCGGCCGACTGGCGGTTCGGCGACCCGGTGCGCTCGGTCGTGCGGCTAGGCGCGGGCTTTCGCATCGAGGGCGGGCGCACGTCGGCCGACGTCGACCGCGTCGTGGCCTGTGCCCCGTCGTTTGCGGCGGCGGAGATGCTGCGGTCACTCGACGCGGAGCTCGCGACGCTGCTCGCGCGGATCGAGTACACGCCGATCGCGGTGGTCGGTTTCGGTTATCGTTCGTGGCCGGCGCCGCTCGACGGATTCGGCCTGCTCACCACCAGCGACGCGCGCGTGCCGATCCTGGGTGTGCTGTGGGACAGCAGCATCTTCCCGGACCGGGCTCCGCCGGGCGCGGGCAGCCTGCGCGTGCTGATCGGCGGCCAGCGCGCGCCGCAGCTCGTCGGGCAGGACGATGCCGCTCTGCTCGAGACGGCTCGTGCCGGGCTCAGGGTCACGATGCAACTCGACCGCGACCCGGACGTGACGTTCGTCAAGCGATGGCCGCGCGGCATCCCGAGCTACGGTCCGGGGCACCTGCGCACGGTCGACGCGATCTTCGCGCGCGCCGCGCAGATACCTGGGCTATACCTCAACGGCAATGCCTACCGGGGCATCGCCATGAACGACTGCGCGCGCGAAAGCCGCGAGCTCGCGCTGCGGATCGCGAGCGATGACGACTAAATTGGCTCAGAGCCAATATTCCAGCGTCATGCTGACGGTGGCGGAGCTGCACCGGGCGACACGCGCCCTCGCGCGGCGTGACCCCGACATCGCGCGCGTCGTGACGAACCACGGGCCGCCGCCGCTGTGGCAACGCAGGCCCGGATTCTCGACGCTGGTGCACATCATCCTCGAGCAGCAGGTGTCGATCGCCTCGGCGCGGGCCGCCTTCGACCGTGCGCGCTCGCTCGCCCGGCCATTCACGCCTGCGACGTTCCTGCGGCTCGACGACCGGCAGCTCCGCGTAGCGGGGTTCAGTCGCCAGAAGACCCTGTATTGCCGCAACCTCGCGCGTGCGATCCTCGACGACGGGCTGCGCCTCGCGAAGCTGGGTAATCTCGATGACGACGAAGTCCGCCGCCAGCTCACCGCCATCAAGGGCATCGGCACCTGGACCGCGGACATCTATCTCATCATGGCGCTCGGCCGGCCGGACGTCTGGCCACGCGGTGATCTCGCCATCGCCGAGGCGGCGCGGCGGCTCAAGCGCCTGAAGTCGCGGCCTACGGACGTGGAGCTCGCGACGATCTGCCAAACGTGGCGCCCGTGGCGCGCCGTCGCCGCACGCGTGCTCTGGCACCACTACCTGAGCGAGAAGTCGCCCCGATGATGCGCCTCGGAGTCGGCAAGCTGTCAGACTTAGCATCTCCCGTGCAGGAGAAACCCGGACCTCCTGCGCCGGATACCGAGGAAACGCCTGAATGGCCCTGACGCTATTCTTCCACCCGCTGGCTTCGTTCTGTCACAAGGTGCTCATCGCGCTGTACGAGAACGAAACGCCGTTCACCGGCCGTATCGTGGATCTTGCGGACAAGGACGCGAGCGCCGCACTCCTGGATCTGTGGCCGCTCGCCAAGATACCGGTCCTGCATGACGACAGCCGGGGTCGGACCATCCCTGAAACCTCGATCATCATCGAGTACCTGGAGCAGCACTACCCGGGCGCGCGTCCGCTGTTGCCGAGCGAGGCGGCCGAGTGTCTCGAGGCGCGCCTCTGGGATCGCTTCTTCGACCTGTACGTCCAGGTTCCGATGCAAAAAGTCGTCACCGACCGGCTGAGGGCCGACGGCGAGCATGATCCCCGCGGCGTCGCGGACGCGAGGTCCACCCTGGGCACTGCCTACGACATGATCGAGCGACGGATGTCGGACAGGACCTGGGCGGTGGGCGAGAGCTTCACCCTCGCGGACTGCGCCGCTGCGCCAGCGCTGTTCTACGCGGCGATCGTAGTGCCGTTCCCGGAAACTCACCCGCATGCCTCGCCGCCTACGCCGCGCGATTGGTGGATCGCCCGTCCGTCAAGCGTGTCATCGCCGAAGCCCGACCGTACTTCCACCTGTTCCCGTTCAAGGACGCCATCCCAGCGCGCTTCCTGCAAGTCGAGCCGTCGGCGGCGCGATAGCCGAATATTCGGAATAAATCGGCTCAGAGCCGAATTTCGGGTATTCCGATCACCAGGCGACGCCGTAGTCCTCGCCATGGTTGCTCGAGCCGCCCCACAGCGTGCCGTGCGCATGGTCGAGCATGATGGCGTTGATCGGTCCGGAGCTGCGCGCCTCGAACTCGAGCTTGTAGCCGCGCAGACGCAGTTCCCGGCGCACCCATTCGGGCACGGACCCGTTGAGCATCAGGCGGCCGGGCTCGGACTTGTGATCGTCGAAGGATGACTTCATCTGGTAGCTGTTGAAGTTCGGGGCCTCGGCCGCTTCCTGCGGGGTCATGCCGAACTCGTGCACGTTGAGGAAGAACTGCAACAGGTTCTGGTCCTGTGAGTCGCCACCCTGCACTGCGAACGCGAGCCAGGGCTTGCCGTCCTTCAGCGCCATGCTCGGCGTCAGCGTGACACGCGGCCGCTTGCCGGGCTCGATGACGTTGAACGGATTCTCCTCCGGGTCGAGGACGAACTGCTGGGCACGCTGGCTCACGCCGATCCCGGTACGCCCCGCGATGACCGCCGGAACCCAGCCGCCGCTCGGGGTCACCGCCACGAGCCAGCCCGCCGCATCCGCCGCGACGACGCTGGTGGTGCCGCGCAGGAAGCCCTCCTTGAACGTCTCGGGTGCCCGATCCTCGGCACCGTCCGCAGCAACGACGGTCGACATGCCGGCCGGCGCATGGGCTGCGGGCGCAGAGCGCTTGCGGAGCAGCTCCGCGTAGGGATTCTTGCCATCCTGGTGCGGATACGGATCGCCCGGGCCAGCGGTCGCGTCGTTGCGATCCGTGGGTATGGTTGCCGCGCGCTCCTTCGCATACGCCTTGGACAGCAGGCCGCGGCGCGGCTCCTCCGGCGGGAACCGCGGGTCGCCGTAGTAGAAGTCTCGGTCGGCGAACGCGAGGTTCATCGCCTGGTAGACGGTGTGGATGTAGTTCGCGCTGTTGTAGCCCATCGCGCGCAGGTCGAAGTTCTCGAGGATGTTGAGCGACTGCAGGAGCGCTGGGCCCTGTGTCCATGTGTCGAGCTTGTAGACGTCGACACCCCGATAGCTCGTCTTCAGCGGCTCCTCGATCCAGGGTTTCCACTGCGCGAGGTCCTCGAGCGTCACGAGCCCGCCCTGCTCGGCGAGCCCCCGGACGAACTCGGCAGCGATGTCCCCGCGGTAGAAGCGTTCGTGCGCGGCCGCGATCGCCTCCTTGCGCGACTTGCCCGCGGCGAGCGCCTGCTTTTCGGCCTCGACGAGCTTCCGCAGCGTCGCCGCCAGGTCCGCCTGGCGGAAGATCTCACCGGGGTTCGGTCCTTCGCGCGCCTGGCCCGGGTGCGGAAGCATGACGGCCTTCGAATAGGGCCACTCCTTGAGTTTGTCCTTCCAGCGTTCGATGTTGTTGGCGGTCTCGGCGTCGATCGGGTACCCGTCGGCCAGCTCGATGGCAGGCGCCAGGACGTCCGCGAGCGACAGGTTGCCGTACTCGGCGAGCATCAGCATGATGCCGCCGGGCGTGCCCGGAGTGATTGCGGACAGCGCGCCGTGCTCGGGCGGATACTCGAGGCCCTGCTTGCGGTAGAAGTCGGGAGTGGCGCCGCTCGGGGCCACCCCCAGCCCGCTGATCGCGATGACCTTCTTCGACCGCGGGTCGTAGATCAGCGCCTGGGTCTCGCCGCCCCAGCTGAGCACGTCCCACATAGTCGAGGTCGCGGCGATCATCGCGCAGGCGGCGTCGACCGCATTGCCGCCACGCTCGAACATCATCGCGCCGGCGGTGGCCGCGAGCGGCTTGCCCGTAATGGCCATCCACTTGCGTCCGTGCAGGGGCGGCTTCTGCGTCTTCGCCATCGATCGCGCGACGGCGGGGTCGACGGCCTGTGCGGCAGGTTGACTCGTCGTCGTCATCGCGATGAGTCCCGTCAGGACGCAGGAACAGGCGAGGCGCATGCGGCAGGCGCCCCGCGAAAGAGTCGGCAAGGTAGACATCGTCGGATCCGTGCGGACATCGGTGCGCGGCAGTATATCGGCTATGCTCCGCCGCTCAATTCGCGACCGGATCTCGCCCATGAAGCGATCATTCGCCATAGCCGTGCTGACGACGCTCTCGGTGCTCGCCTCGCCGGCGCCGGCACAGGACCGCGACGCGGGACTCCAGGCGGCCCTCGATGGCGTCCGGCCCCGGCTCATCGAATGGCGACGCGACATCCACCAGCACCCGGAACTCGGCAACCGCGAGGTCCGCACGTCGAAGAAGGTGGCCGAGCACCTGCGCTCGCTCGGGATTGAGGTTCGAGAGGGGATTGCGCACACCGGGGTGGTCGGCACGCTGCGCGGTGGCAGGCCCGGACCGGTCGTCGCGTTGCGTGCGGACATGGACGCGCTCCCGGTCACCGAGCAAGTTGACCTGCCGTTCAAGTCGGTCGCGACCGGCGAGTATCGCGGCGAGAAGGTCGGCGTCATGCATGCCTGCGGTCACGACGGCCACACGGCGATCCTGATGGCCGCTGCGTCGGTGCTCGCGGCGATGCGCGAGGAGCTGCCGGGCACGGTGATGTTCGTGTTCCAGCCGGCGGAGGAAGGCCCGCCGGACGGCGAGCGCGGCGGCGCGGCGCTGATGCTCGAGGAAGGCCTCTTCTCGGAGGTGAAACCCGAAGCGATGTTCGGGCTGCACCTGAGGGCGGAGCTCAACGTTGGCCAGGTGGGCTATCGCAGCGGCCCGATCATGGCCGGCTCGGACCGCTTCCGCATCGTGGTGACCGGGCGGTCGGCGCATGGCGGGCGTCCCTGGCAGGGCGTCGACCCGATCGTCACCGCTTCCCAGATCGTGCTTGGCCTGCAGACGATCGTCGCGCGCCAGACGGACATCACGCGCGCGCCCGTGGTGGTGTCGGTCGGCTCGATCAAGGGCGGCGTGCGCTTCAACATCATTCCCGACACCGTCGAGCTGGTCGGCACGGTGCGGACCTTCGATCCGGAGATGCGCCGCGAGACGCTGGAGCGGATCGAGCGCATTGCGACGCAGATCGCTGCGGCCGCGGGTGCGACCGCAACGGTGGAGCCCGACGACGAACCGAACAAGCCGGTGGTAAACGACCCGGCGCTGACCGCGCGGATGCTCCCGACGCTGAAACGCACCGCGCCCCCCGACGGGCTGGTCGTGCCGCCGTTCTCGACGGTGGCGGAGGACTTTTCGTTCTACTCCGACGAGGTCCCGACGCTGTACGTTTTCGTGGGCAGCACGGCCGCGGACCGCGACGCGGCCACGGCGCCGAGCAACCACTCGCCAATGTTCCAGATCGACGAGAAATCGCTGGATATCGGGCTCAGGACCCTGCTCGGGCTGGCCCTGGATTACCTTCAGGGAGGCTCGGGCTAGAGGCCCGACACCCCCTGGGTCAAACCTTTGCGGTCACCGGTGCATCTGAAACGTCAAGGCGCGGCGCAACGAGCCAGGCAGCCCCCCGGAGACGGGTAGGATTGCGCGCCGGCCCGGGGGGCCGGGCACGACTCCGAGGTGTGTTCTTGGCCGAGGCTTACGCCGTGATCGATCTCGACCGCGCGCGGCGCGACGCCGACGAGCGGGCGCTGGTGGCGGAAGCCAAGGCGGGTTCCGAGGTGGCGTTCGAAAAGCTGTACCGCATGCACGTCGGCCGGGTCCACGGACTGTGCCTGCGCATGACCGCGAATCGCGAAAAGGCGGAGGATTGCACCCAGGAGGCTTTCATACAGGCGTGGCGTGCGCTGCCGCGTTTCGAGAGCCGCAGCGGGTTCGGCACGTGGTTGCACCGCATCGCCGTGAACGCTGTGCTGGCGCAGGGCCGTCGCCGGCGCGAGGAGCCGGGCAGCGAAGCGCCGCTCGACGACGATCTCGAGTACATTGCGGACGCGAGCATGGGCGAGCCAGGCGGGATCGATGACATCGAGGCGGCGATTGCGGCGCTGCCACCCGGCGCGCGCCGCGTGCTGGTGCTCGCGGGCGTATACGGGTACTCGCACGAGGAGGCCGCCGGAATGCTCGGGATCGCCGTTGGCACCTGCAAAGCCCAGTTGCACCGTGCGCGACAGCTGCTCGGTGCGAAGCTCCTCGCGCCGGAGCCGCCATCATGACCGGCACGCCGGATCCGGGTGAGGCGCGCATCGACCAGGCCATCGCGGGCCTGCCGCGCGACGTGCCGCCCGATCGCGATCTCTGGCCCGCGATCGCCGCAGGGCTCGAGCCGCGCCGCGCGACGCGGCGCTGGCTGCCCGCCGTCGCCGCGGCGGTGGTGCTGGTGGCTGCGTCCTCGCTGATCACGGCGCAGCTCGTGCGCCGGGCAGCGAGGCCGGTTGCGGCCGTTGCGCCGCCCGCCGCACCCGCCGCTGCAAGTGTGGAGCTCGCGGCCTTCGGGCCCGGTCATGCGCTGGACAAGGAGTACGCGACCGCGCGGCAGCAGCTCGCCTCGATGCTCGCCCTCCGCATCGACCGCCTGCCGCGCTCGGCGCGACAGAAGCTCGAGGACGACCTCGCCACGCTGCACCGCGCGACCGACGACATCAACGCGGCACTCGCGCTGCAGCCCGGTGACCCGCTGCTCGAGGAGCTGCTGCTGAACACGTACCAGGACGAGCTCGCGGTGCTCGCGAGCGTCAACCAGTTGACAAACCTGAACGGGACGGTGGTCCCGGAGGACGAGGGGATAAAGCTATGAGGATCGAGTTCCGCGACGTCGCCTGCACCGGCGTGCTCCGGGCATGGGCTCTGGTCACGGGCCTGGCGCTCGCCGCGTCGAACGTGATGGCCGACGACAGCACGGCGATCAACCAGCGAAGTCCCGCCGATCCGTCCGGGCAGGTCCAGGTGTCGAACACCTCGGGCACCGTCGTGGTGACCGGCTGGGACCGTAACGAGGTCGAGGTCACCGGCGAGCTGGGCGAGGGCTCGGAACGCCTCGAGTTCGACACGTCCGGCAAGACGACCAGGATCAAGGTCATCCTGCCGAAGAAATCGCACCATAGCGACGACACCGACCTCACGATCCGGATCCCGTCGGGCAGCAGCCTGTTCGTGAACACGGTCAGTGCCGACATCCAGGTCCAGGGCGTGCGCGGTGCACAGCGGCTGCAGGCCGTGAGCGCGGACATCGAGACCGAATCGGCCGGCGAGGACGTGGAATGCAAGACGGTGAGCGGCGACATTGCGGTCGCCGGCAAGGGCAAGCCCGGCATGCTCACGATCACGACCGTCAGCGGCGACGCGCAGGTGCACAACGTCGCGGGCGAGGTCAACGGCAATACGGTGAGCGGCAACTTCGACTTCTCGCTCGGCGACACGAGCCGTTCGAGGCTGCGCAGCACGAGCGGCGACGTGACCATGAAGGGCAGGCTGATGGCAGACGCGCGGCTCGATGTCGAGAGCATCAGCGGCGACGTGCGGCTCGATCTCGTCGGCAAGCCGAACGCCGAATTCGACGTTTCGAGCTTCAACGGCGAGATCCGCAACTGTTTCGGCCCGAAGCCGGCCCGTACGGACGAATATGCGCCGGGTCGCGAGCTGCAGTTCCGCGAGGGCGCGGGCAGCGGGCGCGTGCGCATCAAGACGCTCAACGGTGACATCAGCGTCTGCAACAAGTGACGCCCGACGGGGATTCCCGGCGTGGGACTCGCGCATTCCGCCGATTCGTGGACAATAGGCGGGCGTACCGGGAACACCGGTCCGACCGGAGCTGTCTCAGCAGGCGGATCGAGCGAGCCGCCGACCGGCGCCCCACGAGGGAACGACAGCAGCAAGCCCATGGCCTTTTTGTCGGAACTGAAGCGCCGGCGCGTCGGCAAGGTCGCGCTCGGCTACGGCGCCGTCGCGTGGATGGTCACCGAGGCGTCGTCGGTGATCCTGCCCGCGTTGCGGCTGCCGCAATGGACGATCACGTTCGTCGTCGTCTTCCTGATGGTGGGCTTCCCGGTTGCGATGGTCATGGCCTGGGTCTTCGACGTGGGCCCGCAGGGTATCCGACGCACCGCACCGGTACGCGACGAGACTGCCACCATGCAGGTGCGGCTGCGGCTCGCCTACGCGGCAGTGGTGCTGCTTCTCATGGCCGGGCTGGGCTACCTGCTCTACGAGCGCGGCCTGGGTCGCGCGCTCGCAGGAGTGCGTCGCGGATCGATTGCTGTCCTGCCGTTCACCAATCTCAGTGGTGATAGCGGCAAGGACTATTTCAGTGACGGCATGTCCGAGGAGCTGCTGAACCTCCTCGCGCGCGTGCCGGGCCTGCAGGTCGCGTCGCGCACCTCGTCGTTCGCCTACAAGGGTCGCAACGTCGACATCCGCGAGGTCGGCAATCAGCTGGGCGTGGATACTGTGCTCGAAGGCAGCGTCCGGCAGGCCGGCGACCAGGTGCGCATCACCGCACAGCTGATCGACACCGAGACGGGCTTTCACCTGTGGTCGGAGACCTATAACCGTCAGCTTGCGGACATCTTCCAGGTCCAGGATGAGATCGCCGGCGCCATCGTCCAGAAGCTGCGAATCGAGCTCGCGCCCAAGGAGCAACAGCTCGCGCAGCGCACGCGCGCGCCGACGCAGAACGTGGAGGCTTACGAGCTCTACCTGCAGGGCCGCGCGGCGTGGAAGAAGCGCGGCGAGGATAACCTCAAGCGCGCGATCGAGCTCTACCAGTCGGCGTTGGCGCGGGATCCGGCGTTTGCGCGCGCGCACGCGGCGCTCGCCTCGAGCTACGTGGTCATGCCGGGCTACACGAAGGAGCAGGGCGACGAGGAAAGATTTGCTCCCCTCGCCGAGACCTCTGCGCGCCAGGCGCTGGTGCTCGAGCCCAACATCGGCGAGGCGCACGCAGTGCTGGCGCAGATCAACGCCGACCGCGGCGACTTCCTGGACGCCGAATCGGGCTTCTTCTTCGCGATCTCGCTCGAGCCCAACGAACCGACGCCGCACCACTGGTATTCGATCCTGCTTTCCAAGGTGGGCCGGCTGCAGGCCGCGCTGACCGAGGCGCGAAAGGCCTACGAGCTCGACCCGTCGTCGCCCGTCCTCGCGGCGAACCTGGGCAACATGCTGCTGCAGCTCGGCCAGGACGACGAGGCGCTGCGCTTCGTGGGCCTCGCATCGGAGCTCGGGCTCTCCAAGAAGGAGTACGGCGTCGAGGCGACCGTGGCGATGCGACGCGGCGACTGGGCGGACGCGCGCCGGTTGATCGTGGAGATCGACAGCATTCCCGACGAGATCAAGCCGCAGGCGCAGCGCTTCGTCGATGCACTGGCCAATCCCGCACTGCGGCCGGAGATCGTAAAGGGCATGCGCGCCATCGACCCGAACGTCGCGCCCCAGGTGGCGTTCATCGGCCCGTACCTGCAGCTGGGTGAGCTGGACCTCGTCTACGGCATCCTCGACGAAGAATTGCGCAAGGGCGCCAATTCCTGGGCACAGCACCTGGGACCTCGGCCATGCCTGGTCCCCGGAAGGCCGCCGTTTCCGCACGGACAAGCGCTTCGCACGGCTGGCAGAGCGCATCGGGATGGTCGACTACTGGAAGCAGTACGGCTACCCAGACGGGTGTCGCGCCGGCGCCGACGTGCCAGTGGTCTGCAGCTGACCCGGAAAAATGGCTCGGAGCCAATTTTTGGCCGCTTGATACCATGCAGGCCGGTACCCGCGCGGAGGGTTTGCCGGCGTGCGGTCACGCGTGCTCAAGTGGACGTCGATTGCGCTCGTTGCTGCTCGGGCAATGAACCGCACGGCCGCGCTGGCAGCGATTACAGTCGGGCTCCTCGCGGCGACGGCCGGCCGAGCGTTGTCCGTCCAGTCCGTCGAGGCGAGCGTCGACGACGACGTGTACCGGATCACGCTCGTGGCGCGGGTCGATGCGCCGGTGGAGGACGTCGCGGCGGTGCTGACTGACTATACCGCGTACCGGAGCCTCGATCCCCGGATCCGGTCAAGCACGGTGGTGTCGTCCAACGGGCAGGACATCGAGCTCGTGCGCACCGTCGTGCGCGCCTGCGCGGGCCTGTTCTGCCGCAACGTGGAACGCGTCGAGCGGGTAGAGCGCTTCGAGGGCGAGCTGGTCGCTACGGTAGTCCCCGAGCGCAGCGACCTCAAGTGGGGCGTCACCCGCACCACCTGGGGGGCGGCGGACGACGCGACTCGCGTGACGTATCACGCCGAGTTCGAACCGGACTTCTGGGTGCCGTCCATCATCGCGCGACGGTATGCCGTTCGGGCGCTGAAGTCATCGACCCTCGAGCTGTTCGACAACGTGGAGAAACGCGCACGTGAGCGTTGAAACGGGCCCGGCGGCGCCGACGCCACCGCCGGACTTTGCCGCGCGGCTGCTTGCCTGGTTCGAGAGCGACGGGCGCAGGGACCTGCCGTGGCAGCGCGACCCGACACCCTACCGTGTGTGGGTCTCGGAGATCATGCTGCAGCAGACACAGGTCGGCACCGTGATCCCGTACTTCGAGGCGTTCATGGGGCGCTTCCCGGACGCCGCGAGCCTCGCGGCCGCTCCGCTCGACGAGGTGCTGCACCTCTGGTCGGGCCTGGGTTACTACGCGCGCGCCCGGCACCTGCACCGGGCGGCGCGTGTCATCGTCGCGCGCCACGGCGGCGAGTTTCCGCGGACGCTGGACGGCGTGATGTCACTGCCCGGCGTGGGCCGTTCGACCGCCGGCGCGATCCTCGCGCTGTCGCGCGGAGAACGACACCCGATCCTCGACGGCAACGTGAAGCGCGTGCTGACGCGTCACTTCGGGATCGAGGGATACCCGGGCGAGCCCCGGGTCGAGCAGCAGCTCTGGACGCTCGCGGAGAGCTGCACTCCGCACGAGCGGGCCGCCGAGTACACGCAGGCGATCATGGACCTGGGTGCGACGGTATGTACGCGCGCGAAACCGGCTTGCCTGCTGTGCCCGGTTTCGTCCGACTGCATCGCGCGGCGCGACGGCCGGCAGGCCGAGCTGCCCTCACCGCGGCCGAAGACCCGTCGGCCACAGCGCGAGGTGTGGGTGGTGATCGCGATCCGCGCGGGAGGAGAGCTGTTGCTCGAGCGACGACCGCCGCACGGCGTCTGGGGCGGTCTCTGGGGCCTGCCGGAATTCCCGACGCGCGCGCATGCGACTCAATGGAGTCACGAACGGCTCACGGGCGCACAGCCAGCGGTCGCAGGCGAACCGCTGCGCCATGCCTTCAGTCATTTCGAGCTCGAGATCAAGCCGCTCGTCGTGCGTTGCACGGACGCGGCCTCGGGTCTGCGCGAGGACGACCGGTATCTCTGGTACGACACGCGCGACCCGCCGCGGCTTGGGTTACCAAAACCCGTTGCGACCCTGATCGCAGCGGCGGCGGGAGGAGGAGAGAAGAGCGATGACAGCCCCAGTGAGGGTCTACACTCGCTTCAGCGTCAACCCTGCCTTGGAGAAGGAGTTGGTTCGCAGCTCCCTACTGTAATCGCTGACTTGTGCGGCGGCTCCCATATCAGCGTATAAGGAGCACCTTGGATTGGGGTTCCGGGCGCGCGAAGACGCCGCGAAGGCGCTGCCGCCTGGATTCATACGAAAAATCGATCGAAATAAGGGGAGTCAATCATGAACCGTCCGCTTTCTTTTGCCCTTTGCGCCGCAGCGCTGATCCTGATGTCCAAGGGCGCCGTGGCCGGAGAGGATCCGAAGGTCGCTGCCGAGGTCATCGCAATCACGCGCGCCCAGTGGGCCGCCGAAGCACAGGGCAAGAGCGTCGCCGAACAGAACGCCGCCTTGGCCGACGACTATACGGAGTTCAATCCAGGCTATCCCGTACGCCTCGATGGCAAAGCGCTGAATTCCACTCTATCCGAGGCCCTGGCCCGTTCTGGCGATAGGGCGATCCTGGGCGACATGCAGAACGCGAAGGTGCAAGTCTACGGGGACGTCGCGATCCTGACCTACAACTACGTCGGTGTGGACCTGCACAAGGACGGCAAGACTGAAAGCAGCGTGGCCAAATCCACACGCGTGTACGCCAGGATCGACGGCCAGTGGAAACTGGTACACGCGAACTTTGCACCAGTGTCACCGCCGGAGGACTGAGGCACTCCCCAGTTCACCGTCAACCTGCGACACTCCGTAGGCAAGCAGTCAGCATTGACCAGAACCCCGGCCTCGCGCCGGGGTTCCTGTTTCTGCACGTTCACGCCAAAAATGCGTCGATAAGCCAGACATTCCACGCGCCACCTCGAACGCGAGCGGCTGCCCGCCGTCGGCGATAGCGCGGACCTTCGTCGCTGGATCACAGACGGATGACAACCTTTCCGAAATGGGCGCCGCTTTCGAGGTATTCGAACGCGGCAGGCGCTTCTTCGAAGCCAAACACGCGATCGATGATCGGCTTGAGCTTGTGCTGCGCGATGAACGCGTTCATGGACTCAAAGTCTTCGCGCGAGCCGACGTAGATGCTGGTCATCGATCCCATGCGGCTGGTGAGCGCGCCCACTTCCATTGCGCCGCCGAAGCCGGTGAGTCCGCCGATGAGCGCAACATGCCCACCCAGGCCAAGTGAAGCGAGCGCTTTGGGCAGCGTGTCTTTGCCGCCGATCTCGAGCACATGCGCTACGCCGGCGCCGCCCGTCGCGGCACGCACTTCCTTCTGCCACTCGGGCGAGGTGCGGTAATTGACGGTCGCAATCGCTCCCAGCGACTTCGCGCGCTCGAGCTTCGCGTCGCTCGAACTGGTGATCACAGGCTTGGCACCCGCCGCAGCGGCGAACTGCAAGCCGAAGATTGACACGCCGCCCGTACCTTCCAGCAGCACGAATTGCCCACGTTGGAGATTGCCGTGCTTGAACAATCCGTTCCAGGCGGTCACGCCGGCACACGGGAGCGTCGCCGCTTCCTCGAAAGACAAGTGATCCGGAACCTTCACCAGACCGTCCTCGTGCGTCGCGATCATCTCCGACAACACGCCAGGCGTGTCGCCGCCGCGCGCGGTTGTAACAGCTGCGGGTGTCGGCATGCCGCCGTTCCATTTCTCGAAAAACGTCGTGGCGACGCGATCGCCCGCCTTGAACCGTCGTACGCCCTGACCCACGGCGATGACTTCGCCCGCGCCATCGGACACAGGCACGAGTCCGGCGAAATCGCGACCCGCAGCTGCCCTCGAGCACATACAGATCTCGATGATTCAGCGAGACCGCTCGAATGCGCACGAGCACTTCGTTTGCCGCCGGCGTTGGTCTCGCCACGCTGCGCAAGGCGAGCCGATAGCCTTTGTCGGCGCCTTCCAGCTCATAGTGCCGCATTTGATCCGCAGCCAGCGCTGCTGGCGTCGCAAGCAAGCTGCAGAGAACGCAGGAAACGAGCGAGGCAGTGTTCGATGCTATGTTCATTTGTCGTTCTCACCAGACCATGTGACGAGACAATCGGATTACGCCATGTTCGCCCGCGCCTTCGCAATGACGAACTCTCGGACCGCAACCGCAGGCTTGTCCAGCAGATAACGTATCGCGAGCGGTTGCCCTGGCCCCGGAGTGCGCGCCTACGGGGCACTCGGGGGCGGGGCATGGCCACCCCCATGGCTCCATCCCGCACGTCTCGGACGAGAGCGGCGGCCCGCGGAGCGGCGGGGACGGGCGCGGTCGGCGCGGGCGCCCCGGGCGGCGGGAGAGTCTATCACCCTCTCAGGCCCCGCACCCACCGGCGTCGCCAGGGGCGCGGCCAGCTACAGTTGACCGACCGAGAGAGGCGAGAAACTGGAAACCTGAGCATCTAGAAATCTGCCGACGGTGACAGGCTTTCAGGTTCTTCAGATTCCCAGATTTCCAAGCGTCGCTGCGCTTCGCCAGAAGCGGACATCGTCGGGCCGAGTTCGACCCGAAGCGGACGCTTCGCGTCGCGGTTAAGGCGGCAGTCCATGAATTTGCGACCCAGACACGGGATCATCGCTACCTCAGCGACTGCAACCTTGATCGCGCCCAATGCATCTCAAGGTTTGTCATCCCGATTGCCGGACCGCGAGCCAATCAAGTCAGACGTGCCTACGTAAATTGAAACTCGGTGCAAGTAGTGAGATCCATAGATCACCTGAGGTGCGCGGGCGCCGCGATCCTCGTGGCGCTCGGCAGCGTGGCACACGCTCAAGTGTCGCCTTCGGGCCAGCGCGCTCCGACCCCCTGCGAAGCCGGTAGCTATCTCATGGCGGATGGCACGTCATTAGATATCGGCCCTGGCGCACCTGGCCAACTTCGCTGGACGCGCTTGGATGGGCGCACCGGTGCACTGACTCCGCAGGGGAATGGTCGCTGGAGTAGCACACTCGGCTGGACGGACCGGTCCGACGGGCACCATGTCACGATTTCCGACTGCACGCGTGGCGAGATTCGTTTCGACGACGTCGCGGGCCAGCGAACGCCCTTGATCCAGGTCGACACGAGCTTTCAGGGTAGTGGGGTCGTGCTGGCCGGACGGTTGACGTTACCACCTGGCGAGGCGCGTGTTCCGATCGTCGTCTTGATTCACGGAGCCGAGCACTCGTCGGCGCTTGAGACCTATGCATTGCAGCGTCAGTTCGCCAGCGCAGGCATCGGCGTGTTTGTCTATGACAAGCGCGGTACAGGTGCTTCGGGCGGCCGCTACTCGCAGAACTACCTGTTGTTGGCCACCGATGCGGTTCTCGCCATGCGCGAGGCACGGCGTCTTGCGGGCGTACGCGCGGGACGAGTGGGATACCAGGGCGGTAGCCAGGGGGGCTGGGTGGCGCCACTGGCCGCGCGCATAGAGCCAGTGGACTTTTTCATCGTGAGTTTTGGACTGGCTGTCTCGCCGTTGGATGAAGACCGTGAGGCGATCGCCTTCGACATGGAGCGCGCCGGGTACGGTCCGGAGATCAAGGCCAAGGCCATGGAGGTTGCTGATGCGACCGCGACGATTGTCGCGAGCAACTTCACCGATGGTTATGAGCAGCTTGAGACTGTGAAGCGCAAGTACGGCCAAGAGCCTTGGTTCAAATCAGTCCGTGGCAATGTCACGGCCTATCTGCTTGCCACCTCAACCGAGACATCGCGCAAGGAAGGTCCAAGTTTGCTCGAAGGGGTGCCAGCACAGTACGACCCCGTGCCAGTGTTGGCCAACCTCGAAGTGCCGCAGCTATGGATACTGGGAGGCCAGGATCGCGATGCGCCCCCTGGAGAGACCATCCGTCGCTTGGCTGCGCTGCGAAAGTCTGGTCGTCCAATCACGACTGTCGTCTTTCCCGGTGCTGATCACGGCATGTACGAGTTCGAGACACTTCCAAATGGAGAACGCGTCTCTACGCGACAACCGGAAGGCTATTTCGCCTTGATGAGGAACTTCATCAAAGGCAGAGCGGGGCATGGGCAAGCTGGCGATCCCACCGTCCGCTCGGGCCGAACGCAGCCTGTTGCCTGGAAGGGTTTAGATGTAAGCGCGGCCGCCGACCGTTCAGCGTGCCGGGCACTTACTAGGCCGCTCAGCCTCCCCAGAGGACCGCCGGCGTCCGCGGGCATTGCCGCACCGCTTCGGGATCGGCGCGGTCGCTCTCGAGCAGCCAGCAATCGTCGAGCACCGAGCAGTAACAGGCACGCAACCGGACTTTTTGGCGCTCGCGTTTCAGCGTCTCCCAGAGGGGCGTCGCGGGATCCGACTGGGGCATCCTCAGCAGGGTGATCCATTCGTTGGCGCCGAGCACCCGGTGCTGGATGCCGCTGGTGACGATCTGGTAGTCATCCGACGACTCCGGGGCCTGTCCGCAGCAGCGCGACAGCAGCGAGTGCGAATCACGGACGGGAGTGCCGTCGTAGAGCACTTCCGCCCAGCGCACGCGCGCAGGTCCGGTTCCACGGTTCAACAGATCGAGGGTGATCTGGGGAACGCCCTCCGGGGAAACGTCGCTGGTGCCGAAGTTCAGCGACGGCCAGACGCTGGCCGCTAGCATTCGTTCCTGCGTGCGATTCGCGCTGACGGCGACGAACAGCGAGATGAGCGAGATCAGCAGCACGCCGGCGCCGATGACGAATTCGAACAGCCGGCTGTCGCGACGGGCGGGCTTGTCGGTTTCGGGCGCGATCGTCTCATTCCTCTCGGTCATGATGTCTCACCGGTTCGGCCGGGCGTGGGCCTACGGGTGTCGAGCGTGACCATCGCCGCTGACCATCGCCGAAAGGTACCGCATATCAACGACCGCTTCCGCAACCGAGAGCAGACTTTCGCTGACGTCAGTCACTGAAGCGAAAACCCCGACGCGTGGCCGCGGTCCGCGCCGGGCCCGCAAGCCGACATCGCTGCAGAACGAGCTTATAGTTGCTGTGGTTAGAGCCCGTGGAGAGCACCGATGCTCAAGACGTACTCAGGTGCGTATTCCGGACCAAGTTGACCGCTGATTCCGCTTGAACGTGACCGGTCGTTCCGACCGAACGTGACCGCCCATTCCGATTGAAGGTGACCGATTTTCGGCCTCGGCCGGAATCGCCGGTCACGATCATCGGAATCCGCGGTCACGTTCGACCGGAATGAAGCCGAGTTTGCGCTGGAACTTACATTTTCCTGGCTAAGCTGCCCGATTTTTTAGTCGGGGAAGCCGATGCCAGCCAAACGGAGTGCCATGCGCAAGATCAAAGACGTTCTGCGCCTCAAATTCGAGGCGCGACTGAGCCACGAGAAGATCGCAGCGGCGACCGGCATGTCGAAAGGCGCGGTGACGAACACCGTGCAGCGGGCGGTGCAGAAGGGCCTGAGCTGGCCGTTGCCGGCGGAACTGGACGACAGCCGGCTGGAGGCGATGCTGTATCGCCAGGCGGCGCCGCGCGGCCAGTATGCGCAGCCCGACTATGCGCTGATGCACCAGGAGCTCAAGCGCAAAGGCGTGACGCTGCAGTTGCTGTGGGAGGAGTACGAGGCAGCGCACGGCGAGCACGCCTACCGGTACAGCCAGTTCTGCGCGCACTACCATGAATACCGCGGAACGCTCGCGCGCTCGATGCGCCAGGTGCACCGGGCCGGCGAGAAGGTGTTCATCGACTACAGCGGCGACACCGTGGCGGTGATCGACCCGAAGAGCGGCGAGATCCTCAGCGCCGAGATCTTCGTCGCGACACTGGGCGCATCGAAGTACGCGTACGCCGAAGCCACGTGGACGCAGACGCTGCCGGACTGGATCGGCTCGACCATCCGGATGCTGGAGTTCTTCGGGCGGTTCCGAGTCTGTGGATCCCAGACAATCTGAAAGCCGCGATCAAGAAAGCCTGTCGCTATGAGCCGGAGGCGACCTCGACCTACGAGGACTGTGCACGGCACTACGGCGCGGCAATTTTACCGGCTCGGCCTTATCACGCCAAAGATAAAGCCGCCGTAGAAATGAGCGTGCTCGTGGTGCAGAGGTGGATCCTCGCGCGCCTTCGCAACCGCCAGTTCTTCTCGCTGCGTGAACTCAATGCCGCGATCGCGGAGCTGCTCGTCGATCTCAATCGCCGGCCGTTCAAGAAGCTTCCCGGCTGTCGCGCCGAGGCGTTCGAATCGATCGACCGGCCGGCGATGAAGCCGCTGCCGGCGACTCGCTACGAGTACGCCGAATGGATCAAAGCGAAGGTCGGCATCGACTACCACGTCGAAGCCGATCGGCACTACTACAGCGTGCCGCACTCGCTGGTGGGCGAGCACGTCATGGTGCGAGTGACCGACTCGACGGTCGAATGCTTCTTCAAAGGCGGGCGCGTCGCCGCGCACGTGCGCAGCTACTTGAAAGGCAAGCACACGACGCTTCCGGAGCACATGCCGAGCGCGCACCGCAAGCACATGAAATGGACGCCGGGGCGGCTGCTCAACTGGGGCCAGAACATCGGCGTCGGCACGCGCGCCGTCGTGCAATGGCAACTGGAAAACCGTCCGCATCCCGAGCAGGGATACCGGGCGTGCCTGGGCCTGCTCAATCTCGCGAAAACCTACGGCGAGCAGCGCCTGGAGGCGGCGTGTCGCCGGGCGCTCGCCATCGGCTCGCCGACTCGCAAACGCATCATCGCGATCCTCAAGGCCAAGCTTGATCAGCATCCGGATCTCTTCCCCGCGGCCGACACGGCGGCTGCGACGGCCTCGCGTACCCACGGCAACGTGCGTGGCGCCGATTACTTCCGTGTTCCATCGACGACGACTGACACTGACACCACTGAAGGAGACGATGACTCATGCTTATCCAACCCACGCTCGATACACTGAATCGCCTGAAGCTGCACGGCATGGCGCTGGCCTTATCCGAGCAGATGACGCACAACGCCGCGCAGGGGCTCGCGTTCGAGGAGCGACTTGCGTTGTTGCTCGACCGCGAAGCGCTCCATCGAGAGAACCGGCGCATGACGCGCCTGCTGCAGCTCGCGCAACTCAAATACCGCGACGCGGTGATCGAGGATCTCGATTACCGCTCTCGCAGCGGGCTCGACCGATCGCAGCTCACGAGCCTTGCCTCGTGCGACTGGATCCGGGCCAACCAAAGCGTCCTGATCCAAGGTGCGACCGGCTGCGGCAAGACTTATCTGGCCTGCGCTCTGGCGCATCAAGCCTGTCGCCAGGGCTTGAGCGCGCTGTATGTGCGTGCACCGCGCCTGTTCGAGGAGCTCAATCTCTGTCACGCCGACGGCAGCTTCCGCAAGCGTCTTGCCGCCATCGCCAAGATCAACGTCCTGGTGATCGACGATTTTGCGATCGCCCCAATCGGGCCGCGAGAACGCAACGATCTACTCGAGTTGCTCGATGACCGGGTCGGCACCCGTGCTTGCATCGTGACCAGCCAATTACCTATCAGCGACTGGCATGACTACATCGGCGATCCCACGCTTGCCGACGCGATCCTTGATCGCCTCGTTCATCGCTCACACCGAATCCATCTGGAAGCCAAGGAATCGATGCGCAAGCGAGAGGCGGCCAAGGAGAACGCCAAAGCCAAAGCTCGGGTCGAGGCGTAACCCAGGCCCCGGTCACGAACATCGAAGACCGCGAAATCTTGACCGATCGTGACCGACGAGAGTAGAAAACCCCGCCAGCGCAGACTCGGCGGAATACCCGGTCACGTTCCGGCGGAACAGCCGGTCATCTTCAGCGGAATACG
>CAWIDH010000010.1:0-127773 GCA_963834855.1 uncultured Gammaproteobacteria bacterium | reverse complement strand
CCGAGCATTGTCGCGGCCACGCTCGCGGCGAGAAACGTGCCGCACAAAGCCCCTCGCGCCGAGCGCACGCAGCAGGCCGGTCGCACGCGCCATGAAGCGGATGGCACGCGCACGGAGCCAGCGCCGGCGCATCCGAACGTGCGCCCCGTTCCACAAGCAGCAGCAGCAGGCCGAATCCAGAGCGAATAAGACCGCCGCCGGCAGCCATGGACGCGTTGTTCCGGCAATAGCCAGTGCGCCTTCAGATACGGCGAACACGCATGCCAACGTGGTGAGACCGATATAGCGGTCAAGCACGGCGTTCGAGATGGCAACTGGCAACTTTGTCCCCGCTCGTCGTGCCGTCAGAACGCGCATGACGTCACCGCCGAACACTGTGGGCAGGAAATTCGACAGCCAGAGCGAGATGTACGTCGCCGCCACTGCTGTCCGGATCGGCAACCGGGTCTCGCCGCGTGCGCTTGCACTATCGATCAGTTTCCATCGGACCGAGAGGCAAGGACCATCGAGCCATTGAACGCGAGCGAGGCAAACGACAGCCACAGCCATTCGGCACGCGTCACCGCACCCAGGACGCCACGCCAGTTCACTTGCCACAGCACGATGCCGAGCAGCGCGGCGGAGACGAGAATCCGGAGGGCGACACGCATCTACTTGTTCACTACCTTGGCCTCGAGCGGCGCGTGCCTTCGACCCGGCCCGCCTGACCTTCGTCGCGCGTCAGCGGCTCATCGCCGCAACGGCCGGTTCACCGTCGGTCTCTCGCGCGACGGTCCGTCGCTGCGGCGTGGTCGGGACGATCTGAAAGTGCCGGACGATGACGTCCGCGATGACGCCGAACGCGAAGATCTGGAACGCCGTCAGGAACAGGATGACCGCCATCGCCCCGAACTGATTGACGACGATGATGTCGCGTATCGCGCGCAGAACCCCCACGCCGAATACCGCGAGCGAGACCGGCAGAAAGAAGCGCAACGGCTCGAAATACGAGGCCAGCCGACGATCAACATGACGAATCCGATGAAGTCTCTTCACCGGCCTGATGTTGGACCGGCCGATCCGGCGCTCGTAGCGGACCGGAACGTAGCGCACCCTTCGGCCGGCATAGAGCGAAGCCACCGTCAGCGTCGTCGTGAACGAGAATCCGAGCGGCAACAGGTGCCGGAACTCGGTGTACAGCGACTTGCGGAACACGCGCATGCCCGAGTTGAGATCAGGCACCATCACGCCGGTGACGCCGTCACCATCTTGCGCAAGTATCCAGCGCGCGAGCCGGCGCAGCGGATTCCGCGTGATGCCGGCGCCCTCACGGCTGCCGACGGCCATGTCGAAGCCGGCTTCGGCCGCACGTGAGCAGCTGCATGAGATCCTCGAGCGGATAGGTGCCGTCCGCGTCGGTGATGAAGACCCAGTCCTGGTGCAGTAATCGAGCCCGGTACGCAGCGCCGCGCCGTAACCGCGATTCACCTCGTGCGCGAGGACGGTAATGCCCTCGCAGCCCGGCCAGGATCGTCGCCGGAGCGGTCGGAGGAACCGTCGTCGATGCAGATGATCTCGAAGTCATAATCGGGAAGCTGCTTGCAGATTTCATGGAGACGCTTCACCGTGCTCGCGATCGCCCGGTCCTCGTTGTACACCGGAATGATGATGGCGCAGCTTCGTTGCATCGCGCGCTCCTGGGCCGGCGCAGCCGCGTGCGTCAGCCGCTTCGCGGCTTTCGCCCGACGCATACCAGCGACTGCCCGAACGGCATGTGTCGCCTGCCCTCGAGGCGCCTCAGCAGCGGGATCAGCAGCCGGTCGAACACGTGGATCTGACCATTGATCGAGGGCGACGAGAGATCCCGGTGAGAAATCAGACGATTGTTGACGAACCAGCCGACCGCACCGACCAGGTTCACGTATCTCAACGCCACCGCCTCCAGACCCGCGGCGGCGAGCTTGCGGGCGGCCTCGTCGCGGGAGTAGCGGCGGAAATGGCCTGCGAGGCGATCCATCGACCCGTACAACCCGCGGTGGGCCGGCAGAAGAAGGACGAGGCGCCCGCCCGGCCTGAGCAGCTCGGCGGCGTGACGGAACGCCAGCTCATCCTGCAGGATGTGCTCGAATACGTTGCACGAAAGCACCGTGTCGAAACTCGACCGACCCAGACGCTCGACGAGGACGGGATCCGTGATGTCGCCCGCCTCGAATCTCCAGTTGGACAAGTCCCGATGACGCAGCCGCAACTCCTCGACCGCCTCGGGAGACAAATCGATGGAGACGATCTCGGCACGCGTCAGAAACGCCAGATGGTTTCCGGTGCCGCCGCCGATATCCAGGATCCGGCCACTGACGTAACGCTCGATCCACTCATAAGTCCACCGGTGATAATTGGTGGCGGATTCGAGTCCCGAAGACATGGTTGCCCGACCGACCGGGAGGTTCTCGGTTATTTTCGCCGGACTCATCGGTCTGATCCAGGGTCGGTGCGCGTTTCCGGACCTAAAACCAGCAAGTTGACGGGAAGGCGCTTGATTCATGCGTGGCCATCGGTGCCCGATGCGAAGAGCCAATGGATCCGCCAGCTGAGCAGGAGACGATGTGAAGATAGCACAACAACCTGCCGAGAAGCTTGCGCTCACAGCAGCGTTCGTCGGACTCGGTGTGGTCCTGTTCGCTGCCGCAATGACGGGGCCCCTGGACTACGACGAGGAGCAGTACGTTGCGGGCGCTTATTTCGCACGCGGCTTGTCCGTGTATCGCGACTTCGTCTCGTTTCAACCGCCGCCATATACATGGATTCTCTCTGCAGCATTTGACGTGGTCGGCGACTGGTACCTGCTGACCGCGCGCGCAGTGACCTGGGTCTTCGCGTTCGGCGCCTGCGCGCTGCTCTATTCGCTGCTCGCCTCCTGCGGGACCGGACGAGTCGTAGCCTTTGCGCTGGTCCTCGGGTTCGTGACGTCTCCGTTCACTCAGGGTCCCCTGGTCGAGACCCGAAACGACATCATGCCCTTGTTTTTCTTCCTCGCGGCGTTGCGGCTCTGTCTCAGCCCGGATGGCGGGTTCTCACGGAGCGTGCCGCGGGTGATGCTTGGCGGCTTCTTCGCGGCGGTCGCTGGGTCGATGAAGTACACCTATCTCTTTGCCGCACCCATTGTGGCCGCTGCCCTCCTGTATGACGAGCACGTTCGCCGGGAGGCGAACCGGGCCTTCACCGCACCGCGCACCGGATCGTTTCTTGTGGGCGCTGTCCTGGGTGTACTCCCGCTGGTCTATTCGCTGATGATCCATCAGGACCGCTTCATTTTCGAGACGCTGCAGTTTCACCTGACCGTGGTATTCGACTGGTACGACGCGCAGGGCTATGGCGAGTTGCTGACCCTCGAGCACAAGATCAAGTCATTGCCGCGCAAGATGATCCTTCGCGGTAACGCAAGCATCCTGATCATCGGCGCGGTGTTCCGCGCTTGCCGTGGCCCTCAGACGGTCCCGGGATCCCCGGCGCATTTTCCGTTGGGAGCCGCGAGTGATCGCACTGGTTGGATTGTTCTGTGGCGCCCTGGTTTTCGCCACCCTCGCAGGCCCGCATGCCATGTATTTCGCGCCGGTGGCCGCGCTTGGCGCGCTGCTGGCCGGACGCGTCTATGCCGCTGCCCGACCCGGCCTTCGTCCGTGGTTAACAGCGATGCTGCTGATCGTCAGTCTCCTGCCCGCCGCCCCGGCTTATCGGAGGTACGGTGGGTGGCTCGTGCGAAGCGCGGACCTGGGCCAATGGACCGGCATTCAGACTCACCGCAGCGCTGTCCGGATTGCTCAGATGCTCGCGCAGCGCGGCGTATCGGGGCACGTCGCGACGTTGTTTCCCATCGTCGTGATGGACGCGAATCGGGTGCTTCCGGAATTCGCTGCGGGCCCCTTCTTCTTTCGCCATGCGGACGCCTATTCCGCCGAACAGGTCGCGCAGCTGCGCGGGGTGGGGCCGGCCACGCTGGAAACCCTGTTCGCTGTCTCGCCACCCGCAGCGATCGTGGCCGGGTTCGGTCCCTTTCGCTTCAAGTGGAACCCGCCCATGGACGCTGCGCTGATCGATTACGCGCGCCGTTCGGGCTTTGTCCGCGTTGCCGATGACTGGACCGTCAACGGTTACCGGAACGGACAGGTCTGGGTAAGACCGGCGACGCCCTGATCGGAGCGTATCGTGAGGACGGCCTGCGACGCCACGACGGGCGGCGTGACGCGCCAGCGAGCGCTCGGGTTTGACGGAGCCGATTGGAGATCGCAAGCGATGACTTCCGCCGGCATTCGGACGCGACCCTGGTGGACGCGCGACGGCCTCGAGGTTGTCGGTGGCCGCCTGCACTTCGCGGGCCACGACGCCGAGCGCATCGCGCATGAGCACGGCACGCCGCTCTACGTTTACGACCCGGAGCGCCTCGCCGCGAACGTCGCGCGCCTGCAGGCGGCTCTCGAGCGCGCGGGCGTCCGGCACCGCGTGCACTACGCGCTGAAGGCGAATCGCCACCCGGCCTACCTGTCCCGGCTGCGTGCGCTCGGGGCCGTCGGGATCGATGCCTGCTCACCGCAGGAGGTCTCGCTGGCTCTCGGGGCCGGATGGACGCCCGAGGAGATCTCCTACACCGGCACCAACCTGAGCGAGCGCGATCTCGACGCGATCCTCGCGCAGCCGGTGATCCTGAACCTGGATTCGCTGAGCGCGATCCGTCGCGTCGGCCGACGAGCGCACGGGCGCGCGATCGGCCTGCGCATCAATCCGCAGGTCGGCACCGGATATTCGCCCCAGCTCACGTATGCCGGCGAGAAGCCGACCAAGTTCGGCATCTATCCCGATCGCTTCGCCGAGGCGCTCGACCTGGCACGCCTGCAGGGCCTGACGGTGCGCGGCCTGCACTTTCACATCGGCTCGGGCTGGTTGCGCGCCGGTCTCGACGCCTTCCTCGCGGCGCTCGAGCGTGGCGCCGCGCTGGCCCGGCGGGTTCCCGGGATCGAGTATTTCAACGTGGGCGGGGGCCTGGGTATCCCGCTGCAGCAGTCGGACCAGGGCGTCGATCTCGATGCCTATGCGCAGGGCATCGCGCGCCACCTGGGACCACTGGGCGTGACCGTCTTCGTCGAGCCCGGTGACTATCTCGCCAAGGACGCCGCGATCCTGCTGGTGGAGGTCGTCAGCGTGGAGGACAAAGGCGGCGTCCGGTTCGTCGGCGTCGACTGCGGCTTCAACGCCTTCGGACTGCCCGTCATGTACCACTATCACCAGGAGGTCGTGCTCTGCCGTGCGGCCGACGCCCGGCCCACCATGAGCTGCACGGTGGCTGGCCACATCAACGAGGCCGGCGATCTGTTCGCCGAGGACTGCTCCGCTGCCTGAGGTCCGCGAGGGGGACATGCTCGCATTCCTGAACGCCGGCGGGTACGGGGCCGCGATGGCCTCAGGTCATTGCGCGCGACCGCCGGCGGCGGAGCTCGTCGTCGCGGCGCCGGCCTAGGTACGGGCACGTGTCGGTCTGCGCCGGCTGAGTTATGCTCGGATGCGGCCAGGAAAAAATGTCGAAGGGACGGGAGACCCGGCACCAAGGGGAAGGGACATGGAACGGATTACCACTGCGGACCTGATGGACGACCTGCGCAAGGTCGTCCACGACACGGAGGCGCTGCTGCACGCGACCGAGGGCCAGATCGGAGAGAAGGCCGACGACGCGCGGCGCCGCGTGCAGGCGGCGCTCGACAGCGCCCGCACCCGGCTGAAGAGCGCGCAGGGGTCGGCGGGCGAGATGGGCGAGGAGGCCGTGCGGGCCACGGAGACCTACGTCCGCGAGAACCCCTGGCAGGCGCTCGGCATCGCCGCAGGCGTCGGGTTGGTGCTGGGCATGCTGCTGACGCGGCGCTGATCGATGGCCGACTCGGCGGCTTCCGCGGGACCTGCGTCCCAGTTGCTGCGCTCGGCGGTGCAGCTCTTCGGCTCGGTGATGACCGCCGCGCAGACGCGCGCGGAGCTCCTGACCACCGAGGTCGAAGAGGAAATCCAGCGCGTCGCGCGGCTGCTGCTGCTCGGGTTCGCGGCGCTGCTGGCCGGCATACTCGGCGCCCTGATCGCCGGATTCATCGTCGTGATCATCTTCTGGGACACGCACCGGGTGGCCGCGGCGCTCGCCGTGCTGGGGGTATTCCTCGCGGCAGCCGCGGCCTGCGGCCTGGCGGTGCGCCGTGAGCTCAGGGCCCGACCGCGCCTGCTGGAGACGACGCGCGCGGAGCTCGCCCGCGACGTCGCGCGCCTGCGGGGTGGCTCGTGAAGTCGCGCGCGGAGGAGCTGCGCCAGCGTCGCGAGATCCTGCTCGCGCGCGTCAATGCGGAGCGCCGCATGGTGACCGATGAGTACGTGCGGATCTCGGCTGGCCTGGATCGCGCGGACGGATGGCTGCGGCTCGCGCGACGCGTTACGCCGCTGGCGGCGGTGGGGGCGATTGCGCTCGGCGTCATCGTCGGGCCGTCACGCATCGTGCGCCTGCTGCAGGCCGCAGCAGTACCCGCGCTCCTGATACGTCAGCTCCTCGGGCAGCCGATGGGCGGCAAAGGTACGGGTCTCGGCGCCGTACTACGGCAGTTCAATCATCCCCGCTGACTGTTGATCCCCTGTGTGATCCCCTGTGGTAATCACATGGGATCACAGGAATCACCCGGCGCTCGGCGGCGCCTCGTCAGAGGAGTGCTCCATGCAGGATGCAACGCGCTTTCGAATTTCCCGCCGCCAGGCACTACGGGCCGGCGTCGCGGCCTGTGTAGCCGCCGCGACGCACCGCGCCTTCGCCTCGCCCGCAAATGCCGGTGCCAACGCCCTGGTCACGAAACCCATCCCATCTACGGGCGAGCGGCTGCCGGTCATCGGCCTGGGCACCAACAATTACAGTGTTGCGTCGGCGGAGGACCTCGCGCCGCGCCGCGAGGTGCTGCGCCGCATGGCCGAGCTCGGCGGGAAGGTCGTGGACACGGCGCCGGCGTATGGGCGCTCCGAGATCGTGCTCGGCGACCTCATGGCGGAGCTCGGCAACCGCGACCGGTTCTTCCTGGCGACGAAGGTGACCGCTCCGGACGGCGACCTCGCGCGCGGCCGCGCGATGCTCGAGGATTCGTTCCGGCGCCTGCGCACGCAGCGCATCGACTTGATGCAGGTGCACAACCTCGACGGTGTCGATGCGCTGATGCCGGCGTTGCGCGAGATGAAGGATGCCAGGCGCATTCGCTACGTCGGCATCACCACCTCGAACGATGAGCAATACCCGCAGATGATCGAGGCCATGCGGCGGCACGCGCTCGACTTCATCCAGGTCGATTACTCCATCGACAACCGCGCTGCGGCCGCGCAGATCCTGCCACTCGCTCAGGAACGGGGCCTGGCCGTGCTCGTCAACATGCCGTTCGGCGGGCGCCGCAGCGGCAACCTGTTTCGGAGGCTCGCGGATCGCCAGCTGCCGCCCTGGGCGGCCGAGGCCGGTGCGCGAAGCTGGGCGCAGTTCCTGCTGCGCTATGTCGCGTCCCACCCGGCGGTGACCTGTGTCATCCCGGGCACCCACCGGGTCGCGCATCTCGAAGACAACCAGGGCGCGGCGCGGGGAGCGCTGCCGGATGCCGCCATGCGCAAACGCATGGAGGAGTACTGGGCGACCGTCACCTGACCCGCCGCCGGGCCGTGGTCTGCGAAGCCTGTATCGTCGGCTCCGCAGACCCGCGACCCGGCGCCTGTCCGAACTGCAATCACTCGCGTGCGGCCCCGAACCGCCTCACTGCCCCAGCGGTACCGCGATGTCGATGACCTCGGTTCCGAACCGACCCATGAAGGTCAGCCGGCCCGTCAGCACGTTGACCGCGTAGAACCGCGACACGTTGCCGCTGGTCACCACGGCGAAGCCCGAGTTGGACTGCGTCCTGCCGCTCTTGACGAGCGAGTAGATGTCAAAGCCGACCTGGGCCCCGGCGTCGGCGAGCACCAACTTGCCGGTGGCGGCGAGCGACCCCGCGTTGGGCGGCGACTGAAGTGCGATCTGGTCCAGCGACGTGTCCATGTCGAACAGGCTCGTGGCCGTGTTCGCATTCAGGTCATTGTTCGTGTAGGCCGCGCCCGAAAGCCCGGTCGCCGCGACGCCCGTCGTATAGTTCAGGGTCGTGTCCGCCAGCGTGGTGCCGCCGGCGATGACGTTGTGCCGCAGATTCTGGCCATTGTCGCTGATGATCCGCAGACGGTCCGCCGCGGGGTTGAAGTCGACGCCGAAGGACATGCCGCTCAGCGGCACCGTCAGGGAATTGACGAACTGGGCAACCGCCGTGTCCGTGTCGATCCGGTACACGCCGCCGCCGTTGCCGACGCCGTACAAGAACCCGTCCTGGACGCGGTAGTCGATGCCGACCAGGCGGGTGTCGGCGGCCATCAGCCCCTGGACATAGCCGATCTCCCGCGCAGCCGGCGCGGCCCGTCGCTTGAAGCACAGCAGCCGACCATCGCTGGTCAGGGCTGCGACGTTGACTTCGAGAGTTCCCTTGCCACCGCCGCTGGCACATTTCGGCCCCGGAGCAGTGGTGGCCACGGCGGTGCCGACCTGCGCGCAGAGCGACAGGAGCGCGAGCGATGCCACGCGGCGACGCCGCGCAATTGATGACTTCTCCATGATGTTCTCTCCTCGTGTTGCCGGTCTTGTCGTCAGACCTGACTGATACGGGGGAGGCCGGAGGTCGGATGCACCTCCGGAGGGTCGGCATCAGGAGTGCTTCTCCCAACCGGAGGGAGGCATGGCGTCGAAGAACATCTGGATACGGTGCAGCAGGTTGTTCCGGTCGGCCCACGCGACCTGCTCGCGCAGCCGCTCGATCTTCTCGTCTTCCGTCGGGTCGTGGTCGAGCCCATGGGTCAGCTGTGGCGGCGGCGGCGTCTTGCCGCGCTTCTCCGCTTCCTCCTCCAGCATCTGGTAGAGCCGCTCCCAGTAGCGAGGCGTAGGATAGGAACGGCCACGCGCGCGCTGGTGCTGCAGCAGGTTGTTGGCGCGACTCGACGATCGGAAGGATGGCATGAGGAGCAGGACCTCGGCGGCGCATGGGTCGGGAGGCTAGCGTAGCCCCTCCTCCCGCGAGATAGAACATGCCCGCACTCAGTCGGACGATCGCCTTGCCGATCATCTGCGCCGCGTCCACCGCCGCTGCAGTGGAAGCGTTGCCCTCGTCCGGCGAGCTCGGCTGCGACGACACACGCCTCGAGACCTGCGAATTCTTCGAGCCCGCGAGCGGACTGCGTGTTCGCCTGCCACAGGACTGGCCAATGCGCCGCCTGCGCGTCAGTACCGAGACCGGGCCGGCCGCCGCCGTGCGCCAGCGGCATGCAGAACGCTGGGTCGTCATCGACTACGTGCCGGAGGACGCGGCGAACCCGGAGGTGAGTCTGTTCCAGGCCGTCGTGTTGCCTCGTGCTGCCTGGCAGCGCATCGCTGCCCAGCCCGGACCTGCGCCGGGCATCGAAGTCGCGGCGTCGAGGTCGCGAGTGGTGGTCGCTACGCACGGACAGGCGAATCCGTACCCGCCGGATACGCGTGACGCGCAGATCTACGAGGCGCTCGTGCCGTCGCTGGAGGAGATCAGCTTGATCCTGACATTGAACCCGAAACCTTGAGCGCGCCGTGTCACCGCCGGATCGGCTATCCTCGGTCGCCGACGCGACGACGATCGATCAACAATCAATCAATATCAATAAAGGGGATGCAGTGACGACGGCACTCTGGTGCGTTCTGATCGCAGGCCTGCTTCCATTCGCGGCCACGTTGACCGCCAAGATCGGCGGCCCGAGGTTCGACAATGCCAACCCGCGCGACTGGCTCAGCAACCAGTCCGGTTTCCGCCGCCGCGCGAACTCGGCACAGTTGAACAGTTTCGAGGCGTTTCCCCTGTTTGCAGCCGCCGTGATCGTCGCGCAAGTCGCGGGCGCGCCCCAGGCGCGCGTCGACTGGCTCGCGATCGTGTTCGTGGCCGCACGGCTCGCCTATCTCGGCTTTTACCTCGCCGATCTGGCGACCCTGCGGTCGCTGGCATGGTTCATCGGCCTCGCCAGCACGGTCGGGATCTTCGTCAGCGCCGCTTGAGCGTTCAGACGCGCGCTGCGACACGGCTGCGCCGCAGCCCGTCGGTGGCGTAGATGGCGAGCGCGAGCCAGATCAGCACGAAGCCCATGGCGCGCGGGCGCGGGAACGGCTCGCCGAAGAAGAACACACCCAGCATGAACTGCATGCTCGGGGCGAGATACTGTGCGAGGCCGACCGTGGAGAGCGGGATGCGGCGCGCGCCGTACGCGAAGAGCGACAGCGGTATGGCGGTGGCGAGCCCGCTGCCCAGCAGCAGCAGGTCCATGCCGATGCCCAGCCGGCCGAACGCGCCCGAGCCCTGGGTGCCAAGCCACAACAGGTAGGCGCCGGCGAGTGGTGTGATCAGCAGGGTCTCCGTCGCCAGCGCCGGCACAGATTCGACGGCGACGACCTTCCGCAGGAGTCCGTACAGCCCGAAAGACATCGCGAGCACCAGCGCGATCCACGGCGGGCGGCCCGCGACGATGGCGAGATACAGCACGCCCGCGGCGGCGAGGCCGACGGCCGCCCACTGCGCGCGGTTCAGGCGCTCGGAGAGGACCACGACGCCGAGGGCGACGCTCACCAGCGGATTGATGAAATAGCCGAGGCTCGCCTCGATCACGTGTCCGTTATTGATCGCCCACACGTAGACCAGCCAGTTGACGCTGATCAGGCCGCCCGTCGCGGCCAGTCGCAGCCGCGTCGTCCGACATGCGAGCGCGGCGCGCACGGCCGCCAACTCGCCGCGCAGCGCGAGCCAGGCGAGCACGAGGACGCAGCACCAGAGCACCCGGTGCGCCATGATCTCGAGGGCGGGGACGGCCGCCATGAGGTTGAGGTACAGCGGCAGCACGCCCCACATCGCGAAGGCCGCGATCGCGGCAGCGAGTCCGGTGCGTCGTTGCGTGGCAGCCGCCGGCACGACGGCCGCGCTGATGTCCGGGGCGCTCATCGTGGCAGTTCGGGATGCGTCGAATCGGCCGCCTGTGCGGCGGCCATGCGGGATTGTCGCAAATCCCCCGCACACGGACAGACCGGTTTGGCATGTCTCCCGATCAGAAGGTCCTGACGGGACGGTCAGAAAAAAGAACGCCCCGGTCCGTCGTCGGACCGGGGCGGCGTTAGCTTGAAATGCCGTCAGGCCGCGCGCGTCGAGCGCACACTCACGAGTTCTTCTCGCTCGACGATCTGGTCCTTCAGAAAACCGTTCTGCGGCTTCCACTCGATGGCATCGAGCTTCCGTCGCAAGGCCTCTGCCTCGCCCTCGTCAACCAGGCGTACCCGGGGCGACAGCCGCATGCTGCGGTTGCTGATCCAGCTGAGGCTCATGTGTCCATCTCCTGTACGGGGCATCCGTCTGTGCCGAGTGCTTTGTTGCAGGCTTCGTGCCAAGGGCTGGAATCGCAGCCAGATCAAAGAGTTAGATTTCAGCGGCCGTGCCGGGCTTCGGCGCCTGCTCCGCGCCTGTCAATTGTAGCGACAGGGCCGCTTCCGTTGCTTTCGTGCAACAAGCGGGTTTTCCTGTGACGCAGTTCACAGCTTTGAAGTCTGTGACCCCGGTCACAGGCCGACCGGGTCACTCCCCGATGCCGGGCGGCTTGTCAGGTTTTCCGACGCTCAGAAACCCCGCAGAGTCGCGCCGAATTGCCTGAGCCTCGCAGAACCTCGCCCGGGCATCGGTCGTTGCCGCCGCGGTGGACACACACAAGGGTTGTCCGGATGATCCCGGACCCATCATGGGTTCGATCCTGAATGCGCACGGAACGCGCCGTGCTGCGCTTGTCTTCATTTTCGTCACCATCGCGCTCGACATGATGGCGCTGGGGCTGATCGTCCCCGTGCTGCCGAAGCTGATCGAGGATCTCATGGGGGGCGACACCGCAGGCGCCGCCCGGATCTTCGGAATTTTCGGCATCGTGTGGGCGCTCATGCAGTTCGTGTCCATGCCGGTAATGGGCGCGTTGTCCGACCGGTTCGGCCGACGCCCCGTGATCCTGCTCTCCAACTTCGGCCTCGCGCTCCACTACGTGCTGATGGCGCTGGCACCGAACCTCGCCTGGCTCTTCGTCGGCCGGGTGATCTCGGGCATCACCGCGGCAAGCGTGAGCACGGGCATGGCCTACGTGGCCGACGTGACTCCGGTCGAGAAGCGTGCCGGTGCCTTTGGGCTGGTCGGAATAGCCTTCGGTCTTGGCTTCGTGCTGGGCCCGGCGCTCGGTGGACTGCTGGGCGCCATCGATGCTCGGCTGCCGTTCTGGGCAGCCGCGGGATTCAGCCTCGTAAACGCCCTGTACGGCGTGTTCGTGCTGCCGGAATCCCTGCCGCCCGAGCGTCGCCGCGCCTTCGACTGGCGGCGTGCCAACCCGGTCGGGTCGATCAACCTGCTCCGGTCGCGGCCGGGGCTCACGCGTCTCGCCGGGATCTCGTTCCTGGGCAACCTCGCGCACGCGGTGCTGCCTTCGCTTTTCGTTCTTTACGCCGGGTATCGGTATGGCTGGCAGGAACGCGCGCTGGGCCTGTCGCTCGCGTTGGTCGGTGTGAGCTCGGCGATCGTGCAGGGCGCCCTCGTCGGTCAACTCGTGAGACGCCTGGGCGAGCGCCGCACGCTGCTGACCGGGCTTGCATTCGGCGTCAGCGGCTTCGGAGTGTCGGCGATCGCCGCCACGGGCGCGGCCTTCCTGGCTGCGATCCCGCTGGTGGCACTGGCGGGTCTGGCGGGCCCGTCGACGCAGGGCATGATGACGCGACTGGTCGACCCGACCCAGCAGGGCGCGCTGCAGGGCGCGAACGGAGCGGTGCTCGGCTTCGCAGCGATGATCGGGCCGGGGCTCTTCACCCAGATCTTCGCGACGTTTATCGGCGATGCGACACCGTGGCATCTCCCGGGCGCACCGTTCCTGCTCGCAGCCGCGCTCCTGGCCGCGGCGTGGGTGCTCGCGCTGCGCGTGGGTACGGCCATGCCCGCACGGTGAGACGGCGGCCGCCGTGTATTCCAGGGAGCTCGACCTCGCAGCCATTCCCGCCGCGCTCCGGCCCGCTCTGCGGGACAAGCTCGCCCGGATGGATTCGGAACCCGCGTCCGTTGACGGGCTGCCGTCGGTCGAGCGGTTGGAGCTCCCTCGGGTGTGGGCCGCCAGTGATTTCGTCGCCGACGCCTGGCTGCGCGATCCCGGTCTTGCGAGCTGGCTCGCGGGACCGGGGCGCCTGCGCGTGGCGGCGGACGGCGACTGGCTCGCGTTCGAGGTCGCGGGCGCGCTGCCGCGCGAGGCGGACGATGACGCGTTCATGAACGGCCTGCGCCGCTTCCGGCGCAGGCAGCTCGCCCGTATTGCATGGCGCGATCTCGCCGGCATTGCGGACATCGAGATCGTGCTCCAGGAGCTGTCGATGCTGGCCGACACCTGCATCGTCGCCGCCGGGGAACGAGCGGAGCGCGAGCTCACGGCTCGTCACGGCGCACCGCGTCGGGCCGACGGAACGCCGCTGCCGCTGCTCGTGCTCGGCATGGGCAAGCTCGGCGGCGGCGAGCTGAATTTTTCCTCGGACGTCGACCTCGTGTTCCTGTTCCCGGAGCACGGCGAGACCGACGGCCGGCGCCCGCTCACCTTCGAGGAGTACTACAACCGTCTCGGCCGGCGCATCGCGCAGATACTCGGCACCGTCAATCACGAGGGCTTCGTCTATCGCGTCGACCTGCGCCTGCGGCCGTTCGGCGATTCAGGACCGCTCGTGGTCAGCTTCGGAGCATTCGAGGACTACCTGCAGCAGCACGGGCGGGACTGGGAGCGCTACGCCTACGTCAAGGCACGCCCGATCGCGGGCGGCGAGCGGTTCGGTGAGCTCTATCGCGACGTGCTGCGACCGTTCGTCTACCGCCGTTACCTCGACTTCGGCGTGTTCGAGTCGCTGCGCGGCATGAAGGACCTCATTGCGCGCGAAGTCGAGCGGCGCGAGCTGCGCGACAACATCAAGCTGGGACCGGGCGGGATCCGCGAGATCGAGTTCATCGTGCAGGCCTTCCAGCTCATACGCGGGGGAAGCGACCCGCGGCTGCAGACGCGTGGGCTGCTGGCGGCCCTCTCGCTCCTCGCGGGCCAGAAGCTCCTGCCCGCCACGGCGGTCACGGAGCTCGCGGCCGCCTACCGGTTCCTGCGCAAGGTCGAGAATCGCCTGCAGGAATGGAACGACGAGCAGACCCACGAGCTGCCGGCGGACGAAGCGGGGCGGGCGAGGCTGGCGTTCGCGATGGGGAGCACGGGCTGGGACGAGTTCGCGGCCAGCCTGCAAGCGCACCGCGACCGGGTAAGCGCGCATTTCCAGAGGCTCGTGTTCGGCCCGGCACAAGCGGCGGCCGGCGATGCCGCATCCCGCGAGCTCGAACGCATCCTCGAGCCCGACCTCGACGACGGGCAACGGGTACGGCTGCTGCGCGAGGCGGGTGTCGTCGCCGTGGGTCCGGTGCTGGCGAGCCTGGCACAGCTGCGCGAGAGCAGCTACCTGCGTCGTCTCGACGCCGCAGGCCGGCGGCGGCTCACGACCCTGCTGCCACAGCTGCTGCGGCGAATCGCCGGGCGGGAGTCGGAGGCCACCGCCCTCAACCGTGTGCTGCACGTTCTCGAGCGCATCGGCGGGCGCACGGTCTACCTCGCGCTCCTCAACGAGAACGCGCTCGCACTGGGACGGCTGGTCGATCTCTGCGCGCAGTCGGGCTTCCTCGCCGACCAGATCGCCGCGTTTCCGCTGCTGCTCGACGAGCTGCTCGACGAGCGGCTGATCGAGGCGATTCCGTCGCGCGCCGAATTCGCCGCCGAGCTCAAGAGCCGGATGTCAGGCGCCGGCGCGGAGGATCCGGAGCACCAGGTCGAGCTGCTGCGGCAGTTCCAGCGCGCGGCGGTGTTTCGCGTCGCCGTCGCCGACCTGAGCGGTCGGCTGCCGATCATGAAGGTGAGCGACCGGCTCACCGACATCGCCGAACTGATCGTTCAGCAGGCGCTCGATCTCGCCTGGGAACAGATCGCGACGCGCCTCGGCCATCCCGAGCGCATCAGTGCCGCCGGCGACAGGTTTCCGGCGGGCCTCATCGTGGTCGCATACGGCAAGTTCGGCGGCTACGAGCTCGGCTACGGCTCCGACCTCGACCTGGTGTTCCTGCACGACTCGGCCGGTGACGTCGAACGCACGACCGGCCCCGTCGTGGTCGAGAACAGCGTGTTCTTTCTCCGCCTGGTGCAGCGACTGGTGCACCTCCTCACGGTGCATTCCGCGGCGGGGCGGCTGTACGAGGTGGACACGCGGCTGCGGCCGAGCGGCAAGGGCGGTCTGCTCGCGCAGAGCATCGCGGGCTTCGAGCAGTACCAGCGAAGCGACGCCTGGACCTGGGAGCACCAGGCGCTGCTCCGCGCCCGCGCGGTGGCGGGGCCGCCGGTGCTGCGCGAGCGGTTCGAGGCGCTGCGCGTCGATCTGCTGCGGTACGCCGTGCGGCGCGACACGCTGCGCGAGGACGTCCGCAGCATGCGCGAGCGCATGCGCGCAGAGCTGTCGCGGACGGCCGAGGGTGCCTTCGACCTGAAGCAGGACCGCGGCGGGATCGCCGACATCGAGTTTCTCGCGCAGTACTGGGCTCTCAAGTGGTCCGAGCGGCATGCGGAGCTGGTCGTCTTCCCGGACGTCATCCGCCAGCTCGAGAGCCTCGCGTCGATCGATCTCGTGCCGCAGGCGACCGTGGACGTGCTGACCGGGGCCTACCGCGCGTACCGGCAGCGGATTCATCACTTGTCGCTGGAGGGGGGCGGCAGCGTGGTCCCAGCGGGTGAGTTCGTCGCCGAGCGCGACGCGGTGAGCGCGGTCTGGAAGGCGACGATCGAGGCTTAGCTATCGGTGGCTGAGGGCCTCGTGAGCGGGCGCTCGCCATGGGCTCGCACGGCTTCGCCGGCGCTCGGCCCGGGTGGTTCGCTGCTCGCCGACGCCCGGCCGCCGTGGCTCGCTGCTCGCCGGCGCCCGGCCCGGGTGCCTCGCTGGGCCGCTACCACGATCGAGGGTCGTTGCAGGGCTGAAGATGGTGCCCCGCACGTTTTGTCGGCGCACGCCGGACGGTCGGCGGTATCGCGGAATCGTCGAGGCAGTCTTGACTCGGAGTGGTCCGCGACGTCCACCTGCGCGCACCGATGCCTCGTCGCGGCTGGGATACACCGCGTCCACGCGTCGGCTCGTGACCCCGCTGATGGCATCGACGCAGCCGGAGGCCACTGCGGCATCGGCGAGCCGGCGTTTGGACCGGGTGTCTCGTGGCCGCGACGACGCCTGATCACTCGCAGGTAGACGTCGCGGGCACTCGCGAAGTCATGACTCTGCGACGATTCCGCGATACCACTGACCGACCGGCGTGCTCCGACCGAACGTGCGGGGCACCCATCTTCCGCTCTGCCTCGACCGTTGATCGTGGCGAGCGGCCCACGAGGCACCCGGGCCGAGCGCCGGCGAGCAGCGAGCCACCGTGGCCGGCGGCGAGCAGCAGCCACTGCGGCCGAGCGGCGGCGAAGCAGCCACTGTCGGCGAGCAGCTTCCGCGGTCAGGCGCTCGCATCGACGAGCCGCATATAATCGATCAGCGTTGCAGGGCGAGGGCGTCATGACCGAGTTGCTGGTGCCGATCTCCCCGGGCGAGCTGGTGGACAAGATCACCATCCTCGAGATCAAGTCGCAGCGCATCGGCGACGCGATGAAGCTCGCGAACGTGCGCACCGAGCTCGCTCTCCTCATGGAGACCTGGCAGGCGTCTCCGTGGGCGGCGGTGGACATCGCTGCGGAGTGGGCGAGCCTGCGCGCCGTCAACGAGAAGCTCTGGGTGATCGAGGACCAGATCCGCGACAAGGAGCGCGACGCGGTCTTCGACCAGGAATTCATCGAGCTCGCCCGCGCGGTCTACATCAACAACGACGAACGGGCCGCCATCAAGAAACGCATCAACACGCAGCTCGGCTCGACGCTCGTCGAGGAGAAGAGCTACGCGGACTATCGGAAGAAGGGGAGGCTGGGCTGGAGGATCCGCCTCAGCCCATAGCCTCAGCCTGTTCATTGCTGGCCGCGCGTCAGCGTGTACTCGGCGCTGCAATACGGGCACTTCGCCCATCCGGTCGCCTCTACGGCCAGGTATACGCGTGGATGCGAGTTCCACAGGTACATCCCGGGCATCGGGCAGGATAGCGGCAGGTCGTCCTCGGTGACCTCGTAGTGGTGCTGGGCGTTCGGCTGGATGAGCTTTTCGCTGCGTGCGGCCGTCACGGCGGGATCCTGGTCGGGAGCGGAGGGGAGCATTATCGCCGAATCCCGCCGGTCGGCGTGCGCGGCGCGCCCGCCGCCATCAGCGCGTCCAGGCGCTCGATTACGTCCTCGACCTGGATGAGATCCATCACTCCGGGCCGCTCGATCTTGGTTGGCCAGGGCAGCTCCGCGGTGGACCGGCCGTGGAAGCGCTGCGCCGCGGCCTCGAACCGGTCGACGCACCATTCGCGGCTGTAGTACGGACCGCTGCGTGCCGGGTTGGTCGCGGCATAGACGCCCAGCACCGGCGTGCCGACGGTCGTCGCCATGTGCGCGGGCCCGGTGTCGGGTGTCAGCACGGCCGTGGCGCGCGCAATCGTCGCGAGAAGCTCGACCAGCGTGTCCTTGCCGACGAGGTTCACGGCCGGGTGGCGCATGAGCCCGACGATCCGAGCGCCGTAGCGCAGCTCGAGGTCGCTGCGGCCGCCGCAGATGAGTACGCGCATCCGGTGCCGTGCGACCGCGTGATCCGCCACGGCGGCGTATCGTTCCGCGGACCAGTTGCGCATCTCGTGGCTCGAGCAGGGACTCACGATGAGCGCAGGCTCGCCCTCCGGAATGGCGCGCGCGGCGTAGGCGAGCGCGCCGTCGTCGAGCGGGATGTTCCAGCGCATCGAGCGCGTCGCGATCCCGAGCCGCTCGGTGAATCCGAAGAAGCTGTCCTGCACGTGCTCGCGGCTTCGCGCTTCGATCCGCGCATTGGTGAACAGCCACTGCAGCTCCCGCGCGCGCGGGCGATCGAAGCCGAGCTTGATGCGCGCCGGGACACGGGCGGCCGCGAGGCTCGCGCGCAGCGCCAGCTGCATGTGCAGCAGCACGTCGAACCGCCGGCCCGCGAACGCGGCGCGCAGGCTGGCGTAGGCATTTCGGCCGGCCTTCTTGTCGAAGACGACGAACTCGATGCCGGGCACGTGGCCGAGCAGCTTGTGCTCGAGGCGGCCGATCAGCCAGGTGATGCGGGTCTGCGGCCAGTTGTCCTGCAGCGTGCGCACGACCGCGAGCGCGTGGCAGGCGTCTCCCAGCGCGGACAGCCGCAGCACGCAAACGGACTCGGGAGGGGCGTCGAGGAGGGGTGGCATCGGACCGGCTGGTAGGCAGCGGCGGGGCAATCGTGAAGAATCCGTCCCGTGAACGACACCGGTGCAACGAGCGTCGCGGGCAGTGGCGGCGAAGCAAGCCGCCCGACCGCGCGCGGCGCGATGCTATACGATGCCTCTCTTCTCGGCCAACCGCCCGAGAACCTGTTCGATCTCGACGAATGGCGGCAGCGCGGCGCGCTGGAGCAGCAGGCTGGCGGACGCGGCGCGATCGTCTTCCTGCGTAACGGCACGCGACGCTGGGTCCTGCGGCACTACCGCCGCGGCGGCTCCGTCGCCCGATTGCTCGGAGACCGCTACCTCTATACCGGCGCGGACCGGACGCGGGCGTTCCGCGAGTGGCGGCTGTTGCACGCGCTGGCCGCGCTCGGCCTGCCCGCTCCGAGACCTGTCGCCGCGCGTTTTCTGCGCGGCGGCGTCTTCTACACCGCCGACCTGCTGACCGAGGAACTGCCGTCACGCCTCACGCTCGCACAGGCGCTCGCGGCGGGTCCGCTGCCGGCTGCGCGCTGGACGGACGTCGGCCGCTGCATCGGCGCATTCCATGCGCAGGGAGTGCGGCACGCCGACCTCAACGCCCACAACATCGTGCTCGGCCCCGGTCGCGACGTGTACCTGCTCGACTTCGACCGCGGCCGCATCGGCACGCGCGGCGCCTGGGAGGAGGCCGTACTCCTGCGACTCGAGCGCTCGCTCAGGAAGGTGACGCGCGGTCTGCCCCCGGATCGCTTCGGCGATCGCGAGTGGCGGGCACTGCTCGACGCCTGCCATTCGGCCTGAGCAGGCGCTGGCCGGTCCCGCAATCGTCCTCGTGTACGCCGTCTACGTCCTGCTGACCTGGCTCGCCCTGCCGTTCGTCGTCGCGACGGAAGCCTGGCAGTCGCTGCGCAACCCGGAGTCTCGCGGGCGGCTGGCCCAGCGCCTGGGCTACGTGCAGGCCTTACCCCGCCCCGGCTGCCTGTGGGTGCACGCAGTGTCCGTGGGCGAAGTGCAGGCCGCCGCGAGCCTCGTGCAGGCGCTGCGCGCGCGCCATGTCGAGCTGCCGATCGTGTTGAGCACCGTGACGCCGACCGGCGCACAGCGCGCCCGGACGCTGTTCGGCGATGCCGTCCGGCACTGCTACCTGCCCTTCGACACGCCGGGCGCGATGCGCCGGTTCCTCGATCGGGTGCAGCCGCGCCTGGCGGTCATGCTCGAGACGGAGATCTGGCCAGCCCTGTACCGCGAACTCGGCCGGCGCCGCGTGCCCCTCGTGATGGCGAGCGCCCGCCTGTCGGCGCGATCGGTCGACCGCTATCGCCGCGTCGGCTCGCTGATACGGGAGACGCTCGCCACCGGCGTGGTGATCGGTGCGCAGAGCGCGACCGACGCGGAGCGCTTTCGCGCCATCGGCGCGCCGCCCGATCGCATCCACGTGACGGGCAACGTCAAGCTCGACCTGCAGATACCGCAGGCGGCGATCGACGCCGGCCGGGACTTCCGCCGACGGCTCGGCCCGAACCGCCCGGTCTGGATCGCCGGCAGTACGCACGAGGGCGAGGAGGACGCCGCGCTCGCGGCCCACGTGGCCGCGCGGACACGCCATCCCGAAGCGCTGCTGATCATCGTGCCGCGTCATCCGCAGCGCTTCGACGCGGTGCGTGCCGAGTTGCGCAGACGCGGTGTGAAGTTCGCGCAACGGAGCTCGGGTGGCGAGCCCGCCGCAGCCGATGAGGTGTTCCTGCTCGACACGCTCGGCGAGCTGCAGGCCTTCTACGCAGCCGCGGACGTCGCGTTCGTCGGCGGCACGCTGGTGCCGGTGGGCGGGCACAACCTGCTCGAACCTGCGGTGCTTGGACTCCCCGTCCTGGCGGGTCCGCATACGCACAATGCCGCGGAGATCGCCGAGCTGCTCGAGAGCAGCGGGGCGCTCACCATCGTCCGCGACCGCGAGGAGCTCGCGCGGGCCGTAAGCGGCTACCTGGACGACCCCGCACGCGCGGCCGAGGCGGGGGCGCGCGGCCGCGCCGCCGTGGAACAGAGCCGCGGCGCGGTCGACCGGCTGGTCGCGATGATCGAGCCGCTGCTCAGGTCTTCGGACGGACGATCGGCAGGGTAATCGGCGTCGTCAGAAAGGCGTTGATCGACTGCAGGTCGGCGGGCGCCAGCACGCCGGCGGCCGACTTGAGCCGCACCAGGTTGATCAGGTAGTCGTAGCGGCTGCGGGCGTAGTCGCGCTGCGCCTCGAACAGGCGCCGGCGCGCATCGAGCACATCCACGGTCGTGCGTGTGCCGACCTCGAAGCCGGCCTCGGTCGCCTCGAGCGCCGTCTGGTTGGAGGCCACGGACTGCTTGAGCGCGGTGACGCGCGCTTTCTCGGCGAGCACGCCCAGGTAGGCATCGCGCGTGTCGCGTTCGGCGCGGCGGATCGCGCCCTCGAGCCGTTCGCGCTCGGCGCGGTGCAGGTGGACCTGCTCGCGGACGCGCGACCGGGTCACGCCGCCGGTGAAGATCGGGATGTTGACCCGGACGCCGTAGGTGTCCTCGGTCTGGTCCGAGTCCGCCGGGCCCTCGAGGCCGTTGTTGATCTGCGTCTCGTCGGCATCGAATTCCGTGCGGTTCGCGAACAGGTCGACGGTCGGCAGGTGGCCCGACTGGGCGATCTTGACGTTGCGCTTGGCGACGTCGACACCGAGCCGCGCGGCGATGACGTTGAGGTTCTGCTCGAGCGACTGCTGCACCCACGTTTCCTCATCGGCCGGCTGCGGCTGGTCGAGCGGCATATCGGGCCCCGGCTTGGTGAGCGTCTGGTAGGCCTCGCCGGTGAGCTCCCGGACGACCTCGTGCGTGCTCGCGAGGGTCCGCTTGGCGGCGATGACCGCGGCCGTGGCGCTATCGTGCGCGGCACGCGCCTCCTGCACGTCGGTGATCGCGATCAGCCCGACCTCGAAGCGCTTTTCGGCCTGCTCGAGCTGGCGGCTGACCGCCTGCAGGGTGGCCTCCGCGGCTGACAGCGTGTCCTCGGCGGCGAGTACGTCAAAATAGGCCTGCGAGACGCGCAGCAGCAGGTCCTGCTGGGCCGCGCGGTAGTTGGCCTCCGCAAGCGCGACCTGCGCGTCCGCGCGCTTCAGCTGCTGCCACTGGTCCCAGCGAAAGAGCGTCTGAGTCGCCTCGGCCTGGTAGTTCCAGGCGTCCCGGTCCGCTTCCTGCGTGTTGTTGACGATGGCGATGACCGGTGGCGTGGCCGAGTCGTTGTCCTGATCGACCGCCTGGGTGAAGGTCGCGTTACTGTCCGACTGGCTATTGGCCCACTGCCCGTCGATGCCGATCTGCGGGAACAGCAGGCCACGGGCCTGCGGCTTGACCTCGAGCGCGGCCTCGCGGCGTGCTTCGGCCTCCCGGATCAGGGGGTCATTCTTGACCGCATCCTCGTACACCTCGAGCAGGTTCTCGGCCGAAGCCGCCACCGGGAGGAGCGCGCAGGCAATACTCAGGGCCAGGACTAACGATTTCGTGTGCATCGGGAGTCACCGTTTGGCGGCCAGAACCGCCCTAGGTTAGTTGGTGTTATACAAGACTATATCACCTGCATATGCCTGTCGATTCCACGACCAGCGTCGCCAAGGCTGCCGGTCGCATGGCTTCAGCCGGTCGTCGCAAATCAAAAGACAAATGCCGGCGGCATGGGGGCGTTGACCAGCGGATCGATCCGGGTCTCGAACAGGCTCTCCCGTGTCCAATCGCCCCGGCCAACGCGGGTGATCCTGCGCGCGTCCATCACGGGTCCGACGCCGACGGTGATGAACAGCCGTCCTCCGGGGGCGAGCGCACGCTCGAACCGCGGGTCGTACACCGGCAGCGAGCCGGTGACCGCGATGACGTCGAACGCGCCGTCGTCGTCCATCGTCATCGCATCGCCGACGTCGACGGTTACACTTCGCACACCGTTGCGCTCGAGGCTCGCGCGCGCGGTGTCGGCCAGTTCCCGAAAGATCTCGATCGAGCGCACCGAGCGCGCCAGTTGCGCGAGGCAGGCGGCGAAGTACCCGCTCCCGGTCCCGACTTCGAGCACGCGGTCCTGCGGCTGGATCGCGAGCGCCTGCAGGATCCGGCCTTCGACTTTGGGAGCGAGCATCGACTGCCCATGACCCAGCGGGATGCACATGTCGGCGTACGCGACTTCGCGGAACGCAGGCGGCACGAACTGCTCGCGCGGGATCCGGTCCATGACCTCGAGCACTTTCAGGTCGAGCACGGACCAGGTGCGGACCTGCTGCTCGACCATCTGGTGACGGGCGGATGGTGCGTCGAACATGAATGGCCCTCGAAATGCGAACCCGGGAACGCGCGAGGCGCGAAGGTTAAGGAGTCCGACCCCTGGCGACAAGCTGCGAACGCCCGCTGATTATGGTGAATCCGGCGGGGCAGGGCGACTGCTTCCGCTATGCTTCGACGGCGAACCGGAAAAACAAGAACCCGCGTCGCGCGCACCCCGCGAAGGCGTGCGGCATGGGTGAACAGAACATGGGGTCAGGGGAGTTCCGCGCCCGGCCGGGCCTGAGGACATGGCGAGTCCCTACAACGACATGCTGATTGCAGTCCTGGTCGGGTTGGGCGCGCTCGTCGCATTGCTTGCCGTGATTCTGTACTGGCGCAATCGCCAGCTGCACGAGCTGCGCCAGGTCGGCGACCGCGTCGCCGTCGCGGCGCGCGACGGCGACCTCGAAATTCGTTTCACCCCGGACGCATCCGGAGAGGATGCCACGGAGCTCGCGCTCAACGTCGATCGCATGATGGAGCGCCTGCAGCGCGAGCACGCCACGCGCTCGGATCGCGAGGCGGTGCTGCGCCGCCTGGTCGAATCCATGCATGAGGCGATCGCGGTGGAGCGCGACGGCATCGTCGTCGCCAATGCGCGATTCGCGGAGATGTGTGGCGCCTCGAGCCCGGCGCAGCTCGTCGGCAGGCGCATCTCCGAGCTCGTGCATCCCGACTACGCCGAGCTCCTCGGCGAGCACCTGCGGCGCCACCGCGAGGGCCAGCCCGCTCCCGTGCGGATGGAGGTGGAACTGCGTCCCGTCGCGGGCCACACGCCGCGCGTCGAATTCAATTTCGCGCGCGTCACCTACGACGCGCAGCCGGCGCTGCTGGTGTCGGCGATCGAGATCAGCGCGCACGCCGACGCGTCGCGCGCCAGCCCCGCGCGCGCCACCGCCTGGTCGGCGATCGATTCGCTGTCCGAGGGCGTGCTGACCACGGACATCGACGGCCGCATCGTCTTCGTCAACCGCGCCGGCGAGGCGCTGCTCGGCAAGCCGATGTCGGACGCGATCGGGCACACGCTCGGCGAAGTCATGAGCCTGGTCGACGAGGCGGACAGGAAGTCGCTCGGCGACCCCGTGCGCCAGTCACTCACCACCGGCGCGAGGATCAACCTCGGCCGCCGCGGCATGGTCGTGTCGAGCAACGGCGAGGGCGAGCGCTCGATCGAGCTGACGGTCTCGCCAATGCGCGATTCGGAGGGCAACATCTCGGGGACGGTGATCTCGCTGCGCGACGTCAGCGACCTGCGCGGCCTGACGCGGCAGATGTCCTACCAGGCGAGCCATGATGCGCTCACCGGCCTGGTCAATCGGCGTGAATTCGAGCGCCGGCTGGAGGAGGGAATCGAATCCGCCCACGGCACGAGCATCCGGCACGTGCTGTGCTACCTCGACCTCGACCGCTTCAAGGCGGTCAACGACGAATGCGGGCACGTGGCAGGCGACAGCATGCTGCGCGAGGTCGCCGCACTCTTCAAGGACGCCGTGCGCGACTCGGACACCGTCGGACGGCTGGGCGGCGACGAGTTCGGCATCCTGCTGTTCGGCTGCCCACTCGAGAAGGCGAGGCAGATCGCCGACGACGTCGTACGTGCGGTGGCGGACTACCGCTTCGTCTGGAAGGACAAGATCTTCAACATCGGGGTCAGCATCGGCCTGGTGGAAGTGTCGCGCGAGAGCGGGTCGATCGAGGACATGATCAGCGCGGCCGACTCCGCCTGCTACGTCGCGAAGAAGCAGGGCAGCCACGTCCAGGTGTATTCCGCGCAGGACGAGGCGGCCGCGCGCCAGCGCGGGGAGATCCACTGGCTGCAGCAGCTGCAGGTGGCGCTGCGGGAGGATCGCTTCGAGCTCTACGCCCAGCCGATCCTGCCGGTGGGCCCGCCGCCGCCGAACGGCCCCGGTCTCGAGGTGCTGTTGCGGCTCAAGGACGAGGCGGGCAACTCGGTCGCTCCGGCCGAGTTCATGCGCGCCGCGGAGCGCTACCGCCTGATGCCCCACGTCGACCGCTGGGTCGTGCAGACCGCGCTCGCTGCGCTCGGGCGCGGCGGCGTGCGCCTCCCGCCGGCGCGCAGCCTCTGCATCAATCTGTCCGGCCATACGCTGGCCGACGCGGGATTCCTGGAATTCGTCGTCGAGTGTCTCGACCGCACGGGCGTGAGTCCCGATCGCGTCTGCTTCGAGGTGACCGAGAACTCGGTGATCACCAACATCGATCACGCGCGCCGCTTCATCGGCGTGCTGCACGGCATGGGCTGCCGGTTCGCGCTCGACGACTTCGGCCGGGGCTTGAGCTCATTCGCGAACCTGAAGCACCTGCCGCTCGACTACCTCAAGATCGACGGGTCCTTCATCCGCAACCTCGGCTCCGACAACGTCAACCAGGCGATGGTCAATGCGATGATCAAGCTCGCGCGCTCGCTCAAGTTCCAGGTCATCGCCGAGCAGGTCGAAGACATGAGCGCGCTCGACGCCGTGCGCCGCATGGGCGTCGACTTCGTGCAGGGCTACCAGGTCGGCCGTCCGCAGCCCCTGGCGTTGGCGTGAACACCACGGCGCCGGGTTTTCGGTGTTTCGGCTGCTGGTCGGTCGCAATGATCACGATTGTGATTCAACGCGCCGACGCGACAGCCGAAACACCGAAGACCCGGCACCCGGTGCTCAACCAGCGCGGGCGACACGGGTCACCGACGCGCTTTCCTTGCGGGCCTGGTGATAGGCCGTGAGTTCCGGGGCATCGATGCGACGAACCGCCGCGTCGACGACCCGCTCGGCGCATTCGAGCTGCGGCCGCGAGTCGACCGGGCTCGACCGCTCGAGGCTCTCGCAGAACTCCGTCGCCTCGAGCTGGAATCTCACGTAGAGCGTCGGCACGCGCGCCGAGCTGGTCACGTCCCGGTAGTCGTACACCACGTGCTGCGTGCGCTGCGGGGTCTCGGGTTTCGCCGTTGAGAGATGGCTGGCGAGCGGTACCAGCAGGGTTGCCACGACCAGGACCAGGATGCTTCGTCCCGTCACCGAGCCGCGGGCCAGCTCGCTGGGGACAGAAAAGTTCGTTTCCATGGGCTTCTCCGCCAGGTGGGTCTGTCTTCACCTGTGGGAGCATCCTGCCCGTACGGGTGCGGCCGGCGTTTCGAAGTATTGAAGCCCGATTAAGGGAAACTGAACTGACCCGTTCTGACAAAAAAGCAAGTTAAATCAACGGGTTCAAGCACCCGGTGGCGCCGGGAAAGCCTGCGCCTGTGACCTGAGCCACTGTCTCAGGAGCTTGACCTTCTCGACCTCCAGGTAGTCGGGAACGCAGACGAAGTAATACGACAGCTCGGACTGCACCGGTCGGCGACTCGCCACGGCCAGCCGCCCCAGCCGCAACTCGGACTCCACCAGGCTCCAGCGTGCGAGCGCGAGCCCCTGGCCCGCTTCGGCGGCGCGTATGACCGTCACCGAGTCATCGAACGAAGCGCTCGGTGGAAGCTCACGGCGGTCGCCATGATCGAGCAGCCAGCTCGACCACGGCTCGGACGTGCTGTGGATGAGCCGGTATGGACGCAGGTCGCCGCCGCCCTGCACGGGTCCATGCCGCTCGAGCAGCGCCGGCGTGCACACGGGCACCAGCCACTCGTCGAGCAGCTTATCCACGTGCACGCCGGGCCAGGTTCCGCGGCCCATCCGGATCGCCGCCTGCAGGCGCGATTGGCGCAGGTCGACCAGGTCGACCGAGGTGTGCACGACGAGCTGCAGGTTCGGGTGACGCGCCTGGAAATCCGGCAGGCGCGGCATCAGCCATTGCTGCATGAACGAGGCGAGCGTCGTGATGGAGACCTCGCCCTCGCAGCGGTCGCCGCGCGCGGCGTCGATGGCATCCTCGAGCTCGCGCAGCCCGCGCTCGACGCGTGGCAGCAGCCGCTCGCCCTCGGCCGTGAGCACAAGGTAACGGCCGCGCCGGCGCAGCAGCGGGACCTGCAGGTAATCCTCGAGGGTCTTGAGCTGCATGCTGACCGCGCTCGCGGTCACGCCGAGCGTATCGGCCGCGCGCGTGACGCTCAGGTGCTGGGCGACGGCCGCGAACACCCGCAGGCTGCCGATCGGGGCGCGGCGAAAGGCGGTCGGGGCGGGGCGCGGGCGACGCCGCGTGGCGGACTTCTTCTTCATCGCGTGCAAGCGGGCCGGGTGCGCAACCACCGGAATTCCGGAACCCGGCACCGTATGATCGGCAACGTATGATCAGCGTCGCGTCACTGCATGTCTACCCGGTCAAGTCGTGCCGCGGGATCGAGCGCACGCAGGTCGAGGTCACCGACGCGGGACCGGACCACGACCGCGAATGGATGGTGGTCACGACGGATGGGCGTTTCCTGACGCAGCGGGAGGAACCGCGACTCGCGCTCATCGGCACGGCGATCGACGACGCTCGGCTGAGATTGACCGCGCCCGGCGGCGACGCCCTGGACGTGCCGCTAGCCTTCCGTGGCGCGGCGACCGAGGTCCTCGTATGGCGACATCGCTGCATCGCGCATGACCAGGGCGACGCGCCGGCACAATGGATTTCAGCGCGTCTCGGCCGCCCATTGCGGCTCGTACGCTTCGATCCCGGGCATCGACGCCTGAGCGACCCCGCCTTTACCGGCGCCACGCCCGGGTACAACCGCTTCACCGACGGCTACGCGCTCCTCGTGCTTTCGCTCGCCTCGCTCGCCGATCTCAATTCGCGCTTGCCCGCACCGCTGCCGATGAACCGCTTCCGCCCGAACCTGGTCCTCGACGGCGTGGCGCCCTACGGCGAGGACGCGATCCACGAGTTGCGCGCAGGGAAGCTCGTACTGCGCTTCGTCAAGCCCTGCACGCGCTGCACGATCCCGACCACGGACCAGGAGACGGGCATCCGCGACCCCGAGGAGCCCCTGCGCACCCTGCGCGCGTATCGCTGGGACGCCCAGCTCAGTGGCGTCACCTTCGGCCAGAACGCGATCGTGGTCGCAGGCGCGGGCGAGAAACTGCGTCAGGGCCAGGAGCTCGAAGTCTAGTCCGGCAGCGTCGTTCCGGAACCTCCGAGCTCCGCCGGGACGTCCTTCATCTTGGGCAGCCCGTCCGGTACGTGCAGCACGGTTTCCTGGTAATGGACGTGCACGGACGGCTTGAAGGGCAACGTGGGGATGATCGCGCTGTAGACATCCGTCAGACCCATGGTCGGATGCTCGGTCATCACGTGGCCGCCGCAGGTCTTGCAGAAGCGGCGAACGCTTTGCGGCGTCTTCGAGTACGACCCGAGCTGGCTGGCGCCGCGCGTGATGCTGACCGACTCCGGGCGCCAGAGCGTGAAGGCGTTCACCGGCCCGGCCGACCAATGCCGGCAGGACTCGCAATGGCAGTAGCCCATCGCCACGGGCGCGCCGTGCGCGGTCACTTCGACTGCACCGCAGAAGCATTCACCCTTGACCATCTGCTCGGTTGTCATGCTGCACCTCGTGCGTTGACTGTCGTCAATGTGTTGCGGAAGTGACCGGTGATCTCGAGCCAGGCGGCTGCTAGTCCCGGAAGCCCGGATTGACGCGCTCGAGCCTGCGCAGCAGGCTGGGCCACACGAGCCCGCTGCCCAGCGAGCGTGTCACCTCGCGCACTGCCGCCTTCGTGCCGGCCACGATCCGCGGATCGACGTGAACCAGGTCGCCGCCGCCGGCCTGCGCGCGGACCTGGATCATGCACGCGGCCTCGAAGACGTACATGAACAGGAAGGCGTCCGAGACGGTCTCGCCGACAGTCAGCAGGCCGTGGTTGCGCAGCATGAAGAAGGTCCGGTCGCCGAGGTCGCGTACCAGGCGCGGCTTCTCCTCCTCGTTCAATGCGATGCCCTCGTAGTCGTGGTATGCGAGCGAGGCGAGCACGATCGTCGCCTGCTGCGACACCGGCAGCAGGCCCGCCTTCTGCGCGGACACGGCCACGCCGTTGACGCTGTGCACGTGCAGCACGCACTTCGCGTCCTCGCGCGCGGCGTGGATCGCGCTGTGGATGGTGAAGCCCGCCGGGTTGACCTGGTAGGGGCTGTCGAGCACCTTGCGCCCGTCGAGGTCGATCTTGACCAGGCTCGAGGCGGTGATCTCCTCGAAGAGGTGGCCGTAGGGGTTGATCAGGAAGTGGTGCTCCGACCCGGGCACGCGGGCCGAGATGTGCGTGAACACGAGATCGTCCCAGCCGAAGAGCGCGACCAGCCGGTAACACGCCGCCAGGTTGACGCGCTGCTCCCACTCGGCCGCGCTCACCCGTCCCTTGACGTCGTCCGTGACCCGGGCGGCGTCCCGTGAAGTCTGCGTCGTGGCGTTCATCTCCCATCGACCTCCGATGCGTGGGCCAGTTCGTTTCTCTCGCCGCGCGCGCCTCGCTTCTCAGGCGACCGTGGTCTTGAGGCCGACCTCGACGTTGCCGCGGATGGCGTTCGAGTACGGGCAGACCTGGTGTGCTGCCTGGATCAGTTTCTCGGCGTCCGCCGCAGAAAGGCCACCCACGGTTGCCTCGAGGTCGACCTTGAGGCCGAAGCCGCCCTCGTCGCGTGGCCCGATTCCGACAATGGCCTTGATCTGCAGCGAGGTCGGCCGCAGGTGCAACTGCCGTGAGACGAACTCGGCGGCGCTGCCGAAGCACGCGGCGTAGCCGGCGGCGAAGAGGTCCTCGGGCGTGGTCGTACCGGGCTTGCCCGGGCCGCCCATCGCCTTTGGCACCGACAGCTCGACGTTGACGATGCCGTCGGGCGAGCGCGTGTGTCCGTTGCGACCTCCGGTCGCGATTGCGTGTGTCGTGTGGAGGACCTTGAGCGCCATCACGGGCTCCTCTGGTGGCGGGCCGCTCGATGCTGGCCGGGACCCGAGACTTTACTCCGACGGCGGTCGGACGGCGCGCAAGCCCCACAACACGGCGATGACCGCCGCGACGAGCGCCACCGAGCCTGCGCCCAGCACGGACGCGACCAGCGCTTCCTGCCAGGGCTCACCCTCGCGTCCCGCGCCGGCGATCGGCGTAGTACGGCTGGTGCCGAACGATGCGGCGAGCACCCGCACACCTCAACTGGATGCGACGCGCTGCAGCACATAACGGGTCATGCCGTCGGCGAGTTCGTGCTCGCCCATGAAGACCCTGCCGGCATTCTCGTTGCGAAGCAATTCGGCTTCCTCCTCGCTGTGCGTGCGAACCACGATCTCGATAGCCGGGGTTCAGGGCGCGCGCCGTCTCGATCATCTGCCGGGCCAGGAAACTGTCGGGGATAGCAATCACGAGCATGCGCGCGCGGGCCACGTGCGCTTGAGCGAGCTCGCCGGGATCCGACGCGTCGCCCGCGACAGCCTGCGTCCCCTTGTCGCGCAAGCGCTCCACGAGCTCGCGATTCTGCTCGACGACGACGAACGGCAGGCCGCGCTCGGTCAGCGCCTGGCCGATCCGTCGTCCGACCCGGCCGTAGCCGACGAGCACGACGTGGCCGGACAGCTCGTGCGCCGGCGTCGCAGGCGGCAGTACCGCGAGCGTATCGGGGCGCCGCTCGCGCCGCCGCGCCAGGCCTGGCCGCGCCGCAAGCCACTTCTCCACCGGCCCGATGGTCCGGAACACGATCGGGTTCAGGGCGATGGAGATGATCGCTCCGGCCAGGATGTAGTTCTGTCCCTCGACCGGCAGCAACCCGAGCGTCACGCCGAGCCCGGCCAGGATGAAGGAAAACTCGCCGATCTGGGCCAGGCTCGCCGAGACGGTGAGCGCGGTTTTGAGCGGGTAACGAAACGCCAGGACCAGCAGGAATGCTGCGACCGACTTGCCGACCAGGATGACGGCCAGCACGGCGAGCACCTCGAGCGGGCGCTCGATGACCACCGCCGGGTCGAACAGCATCCCCGCCGAGACGAAAAACAGCACCGAGAAGGCGTCCCGAAGCGGCAACGACTCCTGTGCCGCGCGATAGCTGAGGTCGGATTCGCGCAGCACCATCCCTGCGAAGAACGCACCGAGCGCGAACGAGGCGCCGAAGAGGGCCGACGCCCCGTAGGCGATGCCGAGCGCAGCCGCGATCACGCACAGCGTGAAGAGTTCCCGCGAGCCCGTGCGCGCCACCTGCCAGAGCAGCCACGGGAACAAGCGCCGTCCGACGACCAGCATCAGCGCGACGAACACGCCGATCTCGCCGACGGTCAGGGCGAGCGTGCCGAGTATGCTGCCCCCGCTCGTCGAAACCGGATTGGCGATCACCGCAGCCAGAGGCGGCATCAACACGAGCACGAGCACGGTCACCAGGTCCTCGACCACCAGCCAGCCGACGGCGATGCGTCCATTGACGGAGTCCAGCTCGCCCTGCGCCTCGAGCGCGCGCAGGAGCACGACGGTGCTTGCCACCGATAGCGCGAAACCGAACACGAGGCCGGCGCCCAGGTTCCAGCCCCAGAGCGCCGCGAGGCCGGCGCCCAGCGCCGTCGCGACGGCGATCTGCACGATCGCGCCGGGCAGGGCGATGCGGCGCACGGAGAGCAGGTCCTGCAGCGAGAAGTGCAGGCCGACGCCGAACATCAGCAGCATCACGCCGATCTCGGCCAACTGCGCCGCGATCTCGACGTCGGCGACGTAGCCGGGCGTCGCGGGTCCGATGACGACGCCGGCCAGGAGGTAGCCGATCAGCGCGGGAAGGCCGAGCCGTACGGCGACGAACCCGAGGATCAGCGCGAGGCCGAACCCGGCTGCGACGGTCGTGATGAGGGTGAGCCCATGCATCTCTCGATCCGGTCGCTCAGCATCGCGGCCGGTGGGCTGCGCCGAGCCGACAGCGCCGCTGCCCGACGAGCAGCATCAGCAGTCCGAGCAGGGCCACCGTCAGGTCGATCGGCCCGCCACCCCCGCCACCGGACGAGGGTGGCGGGGGCACCGCGGCGGCATCGCAGACGGCCGCAGTCGCGGGCGGCGCGGCACCGTCTTGCGGCGCGATGAACGGCTTGAACGAGCAATCGATCCCGCCGGCATCGCCCTCGGCATTGAGGGCGTCCTCGTAGCCCACCCAGTGCCCGCCCGACCAGTCGGCGGCCGTGGCGGGATTGCCGTCGAGCGAGGCGTCCGACAGATCCCGGATCGAAAGTGAAAGCACCGCGCCGGTCGCAGCCGTCGCGGGCAGCCCAGCCGGCAGGGTGAAATCCACGGCAAACGCGTCGTCGCGGTAGCGCAGAAACCCGTCCGGTGCGCCGCCCGGCACATCGAGCCACGCGGTGCCCGAGTTGACAGGCAGGTCGAGATCCTGCCCCGTCAAACCGGGAATCTCGAGCTTGACCACGCCGACCCCGGCGCCGCTCGCCTGCCCTCGATACGGCACCACGTTGCCGGCCGTGTCCCGGATCCGCATCGGCTTGTTGAAGGCAACCCACAGGCGGTAGTTGCGGCCGGGAACGAGTGCCAGGTTCGTCGCCGTCGCGAGCGCACGTGTCGTGCTCGACGAAGGCTGCCAGGCGGCGTCGTAGACGAGGTCGCCGCTGTCGCGGTCGCGGATCTGGGCGGCGAGTGCGGCCGGCGGCGCGGCCTGGCGGTAGAAGCCGAGCAGGTACATCCGCGCGACGTCCGCGCGCATGCGCGCGACCTCGCGGTCCGGCAGCACGAAGCCGCTGTGACCGTGCGTCGCGAGCCCGCCGTAGTCCTGGCCGCCGTTGGCGGGCTCGAGCTCCATCGTCCAGCTCGGCACGGCATGCGTGAACGCGAAGTAGTCCGCGGTCGTGCCGATGCCCGGCGAACCGGCGGGATCGGGGCCGAAGGCGTAGCCGCGGAACGAAGCGTCGCGCATCCGCTCGGCAAGCAATGCGGTGATGTTGTTGCGCCGCACGTTCGACGTGGTCGGCGCGAGGTACACCTGGCCGAAGGAGTGCGTGTCGCTGTAGAACCGCAGGCGCGCCGCGGGGCCCAGCGTGGCCGCTTGCTGAAGGGCCAGGACCTCAGGCTCCGTCGCGGGCAGTGTGCCCCGATAGATCAGGCTGGTCACGCTCGAGCTGCTGCCGCCGGCCTGGCCAAAGCCGTCGGCAGAGTTGCGATTCAGGTCGACGCCCCAGAAGTTGTCGCCGACCGTGGCGAGATCCTCGTCGACGGTGCCCTGGGTCTCGGGGTTGCGCATGTTCTTGCGCCGCATGCGGCCGTCGCGTGGCTGCGCGCGGTCGGCGGTCGTGCGATTCGGGAAGTGCTGGGTCTGCAGGAATCCGTCGACGTTGTTCACCGGCAGCAGGACGGTCGTGAGGTTCTCGACGAGGTATTGGCCGAAGCCGCCATCCGCCTTGCCGTCGACCATCGCCTCCATCAGGCCCGTGACCGCCTCCGGCGTCTGCCATTCGCGCGCGTGGATGCCACCGTTGACCAGCACGGCGCCTTCGGCAAAACCGTCGGCCGTCGTGGTGTCGGGATCGCCCAGCCGATACGCCCAGATCTCCCGTCCACCGAGCGTCTGGCCGACGACCTGGCCGTCGACTTCGCCGTGCATGGTGAGCAGCGCCTGGTGGCGCGCGAACAGGCTCGCGTAGCTGCGGAAGCCGTCCACCGGTGTGAGCGAATCGACCGGCATCGGCACTGCGTAACCGAGCGCGACGTTGTTGCCGGTGTTGTCGGACTCGGTGTAGGTCAGCATCACGTCGCCGCAGCCGGGCTCGAAGGGGTTCGTGATCTCGTCGTTGTTCGTGATCTCGTCCTTCACGAAGACGCAGGCGGCGCGTGCGGGGGTCGCCGTCGCGAGCGCGAGCACGACGACCCCGATCACCGCCCGCGTGCGAGCCATTTGGCGACCTCCTTCCTGAGCTCGACGGAACCCTTCCCTGCATCGACCAGTTTCACGAGCTCATTTCGTGCCGCCGCACTGCCGCTCAGCTTGAGCGCGAGTACGACGCGTCGGCGCGTCCCCTCGTCTGCGGTCGCCTGCAGTCGCGCGCCGAGGCTGGCGACGAGGCTGGGGTCGTCGTGGCCCGCGAGCGCGAGCGCCGCTGCCGCGGAATCACCGCTCACCGGATCCGTCAGGCGCTCGAGCAGCAGACTGCTGCGCGGCTGCGTCGGTTGAGGCCAGGCGCCCGATCGAAAGCAGCGCCGCAGACGCGACCGGTTCGCGATCGGCGGCCTTCGCGAGCACCGCAAGCGCGGAGTGCGGATCGAGATCCTGGACGACCGTCTGCACGCCGGCGAGCGCCACGGCGGGCGACGCATGACCGATTGTGAGCGAAAAGAGTTCCGCATCGCGCAGGCGGCGTGCGAGCAGGAGCGCGATTCGGTCCACGTCGCGGCCGGCACGCATCGCCGCGACGACGGCCGGCCGCTGCCGATGCAGGATCTCGGGCGCGGCCAGGCCGTAGGCCTCGAGCACGCCGTCACGAACGGCATCCGTGCCCTGCATCTCGCCCTGAACGAGGTACTCCTCGAGCCCAGCCGTCGTTCCGAGTCGCAGCGCCCGCACCGCGTCCTCGCGCGCATCGCGCCGCGTCCACTCGCGCAATGCATATCGTGCGGTGGCGCCCGTGTCATACAGCGGCACGGCGTGGCGACCGTGCTCGGGCTCGGCCTGCGTGTACACCCGTGGTGCACGCGCGGACAGATCGCGCGCGAGCGCGCGGGCGGCCGCGGTCGCCGGAAGCGTCCGCAACGACTGCAGCCCCGAATCCACCAGCCATTCGCGCGCGACGGGATCAAGCGTCGGATCCGCCAGCACGGCGCGGATCTCGGCAACCAGCGCATCCGTCACGCCGCTCGCGGCCTGCTGCTCCATCCGCCTGGCTGCTGCGACGACGGGCGCCTGCGAGGTCACCCGGCGGACCTCGGCCACGTCGACGATGGTCGCGCCGCTTGTCGCGCCCAGGACCAGGAGGATCAGCGTCGCATGCATCGAGAAACAGATAGCATAGAAGCAGGCACCCGGCGAGGCGGATCCGCTGCAGCGAGCGCTTCGCCCGCGAGACAGGACGCATGCTTGGAATTCACGACTACTGGCTGTTCGTGCTCTCGGGGATCCTGCTCAACCTGACGCCCGGGCAGGACACGTTCTTCATCCTCGGCAACAGTCTCGGCGGCGGCCGCCGCGCAGGAATTGCCGCGGCGCTCGGGATCGGGGCGGGCAGCGTCGTTCACACGACCGCCGCGGCGCTTGGCCTGTCTGCGATCCTCGCGACCTCCGCCACTGCGTTCACGGTGGTGAAGCTTCTCGGTGCCGCCTATCTCATCTTCATCGGCCTGCGCGCACTGATGTCGCGTTCCCTCCTGCCTGTTGACCCGACCGTTGAGCGCGCGGGCAGCGCGTACGCGGCCTTCCGGCAGGGAATCGTCACCAACCTGCTCAACCCCAAGGTCGCCCTGTTCTTTCTCGCCTTCCTCCCGCAGTTCATCGATCCGGGCAGCGAACGCAAGGTCGAGGCCTTCCTGCTGCTCGGCGGGACCTTCATCACGACGGGTCTCGCGTGGTGCCTCGTCCTTGCGGTGGCGGCCGCCGGATTCCGCGGCCTGCTCGTCAGACGCCCCGGCATGGGCAGCGTGCTGTCCCGGGTGGCGGGCGCGACGTTCGTTGCGCTCGGCTTGCGCCTCGCGCTGCACCGTCCGTGAGCAGGGGGCTCGACGCGTCGCCGGTCGCGATCAGCGGCCCAGGAGCTCGCGTGCAACGTCAGCGAGATCCGGCCATGCGTCGCATCAGCCGCAATCTCCGTGACCGTGGTCGTCCAACTCATGGCGTGAGCTCCGTGAAGCAACCGAGCGCGCGTTCCTCGCTCGTCAGCCCCTCGCACTCGCGATCCAGCACCTCGTACTCCACCGCGAAGTGCGAGCGGCGCGCCGTACTCGCGTTCGAACTCGGCCCGAGCCGCGACGTCGACGGTGAATTCCCAGACATATGCGTAAGTACCGGACATGAGCTGCATCCCCTGCGAATTCAGACGGCAAGCGTAACTGGTGTCCAGCGCGCCTCCCGCCGAACCCGGCGTTCGTCCGCGCTCTCGCCGTCATAGTTCATGGCGACAGGGGCCGGGAATGCCGACGGCGGCAGCGGCAGGGCGTGCAGGTTGATGATGCCGAGGACGCGGTCTCCCGAGCGTATCTGCGCGCCGATGTACACGCCGCAGCGCCGGCAGATCAGGAAATCGGCCGTGCGCCCGCCGAAACGGTAACGCTGCAGGGCCTCCGGCTCGTCGACCTGGAACTCGAGCTCACCCGACGGATCGGACGTCGACAGCGCATCGTGCGCCCGGCAGAAGCTGCACTGGCAGGCGCGAATGCTCCAGCGTTCTTCGGGCAGCGCGCTCGTGTACGCGAAGCCGAGCGCCCCGCAATGGCATCGACCCTGGTATGTGCGTGAAGCCATTGCGTCGCGCCCTCGAGAAGCTGGACGGTCAGGCCTCGGAGGCGAACAGCTCGATGTCGGCGTCCTCGTTGTCCGGCCTGACCATGGCTTCGAAGCGCAGGCCGATCTTCTCGAGCAGGCGGATCGAGTCCGTGTTGCCGGGCGAAACGATTGCGACGATGCGCCCGAGCCCGAGCGCATTCCGTCCGTAGGCCTTGACCGCCCGCGCGGACTCGAGCGCATAACCCAGGGAACGGTACTGCGGCAGGAAAGCGAACCCGATGTCCACGTCGGGCAGCCAGTCGCGCTTGACGAAGCCGCACATCCCGATCGGGCGACCCGATTCCTTCAATTCGACCACGTACATGCCGAAACCGAATTTCTCGTAGCTCGCGACCGGACCGTTCTCGACGTACCGCTGCGCATCGGCCAGCGTGCGGACGCCGCGGTCGCCGATGTTGCGGATGAACGCCGGGTCGTTGACCAGCTCGAGGACGAACTGGTCGTCCGCAGTCGTGGCGCGGCGAAGGTTCAGACGCTCGGTCGTCAACACATGCATCACTCGTGGTCTCCTGCGGCCCGCCGGGAATCGCCCACGGCCGCGCGGTTTCCGCATGGGGGTGGCCTAGAACTCGCGATGCTCGACCTCTTGAGCGCCGAAATGGCGGCGCGTGAAGTCGAGGGCGCCCTGCACGTCGAAGCGCTTGCAGGTGAAGAGCACCGCGGCGAAGAAGCGCGGCTTGCTCCAGACGTAGAGCGAGATTCCGGAATCGATGAGCGGGATGAACGCATCAAAACCCTGGTTCTCGGGCTTCCCGATCCCGCCCGGGTCGTGGACGATCGGTGCGCCGTACGTGCGCAGGCCGAGCTCCGCCGCAATCCCGGTCAGGTACGCCTCGACGGCAGCCCGATCGACGCTCGCGGTGAAGTAGCCCTCGATCAGCAGGCGCTGGCGCAGGATGTCGGGTGCGATATCGCGCATGGTAGTCGCGCTCCGTTCAGGCCTGCCCTGCAGCGAGCTTCGCGTCCTTCTCGCGGGCGCGTACGATCGCCGGCCGCGAGTTGACCTTTTCGACGTAGGCCTGGATCGCGGGCAGTTCGGGCACGAGCTTGAACGACGTCGTCCAGGCGAGCGCGACTCCCCAGAGCACGTCTGCCGCCGTGAACCGCTCACCAAAAAGGTACGGGCCCCGGGCGAGCTGGCCGGTGATTGTCGTGAGCACCGTGTCGTAGTCGCCGTAGGGCGAGGTTGAGGCAGGTGCGGGCTCGCGCTTCTGCGCCACGTCGATGATCGCCGGCTCGAACGATGAGCCGTAGAACACGAGCCAGCGCAGGTACGGGCCGCGCAGCGGATCGCCGATGGGCGGCGCGAGACCGGCCTCCGGGAACAGGTCGGCCAGGTACATGTACACCGCCCCCTGCTCGGTCACGACCGCGTCGCCGTGCTTGATGGCCGGCACCTTGCCCATCGGATTGACGGCCAGGTACTCGGACTTGCGCTGCTCGCCTTTCTTGAGGTTGAGCACGTGCAGGTCGTATTCGCATCCCAGCTCCTCGAGCAGCGAGAGCACGCCCGTGGAACGAGAGTTTGGTCCGTGGAAAAAGGTGAAGCGTCGGTTCGCAGCCATGCGTGTCTCTCCTGCTATGCGTGGCGAAGCCGGGGGTCGATCGCGATCCAGAATCGCCACGGCCGTGCGGCCCAATGTGGGCCCGCGTAATCAATCCCGACACGCGGTCCCCGGCGCAGGGCGCGTCCCGGTATCCCGGCGCCGCGATCCTCGATCCAGAATCGGTCCGAGGTCGTCACGTCCACGCCGGTGAGCCGGCGATCGATGGCGAGGCGCCGCGATACGCGGCCGGGACCGGCGACGAGCTCAGGCGAAGCGGCTGTCCCGGCCAGGACGCCGCGTACCAGCACGCCCTCCGGCTTTCCCTCGCCCACGGTGCTGAAGTTGAGCAGCCAGTGCATGCCGTAGACCAGATAGACGTAGGCTGTTCCGCCGTCGCGATACAACGGTTCCACGCGCGCCGTCCGCCTTCCGAGGCGGGCATGCGAGGCGAGATCCTGCGGTCCCTTGTACGCCTCAACCTCGGTGATCATCGCGGACAGGGAGCGCCCGCCTTGCCGGTGCACGATGAACTTGCCGAGCAGGTCGCGCGCGACCGTCAGCGTGGGCCGATTGAACGACTCGCGGCCGAGCCGGACGGCGCCGGTGGCGCGGTCCGCCAGCAGCACGTCTGGCAGGACCGTGCGACTTCCGCGCGGGAACGGTCCACCAGCCATCGGATGCCACCAGGCGCGACCAACCCGGTCGACTGATCGAGCCTCTGCCACTGCACGAACTCAGCGCCGCAATCAGGGCGTCATGAGCCCTCCCTTGTTCCCCTTCTTTGCGCGCTTCTCAGCGCGCTTCTCCTCCGGTGTCTTGAGGGGTTTCTTCTTGGTTTCCTTTCTCTTATCCATGCCCTTGCTCATGTCGGCCTCCGCCGGGGCGCCGCCCTGGGATCAATGCGCGGCACAGGATACTACCGGAACCGACGCAGGCCGCACGAGCCGCCTGAGGGTCGCCACCCGACGCTCCGAAGGCTCCATCCGACCCGCGCCGTCTCGCACCCGGCTGCGCGATCCCTCAAAATTCAACCGGTGCCACAGCCCGATCGGGACACCCGGTCAGTCCGGGCTTCGGCCAAGGAGTCGTCTGGTGTTTGGCCGCTTCGAGAAACTCGTCACCCCTTACCCCGAAGGTGTACCGCGTTCGCCGCCCCGGGGCTTCTTTGCCTTCATCTGGGCATGTTCGCAGGGTATGCGACCGATCCTCCTGGGCATGACGCTCTGCACGGCGGTGATCGCCGTGTTCGAAGCGCTGCTGTTCGCGATGTTGGGATACGTCGTGGACTGGCTCACCGCCGTCGAGCCGGCACAGTTCTGGGAGAAGGAGCGCGGCAGGCTGCTCTTCCTCGCCGGCGTCATTGCCGCGAGCCCACTGGTCGTGGCCCTCGAGGCCTTTCTCAAGCACCAGGCGCTCTCGGCCAACTTCCCGATGCGTATGCGCTGGAACTTCCACCGCCTGTTGCTCGGTCAGAGCATGAGCTTCTACCAGGACGAGTTCGCCGGCCGCGTCGCCGCCAAGGTGATGCAGACCGCGCTCGCCGTGCGCGACACCTGGATGACCGTTGGCGAGATGGGGGCGTTCGTCGTCATCTACTTCGCAACCATCATCGCCGTGCTGGCCGGCTTCGACCTGTGGATGCTCCTGCCGTTTCTCGGCTGGCTCGCGCTCTATATCGCCACGCTCGCCTATTTCGTGCCGCGCCTCGGCCACGTTGCCATGCAGCAGGCGGATGCGCGCTCGCTGATGACCGGGCGCATCGCCGATGCGTACACGAACATCGCGACGGTCAAGCTCTTCTCTCACGCAAAGCGCGAGGCGGGATACGCGCGCGGTGCGATGCGGGAGTTCATGCACACGGCCTATGCACAGTTCCGGTTGGTCACCGGCTTCGAGATCGTCAATCACGCGCTCAGCATGGCGCTGGTCGCGGGAAGCGCGGGCGTCGGGCTCTGGCTGTGGACCCGTGGAGAGGTCGGCGTCGGCGCGGTGGCGGCGTCCACGGCGATGGCGCTGCGCTTGAACGGCATCTCGCACTGGATCATGTGGGAGTTCGCCTCGCTCTTCGAGCATATCGGTACCGTGCAGGACGGCATCGAGACACTGGCCCGGCCGCACGCGGTGCTCGACCGGCCGGGGGCGCCGCCGCTCAAGGTGCCACGCGGCGAGATCCGGTTCGACCACGTCAGTTTTGGCTACGGGAACAAGCGCCCGGTGATCGACGACCTGTCGCTTCACATCCCTCCGGGCGAGAAAGTCGGACTCGTGGGCCGGTCCGGCGCGGGCAAGAGCACGATCGTCAATCTGCTGCTGCGGTTCTACGACGTCGAGCGCGGACGGATCCTGATCGACGGCCAGAACATCGCCGAAGTCGCGCAGGACAGTCTGCGCGCGCAGATCGGCATGGTCACGCAGGACACCTCGCTGCTGCACCGCTCGGTGCGGGACAACATCCTGTACGGCCGGCCGGACGCGGAAGACGCGCAGATGCTCGCAGCGGCGCGGCGCGCCGAGGCGCACGAGTTCGTCCAGGGTCTCACCGATCCCGCCGGCCGGCACGGCTACGATGCGCACGTCGGCGAGCGAGGCGTGAAGCTTTCCGGCGGACAGCGGCAGCGCGTAGCGATCGCGCGCGTCATGCTGAAGGACGCGCCCATCCTGATCCTCGACGAGGCGACGAGCGCACTCGACAGCGAGGTCGAGCTCGCAATCCAGCAGAGCCTGTACCGGCTGATGGAGGGCAAGACCGTGGTCGCCATCGCGCACCGGCTGTCGACCATCGCCGCGATGGACCGGCTGATCGTCATGGACCAGGGACGCATCGTGGAGGAGGGCGACCACGCGATGCTCCTCGCCCGCGGGGGCCTTTATGCGCGGCTCTGGGCGCACCAGAGCGGTGGCTTTCTCGGCGAAACCGCCGAGGACGACGAGCCGGCGACGGTCGCTGGCATGGGCGGCGCGTCACGCGCCTCGCGTGGCGTTTAGGTTCCTTAGAGCCGGGCTGGCCGCCGTCGCGCTCGGCGGCCTTGCGCTCGCCGCATGCGTGGTCGCACCGCCATCTGGCACCGATGCGCCGCGTTCGGGCGCGGATCCGGTCGCCACGGTCAATGCCGCACGCACCCGCGGATGCGGCGAGCGATCGGCACGAGCTGTGCCGCTGCGCGCGGACACGCGGCTGGACGCGGTGGCGGCACGGCTGCCCAGGGGCGAGCTTCTTGCCGCGGCGGTCGAGGCCGAGCGCTATCCGGCGGCGCGAAGCGCCTCGATCCACGTGACCCGGGCGGCCAGTGCGGAGGTCCTCTACCAGCTGCTGACCGCGCGGTTCTGCACCGACGTGGCCGACCCTGCCTTCCAGTCGATCGGCGTTGCCGGTCGCGGCGACGACATCTGGATCGTCCTTGCGGCGCCATTCTCGGCGCCGGCGGTCGCCGACGCGGGCGTCGTCGAACGGCGCGTCCTGGCGCTTGTGAACGAGGCGCGCGCGAAGCCGCGCCGATGCGGCAGCCAGCTCCACGCGGTGGCGCGACCGCTGGTGCTCGACTCGACGCTGCGGGCCGCCGCCGCCACGCACGCGCGTGACATGGCGCGTCACGGCCGGATGGCGCACGAAGGATCGGACGGCAGCACCGCGGCGGAGCGCGTCACGCGCGCGGGTTACGCCTGGCGCTTCGTTGCCGAGAACGTCGCCGCCGGAGATACGACCGCCGACGCGGTCATGAAGACCTGGCTCGAGAGCCCGGGGCATTGCGCGAACCTGATGAGTCCCGACGCGCGCGACATGGGCGTTGCTTACGCGTTCGATCCGGGAAGCCCGAAGGGGACCTACTGGGCGCAGGTGTTCGCGGCCCGACGCTGAGTTGCGGGCGTCGGTCCGCTACAGGCGCGGCCCGTCGCCGGGTTGGAATAATCCGCCACCGGCACCTAATATTGCCGGCAGTTTCCCACCGCGCCGGGGGCATGCAGCCGTGGATCCCTTCGTCATTCTCATCAGCATCGCCCTGCTCGCGACCGTCGCAGCGCTCCTGATCGGCGTGCTGATCATGAGCGGCGGCGGCAACACGGACGCCTACGCGAGCACGCCGCTGATGTGGGCGCGCGTGGGACTGCAGGCGCTGACCATCCTGCTGCTGCTGCTCGCGCTGCTCATGCGTCGCTGATCGGCACGGGGCTAGCTGCGCCGCGCCCAGTCGTCGACGAGCCGCTCGAGCACGGTCAACGGCACGGCGCCGTTCTCGAGCACCACGGTGTGGAAGGCCTTGAGGTCGAACTTCGACCCAAGCGCGGCACGGGCCTTCTCGCGCAATTCCAGGATCTTGAGCTGGCCGACCTTGTAGGCGCAGGCCTGTCCGGGCAGCGCCATGTAGCGCTCGATCTCGGAGGCGACCTCGCTCTCGGCCATGCCGGTCGTACCGACCATGTAGGCGATCGCCTGCTCGCGTGTCCACCCCTTGGCGTGCAGGCCGGTGTCGACCACGAGACGCACGGCGCGGTACATCTCGGCCTGTAGCCGGCCGAGATCGCCCCAGGGATCGCCTTCATAGAAGCCAATTTCGGCTATCAGGCGCTCGGCATAGAGCGCCCAGCCCTCGACGTAGCCCGTATAGATCGGCTGCTGCCGGATCATGGGCAGGCCCTTGAGCCCCTGCGCGGTCGCGATCTGGAAGTGGTGTCCCGGGATCCCTTCGTGATACGCGAGCGTCTTCATCGCCCAGGTCGGCGTTTCGTGCACGTCGCGCAGGTTCGCGTAGAACGTGCCCGGCCGCGATCCGTCGAGCGCCGCGGGCTGGTAGTTGGCGCCCGTTGCGCCCTTCTCCCTGGCTTCGGGTACGCGCTCGACCAGGAGCTTGCCGGTCGGGATGGTGCTGAAGTACTCGGGCATGCGCACTGCGACTTCGTCGAGGATATCGCGGTAGCGCGCCAGCACCTGCTGGCGGCCGTCGTCGTCGTCCGGCAGGAGAAAGCGGGGATCGACGCGCAGCTGCTCGATGCGCTCGGCGACCGTGCCCTCCGTGAGGCCCTGTCCGTCGAGCAGCGCGTCCATCTCGGCATCGATGCGCGCCACCTCGGCCAGCCCCAGTGCGTGCACCCGCTCGGGCGTGTAGTCCGTGGTGGTGAATTGCCTGAGCATCGCCTGGTAGAAGTCGCGACCGTCGGGCAGGCGACCGATCCCGTCCGCCGTGCCCTGCGCCTTGGGCCGTTGTTCCACCAGCGCCGTTCTCATGCGCTGGAACGCGGGATACACGCTCTCCGTCACCGCCGCGACGGCCTGCTCCCGCAGGTCCTTGCTCGTGGGGTCGTCCAGACCCTTGACGCTCGCCATGCGCTCGACGAACGACGTGACCAGGGCGTTGTCCTCCGGGGCCGACCGGACCGCGTCATCGAGCACCACCAGCGACTTCTCGAGCAGCGACGACGGCAGCACCACGCCGGCCTCCGACTGCCGCCGCATTTCTGCCGTGACCGCGTCGAGCTTGTCACCCATCGCCCGCAGGCGGGCCACGTAGTTGCGCGCCGTCTTCTCGTTCTTCACGACGTGCTGCGTCTGCATGAAGCTGACCAGCAGGACCTGCGTGCCGAACATCGGGCTGATCGGATAGAGACCCTCCGACGACAGCCAGTCGAACTGTCGGAACGCCAGCTGCGACCCGTAGAAGTCCTCGAGGATGTCGTAGGTGATCTGGTCCTGCAGGCCGAGGCTCGCGCGGTCGAAGCGACGGACCTCCTCGAGCGACCGCGCGGCGAACTCGTAATCGCTGTCGCGCTTGGCGACGCCCACCGCGGCGAGCTTGCCCGAATGCCGGTCGATGATCGTGCCATCGGCAAGGCCGATGGACGTGAAGAGCTCCGGGTTGCGCATCAGCAGGAAGGCGGCTTGCCGGTTCGCTAGCTGGTTGATCGTGAATGGATGACCCCAGACGATGCGCCAGGTGGCAAAGCCGCCCACCAGCAGCGCGGCCAGCATGGCCCAGCCGAAGTATTTCAGCGCCTTTCTCATGCTCCCCCCGATTCGTGTCCGCTGCCGGAGCCTGCCTGCGCACCAGGTCCAGGTCGCGGCCGCGTGCATTGGGCGGCCAAGCTATCGTCGGCACTTGCGCGATCGCAAGCGCATTGCGACGAGGCGGTGCCTATTTTCGATACCGCTCGAACCAGGCGAGGATCGCGCTCGCCTTGGCGGCCGACTGCGAGGGACGCGCCGTCAGCCCGCCGTGCGAGGCGCCCGGAACCTTGACGAGCCCGGTCGGCACGCCGCGCAGCTGCAGCGCCTGGTAGTACTGCTCGGAGTCGCTGACGGGCGTGCGGAAGTCCTGGTCACCGACCAGCACCAGCGTCGGGGTCGTAACGGAGCCGACCAGCGACAGGGGTGAGTACTTCCAGTACTCGAGCGGGTCCTCCCACGGCGGCTTGCTGAACCAGTACTTCGGCATGTACGTATAGACATCGGTCGTGAGCACGGTGCTCGCCCAGTTGATCACCGGCTTCTGTGTCACCGCTGCGCGGAAGCGATTGGTGCGTCCGACGATCCACGCCGTCAGCACGCCGCCGCCCGAACCCCCGGTCACGAACAGGTTGCCCTCGTCGACGTAGCCCTGCGCGATCGCTGCATCGACCGCGCTCATCAGGTCGTCGTAGTCCTCGCTCGGGTACTTCCGGTGGATCAGGTTGGCGAACTCCTGCCCGTACGAGGTCGAGCCGCGCGGATTGACGTACAGCACGACGTAACCGGCGGCGGCGTAGAGCTGCACGTCCGTCGAGAACACCGGACCGTACGCCGCGTATGGCCCGCCGTGGATCTCGAGGATCAGGGGATACTTCTTCGCGGGATCGAACCCCGGCGGCGTGGCGACCCAGGCGTCGATCGGGCGACGATCGAACGACGAGGTGACGGCGAGCGCGCGAACCTCCGCCAGGGTCTTGTCGCCGAAGAGGCCCTCGTTCAGGTGCGTGAGCTGGCGCGTGCGCCCTCCGCGCGTGACGGAAATCTCCGAGGGGCGCTGTGCGGTGCCGCTGGTATAGGCGACTGCGCCGTTCGCCGCCACCGAGAAGTCACCGCCCGTGTACGGCCGGTCGAGCGTGCTGGCGCTCAATCCCGCGGCGACCGGCTCGATGCGACCGTTGAGCGCGACTCGAGCGATCCTGGCCGTCGCGTGATCGTCGTAGCGGACGTAGAGGCTGCGACCGTCGGCCGCCCAGTGCGCCTCGTCGATGGTCCGGTCGAGCCCGGCCGTGAGCGACCGGGAGTTGCGCCCGTCCCTGTCCATCACGTAGAGCTCGACGTTCTGGTAGCTCAGCAGGCGGTCGTCGAAACCGAGATAGGCCACGGTGGATCCGTCGGGCGACACGGCGGGCGCGCCGTCGGCGCCTGTGCGGCTGGTCACGGGGCGGATGCTTCCGTCGGCGACCGCGACCTCGTAGATCTCGGTGTTGACGGGCTCGCGGCGCCAGTCGTCCGTGCGGTTGCCGGTCGCGAGGAGATGACGCCCGTCGGGCGTCCAGGACAGCGGGCCGGCCTCGTTGTAGGCCCCGAAGGTGAGTTGCCTCGGCGCGCCGCCATCGGCGGAGACGACGTAGACGTGCCGATAGCCCGGCTTCAGGTAGCCCTCGGCGTCGCTGCGGTAGTTGAGGTCCGTGATCACCTCGAGCGGCGCCGCCCATTCCGCGCCCTCGGGCTTGGCTGGTGCTTCGCCGAGCTTGGCCGCCTCGTCGGGCGCGTGCATCGTGAAGGCGATCCACTTGCCGTCCGGCGACCAGGCGAGGTCGTCAGGCGCAGACACCAGCTCGGCGAGTCTTGCTTCCTCGCCGGAGTGCATCCAGCGCGCGTAAAGCTGAGGGCGGCCGCCTTCTGCGGTCGACACGTAGGCGAGCCGGTCGCCGTTGCGCGACCAGCGCGGCGCGGTGTGCGAGCCGGCGGCCGTCACGAGCGGGGTCTGCTCCGCGGTTTCGGCGTCGATCAGCCAGATCGCCCGTCGCGCGCGGTCCGTCATGACATCGAAGGACACCCGCACGTAGGCCACGACGCGTCCATCGGGCCGGATCTGCGGATCCGAAGCGTACTGCAGGCCAAACAGGTCGCTGCCCTGGAAGACGCGCGACGGCGCATCGAGGGGGGCCGCAGGCGCGCCCGTGGCCAGCGCGGCCAGCCAGACAAGACCGAGGGGGGAAAGTCGCATGTGTCGTTGGCGTCGCAATCGGGGATGCGAACGCTAACGGCACGACCCGGCCGAGTCCAGTCCGCGGCCGCTCAACTCCGGGTATTCTTCTGCGGGGTGTCTTGCGGCTGGCCGGATTCGGTCCCGCGGCTCGCGCAGTCGATGTCTTCGCCCGGCCCGGTCTCGATCAGCGCGAGCAGGGCCGCCGGCGGCGTGATCGCGAAGAGCGCCGCGGCGACGGCCACACGTCCGGCGAGCGGCGCGGGTTTCGGCCGCACCGACGGATGCTTGAACGTGCCGCCGATTTCGAGCGGCCCGCGCAGGCTCACCGGGCTCACGTCCTTCGGCTTGGGATCGAGCTCGAGATCGAGTTCTTCGTCACGCAGATCGACGGTACCGTCGCCGACGATGACCGTATCCGTCGAGTCGAAGGCGAGCGAACGCGTCTTCGCGACGCCGTCGGTCACGTCGAAATCCGTGAATGCGCACCGGACCGGCACCACCTTGTCCTTGGTGACGAGAAAGCGCAGGGCCTCCGCCACGTCCAGTCCCGCGAGCTCGAGCAACAGATTGCTGATCCGCCCCGGTCCCATCACGACACCGAGGTTGCCGTCGGCGGTTGCGAACATGTCGGCCACCGAGTTGCCACGGCCCTGCAGCCGCGCATCGGCCGCGATGCGGCCGACGCCGTCGGGGCTCGCGCGCGGCAGCAGCTTCGGCAGCTCGAGGCCACGCGCCTCGAGATCCGTCGTGGTGGAAATCGGGCTTTGACGCGCGTCGAGGCGCACGCTGCCGGTCAGGTGCCCGCCCGCCAGCGATACGTCGAGCGGCACGATGCGGAGCACGCCGCCCTCGAGCTGAAGGCGGGCCGCGAGCGCGCTGATCGGGAGGCTCCGCGCATCTACCTGGTGCGCCCGGAGCGTGACGTCGGCATCCATCGACCGGAGTTTCTCGAGGTTGTATGGCTTATCGGGCAGCACCCGGGGACTCGCCGCACGGCGTTGCGCCTCGGCGCGTTGTTCGGCTGACGCGCTCTCGCCCGCGGCCGTGCTCGGTGGCGCCCCGATCAGTCCGGCCAGGTCGTCGAGGTCGAGCCGCCGCGATTCGACCCGCCCACGAACGCGTGGCCGTTTGCCGCCGAGGTCGAGGCTGACGTCGCCGGCGACGTCGCTGTCGCCCACCGTGCCGGAGAAATCGCCGTAGCGGATCAGGTCCCCGTCCCGGCTCAGCTTACCCGCGACGTCGTACGGCGGCGTCGGCGGGGTCGCGAGTCCGAGGAGCGGATAGAGATCGGCGAGGTCCTCGCCCGACGCCTTCGCCTGCAGCTCGAACTTCCGCAGATCGATCGGCGCATCGAGCGTCCCGTGCACGTGTGCGCGCGTCGAGCCCGCGCGCGCTTGCAGGTCGAACCGGTAGGGCTTCCCGCCACGCAGCAGCTGCAACGGCGAATCGAGGCGCCCGCGCAGGTAGAAGGGCTCGTTCCGGTAGCGTCCTGTGCCGTGCGCGACGATCGGCGCGTAGGCCTGGTCCTTGCCGCGGGCAGCCGTCTGCACGGACAAGGTCAGGTCGGTGCGGAACTTCGGTTCGCGCAGATGGAGCACTCCGTCGTCGATGGACAACGCGCCGATCTGCGGCGTGGCGCGCCGCCGACCGTCCGGCCCGAACCGCCAGTTCGCATCGCCGCGCGCGTTGCGCTCGAGGTTAACCTCGGGGTGGTCGAGGTCGATTTTCGTGATCACCCAGCGGCCGAGGAAAAGCGGCCACGGATCGAGCTCGATGCGTGCGCGGCGAACCTTGGCCATCGCCTTGTCTCGCGCCCAGCTCGCGTTGCCGAGGCGGATGCCCTCTGCCTCGATCCCGACCACCCTGCCCAGGTCGACGTCGAGGTCGCCGCCAATGTCGAAGCTTCGGCCCGTGGCAGCCGCGACGCGCCGCTCGATGGGCCGCTTGAGCCAGTTCCACTCGAAGGTGAGCGCCAACGTGCCCGCCAGCGCCACCAGCATCGCGGCGATAACGCCCCAGAGAGGCGGGCGCCAACCGCGTAGTTTCCGCTCCCCGTCGACCATGAGTCGACTCTACGCCGCAGGTGCCGCGCGTCAGTCGCAGGAGCCCGCCGGGTCACGTCAGTCGGGTCCTACGCCGGCGGCAAGGATCGCACCAAGCGCCCCACCGCCTACTGGCGGCTGATCGCGCTGCGGCCGGCGCGCAGCACGAACTTCTGGATCTTGCCGGTCGCGGTCTTGGGAAGCTCGGCCAGGAAGTGGAACTCCTGCGGCACCTTGAAATGCGCGAGGTTCGCACGGCAGAACTCGCGCAGTTCCGCCGCCGTCGCCGCGGCGCCGCCGGGGCGCAGCACCACGAAGGCCTGCGGCGACTCGCCCCACTTCTCGTGGGGCATCCCTACGACCGCAGCTTCGAGCACGGCGGGGTGGCGCAGCAGCGCGCCTTCGACCTCGATCGAGGAGATGTTCTCGCCGCCGCTGATGATCACGTCCTTGAAGCGGTCGCGGATCTCGACATAGCCGTCCGGGTGGACGACCGCGGCATCGCCCGAGCGGAACCAGCCGCCGCGCAGCGCCTTGCCAGACGCCTCCGGGTCGTTCCAATAGCCCTGCATCACGACATTGCCGCGGGCGACGATCTCGCCCAGCGTCCGGCCGTCTCGCGGCACGTCCTCGTCCTGCTCGTCGACGACGCGCAGCTCGCCGGAGGTGATCAGCTCCACCCCCTGCCGCGCCTTCGCCGCGGCCAGCTCCGAAGGCGAGAGCCGCGCGTCCTCCGGACGTGGCTCGCAGACGGTGATGAAGGGCGCCGTTTCCGTGAGGCCGTAGACGTGCGTGATGCGCCAGCCGAGCTCGCCCTCGATGCGCTCGATCGTGGCGGCGGCCGGCGGCGCGCCTGCGGTCAGCACGCGCAGGCCGCGCGGCAGCCTGCGTCGTCGTTCCTCGGGACCGTTCGCGATGCCGATCAGCACGGTCGGGGCCGCGCACATCACGCTGATGCCTTCGCGCTCGACCTGTTCGTAGACGCTCAGCGCATCGACCTTGCGCAGGCACACGTGCGTCGCGCCCGCAGCCGTGACCGTCCAGACGAAGGTCCAGCCGTTCGCATGGAACATCGGCAGGGTCCAGAGGTAGCGGTCTGCCGGCGTCATCGGCTCGTGGACCAGCGTGCCGATGGAATTCACCCAGGCATTGCGGTGAGTGATCATCACGCCCTTGGGCCGCGAAGTCGTGCCGCTGGTGTAGTTGATCGAGATCAGGTCGGTCTCCGCGATCGCTGGCCGGTCGAAGCGTCCCGACGCCGCCGACAGCGCGGATTCGTAGTCGATCCAGCCGGGACGCGACCCCTCCAGGGCGACGAAGTGGCGGACGCCGGGCAGCCGGCTGCGCACGCTTTCGACGGCGTCGAGGGAGTCGGCGTGCGCGCAGACGACCTTTGACCCGCTGTGCTCGATCAGGTAGACGAAATCCTCCGCGGTGAGCCGGTAGTTGAGCGGCACGACGATCGCCCCGATCTGCGGCACGGCGTAGAACTGCTCGAGCATCGCATGCGTGTTCGGCGCGATGAGCGCGACGCGGTCGCCGCGGCCGACGCCCATGCCCTGCAGCGCGGCGGACCAGCGGTCGACGCGCTCGAGGAAGGATGCGTAGCTCAGGCGCAGGTCGCCGTCGACGACGGCGGCGCGGCCGGGATGGATCTTGCGCGCCCGCCGGGCGAACTCGAGGGGCGTGAGCGGTGTTTCCATGGGCGGGCTCCGGCCGGCAGTGAAATACTACGTGGAAGGTCGCGTCCCCCGTGCGGCTGTCGGCCACGGGATCTTAATCCCCGAGATCATATAATCCGGGTCGACGCCGGGTCACAGACCCGCGCACCCGTCACGACGACACCCGGGTGAGTGGTCGGTCCCGCGCCGCAGCATCTTCACCAAGCAGACGCACGAGGGAACGGACATGGCGCACGAGAAGCATCTTCGATGGACCCTGGCCGCGCTGGCGGCGACCGTGTTGACGAGCTCGGTCGCGCTCGCCGACGACGCGAAGCCGTCGCACCGCTGGCGGGTCGAGGTGAGCGAGGGCGCGAATTCCGACGGAACGATCCGGTTCGTGCTCACGCCGGCCGGTGGCGACGTCACGACGATCGAGGTCCCGGTCAAGAAGGGCCGGGCGGAGAACGACGTCGCGAAGGACGTGCGGGACGCGTTCATCCGCACGTTGCCGGCCGGGCAGTACCACGTCGAGATCGATGACGGCGAGGACATCATCGTCAGCAACAAGAAGCCTTACGCGGAGTTCTCGCTGGCGATGGTCGATTCGAGCGTCAAGGGCACGCGAGTCGAAGTCGAGCGGCATTAGACGTCCGGCAGCCGCCCGTCGGCACGGGCGCACGGTCAATCGAGTCGCGCGCCCGGTTTATTTGACATGTCAACTAAAACGGCGTATCCACACCCCTGAGACCGGACACAGGGGTGCTGCCAGTGAAGCGAGTGGTTTGCCTGGGGGGCGGGCCGGCCGGCCTGTATGCCGCCATCCTGTTCAGGAAGGCGCTGCCCGCCGTCCGGGTCGAGGTCTACGAGCGCAACCGGCCGGACGACACCTTCGGCTGGGGCGTCGTGTTCTCCGACCAGACCATGGACAACTTCCGTCAGGCGGACCCGGAAACGCACGCCGCCATCCAGGGCAGCTTCCACCACTGGGACGACATCGAGGTACATTTCCGCGGCCATTGCCTGCGTAGCGGCGGCCACGGCTTCTGCGGCATTGGCCGCAAGCGGTTGCTCGGCATCCTGCAGGAGCGCGCCGCCGAGTTGGGCGTACACCAGGCGTTCCGGCGGGAGATCGACGACGATGGGCAGTTCGCCGACGCGGATCTCATCCTCGGGTCGGACGGCGTCAACAGCAGGGTGCGCTCCCGTCATGCGGCGATCTTCGAGCCGACCATCGACGTGGGCCGGTGCCGGTTCATCTGGCTCGGCATCGCGCGGCCCTTCCCGGCCTTTACCTTCGCGTTCGAGCAGACCGAGCACGGCTGGTTTCAGATCCACGCCTACCAGTTCAGCGCCGACCTCTCGACCGTCATCGTCGAGACGCGCGAGGAGACCTGGCGTGCGCACGGCCTCGACCGGCTCGACACCGCCGGGTCCATAGCCTTCTGCGAGCGCCTGTTCGCGCGCTACCTGGACGGGCAGCGCCTGCAGAGCAATGCCGCCCACCTGCGCGGCTCCGCCTGGCTCAATTTCAACCGGGTGCTGTGCCGACGCTGGCACGACGGTCGCGTCGTGCTGATCGGCGACGCGGCGCACACGGCCCACTTCTCGATCGGCTCCGGCACCAAGCTCGCCATGGAGGACGCAATCTCGCTCACGCGTCACGTGGCCTCTACGACGGACCTGGGAAGCGCGCTCGGCGCGTATCACGAGGAGCGAAGCGTCGAGGTCCTCAAGCTCCAGAGCGCGGCGCGCAACCGCATGCAGTGGTTCGAGAACGTCGCCGCGCTACGTGCATCTCCCGCCGCGCCAGTTCGCCTACAGCCTGCTGACCGGAAGCCAGCGCATCGGGCACGAGAATCTCCGCCTCCGCGACCGCGGCTTCGTCGAGGACTACGAGCGCTGGCTCGCCGAGCGCGCAGACAGCGCGCCGCGTTCGCCGATGTTCCTGCCGCTGCGCCTGCGCGGCCTCACGCTCGCAAACCGCGTCGTCGTCTCGCCGATGGCGCAATACATGGCGAAGGACGGCCTGCCGGGTGACTGGCACCTGGTGCACTACGGCAGCCGTGCGGTCGGCGGCGCCGGCCTCCTCTACACCGAGATGACCTGCGTGTCGCCGGAAGGCCGCATCACCCCGGGCTGCACGGGCCTGTGGAACGAGGCGCAGCGCGACGCCTGGCGGCGGATCGTCAGCTTCGTGCACGAGAATTCGCGCGCGGCCTTCTGTCTGCAGATCGGGCACTCGGGTCGCAAGGGCTCCACCCAGCTCGGCTGGCAGCAGATGGACTACCCGCTGCCGGATGGGAACTGGCCGGTCTGCGCGCCTTCGCCCGTGCCTTACCTCGAGGGAGTGAGCCAGACGCCGGTGCCGATGACCCGGGAAGACATGGACCGCGTCCGCGACGAGTTCGTGCGCGCAGCGATCCTGGGCGACGAGGCGGGGTTCGACATGCTCGAGCTGCACATGGCGCACGGCTACCTGCTCGCGAGCTTCATCTCGCCGCTCACCAACCTGCGCACCGACGAGTATGGCGGTGCGCTCGGCAACCGCCTGCGATACCCGCTCGAGGTGCTGGCCGCGGTACGCGCGGCCTGGCCTGCGGAGAAGCCCCTGTCGGTGCGCATCTCGGCCTGCGACTGGGCCGAGGGCGGCCTCTCCGACGACGAGCTGGTGCAGCTCGCCGGCACGCTGAAATCGGGCGGCGCCGACGTCATCGACGTCTCGAGCGGCCAGACGGTGCCGTGGCAGCAGCCGGTCTACGGAAGGATGTGGCAGACGCCCTTCGCGGACCGGGTGCGCAACGAGGTCGGCATCGCGACGATCGCGGTCGGAAACATCTACGAAGCCGACCACGTCAACTCGATCATTGCCTCCGGACGCGCGGATCTCTGCGCGCTGGCGCGGCCGCACCTCGCCAATCCGTCCTGGACGCTCGAAGCGGCAGCGCAGCAGGGGTATACCGACCAGTGGTGGCCGGAGCCGTACCTGTCCGCCAAGAGCCAGCTCGAGCGCAACGCACAGCGCGCCGCGCAGGCCGCGCAAGCAGCCCAGCAGGCCGCACAGGTCGCGCAGACCCCCCAGGACGCGGAGGTCCAGCAAGCCGCGCAAACAGCACGGGTCCCGCGGGCCGCGGGGTCGGCATGAGCGCCGTGGAGGCTGCGGGCCGGCTCGCGGGCCGCCACGCCGTCGTGACGGGCGCGGGCCGCGGCATCGGGTTCGCCATCGCGAAAGCGCTCGTGGCCGAGGGGGCCCGTGTCGCCATGCTCGGGCGCGACGCGGCGCGCCTGCAGTCGGCGTCGCAGGCCCTGGGCGCGCCGGACCGGACCGAGCCGCTGGCCGCGGATGTCACGAACCCGTCGGCGCTGCGCGAGGCGATGAACCGGGCGCGGCAGCGCTTCGGCCCGGTGCAGATCCTGGTCAACAACGCCGGCGAAGCGGTCAGCGCGCCGTTTCTCAGGACGGACGACGCCCTCTGGCAGCAGATGCTCGGCGTGAACCTCACCGGTGTTTACTCCTGTACCAAGGAGGCCCTGCCCGACATGCTCGAAGCCGGCCGCGGCCGCATCGTGAACGTCGCGAGCACCGCGGGCCTGCGCGGGTATCGCTACGCCGCCGCGTACGTCGCCGCGAAGCACGGCGTGATCGGGCTCACCCGCTCGCTCGCGCTCGAGCTGGCGGAGCAGGGCATCACCGTGAACGCCGTCTGCCCGGGATACACCGACACCGACCTCATGCGCGGCGCGATCGAGAACATCGTGACGAAGACCGGCCGCTCGGAGGACGAGGCGCGCGCGGCGCTGGTGGCGGGCAATCCCCAGCACCGCGTCATCCAGCCCGCCGAGGTGGCGCAGGCCGTGGTCTGGCTCTGCGCGCCGGGCACCGAGAGCATCACCGGGCAGAGCCTCGCGATCGCGGGCGGCGAGGTGATGTGATGGCCCGCGACCGGACGGCAATGCAGGCGGAAACCTTGCCGCGCGCCGACATCGAAACGCGCGCAGGCCCGGACGACCACCAGTCGCTGCGGCTGTGGTTGCGGCTGCTCGCCTGCACGAACCTGATCGAGACGCAGGTGCGACAACGCCTGAAGGCAGAGCACGGCACGACGCTCCCCCGCTTCGACCTGATGGCGCAGCTCGACCGTGCCGCCGACGGCCTCAAGATGGGCGAGCTGTCGCAGCGCATGATGGTGACCGGCGGCAACGTCACCGGCATCACGGATATGCTCGAGAAGGAGCGGCTGGTGGTGCGCGAGCCCGACGCCGCGGACCGGCGCGCGTTCCGCGTCAAGCTCACCCCGCAGGGGCGTCGTCAATTCCGTCGCATGGCGGCCGAGCACGAGCGCTGGGTGATCGACCTCCTGGATGGTCTCACAAGAACCGAGCGCGACCAGCTCGTCGCGCTGCTGGGCGTGCTGAAATCGCAGGTCGGACGGCGGACCGATCGCGAGAGCGGCTCGGGCACGGCTGGAGCGAGCGCATGAACTACGCGGACTACCAGGCACGGAACTTCCGGTGGCGCATGGAGGGTAAGGTCGGCGTGATCACGCTCGACCGACCGGAGCGCAAGAATCCGCTCACCTTCGAATCGTACGCGGAGTTGCGCGACCTGTTCCGCGGCCTCACGGATGCGCCGGACGTAAGAGCGGTCGTGATCACCGGGGCCGGCGGAAATTTCTGCTCGGGCGGCGACGTGCACGAGATCATCGCCCCGCTCACCCGGATGGCGATGGACGGCCTGCTCGGCTTCACGCGCATGACCGGTGATCTCGTCAAGGCCATGCGCGCCTGCCCGCAGCCGATCGGCGCGGCGGTCGACGGCGTGTGCGCGGGCGCGGGCGCCATCATCGCGATGGCGTCGGACCTGCGCGTCGCGACTCCCGCGGCACGCACCGCGTTCCTGTTCACGCGTGTCGGTCTCGCCGGGTGCGACATGGGCGCCTGCGCGATCCTGCCGCGCATCATCGGCCACGGCCGCGCCTCCGAGCTGCTCTACACGGGGCGTGCGATGTCGGCGGAGGAGGGGCTGGCCTGGGGATTCTTCAACCGCCTGGTGCCGGCGCCGGAACTGCTGCCCGCCACGCTCGAGCTCATGACCGGGCTCGCGGACGGGCCGACCTTCGCGCACGCGACGACGAAGCGGATGCTGCACAAGGAGTGGAACATGTCGATCGACGCCGCGCTCGACGCGGAGGCCGAGGCGCAGGCCATCTGCATGCAGACCGGCGATTTCCGGCGCGCCTACGAAGCGTTCGTCGCCAGGCAGAAGCCGGTATTCGAGGGCAACTGAGCATCATGCGCGACACCTCGTACCTCGACTGGCCGTTCTTTGGTGCCGGGCATCGCGAGCTCGCACGCGAAGTTGCGGCCTGGGCCGGCGCGCGTTTTGGCGCGCGCCTGGGCCAGCGGCAGCGCGATCACGGTCAGGGCCGGCCGGCGCTCGATGCCGCCTGCCGCGCGCTGGTCGCTGAGCTGGGTGCCGCGGGCCTCGCACGTCACGCCGTGCCGTCCGCGGCGATGGTGGGCACGCCCGGGTTCGACGTGCGGGCGATTACGCTGATACGCGAGACGCTCGCGTGGCACGACGGGCTGGCGGATTTCGCGTTCGCCATGCAGGGCCTGGGCAGCGCGGCCATCGCGCTCGCGGGCAGCGGCGAACTGCGGGCGCGCTACCTGCCGGCGGCCGCCGCGGGCGCGGCGATCGCCGCGTTCGCGCTGTCCGAGCCGGAGGCAGGCTCCGACGTCGCCGCCATGCGCTGCAGCGCGCGACGCGACGGCGAGACTTACGTCCTCGACGGTGCGAAGACCTGGATCTCCAACGGCGGAATCGCGGACTTCTACTGCGTCTTCGCGCGCACGAGTTCCGCGGAGGTGCGCGCCGACGGATCGCTCAGCGCTTCGGGCATCAGTGCCTTCGTCGTCGATGCCGACGCGCCGGGTCTCGGTATCGCGGAGCGTATCGACGTGATTGCCCCGCACCCGCTCGCGACGCTGTCGTTCACCGGCTGCAGGGTGCCGGTCGGGCAGCGGATCGGCGAGGAGGGGGAGGGGTTTCGCATCGCGATGCGCACCCTCGACGTGTTCCGGACCTCGGTGGCGGGTGCGGCGCTCGGCTTCGCGCAGCGCGCGCTGGACGAGGCGCTGCATCACGCGGCCGAGCGCCAGCTCTTCGGCCGGAAGCTCGCCGACTTCCAGCTCACCCAGGCCGCGCTCGCACAGATGGCGACCGACGTCGACGCGGCACGTCTCCTGACCTATCGCGCGGCCTGGTTGCGTGACCGTGGTACCGCCGTCACGAAGGAAGCGGCCATGGCGAAGATGACGGCCACCGAGTCCGCGCAGCGCGTCATCGATCACGCCGTGCAGCTCTTCGGCGGCCGGGGCGTGGTGCAGGGCGAGACCGTGGAGCGCTTGTACCGGGAGATCCGCGCGCTGCGCATCTACGAGGGCGCAACGGAGGTTCAACAGCTCATCATCGGCCGGGAGCTGCTCCGATCGCTGACGGATGGTGCGACATGAGCTTTGAGATCCTGCAGCCGCCCGGCTGGGCGCGGCCCAAGGGGTACAGCAACGGCATCGTCGCGCGCGGCCGCCAGGTGTTCGTCGCGGGCCAGATCGGCTGGGACGGCCAGGGTCGGTTCCCGGGCGGCGGCCTCGCGGAGCAGGTGCGGCAGGCCCTTACGAACGTCGTCGCGGTACTTGCGCAGGCCGGCGGTCGTCCCGATCACGTGGTGCGACTGACCTGGTATCTCACGAGCCGCGACGAGTACTACGCGCAGCTCGCCGAGATCGGTGCGGCATACCGCGCCGTGATGGGACGGCACTATCCCGCGATGTCGGTCGTGCAGGTGGTGGCGCTGATGGAAGCCGCCGCCAGGGTCGAGATCGAGGCGACCGCTGTCATCCCGGACGGCGAATGAAGATCTACTTAACGCGGATTATTCATGAACGCTACTGCGCATGCGCGCGAAGGATTGCGATCGGCAAGGTCTTTTCCGGACCGTCGTAAACCCATACTGGACGTTCTCGACGGAAACACCCCAGGGATGGGTTTACGGCGTTCCGGAAAAGACCTTCCCGATCAAGCCTTCGACGCGCTCCCGAGCATAACGCGGGCTGAAGAGGCTCCCGATCAGCGTTTTCCGGCGCCAGCGGTGTCGTCGTCGCTGTCACGCAGCCTGAAACGCTGAAGCTTCCCGGTCGCCGTCCGCGGCAGGCTGTCCACGTACTCGATCAGCCGCGGGTACTTGTACGGCGCGATCGCGTTCTTGACGAACTCCTGCAGCTCGCGCGTGAGCGCGTCGTCGCCGCGCCGGGGCTCGCGCGGGACGACGTAGGCCTTGACGAGCTGGCCGCGCTGCTCATCCGGCACGCCGATCACCGCGCATTCCGCAACCGCGGGGTGCTCGAGCAGGGCGCACTCGACCTCGGGCCCGGCGATGTTGTAGCCGGACGAGACGATCATGTCGTCGGCGCGCGCCTGGAACCAGAAGTAACCGTCCTCGTCGGCGACGTACGCGTCGCCGGTGATATTCCAGCCGTTCCTGACGTACTGCGCCTGCCGCTCGTCGGCAAGATACCGGCAGCCGGTCGGACCGCGCACGGCGAGCTTGCCGATCTGGCCCGTTTGCGCCGGCTGCAGGTCCTCGTCCAGCACGCAGGCCCGGTAACCCGGGACGGCGCGACCGGTGGCACCGGGACGGATGTCGTCGCCCGATGCAGAGATGAAGATGTGGATCATCTCGGTGGCGCCGATGCCGTCGATGATGCGGTGGCCCGTGGCCTCCTGCCAGGCCTCGAAGGTGGGGCGGGGCAGGTGCTCGCCCGCTGACACGAACGAGCGCACGCCGCGGAACGCGTTGCCGTCGGGTTGACCGAGCAGCGCGCGATAGGCCGTCGGCGCGGTGAACACGCGCGTCGCGCCGAATCGCGCGATGCCTTCGCGCAGGTGATCCGGTGTCGGGCCGGGCAACACGGCAGTCGCGGCGCCGAAGCGCAACGGGAACACGAGCTCGGCGCCGAGCCCGTAGGTGAACGCGAGCGGCGGGGTCCCGGTGAACACGTCGTCCGGGCGCGGCGCGAGCAGGTGCGCGGCGAACGTATCGGCCATCGCCAGCACGTCGCGGTGGAAATGCACCGTCGCCTTGGGTTGCCCCGTCGTTCCCGAGGTGAAGGCGAGCAGGCAGGGATCGTCCTGCGCCGTGTCCGCCGCGCGTGCGCCGCCGCTCCGCCGCTCGAGCAGGCCTTCGAGCTCACCATCGCCCCAGGTGACGAGGCGCAGCGGCCCGGCCGCATCGACGCCGGCGAGTTCCGCCACGAGTTTCGAGTCGCAGAGCGCGTGGCGGACCTGTGCCTTGGCGACGATCGTGGCGAGCTCGCGCGCGCGAAGGAGCGGCATGGTGGCGACGACGATGCCGCCGATGCGCGCCACGGCGAGCCACGCCGCGTAGAGCATCGGCGAGTTCGCGCCGCGCAGCAGGACGCGGTTGCCCGGCTGCACCTGCATGTCCGCGACGAGGACGCCGCACAGGCGGTCGACGAGGTCGCGCAGCCGGCCGTAGTTCCAATCGCCCTCCGCCGTGCGGATCGCGAGCGCCAGCGGGTTCGCGGCGGCGTGGCGATCGAGCAGCTCGACGGCGCAGTTCAGGCGGGCCGGATAGCGAAGCTCCGGGAGCTCGAAGAGGAACTGCGGCCACTGGGAGGCCGGCGGAAGGTTGTCTCGGACGAAGGTGTCGACGTGCGCCGTCCCGGTCATGGCGAGAAAGGGGGACAGATTTGTTTTCTGGATGGACGATCGTACGCCCGAAGGAGGGGCAGATCTATTTTCCGGATGGTCTGCCGCGCAGCCCGGATGTCGAGTCCATCAGCGACGTATTGACAGAAAATAGATTCGACCCCTCGGCAGGGCCTCGCACGTTGTAGATTGGCGCACGATGGACCCAGCGAGGCCCCAGCGCCTGAGCGACCTCGATGCCTGCGTCGAGGCGACCCTCTCCCGCGTCGGCCGCAGGCTCGTCCTCGGGTTGCCGGTCGGGATCGGCAAGCCGAATCCGCTGGTCAACGCCTTCGTGCGCCGCGCAGCCGCCGATCGCGCCCTGCATCTCACGATCGTCACCGCCCTCTCGCTGCGCGCGCCGCGCTGGAAATCCGGCCTCGAACGTCGCTTCGTCGAGCCGTTCGCCCGCCGCGTGTTCGGCAACTACCCCGAGCTCGAGTACGTGCGCATGCTCGAGGAACACCGACTGCCGCCCAACATCGAGGTGATCGAGTTCTACCTCGAGCCCGGCGCCTGGCTCGGCAACGAGCATCTGCAGCAGCATTACCTGGGCGCGAATTACACCCATGTCATGCGCGACGCGATCGCGCGCGGGCTCAACGTCGTTGCGCAGATCGTCGCCCCGCCACCGGCAGGCGAGATGCCGCCGGGCGTGCTCAGCCTCGGCGGCAACCCCGACCTGACGGCCGACCTGTTGCCGCAGGTCGCCGCATTACGGGCGGCGGGCCGGCCGTTCGCGCTGATCGGCCAGCTCAATCGCGAGCTGCCCTTCATGTACGGCGACGCCCTCGTGTCCGAATCGTCCTTCGACTTCCTGGTCGACGCTCCTTCGCAGGAGTTCGCGCTCTTCGCACCGCCGAACCTGCCGATCCCGTTCACCGAGCACGCGATCGCGCTGAATGTGAGCACGTTGCTCAAGGACGGCGGGACACTGCAGCTCGGGATCGGCGAGCTCGGGGACGCGATCGTGAGCGCGATCCAGCTTCGCCACGGGCGTAACGCAGCCTACGCGGAGGCGCTCGCGGCGAACGGCGCGCTCGACCGTCATCGCGCCCTGATAGAGGCCGAGGGCGGCACCCGGCCGTTCGAGCGCGGGCTGTACGGCTGCTCGGAAATGCTCGCCGACGGTTTCCTCGATCTCTATCGCGCAGGCATCCTGAAGCGCCGTGTCTATCCGAATGCGCGGCTGCAGCGCCTGCTGGACGCCGGCGAGATCGGCGAGTCCGTCGGCCTGTCGACGCTGGATGCGCTCGCTGCCGACGGCCTGGATCGCCTGTCGGCCCGGGAATTCGGCGAGTTGCGCACGGCGGGCGTATTTCGCGACGCAGTTCGCTTCGAATGCGGCATGTTGATCGCGCCCGGCGGTGCGCGCCTGCCGGCGAGCCTCGCGACGGCGGACGAGCGGGTGTCGATCGCGGAATCCTGCCTGGGCGACCGGCTGCGCAACGGCGTCGTTGCCGACGCAGGTTTCTTCCTCGGCCCGCGGGCGTTTTACCGGGGACTGCGCGAACTGCCCGCGGATGAACGGCGACTCTTCGCCATGCGCGGCATCGGCTTCGTGAATGAGCTTGCGGGGGACGAGTGGGCGCTGAAAGCCGCCCAGCGCCGCCACGCGCGATTCATCAACACGACCATGATGGTGACCGGCCTCGGCGCCGCGGTCTCCGACGGACTGGCGGACGGCCGGGTCGTCAGCGGCGTCGGTGGGCAGTACAACTTCGTCGCCATGGCGCATGCGCTGCCCGAGGCGCGATCGATCCTGTGCCTGCGCGCCACGCGCGCCGCGCACGGGAAAGTGACCTCGAACATCGTATGGAACTATGCCCATGCGACGATCCCGCGCCACCTGCGCGACATCGTCGTGTCCGAGTACGGCGTTGCGGACCTGCGGGGGCGTACGGATCGCGAGATCGTGGAGGCGCTGGTGGGCGTGATGGATGCGCGGTTCCAGGACGCCTTCGTTGCCGATGCCGTGCGGTCGGGCAAGCTGCCGCGCGACTATCGCGTTCCCGACGCCGCGCGGGCAAACCGCGCCGAGGCCCTGCGTGCGCGTCTCGCTCCCTTGCGCGAACGGGGAGAGTTCCAGGAGCTGCCGTTCGGGTCGGATCTCACCGCCGAGGAAATCGTGCTGGCACGGGGGCTCAAGTCACTCGCGGCAAACTTGCAGACCTGGCCCGGCCGACTCGCATTGGTGCGCCAGGCATTGGCGGCGGATGTGTCCAGTGCGGCGATGCGCCCGTACCTGGAGCGCATGGCGCTCACGCGGCCAGCGTCCTGGCGCGAGCGGATCGAGCGACGGCTCCTCGCCGCCGCCCTCCTCAGTGACGCATGAGGGTGCTCTTGCCGAACAGCGACTCGATCAGGTCGACGGCGAGCAGGGCCGTCCTGTTCCGCACGTCGAGGGCGGGATTGAGTTCCATCACGTCGAGCGAGGCAAGTCGGCCGGTGTCGGCGATCATTTCCATGCAGAGCTGCGCTTCCCGGTATGTCGGGCCGCCCTGGACGACCGTGTCCACCCCGGGCGCGATCACCGGGTCGAGGAAGTCGACGTCGAAGCTCACGTGCACGTGGGTGTTCGAGTCGAGGTCGGCGAGCGCATGCTCCATGGTCTGGCGCATCCCCATCTCGTCGACGTAGCGCATGTCGAAGACTTCGAGGTGCTGCTCGTGTACGAACCGCTTCTCGCCGGGATCGACGCTGCGGATGCCGATCTGGCGTATCCACCTCGGGTCGACCGCCGGCACAGCGCCGCCGATCCCGATCAGCTCGCGAGGGCCGAACCCGCACAGGCAGGCGACCGGCATTCCGTGCAGGTTGCCGCTCGGCGTGAGGGTGCTGGTGTTGAAGTCCGCATGCGCATCGAGCCAAAGGATGCGGAGCTTCCGCCCGGTCTCCCGGCAGTGCCGGGCGACCGCGCCGATCGAGCCGATCGCGAGGGAGTGGTCACCGCCCAGCAGGATGGGCAGGTGCGCCGCGCGGAGCTCTGCGAGCACGGCATCGTGTACCACCCGGTTCCATGCGAGCACCTCGGGCAGGTGCCGGTAGCCGTCGATCGCCGCAGACTGCGGGTTCGGCGGGCCGCTTACGTTGCCGCGGTCGACGACGTTCAGGCCCTGCTGTTCGAGGTCGGGCTGCAGCCGCGCGACGCGCAGTGCCTCCGGCCCCATCGATGCGCCACGCGCGCTGGCGCCGACGTCGGTGGGGGCACCGATCAGGGAGACGGGTCTGCTCATCTGTTATCGCTCCTCATCCCTCGATGATCCCGCAGCGCCGATCTCGTGGACGGACGAGCGATTCCCGGTCGTGCCGATTTGGTCGATCATGCACATACGTCAAGATGACAGGGATTCCTGCCGAAATGGTAACGCAGCAGGCTGGGACATCGTCGCATGAAGCCGCTGGTCGGCGCCGGCGGCCCTCGCATCGCGCCGGCGCGATGGCGCTCTTCCTCCTGGCCGGCGTGTCGGTCACCCTGGCACGCACCCGGCGCCGGGCGACTTGCGGCGCGCCGAAACGGCGTACGCCGACATGAACGATGCGATAGGAGCCGTCGGGCTGATCGACTCCGGCTACGCGACGAGCTACGGCGGCCGGGATCGCGCGGCATGGTCCCGGGTTCTCGAGGCGCGGAAGGTCGAGTTGCAGAGAGAACTCGCGCGGCTCTCGACCGGGACTCTCTCGCCCGAGGATAGTCGGGCGGTGGAGCTGATGCGGCGCGCCGTCGAGCCGACGGACTCCTCGGCGGGGCTCGCGCCGGTCGCCCGCTGTGCGGATGCCGCGCAGCCTGGCCTCGCATACACCGCGTTGAGCGAGGCGCTCTACGCCTGTTTCGACGAGCTGGGCAATAACATCGAGTTCGAAGGCACCCGACTCACGCGGGTGGCGGCGTTCGATGCGTTGGCGAGGATCGAGGAACCCGGGCGGCGCAAGGCGCTGTTCCAGGCCTTCACGCCGCTCTGGCGGGCGATCAACGCCGACGGAAGTTCCGGGAGCCCCTATCGGCGGCTGATCGGCATGGCCGCAGCGCAGGCACGCGAACGCGGCTCCGGGATCGATGAGGCGGCGCGTACCCTGGGCGTGTCCGCGCCCGTGGTCGAGACCTGGCTCACGCGCATCCTCGAGGCCTGGAGCGAGGCGAGCGGCGATGCACGCATTGAGCCCTGGGATTACCGCCACGCGGGTGGCGGTGCTGAGCGGGAGCTGGGCGCACTCATTCCGCGCGACTCCCTCAAGTCCCTGAGCGCGCGCTATTACGCCGATCTCGGCGCGAATCTCGCGGACATGGGCGTGATCTACGACCTCGAGCCGCGCCCCGGGAAGGCCCCGCTCGCCTATGCCGATTTCGTGAGCCGCGGGCGCTACGACGCGGACGGCAGATGGCGGCCCACGGTGGCGCGGGTGTCGGCGAACTACTCGCGCGGCGGGCTGGGTGTGCTGAACGAGCTGGTGCACGAGAACGGGCACGTTGTGCATTTGATGGCAATGCGCACCCGGCCGGCTTTCATGGACTGGGGCGACACGCTGTTTGCCGAGGCCTTCGCCGACGTCACCTCGTGGAACACGTACGACCCCGCCTGGCAGCGCAAGTACCTGGGTCGCAGCGCATCCGAGGCGATGTCGGTGCGCTCGCTGTATTCGGGCGTGATGCTCGACGTGGCCTGGGCCCTGTTCGAGCTGCGCATGCTGCGCGACCCGTCCGCGGATCCGAATCTCGTGTGGACCGAGATCACGAGCCGCTACCTCAATATCGTCCCGCACCCGGAACTCGCCTGGTGGGCGGTGCGCGCGCAGCTCGTCGACTCGCCCGGCTACATGGTCAATTACGGACTCGGCGCGGTTGTGACCGCGGATCTGCGCAAGCGCATCCGGGAGCAGCTCGGCGCCGTTCGAAACGGGTGATCCGCGGTGGTACGACTGGATCACGGCGCGACTGCTGCTCTCGGGCGTCGAGCGGGACACCGCGGTCGTGCTGCGGGAATTTCTCGGTCGGCCGGTGTCGCCAGACGCGCTGATCGCCGACATCCGACGCGTCGGGAATCGCGCGGATTAGCAGGGCCGAGACTCAGCCGCGGACGTGGATTTCCGCCTGGCGGAAATCGATCATGAAGGCACCCATTGCGCCCAGTACGTCCATGCCGATGATCAGCGCCGGCTGGTCGTTCATGTCCCACACGTCGAAGATGTGGAAGTCGCCGAATGTGACCCTGACCCGCCGGATCGATACGTCGCCAAACTTGATGTCGGGAACGCTGGCGGTGTCGCCGATGTGCACGGCCTCCGTGGTGCCGAAGACCTCGGTCTGGGTGCGGGCTGCAGAACGCAGCGCTTCCTGCAGCGCGCGGTTGCCGAGCGTGATCTGACCGCCCGTGTCCATGACCGCGATTACGCGGACCCGGCCGACACGCGCCTTGGCCGCGATCAGTCCGCCTGCGACGCGCTGGGCGTCGATACGCAGCAGGCGCTCGTTCCAGAGCCTGGAGTTCGAGATCGTAACGCGGTCCTTGTCGAAGTCGACCACCAGCCGCTGCTCACGGAGCCCTGCAACTCCGAGGATGCCGTCCGCGCTGCCGACGAGGTGCTGTGGCAACACGGGCACCTGCATGCTCTCGAACACGAGGTCGCCCGCCTCGATCCGCTCGATGGTCACTGCGGGCACGACCGCCGACCCGGTCACCCCGTTCATGGTGACCTGCGGCGCGTTTAGATAATCGAGCCCCAGGGTGTCGGCCACGGTGGTCGTGATCAGCGAGCGGTTGGCGCCCGTGTCGACCATCAGCTTGAACGGACCACGACCGTTGATCATGACCGGCGCGACGATGCGGCCGATCCGGTCGAGCGTCGTGGGTGTGGCGAATTCCGGCCCGGTTTCTGCCGCCGGGACCGCCGGAACGACGGGGACGAGAGGAGCAATGGAAGTGGCGGTTGCAGGAGTCTCTGTCGCTGGCGCCAGAGGCGCGCACCACAACCCTGAAAGCGCCAAGGCCGATGCCACCACGCGCTTCATGGGTGGCAGTATGGGCGCCGTCCGGGGGCACGGCAATGCAATCCGTCGCAGAACAGGCCTTCCTAGCGCACGCGGGTCACCTTGCTGGACCGTCCGTTGGCGATGAGTATGAATGAGCGCATCGAGCCGGCCTCGATCTTCACCGGGTCGCCCACCTTAAGTCGCATGGTGGAACCGGGCGCGATTTCCGCCCAGACCTGTCCGTTGTCGAGCGTGATCACGAGCTCCCCGTGGGGCTTGGCCGAGATCGCGGTCGCGGTGGCAGCGAGCTCGGTCATTTCGCCAGTTTTCTCCCGCTTCGAGTCGTCACGGAGACCGAACCTCTCCTCGGGAGAGAGCGTCTGCGCGGCGGCCGCCGTCGTCGCGGCTGCTGGCGCAGTCGACTGCGCAGCGGCGCCTGGCGGCACGATCGCCGGCGCTGCCGCAGCGGGCGACGCGACCGTTGGTGCGGCCGGGACGTCCGCGTTAGCGTCACGCCCGGCCCCCTTGTCCAGTTGCGCGACGGCGGCATCGAAGCACGCCAGCCGTCGAGCGTCGTCGGCCTCCGCGGCACAGGCCCGGAACGGCTCCGGGACACCTTGCGCGTTCGCAAGTGGCTGCGTGACGCACACGAGGGTCGCCGTCGCAACCGCGGCGCCGAAGGCATCCCGCGTCACGCCGAGTCGCCAGGCCGGGCGCAGTAGGCGGTTACTCATATCTCCCAATCCGGTTTCGTGCCGCTGTAGGCGTCGATCGCCTCGAACAGGCTGACGACCAGCCGGCGTTCCTCATCGGTCAGCTCGGGCCGCCACACGTCGAACAGCAATATGACCCGCGTCTGGTCGCTGTCGTTCCATGCCTCGTGCTCGATCGTGTCGTCGAACGCCCAGGCCTGGCCCGGGACCAACTCGCGCACTTCGTTACCGACGCGAAAGCGGCACCGGCCGGGCACGACGAGCGGCAGGTGGCAGATGAGCCGGGTGTTCACCAGCCCGTTGTGCGGCGGTATGTGCGTCCCCGGCTTGAGGAGCGAAAACAGGATCGATGGCGACCGGTTCGGCACCAGCGCGAGCGGCGCGTTGCGCAGCGCGTGCAGCGTGTTCGGGCAGCGCGCGGCGTTCGCGGCGACCGCTTCCCCGTTCTTCCACAGGTAGAAGGCGCTCCACGCCGGGTTGTCGAGCATGCCTTGCTCGTCCTTCCTGGGACGGTTCGCATGCCCGGTCACGTAGGGCGAGAAGGCCTGGGGATCCTTCATGACTTCGAGGAGCTCGGCCCGGATGGCATCCGTCGCGGATTCGACGTCGTCCAGCCAGGGAAACCGGGCGCGGTCGTAGAACTGGATCTGCGGCAGCGCGGGGAAATAGTAGTAGCGCGGTTCCTGGACATAGATCCGCTTCTCGCCCAGCACGATATCCAGCGACTGCGCAAAGCGCGGGCTCGAGGTAGCGCGATCGAAACCCTGCGCGGCCAGCCGTTCCCGGAGATAACCCTTGTACTGCGCGGCGTAGCGGGCGCACATCTCCTGTGCCCGGCGCAGTTCGCCCGCGAGCTCCGCAGGGACCTCGCCCTGCGGGGGTGCGCCGCGCACCGCCGCGAGATAGAACGCGGATGCCGAACGCGCGTCACCAGCCGCGGCGTATTGATCCGCCCTCTGGATCAGTCCGCGGATGCTGCGCGGGTCGGCGGTCGTCGGCCGGGCGGTCGCCGCGCCCTTCGGGTTCTCGTTGCTGGTGCTCACATCGTGCTGCGCATCTTCCGCCGGGTGGCCGGCATTGTTGCCGAGGGCCCCGCGTGGCGCAAAGTCTTGCGAAGGGCGTCGGCGGGGCCTTAGTCTGGCCGCATGGAACAGGCGGCCGGTGCATCTGATCAGGCGACAGCCGCCCGGGACGCGGCCAACCGCAACCAGGCCGCGTTGCGTGCCATGGCGGCCGGCGACCTGGCGTCGGCTGAGTCCGCGCTGCTCGAGGCCGTTGGCCTCGACAGGACGAGCCTTTCCGCCTGGCTCAACCTCGCCGCCGTGCGGCGACAGCGCAAGGACGTGGATGGGGCGTTCAGCGCGATCCAGCAGGTGCTGACGCTGGATGCCCGGAATTTCCCGGGCTTGCTGATGAGCGCCACCATGCTCGAGACCATGGGCCGTGCGGTGCCGGCCGCCCGCGCCTACGGCGCCGCGCTCGCCAACGCGCCGCCCGATGACCGCCTCGATGCGCCGACCCTGCGAGCGGTCCAGCGCGGGCGCGTGGTGTACGCCGCCTATACGCGCCAGCTCAATGAGCACATCCGGGGCCGGATCGCCGACGCCGAGGGCCAGTGCACGCCGGCCGAACGCCGCCGCCTCGATTCGTTCATCGACACGACGCTACGCGTCCGCCGGCGCTACCGGCAGGAGCCCACGGAGTACTACTACCCGGGCTTGCCGGCGATCGAGTTCTACGAGCGCAGCGAGTTCCCGTGGCTCGCGGACCTCGAGGCCGCGACTGCGGGGATCGGGCAGGAGCTGGTCGACATCGTCCGCGACGATCAACCGGGCTTCACGCCCTACATCCACTACGACCAGCACATGCCCCTCGACCAGTGGCGCGGGCTCAATCATTCGCCGCGCTGGAGTGCGTATCACTTCTTCGAGCAGGGCAGGCCGATCGAGGACCGGTGTCGACGCGCGCCGGCCACGATCGCAGCCGTCTCGGCCGTGCCGCAGGCGATCGTGCCGCTGCGCTCGCCCTGCGCGATGTACTCGGCGCTCGCGTCGAAAACACGTATCCCGCCGCACACCGGCGTGGCGAACTTCCGTCTCGTGGTGCATCTGCCGCTTCTCGTGCCGCCGGGCTGCGGATTCCGCGTCGGCGGCGAGACGCGGGAGTGGCGGGTGGGCGAGGCCTGGGTGTTCGACGACACCATCGAGCACGCGGCCTGGAACGACAGCGACGACCCGCGTTACATCCTCATCTGCGACGTGTGGAGCCCCCGGCTGTCGCCGGAGGAGCGATCGGCGATCGCGGGGATCATCGCCGCGACCGACGCCTTCAACGGCACGGTCCCCTCGGCCCACGTCTGATCGAGCACCCGGTCCGCACGCCGTGTTCCTGAAAATCAAGAACGTGCTCGCGCCCGCGGAGGTCGCGCGCCTCACCGAGCTGGCCTCAGTTCTGCAGTTCGTCGAGGGGCGGGTATCGAACCCGGCGAATGTCACGAAGGACAATCTGCAGGCCGACCCCCGGGACGCCAAGTACGCCGAGTCCGTCCAGGTCCTGCAGGCCGCCCTCGTTCGCTCGCGGGAATTCGTCGACTACGCGATGCCGAGACGGATTGCGCCACCCCTGCTGTGCCGCTACGAGGCCGGCATGAAGTATGGCGCGCACGCCGACTCGGCCATCATCCAGCTCGCCGGCGCGCGCCTGCGTTCTGACCTGTCCTGCACGATTTTCGTGGCCGAGCCGGGGAGTTACGAGGGCGGGGAGCTCGCGATCGTGGCGGGCAACCAGACGGTGGCCTTCAAGGGCGCCGCGGGCGAGGCGATCGTCTATCCCTCGACGCTCATGCACGAAGTCGTGCCGGTGCGCTCCGGGCAGCGCCTGGTGGCGATCACGTTCATCGAGAGCCTGATCGCCGACCAGCACCAGCGCATGCAGGTCTACGAGCTGAACGAGATCGCGGCGCTCGAAGGCAACACCATGCGGTGGGAAAACCGGGTCCGGCTCGACGTCGTCCGCCAGAACCTGATGCGGATGTGGTCGACGACCTAGTCGGCGTTCGCGTCCAGGACCCGGGCAACGGCGTCCTCCGACCGCGCCAGCCGGTCGAGCCAGCTCAGGCCCCGCGCGATCTCGGCGCGATGATCACGCCGCGCCGCGTCGAGCACCTGCGCGCGGACGCCGGGTCCGTAGGGGTGCTCGGGCGCTTTCGAATAACGGGCGAGCATGGGACTCGCCGCGACCCGCGCAACCTGCGCCGCGTCGGCTGGCAGGTCGAATTGAACGAGGATGCGCTGCATGGATGCCGCGACGTCCGCGAGGAAGGCCTCGAAATCGACGGCGATAACCCGACCGGGGAAGCGATCCAGCGTGTCGCGCCGCGTCAGGGATTCGGCGAGCCAGCTCATCGCGGCGAGCTCGCCGGGCGAAAGGGTGTGCAGCGGCGCGGGTGCGGCTGCCGATCCGCGCGGCGAGCCGCCGCATGCGCTCCGGGCCGTGCCCGCGCAGGTCGACGGGCGAGTTCTGTCCGGCGAGGAGCGTCGCGAGCGCGGGCTCGGCGCGCAGGTTCAGGTAGATCGCGCGGGTATCCCGGAATCGATCGAGCAGCAGCGGTGCAAGGCGCGCCGCGCTGCTCGTGGCCTTGACGACGACGCTGCGCGTTGCGGCGTAGCCGCGGCGCCACAGCTGCATGAGCGTGTCGAGCAGGAGGTCGAACCGTGCCTGCGCGAGCAGTGACTCGGGCTCGTGCAGCACGTCCTGCGCCTCCGCGAGCGTGCGCAAGGGCAACGGCTCCCGCAGCGACAGGACCAGGCCGGTCTCATCGAGCAGGCGGCTCAGCAGGGTCGAGCCGACGTGCCCGGTGTGGAAGATGAAATGCAGCGGGCGCGTGTCGCCGGCTAGCCGGGCGGCGGCCGCGACCCGATCGATCGGCAGCCAGGCCCCTCTCGTCGCCGGTCCCAGGATGCGATCGTCGAGGAAGCTCGCGGCGCGATAGGCATCCTCGCCGAACTGGATCAGCAGCAGGCAATCCCGGACCAGGTCGAGCTTCTGCGGGCAGACGTCCGGCGACTCCGGCAAACGCGCCAGCCATTCGTCGGCGCTCGTATGGGTCTCGCGCATCGACATGTCGTTGCTAGAAAATCTGCGTGGGCCGGCGGCAGCTTACGCCGTCTGCGTTCGCTCTGGCCGCACCGTTCTTCCAGCGCCGCCGGCGGGAATTGCGAAGCCTTCGACTCAAGGCGACCTTCCTGCGCGGGAGCGCGCGTCCCGATGCCGACGGCGGTCGGGCCGGTATAGTACGGATATGAAGCTTCAGGTCCCCTTCATGCAGTTGCCGCTGCTCTTCGATGCGGCGGCGCTCGAGGCTGAAGTGCGCGCGGTGGACGAATCCGCGTGGCGACCGCATCCACAGGGTTATCCCGGCAACGATGCCCTGACCCTGATTACCACGGGCGGCGATCCCGGAAGCGATGCGGTGTCGGGTGAAATGCGGCCTACCGTGCATCTCGAGCGTTGCCCCTACCTGGTACAGGTGCTTCACAGCATCGGCGCAACATGGGGTCGGACGCGACTGATGAGGCTTTCCGGGCAAGCTGAAGTCACGGAGCATGTGGACGCCAGCTACTACTGGCGCGAACGCGTCCGTGTGCACGTGCCGATCGTGACCCAGCCGACCGTCCGTTTCTCCTGCGGCGGTGCGACGATCAACATGCGGGCCGGTGAGTGCTGGCTCTTTGATTCGTGGCGAATGCACAAGGTCGTCAACGATCATTCGCTGGCCCGGATCCACCTGGTGGCGGACACGGTTGGAGGCGCAGGGTTCTGGCAACTCGTCAGGAATGCGCGTCCACACGATCGCGACGATCCGGGCTGGAAGCCACGCTTGATCCAGCCCGATCGTACTCAGGCACCGGCGCTTGATTTCGAGACGGAGAATGTTCCGGCGGTCATGACTCCCTGGGAAATGCGGGCGCACATTGCGTTCATGCTGTCGGAAGCAGTACCTCACCGGAATATTCCGCTCATCCAGGATGCATTGCTGACCTTCGTGCGCGAGTGGCACGCCTTGTGGGCCTGTTATGGCGCCGATCGCGCCGGCTGGCCGCGCTACCGGAGCATCCTCGAAGCGGCGAAACCGGGCGTGGTCGCGCGTGGCGCGAACGAAGTCGTACTGCTCAACGGCGTTCGCTTGATGGAAGCGCTTCATGCGTGGGTGTTCGACGTGGCACTCGCAGATCGCCGCGACGACGCGGATCCGGAGATCCGGCAACGGCCAGGAGGTCCGGCTACAGCGCGCCCTGCGCCGGCCGCCGCGAGCATCGTGAGCGATCCGGTTTTCGATCGGCCCGTCTTCATCGTCAGCCCGCCGCGGTCGGGCTCGACCCTGCTGTTCGAGACCCTGGCCCAGTCGCCGAGCGTGTACACGATCGGTGACGAAAGCCACCAGCTGATCGAGGGCATATCTCCGTTGGCGCCGGAATCGCGAGGTTTCAGCTCCAACCGGCTGCTGGCCGAGGACGCAACGCCGGAGATCATCGGCGAATTGCGCAGCCGATTCGTGAGCGCGCTTCGCGATCGGGACCAGCGACGCCCCGGCCCGGCTGGCCGCGTACGCATGCTGGAGAAGACCCCGAAGAACGCGTTGCGGGTGCCGTTCCTGGCCAAGGTTTTCCCCGAGGCGCGGTTCATCTATCTGCACCGCGATCCGCGCCAGGTGCTCTCGAGCATGATGGAGGCCTGGAGCTCGGGCCGGTTCCGCACGTACCCGCAGCTGCCGGGCTGGACCGGGTTGACCTGGTCCCTCTTGCTGGTTCCGGGCTGGCGTGAGCTGATCGGCCAACCCTTGCACCGGGTCGTTGCCACGCAATGGCGCACCACAACCGAGCTGTTGCTCGACGATCTCGAGCAGTTGGCGGCCGACCGCTGGACCGTTGCCCGATACGAGGCCCTGGTTTCCGACCCGGAATCGGAAATCCGCCGCCTTTGCCAGGCAGTCTCGCTGGAGTGGGACAGGACGTTCGACAAGGCACTGCCGTTGTCGCGCTACACGGTGTCGGCGCCGGATCCCGAGAAATGGCGACGCCATGCTGCCGAGATCGAAACCGTGATGCCGTCGATTCAGGATCAGGTCAGCCGCGCCGAGCTCTTGGCCGCGCGCTGACGAATCACGTAGCCGCTCGATACGCGGATCAAAAAAAAAGCGGCGGCCCCTCGCGAGGCCGCCGCCAGTTTCTCGATCGTCAGACCGGTATCAGAACCCGATCTTGCCTCGCAGGAAGATGAACCGACCCAACGAATCGTAGGCCTGCGGGTACGTGTTGCCGTTGCCCGTCGTGCCGACGTTCGAGTTGATCGCAGGATCGTTGTCCAGGATGTTGTTGATGCCCAGGAGCACCGACGCTTTCTCGGTCACCTGCCAGTTGGCCGACAGGTCGAAGTAGCTCTCGTCAGGCAGCTCGTAGTCGATCTGGACCGGATTGCTGCGGAACTCCTCGACCGAGCTCATATAACGCCAGGTGAGCGAGAGATCCACGTTCCAGGGCGACTCCCAGCCCAGGCGCGTGTGGCTGCGTAACTCCGGAGTCGGAGCAAGGCAGTCGTCGGCGAAGAGCCCGGCGCAGTCGTACGGCTCGATCCCCGGGCCCGGCTCGGTGATCAACTCGTCGAGGAAGGTGGCCGTCACGTTGACGTTCAGCTCGCCGAAGCGGCCCAACCCGATCCCGCCGTAGGCCACGCTCAGGTCGTAGCCGGAGGTCTGCAGCGAACCGATGTTGATGTTCAGGTCCTCGACGTGACCCGTACCGAGCCACAGCTGACCGTTGGCATTGCGGTTGATTCGCGCGCATGAGTCGGGGTCGTCGTTCGACATAGCACGCGTTCAGCGAGTTGCTCGGACCAAAGGTGGACACCGTGTCCTGGATGTCGATGTCGAAATAGTCGATCGACACCGCCAGCTTGGGCGCAAACCGCGGCTGGAGGATGACGCCAAACGTCGTCGTATCCGACTCTTCCGGCTGGAGCTCGGGATTGCCACCCTGCAGGAGCTGGTACTGGCCCGCCGGGCTGTCCAGGTTCGCCGACCCGACGTTGCTCGCGGGCACGCCGGTTGCGATGCAATCTTCGGTCGACGCCGTCCGCCTCTGCGCACCGCAGGGGTCGCCCGCGATGTCGAACAGGTTGAAGCTCTGCGCGCTGAACAACTCGATGATGTTCGCCGCGCGCACCGCGCGCTGGAAGCTGCCGCGGAACCGGACGTCGTCGATCGGCGCCCAGTCCAGGCCGATCTTGTAGGTGTCGGTCGACAGGGTGTCGTAGTCCGAATACCGGTAGGCGCCATCGATCGACAGCTGCGCGGCGAACGGCAGGTCGTTCAGCAGCGGGACCCGGATTTCCGTGAAGATGTCGTCCACCTTGACGCGTGCCATCGACGGGCGTAGTCGCGCCGCCCTGGCCCATCAGGAGGGAGGTCCCACCAACGCCCTGGAGGTTGGAATCCGGCAACGTCTCCAGTCGGTCCGTCCGGGTTTCGACGCCGAACACCACCTTGATGCTGTCGTTGGCGAGCGGGCTCGCGAGCCCGATGCCGCCGAGATCGCCGGTGACCGAGGCACCGTAGATCTCCTGCTCGATGCGCCCGATCTCGAGCGACGGGGTCTGCAGGTATTCGAGGGCCTCGTCCGTGGGGCCACCGATGGCAAAGACGTTGTAGGGGACGCATGACCCGTCTCCCCCCCGGGGAGCGCGGAGCGGCAGATCGGCTGGCCCTGTGTCGGACCCACACGAGGATCCGCGACCACGTTCATCGCGTTCTGGAAGCGCGTCAGATGGAAGCGGTTGAGCGTGAAATTCTCAACCTTGACCTTCGAGAACTGCGCGGCCGCGTCGTACGACCAGTTTTCCGAGATCGCGCCGCGGACGCCGAGCACACCGCGGAACGAATCGGTGCGGAAGGTGTCCTGGCGACCGCCGCCCTCGACGTTGCGCCGCCCGATATAGAACGGCACCACGGCCTGGTTGCCCGGTGCCGTCAGCATCGGGGTCCGTCGCGATACCGCAACCGATGGCGGCCGACTGCTGCGCCGACATCAGCGGGTTGTCGCAGTTGACCGAGCCCGTCTCGAAGAACGCGCCACCCGGAGCGATCTGCGCGGTGGAGTCGTAGTCGCTGAACATCAGCTGCGTGTAGACGTCGGCGTACTCGGAGAGCTCGTAATGGCCCATCGCACCCAGCGTGTACCGGGTGTCGGGGCGCTGGTAGAAATTGAGCGGACCGAAGTTGTAGTTGTCCGTCGCACCGTTGAAGGGCCGGAACGTGTTGCCCGTCGCCGAGTCGATCGTGAAGTTGTACGACGGCAGCGGATTCGTGTCCGGCACGTCGTCCGCCGTGCCCGCTTTTCCGTCAGGCCCGGCGCTGCCATTGTTGTTCGCGCCGAAATCCGTGAACCGGCCGGGGTAGGCCGTGCTGGAGCCGGAGCAGGCGAAGGACGCCGAAGTATCCGCCGTCGCGCCCAGGGCGCACGCTGAATAATCGCGGTCGCGCTGCAGGACCTCGTCGTTGTCGCGGACGCTGGCGTAGGCCGTGATGTTGCCGCGGCCGTCCTCCGTCGAGGCGCCCATGGTGACGCTGAATTCGACGCTCTGGCCGTCGGTGACGCTGTCGTCCGGCAGCGCGAACTGCTGCGGGTTGATCGCGGCATTGGCCGAGATCGTGTCGCGGAGCTTAACGTCGCCCGGCCCCTCGAAGTCGTTCTCGTGCTGGTAGAAGCCGTACTGGGCTTCGAATTCGACGCCTTCGAAGTCCTTCTTCATGATGAAGTTGACGACGCCGGCGACCGCGTCCGAGCCGTATACCGCCGACGAACCGCCGGTCAGGACTTCGACCCGCTCGACCATCGAGGCCGGGATCTGGTTCAGGTCGGCCGCGGAGTCATTGACACCGCCATACGGCATGCGACGGCCGTCGATCAGCACGAGAGTGCGCTTAGATTCGAGGCCACGCAGGGCTCACCGTGGCCGTGCCGTCGGCGCCGTTCGAAACAGTCGAGTTCTGTGCAGCGAACGCCTGTGGCAACTGAGTGATCAGGTCTTCGACGCGCGTCACGCCTTGCGTGGCGATGTCGGCGGCCGTGACCTGTGTCACCGGGCTCGTGCCTTCCAGGTTCGCACTGCGAATGCGCGAACCCGTGACGACGATGGTGTCCACCTCATCCGCTTCCTGCGCGTGCGCAGGCAGCGTCGCGGCGGCTGCGATCGCACTCATGACGAGTGTCTGACGCACCGCGCGCCGAATTTGATGATTCCTCTCCATTATCTGGATCCTCCCGGGAACGGTGTGACCGTTCATTGCTAGAAGATTGCTTTCGCTCTGTAGGCGAACGACGCTTCGTTGCGACGCAGCTGCGCCCTTCGCTTTGCGGCGGATATTAGCAACAATCGCAACCGATACAAGCAATGTGGCAAAGAAGCAACGTTGGGCCCGAGCGCCCGGCCCACGCTTTGGCTCGATTGCAAGGACGATTCACCACGGGGAAGTAACGGGCCGTCTCAACCCGTAGGCACGCACGTGGGCGCTGTTGCTGGCCGGCAACACGACGGACCTCGTATGCTTTTCGTTGCGGGGGGACCACCACCACATCTGCGCGGTGGAAAAATCGGTCTGGTCAAGGACGGGTGTCCATCGACGAACGGACCGTCGCCCCAGTGGTCAATCAGTCAAGTTTCTCTTTATTGTTCAATCACTTATGAATCACTGGCCCGCGCCTTCGGGACGGAGGTCCGGAACCGCACTCCGCGCGGCGGGGCCGACCGGCTGGGTCCAAGAGGGCGACTTGTGCGAGCACCTTGACCGAGCGGGCGGAGTCGGGGTTCCGGCTCCAGCTCGCGTCGGCCGGCCGGGCCGGCGGCAACGAACGCCGTGCCTGCCTTCGGAAGCGTCCTACGGCCCTTTAGGACACCCACCGACCGGCGTCCCGGGAGACGGCTGCTACGGTCGATCCGGTCTTCGCTCACGCGGTGGGAGGTGTCTGCCATGGTCATCAACGAAGTAATGACGCGGAACGTCAGGATTGCCTCGCCTTCGGACAGCCTGCAGCACGCGGCGCAGCTGATGGAGCAGGAAGATTTCGGCAGCCTCCCAGTCGGTGAGAACGACCGGCTCGTCGGCATGCTGAGCGACCGCGACATCGCCGTACGCGCCGTCGCCCAGGGTCTGTCGCCCACCGAGTGCACGGTGCGCGAGGTCATGTCAGCAGAGGTCAAGTACGTCTTCGACGACGAATCGATCGAGGACGCCGCGAAGATGATGGGGAAGCTGCAGGTGCGCCGCCTGCCGGTCCTCAACCGCGACAAGCGGCTGGTCGGCATCGTCTCGCTCGGCGACCTGGCGCTGTCGAAGACAAAGCCCGCTGGAGATGCGCTGAAGTCGATCTCGAAGGCGCCGCCCGACTGAGCACGACACTGCTTTAGTCAGATCGCCGCGAGTGCCTGGTCCAGGTCGGCGATCAGGTCGTCGGGGTCTTCGATCCCGATGGATATCCGGACCAGTGAGTCTGTGACCCCGAGGCGGTCGCGCGTCGGCTTCGGCACCCCGGAGTGGGTCGTGGACGCGGGGTGCGAGATCAGAGATTCCGTACCGCCCAGGCTCACGGCGAGCTTGATGACCTGCAGCGCATCGAGAAACCGGAACGCTTCCGCTTCCCCGCCGCGCACGGAGAAGGCAAAGGTGGAACCGGCACTGCCGCACTGTCGCTGGAACACCGCGTGGCGCGGGTCGCCGGGCTCGAGGAATCCCAGGTAATTGACCGACGCCACCTTGTCCTCGCGGAGGAGGAACTTCGCGACCCGCTCGGCATTCGCCGCGGCCCGATGCATGCGCAGCGACAACGTCTCCATCGATCGCATGATCATCCATGCGGTGTTCGGATCGAGCTGCGACCCGGTCGCGCTGCGCAGCAGCCGCACTGGCTTGACAAGCTCCTTGGATCCGACGATTCCGCCGGCGACCAGGTCGGAATGGCCACCGATGTACTTGGTGAGCGAATACATCACGATGTCGGCGCCGTGCTCCAGCGGGCGCTGGAACACCGGGCCGAGGAACGTGTTGTCCACCGTCACCGGCGGGCGCGGCCCGCCCTGTTCGCGACCAAGCCACTCCGAGGCCTCCCGCATCAGCCGCAGATCGACCAGGCTGTTTGTCGGGTTTGCCGGCGTCTCCGTGACGATCAACGCCACGCGGCCGCCCCGTTCGCGGGCGAGCTCAAGTGCCTCCGCGGCCGCCGTCATGACGGCCTCCCGATCGCACGCCTCGGCAACCGCGACTGCCCGGATGCCGAAGTTCGGCAGCGTCTTTTCGATGAGCGTCTCCGTGCCCCCATAGAGCGGCTGGCTCATCAGGAGCACGTCGTTCGGCCGCAGGTAGGTCCAGAGCGTGGTCGCGATCGCGGACATGCCGCTCGAGAAGACGAGACCCGCCTCGCCGCCCTCCCAGAGCGCGAGCCGGTCCTCGAGCACCTCCAGGTTCGGGTTGTTGAACCGGGAATACACCAGGCCCGCCGCCTGCCCCGCGGGCGGCTCGCGGCGGCCTGCCGTGTAGTCGAAGAAGTCCTTGCCGTCCTGCGCGCTCTTGAACACGAAGGTGGACGTCAGGAACACCGGAGGCTTCAGCGCGCCCTCCGAAAGACGCGGGTCGTAGCCGTAACCCATCATCTGGGTCTCGGGTCGAAGGACCCGCTTGCCGACCCGGCGCTTGTGGTAGCTCTCGTAGGTCATCGGAGGACTCCCGGATACGATGCGCGAATTCTACGGCGAACTGAGCTAGAGTCAGATTCGGGAGGTCCGGGACCTTGGCAGCGAAATCGGCGGTGGCCCTGGTGGCCATTCTCGCATCGCTCGTCGCCTCGAGCGCGAGCGCGGACCCGGAGACTGCGACCGCGGATCCGGAAGTCCTGCAGTGGACGTTCACGTACTCCGGGGCGCGGATATCCGCGCGCGGTGTCGTGGTGACCGCCGCGATGCCGGAGCCCGACGGCAGCTATCGCATCCTGTCCATCACCGGCAAGCGAAACGGCCAGCGCATCGTCGAGCTCGTGCCGGAGGGAGAGTTCGTGACGACGCATGGGTTCCTGGTCGCGGACAATCGCCTGCTGGCGGCGTCGCCGTTCGTCGGTGAAGCCGGATTCAGTTTCCGAACAGCCGATTCCCAGTACTTCAACGTCTGCCACGCCGGGGAAGGGGGCCTCTGCGGTCGCGAGGGTTACCGCGAGTACGACGACAGGAGCGTCGGTCGCCGGATTCGACTGGAGATCACGCGCGTGCCGATCGAGGCCCGCCCCGTCGAGCCGAACGCTCCGGACGCGCGCATCGCCGACGACAGCTAAGGTTCCCTGAACGCACCGTCACCGTCATGGAGATGAATGGCATCGCCCACATCCAGTTGACGGTGAACGACTTCGCCGGCTGCCGGGAGTTCTACGCGAAGCTGTTCGAATGGCTGGAGATGCGCGTGATCTTCGACGCTGAGCAGGTGTTCTACGGCGTCGGCAGCCGCACGGGCATCGCGATCAGCCCGTCGGACCGACGCTTCGCTGACGCGCCCTTCGAGCAGCGCCGCATCGGTCTGCACCATTTCTGCCTGCGTGCCCGAAGCCGGGAGGATGTCGATGCGCTGTACAAGTTCGTCCGCGCTATCGGGGCGCGCATCGTCCATCCTCCCGAAGAGGCGAACTGGGCCCCGGGTTACTACTCGGTCCTGTTCGAGGACCCGGACGGCATCCGGATCGAGGCCAATCACGTTCCGGGCAAGGGCCACCTGGCGGCCGACGTCGCACTGCCGGTTGATGCCGACGGAGGCCCGCGCACGCCCTGAGATTCTGATCCGGTGGTGACCACCAACGAGGACCCGCATGCGCTGCTGCGCGAAGCGGCGGCTCTCGAACGGTCGGGCCAGCTCGCCCAGGCCATCACGACCTACGAGCGACTCCTGGCACGGTGGCCCGACTTGCCGGACAGCTGGTACAACCTTGCGGTCCTGCAGCGGAAGACGCGCCGCTTCGATTCGGCGCTCGCTTCCTACCAGCAGGCCCTCGATCGGGGCGTGTCGCGGCCCGAGGAGGTGCACCTGAATCGCGCTGTCATCTACGCGGACTTCCTGCGCCGCGACGATGCGGCGGAAGCTGAGCTGCGCACCGCGCTCGGCATCAACCCGCGATACGTGCCTGCACTGCTCAATCTCGCCAATCTCCGGGAGGATCTCGGCCGGCGCGACGAGGCGCGCGAGCTCTACGACCGCATCCTCGAGATCGATCCCGGCTGCCACCTGGCGCTGGCGCGTGCCGCCCAGCTTACGCGAGTAACCGGGCCGGACGACCCGCTGATCGCGCGCCTGAGACGGGCGATCGAGGACGCTCGCACGACTCCTGCCGACAAGGCGAACCTGGGCTTCGCGCTCGGCCAGGCGCTGGATGCGTGTGGCGCGTACGAGCAGGCCTTCGATGCCTACGCCCAGGCGAACCGGCACAGCCGCGAAAGCGCCGGTCCGCACGCGCAGTACGATCGGGGCAGGCAGGAGCGGTATGTCGATCAGCTGATCGCTGCGTTCGGAGGCATGCGCCACGAGGCCGTTGCCCCGGCGCGGGCCGTCAAGCCGATCTTCCTCTGCGGCATGTTCCGCTCCGGCTCGACGCTCGCCGAACGGATCCTCGCCGCGCACCGGCGCGTCGTGGCGGGTGGGGAGATCGACGTCCTGCCGGCGCTGGTGCGCACGGAGCTGGCGCCGTTTCCCGCGTCGATGGCGCGCGTGACGAGCCAGGAGCTCGACCGCATCGCCGCCCGCTATCTCGACACGTTGTCGACGCTCTTCCCCGGCGCCGAGTACGTGACCGACAAGCGCCTGGACAATTTCCTGCACATAGGACTGATCAAGTCGCTCCTTCCCGACGCCCGGATCGTCCACACCACGCGCGACGCGCTCGACAACTGCCTGTCGATCTATTTCCTGCACCTCGACCACGGCATGAGCTATGCGCTGGACCTGATGGACATCGGGCACTACTACCGGCAGTACCGGCGGCTGATGTCGCATTGGCGGTCGACGTACGGCGCAGACATCCTCGATTTCGACTACGACCAGCTCGTGCGCGAGCCACGACCTGCAATCGAGCGGCTGCTCGATTTCTGCGGCCTGGACTGGGACGAGAACTGCCTGTCCTTCGACACCGCGAGCGGTGCCGTAAAGACGGCCAGCGTCTGGCAGGTGCGCCAGCCCCTGTATCGGACTTCCTCCGGGCGCGCCCGGAACTATGCCCGGCACCTTGCGCCGCTCCGTGCGTACCTGGGCGAACTGGATTCGGATCGCAAGTAGCTTCTCTCACGGCGGCTGGACAAAGGTGTTAGTGTGAGGAATGAACACTCCAGAAAGACCTGAGACGTTCGAGAGACTGACCACGTCCCCGGACAGGCCGTCGTCGCTCTACAGCGGCGACTCGCTCGCCGATCACCGGGCGCGCCTGGCGCTCGAGGAGAGCAACGCCAGGGAGCGTCGACGCATCGCGGCGGCCGAGCAGGTGGCGGAATCGAGCGGCCCCGACCAGCGGATTCGCGTCTGGGAACGGGTGCACGCGCTTAGCCTGCCGGTCAATCCAGAGCACCCGCTCATCCGCATCATTGCGGCGGGTACCAACCTGACTGTCGCCGACGTACGCGGCGAGCAGCGGCGGCGCGCTCGGGAATCGGCAGCTCCCACACCGGCCCGCTAATCTCCGGGCGACCCGCCCCGAGCCGACCGCCGACCTGCCGCAGGGCGAGGCCGTGCGGCGTCCGCTCGCGCTGACCCGACCGCTTGACCGGTCCCGATCATGTCGCGACAGTGCACATGTGCCACCGGGCGTGGGCGAGGTGACCCATGAAGATCGACCGGCGAGTGACGGATCTCTACAACGAGTACATACACACGAGCCTGCCGCGCCGCGAATTCATGGCGCGGCTCGCGCGGATCACCGGCGGCGCGGCCGCCGCCGCCGCGGTACTGCCGTTCATCGAACCCAACTACGCCCACGGGCGGCAGGTCGAGGAGAACGACGCGCGGCTCACGACCTCGCGCGTCACCTACCCGGGCGCGGCGGGCGAGGTGAAAGCCTACTGGGCGCGGCCGAAGGGCACGGACAGGCTGCCCGCGGTGCTCGTGATCCACGAGAATCGCGGCCTCAACGCGCATCTCGAGGACGTCGCGCGCCGCGCGGCGCTCGCCGGCTACCTGGCGATCGCGCCCGACGGGCTGAGCTCCGTCGGCGGCGCGCCGGCCGACCAGGAAGCGGCGCGTGATCTGTTCGCGAAGACCGACCCGGCGCGGATCGCCGCCGACATCATCGCGGCCGTGCCATATCTTGCGAGCCATCCGCAGTGCAACGGCCGCATCGGCGTCGTCGGCTTCTGCTACGGCGGCGGTATGGCGCTGCGCTGTGCGGTCGACGCGGAGGGCGTCGACGCGGCGGTGTGCTTTTACGGGCGGGCGCTCTCGGTCGAGGACACCGCGCGCCTCAAGGTCCCGGTCATGCTTCATTACGCGGGCAGCGACGAGCGCATCAACACGGCGATCCCGGAGTTCCGCAAGGCGCTCGATGCCAAGGGCGTCGCCTACAGCCTCAACATGTACCCCGGGACGCAGCACGGCTTTCACAACGACACGAGCGCGGCGCGGTACGACGAGAATGCGGCGCGCCTCGCCTGGACACGGACGCTGGCGTTCTTCGAGGAATACCTGAAGCGCTGAGGCTGCTCGCCGACGCCCGGCCGCGGTGTTTCCCCAGCCGCTCGCCACGATCGAGGGTCGTTGGGGCGCATCTCGCCGTGACAGCGCGGGCAGGCGAGGGGACGGGTTTCGTAGATCCGCGCGAGCAGGCGCGCCCAGCCGATGGGGCCGCGTCGTGGTGGTGGCGCCGCAGAACGGGTCGCGGTCGGAGGCGGTGCGTTGCGTGCCACGGGTTGCCCGGCGCAGGCAGTGACGCGCGCCCGCCAGCGTGCATGCGGCGCGAACACGGCGACATTCTTCACAACTTGGAAGGACGCGTCAGCTCCAGGTCGTGGTCGGCGTCGCTCCCGACACTGATCTCAACGCCGCGCTCGCTGCGATCCAAGACGTGCTACAGGGCAATCCGCGGGTGCTCAAGGACCCCTCCCCAGTCGTTCAGATACTGCTCGGAGAGTCCGGCATGAGCATCGGCGTAATGCCCTGGGTCGCCGTACCGGATTTTGGCGCAGCCACTGGTGAGATCAACAAGTCGATCGTCGAGATGGTTTCGCAGTCGCGGAATCGATTTTCCGATTCCACAGCGCGAGGTTCGACTGATCGGCAGCACGATGTAGTCGCATTCCACCTGCGTGCGGGCCGAGCCGGATCGAAGGCCCTTCGCGTGGCCCTCGCGGTCGCGTGACGGATCACGGGTCAGCGAGGGCCACGCCCCAAAAAGCGTGAAGAACCTGATCTCAAGCATCTCCTTCCCTAATCATCGTCAGCTTCGTCAATCGTCGTCGCCCCCGACGCTTGCGTAGTAGATGTCCTCCTCGGGAGCGGTGCCGAAGAGCGGACGTGTATCGGCCCATACGATGTGGGTTGTCCGCTGGTTGAAGTTGTGACGGCTGACTTCGACCCACATGTAGTCGCCCAGGAAGCCGGACTGGATCGGGTTGTTCGCCGGGACCAGGTTCGGCATCGACGCCGTCGTGATCCGCCTGTACGTGATTTGCCGGTTCACCGAGCGCGGGTTCTTGATCGGTGGCCAGGGTGATGTCGTTGCAGCCTGTCGTTTCGCAGTTGCCGTAATGCCGGTCGTAGAACGCGGCCTGCAAGATGCTGCCGTCACCCATCACGTCGGACCAAGGCTGCCACTGCGCATTCTCGCCGAGCCGCGACCTTGGCGTCACGGTGATCGTCGGGCTCCACGTCGCCCCGCGATTGGTCGAGAACGAGTAGAAGACGTCGTGGTCGCATGGCGGAGCCTCGGTGCCCGGGGCGACGTCTTGAACTCGCAGTTCGGGTTGGTGTTGTTGCGGTGGTCGGCCCAGATTGCGTACAGGTTGCTATTCCGGTCGACCGAGATCGACATGGACGTGAACTCGGGGACGCGGTAGCCGTTCGGCGGCAGGCACTGCCGTCCCGGGCAGCCGGCGGTAGCAGGGCCAAACGGGTGCGTCCCAATCAGGTCACCGACGCGGAACGGCCCCTGCCAGTCGGACGAGTCGTTGCAGTCCTGGTTCGGCGGGCACCTGACCATCAGAACCTGGTTGATGCCGGGCAAGGGCGTGTTGCCGTTGCCGAAGATGACGTAGATCGTGCCGTCCGGACCGACGCTCGGATGCGAGCCCTGGTCCTGGTCGCAGGCGTTCGGATCGCCGGGCGTCCCGCTGAAGTCGGTGCAGAACGCGCCGTTCGAACCGCTGATGATGACCTGCGGGGACCACGTCGCGCCGCCATCCGTGGACTGGCTGAAGACGATCGGGGCGCGAACGCCGACCGGCGTCACCGTCGCCTCGAACCGCGTCCACGTGACGTAAACGTTGCCCTTCTTCGAACTGTTTCGGCCGCGAGTCCGCCTGCATCAACTCCTTGTCGTGGAAGATGTCGGGGTTGTTGTCGTTGGCCGGTTCGCCCATCACTTGCGTGCGGTACTCCTGGAACGCAATCTGACGTGGCTCGTGGTAGAACCGCCCTTTGAACGGCGCGTTCGACTTCGCCACCCAGATGGCGCTCTCGAAGTCGGCGACATCGAAGAACACTCCCGTGGCGTAGGCGTTTCCGAGGTGGTCGAACGTGCCGGCCGGGTCGCTGCACGCGTCGGCGGTGTCGAGAGTTTCGACGAAGAGTTCCTGGTAGAACGGCGGTGGAGAGGTGCCCGTATCACCCCACTTCCGGCCGCCGTCAAGCGACCAGTCGTAGCCACAGTGGTTGAAGCCGACGCGCGAGTCGTTCTGCCCGGCGAGCACGTTCTTGAAGTCGCGCGGGTTGACCCCGACCCACTCCTCGGCCTGACGCCTCAGCGTGCAGTCCTGGTTCACGCGGATGTTGTCCGGCGGGCCATTGTCGCCGCCGTGGCCCTTGAACACGTTCGGGCAGCCTTTCGACGTGCTCGAGGGCGGCACCGTCGCTGGCGAGTCGTCGTTCGCCGTGCTGAGTGCGCTGAACACGTCGACAGCATCACCGGCCGGCCCGCCAAACGCCTCGTGCAGAACGCTCATGACGCCTCCGGAGACCCCCGGCAGTGGTTTGATCCGTTGGGCCAGTATTCCTACCTGGGGCTCCTCGCCCCGCTCGATCGCGAATTGGCGAGCCAGGATGCGGTTTGCCGGTCCTTCCGGTTTGCCCGCCGACTGTTGGGCGGCCGAGAACCCGATGGGCACGACGAGCATCGCGACGCCGACCGCTATCAGCACGCTGTGTGTTCTCTTCATGATGGACTCTCCTCTTTATTTCTTGTCTCTGATCTTGCAGGGAACGATAGGACGATCTATCCAGAGGTCCAGGGCACCGGTGCGGAAGCGCGGCGCCCAAAGCCCGGCGCCTGAGTGACGCCGACGGCCTCATTCCGAAACTCCGAGGGCTGGTGTCCGCGCACCAGACCCCCTCCCTGAATTTTTGTGGGTTCGGCGACTCCTGGCACACGGCTGTTGTTACAGACGTTGGAGCCGCTCGACGCAAGAACACAACGGACGCCCAGAGACGCACGCCGCGAAGCACACATGTGGGACAGCCCTCCCCGGGTCTGACCGAATGTTGTGTGTCTTGCTTTGGTCGGAGGCGACTATGCGCCTGTCGGAATCACGGAGGCAAGCGCTGTCGCTCTTGGCAATTCAGTCCTTTCGCGCGAAAGGTCTTCAGACGTTCGATGCAACGACCCTCGATGCCGTAGTGAGCGGCTGGGGATACACCGCGGCCGCAGCGGTCGGCGAGCAGGAGCCACCACGGCCGGGCGGCGGCGAGCAGCAGCCACCACGGCCGGGCGGCGGCGAGCAGGCAGCCACCGCTCCGGGCCAGTCAGTCGGGTCGCGCGAGCGCCGCGATCTCGTCGTCGAGACCGGTGAGCTCCCAGCGGATGAGCGACACCGGGATCAGGCCGGCGCTGTTCACCTCGTCGAACCAGCGACGCAGCGTGAATTCGCTGCCGAGCTGGCGGGCACGGTCCTTCATCAACGCCTCGAGCAGGTACTTGCCCGTCACGTAACTCGTGCCGTAGCCCGGCTGGCGCAGGTAGAGCTGCTGCTCGAACCCGAGCAGATCGAGATCCGGGCGCATCCAGCCGCGCGGCGTCCACTGCACCTGGAAGTCCTTGGCCTGCTTCAGGTCGAACTCGTTGGCCTGCGCGCGGAGCGAAGCGAGCCCGCGCGCGGCGCGCTGCGCCAGCATGATCCAGACGATCTCACGCGCCCGCGGGTTGTCGTCGTAGAGCCCGGCGTGCAGCATCATCTCCTCCATCGCGGTCGCCATGCCCTCGGCGCGGCTGTCCCAGATGTTGTAGAGCAGCGCACCGCGTCGGATCTGGCTCGGATGCGGCTCCTCGCGCATCCGCGCGAGGTCGAACCAGTGGTAGAAGTGCGTGTACAGCGTCATGGGCTCGCGATGGGTCGCCATGTCGAAGAAGTCGCGCGTCGCCTCGGGCTCGTACTTCCCGAGATGCGCGCGCAGCGCCGGGTCCATGTAGTCGCGGATGGTCAGGATGTCCCGGCTCCGCAGGAACGCCATGTACTTCGTCACCGCCTCGTTGGCGCGTCGCTGGTAATCCTCCGGCCCCGAGACGACGGGGAGCTGCGGCAGGCCGCGATTGCGGTGTTCCTCGAGACGCAGGGCGGCGTGCGCACGCGCCAGCTCGCGCTCGAGCAGCGTGACTTCCTCCTCCCATGTCATCGGCACCAGGTGCACGTTGCGCAGCGCCCAGGTGTAGTTTTCCCGGCCGATGCCCGATGGCCCCGTCTTCGTCGGTGCCTGTTGCTCGAGCCACGCCGCGAACTCCATCGTCGCCGACTGTGCGGCGCGGATGGCGCGCTTGAGCGCAGGCCCTGCCTCCGGCGTCCTCCGATCGAGGTCGTCGAGATCCTCGAGCTGCTTGCGGATCGTGCCCGCGCCCGTCGTCCACAGGTCGCGTGCGTCTCCGGTGAGATTTCCGCGTGCCTGGGCGAGGAGCGGCGGGATTCCGTCGAGCTCACCGGCGAGCCGCGCCTCGGCAGCTGCGTCGAGCGGGAACGCATAGGTCCACAGCTCGACCACGGCGTGGTGAGTCGGCCCCTCGTGCGCCGGCGTGTCGCTCTGGGCCGTGTATAAGGACGCATAGAAGGCCGGATCGCGCGCCCAGGGCTTGAGGACGCGCACGTAGAAGTCGAAGCCGTTCATCTCGGCCGCGAGCAGGCGGTAATCGACCTGCTGCGCGATCGGCCAGCGCGCCGGGTCGATCGCGCGCAGGCGTGCCTGCAGCGTCTGCAGCTCGCCGCGCCTGCGCTCGAACGTGGCAGCCCTGTAGTCGGGCGCACCTTCGTGCTGAGGTGGTCGCTCGAACGCACGCCAGTCGTCGAACAGTGCGACGAGTGCTTCGTATCCGTCGTTCATGGCCGGCTCCCGGGCCCAGCAAGTGCCTGCGGCGCCTGCGAGCATCGTCATGGCGAGCGCCGGCAGCACGAGCTGTCGCGCGCCGGCTCGAATTCGCATTGCGACTCTCCCGCGCTGCATAGGCTGCTGGACGGGCTTCTTGTGCGGCGGCGGCCCTGATTATGGTCGAGCGGGGTCGCGGGCATCCACCGCCGCGCGTCTCGCGCAGCGCGGGTTTCCGCGCAACGGATCGTCTCGCCCGGTGCTCCGTTCGGCGCTGCGGGCGACGGCGCAAGCCCGGATCGTCGCAGCACGCGGTCCGGTCGGCGCTTTGCCGCCTGGCGGCGCAGCGGGGCGTGGCAAGATCCGCGCCGCACATCAAGCAAGCAGAGTTCGGAGTCTCGACATGGAATTTACGGCCATCCTGCTCTTCACGGCCATCGCCCTCTGGTTCGTCACGGAAGTCGGCGGCGAGAGCCTCTGAACCCTTGCCGATCGTCGCCGGTACGGAGATCGTCGGCGGCCTGACCCGCGCTCATCAGCGGTAAGATAGAACCGGTCCGGGACGGTCGCGGCATGGCGCGTGCGCCCGGTTTTCCGGGCCGCGGAGGCCCCTGATGCGCGACACCCGCGCGGACCTGCTGCGGTGGTGCGGCTGGTTTCTCGTCTGTGCCGCGGCGCTCTTCGAGCTGCTTGCGCTGCGCTACCTGACGGTCGTGACGCTGCCGGAAGGCGCCGCGGCGCGCGCATTCAGCCTGCTGATGTTCGTGTCGCATGGCGTGATCCTGGCGAGCCTCGTCTTCGTGCTCCTCCTGCCCGTCGTGCTGCTGCTGCCGCGGCGGCGCTGGGTCGTTCCCGCGGGTCTGCTCCTCGCGCTGGCATGGCTGACGCTGACCGTGGTCGACGGGTTCGTCTGGCAGCAATACCGCCTGCACCTCGACGCGAGCATCTGGAACCTGGTCACGGGCGGTGCGATGGGCGAGACCTTCGATTTCCCGCTCCGCTCCTACCTGAAGCTCGGCACCATCGCGCTCGCGCTCGCCGCAATGCTCGCGGGTTGCGCCTGGCTCGCGGGGCGCCTGGTGCGCCGACGCGGCAGGCTGGCCGGGCCGATGCTCGCCATCACGCTGGCGGTCATCGTCGTGGGTCACAACGGCGTGCACGCCTGGGCGAACGCGGCCGGATATACGCCCGTCACCGGTCAGGCGCGCATCCTGCCCTTCCACAGGGCGCTGACCGCTAAGCGCTGGCTGCGCGGACACGGGCTGACCCCGCGATCGCAGGATGCGATCGTGCTGGCGGCGAGTATCGGCCTGAATTACCCGAGGGCGCCGCTCTCCTGTGTCGGCCTGTCCCGTCGACCCAACCTGCTGTTCGTCGTAGTCGACTCCTGGCGCGCCGACGCATTGACTCCGGAGGTCACGCCGAACCTGGCGCGGCTCGCCGGTGAATCGCAGCGCTTCGAAAACCACATCTCCGGCGGGAACGCGACCCGCATGGGCATGTTCTCGCTGTTCTACGGGCTGCCCGGCACCTACTGGCACGACATGCTCGGCGAGCGCCGCGGCGCGGTGCTGATCCAGGAGTTGATGCAGCAGGGTTACGACGTCGCCGTGTTCCGCAGCGCGCCGCTGTTCAGCCCGGAGCTCGACCGGACGATTTTCCTGGGCGTGCCCGGGCTGCGGCTGCGTTCGGACGGCGAGCGCGCATGGCAGCGCGACCGCGACCTGACGACGGACTTCATCGGCTGGCTGGGCAGGCGCGATCCGTCGCGGCCCTTCTTCGCGCTGCTGTTCTACGATTCCCCGCACAAGTACGACTTTCCGCCCGATTGGCCGCTCAAGTTCCAGCCGAGCTTGGACGAGGTCGACTACCTGGCGCTCACGAACAGCACGGATCCCGAGCCGTTCCGCAATCGCTACCTGAATTCCGTGCGATACGTGGACCGGCTCGCCGGCGAAGCCATCGACGTCGTTCGCGCGCGAGGGACTCCTCGACCGCACCGTGCTGCTCGTGACCAGCGATCACGGGCAGGAATTCAACGACCAGCACATGAACTACTGGGGGCACAATTCCAACTTCTCGCGCTTCCAGACGCACGTGCCCCTGTTCATACGGTGGCCTGGCCTGGCGCCATCGGTCCACGATCACGAGACCAGCCATTTCGACGTCGCGCCGACGCTGCTCGACCGCGCGCTGGGCTGCCGAAACCCGTCTGGGGATTACAGCGTCGGCCGCGACCTGTTCGATACGGCGGACCGGGGCGTACTGACACTCGCCACGTTCCGGGACTACGCGGCGGTCGTACCCGGCGAACGGCACGTCGTCGTCTGGCGCACCGGCGACGTCGAGACGCTCGGCCCCGACTATCGCCCGCGGCCCATGTCAGCTGCGGATCGCGCGGCGCTCGAGGAGGCGCTCGAGCAGCGCTCCCGGTTCCGACCTGTCGACGATCGCACCTGATCGGCGGGATGCAGCATGGGCGGCGCGGGGATCACTGAGTTGCGGGAAAGGGCGCGTGCGGGCGACCTTCGCGCGCTCACGAGCCTGGGCAGGCGGCTGCTGACCGGAGACGGAGTAACACAGGCAGCGAAGGAGGGCGTGACCTGCCTCGAAGCCGCGGCGGCGCGCGGCGACGGCGAGGCGACCGCGCAGCTCGCGCTGCTGGCGGCGTGGGGCATCCTGTGTCCTCGCAGCGTGGACGTAGCGCTCGATCGACTGCAGCGCGCGGCGGAGCTTGGCTGGGAGCCGTCCCGGCGCGAGCTCCGGTTCCTGGCTGGTGGCGACGGGGACGACTGGGTCGCGCTGCGCCGGCGCGTCGACGTGACCCGCTGGACCACTCGCTCCCGCGGTGCGGGTGGTTTCGGAGGCACCGAGGATCCGCGTATGCGAAGGCTTCGCCTCGAAGGCCGAGTGCGAATGGCTGATCGCGCTCGCGAGACACCGGCTGCGCCGCGCGTTGATCTACCGGAAGGATGCGAGTGGACACGCGCAGTCCGATTCGCGGACCAACACGGAATCCGACTACACGTTCGGCAACATCGACGTCGTGCTGAGCCTGCTGAGCGAACGCGTGGCGGCGGCCGTCGGCGTCGCATCGCAGTACTTCGAGGTCGCCAAGCTGCTGCACTATGAGCCCGGTCAGCAGTTCGCGCCGCATTGCGACTTCCAGGAGCCGGCCACCCCCGCCCTGATGCAGGAGATCCAGCGCCATGGGCAGCGGGTCGCGACGGCGCTCGTCTATCTCAACGACGACTACGCGGGCGGGGAGACCGACTTTCCGCGCATCGGATTGCGCTACAAGGGCGCGCGCGGCGACGCACTGTTCTTCGACAACGTCCGCCCATCCGGTGCGCTCGACTATGACACGCTGCACGCGGGGCTTCCGCCGACGAGCGGCGTGAAATGGGTTTACTCGCAGTGGATCCGGGACCGGCCCGTCCGCGCCGGGTGACGAGGATCCGCCGCACCCGCGCTGTGCGGGCCGACACGGAGCGCGCGCACGAGCGTCAGGCGACGCGATTACGCCCGGCGTGCTTGGCGATGTAGAGACGCGTGTCCGCCGCGCGCAGCAGGTCCTCGGCGCCTGACCTCCCGTCCCACTGCGCGATCCCGATGGAGAGCGTGAGGCGCAAGCCCGGGTGGACCGCGTGCCACTCATTTGACTCGACCGCGCCGCGCAGGCGCTCGCAGAAGGTGAGCGCGTTCGCGTGCTCCATGCCGGGCAGTATCAGCGCGAACTCCTCGCCGCCGATACGCGCCACGAGGTCGACGGAGCGACAGTGCTGCTGCATGAGCATTGCACTGCGCCGCAGCACCTCGTCGCCCACGGCGTGGCCGAGGCGGTCGTTCACGACCTTGAAATGATCGAGGTCCGCCATGGCCAGCGCGAGCGGCTGCCCCACCGCGCGCGCCACCTCCATTTCCGCCGCGAGCCTGCGCCCGAAGGCGCGGCGGTTCGCGATGGCGGTGAGCGGGTCCTCCTGCGACTCCCGCTCCAGGGTGTGGCTGCGCTCGCGGAGTGCGTCGATCAGGCGTTCCTTCTCACGATTCGCCCGATCGAGCTCGCTTGTGCGCTCCTCAACACGGTCCTCGAGGTGCCGGCGGTAGTCTTCGAGGTCCTCGAACACACGCGCGTCGGAGACGGCCGGCGCCACCTGCCCGGCGAGCCGCTGCATCAGGTGAAGGTCGGCGTCGGAGTACGTGCCCGGCCGGGAGTGCAGGACGCCGAGCACCCCGGTGACCTGCCCGCCGTCCAGCAGCGGAACGAGGATGACGGAGCCTGCCCCGGCGCCGGCAAGATCCGCCGCTCGCGCGCAGCGCGTCGGACGCCCGCGCCCGGTCCTCGACCAGCACCGCCTCGCCGCTGGTGATGACCGACCCGAACGGACCCGACTCGAGCGGACTGCGTCGCGACGGCCGGCGCTCGCCGCGCACCTCGTGCACGCGCAGGTCGAGCATTCCTTTCTCGCGATCCACGAGAACCAGGTAGAACTCGTCGAACCGGAACAGCACCCGCGCTTCCGCCAGGATGCGCTCGCCGAGCTCGTCGATGCTGCGTGCGCCGTGCAGCGGTCGAGCGGCGGCGGACAAGGGGCCGAGCGGGCTGCTCCTGGAATCTGCCGAGGTCAGCGCGCCGCCGAGGCCGTTGAAACTCAGCACGAATAGCACCATGAGCACGACGAACAAGGCGAACGTGGCGGGCGCCGCGGTGTTGTAGAGCACGGCCGCAAGCACGCCCGCCGGCACGAAGACGAGATCGACGAGCGTGTAAACCGGCCGGATGATCCTGCTGACTTCGCGCCCGTCGAGACGGAAGTAGAGCGCCAGCAGCGAGACATTCACGATCTGCGCGGTGATCGCCATCGCCGCAAGCGGCCACAGGTCGCCGAGCGTCGGCACATCGAGGGGATGCCGCCCGCCCGCGGCCAGGTAGGCCTTGCCCGCCACCATCAGCATCAAGGCCGTCATCGCCGCGTTGTGCACGGCGCGAAGCACCGCGGACTTAGGTGAGCCGTGGCTGTAACGCCGGCTGATCAGGGGCCAGAGCAGCGAGGCCGCGCCGCAGATCGCCGCGGCCACCGGCGGGCTGAGCACGAGCAGCATCCCGACCTGCGGCACGCGCTCCATCGAGCTCAAGCCCACGCGCGGCACCGGTACGCCGAACTGCCAGACGAAGAGGCAAGCCGCGATCAGCACGCCGATGATCCAGCCGGGTGGGAACGCGGCCCCGCCCTGCAGGCTCTCGAGGAGCCACCAGGCCGTCCCGGCCGCGAGCAGCAGCGAGTAGAGAGCCAGCCAGTGATAACGCGGCGTCATGCCCGGGGGTGCCCTCCTTGGCGCGCACCCCGTGCATCTTACCCGCAACCGTCCCCGATCGAGCGTCGGCTAGCTTCGGCGCGGAATTCGGCCAGCCAGGTCGAGGCAGCGCCAGGTGATCGACACCGGCGCCGCCCCGTCGCGAGCACTCAGCCGCGCGGCACAGGGCGGCGGACGCTCCTGCGATCCAGGCGATCGCCGATACGTTCGCCGCGGCGATCGAGCCGGTTGTCGATCCGGTCACCCCGCCGATCGAGGCGGTTCTCGATGCGATCGCCCTTGTCGTCGAGCCGATCGGCGCGGTGGTCGTGCCCGAGGTCTTCCTGCCGCTCCGCACGGCGGTCGAGATGCTCGTCGATTCGATCGCCACGATGGTCGAGCCGCCGGTCGATTCGGTCGCCCCTCGCATCCAGCCGGCGCTCGATGCGGTCGCCGCGATCGGCGGCAATCGTTGCATCGACGTCGCCCGCCTGGGCGCAGATCGGCGCGCCGATGATCATGGGAATAACAAGCAACGAAATCCTCCGCATGTCGTCCTCCCGGTGTTGTGTCGGTGAGGACAACGTGGCCATCGTGCCGCCGTTTACCGGAGGTTCGGCGCGCGCCGGCCATTATGTAAGCTTGGCAACGTGCTTGATTGACCCAGGCGCGCGCACCCGCCACGCTCGCGCGATCGATTCGGAGGATGACATGACGGCAACGCGCCCGATGGCTGCCCTGAAGCGGGTCGCATGGGCGTCGCTCGCGATACTGGCTGCGTTCTGCGTCGGCACGATCGCCTTGCGGCGCGGCGAGACCATCAGCGCGCTCTGGCTCGTGACCGCGGCGGCGGCGGTGTACGCAATCGCGTTCCGTTTCTACTCGCGTTACATCGCCGTGCGCGCGATGGGGATCGACGGCGGCCGGGCGACGCCCGCGTGGCGACGCAACGACGGGCTCGACTTCGTGCCGACCGAGCGCAGCGTGCTGTTCGGCCACCACTTCGCCGCGATCGCCGGCGCCGGCCCGCTGGTCGGCCCCGTACTCGCCGCGCAGATGGGCTACCTGCCGGGCACCCTGTGGATCCTCGTCGGAGTCGTGTTCGCGGGCGCCGTGCAGGACATGCTGGTGCTCTTCTTCTCGACGCGGCGCGACGGGCGTTCGCTCGGCGAGATGATCCGAAGCGAAATGGGTGCGGTGGCCGGCGTGATCTCGATGATCGGGATCCTGATGATCATGGTGATCCTGCTGGCGGTGCTGGCGCTCGTCGTGGTCAGGGCGCTCGCGCAGAGCCCGTGGGGCACGTTCACCGTCGCGATGACGATCCCGATCGCCCTCGTGATGGGCCTCTACCTGCGCGTCTTCCGCCCCGGCCGGGTCCTCGAGGTGTCGCTGCTCGGGCTCGCGCTGCTGCTGCTGTCGATCTGGATCGGCGGCCGGGTCGCCGCCGATCCGACCTGGGGACCGGCGTTCACGCTCGAGGCCACGACGCTGGCATGGCTCCTGGTCGCCTACGGGTTCGTCGCGGCGGTGCTGCCCGTCTGGCTGTTGCTCGCGCCTCGCGACTATCTTTCAACCTTCCTCAAGATCGGCACGGTGCTGCTGCTGGCGGTGGCGATCGTGATCGCGCGCCCCGACCTGCAGATGCCGGCGCTGACGCGGTTCGTCGACGGTACCGGGCCGGTGTTCGCCGGGCAGTTGTTTCCGTTCCTGTTCATCACCATCGCCTGCGGCGCGGTGTCGGGCTTCCATGCGCTCGTGTCGTCGGGCACGACGCCGAAGATGATCGCGAATGAACGGCATATCCCGCTGATCGGCTACGGCGGGATGCTGACGGAGGCGTTCGTCGCGGTGATGGCCCTGATCGCGGCCTGCGTGCTGCAGCCGGGCGTGTATTTCGCGATGAACTCGCCGCCGGCGCTGATCGGTGCCACCGTCGAGTCTGCCGCGGCCGCGATCTCGAACTGGGGCTTCGTGTTGACGCCGGAGGTGCTCGCCACGACCGCGGAGCAGATCGGCGAGAGCACCATCCTGTCGCGCACCGGCGGCGCGCCTACGCTTGCGGTCGGCATGGCGCAGATCCTGAACGACCTGGTCGGCGGCAGCGGGATGATGGCCTTCTGGTACCACTACGCGATCCTCTTCGAGGCGCTGTTCATTCTCACGACGCTCGATGCTGGCACGCGGGTTGCGCGTTTCATGATCCAGGATCTCGTCGGCGTGGCATACGCGCCGTTCCGGCGCACCGAGAGCTGGCCGGCGAACGTCGCCTGCACCGCGCTTGCGGTGTCTGGCTGGGGCTGGTTCCTCTACCAGGGCGTCGTCGACCCGCTCGGCGGCATCAACACCTTGTGGCCGCTGTTCGGGATCGCCAACCAGATGCTGGCCGGGATCGCGCTCACCTTCTGCTGCGTGGTCATGGTCAAGATGAAGCGCGAGCGTTACCTGTGGATCCCATTGCTGCCGACCGCGTGGCTGCTGATCTGCACGTTGACCGCGGGATGGCAGAAGCTCTTCCATCCGGACCCGAGGATCGGCTTCCTCGCGAACGCCGCGCGCTTCTCCGACGCGACGGATCGCGGCGAGGTGCTGGCGCCGGCGAGCTCGGTCGCGGAGATGCAGCGGATCGTGTTCAACAACAGCCTCGATGCGGCGCTCTGCGCGTTGTTCATCGGGGTGCTGCTCGCGACCGTGTGGTTCGGCCTCAGGGCCGCGTTGGCTGCGCGCCGCAGCCGGCTGCCCACCTCGCAGGAGAGCGAGCATGTTGCGCTCGAGACGCTTGCGCGTTGAGGCCGCGGCGAACGCCGAGGCCGTCACGCCGGGTCGCCCGGTGCGCCGGCTGCCGACGGTAGTGCTGCGGTTCGTCGCCCTGTGGCGCGTCTGCGCACGAGCCGCGCGGCTCGCGATCGGGATTCCCGATTACGACGCGTACGTGGCGCACCTGAGGGAGCGGCACCCGGGCCGCCGGCCGATGGGCCGTGAGGCCTTCTTCCGCGAACGCATGCAGGCGCGCTACGGCAGGGGGCGGTCGCGCTGCTGTTGAGCGCGGCTGGAGCTTCCCGACCCGAAGGCCGTGTCGAACGAGCCCGGGACGTCCAGCGACGCGACGCCTCAGAGCTTCTGATTCGGCTGCAGGTCGGCGGGCACGGGCGACTGTGCCTTGAGCTCCTCGAATCCCTTGACGCAGATGTTCGCCCAGCTCTTGAACAATTGCTCGAAATCCGCACGGTTCGAGACGCTGGTCGCCCACTGGGCGCTACCGCTCTGACGCGTCTCGCGGCGGTCGAACACGCGGCCGAGCAGGGCGCCGCTCGCGGAGTCGCGCACCTCGAGGACCAGGGTCGCCTCTCCGGCTTCGGTCGTGTACGTGCGCGATCTGCCGGCCGTCATCGTATCCGGCGCCGTCACGTAGAGATCGCCGACCCCGGGTGACAGGCGCAGGACGTCCTCGCCCGGTGTCGTCACGACTTGAATGCCGGCCTTCTCGAATGATTCCTTGAAGATCTCGTCCAGTCCCTCGCGTGCCGCAGCCAGGATCTTCTGGGCATGCTCCTCCGACACGTCCTTCGAGATGCCTACCGACGCATCGTTGACGTCGCGCCGCCAGTTCTTCTTGAAGGCCACCTCGGCCGGGTCGAGCATGACCTTGCTGTAGGCGCGGAAATCGGCGCCGGGCGCAACGTAGGCGGCATCCATCTTCTTGGGCTTGACCCGCACGAGCCCGTCCCAGTTGTCTGGCATCTCGTCCTTGCCGAAAGCCGTGCCGCAGAGCGCGACACCCGCGAGGAGTGCGACGAGTGCGTTGACCAGCATGCTCTTCATGGTGAGACTCCCTGTCCGGGTCTGGTGGGCGTGGGCGCGTGCGTTACCGCGGAGTTTGACGCCTGTCGTCGATGCGCTTCAAGTACGCCCGTTCGAATGGCTGGGACGCACCGTCCTCGGAGGAAGAAAGAGCCATGATCCTCGAAGTCGCGGATATCCGCATCCACCCGGGTCAACACGTCGGATTCGAGGCCGCCATCCGGCGGGGCAGCCGCCGCAGGTGGAGCACTTCACCCTGCTCGCGAAGTCGGACTGAGCCTCACTGTCCAGTGAGAGTGGAAAAAAGAAAAGGGGCCGACTTGCGTCGGCCCCCGTAGCCTGCGCTTCTGCCGCGCTGTCAGAAGTGAGCCGACAGCCGCAGGTAGTAGAAGCCTCCGTTGAAACCCCAGGGCGAGGTCAAGGCGTACTCCACGCCGAGGAAGTCCAGGGTCCCATCACGCTCCGTGTCCGGGTATTCGTCGAACAGGTTCTCGCCGCCCAGCGTGACGGTGAACATGTCGTTCAGCGTCAGGCTGACTTCCGCATCCACGAGCAGAGCCGACCCGTAGTCAAAGATGGCCGGTGGAACGGCCTCATTGAACAAGCCCGCGGTCGTCGACCATCCGTCGTAGTAATTCAGGCGAAGCAGGGCGCCGAACATGTCGCCCGAGTCCCAGTTGAACGACAGCACCGAGCGGTTCTCAGGAATCTGGTTCTCGAGGTCGTATACCCGTGCATCGTTGATCGTTCCCGGGGTGATGTTCGAAACCTCCTGCGTGTTGTAGTTGTGCCGGAAGTCTACGATCAGGTCGCCGCCGCCGAGGTCGAAGCCGCTCGTCACCGCGAGGTCGATGCCTTCGATCTCGGAGTCGAACCCATTCACGAAGAAGTTCGCGTTGCTGCCCTGCAGGAGGGCCGCATCGGGTATGCCGGCAGCGGTGAGGAGGGCGACCTGCGCGGGCCCGATGGTGTTGCTGAGCAGCGCTACCCGGTCGTCGATTTCGATGTGGTAGAAATCGAGCGTGACGCTGGTCCGGGTCGCGGCGTCCCACACCAGGCCGGCCGTGTAGCTTTCCGATTCCTCCGGCTCGAGCGGCACGGCGCCAAGCGTCACCGCGACCGGATTGTTGACCGGATAGGTGCCGTTCGGGATCAGCTGGCCGGCCGCGTTCGCGGTGGTGGTGACGTTGAGCGTATTGACCTGCCCCGGCGTCGGGGCGCGGAAACCTGTATTTGCCGTGGCCCGGATCGCGAACGCATCCGTGAACTGGTATCGCCCGGAAACCTTCCAGTCGGTCGTGTCGCCGAACACGTCGTAGTCTTCGTACCGGAGGGCAACGGCGCCCGACAGCCGGTCGGTCAGGTCCGTTTCGACGTCGACATACCCGGCCCAGCTGTCGCTCTCGAAATCACCTGCGGCGTCGACGGGGAAGCCTTGGAAGCCGTCAGATCCGACGCCGAAGATTGCCGCAGTCGGTCCTACCTCCCTCGACGCCGGGTCGCCCAACTCCACCTTGTAGGTCTCGTTGCGAAGCTCGGCGCCGAAGGCGACGTTGAGCGGAGAATTCTCGAACGACTTGACGAAGTCCAGGTTGATCCCGCTTTCCTCCTGGGTCAGCGTTCCGGGGTTGAACGACAGCGGCGAGAGCCGCCCCAGGCTAGGATTGATCGTGTCCGAGAGCGTGTACTCGACCTCGTTCTCGGCATACCGTCCGCTCAGATCCCAGGTGATCGTGTCGGTGACGTCGCCGCGCAGACCGAGTACGAACGACATGTCGGTCAGATCCGCGCCGAAGTCCGGGTTGTAGCCCCCGGGGAAGTTCGTGTAGATCGGGTTGCGGAGCACGAAGCCGCTCGGGCTCGATCCGTCGGCAACCAGGTAGTCCGCCGGGTTCAGGCCCTGGCCCTCGATATCGTCGATCAGCGACTGAGGCGCGGGGTCGGGCAGCCCGTCCCGCTGGAGGGGTCCAGCACCGTCGGGATCGCTATCGATCTGCAGCGTCGTGCGCGCGGTGATGTTGGCGGGCTGCACCGGCGTGATCACCGGCTCGCGGTAGAAGAAGTCCGATTTCGTGGTGTTGTCCATATAGGTCGCAAAGCCGTACACCTCGAGGCTGTCGCTCAGGCTCGATCCCGGCATTAACGGCGAACTTCAGGGCCTCGACGTCGGGGTCGCCCCAGCGCTGACCCAGCCCGCCGAGCGGGACGAGATCGTTGCCGACAACGGCGCCGACGTCCGCTGCGCTGAACCGGGCATGGCCCCGCGACGTGATTTCGGCCTCCGAGTATTCGCCCGCCAGGTTGACAAACCCATCGGCGCCGAGCGGCAGGCCGATGTTGCCGCTGACCGATAGGCGCCCGCCGTCGCTTTCGTAGTACTCACCGTACTGCGCAGAGATGGATCCACCCTCGCTCGCGTCCTTGAGGATGATGTTGACGACGCCCGCGATCGCGTCCGAGCCGTACTGCGCCGCAGCGCCATCGCGCAGGATCTCGACCCGCTCGATCGCCGCGGCGGGGAACGCCGCGAAATCGACACCCTGCGAGCCCTGGTTGACCGTGCCGAGCGGGGCGAGCTGCAGGTTGACCAGCGCGGAGCGATGGCGGCGCGTGCCGTTCATCAGCACGAGCGTGTGGTCCGGCGAGAGATTGCGCAGAGTGACCGGCCGGATGAACGCCGTGCCGTCCGCGATCGGGAAGCGCTGCGTGTTGAGCGACGGGCTGATCTTGGGGAGCCCATCGGTCAGATCGAAGGCCGCCTGGTCCGAAAGCATTTCACCGCCGAGCAGGTCGACCGGTGACAGCGTTTCAGTCGGCGACTGGCCGCCCTTGCGCGTGCCGGTGACGACGACCTCCTCGAGCGACTCCTGCGCAAGGGTCGCAAGCGGAGTCATGAGCAGGCTGGAAGCCACGGTCGGAATCAGCAGTCGAGCCTTGGAGTCGAGAGCAGTCTTCATCGCTCTTCCCCTGAAATTCGAGATGTGGTGAAGAAACTATAACGCCCTCTGAACGCGCGAATCCACTTGGCGGCGAGTGTAGTGCCCACGCTACGCTGTTGCACTGCAGCTTGAATAGGGACCTTCGGGGGCGTATGAGCGTCAGCCGCGGATCACGGCGTGTCGGCGAACGGCCGTGCTGAAGGTGGCGCGCCGCGTTCCACGCCGCAGAACAGCCCCGCCGCGGTCCAGTCGCGGAACCAGCCGCCGAGCTTCGTTCCCAGCCGCGCCGGGTCGCCTGGGCAATGGCGCAGGGCGAGCTTGACGGCGGCGGCGAGCGTCTTGCCCTCGCTGAGCGACCACAACAACTCGAACTGTGCGCGGTCGAGCGTCCGACGGTGAACCTGGTAACGGTGCCGGTGCACCACGACGTGCGACTCGCGCGGCGGTGGCACGCGCGCCCGTCGGACGCCGCGCGCGGAGTTCATGTACTCGTTCGCCGCCGTGCGCAGCGCGAGCAGCCGGAGCGCGGGATTGAGCTGCAGCCGCACGCGCTGCCACTCGTCCGTGCCGATCGCGGCCAGCTGCTCGTGCCGCAATGGCCGCGCCAGCGGCGCATCGAAGACGTCCTCCATCGCCCGCTCGATGCGCGCGACGTCCACCGCGAGGTCGCTTCGGCGGCCGGCGGGCAGGTGCCGCGACAGGAACGCGGGAAACGCCTCGCTCAGCCGCTGCAGGGTGCGCTCGGTCGACGGGTGCCGCTCGATGTATCTGCGACAGGCGCGCTCGAAGGACTCGTCCCCGAGGAGCCGCCGCGTGGTGGGGTACTCCTCCGTCATCACTTCGACGAGACGCGCGTAGTACATGTGCGCGTAGATACCGAGGCGCTCGAGAGAGCTCTGTGATCTCGAGGGCAGCACGACCGACTCGAGATCCCGTGCGGCCCTCGGCTGCAGCGCCCTTGCCGCCGGGGATCGGACGCCGGCCTCGGCACCCGCCGGATGTGTCACCACCGCCTGCATCCAGCGCTCGAGGCGCGCCAGCGTCGGCGGGGCGCGGCTCATGCCACAGCGCGGGCGCGCGTGCCCTGGTCACGAAAGCGCGCGGCCTTGCGCAGTTCTCGCTGCAGATCGGGAAACGCCGGGATCTTCGCGTCCCATTCGAGCAGGGTCGCGCGCCCGCCGGCCTTCGCGTGCACGAGCGCGTAAAGCGCCCAGACCTCATCGATCACGTGCCCGTCGTGCGTGTCGATGCAGTGCGTGCCGTTGTCGGTGTGACCGGCCAGGTGCACCTGCACCACGTGCTCGTAGGGAATAGCCTTAAGCCAGGCGATCGGGTCCATGTCGTGGTTGCGGCAGGTCACGTAGACGTTGTTGACGTCGAGCAGCAGCGCGCAGCCCGACTCGGTGGCGAGCCGCGCGATGAATTCCTCTTCCGGCATCGTGGACGACGCGAAGGTCAGGTAGGTCGACGGGTTCTCGAGCACCAGCGGGCGCTCGAGGTAGTCCTGGACGATCTTCACGCGCGCGACCATGTGGCGCAGGCTCTGCTCCGTATACGGCACCGGGTAGAGATCGTGGCCGTTGACGCCGGCGACGCCCGTCCAGCAGATGTGGTCGCCGAGCCAGACGGCCTTCACGCGCGCGGCGAGCGCCCGCAGCTTGGCCAGGAATCCGAAATCGATGGGGTCCGCGCTGCCGATGGACAGGCAGACGCCGTGCATTACGATCGGGTAGCGCTCCGCGATCTGGTCCAGGTACCAGAGCGGTCGGCCTTCGGTGTCGATGAAGTTCTCGGAGAGAATCTCGAACCAGTCCATCGCCGGCCACGTCTCGGTGATGTGCCGGAAGTGCCTGGTCCGCAGCCCGACGCCCAGCCCGAGGTCGGGCAGGTTCCAGCGGTTCGGCAGGAGCTTCGTCATTTCTCAGGGCGAGCGGCTGCCACCCGCCCCGGTGGCACGGGTGACAGCCGCGGTCTCGTCAGGCGATCAGCCCAGGTGCTCGACCGGGACCTTGCAACCGCCCTTGCCCTTGCAGGAGTTCTTGCCGGCGCAGCCGGCGTCACCGGTCTTACAGCCGCCCTGACCCTTGCAATCGTTGTGGCCCTTGCACTCGTGCTTGGCGGTGGTCGCGCAGCCGCCCTTGCCCTTGCAGGAGTTCTTGCCGGCGCAGCCGCCGTCACCGGTCTTGCAGCCGCCCTGACCCTTACAGGCGTTGTGGCCCTTGCAGACGTGCTTATCGCCGCCGCTCTCGTCAGCGGCGGAGGCCACTTGTGCCAGCTGAGACCCGGCCAGCAATCCGCCGGTCACGCCCAGCATCACCCTGCCGAAGTCCCTGCGATTCATGGCCATGATCAGTCCCCCTCGTGGTATGTGATCTTGGAGTCACGGGACAGTGGACCCGCGTCGAGACAGGGATATTACGCAATCTCGCCCGTCGGCGAGGTCTCGGTGGTCGAATGGTCCTGAGTCGATGGTCGCGGGGCCCCAGGCGCAGGCGCCCGCAGCTGCACGGATGCCGGCCGCGCTGCTGGGTGGCGTAGATTCGGCCGATGCCCGGTTTCAGGCCTTCTTCGAGGTCCTGGCGTAGAAGTCCGAAAGCACGGGCTGGACGTCGCGGCTCTCGCACTTGGGGCAGCGCGGGTGCGACTTCTCGTGCTCCGCGACGTGCTGCTGGCGCTCAAAGACCTGTCCGCAATGATTGCAGCGATACTCGTACGTCGGCATGGCGGTTTCCTCAGCGTAGGGTGCGCGGTGCGGGCGCCGGGCCGTTGCACCGGTGCGCGGCTGGAGGCACGGGCGCACCCTGGCGCCTGCGACCGCCGGCCCGCATATTTTATCGCGCCTCTGGTGAATAGAGGCCGATTGCTAATCAGGCTCGGTGAGGCGGATACCTGGGCCTGGTGAGCCAGGCTGAACGAGGACTGGCATCATGGGGCACGCAGGATCCGGCCTCGCAGGAATCCGGCCTCATCTGCATGCTGCACCGATTGCATGGAGTCCTCCGCCGCGTTGCGCTGTGCACGGCGCTGGCCTGCGGTGTCGCAGTCACGCCGGGATGGTCGGCCGCAGACGGCGGTGAGGGTGCGCTGGCCGAATACCTGGCGCGGCCGGACGGGAGCTTCGCATGGCGGGAGGCCACCACCGGCCGGATCGGGTCCACGACCTACGTCGAGTTGCTGGTGACCTCGCAGACGTGGCGCGGTCTCCCGTGGAAACACCAGCTGTTCCTGCTGCGACCCGGGAACATGAGCGCCGAACCGCGACAGGCGCTCCTGTTCATACACGGCGGTCGATGGAAGGAAGAGTACGAGGCGGTTCGGACCGACGCCAAGCTGCCGCGCGAGGCGCGTTACTTCGCGCGCCTTGCGGAGACCCTGCGTGCGCCCGTTGGCGTGCTGCGCCAGGTCCCGCACCAGCCGCTCTTCGAGCGCAGGGAGGATGCGCTCATCGCGTACACGTTCGATCGATACCTCGAGACGGGCGAACGCGACTGGCCGCTGCTGCTGCCGATGGTGAAGAGCGCCGTGCGGGCAATGGACACCATGCAGGAGGTCGCACGGCAGCGCTGGGGGGTATCGATCGATTCGTTCACGGTCGCCGGCGCATCGAAGCGCGGCTGGACGTCCTGGTTGACCGCGGCCGTCGATCCGCGCGTCATGGCCGTCGCGCCAATGGTGATCGACGTGCTGAACATGCAGGCGCAGCTGGAACACCAGCGCATGACCTGGGGCGACGTGTCGGAGGAAATCCGCGACTACACGGACCTCGGGATTCCTTCCCGCCTGGACTCCGAGCAAGGGCGCGAGCTGCTGTCGATCGTGGATCCCTACAGCTACCGAGGGCGACTGACCAAGCCCAAGCTCATCCTGCTCAGCACCAACGATCGCTACTGGCCGCTCGATGCGCTCAAGCTTTACTGGGACGGCCTGCCGGAACCGAAGCACGTCCTCTATGTCCCGAACCAGGGGCATGGCCTGCGCGACATCGACCGGGTGATCGGCGCCTTGAGCGCGCTGCATCGGCATGCTGCCCGCGGTGATCCCTTGCCGCAGCTGTCCTGGCGGGTCGCGCCCGCGTCGCACGAGCTCGCGCTGGAAGTGAAGGCCGACCGTCCGCCGCGTCGCGTGGTCGTGTGGAGCGCGCACAGCCCGAGCCGGGATTTCCGCGAAGCGCACTGGGTGTCGCGCAGGTGCACACGCTCGCGCGACGCGTACGTCTGCGACGCGGCGCGTGCAACGCAGGGCTACACGGCCGTTTTCGCGGAAGCGTCGTTCAAGGACAGGGGTGAAGCGGCATTCTCGCTGTCCACGACCGTATGCATGGCCGGCCCGCCGTCAGCAGCCCCGTCTCCCGAGTGCTGAAATCGCCGCCAGCCCGAATTCTCATTCCAGCCTGCCGATCAAGTGGTAGACAACGATCAGGACGCCGAAGCCCACGTAGAGCCCGAGCAGCGCGACCAGCATCAGCATCGCCATCTCGAAACTGATGACCTGCCGCATCAACATGACGACGACGACGATGACGAGACCCGAGAACGAAAGGGCGATGCCGATGGCCACTCGCAGCCGGGTGCTGCGTCTGGGCGTGTCGGGCGGTGCCGGCCCCGTCTGCATGGTGGGGTGGTTATCGCCCATTTGTCGCGATCCGGCAATGGAGCGATGATCACTCCTGCGTGCGACCGGATCGACCGTGCCGTGGCCCGCTGTCTTCACGAGAGCCCAAGTGCCGCCTCGAGCCTGCGATGGACGAATCGTGACCAGGAGAGATCGGCGCTTTCATCCCCGGCGTGCGTGAGCACGACGATGAGCGTCCGGTCCGCTGGATAGAAATAGATCGACGCGTTGGCGCCCATGTCTTCGTTGCCGCGCGTGAAGATGTGGCGGGTTCCGCCGGGCGTGACACCCTGGAACCACCCGAGGGCGGCATGGCCCTCTCGAATGGGCGCCACGGGTGAGAAGAGCGCCTGCACGCTCGCCGACGACAATATCGCCTGGCCTTGAAGCGCAGCCATCCATCGAGCGATGTCGCGCGTCGAGGAATAGTATCCGAGCGCGTTCCATGAGCGATTGCGCAATCGCTCCGGCAGCTCCCCCCGCAGAGGCGCGACACCACCCGCGGCGGCACCGACAGCCTGTCCGGTGTCACGAAGACCGGCCTTGTCGAAGATCTCTCGTCGCACGAAATCAGGGAAGGGTGTGCCGCTGACGCGCTCCACGATGGCTGCGGCCAGCGTGTAGTTGGCAGTTGAGTATATGAACCGCTCACCGGGAGGCGCTGCGGTGGGCGCCACCAGGACCTCATCGATGGCCTGCTGCGCACTTGCCGCCGTCTCGCCGGCGTCGGATGGCGCCAGGCCCGAGGTGTAGGAGAGCAATTGCCTGATCGTCATGCTCCGCTTTTCACCTGGGGCATCCGGAAAGACGCTGGACAGCGGCGCATCGAGCGAAAGCAGCCCCAGCTCGGAGCAGCGGAGCACCGCGGCACTCGTGAACTGCTTGCCGGCCGACGCGATCCAGAAGCGTGTGTCGGCCGTCATCGCCACGCCCTGGATTTCGCCCACGCCACGGTCGAGCAGGACCTGTTGGCCTCGAGCAACCAGGACCGCGCCAGAGAATCCGCGCCGTGCTTCGGCCTCCACGATCGCCTCGAGTCCAGGCTTGAGTTCTGCGGCAGGACGGACATCTGCCGTTGAGCCACATGCAACCACCATCGAGAGCTGGGCGAGCAGCGCGGTGATCACCGGGCGCCTGATATCAGACTCTGAGTCAAGGCCGCCATGGCGGTTCATGACCGATGGTCCGCGAATTGAAAGAATCAGCAGATCATCGCGAGGCACGCCCGCTCCCGCAACGGCTGCCGTGTCGGTACGTCTGAGCGGGCGGCGACGGCAACTCTTCTGGAATCAACGGCTTCTGCCGCAGACCGAAGATACTGGAATAGTCATTTAATTTACTGAATGGATGTTGAGTCAGCCGTGACCAGCGTTTAGAATTGGCTCGACCAAAGGCCTCGGAGCGCTCCACATGGCGGCAATCCTCGACAACGAGCTCCGTCCGTCGGGCTCCAAACTGGACCTGATCAACGCCACCGTGTCGGCCATCTCGATGCACGGCCTGTCCGCGCTCACCTCCGCCAAGATCGCGGGGATGGCCGGCCACACGGCGGCGTCGATCAATTTTCACTTCGGCAGCAAGGAAGCACTGCTGCTCGCGACGCTGCGCGAGGTGTCCGAGGAGTTTGCGCGAGTTCTGGAAGCGAAGTTGGCGGAGGCGGGGGACGATCCGCTGCAGGGGTTGCTCGCGCTCGTCGACGCGAGCCTGAGCCCGCAGTTGAGCGACGCACGCAAGGTCGCGGTCTGGTACGCCTTCGTGGCCGAGTCCGGCGCCCGCGCCGACTACCAGCGCATCTGCGGCGACCGCGACGCCGCCTACAACCAGTCCGTCGCGAGGCTCTGCCGGCAGCTCATCGACGCACACCCGGCCCCGCAGCATCCGGACCTGGCGGCCGTTGCATTGGGCCTGGTCGGGCTGATCGACCAGCTGTGGCAATCGATCCTCTTCGAGGGCGACGGGTTCGACCGCGCCGCCGGCATCCGGCAGTGCCGGGCGTATATCGCCAGCGTCTTCCCGTGGCTCGAGGCGCGGATCGGAACCGCGGCTCCGACCGCGGCCTCGTCCGTCCCCGTCCTGCTGCGCGCGTCAGAGCCGGAGTCCGGACTGCGTTACACGCTGCCGGCCTGGGTGTACCGGAACGACGAGTTCTTCGAGCTCGAGAGGGAGCGGTTGCTCCTGCCGGGCTGGCAGATCGTCTGCCACACGAGCGAGCTGGCCGGAACGGGCGACTACGTCACGTTCGAGCTCTACGGCGAGCGCGGCTTCGTGGTGCGGGACGCGACCGGCGCGATCCGCGCATTCCACAACGTCTGCGCGCATCGCGCGCACGCCGTCGTGAGCGGCGAACGCGGCAGCTGCCCGAAATTCCTGACCTGCCGCTACCACGGCTGGACCTATCACCTCGACGGTCGCAACCGCAGCATCAGCGCCCCCGACACCTTCCCGAAATTCGACCGCTCGGGCTATGGCCTCAAGCCCATCGAGGTCGAGACTTTCATGGGGATGGTGTTCGTGCGGCTGCGCGCGGGTGACGACACCGACACCGTCGCCGAGCGCCTCGCGCCGTATCGCGATGAGCTCGCGCACTACCGGATTGAGCAGATGGTGCCGCTCGACGAGGTCTGGCAGCAGGACCTCGCGATCGACTGGAAGAACGTCGTGGAGAACTACGTCGAGGATTACCACTTCCCGATCGGTCACGCCGGGCTCTCGGCGCTCATGGAGTCTGACTACGACCGCGAGCTCGGGCCGAACGGCACCATGCGGCTCAGCCATCGCATGCGTACGAGGCCGCTCAAGTCCTGGAGCGCCGAGCGCTACGCGAAGTTCCTGCCCGCGATCGAGCACCTGCCCGAGGACATGCGGCGGCGCTGGACCTATTTGGGGTTGTTTCCAAACGTGTTCTTCGACGTGTACCCGGAGTGGCTCGATTACTTCCACGTGATCCCGACCGGCCCGGGCCGCGTGCGGATCCGTGCACGCTCGTACGGGTTCCCCGACGAGCGGCGTGAGATGCGTGCCGCCCGTTACCTGAGCGTGCGCATCAATGCGCGGGTCCAGGCCGAAGACGAGTTGCTGACGCGCTCCGTGCAGCAGGGGCTCGAGTCGAGCGCCTACAGCCGGGGAGTCCTCTCGCAGAAGGAGGTCGTGCTCGGCGGGTTCCAGGACTGGATCCGCGCCCGGCTGCCGGTCACGCAGCTTCTCACCGCGCCGGCCCGCGGCTCGGTCGCCGCCTGGAACGCAAGCCTCGCGCGTCAGTGACGACGCACGGCTCATGCGCCGCACATCTTCAGGCGCCTCAACTCAGGCGCCGCGCAGGTACCACTCGTAGTCGCGGTCGGTGATCTGCGCGTGGAACCGGTCGCATTCCTCGCGCCGGCAGGCAGCGTAGAGCGCGTGATACCGCTCGCCGAGATACCTCGGAAGCACGGCGCCTGATTCGAACGCGGCCAGCGCGGCCTCCCAGCGGATCGGCAGGGTCACCTGCTCCTCGACCACCTGGCCCTGCGACACCATCGGGCCCGGGTCGCAGCGACTCACGAGGCCATGGTGGATGCCGGCCAGCACCGCTGCCATGACGAGATACGGGTTGCCGTCGGCGCCACCGGGCCGATGCTCGATGCGCGTGTCCTCGGACCCGGATAAGGGAATCCTGAGCGCCACACCACGATGATTGACTCCCCAGTTCGGCGACAGGGGCACGAACAGGCCCGGCCGGAACCGGCGATACGAGTTGGCGTTTGGCGCGAAGATCGCCATGGCCTCGCCCATCGTCGCCGCGAGCCCGCCAATCGCGTGCCGCAGCGCGTCGGAGACGGCGCCATCCCCGCGCGCGGGCGCGAAGATGTTGCGGCCCTCGGCATCCGTGAGGCTCACGTGTATGTGCAGGCTGCAGCCGGCGGATTCCGCAAACGGCTTCGCCATGAAGGCGGCGCCGAGCCCATGTCGTCGCGCCACCGCCCGCACGGCCCGTTTGAGCAGCACGGCGTGATCGCAGGCGAGCTCGGCGTTCGCGACGTGGTGCAGGTTCACCTCGAACTGCCCGGGGGAGAACTCCTTGAGCGTCGCGCCCACCGGGATGTTCTGCGTGCGGCACACGGCGAAGAGCTCGGCCAGGAACGGGTCGACGTCCTCGACGTCCTCCATGCTGCCGTACTGCGGACCCACCTGGCGGTGCCCGGTGCCCGGCATGCGGCCGACGCGTGGCCGCGGTCGATCGCCGTCGCCCTCGACCAGGTAGAACTCGAGCTCGGTGGCGGCGACGGCGGTGAGACCCATGTCCTGCAGCGGCCGAGCCGCGTGCCGCAGCACCTGGCGCGGATCCGCGAAGTACGGCTTCCCGTCCGCGGTGTGCATCGCCAGCAGGATCTGCGCGGTCGGAACCGCCGCCCAGGGCACGGGTGCGAGCGAGCCGGGCACGGCTTTCGAGATCACGTCGGGATCGCCGTCGCGGCCGCCGTTGTCGATCCTTTCGAACGTCTGCCCCTGGCTGTCGAGCAGCACCGTGGCGCCGCAGAAATTGACGCCGTCCTTGAAGGGCTTCGCGAACTCCTGTCGGCCGACGCGCTTGCCGCGCAGGATGCCCACCATGTCGGGCTGCAGCAGCTCGAGGCTCTCCGTCGCCGGATGACGCTCGAGGAACTGCAGCAGCTCCGTCGGCAGGTTCGCGTTTGCTCCGCTCATGCCCCGCCCCCCGATTTCGCCTTGTCCGCGCGCGCGGTCCGCCAGGCGATCGCCGCCTTCGCGCCGTCGCGCTTCAGGATCGCGTTGAACTCGCGCGACTCCGGTGTCTCGGTCGTCTCGATGACCACGTCCAGCTCCAATGCCTGCAGCAGGGCCTGGCGCATCCCGGCGGCCTCCAGGCTTCGATTGATGGCAAGTTTCGTCAGCTTGACGGCCAGGCGGTCGTTGGCGGCCACGCGCCGCGCCAGTGCGAGTGCTTCGTCCATCAGCCGTGCCGCAGGGACGACGCGATTGACGAGCCCCAGGGCGAGGGCGCGTTCGGCGGGAACGCGATCGTCGCCGGTCAGCAGCAGTTCCTTCGCATGTTTCGGGCCGATGAGCCAGGGCAGCAGCATCGCCACGATGCCGCTGCCGAACTGGACCTCCGGAGCGCCGAAGACGCAATCGTCCGCGGCCAGCGTGATGTCGCAGGCCACGGCGAGCTCCATCGCGCTGCCGAGGCAATAGCGATGCACCGCGGCGATCGTCGGCTTGGGACAGTCCCAGAACCGCATGATGATCGCGAAGTCCTCCTGCAGCGCCCGCCGCACCGCCTGCGGATCCGGCTGCGCGGCCGCGTCCGCATCAAGGTCGAGGTCGAAACCGGCCGAAAACGCACGACCCGCGCCGGCGAGGACCACGGCCAGCACCTCGTCGTCGCCCTCGGCGGCATCGAGCGCCCGGCCGAGGTCCGCGACCATCGCCGCGTTGATCGCGTTCAGCTTGTCGGGCCGGTTCAGCACCAGGACGGCGAGCGCGCCGTTCCGTTCATAGCCGACCAGTCCGGAGGACATGGCGCGCGTCCCTTCGGCCGGCAGCGGCGCGCTCACGGGGGCGCGAGCCGGAACCACGCCGACTTGGTCTGGGTGTACTCGAGCACGCTGTCGAAGCATTTGTCGCGCGCGTTGCCGGATTGCTTGTACCCGCCGAACGGCTGCGTCATGTCGCCCTCGTCGAAGCAGTTGATCCAGATGATGCCCGCCTCGATGTCGCGCACCAGCCGGAACGCGGTGTTGACGTCCCGTGTCCACACGCCGGCGGCCAGCCCGTAGATCGTGTCGTTCGCGATCTCGATCGCTTCGTCGACGCCCGAGAACGGGATGACGGCCGCGACGGGACCGAAGATCTCCTCGCGGGCGATGCGCATCCGGCTGCCGACCCCGGTGAAGAGGGTGGGGCAGACATACGCGCCGCCGTCGAGGCCGGCCGGTGCGCCGCCGCCGAAGCGCAGCTGCGCGCCCTCGCGTCGCCCGGATTCGATCAGGTCGAGCACGCGGCGCTGCGCATCACGGGTGACGAGCGGCCCCATCGTGGTCGCGGGGTCCAGCGGGTCGCCGGGGCGGTAGGCATCTTCGGCCTGAGCGACGAACCGCTCGACGAACTCGTCGTGGATGGCCCGGTCCACCAGCAGCCGTGATGCGGCGTTGCAGACCTCGCCCATGTTCGCGTAGATGCCGCGGTAGGCCGCGGTCACCGCGCGGTCCATGTCGGGGACGTCGGCCATGAAGACCTGCGGGGACTTGCCACCGCACTCGAGCGCGACCCGCTTCATGTTCGACTGGCCGGCGTACTGCAGGATCAGCTTGCCGACCTCCGTCGAACCGGTGAAGCTGATCTTTGCGACATCCGGGTGCAGCGCGAGCGCCTTGCCCGCGACTTCGCCGAGCCCGTTGACGACGTTGAGCACGCCCGCCGGACCGCCGGCCTCCATGAAGAGCTCGGCGAGCCGCAGGCAGCTCATCGGCGCCTGCTCCGCGGGCTTGAGCACCACGCTGTTTCCCGCGGCGAGCGCCGGCGCGACCTTCCAGACCGCCATCAGCAGCGGGTAGTTCCAGGGCGTGATTGCGCCAACCACGCCCAGTGGTTCGCGCAGCACCATGTGCACGACGCCCGACTCGGTGTTGGTCACCGCACCGTCGATCTTGTCGATGCACTCGGCCATGAAGCGGATGGTCTCGACGACAGCGGGCAGGTCGCTCGTCACGACGTCGGCAATCGGCTTTCCCGCGTCGAGTGTCTCGAGGACCGCGAGCCGCTCGGCATCGCGTTCCACGAGGTCCGCAAACCGCTGCAGGATCTGCATGCGGCTTCGCGGTGCCATCCGCGACCATACGCGCGACCGGAAGGCCTGCTTCGCGGCCGTCACCGCGCGATCGACGTCGCGTTCCGTGCCGGCCGACATCTGCGCCAGCGACTCACCGGTCGCCGGGTTCACGGTCGTGAACCGTTCGCCTCCGAGCGAGTCGACGAACTCGCCAGCGATGAAATGCCGCGTCTCGATGCGGCGCTGCGCGGTGTCGGCGACAGCGTGCCAGCGTGCGCGGTCGTGGTTTGCAAGATCAGCCAGGCTCATACAGCTTTCCTCACTGCCTGTGCGGGCGCGCCCGCGTTACGACCGACCACCAGTGTGTCGACTGCCATGCAGCCGTCCGCGTGGACGATCACCGGGTTGAGGTCGATTTCCTCGATCACATCGCCGAGCGCGACGGCCAGTGCCGAGAAGCGGGCGGCGACCTCGCAGAACGCGTCGATCGCGAGCGGCCGCCGGAAGCGGCGGCTCGTCAGCACCGGTGCGAGCGTGAGCCGCGCCAGCAGCCGACGGACCTCGGTGGCATCGAAAGGTGGCATCGCGCACACCACGTCCGCGAGCGCCTCCACGTGCACGCCTCCGAACCCCACCACGACGAGCGGGCCGAACTGCGGGTCGCGCACGAGTCCGAGCAGCAGCTCGACACCGGGAGCGTCGACCATGGGCGCGACGAGCACGCTCGGTCCCATTCGCGCGGCGAGCCGGCGGTACGCGGCGTCGACGGCTGCGTCATCCGCAAGCGCGAGCACCACGGCGTCGTCGTCGGACTTGTGGCGGATGCCGGGTTGTGCGGTCTTGAGGACGACCGGGTATCCCAGTTCGCGCGCGGCAGTGCGCGCGGCGGCGGCGCTGGCCGCAACCCGGCAGGGGTTCACCGGCAGGCCGAAGTCGCGCAGCATCTCGCCCGACTCGGCTTCGTCGAGCTCCGCGCCGGCCGCGAGGCGGGCGCTCCACCGCTCGATCGCCGGCCGGGGCGGATGCGGCGGATCGGCGCGCCGGCGCGCGCAGAAATCGCGATATTCGAGCAGGCAACGGGCGCCCTTGAGGAAGGAGGCGAGTCCGTCGAGCACGGGGAAGCCCTCGCGCGTCGCCGCCACCACGAGCGGGTCCGAGCCCGTGCCCTGCCGGTTCGACACCAGGAAGGCCGGCTTGCCGGAGGCCGCATGACCCTCGCGCAGGTAATCGATGTACGCCTCGAAGATGCCGCCGCCCGGCGCGCGATCGTGCACGACCGCGCCGAACGCCGCATCGTCGTCGCACATCAACGTCGCGAAGCACCGCCGCATGCCGACGTGGTAGTCCGCTCCGCCGGTGCTCCAGGCGTCGAGCGGATTCACCGCCGGCAGACCCGGGTCGAGGTCGCGTTCGAGCTTTTCGACCGACGCGGGCGACAGCTGCGCCACCGGGACCTGCGCCTGCTCGGCCTGGTCGATCAGGAGCTGGCGTTCGCCGCCCGAGTCGTGGATCGAGACGAGACCGCCCCGGCCGACGGCGTGCGGCTGCGCGAACATGACGAGCGTCGTCGCGAGCTGGTCCATGTCGTCCACGCGCTGCACGCCGTAACGATCGAACAGGGCCTGGTAGCTCGCGTCGCGGCCGGCCACCGCTCCCGAATGCGAGACCGCAAGGCGGGCTGCGAATTCGGTGCGGCCTACTTTCAAGGCCACGACCGGGATCCTGCGGGCCTGCGCCTTTGCGAGTGCGCGGATGAGGCCGTCGGGGTTCCGCGCCGTCTCCATGAAGAGCCCCACCACGCGGGTGCCCGGCATCTCGAGCGCGAAATCCAGGTACTCGTCCATCGTGACGGCGAGTTCCTGGCCGGTCGATACCACGAGGTTGAACGCGAGGCGCTCATCGGTGTCGACGATGCCGCACATTCCCGAGCCGGAATGGCTGATGTAGGCCACGTTGCCGCCGCGCTCATGGCTGCGGGTCGCGAATCCGCAGGCCCAGACCCCGTCCTGGAAATTGTAGAAGCCCATGCCGTTCGCGCCGCAGACCTTGAGACCTGCGGCGCCGATCTTCGCCGCGACGCGTTCGCGCAACGCAGGCTCGGTGTCTCCTTCGAGCACGAGACTGGACATGATCGTCGCGGCGCGCGCGCCGTGCGCGATCGTCTCGTCGAGCGCGGCTTCGATCCGCGCATCGCTGACCGCGAAGACGACGTGCTCGACCGGTGCGGGCAACGCGGCGAGCGATGGATAGCAGGGCAGGCCGCAGACCGAGCGGTAGCCTGGGTTGACGGCGTACAGGCGGCCCTCGTAGCGACCCGCGAGCAGGTTTTCGACGGTCGTGCGCCCGACGGCGCCCGCGCGTTCGGTCGCGCCGAGCACGGCGATCGACTGTGGCTTCAGCAGCGGATCCAGCCGATGCGCCATGGCCGGCCCCCGCGACGCGGGAACCCTCAGAAATCGCCCGCCGGTGTCGCCCGGCGGCGGGGCGGATCGAAGATGGCGCCTTCGATGACGCGACAGCGAGCCATCACGCGAGCCCACTTGAGCTCCCGCTGGTAATAGATCTCGGCCCAGAGCTCATCGCCCGGCCGGCCCCAGGGCATGTGGAGCGACGCAAGCGCGATGTTCGACTTGGCGGACGGCGACCATTCTGCCGAGGTGACCGTGCCGACGACGTTCTTGCGGCTGTCGTAGACGTACGATGACTTCGCGGGCTTGTTGCCCTCGATATCGAGCCGCACCAGCCGGTATCGCGAGCCGCGCCGCTGCTCCTCGAGCAGCGCCCGCCGGCCGGTGAACGCGGGCTTGTTGAAATCGACCAGCCGGCCCAGGTCGAGCTCGAACGGCGAACGCGAACGGTCGAGCCGGACGGCCGAGTCCGCGGGATGGAAATCCACGCCCGCCTGGATGAAGCCGGCCTCGATCCGGGCAACCTCGAGCGCATGCGTGCCCATCGGGCGGATGCCGTGATCGGCGCCCGCAGCGAAGAGCGCATCCCACAGCTCGACGGCCCGTGCGGGCTCGATCCAGAGCTCGTAGCCCAGGTCGCCGGTGAAGCCGGTGCGCGACACCATCAGCTCGGTGCCCCCGAACGGGAAATAGGTGATACCGAAGGGAACGAGCTTCTCGATTCCGCTGCATCCGAGCTTCTTGAGCACGGCGCAGCTGGTCGGTCCCTGCAGGGCGAGCGCAGCCACGTCGTGGGTGTCCTCGACGATCGAAACGTCGAACCCGAGCGCCGAGCGCGTGAGCCAATCGAGCTGGCGTTCCTGCGAGCACAGGCGATAGTCGCCCTCGCGCAGGTGAAAGATGGTTCCGTCGTCGATGACCTGGCCGTTGTCGTCGCACCAGACGCAGTAGCCGACCTTGCCCGGCTTGATCTTGGCGACGTCGCGGGTGATCAGGCGGTTCAGGAACGGCAGCGCGTCCGGCCCCGTGATGCGGTGCTTGGTCATCGGCGTCAGGTCGAAGACCGCGCAGGCGTTCCTGATTGCGGCGTACTCCAGCGCCTCGTCGAAGTAGGCATCGGCCACGGTGTAGTCCTTCCACCGGTGCCATTCGTTCAGCACGTTCAGGACCGACGTGCGCGGGTGAAACGGCGTCTGGTAGACGGCCGTGCGGAAGTGCTCCTTGTCCCTCATGCCGACCGTCCGGGATGGCTTCTCCTCCCGCTTGTCGACGGTCCGGTAGTGCTGCTCGGGCATCATGCTGACGGTCCTCCGTTGAGGACGGCGCGGGCGGCGTTGCGGCCCGCGCTGCCCATCACGCCGCCGCCGGGATGGCATCCGGCGCCGCACAGGTAGAGCCCGTCGACCGGCATCGCGTACTGCGCGGCGCCCGGTACGGGTCGCAGCATCAGGAACTGGTCGAGTGCCAGCTCGCCGTGGTGCCAGTGGCCGCCGCTGATGCGGAACTCGCGCTCGATGTCGGCCGGCAGGAGCAGTTCCGAGGCGACGACCTGGCGGCGGATCGCCGGCGCATAGTGCTCGAGCACGCCGAGCACCCGATCGAGAAACGCGCTGCGCGCCGCATCCGTGCTCGCGCGCGGATCGAACGGGGCGTACTGCACCACTGCGGAGAGCACGTGCCGGCCCTCGGGCGCCAAGGACCGGTCGTGGACGCTCGGCACGGTGATTTCCAGCACCGGCTCGGGCGAGCATGCCCCGTACTTGGACGCGTCGAACGCGTGCTCGACATAGACCGGGTCGGGCGCGATGAGCAGCCGCTCGCCGGCCTGCTGTGACGGCAGCCGGTCGAACTGCGGCGGGCCGTCGAGCGCGAGATGCAGCTTGGCCGCCGTGCCCCGGCTGCGGATGTGGTGGACGCGCTGCGCGAACCCCGCCTCGAGATGACGCGCGCCGACCAGCGAAAGCAGGGTGCGCGCGGGATCGGCGTTCGAGACGACGGTGGCGGCCCGCAGCATCTCGCCATCGGCGAGCTCGACACCCGAGACCCGGCCGCCATCGAGCGTGATCCGCGCGACCGGAGCGCCGGTGCGCACGGTCGCGCCGTTGCCGCGCGCCGCGGCGGCGAGCGCCTCGGCCACCGCACCCATGCCGCCCTCGGGCAGGTCCGGGCCGGCGCCCGGATCGGCGACCTGCCGGCTGAGACGATGCAGCAGGCTCAGCACCGAGTTGTTCGAGCGCGGACCGAGATTCGTTCCGAGCACCGCATCGAGCGCCAGTGCGCCCTTCAGGAGCGGCGTGTCGAACGACTCCTCGAGCACGTCGAAGATGTTGATGCCGGCGATGCGCAGGAACTCGCGCATGTCCGAGCGTCCGAGCCGGCGGATGTCGAGGCCCAGCATGGCCGCCGCGATCGCCTCGGACCGTCCGCCGCCCAGGATGCGCGGCGGCCGGCGGTTGTGCTGTTTCGCGAGCACGCGCGCGAAACGCAGCATCCGGGCGTGATACCCGGCGAGCGCTGCACGGTCCTCGTCCGGCACGCGGCCCGATTCGATGCGGCCGCGGTCGATCACGAGATGCTCGCCTTCGCGGGCGAGCGCGACGGTCTTGAGGCCCGAGCGCGCGAGCTTGAGCCCGTGCGAGGCGAGATTCAGCTCGCGGCTGATCCCGGGGTCGAGCAGGTACAGCAGGTGCGCGCAGGCCGAGACGCGATATCCGGGCGCAAACTCGCGCGTGATGCACGCGCCCCCGACGCGCTCCCCGGCTTCGAGCACCAGGACGTCGCGCCCGGACTTCGCCAGGTAGGCCGCGCAGACGAGGCCGTTGTGCCCGGCACCGACGATGATGATCCGGTCGCGCTCAGTCATCTTGCCAGCCCGCAGGCACGAGGTTCGGCCGGCGCAGGTCGAGCAGTATCTCGCGCGCCGCGTTCGCGCCGGGCGCGGCCATGACGCCGCCGCCGGGATGTGTCCCCGAGCCACACATGTAGAAGCCGCGGACCGGACCGCGGTACTGCGCGTACCCCGGGAACGGCCGGTTGAACAGCAGCTGGTCCATCGTGAGCTCGCCCATGAAGATGTTGCCCTCGGTCAGGCCGACCTCGTTCTCGATCTCGCGGGGCGTGCGGACCTCGACGTGACGGATCAGCTGCCGGAAGTTCGGGCTGTATCTCGAGATCTGGTCGAGCACCGTGTCCCTGAAGCCGTCGCGATCCTGGTCCGTCCAGTCCCGGCCGTGGATCTTCGGCGGCACGTACTGCACGAACACCGACATGAAATGCTTGCCCGGCGGCGCCATCGTCGGGTCGGTCATCGACGGGATGAGCATGTCGAGGTACGGGTCTTTCGACCAGGTGCCGTTCTTCCAGTCGTCGTAGGCGCGCTCGTAGCGCTCGAGCGAATCGAGGAAGTGCATGTCGCCGAAGCGCAGCGGATTGTCGCGGCCGAGCGCGGGGAATTCGGGCAGTCCGTCGAGCGCGATGTTGAGCTTCCCCGAGGACCCGCGGATCTTGAAGTTCTTGGCCCGCGCGAGGAACGACGGCTCGAGGTCCTTCTCGTCGAAGAGCTTCAGGAAGGTGCGCTTGGGGTCGAGGTTGGAGACGACGATCCTGGCGCGGTACTCGTTGCCGTTCGCGGTCGCAACCCCGGCGACCCTGCCATTGCTGCACCAGCACCCGCTCGACCGGCGCGTCGGTGATGATCTCGCCGCCGTGCGCCTTGAACGCGGAGGCGATGGCATTCGACACCGAGCCCATGCCGCCGCGCGCGAAGCCCCAGGCCCCGATCGACCCGTCCACGTCGCCCATGTAGTGGTGCAGCAGCACGTAGGCGGTGCCCGGCGAATGCACGCCGAGCGCCGTGCCGATGATGCCGCTGCCGGAGAAATGCGCCTTGACGAGGTCCGACTCGAAGTACTCGCCGAGGAAGTCGGCGATGCTCATCGAGTAGAAGCGGATCGTGTCGTAGATGACCTGCTCGCCGAGCTTCGCGAACTCCTTGCCCAGGTAGATCATCTCGCGGATGTCGCGCGGCTTGAGCGACGTGGGGTCGGGCGGCGAGCGCAGCAGCATCGGCCGGATGAAACGGCACTGGCGCATCACGTCGGTCGAGTAGCGGTGGTAGGCGTCGGCGTCGCGCGCGTTGTGACGCGCGATCTCCCGGCGCTGTACGCCGTCGTCCGTGTAGTTGCCGAGGATGTCACCGGTCCGTGTGAACGTCACGCCGCCGCCGTACGGCACCACCTGCAGACCGTGTTTCGCGAGCTCGAGATCGCGGAAGAGCTCCGGACGCAGCAGGCTGCAGACGTAGGAGCAGTTCGAGTAGATCCACCCGTCGTGGAGCTCGCGGCTCACCGCGGCGCCGCCGATCCACGGATTGCGCTCGAGCACGAGGACCTTGAGTCCCGCGCGCGCCAGATAGGCCGCATTCGTCAGGCCGTTGTGGCCTGCGCCGACAACGATTGCATCGTAGTTCGTCAATGTGAAGGTCTCGTCAGCTGGCGCACCGCGCGGGTTCCGGAGTCGGCTCCCTGCGCAGCACCCTGTCGACCGCGATCTCGAACCGCTGAAGCGTTTCGGCAAGGCAGCGCTCGTCGTGCGCCTCGCAGACGAACCACGGTTCCCTGGAGTCCGGCTCGCAGAGCACGCCAAGGTCGTGCAACTCGGGAGCCAGTGCTTCGTAGAAAGTGTAATCGCTCCGGGCCCAGTCGCGATAGTCGTGCGGCGGCGTCTCGCTGAAGAAAAGGCCGCTCATCGAGGGGTGGCCGGTGAAGGAGTGGCGGATGCCGCGCTGCGCCAGGACCTGGCTGATGCCGTTCCGCAGCTTTACGCCGTAGTCGGCGATCGTCTGCAGGGCCGACGTTTCGTCGAGGATCTCGAGCGTCTTCTCCGCCGCGGCGAGCGCCACCGAGTGGCAGGTGAACGTGCCGCCGTGCACGACGCCGTCGCCGACCTTGCGCATGACCTCCTCGCGACCCGCGACCACGCTGATCGGGTAGCCGTTGCCCATGGCCTTCGCGAACGTGCAGAGGTCGGCCTTGACTCCCATCAGCTCCTGGACGCCCCCGCGCGCCACGCGGAAACCGGTCTTGACCTCGTCGATGATCATGAGGATGCCGTAGCGGTCGCAGAGCGCACGGGCGTCGCGCAGGTAATCGCGTGTCGCCGAGATCGAGCAGCAGTTGCCCATGATGGGCTCGATCATGAACGCGGCGATCTCGTGACCGTAGGCCTTGAAGACGCTCTCGAGGCGGTCGGCGTCGTTCATCGGCACGGCATGCAGCAGTCCGCGCAGGATGCTCGGCACGCCGGCGCTGTAGGGCACGAGGTGAGGCTCGCCCGACGAGGGTTTCCAGTCCTCGATCGGCGTATACCAGAGCGCCGCATCGAACACGCCGTGGTAGCCGCCCTCGACGACGACGTAAGAGTCCTTGCCGGTAAAGGCGCGCGCGAGACGCAGCGCGGCCATGACGGCCTCGGTGCCGGAGTTCGAGAAGCGCACGAGCTCGGCGGCCGGCACCATCCTGGCGATGCGGCTCGCTACGGCGTACTCGCGCTCGGTCGAAAGGGCGAAGACGCCGCCCATCTCGATGCCGTTCCTGGCCGCGGCGTCGACCCGGGGATCCGCGTAGCCCAGGATGCAGGGGCCGTAGGCCATCCGGTAGTCGATGTACTCGTTGCCGTCGATGTCGCGCAGGCGGGCGCCCCGGGCGCCGGCGACGTAGATCGTCTTGTCCTGGCCCCAGTAGCGGAAGTTCGAGGAAACGCCGAGTGGCAGCCGGGTGACGGCCTTGCGGAAGTGGGCGTTGGATCGGACGAGGCTGCGTGCCATGGCTGGGCCTCCGTGGGGGCCTCGGGGGAGGCGCACAGGCTCCCACAAATAGCCCCCGCAGTCCACGTCAAATGAATAGGCATTCATTCATTGCAGTGCACACGGGAACGGGTACCATGGGCGCCGGCAGCCCGGCTGGCGGCGCCTAAGTAACTGATTTGACTGGAGTCAGCGCGCGGCGCGGGCCTGGGCCAGGGTGCCGCGACGTCGCGGCCGCCGCGGGCGCACCTCGCGGCCGGCCCGTCTATCAGCGGTCGGATGCGCCCTGGCGGGTCCCAGGCCCAGGAGCGCGGTCACGCCTTCTGGAAGCCTTCGCGGGCGCGGCTGTTATCGAGCTCGATCGGCTTGCCGGTGACCGGATGCTCGTAATGGAAGGGCACGATATCGGTGGCCGGCCAGAGCCGCGGCATCGGGTCCATCAGCGCGTCGGGGCCGATCGGATCCTCGGGATACGTGATGCTCGCCATCGGCGCGAAGTCGATGGGCGTCTTCGCCCAACCGTCCTGGAAGCTGCCGTGCCAGTGCGGGTAGTAGCCGAGGCGAAGGATCTTCCAGACCCCGTTCTCGCGGACGTAGCGGTTCTCGTAGATGCCGCCTTCCCACCAGGCGCGCTGATTGCCGCTGGCGGTCTCGTGCAGGCCGGCCTGCATCAGGGAGCGGCCGCGCACGCTGGCGGTCCGCCGGTCCGGCGCCACGTCGACGATCATCTGGATCTGCAGGTGATCGAGCAGCCAGCCATAGCGCGGACCGTTGTGATCCTCGGTGAACCGCTTGCGGAAGCGCTCGATATAGAGCCGCCGGATACTCGTCTTGCCCCGGTAGATTCCGCCGAGGAACCAGACCTCGCCCTCGTCGGAAAACAGATCGACGACCTCGTCGTACTGCGACTTGTCGATGAAGTATCCGTAGGCGTATTGCAGCCGGCGCACCGCGTGGATGTCCTGCTGGATACCGAGCTCACGCTCGAGCTCGTCGATTCGCCGGCTGAGCGCCGCGATTTTCGTCTCATCGGACATGATGCACTTTCCTCGCGCAGGTCTTGTTGAGAGCGGCCGCGACAGCGTATCGGGCCGTTGCCACGCCGCCGGTTTCGTGGATCCTACACTGACCCCGCAGCGGTTTGAGGAGCTCCCATGGCTGAGATCGAAGTGCCGGTGCTGATCGTTGGCGGCAGCCTGGTGGGCATGACCGCAGCGGCGCTCCTGGGCCACCACGGCGTGCGATCGCTCGTCGTGGAGCATCACCGGGGGACAGCCATCCATCCGCGCGCCGCCTCGGTGACCCAGCGCACGATGGAGATCTTTCGCAGTGTCGGCCTCGACGAGCGTCGTACGCGAAAAGTCCGAAGCGCAGTTCGTCCAGGACGCGGGTGTGGTCGGCGTCGAAACGCTGGCGGGCGGTGCGACGGCGCACTACATCGCGAATTTCAACGACGGCATCCGCGACCTCAGCCCGACGGTGCGCGTGTTCCTGTCGCAGAATGTGCTCGAGCCGATGCTCAGGGAAGCCGCGCAACGTCTCGGCGCGCAGATTCACTTTTCGACGGAATGCATCTCGTTCGAACAGGATGCGGACGGCATCAAGGCGCTGATCCGTCATCGCGACACCGGGGAGACGCGGGAGGTGCGTGCGCGGTACCTGGTCGCGGCGGACGGCGCGCACAGCCGCATCCGCGATGCTCTCGGCGTGCGCATGCGCGGGCACGGAACCTTCTCGAACAGCATCACGATCTATTTCCGCGCGAACCTCCGCGGCCTCCTCGAGGGCAGACCGTGGGCTGTCGTATACGTGAACCACCCGCAGATGCGCGGCTTCTTCCGCTTCGAGAAACCGTTCGACAGCGGCTTCCTGGTGGTCAACACGCTGGGTGATCCCGCCCGCCCGAACGTGGATGTCTCGGCCGGGCCTGACCGCGGACGACGCGCTCAAGATGGTGCAGACGGCCCTCGGCTCCGCAGACATCCCCGTGACGGTCGAGAGCGTGATGCACTGGCAGGCGAGGGCCGATACGGCCGAGCGTTTCCGCAGCGGGCGCGTCTTCATCGCCGGCGACGCGGCGCATGTGATGCCGCCGACAGGTGGATGGGGTGGCAACGTCGGCGTGCAGGACGCGCATAACCTGGCGTGGAAGCTCGCGCTGGTGCTGAACGGCGTCGCAGCCCCGGAGCTGCTCGACACCTATGAGGATGAGCGTCGCCCCGTCGGCGAGCTGACGGTGGAGCAGGCGTACACGCGCTACGTGCTGCGCACCGATCCGTCGATCCCGAGAGACACGATGCAACCGCTGGCAGGCGACATGAACGTCGAGCTCGGTTACGTCTATCGATCGGCAGCAGTGATCCCGGAATCACCGGTCGACCCGCGGTTGCACCTCGATCCGCGCGAATCCTGTGCCATGCCCGGGACACGCGCGCCGCACTACTGGCTGCAGAAAGATGGCCGGCAGATCTCGACACTCGATCTGTTCGGGCGCGGCTTTACGCTGCTCGCCGCGGCGGATGGCGCGGCCTGGTGCGAGAGCGGCCTTCGCGCCGCGAGCGAGCTCCGAATGACGCTCGCCGCCTTTCAGTTGGGACGGGACGGCCTGCAGGACCCGGCCGGTGGGTTCAACGCAGCCTTTGGACTCGAACCTGCCGGCTGCGTGCTCGTGAGGCCGGATGGTTTTGTCGCCTGGCGCGCCAGGAATCGCGAGGATGCGGACGTGAAGCGCCCGAGCGACGCTTTCAGCGCCATTCTCTGCCGCCGGTGACTCCCTGGCCGTCCCGGCCCGGCGCCACGCAGGTCAGCAGGTCGCGCAGGTCCTCGAGCACGCGATGAGGACGCCGCGCCGCGGGCTGTCCCATCCAGTCCTCGACGGTCGTGACGCCGGTCGTGACGCCGAAAGCCGTAGCGCCGCCGCGGCGCGCCATGACGGTCTCGACCAGCGGATCATCTCCAACGACGCCTATTTCACGCATGGGGACAGCCAGCCTCCTGGCGACGAACCGCAACGCGTGCAGCGATGGCTTGCCTGTGAGAGTGGCAGGAGCCTTGGTTACGCGCCGGATGGCGCCGGAGATCGCGTACGAATATCCCATGGCGCGACCCTGCCTGGTGGCGAAGAACGGCACCTCGGAGGCGACATAGAGCGTAGCACCCGCCCAGATCGCATGGCACGCGGTCTCGATATCCTTCATTCCGCAGTCCGGATGCCAGCCGACGTAGACCGCGTCGACCTCGCTCGCCCGAGGCTCGCCTGTGTAGATCGTCTCAATGCCGGCCTCGCGCAGCGCATGTCCCACGCCGCGCGTGCCGAGCACGAGCGCGCGCTTGATACCCCGGCGCGACATGTGATCCGCCGTCACGCTCGACGGAGTGATCATCTGCGCGTCCTCGACCGGCAACCCGACATTCCGCAGTCGTGCGGCCTGCTCCGCAGGCGGATATGCGCTGCCATTGGTGAGGAGGACGAACGGGACCGCGCGCTCCGTGAGCGCTGACAGGGCTTCGATGGCGCCCGGGAGCACCTCGTAGCCACCCAGCGAGCGATCGCTGAGCAACAGCGTGCCGTCGACATCGAACATGAACCCGCTGACCGGCCGCAGGGCCTCCGGCGGGTCCTCGCCGGCCGCGATCGACGTCACGTCTGGCTCGCGGCGGCCGCAGGCTCCGACCGGCTGAGCGTAAGCCGGAAGCCCGGCTTCTCGAGCGAGACGCTCCACAGGTCCCGGCGCGCGGCCAGGGCACGGATGAGACTCATCAAGGGCTTGACCGAGGGGTCGTAGTGCAGCTGGGCCGGTCCCGCCGCCAGCATCGCATCGACCTGGCTCGCCTGCATCGACGCGCGAAGCAGGAATTCCTCATCCGGAAGCTGCGCGCCGATGCGCTTTCGCAGATCCTCGAGCGGCACGACGGGAGCTTCGGCGCGCAGTTCGCGGGTGCGCGGCAACGACTCGATCCGATCCATCACTTCCGGATCAATTGGCACGGTCGGTTTGCCGAAGCGGCCGAGCGCATAGCGAATGAGCTCGTCGGGAACCACGCCGTAACGCTCCGCGCCGGTCACGTTCATGACGGCCTGGGTCAGGACGATCTGGGAGAACGGCGTCATGACGATCGGCCAGCCGAGCTCCTGGCGCACGCGGCCCAGCTCCTCGATCACCGCGCCCTCGAGGCGAGACACACGATGCTCAGCCAGGTGGCGACGCATGGTCCCGACCATGCCGCCGGGCAGCTGATGATGCAGGTAGCCCGCGTCGAAGCCTTGCGGAGCGCCCACGGGCAGTCCCTCGGCCTCGGCGAGACGAGTGAAGTAGCGCCCGACCTCGGCCAGCGCCTCGGCGTCGATGCGCACCGAGTGACCCAGCGCACGCAGGTTGGCGACGACCCGCTCGGAGGGAGGGTTGGATATTCCGTCGGCAGCGGCGCCGGATGCGCATTGGAGCGCGCTCACGCCGTAGTTGGGCGCATCCATGTAGGTGAGCTCGGCGAGCCCGATCGTGCAGTGGGAATGAAGCTCGAGCGGCTTCTCGCCGATCTGCGCCTTGACCGCCGGGATCAGCGTGCTCGCGCGTGCGGGTGAGAGCAGGCCGCCGGGATCCTTGACGTACAGGGCGTCGATATCCGGGCTGGCGGCCAGCATGCGCGCACGCTCGACGTAGTAGGCGTCATCGTGTATCGGGCTCAGCGTGAAGACCAGCGCCGCTATCACATGCTCGCCTCCCGCCTCCTTGACCATGCGCGCGCACGTGATGTTCGCCTCCGCGTCGTTCATCGGATCCGCAAGACAGAATCGGCGGATGCCGTTTCGGGCCAGGACCCGGAACGCGAGCGCCATGAATTCCGGGCTCGCGGTCTCCCAGGAGATGAAGCGAAAGCCGGTCGACATGAACTGCAGCGGCGTGTTGGGGGTTGCCGCCGCCATGAGCCGGATTCGCTCCCAGGGATTCTCACGCTTGTAGCGGACAGCCACCCCCATGTGCGTGGACGTCGTGAAATCGATCGCCCTGAAGCCCACCTTGTCCATCAACGGCGCAATCGTCAGGGTCTTCGCGGTGTCGATGCCGAGGGCAGCCCAGAGACACTGGTTGCCGTCGCGAAGCGAGGTGTCGACGAGCTCGACGTCAGCCACGAGTTGCGCTCTCCAATCGCACGGGGTCACGCTCGAGCAGTCGTGCCACGAACTCCGTATCCACGGCGCCGGCGCGAAAGCGCGGCTCGCCGAGCACGAGCGCATGGAAGGGCAGGTTGGTTGCTACCCCGGTCACGCGAGTCGCCGCGATCGCGCCTTGCATCCGCAGCAGTGCCGTCGGGCGATCCGGCGCGTGAGCGATGATCTTGGCCATCAGGGAGTCATAGTACGGGGGTACGCGGGAACCCGCGGCGATGTGCGTGTCGACGCGGATACCCGGGCCCGTCGGCCACGTGGCTTCGGTCACCAGCCCCGGGCAAGGACGGAAGTCGCGGGCGGGGTCTTCGGCGTTTACGCGGCACTCGATTGCGCAGCCACGCCGATGGACGTCGGACTGGCCGAGGCGAAGGCCCGCGCCGCCGGCGATCGCGATCTGCTCGGCGACCAGGTCTACGCCGGTCAGCGCTTCGGTCACCGGGTGCTCCACCTGGATCCGGGCGTTCATCTCGAGAAAATAGAAGGCCTGCTGCTCATCGACCAGGAACTCCACGGTGCCGGCGCCTCGATAGGACAGGCGCTCGGCGAAGCGCACGGCGGCTTCCTGCAGGCGGCGACTCAAGTGTTCCGGCAATCCCGGTGCCGGCGCTTCCTCCAGCAGCTTCTGATAGCGACGCTGGACCGAGCAATCCCGCTCACCCAGATGGATCACGCTTCCGGCGCCATCGCCGAGAACCTGTACCTCGATGTGGCGCCCGCCGGTGACGAAACGCTCGAGGTACACACGCGCATCGCCGAAGGCGGCCCCGGCTTCCGAGGCGGCAAGAGCCATCGCGGCGGGCAGCTCCGCCAGCTGCTCGACCCGTTTCATGCCTCGGCCACCGCCACCTCCGACCGCCTTGACGAGGAACGGGCTGCCGATGCGGCGGGCGACGGACAATGCGGCGTCGGCAGAGTCCACCGCGGCTCCCGGCACCACGGGAATCCCTGCAGCCTCCGCCGCGGACCGGGCCTGCAGCTTGTCCGCCACCGCTTCGATCTGCGCTGCCGTCGGACCGATGAAGACGATGCCGTGCCGCTCGCACAGGCGCGCGAGCGCAGGCCGCTCGGATAGAAAACCATAGCCGGGATGGATAGCGTCGACGTGTGCGCCCACCGCAGCGTGAACGATAGTCTCGATTTTCAGATAGCTGTCGGCTGGTCGCGCGGGACCGATGCAGATCGTGCGGTCCGCGAGCCGTGCCGGCATCGAGTCGCGATCCGCTTCCGAGGCCGCAAGCACGGTTTCGATATCAAGCTCGCGGCACGTCCGGATGATTCTCGTCGCGATCTCTCCCCGATTGGCGATCAGGATGCGGCGAATGCTCACGGCCCACTCATCCTGCGGACACGCAGGAGCGTTTCGCCGTACTCGACGAGAGCGCCATCGCGGGCCAGGAGCTCCGTCACTGTTCCTCGGACGCCGGCGCGCACCGTGTTCATCAGCTTCATCACTTCGATGATGCCGACGATGGTGTCGACGTCCACCCGCGAGCCCACTTCGACGAATGGCGGCTCGCCGGGCTTCGGAGACCGATAGAACGTTCCGAGCATCGGCGCGGGGACGTCCTGCAGATCGACATCGTCGCCGGCTCGGCTTGTCCGCCGGCGCACTGTCGGGAGCGACCGGCGCGACCGGCGCCGCGTACGACAGCCGCCGCGGAATCCTGCACCGCCTGATCCGGAACCGCGGCGCCGCGCCTCAGATGGAGCTTCAGCCCATCGATCTCGAGACGCAGCTCATCGAAACTCGATTCCTCCAGCAGCCGCGTGATCTCCGCGACCTCCTTGGCCGTGAGGGTCACCGGCGGCCTCCGAAGATCGACAGCACGTGCGACAGGGGATTCTCGGCCGCGCGTGCCGTCGGCGCGGAATCCCTTGCAGACCACACGGTCTCGGGCCGGCTCTGGAGAATCAGGATTTCCCCGCTGACCCGGTCGATCGCCCACTCGATGTCCTGCGCGCACCCGTAATGCCGCTCGATCGCGCGCGCGACCGCCCGGAGCCCCTGCAGCTCCTCGTCGCTCATGCAGGCGGCGTGACGCAATTCCCCGGCGACGGGAACAGTGTCGATACCCCCGGTGGGTGCGGGGACGTGCTGGATCACCTTGTCCGATATCTCGCGCACCGAAATCTCACCCGTGATCTTGCCGATCACCCAGCGGTCAGGGGTCACCTCGCCACCGACCACGGCGGAGCCGAGCCCCCACGCGCCCTCGAGCGTGAGGACCGACCGGTCGCCCGTCATAGGACTGCGGGTGAACAGCACGCCGGCGGTTCGCGCGTCCACCATGGTCTGTACGACGACCGCCATCGCGACGCTCTGCTCCGGAATCCCGCGCTTGCGGCGGTAGCTGATCGATTCGACCGAGTAGAGACTCGCCCAGCAGCTGCGCACCTTCTGCAGTACCTCGGGTGTGCTCCTGACCCACAGGTAGGTGTCCTGGAGACCGGCGAAACTGGCGTCGCTCGCATCCTCGGTGGTTGCCGAGGAGCGCACCGCAACCGCAGACGTCGCCGCGCCGCGGGTCAGCTCGCTGTGCGCCACTGAAATCTCGTCGAGCACGTACGACGGCAGCGCGGACTGCTCGATCCTGGTTCGCAACTCTCTCGAGCAGCTGGTGATGGCCGCGAGATCGTCGGGTCCCAAGTCCTCGACCTGCGCTCTGACTGGGGATTCGTGCTCGAGCGCCTCGATGAAGCTCACGAACGCGCAGGTCCTGACGACGAATCCCGGCGGCACCGCGATCCCCGCCCGCTGCAGTTCCCCGAGACTCGCACCCTTGCCCCCGACCTCGGGACGATCGGCGAGGCCGATATCCCTGAACCAGCTGACCTGTCCGGTCGAACGCATCACACACCCGCTGGATCGTGATCGACGGCAGTGGGGCTACCCGAACCGCTGGTGGCCAGCCGCGCCCTCACAGATAGAGCTGCTCGTTGATCGGGATCCCGTGCTCACGGCAGTAGGTCTCGTAATGGTTGATGAACCACCAGACATCGAGCGTCTCGGCGAAGTTTCCGTTCTCGTCGTAGAACTCGATCGGCCCTTCGAGCCAGCCAAAGAGCTTCACGCCGTTGGGGTGATCGCTGACCAGGGTGTGGACCAACCCTGGGGTTTCGTAGATGAAGTCGCCCGGACCGGCGACCCAGTCGTACTCGAGATAGCGGGCGCTGCCTTCCAGGCAGACCATGACGACCGTGCCGCGGTGCTTGTGCGTGCCGATGACGCCCGCCGACTTGATCCAGAGGATGTTGCTGTAGACGTTGCGGCGGACATCGAAGGCGAGATGGCGGATTGCGGCATTAGTGCCGAAGGGAACCCAGGGACTCTCCCGCTCGGATTGGCCGACGTACGTACCCTGAACGCCGAGACGCCTGATCACGTCCCGATGTACCTCCGGCACGTCGACGATCCGGTAGGCGGTACACGGCGGAGCCGTCAGTGTCGTTTTGCTCGATGCGGACATGGATATTCCCTCCCGTCAATCGGTGTGCGGGGTGTGCCGCAGCACCAATGCTGCGGTGTATGCTCGAATGCGCATTTCGGGCGGCTACAGGATCGTGACGACCCCGCGCCCGCCATCGATACGGATCCGCTGGCCATCCTTGATCCGCGAGGTCGCGGTACCGGTGCCGACGACGGCAGGCAGCCCATATTCCCGCGCCACGATGGCGGCGTGGCTCATCGAGCCACCGATGTCGGACACCGCGCCGGCGATTTTCTGAAACACCGGCGCCCAGGTCGGGTTGGTGACCTGGCAGACGAGGATGTCGCCCTTCTGCAGGCGCGCGATTTCTTCCACCGACCGGACGACGCGCGCGGGGCCTTCGGCGATCCCGCTGGATGCGGCAAATCCCCGGATTTCATTACCGGCCGGCGTCGCTGTCCGCGTTCAGCCAGGTGTCGAGACTCTCGCGCGTAATGCCCCAGAGCATGACGATCGCCGGATCGTCGATCACGTCCGGCACGGGCCCGAGCGCGGGCGGCGTGTCGTGCTTCGCCCACTCCGCGATCGCGGCGCGCCTCTCGGCCACGATCGCCGGCCAGCGAACCGGACCGCGCGGCGGCGAGCCGGTCGACCACGCGTTCATCAGGTCGATGATGGCCGCCTCGACCTCGTAGTGCGTCAGGTGGAACACGTCCTCGGCGCCCGGGAAGAAGCCGTGCGATGCGAGCAACGCGCCGAACTCGCGGATCTTGTTGAAGAACAGGTTCGTGTACCAGTGCTCGCAGTAGAACTTGTGCCCCTCGACGTACGGGAACACGCGGTGCGCGAGCGAGATCATCTGGTCGTAGGCGGCGCGCTCGTCGTCGGTCGAAAGCAGCTCGCGGTAGTCCTCGATGAGGCTGCCGGCGCTCGGCCTGCAGCTTCTCGACCGGCCGCTCCAGCGACTCCCCGGCCCGCACCCGCCGCATGTAGTCGGGAAGGCCCGCAAACGGCATCGAGAGATCGTCGTTCCACGAGCGGTGGTAGTGGTAGAAGCCATCGCCGACGTTGATGTTGAACCAGGGATCGCGCGCCATCGCGAGCTCGTCGAGCCATGCGCGTCCCGGCGCGCCCGACTGCTCGAGCGTGCGGATGATGTCCGCGGGCGGCACGCCGTCTTTGAACGCCGGGTCTACCCCGAGCTCAACGCCGCGCCGCGCGAGCCGCCGCAGCTCCTCGTCCGGGCGGAAGATCTCGGCCTCGATGCCGGCCACCATGCGGGCGATCGTCTGGTCGGTGATTTCCGGGAACGCCTTCTTGCAGAAGGCGAAGAACGTCATGTAGGCGCCGTAGCCCAGAAGCAGGAACTCGAAGTGGTGATGCCACATCCGGAAGTAGCCCTCGAGCGTCTTCTGGTAGACGTCGAGGAGCTGGTGGTTCGACGCCACGCCGCGTCCGGCGTGGACATGCTCGAGCGGCTCGAACTCAGGCAGCGCCGGCGCAGGCAGCGCCTGGGCGTCGCGGATCAGCGCCAGCATCTTCTCGCGCCATTGCGCGTAGAGGCGTTCCCAGTTCTCGTAGTAGTAGAAGGCGCGTTTCTGGAATTCTGCAGTGCGACGGGCGATCTCGTCCGGGTCGGTCACCGCGTTGCCGCCGATGTAGACGCGCCCGTTGATGATGCGGTGATCGATCCCCAGCGTGGTCGGCAGGCAGTGAACCCGCGTGTTGGCGGCGCCGAGGGCGCAGTACGCCGCCTCCGCCGTCACCATGTCGAACGCCGACATGGGCTCCGGAAAGTGCATCGAGTTGTAGAACCAGAAGCGCCCGTCATCCGCCTCGCTGAACTGGACGTAGTAGGGATAGGCCGCCTGCGCGCGCTCCGTTCCCGGGATCACCTTCAGCGAGCTCGGAGCCGGAAAACCGCGGGGCTTGACTGGCTTGTCCATGACTTTCCACGACGCC